>NZ_JBIBIZ010000024.1:0-1083 GCF_042958085.1 Streptomyces sp. NPDC008001 | reverse complement strand
GCCTGTCCGACGGGTCGCGCACCGTACGCCCTTTCCGCGACGAGATCGAACATCGGTCTGCGAGGTCTTGCTGTCTCTGCCGCGTCACGCGACGGGGCCAGCTGCTGGCGGTGCGCACACGCGTGCGATGGTGGATGGTGAGGTGAGCGCCCGTCGCTGCGGCAAACCTCGGGCGTCTTGTTGTGGGTTACGCAAGGCTGGTCGACTCATCACCCAATGGGAGGAGTACAGCGTTCGACCCGTTACTTTCGTCGCTGTCGGTGGTCTCCTGGGCCTGTGGTCGCGGGCCGGGGCGTCCGGTGCCGCTTGGTATCGGGGAGGGACCAGGAATGCTGCGATCAGTGATCAGACGTGCATGGAGGCCCGTGGTCGCGGCTGTGGCGGGGGTGTGTGCCTTCACGGGCATGACGGCGCCCGCCCCGGCCTCCACACTGCCCCGGCAGGCCCAGGCCGCCGCCTCGGGCTACCTGAACCTGCACCAGTGCGTGTACTACTCGTCCTCGGCCACCAACCACTTCACGACCGTGGTGCCGAGCAGCGACGGACGCTTCGCCACAGGGACGAACGTCTCCACTACTGCCGACACCCAGTCGTCTTGTGGTTCGGGCGACGGGAACTACACACTCATCCCCCTCCTGTCGGGCGTCAAAGCACTGAACCTCGCTTCAGGGCGCTACCTGAACCTGCATCAGTGCGTGTACTACTCGTCCTCGGCCACCAACCACTTCACGACCGTGGTGACGGGCGGCGACGGACGGTTCGCCACAGGGACGAACGTCTCCAACACGGCAGACACGCAAGCATCGTGCGGTCAGGGGGACGGGAACTACTCGCTCATTCCCCTCCTGTCGGGCGTCAAGGCACTCGACCTCACGTCGGGCAGCTACGCGAACCTGCACCAGTGCGTGTACTACTCGTCCTCGGCCACCGACCACTTCACGACCGTGGTGACGGGCGGCGACGGACGGTTCGCCACAGGGACGAAGATCTCCAGCACGGCAGACACACAGGCGTCGTGCGGTTCGGGCGACGGGAACTACTCCCTCGTCCCTCTCCTGTCAGGCGTCAAGGCACTATCGGTGG
>NZ_JBIBIZ010000023.1:0-1172 GCF_042958085.1 Streptomyces sp. NPDC008001 | reverse complement strand
GCCGAGGCGAATGTGGCGGCGTTCCGGGCGGGGTGGAATTTCGGTGAGACGACGGAGGATTTCGCTGTCTCTTATGAGGTGGCGCCTGCGACGTCGGCGTTCCCGGCCGGTACCTACCGCAACATCTCCGGCAACCTCGCCCTGTCCTACGGCCTGATCGCCGCCGCCCGCCAGGCCGACCTGCCCCTCTACCTCGGCTCGTATCCGATCACGCCGGCCTCGGACATCCTGCACGAGTTGTCGAAGCACAAGAACTTCGGTGTGCGGACGTTCCAGGCGGAGGACGAGATCGCCGGCATCGGCGCCGCCCTGGGTGCCGCATTCGGTGGCGCCCTCGCCGTGACCACCACCTCCGGGCCCGGAGTAGCGCTGAAGTCGGAGACGATCGGTCTGGCGGTGTCGCTGGAGCTGCCGTTGCTGATTGTCGACATCCAGCGCGGCGGCCCCTCCACCGGCCTGCCGACGAAGACCGAGCAGGCGGACCTGCTGCAGGCCATGTACGGGCGTAACGGTGAAGCCCCCGTCCCCATCGTGGCGCCGAAGACCCCTGCCGACTGCTTCGACGCGGCAGTGGACGCAGCCCGCATCGCCCTGGCCTACCGCACCCCCGTCTTCCTGCTCTCCGATGGTTATCTGGCCAATGGGTCGGAGCCGTGGCGGATCCCGGAGATCGATGAACTGCCGGATCTGCGGGTGCAGTTCGCGACCGGCCCCAACCACACCCTGGCTGATGGCACCGAGGTGTTCTGGCCGTACAAGCGTGATCCGCAGACGCTGGCGCGGCCGTGGGCGGTGCCGGGCACGCCGGGGCTGGAGCACCGGATCGGGGGGATCGAGAAGCAGGACGGCACGGGCAACATCTCCTACGACCCGGCCAACCACGACTTCATGGTCCGCACCCGCCAGGCCAAGACCGACCGCATTACGGTCCCCGACCTGACCGTCGACGACCCCGACCACCAGGCCCGCACCCTCGTCCTCGGCTGGGGATCCACCTACGGGCCGATCACCGCGGCCGTGCGCCGGGTCCGGGCCGCCGGCAGTCACGTCGCCCAGGCGCACCTGCGGCATCTCAACCCCTTCCCCGCCAACCTCGGCGAGGTGCTGGCCGCCTACGACACGGTGGTGGTCCCGGAGATGAACCTGGGCCAGCTCGCCACCTTGCTGCGGGC
>NZ_JBIBIZ010000021.1:0-1390 GCF_042958085.1 Streptomyces sp. NPDC008001 | reverse complement strand
CCTAGTAGTGCTTTGTTAGGTGTCTGGTCAGGCTGGTGCTCTGGTGGTTCGCTGCAGGGTATGCAGGCCGTGGAACTTGCTGGGTGTCGTGGGCGGTTGGAGGAGTTTGCCGCGGAGGTGTTCGCGCCGCTGCGGCGTGCGGATCAGAAGGTGAAGGGCCAGCTGTATCTGCGGGGGCTGTTGCTGGATGGCCGGCGGAAGTCGATGCAGCCGATGGCCGAGCGGCTAGGGGTGGATCACCAGCAGCTTCAGCAGTTCGTGACGTCCTCGACCTGGCCGGCCGATGAGGTACGGGCCCGTCTGGCCCGCCGTGCGGTCAAGGTGGTCCGCCCGCAGGTCTGGGTCGTGGACGACACCGGCTTTCCCAAGGACGGGTCCTCCTCGCCGGGGGTGGCCCGGCAGTACTCCGGGACGTTGGGGAAGGTCGGGAACTGCCAGATCGGGGTCAGTGTCCATGCCGCCTCCGATGGGGCTTCCTGCCCGCTGGCCTGGCGGTTGTTCCTGCCGGAGAAGTGGGACCTTCCTGAGGCGGCCGGGCGGCGGGCCCGCTGCCGCATCCCCGAGGACGAGCACCACCGGCCCAAATGGCGGCTCGCGCTGGAGATGCTCGACGAACTCGCCGCTATCGGTCTGCGGCCGGCCGTGCTGGTCGCAGACATCGACTACGGCGCCAACGCTTCCTTCCGCCGGGGACTGGAAGAACGCGGCCTGGCCTTCGCTCTGCAGGTCAAAGGCGAGCTGACCGCCTACCCGGCCACGGCCGAACCCCACGAACCCGCCTATGGCGGTCTCGGGCCCCGCCCGCTGCCGCGATACAGAATCCGGCCGGTCAGCCTGCGCGAGCATGTGCTGGATGCTGGGCGCAACCAGGCCGTCACCGTCACCTGGCGCAAGGGTTCCAAAGGTCCGATGACCTCTGCTTTCATCGCTCTACGAGTCCGCCTGGCCGGCCGCCGGCCCAAGCCCGCCCTCGACGGCACATTCCCGCTCAGCTGGCTGATCGCCCAGTGGCCGCATGGCCAGGACGAGCCCGTCAAGTACTGGATCTCGAATCTGCCCGCCGATATCCCGGTCGCGGACCTGGTGCGGCTGGCGAAACTACGCTGGCGCATCGAGCACGACTACCGCGAGCTGAAGACATCGCTCGGCCTCGACCACTTCGAGGGGCGTTCCTTCGTCGGCTGGCACCGCCACGTCACCCTGGTCACCGCGGCACATCTCTTCCTGGCCGAACAGCGGACCGACCCAAAAGCCCATGCCAGGGCCTGACTCTCTACCAGGCCCTGGACCAGCTCCAACACCTACTCGCGACCTGGATCGCTACCTGCCCGACCTGCCACCAGCCCACACCCTGGCAGCCCTACGACACCACCTAACAAAGCACTACTAG
>NZ_JBIBIZ010000020.1:1846-3272 GCF_042958085.1 Streptomyces sp. NPDC008001 | reverse complement strand
CTTCAGAACTAACACAGTGGACGCGAGCAACTGAGGACAAGCCCTCGGCCTATTAGTACCAGTCAGCTCCAACCGTTACCGGTCTTCCACACCTGGCCTATCAACCCAGTCGTCTACTGGGAGCCTTACCCCATCAAGTGGGTGGGAGTCCTCATCTCGAAGCAGGCTTCCCGCTTAGATGCTTTCAGCGGTTATCCCTCCCGAACGTAGCCAACCAGCCATGCCCTTGGCAGGACAACTGGCACACCAGAGGTTCGTCCGTCCCGGTCCTCTCGTACTAGGGACAGCCCTTCTCAAGACTCCTACGCGCACAGCGGATAGGGACCGAACTGTCTCACGACGTTCTAAACCCAGCTCGCGTACCGCTTTAATGGGCGAACAGCCCAACCCTTGGGACCGACTCCAGCCCCAGGATGCGACGAGCCGACATCGAGGTGCCAAACCATCCCGTCGATATGGACTCTTGGGGAAGATCAGCCTGTTATCCCCGGGGTACCTTTTATCCGTTGAGCGACGGCGCTTCCACAAGCCACCGCCGGATCACTAGTCCCGACTTTCGTCCCTGCTCGACCCGTCGGTCTCACAGTCAAGCTCCCTTGTGCACTTACACTCAACACCTGATTGCCAACCAGGCTGAGGGAACCTTTGGGCGCCTCCGTTACTCTTTAGGAGGCAACCGCCCCAGTTAAACTACCCACCAGACACTGTCCCTGATCCGGATCACGGACCCAGGTTAGACATCCAGCACGACCAGAGTGGTATTTCAACGACGACTCCACCATGGCTGGCGCCATGACTTCACAGTCTCCCACCTATCCTACACAAGCCGAACCGAACACCAATATCAAGCTATAGTAAAGGTCCCGGGGTCTTTCCGTCCTGCTGCGCGAAACGAGCATCTTTACTCGTAGTGCAATTTCACCGGGCCTATGGTTGAGACAGTCGAGAAGTCGTTACGCCATTCGTGCAGGTCGGAACTTACCCGACAAGGAATTTCGCTACCTTAGGATGGTTATAGTTACCACCGCCGTTTACTGGCGCTTAAGTTCTCAGCTTCGCCCTGTCGAAACAGAGCTAACCGGTCCCCTTAACGTTCCAGCACCGGGCAGGCGTCAGTCCGTATACATCGCCTTACGGCTTCGCACGGACCTGTGTTTTTAGTAAACAGTCGCTTCTCGCTGGTCTCTGCGGCCACCCCCAGCTCAGAGTGCAAGACTCATCACCAGTTGTGGCCCCCCTTCTCCCGAAGTTACGGGGGCATTTTGCCGAGTTCCTTAACCATAGTTCACCCGAACGCCTCGGTATTCTCTACCTGACCACCTGAGTCGGTTTAGGGTACGGGCCGCCATGAAACTCGCTAGAGGCTTTTCTCGACAGCATAGGATCATCCACTTCACCACAATCGGCTCGGCATCAGGTCTCAGGC
>NZ_JBIBIZ010000020.1:0-1752 GCF_042958085.1 Streptomyces sp. NPDC008001 | reverse complement strand
ACGCCCTACACCCTTACCCCGGGACAACCACCGCCCGGGCTGGACTACCTTCCTGCGTCACCCCATCGCTTACCTACTACAAGTCTGGGTCGTCGGCTCCACCACTTTCCTTCACCCGAAGGATCCAGAACGGCTTCACGGACTTAGCATCGCCTGATTCGATATTGGGCGTTTCAAAGCGGGTACCGGAATATCAACCGGTTGTCCATCGACTACGCCTGTCGGCCTCGCCTTAGGTCCCGACTTACCCTGGGCAGATCAGCTTGACCCAGGAACCCTTAGTCAATCGGCGCACACGTTTCCCACGTGTGTATCGCTACTCATGCCTGCATTCTCACTCGTGAACCGTCCACAACTCGCTTCCGCGGCTGCTTCACCCGGCACACGACGCTCCCCTACCCATCACAGCCTCCGTTGGGAGTATTGCTGCAATGACACGACTTCGGCGGTACGCTTGAGCCCCGCTACATTGTCGGCGCGGAATCACTTGACCAGTGAGCTATTACGCACTCTTTCAAGGGTGGCTGCTTCTAAGCCAACCTCCTGGTTGTCTCTGCGACTCCACATCCTTTCCCACTTAGCGTACGCTTAGGGGCCTTAGTCGATGCTCTGGGCTGTTTCCCTCTCGACCATGGAGCTTATCCCCCACAGTCTCACTGCCGCGCTCTCACTTACCGGCATTCGGAGTTTGGCTAAGGTCAGTAACCCGGTAGGGCCCATCGCCTATCCAGTGCTCTACCTCCGGCAAGAAACACACGACGCTGCACCTAAATGCATTTCGGGGAGAACCAGCTATCACGGAGTTTGATTGGCCTTTCACCCCTAACCACAGGTCATCCCCCAGGTTTTCAACCCTGGTGGGTTCGGTCCTCCACGAAGTCTTACCTCCGCTTCAACCTGCCCATGGCTAGATCACTCCGCTTCGGGTCTTGGGCGCGCTACTCAATCGCCCTATTCGGACTCGCTTTCGCTACGGCTTCCCCACACGGGTTAACCTCGCAACACACCGCAAACTCGCAGGCTCATTCTTCAAAAGGCACGCAGTCACGACGCACCGAGCAAGCTCGATGCGCGACGCTCCCACGGCTTGTAGGCACACGGTTTCAGGTACTATTTCACTCCGCTCCCGCGGTACTTTTCACCATTCCCTCACGGTACTATCCGCTATCGGTCACCAGGGAATATTTAGGCTTAACGGGTGGTCCCGCCAGATTCACACGGGATTTCTCGGGCCCCGTGCTACTTGGGTGTCTCTTAAACGAGCCGTTGATGTTTCAGCTACGGGGGTCTTACCCTCTACGCCGGACCTTTCGCATGTCCTTCGCCTACACCAACGGTTTCTGACTCGTCTCACAGCCGGCAGACCGTGAAAAAGAGATCCCACAACCCCGCATACGCAACCCCTGCCGGGTATCACACGCATACGGTTTGGCCTCATCCGGTTTCGCTCGCCACTACTCCCGGAATCACGGTTGTTTTCTCTTCCTGCGGGTACTGAGATGTTTCACTTCCCCGCGTTCCCTCCACACTGCCTATGTGTTCAGCAGCGGGTGACAGCCCATGACGACTGCCGGGTTTCCCCATTCGGACACCCCCGGATCAAAGCTTGGTTGACAGCTCCCCGGGGCCTATCGTGGCCTCCCACGTCCTTCATCGGTTCCTGGTGCCAAGGCATCCACCGTGCGCCCTTAAAAACTTGGCCACAGATGCTCGCGTCCACTGTGCAGTTCTCAAGCAACGACCAGCCACCCA
>NZ_JBIBIZ010000019.1:0-8082 GCF_042958085.1 Streptomyces sp. NPDC008001 | reverse complement strand
TGGGGGACCGTGTGGGAGAGTAGGACGCCGCCGAACAATTTTTAGAGAAAGCCCTGGTGGGAACCTTGAGTTCCTGCCAGGGCTTTTTCGCGTTTACCCGAGCGCTCACGAGAGGAGCCGGCGGTCCCGTGGCACCCCTGGCTGATTTCGAGAACCACCGGCCCCGGCTCTGGGCCGTTGCCTATCGCCTCACTGGCTCGGTCGCCGATGCCGATGACGCGCTGCAGGAAGCGTGGCTGCGCTGGCAGTTCCTCCCCGACGGCGAAGCCGCCAACCCCGCCGCTTATCTGACGACCGTCGTCAGCCGCATCTGCTTCGATCAACTCGGTTCCGCCCGTTCCCGCCGCGAAACATACGTCGGCCCATGGCTGCCGGAACCGGTGGTCGGTGATGTCCCCGGCCCCGAGGACCGGGTCACCCTGGACGAATCCGTCGGGATGGCATTGCTGGCCGTGCTCGAGAAACTCACGCCGGCCGAGCGGACGGCGTTCATCCTTCACGACTGTTTTTCCGTGCCGTTCACCGAGATCGCCGAAGTCGTCGGCCGCACACCGACCTCCGTACGGCAGCTGGCGTCGCGCGCGCGGAAGCGCGTACGCGCCGAAACCCCACGCTGTTCCGTCGACCGCAGCGAGCACCGCCGTACCGTCGACGCCTTTCTCGCTGCCGCGATGAACGGCGACTTCGAGAGCCTCTTGTCCGTCCTGGACCCCGAGGTCGTCTGGCGATCCGACGGTGGCGGCAAGGTCTCGGCCGCCCGCCGCCCCGTCTGCGGCAGAGAGAACGTCGCCCGCTTCGCCCGGGGCGTCAGCCGCCACTTCGACCCGCTGTCGATGCGTGTGGTGGTCCGAGACGTCAACGGCGCACCCGGCATCGTCTCCGTCGACCCGGCCCACGGACGGGTGACGGTCCTCGCGTTCACCGTGCACGAGGGGCGGATCACGGAGGTCTACGCCGTCGCCAACCCGGACAAGCTCCGCCACCTCGATCCGATGGAGCTGTGACTGTCACACTTCGGCGGCCTGCGTCGTCGGGTGGGTATGACGCACCGACCTGACATCGTCGTCCTCGGCGCCGGCTATGCCGGTCTCACCGCTGCTCTGCGGCTGGCGCGGAATCCCCATCTCACCGTCACCCTCATCGACCCCAGCGACCACTTCACCGAGAGGGTCCGGCTGCACCAACTCACCGCCGGACGCCCTGAGGTGGTCGTGACGCACCCCTTCTCCTCACTCCTTCGGGGCACCGGAATCCGGCACCTCGCCTCCCGCGCCGTCGACCTGGACCGGGAGGCCAGGCAGCTGCGTACGGACGACGGCCGGACGGTTTCCTACGACCGGCTCGTCTACGCGCTCGGCAGTGTCACCGACACCAGCGCGATCACCAACACCGTCGCCGGCACAAGCACGAGCACCCCCGGCACCGACACCAACACCAGCACAGTGAAGGACGCCCGCGAGCGCGTCTACACCGCCGAATCGGCGGCCGAGTTGGGCAAACGGCTGCTCGACGGACCGGGGCGCCTCGCCGTCGTCGGCGGTGGCCTGACCGGAATCGAACTCGCCGCCGAGATCGCCGAATCGCACCCCGCGTGGGAGGTCCGCCTCCTCACCGCGGGCACGCTCGGCGCAGGCCTGTCCGGCAAGGGGCGGGCCCATGTCCGTAGGACGCTCGGCGCGATGGGCGTGCAGGTGAGGGAAGGGAAGCGCGTCACGTCGGTGGATGAGATTGACGCGGACGTCACCGTCTGGGCAGCGGCGATGCGCCCCCGTACCGAGCTCGCAGCAGCAGCGGGCCTCGAACTCGACGCCGCGGGCCGGATCGTGGTCGACCGTACGCTCCGGTCGGCCACGGACCCGGCCGTCTACGTGGCGGGTGACGCGGCAGCCACCTCCCTCCGTATGGCGTGCGCGACCGCGATGCCCACGGGCGCGCACGCCGCAGCCTCCGTCCTGGCCGACGTCGAGTGCCGGCCCGGGCGGCCGCTCGGTTTCCGCTACGTGGTGCAGTGCATCAGCCTCGGCCGGAAGGACGCCCTCGTCCAGCCGGTGCACGGCGACGACTCACCGCGTGGCTTCGCCCTGACCGGGCGGCCGGCGGTCTTCGTCAAGGAGCAGGTTGTCCGCTCCACGGTCCGGAGCCTGCGTGCGGTGGCGAGCCTGGCGCGCGCCCGGTAGCGACCGGGCCGCGGGATCCGGCGTTGCGTTCCGCCCATGCGGTGAGCGCCGACCGGCAGGCGTGGTCCATGTGCCGCAGACCGCTCAGGTCGAGCTCCACGCGCGGGCCGTCGCCGGGGCCCGGGCGCGGTAGGGCGGCCTCCAGTTCGTCGAGGATCCTGGGCAGTCGCAGGAAGTTGGCGTTGCCCAGGACCCGGACGCGTACGGTGCCGTCCTGCGTCGTCTGTGTCTCCACGTGGACGTGCGAGGACTCCCACGCGGCCTTGGCGACGGCCATCAGCAGGCCGATGACGACGCCCTCGAAGAGGTTCGTCCCCACGATGGCCCCTGTGGTCACGACGAGCACCACGGCCTCACCGCGGTGCTCGCGCCACAGCCGTCCGAGATCCCGTACGGGCAGGAGCTTCCATCCCGCGTGCATCAGCACCCCCGCGAGTGCCGCCACCGGGATGATCTCCAGGGCCCAGGGGACCAGTGTGACGAAGATCAGCAGCCAGGCGCCGTGCAGGACGCGCGATGCCTTCGTCCTCGCCCCGGCCTGCACGTTCGCCGCGCTGCGGACGATGACGGCCGTCATCGGCAGGGCGCCCAGCGCCCCGCACACCGTGTTGCCGGCGCCCTGGGCGATGAGCTCCTTGTTGTAGTCCGTGCGCGGGCCTTCGTGCAGCCGGTCGACGGCGGCGGCGCTGAACAGCGTCTCGGCCGAGGCGATCAGGGCGAAGGCCAGGACCGTGCCCAGGACGCTCATCTCGCCGAGCCGTGCGAAGTCCGCGCTGCCCGGCGGCTGGATCGCGTCGAGGAGCCCGTTCACCTCGATCCGGTCCACCGGCAGGGACATGCCGGCGACCACGCCCGTCGCCAGCACGACCGCCGCCAGGGGCGCCGGAACGAACCGGGCGCCGAGCCGCCAGCGCGGCCACAGCACCAGGACGGCGATCGTGCCGGTGCCGACGGCTGCTGCGATCAGGGAGTTCGTCTCGATCAGCGTCTCGATGATCAGGTCGGGGATGCCAGCGAGCTTCGCCGGGCCGCCCGCGGGCGGGCGCATGTCGGCCATCGCGTAGATCTGGCCTGCCATGAGGACCAGGCCTATGCCGGCCAGCATCCCCTGGACCACGGCGACGGAGATCGCGCGGAACCAGCGGCCCAGGCGCAGCAGCCCCATGACGATCTGCAGCAGGCCCGCGGTGAGGACCAGTACGCCGAGGGCCGGGAGCCCGAACTCGCGCACGGCCTCGTAGACGAGGACGGTCAGGCCGGCGGCCGGGCCGCTGACCTGCAGGCTGCTGCCCGGCAGCAGCCCGGTGAGGAGGCCGCCGACCACGCCGGTGACCAGGCCCAGCTCGACGGGGACGCCGGAGGCGACGGCGATGCCGACGGAGAGCGGTACGGCGATCAGGAAGACGACGAGGGAGGCGGTGACGTCGGCGCGGAAGTCACGGCGCAGGGCGCCGCTCCGCGGCTTTGACCGGAGCTTGGCCCGGGCGAGCACTTTCCGGGCATGGCTGAGGGGTATTTTGTCCATGAGGCTTGCCTCCAGCGCGCAGCGTCGCGCAGTGGTGTGTTCGTTGCCTGTCGGATGCGTGGGTACGGGCAGCGGAGACGTCGGGGTGAGGACCGGCCGGACGGGAGAGGGTGACGGAGCGTGCCGTGGACACCCGCGGTCATTCTGTCCAAGTGGCCAATGCCCGTGGAGCTTTGGCGCGTTACCACGATGTAAACGCTGGGGTGGCGGGCCGGAATCCGGCGTTGCCATTGCTCCGGCGCGGACCCCCGTGGGCTTGCCGGTGAACTGCGCCCGGCGCACGACGCGCACGCGGGGTGCAAAGATGACCGGGCACGCTCCCGAAGACGACCAGGCCGGCCGTGCGTGCCCGCTCCCGGTGAAGTCCGGCCCAGCGAAGAGGGGTAATCCGTGACCCAGAAAGTCGCCGTTCTCGGCACCGGAAAGATCGGCGAGGCGCTCCTGAGCGGAATGATCCGCGCCGGCTGGTCGACCGACGACCTCCTGGTCACCGCCCGCCGCCCCGAGCGCGCCGAGGCGCTCCGCGCGCGGTACGGCGTCGAGACGGTGACGAACGCGGAGGCGGCCAAGACCGCCGACACCCTCATCCTGGCCGTGAAGCCGCAGGACATGGCGGCGCTCCTCGGCGAACTCGCCCCCCACCTGCCCGCCGACCGGCTGGTCATCAGTGCGGCGGCCGGTGTGCCCACGTCCTTCTTCGAGGAGCGGCTGCCGGGCGGCAACCCCGTCGTGCGCGTCATGCCGAACACCCCCGTCCTGGTGGACGAGGGCATGTCGGTGATCTCCGCCGGCACCCATGCCACGGAGGACCATCTCCTCCGCACGGAAGCGATCTTCAAGCCCGTCGGCAAGACGCTCCGGGTGCCCGAGTCCCAGCAGGACGCGGCCACGGCGCTCTCCGGCTCGGGTCCGGCGTACTTCTATTTCCTCGTCGAGGCGATGACCGACGCCGGCATCCTCCTCGGCCTCCCCCGGGACAAGGCCCACGACCTGATCGTCCAGGCCGCCATCGGCGCGGCCGTCATGCTCCGCGACAGCGGCGAACACCCGGTGAAGCTCCGCGAGGCGGTCACTTCACCCGCCGGGACCACCATCAACGCCATCCGCGAGCTGGAGAAGCACGGCGTACGGCATGCGCTGATCGCCGCCCTGGAGGCCGCTCGCGACCGCAGCCGGGAGCTGGCCTCCGGCGAGGGCTGATCACTCCGTCAGCCTCGCTCCACCGAAGCTCCACCGAAAGCTCCACCGAACCGGCCGTCGTAGCGATCAGCCTCGCTCCACCGAACCGGCCGTCGTAGCGATCAGCCTCGCTCCACCAAAGCGGCCGTCGTCACGATCCTCGCGAAACCGGCGGCGTGCAGATTCGTCGCCGTGGCCCGGTACAGCTCGTCCGCCGTGAGCGACTGCCCCTCCGGCCCGACCGCATCGAACGTGTACGTCGCGTCGACCGGCACGATCACGTCGTACCCGAGATTGCCGCCCATCCGGGCAGTGGTCTCCACGCACCAGTTCGTCATGATGCCGATGACGACCAGCTGCCGGATCCCGGCCTCGTCCAGCCAGCGCCCCAGGTCCGGCGTGCCGAGGAAGGCCGAGTTCACCGTCTTGGTGATCAGCAGCTCCGGGCCGGCGCCCTTGCCGCGCCGCTCCTCGACGAAGTCCTGGAAGTCGTTCCCCCGCTGACCCGGCCGGAGCGGCGAATC
This sequence comes from Streptomyces sp. NPDC008001, assembly GCF_042958085.1. Classification (NCBI taxonomy): domain Bacteria; kingdom Bacillati; phylum Actinomycetota; class Actinomycetes; order Kitasatosporales; family Streptomycetaceae; genus Streptomyces; species Streptomyces sp. NPDC008001. The sequence goes on along the minus strand of NZ_JBIBIZ010000019.1, from coordinate 2,677 downwards.
CGGCTTCGGCGAGTCGTGCCGTACGAACACCACCGGCCGGCCGGCCGCCTGCCAGGTGTCGATCAGTTCCGCCATGTTGCCCTCGGCGGCCGGATTGTTGCGGGGCGGGAAGTGGTCCCGCTCGTTCCACGCGTTCTGCACGTCGATGACGACGAGGGCTGCGTTGTCGCTGATACGGGTGTTCTGTGCGCTGTTCATACTGACGATCCTGGTCGCCGCCACGAGGCCGGCCCAGTGGCAGGAGAGACCTTGTTCGATGAATTGCTGCCACGCATTGCTGTCACGGACGGCAGGATGATGCCCATGCAGCAGCCAGCGCAGCGCATCGCCCTCGTGGCCTTCCCCGGCATCCGCGCCTTCGACGTCGCCGTCATCACCGAGGTCTGGGGCGTCGACCGCACGGCCCGCGGCGCTCCCCGCTTCGCGCTGCGCCGCCACGGACCCGACCGGGGACCCGTGGCCATGCCCGGTGGCCTCACCCTCGCGCCCGACCAGGACCTCGAAGCCCTGGGCGAGCTCGGCACGAGCGACCTCGTGGTCGTCCCCGGAGTGGAGGACCACGAGGCCCCCGTCCCGGAACCCGTCCTCGCCGCCCTGCGCAGCGCCCACCGCGCGGGCGTTCCGGTCGCCGCCCTCTGCGGCGGCGCCTTCGTCCTCGCCCAGGCCGGCCTGCTCGACGGCCGCCGCGCGGTCACCCACTGGAACCTCACCGGACTCCTGGCCCGCACCCACCCCGCCGTCCAGGTCATCCCCGACGCCCTGTTCATCGAGGACGGCGGCGTATGGACCGCGGCAGGCGTCGCCGCCGGCATCGACCTCTGCCTCCACCTCGTCCGTACGGCCCACGGCGCGGAAGCGGCGGCGACCATCGCCCGCTCCATGGTCACCGCCCCCTTCCGTACGGGCACCCAGGCCCAGTTCGTCGAACAACCCACGCCCTGCTCCGACCGCGAGGCCGACGCTCTGGCAGCCGTACGGGAACGGGCCCTGCGCCACCTCTCCCAACCGCTCACCGTCGCCGACATGGCGAGCTGGGCCGGCATGTCGGCACGCTCCTTCGCCCGCCACTTCACGGCGACGACGGGCACGACGCCCGTGCAGTGGCTGCTCGACCAGCGCATCGCCGCCGCACAGAAACTCCTCGAACGGACGGGGCTGCCGATGCCGGAAGTGGCCCGCCGCTGCGGATTCGGCAGCGAGGTCACCATGCGGCAGCACTTCGCGGCCCGCCTCGCCACCAGCCCGCGCGACTACCGGCGCGCATTTCGCTCCTCGGGCGCGGGCGCGGGTACGGATATGGGTGAGGACCTGGCGAGAACTTATGCGGGCAGCAGACCGATGGCCCGGTAGGCCGCGTCCACGGTCGGCCGGGCGATACCCCGAGCCCGCTCGGCGCCCTCCCGCAGCACCGCGTCCACATATCCCGGGTCCTCGCACAGCGCCGCATGCCGCTCCTGCAACGGCCGCAGCACCTCCAGCACCGCATCCGCGGTGTCCCGCTTGAGCGCGCCGTACGAGGAATAGCCCGCCGCGAGTTCCGCCGGCGCTCCACCGGTACAGGCCGCAAGGATCTCCAGCAGATTCGAGACACCCGGCCGGTTCTCACGGTCGTGGACGACCTCACTGCCGCTGTCGGTCACCGCCCGCATGATTTTCCGGCGCACGGCTTCCGGCTCGTCCAGCAGATAGACGATGCCCGCCGTCTCCCCGTGGGACTTCCCCATCTTCGCCTTCGGGTCCTGCAGATCCATGACCCGCGCGGCCACCGCCGGGAGCACGGCTTTGGGAACGGTGAACGTGTGCCCGTACCGCTGGTTGAACCGCACCGCGAGATCCCGCGTGAGTTCGACGTGCTGGGCCTGGTCCTCTCCCACAGGGACCTCGTCCGCCCCGTACGCGAGGATGTCGGCCGCCATCAGCACCGGATACGTCAGCAGCGAGAGCCGTACGCCGCCACCCGCCGCCTGCTGCTGCGCCGACTTCTCCTTGTACTGGATCATCCGCCGCATCTCGCCGTCGGACGCCGTGCACTCCAGTAGATAGGAGAGCCGGGTGTGCTCGTCGACGTGACTCTGTACGAAGAGGGTGCACAGGGCCGGGTCCAGTCCGGCCGCCAGGAACAAGGTGGCGGTCTGCCGGCTGAGGCGCCGCACCCGCGCCGGATCGTGCTCCACGGTCAAGGCGTGCAGATCAACGACGCAGAAGAGCGCGTCGGCTCTGTGCTGGTCCACTTCCACCCACTGGCGAATGGCGCCGAGGTAGTTGCCGAGCGTCAGATGGCCGGTGGGCTTGATGCCGCTGAAGATCCGGGTCATGGAGTGGTGCGCTCCCTGTCTGGAGAGGGACGCCGCCCCGGACAGCAAAAACGGCCGCCGAGGCGGCGGCCGTTGGATGCATGCGCGAAGCACGGAGTCGGGCCGCCGTCAGGCGGCCCACCACTGCTGCGTTCGTGCGTGCCGGGTCATGCGGCCGACAGTACGCCCGGGAAAAGTGCTTGCGCCACCGGTTTGATGCGCCCTACGGGGGTCGTGTAGAGTCCTTCGAGTTGCCGCGGGGTCCGCAAGGACAGCGGGGCAGCCACACGAGCCGCACCGGCGGCACTCACCACTGCACGGCCCCTGAACGGGATGAATTTCGGCATGCCGGAATTCGGAACGTGAAGGCCTCGGACTCCGAT
>NZ_JBIBIZ010000018.1:0-29723 GCF_042958085.1 Streptomyces sp. NPDC008001 | reverse complement strand
GGCCAACACCCCACCCGCCCCAGGCAAAAGCCCCCCGGGCGGGGGGGGGGGGGGCGGGGGGCGGGGGGGGGGGGGGGGGGGGGGGGGGGGGGCGGGGGGCGGGGGCGGGGGGGGGGGGGGGGGGGGGGCGGGGGGCGCGGGGGCGGGGGTCCGGGGCCGTATATTTACGGGCCCGTGCCCGGCGCCGCGGTGTTGCCCTCTTCCTCATCGGGCCCACAAATACACGTCAGCGCCCCGGACCCCCACCCCTGCGCCCCCGGCCCCCTCCGCGCGTCGTCGGCTTTCCGGTGCCGCCTTTCCCTTGCCGGTTTGCCGGTGCAGTGCCCCTGCTGTCTCAGTAGCGGGCGGGTGAGTGGGCATGCTCCCGCCGCTGCACGGCGGGAGCGGCTCGTACCGCGTCGCGGGCGGGGATCAGCAGCGCTGCGAGCGCCCCGAGGGCAACCGCGGCCACGCCCGCCCAGAGCGCGGGGACGAGGCCGTCCACGAAGCGCTGCGGCGAGCCGTAGCCGCCCCGGGCGGAGAAGAGCGAGGCCAGGACGGCCACCCCGAGCGCCCCGCCCACCTCGCGCAGCGCATTGTTCGCGCCGGAGGCCATCCCCTGTTCTTCGGGGCGGACGCTGGACATCGTCAGCTTGGCCGCGGGGGCGAAGAACAGGCCCATGCCGATGCCACTGACGATCAGGCCCGGGAGCTGGGCCGCGTAGGAGACGTCCGGGCTCATGACGAGTGCGAACCACGCCAGACCGAGGGCCTGGAGGGCCAGCGCGGTGACGACGACCGGGCGGCTGCCGATGCGGTCGGCGAGGTGGCCGGACAGCGGCGCCGCGATCATCGGCATGGCGGTCCAGGGAAGCATGCGCAGCCCCGCCTCGGTGGGCGAATAGCCGAGCGCGTTCTGGAGGAACTGGCTGAGCAGGAAGACCGAGCCGAACATGCCCAGGAACATGAAGACGCTCGCGGCGTTGACGCCGGCGAAGGCGCGGTTCCCGAAGAGGCGCATGGGAAGCATGGGCTTCTTGTGGCGGAAGCCGTGGTGGATGAAGCCGCCGATGAGGGCGCTGCCCGCGATGAGGGCGGTCAGGACCTGGGGGCTCGTCCAGCCGTGCGCGTTCGCGTTGACCAGCCCGTAGACGATGCCGAAGAGGCCGCCGCTGACGAGGAGCGTGCCGGGGACGTCCAGGCGGGCGTTCCCGGCGCGCGACTCGTCCAGGCGGAGGCGGGCCAGGGGGATGAGGGCCAGGCCCAGCGGGACGTTGAGCCAGAAGATCCACTGCCAGGAGACGTGCTGGGTGAGGGTGCCGCCGATCAGCGGGCCGCCGGCCACGGCCAGGCCGTCCACGGCGCCCTTGATGCCATAGGCGAGGCCCCGGCGGCCGGCGGGGACGGCCGCGGTGAGCAGGGTGAGGGTCAGTGGCATCGTGATGGCGGCGCCCACGCCCTGGACGGCCCGGGCGGCGATCAGGGCCTCGATGCCGGGGGCCAGGGCGGCCGCGGCGGAGGCCGCCGTGAAGACCGTCAGGCCGGTGACGAAGAGCTTGCGGCGGCCGAAGCGGTCGCCCAGGGCCGCGCCGAACATGAGCAGGACCGCGAAGGTGAGCGTGTACGCGTTGACGGTCCATTCGAGGTCTTCCAGCGCCCCGCCGAGGTCCTTGCGGATCGCGGGGAGGGCCGTGGTGACGACGAGGTTGTCCAGTGCGGCCATGAAGCCCGCCGCGCCGGTGATGACCAGGGCCCAGACGGCCTTGGGTGGCATGTTTCCCCCTTGTTATTTAGTAATTGCTCACTAACTTTGCTGCCCGGACGGAAGGGCCTCCGGCCGCGCCGGGCGTCTCAGAAGCCGTTCCACACCCGGTGGTCCGGCGGGAAGCCCAGCGACATCAGCGTGTTGATCAGCATCCCCTTGGCCAGGAACCGCGTGGTCTCCCCCGCGTCCCCGCCGAGCGCCAGATGCGCCCCGTCCCACAACTCCAGCCACGCGGCCCGGATACTGCTGCCGAACTCGCGATCCCCCGCCGCCTCGGCCGAGGCCACCGCCACGTAGATCTGCATCTGCATCTGCAGCTTCTCGGGGTCCTCGGAGATGAGATGGTCGTACGCCGCGGCCATGGCCTGCAGCGTCCCGCGGGGCGGCGCGCCCTCGACGGCCTTCGCGAAGACCTCGCGCGTCTCCTCCAGGCAGCGGTGCGCCGCCGCCAGGAAGATCGCTTCCTTCGTGGGGAAGAGCCGGAAGAGGTACGGCTGTGAGACGCCCACGCGGCGTGCGATCGCCTCGGTGGACGTCCCCTTGTAGCCGGCGCGCGCGAATTCCGTGATCGCGGCGCGGATCACGCTCTCGCGCCGTTCCTCCGCGCTCATCCTGACCATGAGGAGTAAGTTATTGGTCACTTACTTCACGCGTCAAGAACGAAGGGCGCCGCTGACGTGCGGCGCCCCTGCCGTCAGGCGAGCCGTACGACCGCCCGGGACATGCCCAGGACCTTCTGGCCGCGGCTCTGCACCACCAGGTCCACGCGGACCGTGCGGCGCTCGTCGTCCTTGGCGGCGACCTTGCCGGTGACCTCGATGACCGCGCCCTCGTCGTCGTTCGGCACGACGACCGGACGGGTGAACCGCACGCCGTACTCGGCCACGGCCCCCGGGTCGCCCGCCCAGTCCGTGACCACGCGCGCCGCCTCGGCCATGGTGAACATGCCGTGCGCGATCACGTCCGGCAGGCCCACCTCCTTGGCGAACTTCTCGTTCCAGTGGATCGGGTTGAAGTCGCCCGAGGCGCCCGCGTAGCGGACCAGGTCCGCGCGCGACACCGGGAAGGAGCGGGCCGGAAGCTCCGTGCCGATCTCGACCTCGTCGTAGGAGATCCGGGCAGTCATCTACGCCTCCTCCGCCGCGCGGGCCACGAGGGTCGTGTGCGCGGTCACCACGTGCTCGCCGTGCTCGTCCTGGACGTCGCCGCGGATCGACAGGACGTCGTTGCCCGCCAGGGACTTGATCGACTCGATCGTGGAGACGACCGACAGGCGGTCACCGGCCCGGACGGGGCGGGCGTAGGCGAACTTCTGGTCGCCGTGCACGACGCGCGAGTAGTCCAGACCCAGCTGGGGGTCGCTCACGACCTGGCCGGCGGCCCGGTACGTGACCGAGAAGACGAAGGTCGGCGGGGCGATCACATCCGGGTGGCCCAGCGCCTTGGCGGCTTCCGGGTCGGTGTAGACCGGGTTGGTGTCGCCGATGGCCTCGGCGAATTCGCGGATCTTCTCCCGGCCGACCTCGTACGGGTCGGTCGCCGGATAGGTCCGCCCTACGAAGGACTGGTCGAGCGGCATGGGCCCGGCACCTCCTGAGGGGACTGGTGTGGATGAGGGTGGCGGATACGCCACGAGGCCGCCCCCACGAATGGGGACGGCCTCATGAACGAGCCTGGTGTTATCGCGTCTCGCGGTGCGCGGTGTGCGAGTTGCAACGGGGGCAGTGCTTCTTCATCTCAAGACGGTCCGGGTCGTTACGCCGGTTCTTCTTGGTGATGTAGTTCCGCTCCTTGCACTCCACGCAGGCCAGCGTGATCTTCGGGCGGACGTCGGTGGCAGCCACGTGAGTGCTCCTTGACGGAATGGACGGATTAACGCAGACAAGAGTAGCCGACCGGAGGACCGACCCCACAATCGGCTACTACGTGTAGCGGTGACCGGACTTGAACCGGTGACACAGCGATTATGAGCCGCTTGCTCTACCGACTGAGCTACACCGCTTTGATGCGGGAGGGATCCTCGCCCGAAGGCGAGGAACCTCTCACACCAGAGCCCCAAAACGGAATCGAACCGTTGACCTTCTCCTTACCATGGAGACGCTCTGCCGACTGAGCTATTGGGGCGAGCGAGGAAGACATTACACGGTTGGCCGCCGAAGGTGAAATCCGTATCCGGAGGACGCCCGCGGCGCCGTCACGGGACGCTTCCCGCACCACACCAGTACGACTATTCGTCGCTTGCTCGAAGCCGTTCCGGCCGCGCCCTACGCTCGGACGTGCTGCGTGATCATGCACGCCCCGGCCCCCGGAGGAGCGCGATGCCCGACAGCCAGCCGCAGCCCCCGGCGGAGCCCGGGGGCGAGGCGCCCAGGCCCGCCGCCCATCCCGCCGTCGTGCCCGGCGACGGCGCCCTCGTGCTCGGCGGTGCCCGCCTGGCCGACGGCCGCACGGTGGACGTGCGGCTGAGCGGCGGGCACATCGAGGCGGTGGGCACCGCCGGCAGCCTGGCGCCCGGGCCGCGCGTGGACCTCAGCGGCTATCTGCTGCTGCCCGCGCCCGCCGAGCCGCACGCGCACGGCGCCACCGCGCTCACCGCCGAGGCCGACGGGCCCGTCTCGTACGCCGTCGAGGACGTCCAGCGGCGGGCCACCGAGGCCGCGCTGCTGCAGCTCGGGCACGGGGCCACCGCCCTGCGCTGCCACGTGCGCATCGGCGACGTCCAGGGGCTGCGTTCGCTGGAGGCCGTCCTGCAGGCCCGGCGGGCGCTGCGCGGCCTCACCGACCTGACCGCGGTCGCCGTGCCCCGGCTGCTCACCGGCGTGGCCGGGGCCGACGGGCTGGCCCTGCTGCGGGACGCGGTGAAGATGGGCGCGGCCGTCGGCGGCTGCCCCGACCTCGACCCCGACCCCACCGGCTTCGCCGAGGCCGCCCTCGACCTCGCCGCCGAGTACGGCTGCCCCGTCGACCTGCACACCGACGGCTCCGACCCGGCCCGGCTCGCCCGGCTGGCCGCCATGGCCGGAGGGCTGCGCCCCCGCGTCACCCTCGGCCCCTGCGGCGGCCTCGCCCGGCTCCCCCGCGACCTGGCCGTACGGGCCGCCGAGCAGCTGTCCGCCGCGGGGGTGACCGTCGTGTGCCTGCCGCAGGGCGACTGCGGGACGCTGGAGCAGCGCGGCGGCCGCGTCTCGCGCTGCGCCCCGGTGCGGCTGCTGCGGGCGGCGGGCGTCCGGGTCGCGGCGGGCAGCGGCGCCCTGAGGGACGCGGCCAACCCGGTGGGCCGCGGCGACCCCCTGGAGGCCGCGTTCCTGCTGGCCTCGCACGGCGAGCTGCGGCCGGAGGAGGCGTACGAGGCGGTCAGCGGGTGGGCGCGGGCGGCGATGGGGCTGCCGCGGGTACGGGTCGAGGCGGGTTTCCCGGCCGAGCTGCTGGCCGTCCGGGGCGAGCGCGTCGAGGGCGTGCTCTCGCTGGGCTACAGCCGGCTCGTGGTCCACGGGGGGCGGGTGGTGGCCCGGACGAGCGCCGTGCGGGAGTACTGCGACACCTCCGCGGCCGCCGCGGCGCTGGACCTGCCGCGGCAGTCCTCGCGGGGCGGGGGCGAGCCGTCCTGACGCGCGGCCGGGTCCGGCGAGGCCCTCTGTCGGATCCCGGTGATCGGCGTACGGTCGGATCATGCGCATTGTCATCGCTGGTGGACATGGTCAGATCGCGCTGCGGCTGGAGCGGCTGCTCCACGCGCGCGGGGACGAGATCGCAGGCATCATCCGCAGGCCGGAGCAGGCGGGTGCCCTGCTGGCGGCCGGCGCCGAACCGGTCGTGTGCGACCTGGAGTCGGCCGCGGTGGAGGACATCGTCAAGCATCTGGAGACGGCCGACGCCGCGGTCTTCGCGGCCGGTGCGGGGCCGGGCAGCGGGATCGCCCGGAAGGACTCCGTGGACCGGGCGGCGGCCTCGCTCTTCGCCGATGCGGCCGAGGCGGCGGGGGTCCGCCGCTTCCTGGTCGTCTCCTCCATGGGGGCCGACACCGAGCCCCCGGAGGGCACGGATCCGGTCTTCGCCGCGTACCTGCGGGCGAAGGGCGCGGCGGACGCGGACGTGCGGGCGCGGGCCGGGCTGGACTGGACGATCCTGCGGCCGGGGCGGCTCACGGACGACGCCGGTACGGGGCGGGTGACGCTCGGGGAGTCCACGGGGCGGGGCGAGGTGAGCCGGGACGACGTGGCGGCGGTCCTCGCGGCGCTGCTGGACGAGCCGGGGACGGCGGGGCGGACGCTGGAGCTGATCGGCGGGGACACGCCGGTCGCGGAGGCGGTGCGGGCGGCGGCGGGCGGCTGAGGGCCGGGCGGCGGAGGACCGGGCGGCGGAGCACTGGGCGCCGGAGGGCCGGCCGGCGAGGGCCGGGAACGGCGCCGGGAAACGAAAGAAGCCCCCGACCTTTTCAGGTCAGGGGCCTCGTTCCGTGGCGGCGCCAGGATTCGAACCTGGGTAGGCTAAGCCGACGGATTTACAGTCCGCTCCCATTGGCCACTCGGGCACACCGCCATGGGGTGTCACCTCGGGCTCTCTTTCGATTCGCTCCGTGGCAACGACGTAAACCATACCCGATGACCTGGGGTGGTCCGCCACTCGGTTCATCGCCCGTGCGAACGGGCGCGGGGTGGCTAGGCTGACGGGGCGGTCCGCCACCGGTCCCCGGCCGGCGGCGATCCCGGGCCGCACACCCCGATGGATCTACGTACGAGGAGCCAACTCAATATGGCCGACTCCAGTTTCGACATCGTCTCGAAGGTCGAGCGGCAGGAGGTCGACAACGCCCTCAACCAGGCCGCCAAGGAGATCTCCCAGCGCTACGACTTCAAGGGCGTCGGCGCCTCGATCGCATGGTCCGGCGACAAGATCGAGATGCGCGCCAATGCCGAGGAGCGGGTCAAGGCCGTCCTCGACATCTTCGAGACCAAGCTGGTCAAGCGCGGCATCTCGCTGAAGTCCCTCGACGCGGGCGAGCCGCAGGCCTCCGGCAAGGAGTACAAGATCTTCGCCTCGATCGAGGAGGGGATCTCGCAGGAGAACGCGAAGAAGGTCGCCAAGATCATTCGCGATGAGGGCCCGAAGGGCGTCAAGGCGCAGGTCCAGGGCGACGAGCTGCGCGTCAGCTCGAAGAGCCGCGACGACCTCCAGGCCGTCCAGGCCCTCCTCAAGGGCAAGGACCTGGATTTCGCGATCCAGTTCGTCAACTACCGGTAATCCCGGCGGGAGACGCGGCAGGACCGAAGGGGCGGTGCGCACAAGCGCGCCGCCCCTTCGGCGTGTTGGGCCGTCATCACCGCCGGCCGCCGTCAGCAGCGGGCATCGGCGGCGGGCGTCACCAGCGGCCGGCGAACGCCTGGTCCGTGGGGACGATCTCGCGGCCGAGCGGGAAGAGCGAGACCGGGATCAGCTTGAAGTTCGCGATGCCCAGCGGGATTCCGATGATCGTGAGGCAGAGCGCGACGCCCGTGACGATGTGACCGAGGGCCAGCCACCATCCGGCGAAGACGAACCAGATGACGTTGCCGACGAGCGAGCCCGCTCCGGCGTCGCGGCGCTCCACCGCCGTCCGGCCGAACGGCCACAGGGCGTAGCTCGCGATGCGCATCGAGGCGATGCCGAAGGGGATGGTCACGATCAAGACGAAACAGATCAGTCCTGCCACCACATAGCCGATTGCCATCCAGAAGCCACAGAGCACCAACCAGATGATGTTCAGGATGAACTTCATAAAAAACAGCCTCCCATTCGTCCCGCCCTCTAGCGACTGGGACGCCGGACGGCTACCGACGGTTGCCATGCCCGGGAGGTCTGCCACAGAAGGTGACGGTGGTTCCGGGCCCGGCGCCGCCGTCAATGGTGGTGCGCTCTCGCCCTGTCCACGGCCCCCACGCCGATCGCCGCCAGGGCGATCTGGATCAGCCACTCGATCCAGTCGAGGCCACTCGTGACCGAGACGTGCAGTGCGTGCGCGATCGCGGTGCCGGCGAGCGCCGCCGCGATGCCGATGAGGATCATCAGCCACAGGGGGACGTGCTGGCGTCCGGGAAGGACCAGCCGGCCGAGCAGGCCGATGAGGAAGCCGATCACCAGCGCGCTGAGGATGCCCGAGATTTCCATGGGACTCACTTCCACGGGTGGGGCGGAGGCCGGGCCCGCGGCCCGGTTTCCTGCCCAACCCCATAAATCCTTATATACGCCTTTTATGTCAAGGGAGCGGGAGGGATACTTGTGACTGACAGCATGAGAAGGTGAAGATCACGAACGACCGTGAGCCGGAGACCGCCGAAGCCCCTCGCAAGCACGCAGCCCGGGAAGAACGCCTGGCTGCCACGGAGGCGATGCGCAGCGCGGTCGAGCAGCTGTCGGAGCTGCTCGGGCGGCAGCCGGAGTCCGTCTCCTCGCTGAAGCCCACCGAGGAAGGCTGGGAGGCTCGGGTCGAGGTGGTGGAAGTGGAGCGGATCCCCGAAACGACCAGCGTGATGGCCAGCTACGACGTCGTGCTCGACCAGGCCGGCCGGCTCCTGGCGTACGAACGGGGGCGCCGCTACACCCGCGCGCAGACGGACAGGGACGATCGCGACCGCTAGCGGCGGCCCCCGACCCCCTCCCCTTCGGCACTGCGCGCGTCCGGCGCGCCGGCTCCGGCGCGAAGCCGCCGCGACGTGCGGCGCCGGAAGTCTCCGTGACGACGTGACGACGTGACGATGCGATGACGTGATGACGTGACCGACGTGGCGTCGCGAAGGGAAGGCATCGTGACCGTTACTCCGCAGGGCGGTGCCCTGCCCACCGGGGGCGGCGGCCGGTCGGGAAACCTCTACGACGTGCTGGACCTGGTCCTGGACCGCGGCCTGGTGATCGACGTCTTCGCCCGCGTCTCCCTCGTGGGGATCGAAATCCTCAAGGTGGACGCCCGCATCGTCGTGGCCAGCGTCGACACCTACCTCCGCTTCGCGGAGGCGTGCAACCGGCTCGACCTGGAGTCCGGCCGCAAGGCTCCGGCCCAGCTTCCCGACATGGTGCAGGGCGCCGTCGAAGGGGGCGCCAAGAGCAAGAGCAAGGGCGCGCTGACAGGCGCGGTCGAGGCCATCACCGACTCCCTGCACAAGGGCCGCGACGAGGACGAGGAAGAGGAACGCGAGCGGGCCCCCTCCGGCCGCGAGGCGTCCCACCGCGGGGAGGCGGAGCGCAGGCCCCGCCGCTCGTCACGGGCGAGGGAGGAATGAGCGATGCCGGTGTACGTCTACGCCATCACCTCGGAGTCCCACCCCTTGCGCTTCGACGACGTACGCGGCGTCGGCGACCCGCCCGCCGAGCTCCGCGCCATCGGTGACGGCCCCTTGCGCGCGGTGGTCAGCGACGTCCCCGAAGACCTCACGGCGGGCCGGCGCGACCTGGAGGCCCACCACACCGTCCAGGGGCACCTCTGGTCCGGGGGCAGCACGCTGCCGCTGAGCTTCGGCTTCGTCGCTCCGGACGAGGAATCCGTGCACGCGGTGCTGCGGGAGCGGGGCGAGGAGTTCACCCGTGCCCTCGACGAGCTGTCCGGGCGGGTGGAGTTCAACGTCAAGGCCGTCCAGAACGAGGAGGCGCTGCTGCGGGACGTCCTGGCGGGCTCGGAAGAGGCCCGCAGGCTCAACGAGGCCACGCGCTCCGGCGGCGGCTCGTACGAGGACCGGCTGGCACTCGGTCAGCTCGTCGCCCAGGAGGTCCAGGCGCGGCAGGAGTCCCTGGCGGCCGAGATCGCCGAGGCGCTGCGCCCGCTCGCCCGTTCCGAGAAGCTCTCGCCGCCCTCGCAGCAGTACTTCCTGAACGCCTCGTTCCTCGTCGACGACGAGAAGAGCGAGGAGTTCGTGCGAACGGGTACCGAACTCGCCGAGCGGTACGGCGAGGTGGCCGAGCTGCGCGTGCGCGGCCCCCTGCCTCCGTACAGCTTCGCCTGAGCGTTCCGGGAGGAGCAGCCGTGGGACTGGTCACCGGGCTCCTGGGCCTGCCGCTCGCTCCGGTCAGGGGCGTCGGATGGGTGGTGGACAAGATCCGTCTGGCGGCGGAGCAGGAACTCGACGATCCCACGGCCCTCCAGGAGGAACTGGCCTCCCTGGAGCGGGCGCGCGAGGAGGGCCGCATCGATGAAGAGGAGTTCAAGCGGCGGGAGGACGCCTTGCTGGAGCAGCTGATGGCGACCCGGCAGCAACAACCCCCGCACGGCCTCTGATGGGAAGGCGGAGACGATGAACAACGCCAAGATGGGCGCGGCTGTGCTCGGTGGGTACGTGCTGGGGCGCACCAAGAAGGCGAAGCTCGCGATCGGACTCGGCACGCTGCTGGCCGGCTCCCGCGTCAGACCCGGGCAGCTCGGCAAGACCCTCGCCCAGTCCCCGTTCCTCGGCAACCTCAACGAGCAGGTCCGCAAGGAGCTGCTGACCGCGGGAAAGGCGGCGGCGACGTCGGTGCTCACGGCCAAGGCCGAGCACCTGGCCGACTCCCTGCACGAGCGGACCACCGGTCTGCGGGAGGTGGAGAAGGGGGCGGAGAAGGCGGCGGAGAAGGCCGGGAAGACCGCGAAGAAGGCTCCGGCGGCACGTGGCTCCGGGCACGGGTCCGCTGCGCACTCCGGCGGCGGGACCGCGGATGCCGCGCACCGCACGGCCCGGTCCGGCGGGTCCGGGAAGCGCAAGGAGACGCACGAGGAGGACACGCACGAGAAGGACACGCACAGCACGGCTCGTGGCCGTTCCTCCGGCGGCGCCCACAGGACGAGGAGGTCGGACGATGGCTGAGCGGAGGGCGGCGGAGCGCGCGACCGGGGCGGCCGGCGGCCTGCGGGAGCGGGTGCAGGGCAATCCGGGCGCGAACCGGCTGGTGGAGGAGGCCGAGGCCTACGTCGAGGCTCGGCTCGAACACGTGCTGGAAGAGATGGTGCACCGGATGGAGGAGGCGGCGACCCGGCTCGGCGAGGCCCACCTGGGTCCGCACGAACTGGCCGGCGCCCTCGCGCACGGCGGTCAGCGGCTGAAGGCGGGGGCCTCGCCCAGCGCGGCCGTGCTCTCGGCGGTCGCCTCCCACGCCAAGGACGCGGTGTGGGAGAAGGTCAAGGAGGTCTCCGGCAAGCGGCGCGAGGAGAAGCGGTCGGGCGGGCCTTCCGGCGGCCGGAGCCTGACGGTGGTCGAGGACGTGGACGTCGGCGTCCCGGTGCGCGAGGCCTACGACCAGTGGACGCAGTTCCAGGACTTCGGCCGGTTCGCCAAGAGCGTGGTGAACGTGGAGCGGGAGGACGACACGACGTCCCAGTGGCACGTGAAGATCGCCAAGGCGAGCCGCCACTGGCAGGGCCGGGTGACCGAGATGGTGCCCGACGAACGCATCGCGTGGGTCTCCGAGGGCGCCAAGGGAACCACCAAGGGCGTGGTCACCTTCCATCCGCTCGGCGAGAACCTGACCAAGGTGCTGCTGGTGATGGAGTACTTCCCCCAGGGGCTGGTCGAGAAGACCGGTGCGCTGCTGCGCGCCCAGGGGCGCCGCGCCCGGCTCGACCTGAAGCTCTACCGCTCGTTCCTGACCATCCGCGGCGAGGCCACGGGCGGCTGGCGCGGCGAGGTCCGCGACGGCGAGGTGGTCGGCGAGCCGGACGACGAGGCCGGGGCGGAGGACGCCGGCGAGCGCGGGCGGGACGAGGACGAGGAGGAGCGGCCCGGCGAGGACGCGTACGAGGAGTACGAGGACGCCGAGGACTCCGGTGAGGGCCCGTACGAGGAGGAGGACCGGGGCGGCGAGGGGCGGCGCGGGCGCGCTGCCCGCGACGAGGCCGAGGACGAGGAGCGGTACGAGAACGAAGATGCCGAGGACGCCGAGGACGCCCGCTACGCCGAGGACAACGCCTGGGAGGACGAGGAGCCCGGGGACGAGGAACCGGAGGACGAGGAACCGGAGAGCGAGGAGCCCCGCCGCTCCAGGAGGTGACCCCGCCCCGCGCGATCACCCGAGATGACCCGAGGCCGAGGAGGTCGACCCCGCCGTGACCGAACCCGTTCTCCCTTCCGCCGGCCAGGGACGCCCCCTCTCCCCGTACGGGCAGCAGGGCAGTAGCGCGAACCTCGCCGACATCCTGGAGCGCGTGCTGGACAAGGGCATCGTCATCGTCGGCGACATCAAGATCAATCTGCTCGACATCGAGTTGCTCACCATCAAACTCCGGCTGCTGGTGGCCTCCGTGGACAAGGCGAAGGAGATCGGCATCGACTGGTGGGAGCACGACCCCGCCCTGTCGTCCCGGGCCGGCGAGAAGCACGAGCTCGAAGCGGAGAACGAGCGTCTGCGGGCCGAGGTGAGGTCGTTGCGGCAGCAGTCCGCCGCCGGGTCCTCGCCGCGGAGCCTGCCCGAAGGCCGGGAAGGCGGGGAAGGCCGGGCGGACGACGCCGCCCGTCCGCGGCGCCCCGCGGCCGAGAGGTCCCGCGCCCCGGCGCGCTCCCGCGAGACGGAACGCCCGCGCCCGGCAGCACGGGCCCGTGGCGCCGAGTCCGCCCGCGCACGGCGGCGGCCCGGGGAGGACGAGGACCGGGAGGACGACGACCGCGGCTGACGAGACGCCGAGAGGCGAGTGACGAGTGACCGAGAGGGAGGAGCGATGGCCGGCTTCCTCAGTTACGCCTACGCCGTGGTGACGTTCTTCCCGGAGCTCGAGCGCACCGCGCTGGCGGACATTCGCGGCGTGGCGGGCAGCCCCGTCACCCTGGTCCGCTCGGGCGAGGTGGCGGCGGCCGTCAGCCACGTCCCGGAGGCCGACTTCTCCCAGGCGGCGCTCAAGGCGCATCTGGAGGACCTCGACTGGCTGGAGCCGACGGCCCGGGCGCACCACCTGGTCGTCGAGTCCCTCGCCGTCCGCACGACCGTCCTGCCGCTCCGTCTCGCCACGGTGTACCTCGACGACAGGCGCGTCGCGGAGATGCTGCACGAGGGGCACCCGGTGTTCGCCGCCTCGCTCGCCCGGCTGGCCGGGCACGCCGAATGGGGCGTGAAGGTCTACGTGGACGCGGCCGCCGCGCCGCCCCCGCCGGCCGCCGCACCGCCGGACGCGCCCGACGCGGGCCGCGCCTACCTGCGGCAACGCCGCCATCAGCACCAAACGCGGCGGGACGCCTGGCGGCTGGCGGAGGACGTGGTCCGCCGGATCGACGCCGGGGCCGGCGGCCTGGCCGCCGGACACGCCCGCCACCGGCCGCAGCAGGGCCGCCTGGCCGAGGCGTCCGGCGAGAACGTCGCCAACGACGCCTACCTCGTCCCCCACGGCCTGGCCGAGGAGTTCCGCCGCCGCGTCCACCGGGCCGCCGAGGACTCCCCCGGCGTCCGCGTGGACATCACGGGTCCCTGGGCCCCCTACTCCTTCGCCGGCTTTGCCGACACGGACGCCGGCGCCGGTGCCGGGGCGCGGGAGGGAGCACCCCCGTGACCCCTTACGCGGACGAGGACCGCCCCCTGGCCCAGCAGCAGGCGGCCCTGATCGACCTCCTGGACCGCCTGCTCAGCGGGGGTGTCGTCCTCACCGGCGATCTCGTCCTGTCGATCGCCGACATCGACTTGGTACGCATATCGCTGCGCGCCGTGGTGGTGGCCATCCGCGAGCAGGCCGAAGGGCAGTGGGGGGTTGTGGCGGCGCAGGGGGACGCGCCGGCGGAGGGCGGTGACCGCCGTGCCGGGCCGTGGTGAGCCGCCCCGGCCCGACCGCCTGCGGGAGGTCGCCCGGGCGGCGGCGTCCGCCCTGTCGGTGGTCCCGGCCCATCCCGGGGAGCTCCCTCCCCCGCTCGGCACGGACCGCCGCCGCACCGCCGCCGAACGGCTGCACGCCGACCCCGACACGGTCGAGCGGGACCTCGTCCGCCTGGTGCTGACCATCGTCGAGCTCCTGCGCCAGCTCATGGAGCGGCAGGCGCTCCACCGCGTCGACGAGGGGGACCTCACCGAGGAGCAGGAGGAGAGGCTCGGCCTCACCCTGATGCTCCTGCACGACCGCATGGCGGAACTCTGCGAGCAGTACGGGCTGACGCTGGACGACCTCAACCTCGACCTCGGCCCCCTGGGCACGCTCCTCTGAGGCACGCTCCTCCGGCCGGACGGGCGGACGGCCGGGGCACCGGCTCCCCGGATGGCCTAATGCCACGTGCCGGGGACCGGCTCCGCCGTCATCGTGGGCGTACCGCCGTGTCCGCCGTCCGGGGGACACGCACGAGCGTGAGGAGCCCTCCATGCGCATCCGTACACGACATACGCTCGGCGCCGCGGTTTCCGCCGTGGTGCTCGCCGGAACGCTCGGCGCGGGGGTCGCCCGGGCGGCCGACCCGCAGCCTCCGTCCGCGCAGGTGCCCCTGACGCAGTGCCTGAGCGGGGGCGGGACGATCGACGTGACGATCGGGGACGACTACGAGCCCGTGATGGTGTGCCTGGGAGGGACGTACGACGGCAAGCCCATCGGCGACTCGCCCACCGGCGGCGACTCACCCGCCGGCCGAGGGGCGCGCTAGCGGCTCCCGTGGCCCGCCATCCGCTCCAGGCGGGCGATGCGCTCGCCCATCGGCGGGTGCGTGGAGAACAGCTTGGCCATGCCCTCGCCCGCGCGGAACGGGTTCGCGATCATCATGTGGCTCGCGGTCTCCAGGCGCGGCTCGGGGGGCAGGGGCAGGGCCTGCGTGCCGGCTTCGAGCTTGCGGAGGGCCGAGGCCAGGGCCAGGGGATCGCCCGTGAGGCGGGCGCCGGAGGCGTCGGCCTCGTACTCGCGGGAGCGGCTGACGGCGAGCTGGATGAGGGACGCCGCGACCGGGCCCAGCAGCATGATCATGATCATGCCGACGATGCCCGGGCCCTCGTCGTCGTCCGATCTGCCGAAGGGGATCAGCCAGGCGAAGTTGACGAGGAACATCACCACCGAGGCGAGGGCGCCCGCGACCGAGGAGATGAGGATGTCGCGGTTGTAGACGTGGCTGAGCTCGTGGCCGATGACGCCGCGGAGCTCGCGCTCGTCGAGGAGGCGCAGGATGCCGTCCGTGCAGCACACGGCGGCGTTGCGGGGGTTGCGGCCGGTCGCGAAGGCGTTGGGGGCGTCGGTCGGCGAGATGTACAGCCGGGGCATGGGCTGGCGGGCGGCCGTGGAGAGCTCGCGGACCATGCGGTAGAGCCGGGGGGCCTCGAACTCGCTGACCGGGCGGGCGCGCATGGCCCGGAGGGCCAGCTTGTCGCTGTTCCAGTAGGCGTAGGCGTTGGTGCCCAGCGCCACGAGGACGGCGACGATCAGGCCCGTACGGCCGAAGAGGCTGCCGATGACGATGATGAGTGCGGACAGTCCTCCGAGGAGGACTGCGGTCCTGAGCCCGTTGTGCCGGCGGTGCACGGTACGCCCTCCAAGTGGTGCGGCAGGGGAACCCTTTGCGCTGTCGTGCGTCCACGCGCGGGTGGAGCCTCCAGTGGAACCTTCCTGACCGGTCAACGCCAGACGAACGCCCCGGGTTCCCCCCGCCCGGCGGGGGCGGGGCGCCCTCCGGGCGGGGAGGCAGGCACGCGCGGGCGCACGCGCTCCGTCGGTCCCCGGCGGCCAGTCCCGGGCCGTACGCATTCCGCCGGACCCTCGGCGTGGGGGTTACGCGCCGCGGCGGCGGATCGTTTTTTAGAGGAGCGTGCTTGCGGCGAAGCGGAGGACCAGTTGGGGGGCGCCGGACAGGGCGATGCCGGCCACCGCGGCCAGGGCGATGGCCGCGCCCAGCGGCAGGGGGACGCGTACCGGAGCCGCTTCCGCGGCCTCCGTCTCCTCCGCCGGGCGGAAGAGGACCGCCGTCCACTGCAGGTAGTAGTACAGCGCGATCACGACGTTGAGGGCCATGACGACCGCCAGCCAGCCCAGCCCCGCGTCGACGGCCGCGGTGAAGACCGTGACCTTCGCGAAGAGGCCGATGATGCCGGGCGGCAGGCCGGCCAGGCAGAGCAGGAAGAAGCCCAGGGCGAGCGCGGCGAGCGGCCGGCGGGCGTAGAGGCCGCGGTAGTCGGTGATGCGGTTGGCGGGGCTCGTGCGGGCCACCAGGGCGGCGACGGCGAACGCGCCGAGGTTCACGGCGGCGTACATCAGCGCGTACGCGACGGTGGAGCCGATGGCGTGCGCGGGGTCGTCGGCGTAGCCGGCGGCGGCGACGGGCACCAGCAGGTAGCCCGCCTGGCCGACGGAGGACCAGGCCAGGAGGCGCACGGCGCTGTGGGCGCGCTCCGGGCGCTGCCGCAGCGCGGCGACGTTGCCCGCGGTCATGGTCAGCGCGGCGAGGACGGCGAGGGCCGGTGCCCACACGTCGGCGTACGACGGGAAGGCGACGACCGTCACCAGGATGAGGCCGGTGAAGCCGACGGCCTTGCCGATCACCGACAGGTAGGCGGCGACGGGCAGCGGCGCTCCCACGTAGGTGTCGGGCACCCAGAAGTGGAAGGGGACGGCCGCGGTCTTGAAGGCGAAGCCGACGAGGGTGAGGGCGACGCCGGCCTGGGCCAGGGTGTCGAGCCGCGGGTCGACGTGGCCGAGCTTCTCCGCGACCTCGGTGAGGTGCAGCGTGCCGGTGGCCGCGTAGACGAAGCTGACGCCCATGAGGGTGACGGCGGTCGCGGTGACCGAGGACAGGAAGAACTTCAGGGCCGCCTCGGAGGAGCGGCGTTCGCCACGGCGCAGGCCGACGAGGGCGAAGGCCGGCAGGGAGGCCACTTCGAGGGCGACGACGAGGGTCGCGAGGTCCCGGGAGGCGGGCAGCAGGGCGGCGCCGGCCGCGGAGGACAGCAGCAGGAACCAGAACTCCCCTTCGGGGAGTCGCTGGTCGCGGACGGCGCTCATGGACAGCAGGGCCGTCAGGAGGGCGCCGCCGAGCACGAGGAACTGGATGACGAGGGTGAAGTGGTCGGCGGTGTAGCTGCACGCGTGGCGGCCGGAGACGCCCGTGAGGCAGAAGGTGGACCGGTCACCGTCGAGGAGCGGCAGCAGGGAGACGCCCGCGAGCAGCAGGCCGGCGACGGAGATCCCCCCGAGGAGCGGCTTGCGGTCCTCGGGCAGGAAGAGGTCGGCGACCAGGACGGCCAGCGCCACGACGGCGGTGACGGTGGGCGGTGCGATGGCGAGCCAGTCGACGGACTGGATCAGGGAGCCCATCACTTGCCTCCTCGGAGGAGCTGCTGAACGGCCGGGTCGGTGAGGCCGAGGAGGGCCGCGGGCCAGAGTCCGGCGAGGACGGTGAGGGCGACGAGCGGGGTCCAGGCGGCGAACTCGTAGGACCGGACGTCGGCGGGCACGACGGACCCGGCGGACCCGGCGGGCTCGGCGGCACCGTCAGCTGTGCCGGTGGTCTGCGGCCGGGTGCTGCCCCCGTTGCCGCCCATGCAGACGCGGCGGACGACGACGAGCATGTAGGCGGCCGTCAGGAGCGTGCCGAGGCCGGCCAGGGCCATGAACGTCAGGAAGGCCGGGCGGCTGAGCCCGTCCGCGGGCCGGAAGGCGCCGAACATCGCGAGCATCTCGCCCCAGAAGCCGGCGAGGCCGGGCAGGCCGAGGGAGGCGATCGCGCCGAAGGCGAGGAGGCCGCCGAGGCGGGGGGCCTTGCCGTAGAGGGCGGCGCCGGTGCGGCCGGAGAGGGCGTCCAGGTCGCTGGTGCCGTAGCGGTCCTTGACCGCGCCGACGAGGAAGAAGAGGAGGCCGGTGATGAGGCCGTGGGCGATGTTGGCGAAGAGGGCGCCGTTGAGCCCGGTGGGGGTGAGCGTCGCGATGCCGAGCAGGACGAAGCCCATGTGGCCGACGGAGGAGTACGCGATGAGGCGCTTGAGGTCCCCCTTCGCGCCCCTGCGGGCGAGCGCCAGGCAGACCAGCGAGCCGTAGATGATGCCGGCGGCCGCGAAGGCGGCGAGGTAGGGCGCGAAGGCGTGCGCGCCGTCCGGGGCGATGGGCAGGACGATGCGGACGAACCCGTACGTGCCCATCTTCAGCAGCACGCCCGCGAGGAGCACCGAGCCGACGGTCGGGGCGGCGGTGTGGGCGTCGGGCAGCCAGCTGTGCAGCGGCCACATGGGGGCCTTGACGGCCAGTCCGGTGCCGATGGCGAGGACGGCGATGAGCTGGGTGGTGTGGCCGAGCGACGACCCGTTGTCAGTGGCGAGTGCCACCATGTCGAACGTGCCGCCCTTGATCCCGACCAGGAGGAGGCCGAGCAGCATCACGACGGAGCCGAGCAGCGTGTAGAGGATGAAGCGCCAGGCCGCGCGCTCCCTGCCCTCGCCGCCCCAGCGGGCGATGAGGAAGTACATCGGGATGAGCACCATCTCGAAGGCCAGGAAGAACAGCATCAGGTCGAGGACGGCGAAGGTCGCGAGGGTGCCGGACTCGAGGACGAGGAGCAGCGCGACGAATGCCCTGGGGGACGGGCCTGTGGGCGTTTTGAAGTAGCTGTAGAGCGCGCAGAGGAAGGTCAGCAGCGCGGTCAGCACGAGGAGGGGGAGCGAGACGCCGTCCACGCCCAGGTGGATCCGGATGTTCAGGGCCGGGATCCAGCTGATGTCGGTGGTCGCCTGCATGCGGGCCGGGCTGTCGTGGTCGAAGCCCGCCGCGAGGGCGATGCTCAGCGCGAGGACGGCGCCGGTGACGGTGACGCCGTGGCGCAGCACGGCCTGACCGGGGCTCTTGCCCTTGAGCCCGGGCGGGGCCGGGAGCAGGGCGGCGACGGCTCCGGCGAGGGGGAGGACGACGATCGCAGCGAGGAGGTACTGCAGGACGGTGTGACTCACGGTCAGGCTCCGTTGGCTACGAGCACGGCGGCTACGGCCAGGACGACGGCGCCTGCGAGCAGGGCGCTGAGATACGTCTGCACGTTTCCGGTCTGGGCGCGGCGGACGGCCGCCCCCAGCAGGCGGGGTGCGGTGGCGGCGCCGCTCACGTAGGTCTCGACGACCTCGCGGTCGAGGAAGCGGGCGAGGCGGGCGGCCGCGCGCGTGGGCCGGACGAACAGGGCCGCGTAGACGGCGTCCAGGTGGAAGCCGGCGGCGGCGTGGCGGTGCAGGGGGCCGAGGAGGATGCGGCCGGGGTCGGCCGGGTCGGGTGCCGCCGCGATGTCGCCGTAGGCGGCCTCGTGGCTGGCGATGGTCTCCTCCTCGGAGACGTACGGGGCCGCGTCCGGGTCGGCGGCGACGGCGCCGAGGGGGGTGCGGGCGGCGAGCACGGCGGTGCGGCGCCAGGCGGCGTACATGACGATCGCGCCGGCGAGGGCACAGCCGGTGGAGAGGACGGAGGTGGTGAGCGCCGGCGTCAGGGAGTCGCCGTCGAACCAGCCGGGGAGCTTCCAGGCGGCCAGGCCGAGCGCGATGGTCGGCACGGAGAGCACCCACAGGACGGTGTTCATGGCGGCGGGCTGCTTGCCGTGGTCGGGGGCCTCGGCGCCGCTGCCGCGGAACGCCATCAGCCACAGGCGGGTGGCGTAGGCGGCGGTGAGGAGGGCGGTGAGGAGCCCCGCGGCGAGCACGAGCCAGCCCGCTGCGCCGGGGATGCCCTCGGCGTCGCCGGAGGCGGCGTGTTCGGCCGCGCCGAGGACGGCTTCCTTGGAGAAGAAGCCGCTGAACGGGGGGATCGCGGCGAGGGCGAGGAGGGCGACGGTCATCGTCCAGTACGCGTCGGGGATGCGTCCGGCGAGGCCGCGCATGCGGGCCATGGCGGCCAGCGAGTTCGTGCCGGCGGCGTGGATGATCACGCCTGCCCCGAGGAAGAGGAGGGCCTTGAAGGCGCCGTGCGAGATCAGGTGGAAGACGGCGGCGCTGCGGTTGCCGACGGCGAGGGCGCCGGTCATGTAGCCGAGCTGGCCGACGGTCGAGTAGGCCAGGACGCGCTTGATGTCGTCCTGGGCGAGCGCCGCGAGGGCCGAGCCCACCATGGTGACGGCGGCCATCACGGCGAGGACGACGAGCGCGGCCGCGGAGGCCGTGAAGAGGGGGAGGAGCCGGGCGATGAAGTAGACGCCGGCCGCGACCATCGTCGCGGCGTGGATCAGCGCCGAGACCGGCGTGGGGCCGGCCATCGCGTCGGGCAGCCACGTGTGCAGCGGGAACTGCGCGGACTTGCCGGCGACGCCCGCCAGGAGCAGCAGCGCGATGAGCGTGGGGTGGTCGATGTCCCCGGCGGCGACGGCGGTGAGGATGCCGTTGATCCGGAAGGTCCCGGCGTCGGCGGCCAGCGCGAGGATGCCGATCAGGAAGGGCACGTCGCCGAGCTTGGTGACCAGGAAGGCCTTGAGGGACGCGGTGCGCGCGGCCTCGGTCTCCCAGTAGTGGCCGACCAGGAAGTACGAGCAGATGCCCATGATCTCCCAGCCGACCAGCAGCACCATCAGGTCGCCGGAGTAGACGACGAGCAGCATGGCGGCGGTGAAGAGGGAGACGAGGGCGGCGTAGGAGGGGTAGCGGGGGTCGTCGCGCAGGTAGGCGGTCGAGTAGAGCTGGACGCAGGTGGCGACGACGCCGACGAGGAGGGCGACGAGGACGGCGAAGCCGTCGAGGTGCAGGGCGAGGTCGACCGGCACGGAGCCGGTCGGGGTGAGCCGGGTGGCGGCGTCGAGCGCGTCCCCGCCGCCCTGCTGCCAGGCGACGACGGCGGCGAGCACGGCCGCGGCGAGCGTCGGCAGGACGGCCAGGGGCCGTACGAAGCCGGGCGCGCGGCGGCCGGTCAGGATGCCCGCGAAGGCGCCGAGGAACGGCAGCAGGGGGACGAGAACGGCGGTGGTCGTGGTGCTCACGCGGCGGCCTCGGCCTTCTCCTCGCGGTCCGGGCGGTCGGTCTCGGGTCCGGTGTCGTCGGGGGCGTCGTCGCGCAGGTCGCGCAGGCGGTCGACGTCGGCGGTGCCGCGGTTGCGGTGCACCTGCAGCACGATCGCCAGGCCGATGCCGATCTCGGCGGCGGCGATGGCGATGGTGAAGAGGGTGAGGGCCTGGCCGGCGTGCAGGGCGTCGCGCAGCCAGACGTCGAAGGCGACCAGGTTGAGGTTGACGGCGTTGAGCATCAGCTCGACGGACATCAGGACCAGGATCGCGTTGCGCCGGGCCAGCACGCCGTACAGGCCGGTGCAGAAGAGGAGGGCGGCGAGGACGGCCGGGTAGACGAGGTGCATCAGCGCTTCTCCTCCTTGTCCTTCTTGCGGGAGAGGACGATCGCGCCGACGAGTGCGGCGAGCAGCAGCACGGACAGCGCCTCGAAGGGCAGCACCCAGTGCCGGAAGAGGACCTCTCCGGAGACCTTCGTCGTGCCCTGGGGGGCGTCGCCGTCCAGGCCGATCCAGGTCGTGCGGAAGGCGTCGGCGACCACCCACACGAGGGCGGCGGCCGCTGCCAGGGCGACTCCGAGGGCGGCCCGGCGGTTGCCGGAGTCGGCGTCCGGGGAGCGGCCGATGGGGGCCCTGGTGAGCATGAGCCCGAAGAGGAGGAGGACGACCACGGAGCCGACGTAGATCAGGACCTGCACCCAGGCGATGAACTCCGCCGTCAGCAGCAGGTACTCCACGGCGAGCCCGCCGAGGGCGACGACCAGCCACAGCGCGGCGTGCACCAGCTGCTTGGTGGTGACGGTCACGACGGCCGCGCCGAGGGTGGCGAGGCCGACGAGGAGGAAGACGATCTCGACGCCGGTGGGCGAGAGGAAGCCGTGCGCCTGTGCGGCGAGCACGGTGGTGCCGGTGCCGGTCATGCCTCTCCCTCCTGCTGGGCCCTGAGTTTCTCCGCCGTCTTCTCCGCCGCCTTGCGGGCCGCCGCGATCTCCTTCGGCTCCTCGGCCGCCGGGTCGAGCGCGGGCGGCTCCGGCACGGTCCACATCCACTCGCGGAGCTTGTCGCGCTCGTGGACGAGGTCCTGGATGTCGGTCTCGGCGTACTCGAACTCCGGCGACCAGAACAGGGCGTCGAAGGGGCACACCTCGATGCAGATGCCGCAGTACATGCAGAGCGAGAAGTCGATCGCGAAGCGGTCGAGGACGTTGCGGCTGCGCTCGCGGCCGCCCGGGGCGGCCGGCGGCACCGTCTCCTTGTGGGAGTCGATGTAGATGCACCAGTCCGGGCACTCGCGGGCGCACAGCATGCAGACCGTGCAGTTCTCCTCGAACAGGCCGATGACGCCGCGGGTGCGGGGCGGGAGCTCGGGCTGTACGTCGGGGTACTGCGCGGTGTGCGCGCGGCGCGTCATCGTGCGGAGCGTGACGGCCAGGCCCTTGGCGAGGCCGGAGCCGGGAATGCCCATTACTGGGTCACCACCTTGACGACGCCCGTCAGCGCGATCTGCGCCAGGGCGAGGGGAATGAGGGCGGTCCAGGCCAGCTTCTGCAGCTGGTCCTCGCGCAGGCGCGGGTAGGTGACCCGCAGCCAGATCACGACGAAGGCGAGGACGGCCGTCTTGAGCAGCGTCCACAGCCAGCCGAGGCCGTCGGCGCCGAACGGGCCGTGCCAGCCGCCGAGGAACAGGACCGTGGTCAGGCCGCACAGCACGACGATGCCGGCGTACTCGGACAGCAGGAACAGGGCGAAGCGCAGGCCCGTGTACTCGGTGTACGCGCCGAAGATGATCTCGGAGTCGGCGACCGGCATGTCGAACGGGGGCCGCTGCAGCTCGGCCAGGCCGGCGACGAAGAAGACCACCGCGCCCACGATCTGCCAGGGCACCCACCACCAGTGGAAGGCGTCCACGATCCCCGGCAGCGAGACCGTGCCCGCCGCCATGGCCACGCTCGCCGCGGCGAGCACCATCGGCAGCTCGTACGCCATCAGCTGCGCGGCCGTCCGCAGGCCGCCGAGCAGTGAGAACTTGTTGGCGGACGCCCAGCCGGCCATCAGCGAGCCGAGGACGCCGACGCCCATCACGGCGAGGACGAAGAAGATGCCCGCGTCGACGACCTGGCCGACCGCGTTGCCCGGTCCGACCGGGATCGCGATCAGCACGAGGAGGTACGGGAGGAGGGCGACGGCCGGTGCCAGCTGGAAGATCCGCCGGTCCGCGCCCGCGGGAACGACGTCCTCCTTCTGCGCGAACTTCACGCCGTCCGCGACGAGCTGCGCCCAGCCGTGGAAACCGCCGGCGTACATGGGGCCGAGGCGGCCCTGCATGTGGGCCATGACCTTGTGCTCGGTCTGGCCGACGACGAGGGGCAGCACGAGGAAGACGACGAAGACGGCGAGGAGGCGCAGGAGGACGTCGAGAGTGCCACTCATGCGGGGTCGCCTCCGGCGGGGTTGGTGTCGTTCTGGGGGTCGCCGTTCCGGCCTGCGCGTCCGGCTGCGTCTTCGGCTGCGCCGGGGGCTTCGTCGGAGGGTGACTCCGGGGTCTCGGATGCCTCCTCGGAGGGTGACTCCGGGGTCTCGGATGCCTCCTCGGAGGGTGACTCCGGCGTGCCGGCTGCCTGCACTGACGGTGACTCCGGCACCGCCGGGCTGCGCCGCTCGGGCTGAGCGCCGTCGCGGCGGGGAGAAGGCTGCGGCTCAGGAGCGACTGCCGCTTCCGGCGTGCTGGCCTCCTCGGAAGGTGACTCCGGCACCGCCGGGCTGCGTCGCTCGGGCTGAGCGCCGTCGCGGCGGGGAGAAGGCTGCGGCTCGGGAGTGGCTTCCTGGGGCGGCTCTTCTTCGAAGGCCGGGCGGGCGTGGTGCCAGGGGGCGTCGGGCGAGCCGGCGGCGGGGCGGCGGGCAGGGCGCGGCGCGGCCTCACCCTGCTGCGGGCCGGCCAAGCCGTCGGCTGCGCCATCGGAACGGCGGGCCGGGGCGTCGGCGTCTTCCACCTGGCTGGCGGAACCGTCCGCCGCGCTGCGGGTACGACGGGCCGGCGCGGCAGCACCCTCCGCCTGGCTGGCCGAGCCGTCCGCCGCACTACGCGTACGCCGAGCCGGCGCGGCAGCACCCTCCGGCTGGCCGGTCGAGCCCTCGCTCGTGCTGCGGGCAGCACCCTCCACCTGGCTAGCCGAGCCGTCCGACGCACTGCGGGTACGACGAGCCGGCGCGGCAGCGCCATCCGCCTGGCTCGCCGAGCCCTCGCTCGCGCTCCGCGTACGGCGAGCCGGAGCCGCGGCCTCCGCCTGGGTGGCCGAGCCCTCCGTCGTCGTGCGGGTGCGGCGGACCGGGCGGTCGCCCGCAGCGCGGGGGGTGCGGGCCGGGCGGGACGGGGCGGGAGGGAGCTGGCCCTTGAGGGGGCCCCATTCGTTGGGGTCGGGGACGCCCGGGGGCAGCATCTGGCGCCGCTTGGGGCCGCCGTCCGCCGACTCGCCCGGTTCCTTCGCGCCCGGCCACGCCTTGGCGACCCGCGCCGCCAGGACGAAGTCCTTCCGCAGGGGGTGGCCCTCGAAGGCGTCCGGGAGGAGGAGCGGGGCCAGGTGCGGGTGGCCCGGGAAGTCGATGCCGAACATTTCGTGGGTCTCGCGCTCGTGCCAGGCGGCGCCCGCGTACACGCCGACGGCGGTGGGCAGCGACGGCGCCTCGTGCGGCACCGTCGTGCGCAGCAGCAGCCGGCGCGTGCCCGCTCCCCCGCCCGGCAGGGCACCCGGCAGCGCGACCACGTGCGCGCAGACGCGGAAGCCCGTGCCGGGCTCGTCCACGGCGCTCAGCCAGTCGAAGAAGGTGCAGCCCAGCCGGTCCCGGGCGGTTTCGAGCGCACTGATCCACCGCTCGGCCGGGACGTCGACCGTCAGCAGGTCGTACGTCTCCTCGGCCGTCGCGCCTTCGCCGAACAGTCCGGCGGGGTCACCCGGCAGCCAGCCGGGTGCGGATTCCGTCATCGGTCCGTCTCCTCGGAAGCCCCCGCGGGCGGGGGCGGCGGCGTCACGAGCCCGCTCCGCAGGGCCGCCGCGGACGCCCCCGCGCCCCCGGCGGAGCCGTACCGCTCGCCCAGCGACTCCCGCGCGATCTTCTCCTGCAGCTTCAGGATCCCCTGGAGCAGCGCCTCCGGCCGCGGCGGGCAGCCGGGCACGTACACGTCCACGGGAATGATCTGGTCGACGCCCTTGGTGACGGCGTACGAGTCCCAGTAGGGGCCGCCGCAGTTCGAGCAGGCGCCGAAGGAGATCACGTACTTCGGCTCGGGCATCTGCTCGTAGAGCCGCTTCACGGCCGGCGCCATCTTGTCCGTCACCGTGCCGGAGACGATCATGAGGTCGGCCTGCCGCGGCCCCGGCGCGAAGGGGATGACGCCGAGCCGGATGAAGTCGTGCCGCGCCATGGACGCCGCGATGAACTCGATCGCACAGCAGGCGAGCCCGAAGTTGAAGACCCACAGGCTGTAGCGGCGCCCCCAGTTCAGGACGACCTTCATCGGCTCCGGGGCCAGCCTGGCCAGCGGGCCCAGGCGGCGGGGCTCGGGGAGGTCCACCGGTGTCACGTCCACTCCAGGACGCCCTTCTTCCATGCGTACAACAGGCCCACGGCGAGGAAGCCGAGGAAGACGAACATCTCCACGAGCGTGGCCCCGCCGAAGCCCGGCGCGGCGAACACCGTCGCCCAGGGGAACAGGAAGACCGAGTCCACGGCGAAGATCACGTACAGGAAGGCGTAGACGTAGTAGCGGATCTGGGTGTGGGCCCAGCCCTCGCCGACGGGGTCGACACCGCACTCGTACGTCAGCAGCTTCTCGGGCGTCGGCACGACGGGCCGCAGCAGCCGCCCGGCCCCGAAGGCCACGGCGACGAAGAGCACGCCGACCACGGCGAGCAGCCCGACCACGGAATAGGCGTGGAAGTAGTCCGCGGCCAGCGGCACACGGGTGGGGACACCGCTACCGGCATAGGCATCGGCACTGCTGCGCACGGTCGCCTCCGGCACGTCCGCCCTCGCTCCCTGTCCTGCGTGTTCGACGTTCTGTACGCACGGGAGTCTAGGCCCTGGTGGGGTTAACCCCACCCTTCCCCACCCACGGCCCCCATGGCGGAGGCCCGCCGCGGCCGTGCAGGCTGAGGGGTATGACCGCCAGCAGTGCCGCACACAGCACGTCGAGAAGCGCTGAAAACATCAGAAGTACTGACATCAGGGTAAATGACCCTCATGAGGGCGATGCCGACGGCGGCGACCGGCTCCCCCCTGCCCGCTTGGCCTTCGGCGCCCGGACGTGGAAGGAGTTCGCGCACCTCCTGCTCAACCTGCCGGAGGCGCTCGCCGGCTTCGTCTACGTGTCGGCGTGGCTCTACGCCGGCGCCCTGACCTCCCTCACGGTCATCGGCCTGCCGCTGCTGGCGCTCGGCCTGACGGGCGCGCGGGCACTGGGCCGGTTCGAGCGACGGCGGGCGCGGGCGCTGCTGGGACTGCACGTGGAGGAGCCGAGCCCGCTCTCCCGGCAGCCGCGGAACCACGGGTTCCTCCCCTGGATGTGGACGGCGCTGAAGGACCCGGTCGGCTGGCGCACCACCCTCTACGGCTTCATCCGCCTGCCCTGGGGCGTCCTCACCTTCGTCCTCGCCGTGTGCCTGTTCTTCGTCGGCTGGCCGTTCCTCGGCCTCGTCGCGCGCGGCCTGACGAACCTGGACCGCGGCATGGTGCGCGGCCTGCTCGGCCCCTCCAGCGAGCTGGAGCGGCGGATCGCCGAGCTGGAGCAGGACCGCGGCGTGGTCGTGGACACCGCGGCCGCCGACCTGCGCCGCATCGAGCGCGACCTCCACGACGGCGCCCAGGCCCGCCTCGTCGCGCTCGCGATGGGGCTGGGCCTGGCCAAGGAGAAGGTGCTGGAGGACCCGGAGGCGGCGGCCCGGATGGTCGACGAGGCCCACGGCGAGGTGAAGCTCGCCCTGCAGGAGCTGCGCGACCTGGCCCGCGGCATCCACCCGGCGGTGCTGACGGACCGCGGCCTGGATGCCGCCCTGTCGTCGGTGGCGGCGCGCTGCACCGTACCGGTGTCGGTCTCGGTCGAGCTGGACGAGCGGCCCGCCGAGGCGATCGAGGGCATCGCGTACTTCACGGTCTCGGAGCTGCTGCAGAACGTCAGCAAGCACAGCGGGGCGCGGTCGGCCGAGGTCGAGCTGTGGCGCAAGGGCCGGCGGCTGCTGATCCAGGTGCGCGACGACGGCCGCGGCGGCGCCTCGACGGCCGCGGGCAGCGGGCTGGCCGGGCTCGCGGAGCGGCTGGGGTCGGTGGACGGCCTGTTCGCGGTGGACTCGCCGGCCGGCGGGCCGACGGTCGTCACGGCGGAGCTGCCGTGGCGGGAGCGGGCCGCCGGCTAGACCTGCGGGCTGCCGGGGACTGCACGGGTAGGGACAACCCCACCCCCGGGACACCGACTCCCACCATGGTCCGCGCCCCCGTCCTCCGCGAGCCTTGAAGCACGGACACCATCGCGACCCGGGAGAAGACGACGACATGGCCATGGACTACGGCCGGGCGGAGGCACGCCGGTCCCCTCGCGTGCCCGCCGTGCTGCGCGCCCCCCTGGAGGGCCGCACGTGGCGCGAGTTCCTCTACCTCCTCCTCAGCCTGCCGATCGCGGTCCTCACCTTCTCCTTCGCGGTGACGATGACGACGGCCGGCATCGGCATGCTGATCACCTTCGTGGGCGTGCCGGTGCTGGCCGCGGGGCTCGTCGGCGTCCGGGCGCTGGGGGCCGTCGAGCGGGCGCGCGCCCGGGCCCTGCTCAGGGTGGAGATCAGCGAGCCCGAGCCCGTACGGGCGCGGAACGGCAAGCGCGGGCTGATGCCGTGGGTCGGGGCGCTGCTCAAGAGCAGCGTGTCGTGGCGGCACATGCTCTACGCGCTGCTGCACCTGCCGTGGGCGATCGCGGCCTTCACGGTCTCCCTGACGACGTGGTCCGTCGGCTGGCTGCTGTTCCTCTACCCGGCCTACTCGTGGATGTACCCGGAGTGGTGGGGCCAGCCCGGCATGCAGATCGGCGACTCCGAGCACGGCGCCGGCCTCTACGTCGACAACCCCTTCGAGATCGGCGTGACGTGCGCCGCCGGCCTGCTCCTCGTCCTGGCCGCCCCCTGGCTGATCCGCGGCCTCGCGCACGTCGACCGGCTGCTGGTGAGCGGGCTGCTCGGCCCCTCGCGGCTCGCGGAGCGGGTGTGGGAGCTGGAGGAGGACCGGGGCGTGGTCGTGGACACCGCGGCCGCCGACCTGCGCCGCATCGAGCGCGACCTTCACGACGGCGCCCAGGCCCGCCTCGTCGCGCTCGCCATGGACCTCGGCCTGGCCAAGGAGAAGCTGGAGGAGGACCCGGAGGCGGCGGCCCGCATGGTCGACGAGGCCCACGGCGAAGTGAAGCTCGCCCTGCAGGAGCTGCGCGACCTGGCCCGCGGCATCCACCCGGCGATCCTCACCGACCGGGGCCTCGGCCCGGCCCTGTCCGCGCTGGCGGCCCGCTGCACGGTCCCGGTGCAGGCCGAGGTGGACCTGCCGGCCCGG
This sequence comes from Streptomyces sp. NPDC008001, assembly GCF_042958085.1. Lineage (NCBI taxonomy): Bacteria > Bacillati > Actinomycetota > Actinomycetes > Kitasatosporales > Streptomycetaceae > Streptomyces > Streptomyces sp. NPDC008001. Next base: position 1,566 of record NZ_JBIBIZ010000018.1, on the reverse strand, counting down.
CCGGCGCCGGCGATCGAAGGCATCGCGTACTTCACGGTCTCCGAGCTCCTGCAGAACATCAGCAAGCACAGCGGAGCGCGGAGCGCGCGGGTGGACGTGTGGCGTTCGGCCGACCGGCTGCTGCTGCAGGTCTGGGACGACGGCCGGGGCGGGGCGTCCACGGCCGGGGGCAGCGGGCTGGCCGGGCTCGCGGAGCGGCTGGGCTCGGTGGACGGCCTGCTGGTGGTCCGGTCGCCGGAGGGCGGGCCGACGACGGTGACCGCGGAGCTGCCCTGGCGCGGCTAGCGCGCGGCGGCCGGCAACCGGAGCTTCGGCGGGGAGGACCCGCCGGCACCCCGGGGCTTCCCGCGGGGAGGACCCGCCGGCACCCCGCCGCGTGACATGCTGAGGTCCGTCATTTGCTGCCGGACCGGGGGAGCCACAGGTCGTGGAGGACAGGGTACGGATCGTCATCGCCGAGGATTCGGTGCTCCTCCGGGAGGGCCTGACCCGGCTGCTGACCGACCGGGGCCACGACGTCGTGGCGGGCGTCGGCGACGGCGAGGCGCTGATCAAGGCCGTCCGGGAGCTCGCCGACGAGGGCGCGCTGCCGGACGTCGTCGTGGCGGACGTCCGCATGCCGCCCACCCATACGGACGAAGGCGTACGGGCCGCGGTGCAGCTGCGCCGGCAGCACCCGGGCCTCGGAGTGCTGGTCCTCTCGCAGTACGTGGAGGAGCAGTACGCCACGGAGCTGCTCGCGGGCAGCAGCACGGGCGTGGGCTATCTGCTCAAGGACCGGGTGGCCGAGGTCCGCGAGTTCGTGGACGCGGTGGTCCGGGTGGCGCGCGGCGGCACCGCGCTGGACCCCGAGGTCGTCGCCCAGCTGCTGGGCCGCAGCCGCAAGCAGGACGTGCTCGCGGGGCTCACCCCGCGCGAACGCGAGGTGCTCGGGCTGATGGCCGAGGGACGGACGAATTCGGCCGTCGCCAAGCAGCTGGTGGTGAGCGACGGAGCGGTCGAGAAGCACGTCAGCAACATCTTCATGAAACTTGGGCTTTCCCCTAGTGACGGGGATCACCGGCGGGTGCTGGCCGTGCTGACCTACCTCCGCTCGTGATCATCTGACGCTGCATCAGTCAGCGGCAGCGGCCCTGGTGGGAGGGGGTCGGGCGACGGAAGACCTAGCACCAAAGACCTAGAACGGCCGGGCGGGCGAGGCGGCCCGCACGGGCCTGTTGAAAACGGCCCATACCGGGACAACCGGAAGCCTCTCCCTCCACTTCTTCTTGTGATCCATCCCAGGTAGGCAGCCCTTACCCACGTACGATGGCCGTGGGAACGCCGGTCGGGCACCACCGTGTGCGCGCCGCCGCCAGAGGGAGGTCCGAAGCAGTGACCAGCCAGGTCAGCAGCCCGGCCGAACAGGCCGCACGAGCCGAGCAGCCGAGCGGGGCAGCAGCTCCGTCACCCGTGGACTCCGGTCCGCCGTCGGTGAAGGAGGTGCGGCGGCTGGACAGGGTGATCATCCGGTTTGCGGGTGACTCCGGCGACGGTATGCAGCTGACGGGTGACCGGTTCACGTCC
>NZ_JBIBIZ010000017.1:0-45682 GCF_042958085.1 Streptomyces sp. NPDC008001 | reverse complement strand
AAGGGCCAGTACTCCCCCACCTCCGAGACCGGGAAGATCACCAAGTCCACCCCCATGGGCTCCCTCGACGCCCCCTTCAACCCCGTCTCCCTCGCCCTGGGCGCCGAAGCCTCCTTCGTCGCCCGCACCGTCGACTCCGACCGCAAGCACCTCACCGAGGTCCTGCGCCAGGCCGCCGCCCACCCCGGCACCGCCCTGGTGGAGATCTACCAGAACTGCAACATCTTCAACGACGGCGCCTTCGAACCCCTCAAAGACAAAGAGCAGGCGCAGGAAGCCGTCATCCGCCTCGAACACGGCCAACCCATCCGCTTCGGCGCCGACAACGACAAGGGTGTCGTCCGCGACCCGGCCACCGGTGACCTGAAGGTCGTCACCGTCACGCCCGAGAACGAAGCCGACGTCCTGGTCCACGACGCGCACTCCCCCTCCCCCACCACCGCCTTCGCGCTCTCCCGCCTGGCCGACCCGGACACGCTCCACCAGACCCCCATCGGCGTCTTCCGCAGCATCGACCGGCCCGTCTACGACACCCAAATGACCGGCCAACTCGACGCCGCCATCGAGCAAAAAGGCAAAGGAGACCTCACCACCCTCCTCGCGGGGAACGACACCTGGACCGTCATCGGCTGAGCCGCGCCGACTTTTCACGATTCGCTTCAGCTAGGAGAGCTGGTATGTCAACGGAAGCAGCAAACATACGCATCTGCATTGTCGGTGCCGGCCCGAGGGGGACCGTGGCGCTGGAGCGCATCTGCGCCAACGCCCCCGAAATCGCGGGGGGCAAACAGGTGGAGGTGCATGTCGTCGATCCCTACCCCGTGGGCGGCGGACGCGTGTGGCAGCTGGGCCAGTCGCGCCGGCTGCTGATGAACACTGTTGCCGGTGACGTGACCGTATTCACGGACGACACCGTTACCTGTGAGGGTCCGCTGACGTTCGGGCCCACCCAGTACCAGTGGGCGCGCATGGTCGCCCAAGGCGAGGTCACCGATGTGACCGAGGAAGCGAAGGCCGAGGCCGCGGTGATGGAACCGTGGTCGTACGCCTCGCGGGCATTTCAGGGGGAATACCTCGGCTGGGCCTTCGCCCACATCGTGCACAACGCGCCGTCCGGGGTCCGGATCCAGGTGCACCGGACGCGGGCGACTTCGCTCACCGAGTCCGCGGGCGGCATTCAGCACGTGACGCTGGAAGGACGGGACCTGCCGCTGGAAGTCGACGCGGTGATCCTTGCGCAGGGCCATTACGACGTCGAGCCCACGGAGAGGCAGCGCGAGCTCGTTGATTTCGCCTCCCGTCACGGTCTGCACTACGTGCCGCCGAGCAGCCCGGCGGAGGCGGACCTGGGTCCGATCGCCGCGGGCCAGGCCGTAGCTCTGCGGGGACTCGGGCTGAATTTTTACGACTACATGGCCCTGCTCACCGAAGGCAGGGGCGGGCGTTTCGTCCCCGGTGCCGACGGCCGGCTGACCTATCTGCCGAGCGGCAACGAGCCGGTCGTCCACGCCGGTTCGGGGCGCGGTGTGCCGTACCGGGCGCGGGCGGAGATCCGTCAGGAGGTCGTGCCCCGCTACCAGGCGACGTTCCTGTCCGCCGGCGAGATCGCCCGGTTGCGGGGGCCGGCGGGCACCGGTCGCACCGACTTCATGCGCGACCTGTTCCCCCTCGTGTCGAAGGAGGTCGCCTGGAACTACTACAAGGTGCTGTTGCAGGACGGCGACCCTGCCGCGTACGCCCGGCTGCTGGCCGAGTACCCGCGCCACGCCTGGGGGTCCCCGGAGATGGAGACGCTCCTGAGCGACCTGGTGCCCGATCCGGAGCTGCGCTGGAACTGGGAGGCGCTCGACCGTCCGGCGGACCTGCGTGAGTTCGCCGGCACCGCCGAGTACCGCGCCTGGATCCTCGACGTCCTCGACGAGGATCTGCGCCACTCGGATCTCGGCCCGGCCGTCAGCGCCGTCAAGGCCGCCGCCGCCGTCATGCGCGACCTGCGCGACGAGGTGCGGCAGGTGATCTCCCACCGGGGCTTGAGCGGTGCCTCCTACCGGGACCACATCGACCACTGGTTCAGCGGCTTGAACAACTACGCCGCCAGCGGGCCGCCGGCCACGCGCGTCCGGCAGCTGCGCGCCCTGGTCGAGGCGGGGGTCGTCCAGGTGCTCGGCCCGCGCATGCGGGTGACGGCGGACGAGGAGTCCGGTGCCTTCCTCGTCGGCTCGCCCCAGGTGCCGGGCGCGCCCGTGCGCGTGACGGCGCTCGTCGAGGCCCACCTGCCGACGACCGACGTGCGCCGGGCCACCGACCCGCTGCTGGCGTCACTGCACTCCGCGGGCGGGTGCCGGGCCCACTTCATTCCCGACGCGGCGGGTTCCGGTTACGAGACGGGCGGTCTGGACGTCACCGACGTGACCTTCCAGGTCATCGACGGCCGGGGCGTTCCCCACCCGGCCCGTTTCTCCTACGGCCCTCCGGTGGAGTCGGTGCAGTGGGTCACCGCGATCGGTGCCCGGCCGCACGTCAACTCCCGCACGCTCCTCCAGGGCGACTCCATCGCCCGGTCCTGCCTCAAGCAGGGCATGAGCCGGCTCGCCGGAGCCGCCGCGAGCCCCTCCGGACGGGACGCGGAGCTGACGGCGCCCGTACGCTGACGAAGCCCGCGGGACAGAATTCAGGGCGGGCCCGGGAAGATTTCCCGGGGCCGCCCTCTCGCTTGCCGGTCAGCTCTCTTGCCGGTCAGCTGTGACCCGGTCCGCCGTCATGGGTCTTCTGCACCTCGTGGATTGCCTTCATCAGGGAAATACCGGCCGGAGCACCGGCGTAAGCGGCGCATTGCAGGGCCACTTCGGCCATTTCCTCGACGGAACACCCGTTGCGCAGCGCGCCGTGAATGTTGAGGCGCAGCTCTTCGGGCCGGTTCAAGGCGGTGAGAAGGGCGAGGTTGAGGAGGCTGCGGGTCCGGCGGTCCAGACCCTCACGTGCCCAGACCGAGCCCCAGGGGTACTCCGTGATCAGGTCGAGCAGAGGTTTCGCCGGAGGCCATTCGCTCAGGAGGGAGTTGACGTGCTCGTCGCCCAGTACTTCCCTGCGGATACGGTCGCCTTCGGCGTAGCGTTGGGGCGCGGACGGTTCAGTCGTCACGGGCAGCCCGTCAATCCGCTACGGGCACGGGCACCGGCGCAAGCGCGGACTCGGACTCGGATACGGATACCGATCCGGACGCGGATACGTCTGCGGATGCAGGTGCGACGGTCGGAAGGTCGGTGCACATCTCCCCGCCGATCGCCCAGTTCTCCTTCGGGACGTCGCGGATGATGACGTAGATGCGTTCGCGCGTGCTCCCGCAGGCGCGCTGGAAGGCGTCGGTGAGCTCACGCGCCAGGGCGGCCTTGTCCGTTTCGGACCGGCCGTGCCACATGTCGACAGAGATGACAGGCATGCAAATCCCTTCCCAGGGAGGTATCCGACGAGGGCATTCACCTCCGTTCTACCTTCGGAGCAGGGCAGCCGGGTATCCGACTTTGGTGCAAGAGCCGGCAGCAGAATCAGCAGGAACACCAAGGCCCGTCCCACCGTCCGCGGCACGGTACGCGCGGCGGTATTCGCTGGGGGGAATGCCGACGCTGCGGGCGAAGTGGAGCCGGAGGTTGCCGGCGCCGCCCAGGCCGCACTGCTCGGCGATCTTGTCCATCGGCTGGTCGGTGGTCTCCAGGAGCTCCTTGGCGCGCGAGATGCGCTGGGCCTGGAGCCACTGGAGGGGCGTGGTGCCCGTCGCCTGGTGGAAGCGCCGCACGAGGGTCCGTACGCTCGTGCCGGCCTGCCGGGCCAGCTGGGGGGTCGTGAGGGGCTGGTGGAGGCGCTCCGCGGCCCAGTGCAGCAACGGGGCCAGCCCGCTGTCGGTCTCCTTCGGCGGCACCGGCGTCTCGATGTACTGGGCCTGCCCGCCGGGCCGGTGGGCGGGGACGACCAGGTGGCGGGCGACCGAGCCGGCCACCCGGGACCCCAGGTCCTTGCGCAGCACGTGCAGGCACAGGTCGATGCCGGCGGTGCTGCCGGCGCTGGTGAGGATGTCCCCGTCGTCGATGTAGAGGACGGTGGGGTCGACGTCCACCTCGGGATAGCGCTCGGCCAGGAGCGGAGCGTGCTGCCAGTGGGTGGCGGCACGGCGCCCGTCGAGCAGCCCTGCCGCCGCCAGGACGAACGCCCCCGAGCACAGGGAGACGATGCGCGCGCCGCGGTCGTGGGCTTCCCTGATGGCCTCCAGGAGCCGTGCCGGCGGGTCTCCGCGGACGTCCGCGCTGGCGGGGACGATGACGGTGTCCGCTTCGACCAGTTCGCGGTAGCCGTACGGGGTGTGCGTGGTGAACCACTGCCGGGCCGGGACGGCTTCGCCCTCCGTGAGGTTGCAGAGCCGGAAGTCGTACCAGGGGACGCTGGGGTCGGGATGCGGCGTACCGAACACGTGGCACGGCACGGCCAGTTCGAGGATCGGCATGCCGTCGGTGACCGCCACGGCCACGGAACCGGGGCTGCCGGGCTGCTGAGTCATGGCAGCAATCTAACGGCTCATGGCAGATCTGCCACTCGATGGGGCGGTCGGGGGCGCCGATAGTGGAAAGCGCCTCCCTCAGCGCCTCCTTTTCGACCAACGGAGAGACGACGGATACGTCCATGACCTCAACTCCCGAAACACGGCCGGTGGATGCGGCGGCGCCTGCCGCCGCCCCGGCGCCGGCCGATCCCCGGCGCTGGCTGGTGCTGACCGTCGCGTCGGCCGCCCAGTTCCTCGCGATCCTCGACCTGTTCGCCGTCACCGTGGCCTTCCCCGCCCTGGAGAAGTCGTTCCCGCAGGCCTCGCTCGCCTCCATGTCGTGGGTGCTGAACGGCTACACGATCGTCCTGGCGGCGCTCCTCATCCCCGCCGGGCGCCTCGCGGACGAGACGAGCCGCAAGGGCAGCTTCCTGATCGGCATGGTCCTCTTCGGCCTGTCGTCGGTCGGTTGTGCCGTCGCCCCCAGCCTGACCGTGCTGATCATCGCCCGTGTGGTGCAGGCGGTGGCCGCCGCCGTCCTCGTGCCCACCTCTCTGGGGCTGGCCCTGCCGGCCTTCCCCGAGCACGAGCGCTCCACCGCCATCGGCATCTGGACGGCGGTCGCGGCCGTCGCCGCGGGCAGCGGCCCGGTGCTGGGCGGCCTGCTGGTGGAGATCAGCTGGCGGTGGATCTTCCTGATCAACATCCCCATCTGCGCCGTGGCCGTCCTGGCCGGCGCGCGCCTGCTGCCCCAAGTGCCCCGCAAGGCCTCCCAGGGCCTGGACCTCCTCGGATCGGCGCTCATCCTGCTCGCGTCCGGCGCGCTGACGATGGCCTTCGTCGAGGCGCCCGACTGGGGTTACACGTCGCCCGGCACCCTGGGCTGCTTCGCCGCGGCCGTGGTCCTGATCCTCGCCTGCCTGCGCCACATCCGCCACACCTCCGACCCGATCATCAGCCCCACGCTGTTCGCGAGCCGGCTGTTCAGGGTCGGCACCATCGGGATCTTCCTCTACTACCTGGCGTTCGCCTCGATGCTCTTCGAGGCCGCCCTCTTCCTGACCGGCCAGTGGCACTACTCGGTCCTGCGCGCCGGCCTGGGCATCGCGCCCACCCCGGTCACCGTCATGATCCTCTCCGCCCTCTCGGGGAAGATCATCCGCCGCATCGGCGCCCGGGCCTCCGCGGTGAGCGGAGGGCTGGTGTTCGCCGTGGGCTGCGCCTGGTGGTTCGCCGCGGCCGGCTCCACGCCGCACTACGCGACCGCCTACCTGCCCGGTGCGATCCTGGTCGGCGCGGGCAACGCCCTCATCCAGCCGGCCCTGTTCGGTGCGGCGAGCGGGCTCCCCGCCGAGCAGCTGTCGGTGGGCTCCGGCACTCTGATGATGTCCCGCCAGATCGGCTCCGCCCTGGGCGTCGCCCTGCTCACCGCGATCCTCGGCAGCTCGGAGCACCCGACGATGGCCGCCTTCCGGCACGGCTGGATCTACATGATCGTCGCCGCTCTGCTGGCCACGCTGGCCGGCCTCCGCTACCGCGCGGACACTCCCGCCAGGGCCTGAGGGCCCTCCCCGGATCCCGCCCGGCCCGCCTGACTCCCCCGACAGGCAGGCCGGGCGGTTCTCCGCATGCGGAAGCGTTCGTGCGGAAGCGTTCGTGCGGAAGCGCTCCTGCGGAAGCTGTGCCGGGACCGGTGCGCACCGGCGGCCGCGGGCGGCGCCGGCCTTTTTGCCGCTCCCCTCCCGCAGCCCGCCCGGGCCTGGCAGGATCCGCCCATGCTTCCCCGATACCTCCGCCCCGGCGGACGCCGCGCCGCCCGCACGGCCGCCGTGGGCGCCGTGGTGCTCACCCTGCTGGTGTGGTGGCTGGTGTCCCTGCACGGCGACACGTCGCCGACCGGCCGGATGTCGTTCGCCACGGGGGTGCCGACCGGCGTGTACGCCAAGTACGGGGACCTCCTCAAGGAGGACCTGGCGCGGGACATGCCCTCCCTGGACGTACGGCTGCGGCGCAGCCAGGGGTCGCTGGACAACCTGCGGCAGCTCACGTCCGGCGAGGCGGACTTCACCCTGGCCACCGCGGACTCGGTGGCCACCTACCGCGACGAGGGGAAGCCGGGCGCCGGGAGCCTGCGCGCCTGCGCGCGGCTGTACGACGACTACATCCAGCTGGTGGTGGAGAAGAAGTCGCCCGTGCAGTCCGCACGCGACCTGCGGGGACTGCGGGTGGGCGTGGGCACGGACGACTCGGGGGTGCAGCTGATCACGCGGCGGCTGCTGAAGGCGGCAGGGCTCGACTTCGACAAGGACATCACTCCGGTGCGGGTCGGGATCGACAGGATGCCGGGGCTGCTGGAGCGCGGGCAGCTGGACGCGTTCTTCTGGTCCGGCGGGCTGCCCACGAACGCCGTCCAGACACTCGGTCTGCGGCTGTCCATCCGCCTCGTGCAGCTGAACGATCTGATCGAGCCCTTGCACGCGCAGGGGCCGCAGACGCGCTACTACAGGGCCGCGGTGATGCCCGTGGACGCGTACCCGGAGCTGCAGGCGGCGCAGGCGGTGAAGACGCTGGCGGTCGCCAACCTCCTCGTGACCATGGAGCACGAGGATCCGGAGCTGGCGGAGAGCGTCACCCGGTCGGTGATGAACAGCAGGGACCGCATAGGGAAACAGGTGCACGCCGCGCAGAAGGTGGACCTCCGTACGGCGATCTTCACCGACCCCCTGCAGTTGCACGCGGGAGCGCGCCGCTACTACCTGTCGGTCAAGCCCTGAAGGCCGTAGCCGTAGGTCAAGCCCTGAGGGCCGCAAGGCAGGCCCTGAGGGCCTTAAGGCAAGCCCTGAGGACCGCAAGACGCGCAGGGAGCGGCAGAGACCCGCAGGGAGCCGCAAGAAGCCGCAGGGAGCCGCCCTACGGGTGAGCCTGCGCCACGCGCGCGTGCCCGGCCGCACCGTCCCCGCCGTGGCGCGGCACCTTGATCATGGCGCGCAGGCCGTGCGGCTCGTTCGGCGCGTACGTCAGGGTGGCGCCTCCGGCCGCGAGGAGGGCCCGGGAGATGGACAGCCCCAGGCCCGATCCGGAGACGTTCTGGTGGCGGCTGCTGCGCCAGAAGCGGTCGCCGATGCGGGTGAGCTCCTCGTCCGTGAGGCCGGGGCCGCCGTCGGCGACGGTGATGCCGACGCTGTCGGCCTCCACCGCGACGCTGACGTGCACCGGGCCGCCCTCCGGGGTGAACTTGAGGGCGTTGTCCACCACGGCGTCCAGGGCGCTGGAGAGGGCGACCGGGTCGGCCCAGCCGGTCACCGCGGTCGGGCCGTCGTAGGAGAGCTCGACCCGCTCGCGGTCGGCGACCGGGGACCAGGCTCCCACCCGGTCGATGACGATCTCCGCTATGTCGGTCAGCTGGAGGTCGGCGGCCGCGTGCTCGGCCAGCGCGAGGTCGAGGAGGTCGTCGAGCACGCGCGCGAGGCGCTTGCCCTCGGCCCGTACGGAGGCGACCTCCCCGTGCCCCGGGGGCAGGTCGAGGGCGAGCAGGTCGATGCGCAGCAGGAGCGCGGCGAGGGGGTTGCGCAGCTGGTGCGAGGCGTCGGCGACGAAGGCGCGCTGCTGCTCCAGGACGGACTCCACGTTGTCGGCCATCTCGTTGAAGGAGCGTGCCAGGCGGCGCAGTTCGGGTGGCCCGCTGTCGGCCGCGACGCGGGAGTTCAGCCGCCCCGTGGCGATGCCGTGCGTGGCGGCGTCCAGGGTCCGTACGGGCCGCATCACCCATCCCGTGAGGCGGAACGCGGCGGCGACGGCGACGAGCATGGCGGCGGTCTCGCCCGCCACGAGCAGCAGCCAGGAGTGCAGGATCCGGGACCGCAGCTGCCCCGTGGGCGAGTCGGTGACGACGACCGCCACGACGTCGCCGTCGCGGATGACCGGGGAGGCCACGGCGAGCCTGCTGTGCTGCAGCGGCCAGACCTGCCCCGGATCGTGGCTGCGGCGCCCCGCCAGGGCCTCCTGGAAGGCCCGCTGGCCCTCACCCTGGGGCGGCACCCTCCAGCGTCTGGGAGCGACCGCCATGGCCTGCCCGTCGCGGTAGAAGATGCCGACCCTGATGTCGTACAGCTCCTCGTATCGGAGGAGTTCGAAGCGCAGGGTGTTGAGCCGCTCGTCGGTGCCGGCCTCGGGGTCGAACGGCCGGGTGGTGACGAACTGGGCGAGGGCGGCGAAGCGCGCGGTGTCGTCGATGCGGTCGACGACCACGCGCTGCTGCTCGGCCGCGGCGATGCTCGCGGCCAGCGGGAAGCCGAGGGCCAGCAGCACGCCCGCGAGCAGGACGATGAGGAGCGGGAGGAGTCGGGTGCGCACGGGCTTGGCAGGCTCTCACCGGGCCGGGACGACGATTTTGTAGCCGACCCCGCGGACCGTCTCGATGAGGGCGGGCATGCGCAGCTTGGCGCGCAGGGAGGCGATGTGCACCTCCAGCGTGCGGCCCGTCCCCTCCCAGCTGGTCTGCCAGACCTCGCTGATGATCTGTTCGCGGCGGAAGACGACGCCGGGCCGCTGGGCGAGCAGGGCCAGCAGGTCGAACTCCTTGCGGGTGAGCGGAACGGCCGTACCGGCCACGGAGACCTCGCGGTTGGGGAGTTCGATGGTGAGGCTGCCCAGGTGCAGCGAGTGCGGCCCGGCGGCCTCCTGCGTCTCCTCCTGGCCGTTCTCCGCGGGGGGCTTGCGGCGGGCGACCGCGTGGATGCGGGCGAGGAGCTCACCGGTGTCGTACGGCTTGACCACGTAGTCGTCGGCGCCGAGGTTGAGTCCGTGGATCTTGGACCGGGTGTCGGCGCGGGCGGTGACCATGATGACGGGGATGCCGGTGCGCTTGCGGATCTTTCCGCACACCTCGAAGCCGTCCTGGTCGGGCAGGCCGAGGTCGAGCAGGACGACGGCGAAGGGCGCACCGGCGTCCGGCAGCAGGGCGCGGAGCGCTTCGTCGCCGCTCCGGGCGTGGGTGACCTCGAAGCCGTGCCGGGCCAGCACCGCCGCCAGAGCCGCGGCGACGTGATCGTCGTCCTCCACGAGCAGCAGCCTCATCAGGCCCCCTCCCTGTGACCGCGGCGTGGGCACCCCCGCATCCACGCTGATGGACGCCCGGTCCGTCAAGGGGGTTCCAGGGGTGAAGGGGCTTCCGTTATCCACCCGGTACGCCCGGGCGACCGGCGCGCGCGCCGCGCGCCCCCTTCACACAGAGTGTCCCTTTGCGGCCGGATCGTTATGCTCAATTTCAGCTCAGATGTAATGACGCTGGTCGTTGCCGCTCATTAGGGTCCTCCCAATCGAGGAGGATGGAGCGAGGAACGCCGATGAGCGAAGAATCGGTGCCCGGCGGGACGACGTCCGCCGCAGCCCCCCTGGTCGTCCTGAAGAGCGTCAACAAGCACTTCGGCGCCCTGCATGTCCTCCAGGACATCGACCTGACCATCGCGCGCGGCGAAGTCGTCGTCGTGATCGGCCCGTCGGGGTCCGGCAAGTCCACGCTGTGCCGGACGATCAACCGCCTGGAGACCACGGACTCCGGGTCGATCACCATCGACGGCAGACCGCTGCCCCAGGAGGGCAAGGAGCTGGCCAGGCTGCGCGCCGACGTGGGCATGGTCTTCCAGTCGTTCAATCTCTTTGCGCACAAGACCGTTCTGGAGAACGTGACGCTCGGCCAGGTCAAGGTGCGCAGGACGGACCGCCGCAAGGCCGAGGAGAAGGCCCGCGCCCTGCTCGACCGGGTCGGGGTCGGCGCCCAGGCGGACAAGTATCCGGCCCAGCTCTCCGGCGGCCAGCAGCAGCGCGTGGCCATCGCCCGCGCCCTGGCCATGGATCCGAAGGTGATGCTCTTCGACGAGCCGACCTCCGCGCTCGACCCGGAGATGATCAACGAGGTGCTGGAGGTCATGCAGCAGCTCGCCCGGGACGGCATGACGATGGTCGTCGTCACCCACGAGATGGGCTTCGCCCGCTCCGCCGCCAACCGCGTCGTCTTCATGGCCGACGGCCGCATCGTCGAGGAAGCCCGGCCGGACCAGTTCTTCAGCAACCCGCGCAGCGACCGCGCGAAGGACTTCCTGTCGAAGATCCTCCACCACTGACCGCGCCGCCCGGGTCCTCTCACCGGGCTGCCCCGCCGCTCCCGGTCGGCGTCCCTCTCCCCCGCCCGCCGCGGCCGTCCTGTCCACTCCCAACCCCTGCCGACGCAAAGGATGTTCACCATGAAGCTCCGCAAGACCGTCGCAGCCGCCGCCGTGGCGCTGGCGCTCACCACGGCCGCCACCGCCTGCGGCAAGTCCGGCAGCCCGGACGACGACAAGGCCGGCAAGCCGAGCGACGGCAAGTCCGCGCCGGCCCTGCCGACCTACAAGGTGAACACCTCGGCCGAGGTCAAGGACTCGCCCGTGTTCGAGAAGATCAAGGGCAAGACGATCACCATCGGCACCAAGGCCGACCAGCCCGGCATGGGGTACGAGAACCCCACCTCCAAGAAGCGCACCGGCTTCGACGTGGAGATCGCCCGGATGATCGCGGCCGACCTCGGCTTCGACGAGTCCCACATCCAGTTCAGGACGGTGCCCTCCGAGGGCCGCGAGACGCAGATCGCGAGCGGCGGCGTCGACCTCTACGTCGGCACGTACACGATCAACGACGAGCGCAAGAAGCAGGTCGACTTCGCCGGCCCGTACTACGTCGCCGGACAGGACCTCCTCGTGAAGTCCGGCAGCAGCATCAAGGGCCCGGACGACCTCAAGGGCAAGAAGGTCTGCTCGGCCACCGGCTCCACGCCGCTCAAGCGGATCAAGGAGCCCAAGTACGGGGTCGCCGAGGCCAAGGCCCAGCAGGGCTACCAGCTGTGCGTGCAGGAGCTCGTCTCCGGCTCCGTCGACGCGGTGACGACGGACGACGCCATCCTCAAGGGCTACGCCGCGGAGAACAACGGCGCCCTGAAGGTCGTCGGCAAGCCGTTCTCCCAGGAGCCCTACGGCGTCGGTCTGAAGAAGGACGACAAGGCGCTGCGCGACGCCGTCAACAACGCCATCGAGGCGCACGAGAAGAACGGCGACTGGAAGAAGGCGTACGACGCCACCATCGGCCTCTCCGGCAACCCCGCGCCGAACCCGCCCGCGGTCGACCGCTACTGACCACTGCCGTTCCCTCAACGACCCGCGGGGAGAGCCGCCTTGAACGTTCTGTCGGACCACTTCGCGGAGTTCCGCGAAGGCTTCCTCGGCACCGTCGAGCTCACGGGGCTCGGCGGTCTGCTGGCCCTGGTGCTGGGCATAGTGATGGCGGCGTTCCGGGTCTCCCCGGTACCCGCCCTGCGCGTGTTCGGCACCGCCTGGGTGACGCTGCTGCGCAACACCCCCCTGGTGCTGCTCTTCCTCGCCGTCACCCTGGGCCTGCCCGCCCTCGGCCTCAAGGGCTGGGACTCCTTCTGGCTCGCCGTGCTGACGCTCGGCTGCTACACCTCGGCGTTCGTCTGCGAGGCCGTCCGGTCCGGCATCAACGCCGTGCCGGTGGGCCAGGCGGAGGCGGCCCGATCGCTCGGGATGACGTTCGGCCAGACGCTGGGCCAGGTCGTCCTGCCCCAGGCCACCCGGACCGCCGTGCCGCCCATCGGCAGCCTGATGATCGCCCTCGCCAAGAACACGGCGATCGCGTCGGGCTTCAACGTGACCCAGCTCGGCTCGGTGCAGAAGTCCCTCAACGCCGACGCCGGTTACAACATCTACGTGATCTTCCTCTGGATCGCGATCTGCTACATCATCATCACTCTCGCGATCAGCGGCCTGTTCCGGCTGCTGGAGACCCGGCTGGCGGTGGCCCGATGAGCGCGAACGTCCTCTACGACGCCCCCGGCCCCCGGGCCCGCGCCCGCAACCGCCTCTACGGGGCGCTGTCCACCGTCGCGATCCTCGCCCTGGTCGCCTTCGTCGTCCACAAGCTGGACGACACCGGCCAGTTCCAGCCCGGCCTGTGGGACGACTACGAGTACACCGACACCCATCAGCGGATCGTCGACGGGCTGCTGACGACCCTCAAGACGTTCGCGATCGCGGCGGTCCTCTCGCTCGCGCTGGGCGCGGTGCTGGCGGCCGCACGGCTGTCCGACCACCGGCCGGTGCGCTGGGCGGCCACGGTGGTGGTCGAGTTCTTCCGCGCCATGCCGCTGGTGATCATGATCTTCCTGCTGTTCGCGGGGGTCTTCACCGCCGACCCGATGTGGGCACTTGTCCTGGGCCTCACGCTCTACAACGGCTCCGTGCAGGCGGAGATCTTCCGCTCCGGGGTCAAGGCGGTGCCGCGCGGGCAGAGCGAGGCGGCCTACGCCCTGGGGCTGCGCAAGACCCAGGCGATGGTGAGCGTCCTGATCCCCCAGGCCGTCCGGACGATGCTGCCGTCAATCATCAGCCAGCTCGTGGTGACCCTCAAGGACACCTCGCTCGGATTCATCATCCTCTACGAGGAACTGCTCTTCGTCGGCAAGGCCTTCGCCGAGCAGACCAAGCCCGTGAACGGCGTCTACGCGTTCATCCCGATGGTGATCGTCTTCGGTTCGATCTACATCGTGCTCTGCCTGGCGCTGTCCTCGGTGGCCACTTGGGTCGAACGGCGCACGCAGCGCTCGCGCAAGGGCACGCCTCCTCCGATGAAGATGACCGGCGGCGCCGTCACGACCGGGCAGGCCGCCGGCCTGCCCGGCGCCTCCGGCGCGGACGGTTCGCATACGGGCTGACCAACCCGCAGGTGACGCCCCGTCGGCCGGCCCGGCCGACGGGGCGCGCCCCGTGCGGCGCGCCGCGGCGAGCGCCCTGATCACTTGACGCACGCACGCGCAGTGGGTTGCATACGTTCTGTGATCGAGCACCGCGTTCCCCCCGTCGGACCCCATACATCCCGTACGCCCCGTACGTACCGTGGAGCCCCGGGCAGGGATCTCGGCCGCGGCGGATGCCCGGGAGCCGTGCCGTGGACCCGGTGATCGTCGTGGGGGCCGGCCCGGTCGGCCTCATGCTCTCCCTCTGTCTGGCGCGCCACGAAGTGCGCGTCGTCCTCCTCGACGAGGCTCCGGCCGACGGCCCCGCGCCGGACGAGGAGCGCCTGGCCCGCACGGCCGTGCTCGGCCCCGACACCGCCGCCCTGCTGGAGCGGCTGGGGTGCGCGACGGACGACGGCAGCCGGTGGACGGGCTGGCGCACCATGCGGCGGCGCGCAGTGGTCACCCAGCTGTCATTCGCACTTCCCGGGGCGTCCTCGGGGAGCGACGGAGCCGAAGGCGCGGAGGGGCCGGGAGAGGCTCCGCTGCATCTGCCGCAGCACGCACTGACGCGAGCGCTCCGGGCCGCACTCGCCCGCGAGGACAGGGTGCGCATCGTCCCCGCCGGCCGGCTGGAGAACCTCCGGCAGGACGCCTACGGGGTCTCCGCGCACCTCCGCGGGGACAACGGCTCGGCGTGGCGGGGCAGTTACCTCGTCGGCTGCGACGGCGCCCGGTCGACCGTGCGCAAGCTGCTCGGCGCGCGCTTCCCGGGCCGTACGGCCGTCGAGCGGTACGCGGTCGCCGCGCTCCGGACCGAGCTGCCGTGGCCCGGCGAGGCCGTGCTCCACCGGTCGCCCCCACGGGGCGGCGAAGTGACCGCCCGCCCCCTGCCGGACGGCGTCTGGCGGCTCGACTGGCCCCTGCCGCCCGGTGGTGAACTCGTCACGCCCGACGCGCTCCTCGCGCGCGTGCGCGACTCGCTGACCGCCTGGTGCGGCGAGGTGCCGCCGTACGAGCTCCTGGACACCGGTGTGCACACCGTGCACCACCGCCTCACGCGCCGGATGCGCACCGGCCGCGCCTTCCTCGCCGGCGACGCCGCCCACCTGCTCGGGGCGCTCGGCGCGCAGGGGCTCGACGAGGGGCTGCGCGACGCCGGGAACCTGGCCTGGAAGCTGGCCCTCGCCTGGCACCACGGCGCCTCCGAGAGCCTGCTCGACAGCTACCAAGCCGAGCGGCGCGGAGCGATCGGGGCGCGGCTGCGCGCCGCCGACCGGGCGCTGCCGGCGGTGCGGGGCGCGGGCGGGTGGAGCAACGTGCGCCGCACGCTGGTGCCGGGCGCCCTGCGCGGGCACGACGAGCTGCTCACCGATGCCCACGTGGGGCGCGGGCAGCTGGGCGCGCCCCCCTCGTACCCCGATACGCCCCTGGCCCCGGCGGCACCGCCCGCCGGATCCGTCGCAGTGGCCACGCCCTTGGGGGCCCAGGCCGAGAACGTGCCGGTGACGGCCCCGGACGGCTCCCGCGTACGGCTGCGGGAGCGGCTGGGCGGCGACCTCCTGGTGCTCCTGACCGCCCCGGGCAGCGGCGTGTGGGAGCGGCGGCACTGGGCGGACGCGGGCCTCATGCCGGGGCTGGAGGCCGCCGTCAGTGCCCTCCCCTTGCGCGCCGAACTGCTGGTCACCGACGAGTACCCGGGCGCCCCGGCCCATACGGTGCTGGTGGTGCGGCCGGACGGGCATCTGGTGGCGGCCCTGGCGGGGGTGCGGCCTGCGGAGCTGTACGCGTGCGCGGACGCCGTACGGGGTGGGGCCGCCGGCGGCGGCACGGGGCCCGGCGGCGAGGGACGGACCCGTGCCGTACCGGCCGGTGCGGCACAGCTCGCCGGCTCCGAGGACCCGGCCCCGGGGGCCGTCTCCGGGGGTGACGAGGGCTCAAGGGGCGCGCAGGCGTCCGCGGGAGCCCCCAGCGAAGCTGCTGCCAACCGTTGACCCGCACCGAACGCCATGGTTGACTACGGAACGTGACTGACAGCGGCGCGCACTTCTGGCGGAGGGTCCATCTGGACCTCGTCCGCTACGCGGGCTGCGTCTGTCGTCCGTCCTGCTGATCCGCATTCCCTCCGCGCGGCCTGCGTGTGCGCTCTTGTGCGCCGGCCGCCGCGCGCCCCTTCGCGATCACTCAGGACGGCTCCCGTGTTCCTTCCCCTGCCCACACCCGTGCCCGGCTCCTCCCCGGTCTCCTCCGGCGCCCCGGGCGCGCCCTCCGAGGCGGACCTTCTCGCCTTCGCCCGCCGCGCGGCCGCCGATGCCCGGCTGGTCTCCTCCCTCCCGCTGGATCCCGAAGGGCGCACCTGGATGCGGCTCAACGGGCCGGGCGACAGCGAGGCCTGGCTGATCGGCTGGCCGCCGGGCAGCGGCACCGGCTGGCACGACCACGGCGGCTCGCACGGCGCCTTCGCCGTCGCGGGCGGCGCGCTGACGGAGCACTCGCTGGCGGCCCGGCTGCCCACCGACGGCTGGAAGACGCTGGAGCTGGCGGACGGCCTCGACCGCGAACGGCGGCTGCCCCAGGGGGAAGGGCGGGCCTTCGGCGCCCACCATGTGCACCAGGTGCTCAACGCCTCGGCGGAGCAGCACGCGGTGTCCGTGCACGCGTACTACCCGCCGCTGCCCCTGATGCGGCGGTACGGCCGCACCGGGCAGGTGCTGCGGCTGGAGCAGGTGGAGTGGCCGGAGGAGTGGGCGTGAGGGTCGAAGAGCTGCTGGCGGCCGCCCGCGAGGGCCTCGACCGGCTCGGCCCCGAGGAGGCCGCGGCCGCCCGGGCCGGGGGCGGGCTGCTGGTCGACATACGGTACGCGGCGCTGCGGGAGCGCGACGGGACCATCCCGGGCGCGCTCGTGATCGAGCGCAACGAACTGGAATGGCGGCTCGACCCGCTGTGCGAGCATCGCGCTGCCGAGGCGACCGGGCACGACCTGCGAGTGGTCGTGATCTGCAACGAGGGCTACGCCTCCAGCCTGGCGGCGGCTTCCCTGCGCCTGCTGGGCCTGCACCGCGCCACGGACCTGGCAGGCGGCTTCCAGGCCTGGCGCGCGGCGGGGCTGCCGGTGGACACCGGGGCGCGCTGACGCCACGGCGGAGTGACACTGCCCGCCGTGCCTGTACGTCCATGCCTGTATGACCGTCCCTGTAGGACGCCTGTATGACCGCGCCTACATGTCCGCCAGATGATCCAGCAGCTCCGGGTCCTCGCCCTCCTCCTCCAGCGCGCGGCGCACCACGCGCAGGGCGAGGCCCTCGGCATAACCCTTGCGGGCCAGCATCCCGGCGAGGCGGCGGAGCCGCTTCTCGCGGTCCAGCCCGCGGGTGGCGCGGAGCTTGCGCTCGACCAGCTCGCGGGCGGTGCGCTCCTCCTGCTCGGCGTCGAGCTGCCCCACGGCCTCGTCGATCACCGCGGAGTCCACGCCCTTGGTGCGCAGCTCGCGCGCGAGGGCACGGCGGGCCAGGCCCCGGCCGTGGTGCCGGGACTCGACCCAGGCCCCGGCGAACGCCGCGTCGTCGATCAGGCCCACGTCCTCGAAGCGGGAGAGGACCTCCTCGGCGACCTCGTCCGGGATCCCCCGCTTGGCCAGGGCGTCCGCAAGCTGCTTACGGGTGCGCGGGGTCCCGGTGAGCAGGCGCAGGCAGATCGCCCGCGCCTGCTCCTCGGGCCGCGGCGGCGCCTCGTCCCCGGCCCTCGACGAGGAAGGGGCGCCACCGCCGGTACGGTCGTCCGCGTCCGGTCCGGGCAGGTCTTCCCCGGGGGCCGGCCGGGGATCCCATCGCCGTGTCATGGATCAGCTCTTGGCAGCCGTGGCCTTGGCCGCCTTCGCCGTGGACTTCGCTGCCGCCGGGGCGGGCACGGACTTCGCCGAGGCGTCCGCCGCGGCACCTGCCGCATCCGCGGCGGGCTCGGCCTCCGGCTCCTCGGCCTTGCCGCCCACGCCCAGCTTCGTCTTGATCTTCTTCTCGATCTCGTCGGCGAGGGCCGGGTTGTCCTTGAGGAAGTTGCGGGCGTTCTCCTTGCCCTGGCCGAGCTGGTCGCCCTCGTAGGTGTACCAGGCGCCGGCCTTGCGGATGAAGCCGTGCTCCACGCCCATGTCGATCAGGCCGCCCTCGCGGCTGATGCCCTGGCCGTAGAGGATGTCGAACTCGGCCTGCTTGAAGGGCGGCGCGACCTTGTTCTTGACGACCTTGCAGCGGGTGCGGTTGCCGACCGCCTCCGTGCCGTCCTTCAGGGTCTCGATGCGGCGGATGTCGATGCGCACCGAGGCGTAGAACTTCAGCGCCCGGCCACCGGTCGTGGTCTCCGGGGAGCCGAACATCACGCCGATCTTCTCGCGGAGCTGGTTGATGAAGATCGCGGTGGTCTTGGACTGGTTGAGCGCGCTGGTGATCTTCCGGAGCGCCTGGCTCATCAGGCGGGCCTGGAGACCCACGTGCGAGTCACCCATTTCGCCCTCGATCTCCGCACGCGGCACCAGGGCCGCCACGGAGTCGATGACGATCAGGTCGAGCGCGCCGGAGCGCACCAGCATGTCGACGATCTCCAGGGCCTGCTCGCCGTTGTCCGGCTGGGACAGGATCAGGTTGTCGATGTCGACGCCGAGCTTCCTGGCGTACTCGGGGTCGAGGGCGTGCTCGGCGTCCACGAAGGCCACCGTGCCGCCGGCGCGCTGGGCGTTGGCCACGGCGTGCAGGGTCAGGGTCGTCTTACCGGAGGACTCCGGTCCGTAGATCTCCACCACACGGCCGCGCGGGAGCCCGCCGACGCCGAGGGCGACGTCGAGAGCGGTCGACCCGGTGGAGATGACCTCGATCGGCTCGTTCGGCCGCTCTCCGAGGCGCATCACGGCGCCCTTGCCGAATTGCCGTTCAATCTGTGCGAGCGCGGCGTCCAGCGCCTTCTCGCGGTCGGTGCCTGCCATGGGTTCCACCCGGTTTGCTTGAGTCGATCGCTTCACGTCCACGACGCTAACGCCTGCCACTGACAATGCGCCCGGGCGTCGCTCCGGCCTGTGGATAACCCGGCCCGCGAAGGGCCCGGGACGGGGTCCCGCACACGGCTCCACAGCGCCGGGGAACCCCATAAGAATGGATGTTCGATTTCGCTGTCAAGCGCGCCACTCCGGGCCCGCCGCGGCGTTGGTGACCTCGTACCGCCGCACGTACGCGCCGAGGAACGCCTGCAGCGTCGCCGTCGCCGGGATGGCCACCAGCGCCCCCACCGCCCCGAGCAGGGCGGCGCCCGCGACCACCGAGCCGAAGGCGACGGCGGGGTGGATGTCGACGGTCCTGGCGGTGATGCGCGGCTGCAGCACGTAGTTCTCGAACTGCTGGTAGACCACGACGAAGCCGAGCACCCACACCGCGTACCAGGGGTCCACCGTGAAGGCGAGCAGCACGGGCAGGGCGCCCGCGAGGTAGGTGCCGATCGCCGGGATGAACTGCGAGACGAAGCCCACCCAGATCGCGAGGGCCGGGGCGTACGGCACCCCGAGGGTCACCAGCAGCACGTAGTGGGCGATGCCGGAGATCAGCGCCATGAGGGCGCGCGAGTAGATGTAGCCGCCGGTCTTGGCGACGGCCAGCTCCCAGGCGCGCAGCACCTCGGCCTGCCGGCGGGGCGGCAGCACGGAGCACAGGGCGCGGCGCAGCCGGGGCCCGTCCGCCGCGAAGTAGAACGAGAACAGCACCACGGTCAGCAGCTGGAACAGCCCGCCCAGGACGGTGGCCGAGACGTCCAGGACGCCGCCGGCACTGCTCTTCACGTACCGCTGCAGCCAGCCCGAGTGCAGCAGGCTCTCCTGGATCTGCACGCGGGACAGCCTGGTGCGGAACACCCTGTTGATCCACTTGATGACCGCGTCCAGGTACGAGGGGAAGTTCTCCACCATGGTCACGATCTGGTCGGCCAGCATCGAGCCGAGCAGGGCGACGAAGCCGGCGACGACGACCGTGACGGCAAGGAAGACCAGTCCCGCCGCGAGGCCGCGGCGCATGCCGCGGGCGGACAGCCGCGCCACGGCCGGCTCGATGGCCAAGGCGAGGAAGAAGGCGATCAGGACGTTCAGCAGCAGCCCGATGAGCTGCTGGAAGGCCCAGACCGCCAGCATGAAGCAGGCGAACAGGGCGAGCGCGGTCACCATGGCACGGGGCAGCCAGAGCGGCATGCCGGCGGCGGGCGGGGGCGGTGGTGGGGCGGGTTCCGGAGCGGGATCGTCAGCCACGCCGCAAGTGTGGCCTATCGGACGAACCAGAAGAACGGCACCTTGCGACGGAAGGTGCCCGGTATGTCAGCGTTTGTCGTCAGGGATGTCCATCGCCCGGCACACCGCGCGCCACACGTCCTTGGCGTTCCAGCCGGCGTCCAGCGCCTCGTGCACCGTCCTTCCGCCCAGCTCGGACATCACGTGGTCGCGCGCGAAGGAGTCGGCGTACGCCGCGCCGAAATGATTCGCCATCCGCTGCCAGAAAACCGTCAACCGCATGCGCCCAGTATCCCGCCCCTGAGGGTGCTGCCCGCCACGAGCCGCTGACCGGGGCCGTTTTCCGGCCTACGGTCGGTGCATGGCCCGATCCGGAGCATCCCCCGCAGTCCGTGCCGAACAGTTCATCTGGCTCACCGCCCGCGTCCTCGAACAGCGGAGATTCGCCTTTCACTTCCTGGACGGCGGTCCAGACGCCGTGGAAGCGGCCCTGACGGCCTATCTCGGCGAGGACGGCGGGTACGGCTTCGCCCTGGAGCCGGATCTGCGCGGCCCCGTGAGCCAGCCGCTGCACACCGTCTACGCGCTGCGCGTCCTCGACGAGATCGGCCGCTGCGGCGACCGGCGCATGGAGCGCGTCTGCCGCTACCTGACGGCCGTCTCCACCCCCGACGGCGCGCTGCCCGCGCTCCACCCCTCGCTGCGCGGCTATCCGGCGGCCCCGTGGATCCCGGTGGTGGACGACCCGCCGAGCGACCTCCTGACCACCGGCCCCGTGGTGGGCCTGCTGCACGGCAACGAGGTGTGGCACGCGTGGCTGTTCCGGGCCACCGACTTCTGCTGGGCCGCCGTGGAAGCCCTCGGGAACGGCGCGCGGACTCACCCGTACGAGGTGGAGGCGGCGGTCGCCTTCCTGGACGGGGCGCCGGACCGGGCCCGGGCGCGGACGGCGGCCGAACGCCTGGGCCGCGTCGTCCGGGAGCAGCGGCTGGCGGTCCTGGACCCCGCGCGCGTCGCCGACTACCCCGTCCCCGAGGGATACGCACCGGGCGAGCACCACTACCCGCACGACTTCGCGCCCGCCCCCGGCTCGATGGCCCGCTCCTGGTTCACCGACGCGGAGCTGGAACGGTCGCTGGACTTCCTCGCCGCCTCGCAGCAGGAGGACGGCGGCTGGCCGGTCCGCTGGCGCGAGTGGGCCCCCGGCACCCGTCTGGAGTGCCGGCCCATGGTGACCCTCAGCGCGCTGCTGACCCTGCGCGCGTACGACCGCGACGTGTGACGCACTCCGTGCCGTCGCGCGACGCCCGTCGCGCCGGCCGGTCACCTCGCCCCGTGCGGCAGCCACCGCCTCATGCAACCACCACGTCACCGCCCCATGCGGCAGCCGCCGCCTCATGCACCCACCGCCTCACCGCCCCGTGCAGCAGCCGCCCCGGGCGATGCCTCGTGCGCCCGGCCGACCGTGGCTGACCTGCAGGTCCGGGGCATTGTCAGTGGCGCGGTGCACGATGGGTGGCATGGCGGACGAGAGTGCCGGTGGTGCGGCGGCGGATGCGGGCGGGGCCCTCGCGGGGTTCTCCCCCGCGACCCGTGCCTGGTTCACGGGGGCCTTCAGCGCGCCCACGGCGGCGCAGGCCGGCGCCTGGCGCGCGATCGGTGCGGGGTCGGACGTCCTCGTGGTAGCGCCCACGGGATCCGGCAAGACCCTCGCCGCCTTCCTCGCCTCGCTGGACCGGCTGGCGAGCACCCCGCCGCCCGCCGAGACCAAGAAGCGCTGCCGGGTGCTCTACGTGTCCCCGCTCAAAGCCCTCGCGGTGGACGTGGAGCGCAATCTCCGCAGCCCGCTGACCGGCATCCGGCAGGAGGCCGTCCGGCTCGGTCAGCCCGAGCCGGAGGTGCGCGTCGGGATCCGCTCCGGGGACACCCCGCCGGCCGAGCGCCGGGCGCTCGTGAACCGGCCGCCGGACATCCTCATCACGACGCCCGAGTCGCTGTTCCTGATGCTCACCTCCGCCGCCAGGGACGCCCTCGCGGGCGTGGAGACGGTCATCCTCGACGAGGTCCACGCCGTCGCGGGCACCAAGCGGGGCGCGCACCTCGCCCTGTCCCTGGAGCGGCTCGACGCACTGCTGCCCCGCCCCGCGCGGCGCATCGGCCTCTCCGCGACGGTCCGGCCGGTCGGCGAGGTGGCGCGCTACCTCTCGCCGCAGCGGCGGGTGGAGATCGTCCAGCCGCCGTCCGGCAAGGAGTTCGACCTGTCGGTCGTCGTCCCGGTGCAGGACCTGGGCGAGCTGGGCGGCTCCCCGGTGCAGGACGGCGGTGACGGCAAGGACAGGCCGTCGATCTGGCCCCATGTCGAGGAGCGCATCGCCGATCTCGTCCAGGCGCACCGCTCCACCATCGTCTTCGCCAACTCCCGCCGCCTGGCCGAGCGGCTGTGCAACCGGCTGAACGAGATCGCCTACGAGCGCGCCACGGGCGAGCCCCTGCCCGAGCACCACTCCCCCGCCGAGCTGATGGCCGAGTCCGGCGCGGCCCGGGGGGCGCCGCCGGTCCTGGCCCGCGCACACCACGGCTCGGTCTCCAAGGAGCAGCGCGCCCTGGTCGAGGAGGACCTCAAGGCGGGCCGGCTGCCCGCCGTCGTCGCCACCTCCAGCCTGGAGCTGGGCATCGACATGGGCGCGGTGGACCTGGTCGTCCAGGTCGAGTCGCCGCCCTCGGTCGCCTCCGGGCTGCAGCGGGTGGGCCGCGCGGGCCACCAGGTCGGCGCCGTGTCCACGGGCGTCGTCTTCCCCAAGTACCGGGGAGACCTGGTGCAGGCGGCCGTGGTGACCGAGCGCATGCGGTCGGGGTCCATCGAGTCGCTGCGGGTGCCCGCCAATCCGCTGGACGTCCTGGCCCAGCAGATCGTCGCCATGGTCTCCGTCGACGCGTGGGACGTGGAGGAGCTGCTGGCCCTCGTACGGCGCGCCGCCCCGTTCGCCGCACTGCCCGAGTCGGCCTACACGGCGGTGCTCGACATGCTCGCCGGGCGCTATCCCTCCGACGCCTTCGCGGAGCTGCGGCCGCGCCTGGTGTGGGACCGCGTGGCCGGCACGGTCTCGGGGCGCCCGGGCGCGCAGCGGCTGGCCGTCACGTCCGGCGGCACCATCCCCGACCGCGGCCTGTTCGGCGTCTTCCTGGCCGGCGCCGACTCCAAGGACGGCGCCAAGGGCGGCCGCCGGGTAGGCGAGCTGGACGAGGAGATGGTCTACGAGTCGCGCGTGGGCGACGTCTTCACCCTCGGCACCACCTCGTGGCGGATCGAGGACATCACCCGCGACAGGGTCCTCGTCACCCCCGCCCCGGGCGTCCCCGGGCGGCTGCCCTTCTGGAAGGGCGACCAGCTGGGGCGCCCGCTCGAACTGGGCCGGGCCCTGGGCGCGTTCCTGCGCGAGGTGGGATCCGCCGCACCGGAGGCCGCCCGGGAGCGGCTGACGGCCGCCGGGCTCGACGCCTGGGCCGCGGACAACGTCCTGGCCTACCTGCGCGAGCAGCGCGAGGCCTGCGGGCACGTCCCGGACGACCGGACCATCGTCGTGGAGCGCTTCCGCGACGAGCTGGGCGACTGGCGCGTCGTCGTCCACTCGCCGTTCGGCGCCCAGGTGCACGCCCCGTGGGCGCTCGCCCTGGGCGCCCGGCTCGCCGAGCGGTACGGCATGGACGCCCAGGTGATGCACGCCGACGACGGCATCGTGCTGCGGCTGCCCGACGCCGACCTCATGGGCCTCGACCTGCTCGACGCCGACCCCGCCCGCGGGGGCACGGAGTACGACAGCGAGCAGTCGCCCGTCGGCGCCGCGGACGTCACGTTCGACAAGGGCGAGGTCGACCAGATCGTCACCGACCAGGTGGGCGGCTCCGCCCTGTTCGCCTCGCGCTTCCGCGAGTGCGCCGCCCGTGCCCTGCTGCTGCCACGGCGCAACCCCGGCAAGCGCACCCCGCTGTGGCAGCAGCGCCAGCGCGCCGCCCAGTTGCTGCAGGTGGCGAGCGAGTTCGGCTCGTTCCCGATCGTCCTGGAGGCCGTGCGCGAGTGCCTCCAGGACGTCTTCGACGTCCCCGGCCTCACCGAACTCATGGGCGACATCGAATCCCGCCGTGTCCGCCTGGTGGAGGTCACCACCCCGGAGCCGTCGCCGTTCGCCCGCTCGCTGCTCTTCGGCTACGTCGCCCAGTTCCTGTACGAGGGCGACTCGCCGCTCGCGGAGCGCCGCGCCGCCGCCCTGTCCCTGGACTCGCGGCTGCTGTCCGAGCTCCTGGGCCAGGCCGAGCTGCGCGAGCTCCTCGACGCGGAGGTCCTGGCCGGGCTGGAGCGCGAGCTGCAGTGGCTCACGGACGACCGGCGCGCCAAGGACCCGGAGAGCGTGGCCGACCTGCTGCGGCTGCTCGGCCCGCTGACCGACGCCGGGCTGGCCGCACGGGGCGCCGAGCCGGGCTGGGTGCGGGAGCTGGCGGAGGCCCGCCGCGCCATCCGCGTACGGATCGCCGGGGAGGACCACTGGGCCGCGGTGGAGGACGCGGGAAGGCTGCGCGACGCCCTCGGCACGGCGCTCCCCGTAGGCGTCCCCGAGGCGTTCACCGAGCCCGTCAAGGACCCGCTGGGCGACCTCCTCGCCCGGTTCGCCCGGACCCACGGCCCCTTCACGTCGGCCGAGGCCGCGGCACGCTTCGGCCTCGGCACGGCCGTCACCGACGGCGCGCTCCAGCGCCTCATGGCCGCCGGCCGCGTCGTCCAAGGCGAATTCCACCCCTCGGGGATCGGCCAGGAGTGGTGCGACGCCGCGGTCCTGCGCAGGCTCCGACGCCGCTCCCTCGCGGCGCTGCGGCACGAGCTGGAGCCCGTCCCGCCCACCGCACTGGCCGCGTTCCTCCCCCAGTGGCAGCACGTCGGCACGCACAGCCTGCGCGGCGCCGACGGACTGCTGCGCGCCGTCGAGCAGTTGCAGGGCGCGCCGGTCCCGGCGTCGGCCCTGGAGAAGCTGGTGCTGCCCGGCCGCGTACGGGACTTCACCCCGTCCATGCTCGACGAGCTCACCGCGGCGGGCGAGGTCGTCTGGGCCGGCGCGGGCGCCCTCCCCGGCAAGGACGGCTGGGTCTCGCTGCTGCTAGCCGACGCGGCGCCCCTCCTGCTGCCGGCGCCTCACCCGCTGGAGCTCTCGCCCCTGCACCAGGCCGTCCTCGACGCGCTCTCCGGGGGCTACGGCCTGTTCTTCCGCCAGATCGCCGAGCGGGTCCGCGCCACCGTCCCCGACGGCACGGAGCCGCAGATCGCGGAGGCCGTCTGGGACCTGGCCTGGTCGGGCCGGCTCACCAACGACACCCTCGCCCCGCTCCGCACCCTCCTCGGCTCGGGACGGACGGCGGGCTCGACGGCGCACCGCGCCAAGCGCGCGGTGCCGCGCGGCCGTTACGGCTCTTTTACGGCCCGCGGCGGCGTCCCCACCCTGCCGGCGGCCTCGCGCGGCGGACCGCCCACCGTCGCGGGCCGCTGGTCCCTGCTGCCCGCCCCCGAGCCCGATCCCACCCACCGCGCGCACGCCCTGGCCCGCACGCTCCTCGACCGGCACGGCGTGGTCACCCGGGGAGCCGTGGCCGCCGAAGGCGTCGAGGGCGGTTTCTCCGCCGCGTACCGGGTGCTGTCCGTCTTCGAGGAGAGCGGCCAGGCGCGGCGCGGCTACGTGGTGGAGGGCCTGGGCGCCGCGCAGTTCGCGATGGACGGCGCCGTCGACCGGCTGCGGGCCGCGAGCACGGCGCGCGACCGCTCCGCCGGTGCCCCGGCCGCCGCGCCCGGCGCCCCGTGGGAGGCCCCCGCCGCGTCGTCCGCCGCCCGCCGCAGCCGGGCCGTCGTCCTCGCAGCCGCCGACCCCGCCAACGCCTACGGTGCGGCCCTCCCCTGGCCGGAGCCGCCCGCCGGGGCGACCCACAAGCCGGGGCGCAAGGCGGGCTCCCTGGTCGTCCTCCTCGACGGCGCCCTCGCGCTCTACATGGAGCGCGGCGGCAAGACCTTGCTCGCCTGGCCGCAGCAGGAGGGGGCCGAAGCGGCGGACGCGGACGACGCCGGGCTGCGCGAGGCCGCCGAGGCCCTGGCGAGTGCCGCCCGGGCGGGCGCGCTCGGCACCGTCACCGTCGAGCGCATCAACGGCGCCTCCGCCCTTTCCTCCCCGCTGGGGCCGCTGCTGGAGGCGGCCGGCTTCCACGCCACCCCCAAGGGGCTGCGTCTCCGGGCCCCCTGAGGCACCCGCAGCAGGAAGGACCGCGGCCCGGAATCCCGCAGCCCCGGATGAAGCCCGCGGCCCCGGAGAAAGAACGGAGGAGCACATGCCCGAGGGAGACACCGTCTGGCGCACCGCACGCGAGCTCGACCGCGCCCTGACCGGCGGCCCGCTCGTCCGCTCCGACCTGCGCGTTCCCGCGCTCGCCACCGTGGACCTCACCGGCCGCCGGGTCACCGGAGTCCTCCCGCGGGGCAAGCATCTGCTCACGCGCGTGGAAGGCGGCTTCACCCTCCACTCCCACCTGCGGATGGACGGCGCGTGGCGCGTCTACGCCCCCGGTGAGCGCTGGCGCGGCGGCCCCGGGCACCAGATCCGCGCCGTGCTGGCCACCGCCGACCGGACGGCGGTGGGTTACCGCCTCCCCGTGCTGGAGCTGCTGCGCACCGCCGACGAGCACACCGTGGTCGGCCACCTCGGCCCGGACCTCCTGGGCCCCGGCTGGGACGCCGAGGAGGCGCTGCGCCGGCTGCTGGCCGACCCCGGGCGGCCCGTCGGCGAGGCCCTGCTCGACCAGCGCAACCTGGCCGGCATCGGCAATGTCTACAAGTCGGAGATCTGCTTCATGCTCCGGCTCTCGCCCTGGCTCCCGGTCCGTGACGTCCCGGCGCCCGAGCGGCTGCCGGCCCTCGCCCGGAAGCTCCTGGAGGCCAACAAGGCCCGCGCCGCCCGCATCACCACGGGCGACCCGCGCCACGACCACCGCGTGTGGGTGTACGGCCGCGCGGGCCGGCCCTGCCGCCGCTGCGGGACGCCGCTGCGCACCGCGGACCAGGGGGATCCGGGGCAGGAGCGCGTCACGTACTGGTGCCCTGCCTGTCAGCCGGGCCCGGGCCCCGCCGGGCCCTCGGGCGATTAAGCCGAAAGAGTGAAGCCCCGAGCTTCCGCAGGCAGCCACCCCAGCCCTCCCCGGCCGCGCGTCGCTGCCAGGGAGCACAGTGCACCGGCAGCAGGCTCAGCCCCCATCCGCCCGCGAGGACCAGACCGTCCGCGGTGCCCGGCGGCTCCTGCTGGGTGAGCAGCCGCAGCAGCGCCCACCACCACACTCCGCCGGCTACGAGGGCTGTCACCCGCCGCAGCAGGGCGTACGGCCGGCGGCAGCCCCAGAATTCACGCCGGACCATGGCTGCCTCCTTCGGCCGACGCTAGACCGGCTTTCCCCTGGCACGGGAGAGCGCACCGGAAGCCGGCGGCGGCGCGCTGCGGGCCCGTACGCGCCCTGCGGCGTCCGTGGTCAGCCGCGGTCCTCGCCGCGCAGCCGCGCCAGCTCCTGCTCCAGCTCGCCGATCCTGCGGTCGCGCTGGTGCAGGTCGGTGATCAGCCGCTGCTCCCCCTCGTGCACGCCCTCCTGGTACACGCGGCGCACGAAAGCCCCGGCCGTGGTCTGGTCGAGGTCCGTGAGCACCATCAGCTCGTTCGTGAAGCGGATCACCGGGTGCTCGTCCATGACCCCAGGAGAGCGCGGCCGGGGCGCAGCCGCCACCGGAGAGGGCCCGCACGGCAGGCGGGGGCGCGCCTCAGGCGTTCTCCGCCTGGAACATCCAGTGATGCTTCTCGAGGTCGCCGGTCAGGCCGATCAGAAGATCCTGGGTGACCGGGTCCGGCTCCTCGGTGGCGCGGATGCGCTCGCGCATCCGGGCGATCACGGCACCGAGCGCGGAGACGAGGGTCTGCACGGCCTCGGTGTCCCTGCACCAGCCGCCGCCGACCGGGTCAATGCCGCTGGTCTTCGCGACGGTCTCGGCGCGGCCGTCCGGCGCGATGCCGAGGGCCGAGGCGCGCTCCGCGACGGTGTCGGCGTGCAGCCGGGCGCTCGCCACGACCTCGTCCAGCTGCAGGTGGACGGAGCGGAAACGCGGGCCCACGACCGTCCAGTGCACCTGCTTGGCCACCAGCGAAAGGTCCACCAGGTCGACGAGGGCGCCCTGGAGGGCATCTCCGACCGTCTGGCGGTCGTGCTCGGGCAGCGAGCTCTTGACGACAGACATCCAGATCCTCCCTATCTCAACGGGTTGGAACCGCCATCTCGCGGTTCAGCCCGTTCGCTCCGTGTTGTTCGTCTTTTTATCCGCCTTCCCATCACCCCGCCATCGCACACCATCACAAAACGGATGGCTTCCGGATACGCGAAATCCCGGTCGGACACCCGACCGGGACTTCGTGAAAACGCCTCAGGCCGCGACGACGTCCACGGCCTCGGCGGGAGCCTTGATCGTCACACGCTCCCCCGTCACGGACGTCACGGACACCGCATTGAACATCGGCCGCATCGGCGCGGGTACCGGCTCGCTCGCCGCTGCCGACTGCGCCAGCTCGGCGAGCGACAATTCATCGCTGACCTCGCGCATGACCTCGGACATCCGTACGTCCAGAGCGTCGCAGATTGCGGAGAGAAGCTCGGAGGACGCCTCTTTCTGCCCCCGCTCGACCTCGGAGAGGTAACCGAGCGAGACCCGGGCGGATGAGGAGACCTCGCGCAGAGTGCGGCCCTGGCGCTGGCGCTGCCGACGCAGCACGTCACCCAGCAGGCGACGGAGCAGAATCATCGGTGGCTCCCTCCTTGGACCGCGAATCCGGATCCTTCACGCCCCACCGTACCGCCTCGGGCTCCGGCCGTGCGGGGAGCTATGTCGTGTTCACTCAGGGCTGCAAACATCCATTCCCCCCGTTGTGTTCCGTATCCTTTGCGCCCACGTTTTCCGTCAGTTCGTTCAGCAGCAGTTCCAGCACCGACCGGACGCTTTCCGACCGGATCCGCGAGCGGTCCCCGTCGAGCGACAGCTCCCGCACCCGCGTACGGCCGTCCGGCCCCGCGGCGGCCACGAAGACCGTCCCCACGGGCTTGCCGTCCTGGGTCTCGGGGCCGGCGACACCGGTCGTGGCGAGCCCCCAGTCGGCGCCCAGCAGCGCACGCACGCCGCAGGCCATCTGCCGGGCCACGTCGCCGTCGACGGCGCCGCGCCCGTCGAGCAGGTCCTCGTCGACGCCGAGCACCGCGGCCTTGACCTCCGTGGCGTAGGCGGTGACCGAACCGCGCACCGAGCGGGAGGCGCCCGGCGCCGCGGTCAGCTCGGCCGCGACCAGGCCCCCGGTGAGCGACTCGGCGGCGGCCACGGTCTCACCGCGCTCCACCAGGGCGGCCAGCAGCGCCGAGGCCACCGGGGCGCACGCGTCGCTCGCCGCACTCATCGTCCCGCGTCCCCCGCGGCCCGTCCGGCCCGCCGCAGGACGACGGCCTGGCGCACGTAGTCGAGCCCCGTGGCCACCGTCAGCACCACCGCCACCGCCATCACCCAGAAGCGGGCCGTTGCCAGCAGCCCCGTCAGCGCGAGGATGTACATGCCCACGGCGACCCCCTGGGCGAGGGTCTTCATCTTGCCGCCGCGGCTGGCCGGGATGACACCGTGTCTGATCACCCAGAACCGCATCAGGGTGATGCCGATCTCGCGGAAGAGGATCACGCCGGTGACCCACCAGGGCAGGTCGTCCAGCGCCGACAGGCAGATCAGCGCCGCACCCATGATCGCCTTGTCGGCGATCGGGTCGGCGATCTTGCCGAAGTCCGTGACCAGGTTGTACGTCCGGGCCAGATGGCCGTCGAACAGATCGGTGATCATCGCGACGGCGAAGGCCGCCCAGGCGAAGGAGCGCCAGGCCGGGTCGTAGCCGCCGTTGTGGAGCATCAGCAGGACGAACCCGGGCACGAGCAGCAGCCGCACCATGGTGAGGATATTGGCGATGTTCCACAGCCCGGCCGGCCGTACGGCTGCCGCCGGGGCATGGCCTCCGGTGGCGGAGGCCGGGACTCCGGTCATCTGCCCGCCTCCTCGGTACACCCTCCGTCGCCGAGCGGTTCGGCGATCAGGTCGACGCCCTCGCTCGCCACGACCTTGGCCGTGACCATGCGGCCGGGGACGAGGTCCGGGCCGGTGCCGAGCAGGACCTGCCCGTCGGTCTCGGGCGCCTGGTGGGCGGCCCGGCCGACGACGCCGTCCTCCTCGTCCACGCGGTCGACCATCACCTCAATGGTCTCTCCGATCCGCTCCTCGGCGCGCTGCGCGGTCAGCTCCTCGGCGAGGCGGGAGATGCGCGCGAGGCGCTCGGCGACGATCTCGGGGTCGACCTTGTTCTCGTACGTGGCCGCTTCGGTGCCGTCCTCGTCGGAGTAGCCGAAGACGCCGATGGCGTCCAGGCGGGCCCCGGTCAGGAAACGTTCCAGCTCAGCGACGTCGTCCTCGGTCTCGCCGGGGAAGCCGACGATGAAGTTGGAGCGGGCGCCGGCCTGGGGGGCCTTGGCGCGGATCGCCTCGAGCAGCTCCAGGAAGCGGTCGGTGTCGCCGAAGCGGCGCATGGCGCGCAGCACCCCGGGGGCGGAGTGCTGGAAGGACAGGTCGAAGTAGGGCGCGATCTTCTCGGTGGAGGTCAGCACGTCGATGAGGCCCGGGCGCATCTCCGCGGGCTGCAGGTAGCTGACCCGGATGCGCTCCACGCCGTCGACGGCCGCCAGCTCGGGCAGCAGCGTCTCCAGCAGGCGGATGTCGCCGAGGTCCTTGCCGTAGGAGGTGTTGTTCTCGGAGACCAGCATGATCTCCTTGACGCCCTGCTCCGCGAGCCAGCGCGTCTCGCCGAGCACGTCGGAGGGGCGGCGGGAGATGAAGGAGCCGCGGAAGGACGGGATGGCGCAGAAGGAGCAGCGCCGGTCGCAGCCGGAGGCGAGCTTCACGGACGCGACGGGGCTGGACTCCAGCCGGCGGCGCAGCGGCGCGCGCGGCCCGGAGGCCGGGGCGACGCCCTCGGGCAGGTCGGCGGGCGGGGTGTCCTGGGCGTGGCCCGGCAGGGCGACGTCCGCTCTCTGCCGCTCCGCGGGGCTGATCGGCAGCAGCTTGCGGCGGTCGCGCGGGGTGTGGGAGGCGTGGACGCCGCCCGAGAGGATGGTCTGGAGCCGGTCGGAGATGTCGGCGTAGTCGTCGAAGCCGAGCACGCCGTCGGCCTCGGGCAGGGCCTCGGCGAGCTCCTTGCCGTACCGCTCGGCCATGCAGCCGACGGCGACCACGGCCTGGGTCCGGCCGTGATCCTTGAGGTCGTTGGCCTCCAGCAGGGCGTCGACGGAGTCCTTCTTCGCGGCCTCGACGAAGCCACAGGTGTTGACGACGGCCACATCGGCGTCGGCGGCGTCCTCCACGAGGTCCCAGCCATCCGCCGCCAAGCGGCCTGCCAGCTCCTCCGAGTCCACCTCGTTACGGGCGCAGCCAAGTGTGACAAGAGCGACGGTACGGCGTTCGGGCATAGGGCTCAGCCTACTTTGTCCCGGAGCCTCATCCGCTGCCGAGTGTCCCGGCGGCACCGGAACGGCACGAGAGAACGGTCACCCGGCGGGGTGTCCCACTGCCACCGCCGGCCGCCCTCCGGTGCAGGTCAGCCCGCCACGGGGTCGCCCTTGGTGTAGCTGAGGCGCTGGACCTGGCCGTTGTCGCCGACGTTCTTGACCTCCTTGCCGTTCACGAACAGCCGAACGGCTCCGGCGTTGCCCAGGACGAGATCGATCCTGCTGGGGTCGGTGAAGGTCTTGGCATCGCCCTGCCTGAGGACGCCCTCCTCCAGCAGCCGGCCGTTGTGGTCCTTGGCGGACATCCAGGTCTGGCCGTTCTCGGCGGCGAGCTTGACCGTGACCTTGTTGGCGGGGACGCCGGCGATGGCGCCGGAGGGCTCGCGCTTGGGGTCGGCCGGCTTGCCCGACGGCAGCTTCCTGCTCGGCGAGGCGGGCGGCTTGGCCGAGGGCGAGTCGGCGGCGACGGAACCGTTGGACGTCTGGGCGCCGCCGTTGAAGAGCGTGAAGCCGACGAAGCCGACGACGGCCACGATCGCGGCGACCATCGCCGCCGTCCAGTTGGGCCGGCGGGGCTCGGGGCGGATGCGCTCGGCGTCGAAGAGCGGGGCCGCGGGGGTCGGCGCGGGGCGCCCGCCGCGCTCGGCGTCGTAGCGCGCGACCAGCTCGGCCGGATCCACGCCGACGGTGGCCGCCAGCGTGCGGATGTGCCCACGTGCGTAGACGTCCCCGCCGCAGCGGGAGAAGTCGTCCTGCTCGATCGCGTGCAGGATCGGGATGCGTACTCGGGTGGTGGAACTGACCTCGTCGACGGTCAGTCCGGCGCTGATACGGGCCTGCTGGAGGATCCGGCCGATCGACGGCCGGTCGTCTGCGGGGGTGTTCCCGCCGTCTGCGGAGGAGTTGCCGATGGACACGTGGGCGCCTTTCGAGCGTGTAGCCACCTGCTGGGAGTTCAGTCTAGGGGGGATGCGAAAGCCGCGGGCAAGCCGGAAGCCGGACTTTGTACGCCATCAGATGATTCTGCGGCGCCGACGGTGGGACATCGGATCGCCCCCCTTTCTCAACTCGACACGCCGCCGAGAGAAACGGTTGGGCAGGAAACTGCGACCCCGTCAGGCCTCGTCAGGCCCCGCCGTCCCCGCGGATCACCGCGAGCACCGCATCCAGCTCATCGGGCTTGACGAGGACGTCGCGGGCTTTGGAGCCCTCGCTCGGGCCCACGATGCCCCGCGACTCCATCAGGTCCATGAGTCTGCCCGCCTTCGCGAATCCCACACGCAATTTGCGCTGCAGCATCGAGGTCGACCCGAACTGGGTGGAGACGACCAGCTCCGCGGCCTGGCACAGCAGGTCGAGGTCGTCGCCGATGTCCTCGTCGATCTCCTTCTTCTTGGCCGTGCCCACCGTGACGTCGTCCCGGAAGACCGGCGCCATCTGGTCCTTGCAGTGCTGCACGACGGCCGCGACCTCGGCCTCCGTGACGAAGGCGCCCTGCATCCGGACGGGCTTGCCCGCGCCCATGGGCAGGAAGAGGCCGTCGCCCTTGCCGATCAGCTTCTCGGCGCCCGGCTGGTCGAGAATGACGCGGCTGTCGGCCAGCGAGGAGGTGGCGAAGGCGAGCCGGGACGGCACGTTCGCCTTGATCAGACCGGTGACCACGTCGACCGACGGACGCTGGGTGGCCAGGACGAGGTGGATGCCGGCGGCGCGCGCGAGCTGGGTGATGCGCACGATCGAGTCCTCGACGTCCCGCGGGGCGACCATCATCAGGTCCGCCAGCTCGTCGACAATGACCAGCAGATAGGGGTACGGGGCGAGCTCGCGTCCGCTGCCCTCCGGAGGAGTGATCTTGCCCGCCCGCACGGCCGCGTTGAAGTCGTCGATGTGCCGGAAGCCGAAGGCCGCCAGGTCGTCGTAGCGCAGGTCCATCTCGCGGACGACCCACTGCAGGGCCTCGGCCGCGCGCTTGGGGTTGGTGATGATCGGGGTGATGAGGTGCGGGATGCCCTCGTAGGCGGTCAGCTCCACGCGCTTGGGGTCGACGAGCACCATGCGGACGTCGTCGGGCGTGGCCCGCACCATCAGCGACGTGATGAGGCAGTTGATGCAGGAGGACTTGCCGGAGCCCGTGGCACCGGCGACGAGGATGTGCGGCATCTTCGTCAGGTTGGCCATCACGTAGCCGCCCTCGACGTCCTTGCCGAGCGCGACGAGCATCGGGTGGTCGTCGCCCGCGGCGTCCGCCAGGCGGAGCACGTCCCCGAGGTTGACCATCTCCCGGTCGGTGTTCGGGATCTCGATGCCCACGGCGGACTTGCCGGGGATCGGGGAGATGATGCGCACGTCCGGGCTGGCGACGGCGTAGGCGATGTTCTTGGCGAGGGCCGTGATGCGCTCGACCTTGACGGCCGGGCCCAGCTCCACCTCGTAGCGCGTGACCGTCGGGCCGCGGGTGAAGCCGGTGACGGCGGCGTCGACCTTGAACTCGGTGAAGACGTTGGTCAGCGCCGCCACTATGGCGTCGTTGGCGGCGCTGCGCGCCTTGCCCGGGCCGCCCCGCTCCAGCAGGTCGAGCGTGGGCAGCGCGTAGGTGATGTCGCCCGAGAGCTGGAGCTGCTCCGCGCGCGCGGGCAGGCCGGAGCCCGCCTCGGCGGCGGGCGCGGGCTTGGTGAGGTCCGGAACGCCCTTGGTGAGGTCCGGGACGCCCTTCGTCCGGTCGGCGGCGCCCCTGGTGCGGTCCGGCGCGGAGCCCGCCTCCCGGGCGCCGCCCCGTGCGCCCGGCACGGGGCCCGGCTGCCCGGTCTCGTGACCGATGCCGCTGCTGAGGCCGGCGACGAGCGGGGTGGGCGGCACGCCGTGCAGCACGGCCCCGTCGAGCGCGGCGGCGGCCGCGGCCGCCATGTCGACCGCGTCGGGCTCGCGCCCGGACGGGGGCTCCACGGGCTGCCCGGCCGGCCGGCGCGCCTTGCGCCGCTTGCTGAGCGCCTCCTCCTCGGCCTGGTCCGGCCCGGGGGCGTCGCCTGCGGCTCGTCGCGCGGCAGCGCGGCGGGGGCGCGCGGGCGGCGCCTCGCGCCAGTCGTCGGCGTAGTCCGCCGCGTAGCCGTCGGCGTCCTCCGCCTCGTACTCGCCCGGGAGGGGCTCGATCACGCCGAGACGTATGCCGAGCTGCCGCAGACGGCGCGGGATGGCGTTGACCGGAGTGGCCGTGACGACCAGCAGGCCGAAGACCGTGAGCAGCACCAGCAGCGGCACGGCGAGGACCTCGCCGACCGTGAAGACCAGGGGCTTGGACGCGGCCCAGCCGATCAGCCCGCCCGCGTCCTGCAGGGCCTGCGAGCCGTCGCCGCGGCCCGGGGAGCCGCAGGCCACGTGGACCTGCCCGAGGACGCCGACGACCAGCGCGGACAGGCCGATGACGATCCGCCCGTTGGCCTCGGGACGCTCGGGGTGGCGGAAGAGCCGGATCGCGATGATGCCGAGCAGTATCGGCACCACGAGGTCGAGCCGCCCGAACGCGCCGGTGACCAGCATGGTCACCAGATCGCCGACGGGGCCCTCCAGGCTGGACCAGGTGCCCGCGGCCACGATGAGGGCGAGGCCCAGCAGGAGCAGCGCGAGGCCGTCCTTGCGGTGGGCCGGATCGAGGCCCCGCGCACCTCGGCCGACGCCGCGGAACAGCGCGCCCACGCCGTGCGCCACGCCCCGCCCCACGCGGCGGATGCCGCCGGGCGGAGCGGGCGCACGCTGGGGAGCCCGCTTGGCCGCGGCCTTCTTGGCGGGCGGCTTGCGGGGCGGCGCCTTCTTCGCGGGGGCCCGGCCGGCGGGCCTGGGCTGGGAATTCTTGGCCGCGCTCCCCGAGCGCCCGGCACGCTGCTTCGAGGTGCCCGCCGCGCTCTGGGAACCCTTGCCGGACGTACGTGAGGCCATGGTGCCGAGATTACCGTTGCCGGGCGCGAGGGACACCCGCGCCCCGGCGTTCACCCGTTCGTGTCGTGGCCCCGTGTTTTCAAGGGTGACGCGGCGTCAAGACCGGGCGCCGAAGGGACCGCTGTGCCCGGGGCGGCGTCAGCTGGAAGCGGGCAGCGGGCTCGCGCCGCTGCCGGCCCCGGGCTCCAGGGCGTCCAGCGCCCGCCGCAGCCCCGTGAGTTTGCGCTCGAGGTGGGCGGCGGTGGCGACGGCCGCGGCATCGGCGGACTCGTCGAGCTGCTTGGTCAGCGCCTCGGCCTGCTCCTCGACGGCGGCGAGCCGGGCCGACAGCTCCGCGAGCAGCCCCGCCGGCTCCTGGGCCGCAGCCGCGCCCGTACGCCCCGGCTGGCCGTTCTCCAGCTGCAGCCGCAGCAGGGCGGCCTGCTCGCGCAGCTGGCAGTTCTTCATGTACAGCTCGACGAAGACCGAGACCTTGGCGCGCAGCACCCACGGGTCGAAGGGCTTGGAGATGTAGTCCACCGCACCCGCCGCGTAACCGCGGAAGGTGTGGTGCGGGCCGTGGTTGATGGCGGTCAGGAAGATGATCGGGATGTCCCGCGTCCGCTCCCGCCGCTTGATGTGCGCCGCGGTCTCGAAACCGTCCATGCCAGGCATCTGGACGTCCAGCAGGATCACCGCGAAATCGTCCGTCAGCAGCGCCTTGAGCGCTTCCTCCCCTGACGATGCCCGTACCAGTGTCTGATCGAGCGCTGAGAGGATCGCCTCCAGCGCCAGCAGATTTTCCGGCCGGTCATCGACCAGGAGGATCTTGGCCTTCTGCACCATGGCCCGTCCTCCTCGCCCCGGCAGTGCACCGGGCGCCGCCCCAGGGGACGACTCCCTTGCGCCGCCCGTCCTTGTGCCGGTCATGGTAGCCGCACCCCGCCGGTCGCCACACCCTGTCACCGCGATGTCACTGTGCACGTAGCAGAAACGTAGTGGGGGACCAGAAGGTTCCCCGGATTGCCGGTCCCCACACGTCCTCGCGCACACTCCGTCAGCAGCGTGCCGGGCGGCCCGTACGAGCCGCCCGGCCCTCCGTCACTCGGCGCGCATCCATTGCTCCATCACCGTGAGCAGATGGTCGGTGTCGACCGGCTTGGTGACGTAGTCGGACGCCCCCGCGTCGAGGCTCTTCTCCCGGTCGCCCTTCATCGCCTTGGCGGTCAGCGCGATGATGGGCAGGCCCGCGAACTGCGGCATCCTGCGGATGGCCGCCGTCGTGGCATAGCCGTCCATCTCCGGCATCATGATGTCCATCAGGACCACCACGACGTCGTCGTGCTGCTCCAGGACCTCGATCCCCTCGCGCCCGTTCTCCGCGTAGAGCACCGACAGCCCGTGCTGCTCCAGGACGCTCGTGAGGGCGAACACATTGCGGATGTCGTCGTCGACGATCAGCACCTTCTCGCCGTGGAAGCCCCCGCCGAACCCGGAGCCGAAGCCCTTGGCCGTCGGTTGCTCTGCGTCACCGTAGGGCTCCGTTGGCCATGACTCGCCGCCCTGCGGGGCCGCCGGGGCCCGGTCCGCCGGAGCGGCCGGGGCGGGCCACTGCGCGGCCGCCTGTGCGGCCCGCTGGCGCCGCAGGAGCAGCCCGGCCGCCCCGCGCGCGGTCGCCTCCGGGCCGGCGCCCGGCAGGCCCGCCTCCACCGCCGAGACGTCCTCGGACCCGCCCGCGAGCTCGGCACCGCCCGGCTCGGGCCGGGTGCCCGGTGCGAGCTGCGGATAGCCCTGGGGCGGCAGCTCCCCCGCGTTGAGCGGGAGGTAGAGGGTGAAGGTGGAGCCGCGGCCGGGCTCGCTCGCGGCGTGGATCTCGCCACCGAGGAGCCGGGCGATCTCCCGGCTGATCGACAGCCCCAGGCCCGTGCCGCCGTACTTGCGGCTGGTCGTCCCGTCGGCCTGCTTGAACGCCTCGAAGATGACCCGCATCTTGCTTGCCGCGATGCCGATGCCGGTGTCGGTGACCGAGAAGGCGATCACCTCGCCGTCCGGGTCGCGCAGCGAACCGGCCTCCAGGAGCTGCTCGCGGATGGTGTCCGGGACGTCCCCGCCGGCGGGCCGGATGACCAGCTCCACCGCGCCGGTGTCCGTGAACTTGACCGCGTTCGACAGGAGGTTGCGCAGCACCTGCAGCAGCCGCTGCTCGTCGGTGTGCAGCGTGGCCGGCAGCTCGGGCGAGACCCGTACGGAGAAGTCCAGGCCCTTCTCCGCCGTCAGCGGCCGGAACGTGGCCTCCACATAGTCCACGAGCTGGACGAGCGCGATGCGGGTCGGGCTCACGTCCATCTTGCCCGCCTCGACCTTCGACAGGTCCAGGATGTCGTTGATCAGCTGCAGCAGGTCCGAGCCCGCCCCGTGGATGGTCTCGGCGAACTCCACCTGCTTCGGCGAGAGGTTGCCGTCCGCGTTGTCGGCGAGCAGCTTCGCGAGGATGAGCAGCGAGTTGAGCGGGGTGCGCAGCTCGTGCGACATGTTGGCGAGGAACTCGGACTTGTAGCGCATGGAGACGGCGAGCTGCTCGGCGCGCTCCTCCAGCACCTGCCGGGCCTCCTCGATCTCGGTGTTCTTCACCTCGATGTCGCGGTTCTGCCGGGCCAGCCGCTCGGACTTCTCCTCCAGCTCGGCGTTGGAGATCTCCAGCGCCTTCTGCCGGTTCTCCAGCTCCGCCGACCGCTCGCGCAGCTGCTCCGTCAGCTCCTGGGACTGCTTGAGCAGCATCTCCGTCTTGGTGTTGACGCTGATCGTGTTGACGCTCGTGCCGATCATCTCGGCGATCTGGTTGAGGAAGTCCTTCTGGATCTGGGCGAACGGCTGGAACGAGGCCAGCTCGATCACTCCCAGCACCTGGCCCTCGAAGAGCACCGGCAGCACGATGACGTGGGCCGGCGGCGCCTCGCCCAGACCGGAGGCGATCTTCAGGTAGCCCGGCGGCACGTTCTCCACCAAGATCGTGCGCTTCTCCTTGGCGGCCGTGCCGATGAGCGTCTCGCCCGGCCGGAAGGAGGTGGGCATGGAGCCCATCGAGTAGCCGTACGAGCCGAGCATCCGCAGCTCGTACGCGTCCTCGTCGTCCTCCGCGCCCTGCCCGCCCGGCGATCCCGTCGGCATCGCCAGGAAGAACGCGCCGTGCTGGGCGGAGACCACCGGCGTCAGCTCGCTCATGATCAGCCCGGCGACGTCGTCCAGGTCCCGGCGGCCCTGCAGGAGGCCGGAGATCCGGGCGACGTTGCCCTTGAGCCAGTCCTGCTCCTTGTTGGCCAGGGTGGTCTCGCGGAGGTTGGCGATCATCGTGTTGATGTTGTCCTGGAGCTCCAGGATCTCGCCGGCCGCATCCACGTCGATCTTGAGGTTGAGGTCGCCGCGGGTCACCGCGGTCGCGACCTCGGCGATGGCCCGCACCTGACGGGTCAGGTTCCCGGCCATCTCGTTGACCGACTCGGTCAGGTCGCGCCACGTGCCGTCCACGTCGCGCACCCGCGCCTGGCCGCCCAGCTGGCCCTCGGTGCCCACTTCGCGGGCCACCCGCGTCACCTGCTCGGCGAACGACGACAGCTGGTCGACCATCGTGTTGATGGTCGTCTTGAGCTGGAGGATCTCACCGCGCGCATCGATGTCGATCTTCTTGGTGAGATCGCCCTGCGCGATGGCCGTGGTGACCATCGCGATGTTGCGGACCTGGCCGGTCAGGTTGGAGGCCATGGCGTTCACGGACTCCGTGAGGTCCTTCCACGTGCCGCTCACGCCCGGCACGCGGGCCTGCCCGCCCAGGATGCCGTCCGTGCCCACCTCGCGGGCCACGCGCGTGACCTCGTCCGCGAAGGACGACAGCGTCGTCACCATGGTGTTGACCGTGTCGGCCAGCTGCGCGACCTCGCCGCGCGCCTCGACCGTCACCTTCTTGGTCAGGTCGCCGTTGGCGACCGCCGCCGCGACCTGCGAGATGTTCCGCACCTGGCTGGTGAGGTTGTTGGCCATCAGGTTGACGTTGTCGCTGAGGTCCTTCCAGATGCCGGTGACGTCCCGCACCCGCGCCTGACCGCCCAGCTGGCCCTCGGTGCCCACCTCCCGGGCCACCCGCGTCACCTGCTCGGCGAAGTCCGAGAGCTGGTCCACCATCGTGTTGACGGTGGTGACCAGTTCGAGGATCTCGCCCTTCGCGTCGACGGTGATCTTCTTCGACAGGTCGCCCTTGGCGACCGCCGTGGTCACCTCGGCGATGTTGCGCACCTGCGACGTCAGGTTGTTGGCCATGAAGTTGACCGACTGGGTGAGGTCCTTCCAGGTGCCGGACACCCCCTGGACCTCGGCCTGGCCGCCCAGGATGCCCTCGGTGCCGACCTCCCGCGCCACCCGCGTGACCTGCTCGGCGAACGACGACAGCTGGTCCACCATCGTGTTGAGGGTGTTCTTCAGCTCCAGGATCTCGCCCCGGGCGTCCACGTCGATCTTCTGCGACAGATCACCACGCGCGACGGCCGTCGCGACCTGCGCGATGTTGCGGACCTGCGCCGTCAGATTGCCCGCCATGCCGTTGACGGAGTCCGTGAGGTCCCGCCACACGCCGGCCACGCCGGGCACCTGCGCCTGACCGCCCAGCCGGCCGTCCGTACCCACCTCGCGGGCCACCCGCGTCACCTGCTCCGCGAAGGCGGAGAGCTGGTCGACCATCGTGTTGATGGTGTTCTTCAGCTCCAGGATCTCGCCGCGCGCGTCCACGTCGATCTTCTGGGAGAGGTCGCCGCGCGCCACGGCCGTGGTGACCTGGGCGATCTGCCGCACCTGCGAGGTGAGGTTCCCCGCCATGAAGTTGACCGAGTCGGTCAGCTCCTTCCAGGTGCCGCTGACCCCGTCCACCCGGGCCTGACCGCCCAGCCGGCCCTCCGTGCCCACGTCCCGCGCCATGCGCGTCACCTGGTCGGCGAACGACGACAGCTGGTCGACCATGGTGTTCACGGTGTTCTTCAGCTGCAGCATCTCGCCGGAGACGTCGACCGTCACCTTCTGCGAGAGGTCGCCGTTGGCCACCGCCGTGGTCACCTGGGCGATGTTGCGGACCTGCCCCGTGAGGTTGCGGAAGGCGGTGTTCACGGAATCCGTGAGGTCCTTCCACGTACCCGCCGCACCGGGCACCGCGGCCTGCCCGCCGAGCTCGCCCTCGACACCGATCTCCCGCGCCACGCGCGTCACTTCGGCACCGAAGGCGGAGAGCTGGTCGACCATCGTGTTGACCGTGTTCTTGAGCTCCAGCATCTCGCCGGAGACGTCCACGGTCACCTTCTGACCCAGGTCGCCGTTGGCCACGGCGGTCGTCACCTGGGCAATGTCCCGCACCTGCGTCGTGACGTTGCGGAACGCCGTGTTCACCGAATCGGTGAGGTCCTTCCACGTACCCGCCGCGCCCGGCACCTGCGCCTGACCGCCCAGCCGGCCCTCGGCACCGACCTCGCTGGCCACCCGCGTCACCTCGTCGGCGAACGTGCGCAGCGTCTCCGTCATCTGGTTGATCGTCTCGGCCAGCTGGGCGATCTCGCCCCGCGCGCTGACCGTCACCTTCTGCGACAGGTCGCCGTTGGCCACCGCCGTGGTGACCTGCGCGATGCCCCGCACCTGCGCGGTCAGATTGCCCGCCATGAGGTTGACGGAGTCGGTCAGGTCCTTCCAGACGCCCGCCACACCTGGCACCTGCGCCTGACCGCCCAGCTCGCCCTCCGTACCGACCTCGCGCGCGACGCGCGTGACCTCGGAGGCGAAGGACGACAGCTGGTCCACCATCGTGTTGACGGTGTTCTTCAGCTCCAGCATCTCCCCGGCCACGTGCACCGTGACCTTCCGGGAGAGATCGCCCTTGGCGACCGCCGTCGTCACGAGAGCGATGTCACGCACCTGAGCGGTGAGCCGCGACGCCATCGTGTTGACGGAATCCGTGAGATCCTTCCACGAACCCGACATACCGCGCACCCGGGCCTGCCCACCGAGCTTGCCCTCGGTGCCGACCTCGCTCGCCACCCGCGTCA
The DNA here is from genome assembly GCF_042958085.1 of Streptomyces sp. NPDC008001. NCBI lineage: Bacteria > Bacillati > Actinomycetota > Actinomycetes > Kitasatosporales > Streptomycetaceae > Streptomyces > Streptomyces sp. NPDC008001. The sequence goes on along the minus strand of NZ_JBIBIZ010000017.1, from coordinate 4,493 downwards.
CCTCGTCGGTGAACGCCGACAGCTGGTCCACGAGACCGTTGACCGTACGCCCTACCTTGAGGAACTCGCCCCGCAGCGGGTGCGCCGCACCGTCCGCCCCCTGCGAGCGCAGGTCCATCCGCTGCTCCAGGTCGCCCTCGGCCACCGCCGACAGCACCCGGCCCACCTCGGACACCGGCCGCACCAGGTCGTCCACCAGCGCGTTCGATGCGTCGATCGCAGCCGCCCAGGCGCCCTCGCAGGCCCCCACCTCCAGCCGCTCCGTGAGCTTCCCCTCACGGCCCACGACCCGGCGGACCCTCGCCAGCTCGCCCGTCAGCTGCAGGTTCCGGTCCGCGACCTCGTTGAAGACCGCGGCGATCTCGGCCATCACCCCGTCGCCGGAGACCGTCAGCCGCTTCCGGAAGTTGCCGTCGCGCATGGCGGACAGGGCCGTCAGCAGCCTGGTCAAGGCCGCCGTGTCCACTTCCGTCGTCCCATTGGCCCGGGACCGTCCGCCCTTCGCGCGCGTGCTCACGCCCCGCGCCTCCGCGCCAGACTCCACCGTGTCCCTCCCGCAGGGTCGATCATCCTCGTCGGGCTTCCACTTCAATCTTTCCCAGTGTTTCACCCCGGCCCGGCCAGGCCATAACAGTTCGGCAGCATCGCACACGGTCCGCGGGCACTCCGAAGGTGGAATCAGCTCGCACCGGCCTCCGCCCGTGCGGTGAAGGTAAGTAACCTGGCATCCGGCCAGGGCAATGGAGGGGCGCTGCGACATGGGTGAGCAGATCGCCGAGACCTACACGACGAGGAGACCTGTGATCACCGCGCGGGCTGCCGCCACCTTCGAGCCGGTCGGACGCTCGGTCGCCTCCGCCCGCGCCTTCGTCCGGGACACCCTCCAGGGCTGGGGCCACCCCGACATCATCGACGACGCCGTCGTCCTGACCAGCGAGCTCGTCACCAACGCCGTCGTCCACGCCGGCACCGCCGCCGACGTCCTGTGCATGCGCACCGACACCGGCGTCCGCGTCGAGGTCGCCGACCGCTATCCCGAGCGCGAGGTGCCCCTCCAGAGCTCCGCCCGCCGCATCGGCGGCGTCGACCGCGAGGGCGGCCGCGGCCTGCTGCTGTGCGCCGCCCTGGCCACCCGCTGGGGCGTCGAGTACACCCCCACCCACAAGCAGGTCTGGTTCCAGCTCGACCTGCCCGACCGCCCCGCGGGCACCCGCTCCGCGGGCCCCGCCCTGCCCACCGAGGCCCTCCCCCTGGCCGACCCGCGCGTCCGCGTCGCCGTCGTCCAGCTCGACCGCACCGGCTCCATCACCGCCTGGAACGACGACGCGGACTCCCTCTTCGGCTTCAGCGCCGACCAGGTCGTCGGCAAGCCGCTCACCGACTTCGCCGCCTGGCCGCACACCCCCGGCACCTCCACCGGCATCGCCGAGGCCCTGCGCCTGTCCCGCTGGGAGGGCTCCTACGGCATAAGGGGCGCCGACGGCCGCATCACGCCCGTCTACGCCTCCCACCTCCGCGTCCGCGACAACGAGGGCGCCCCCTCCACCGTCTGCCTGCTGGTGCGCGAGGAGGAGCGCGCCGTCCTGCAGAGCCTGCAGCGCTCCCCCGCCCCCGACAGCAGCACCACCGACCGGGCCACCGCCGACCCTTTCGAGGTCTTCATCGGCTCCCCCGCCCCCGACGACCTCGACGGCCTCCTGCAGCGCACCGTCGAACGCGCGCGCGACATGCTCGACGGTGACGCCGCCTACCTCCTGCTGGCCACCGACGACGAGACCGAGCTGGAGGTACGGGCCTCCACCGGCCTGCCGTCCGCCCGCCAGCGCTTCGCCCGCGTCCCCGTCGAGGCCGGCACCGGCCGCTACGGCTCCGCCCGCATGCCCGCCGTCCACGAGGACCTCGCCGTCATCCCCGGTGCCGTGCCCCTCCTCGCCGACACCGGCATGCGCTCCGTCGTCACCGTCCCCCTCAAGGTCGAGGGCCGCCTCACGGGCTCCCTGGGCGTCGCCGCCGAGGCCCCCGGCCGCTACAGCAACGAAGAGGCCCTCCGCCTCCAGTTCGCCGCCGACCGCATCGCCCTGGCCGTCGAGCGCGCCCGCCTCAACGAGCTCGAACGCCTGCGCCGCGGCTCCCTGTCCTTCCTCGTCGAGGCCTCCGACCTCCTCGCCGGCACCCTCGACCGCGACCAGACCCTCGCCCTCATGGCCCAGATGACGGTGCCCACCCTGGCCACCTGGTGCGCCGTCTACACCGTCGCCGACCCGGCCTCCGAGCCCGAGCTCTCCTACGTCCTGCACGAGGACGAGGACCGCATCGACGGCCTCAAGACCCTCCTCGGCAAGCTCGCCCCGCCGGACCCGGTCCCCACCCCCGGCGCCCGCATCTGGGCCGCCCCCTCGGAGGCCGCCCACGCCTCGGCCCTGCGCGGCTCCCTGCGCGCCCTCGGCCTCGCCGACTCCACCGACCACCCGGCCGCCGCCCCCGGCACCTCCCTCGCCACCGCGGCCGCCGTCGGCGGCGAAACGGTCGTCCTGCCACTCGTGGCCCGCAACCGCGTCATCGGCATGCTCACCCTCGGCAAGCCCACCGACGACCACTTCCGCCAGGAGATCCTCGAACTCGCCGAGGACCTCTCGCGCCGGGCGGCCCTCGCCCTCGACAACGCCCGCCTCTACAGCGAGCGCACCGCCATCAGCCAGTCCCTCCAGCGCAGCCTCCTCCCGCCGGAGCTGCTGCACGTCCCCGGCGTCGAGGTCGACGTCATCTACCGCGCCGCGGGCGAGGGCAACGAGGTCGGCGGCGACTTCTACGACCTCTTCCCGATCCGCGACGGCGCCTACGGCTTCGCCATCGGCGACGTCTGCGGCACGGGCCCGGAGGCCGCCGCGGTCACCGGTCTCGCCCGGCACGCCCTGCGCCTGCTCGCCCGCGAGGGCTACGGCGGCCCCGCCGTCCTGGAGCGCCTCAACGCCGCCATCCTCGACGAGGGCGCCCGCAGCCGCTTCCTGACGCTGCTGTACGGCGAGCTGTGGCCGCAGGAGGACGGCAGCGCGGTCCTCAAGGTCGTCTGTGCCGGGCACCCGCTCCCGCTGCGGCTGCGCCAGGACGGCACGGTGGAGTCCGCGGCCGACCCTCAGCCGCTGCTGGGCGTCATGGAGGACCTGGAGCTGTACGAGCAGACCGTCACCCTCGACCCGGGCGACGTGCTGCTGTGCGTCACGGACGGCGTCACCGAGCGCCGCGAGGGCTCCCGCATGCTCGGCGACGACGGCCTCACCGATCTGCTGACGACGTGTACGGGGCTGACGGCCGGTGCTGTGGCCGCACGGGTGCTGCGGGCGGTCGAGCGCTTCGCCGCCGAACCCGCCTCGGACGACATGGCGATCCTGGCGATGCGCGTGCCGGAGCTGCCGTGAGGGCCCGCGGGTGAATACGAAGAAGGCCCCCGCCAATTGGCGGGGGCCTTCTTTTATGGAGCCCCAAAACGGAATCGAACCGTTGACCTTCTCCTTACCATGGAGACGCTCTGCCGACTGAGCTATTGGGGCCGGCAACGAGATAAAGCATACCCCATGTTCGTACGCCCTTTTGACCATGCGGGCGGCCGGCGGGGAGCTTCTGTTCAGGCGGCTTCCGGCACCAGCCCGCCGAGCGCATTGCAGACGGCCACGATGCGGTGGAGTTCCCGCGGGGTGAGTGCCGCGTCCACGGGCAGGGCCAGGCACTGTTCGGCGGCCCGCTCGGTTTCGGCGAGCCACAACCCCCGCCGGTAGGCGGGCAGTCGGTGGACGGGGGTCTGTACGGGGATGCGGCAGCACACGCCGCGGGCCCGCAGCGCCCGCGCGAAGGCGTCCCGGTCCGGCCGGCCGTTGCCGGGGATGCGGACGACGTACGCGCGGTAGCTGTGCTCGATGCCGGGGCCCGTGGCGGGTGTCACGACGCCCTTGAGCCGGGCGTTGAGGTACGCGGCGTTCGCCTGCCTCCTCCGGGCGTTCTCGTCGTGGGGGGCCAGGGGCTCGTACTCGACGACGATCAGCCCGCGCCGTGCGGCGACGGCCCGCAGGCCGGCCAGGTCGGCGCGGCGGCCGAAGAGGTGAACGAGCATCACTGCGGCGGTGCGGAGCGTGAGGGCTGCCGCGACGGAGGCCGGGTCGAGGCAGAGGCTGTCCGGATCGATGTCCGCGAACACGGGTACGGCGCCGGCCCGGCGGACGGCCTCGGCGGCGTCCGCCGTGGCGTACGACGGCACGACGACCTCGTCACCTGCACCGATGCCGGCTGCCGCGAGCGTTTCCACAGTCCCCATGAGGGGAGGGTTTCCGCGGGACGTGAACGGGGCGCAAATAAAAAAGCTCCGGTAGCTGAACAGAAGTCCAGCTACCGGAGCTTTTCTAAAATTTGTTCGGCGGCGTCCTACTCTCCCACACGGTCCCCCATGCAGTACCATCGGCGCTGAAAGGCTTAGCTTCCGGGTTCGGAATGTAACCGGGCGT
>NZ_JBIBIZ010000016.1:0-67391 GCF_042958085.1 Streptomyces sp. NPDC008001 | reverse complement strand
GCCCGGTTACATTCCGAACCCGGAAGCTAAGCCTTTCAGCGCCGATGGTACTGCATGGGGGACCGTGTGGGAGAGTAGGACGCCGCCGAACAATTATTAGCCTCAGGCCTGGGATATTTATCCCGGGCCTGAGGCTTTTTTGCGTTCCCGAAACCATCCCCGGATTGTGCTGCCGGGTCCGGTCCGGCCCGGCTGCTCGGCTGCTCCCTTTCCACTGAAGCAGCCGAGTCCGAGCCGAGCCCACAAAAACTAGGAACCCTTATTCGCCCGCCGCTCGCGCGAGCTCGACGTCAAGGGATTCACGCCGGATGCGCTGGTCCATGTACAGCAGAGCCGTCATGCCGGCCGACACCGGCAGCGTAAGAGTCGAGCTGATCACTGCCGAGATACCGATCGTGATGAGCGACGACCAGTCGTTCGCAGCGGCCGCCGTCTGCTCCTGGAAACCGTGCAGGAAGGTGTCGAAGGCGAGAACCACGGCCTGGGTCAGCAGACTCACCAGCGCCGTCATCAGCACCGAAATGAGCTGGATGCCGAAGACGCGCCACCACGCTCCCCGGACCAGCTTCGCCGACCGCCGCATCGCCGCCAGCACGCCCTGCTTCTCCAGCATCAGCGCCGGTGCCGCAAGGCTGTAGCGGATCCACAGCCAGGTGGCCACGCCCATGGCCGCCAGGGCGCCCACGGCCGTCAGGGACATTCCCGCCTGCTCCGCACCGGCCGCCGCCGCGAGGAGACCCCAGACAATCCCTACGGCGAACACCCCGATCAGGAGCATCGGCACCAGGATCATCAGGCCTGCCATGCGGCCCAGCTGCGGTTTGGCGTTCAGCCACGCCTCCCGGGCGGTGACGGGGCGGCCCAGGACGGCACGGCTGACGATCACCGTCAGGAGAGCCGCGGCAGTGATGGAGCCGACCAGGCTGAGCAGCCAGGCGACGCCGATCCCGCCGAGGCCGTTGCCTATGGCGTCGACCAGTTCCTGCGGGGTCTGCGGCGTCTCGCCGCCGAGCGGATCCAGGTCGGGTGTGCCGCGCTCCCACAGCCGGTCCACCACTGTTGCCACGGCCTGGGTGCCGACCGCGACCGCCAGCGAAATACCGAGGACGGAACGCCAGTGGATGCGCATCGTGCGCACCGCGCCCTCCACGATCTCGCCGGCCTGCAGGGGCCGCAGCGGGATCACCCCGGGCTGGGGGACCTGCGGAGGGCGCCGCCATTGGTTCCAGCCCGGCTGTTGCGGCAGGCCTCCCGTCCCCGCAGGGCCGGGGCCGTGGCCGGCCCGGGCGCGTGCCCTCTCGCCCGTGTCCCGGCGCTGTCGCGGGGGGCCCGGGGAAGAGACCGACCAGTCGCCCGCAGGCGGCTGGTCCTTGGCCCACTGCGCCCCCTCGGCCTTCTTGCTCTCATCCGTCTTGTCGCCGGTCTCGTCGGACGGGGAGGATCCGGGCGAGGTGAGGCCCGGAGAGTCAGTCATGTGCGTCTCGCTCCTTCTCGGTGCCCGCCCGTCCGCCGGTGCGGCGGCGAGCGGCTGCCAGCAATCGTGTCACGGGGGCTTGAACGTCCCACGAGCCGCAGGAGAGCCCCGGCCCCCGCCCTGGCTCGGCCTCACCGGCTCGTACGGGGGAGGAATCCCAAGGCGACCTTCAATAGTCAGGGCGTCCGCGGCAGACTGGACAGATGGCTGATCAGTTCGCGGCATCCATGGCGTCCGTCGAGCCCGGCTCCATTCCTTCGCTCAGATGGGAGGAGCTGCCGGAGGGGCCCGTGCTCGTGGTCCTGGACCAGCGGCGGCTTCCCGCGGAAGAGGTCCAGCTGGTGTGCACGGACGTGCCGGCGCTGGTGGACGCCGTCCGTACGCTCGCCGTGCGCGGGGCCCCGCTGCTGGGGCTCGCCGGAGCGTACGGGGTGGCGCTGGCGGCCGTACGGGGCTTCGACGTCGTGGAGGCGGCCGAGCTGCTCGCCCAGGCACGCCCCACCGCGGTGAACCTGGCCTACGGGGTGCGGCGGGCCGTGGGGGCGTATGAGAAGGCCGTGAAGGACGGCAGGGGGCCAGAGCAGGCGGCCGCGGCCACTCTGGCCGAGGCCCGTGCCGTGCACCGTGAGGACGCCGAGGCCAGCGCCGGGATGGCCCGGCACGGGCTGGCCCTGCTGGAGGAGCTGGTGCCCGGCGGCGGGTTCCGGGTGCTGACGCACTGCAACACCGGGGCGCTGGTCTCGGGTGGCGAGGGCACGGCGCTCGCCGTGGCAGGGGCTGCGCACCGTGCGGGGCAGCTGAGGCGGCTGTGGGTGGACGAGACGCGTCCGCTGCTGCAGGGAGCGCGGCTGACCGCGTACGAGGCCGCCCGGGCCGGTATGGCGTACACGCTGCTCACCGACAACGCGGCGGGGTCGCTGTTCGCTTCCGGAGAGGTGGACGCGGTGCTGATCGGCGCGGACCGGATAGCCGCCGACGGTTCCGTGGCGAACAAGGTGGGCAGCTATCCGCTGGCCGTGCTGGCCCGCTACCACCACGTGCCGTTCGTGGTGGTGGCCCCGGTGAGCACCGTGGACCTCGCGACGGCGTCGGGCTCGGAGATCGAGGTGGAGCAGCGCTCGGGGCACGAGGTGACGGAGTTTACGGTGGTGCCGCCCGGGGCAGGCGCGGAACCGGGCACGGGTGTGCCGGTGGCCCCCCTGGGGGCGCAGGCCTACAACCCTGCCTTCGATGTCACCCCACCGGAGCTGGTCACGGCGATCGTGACGGAGAACGGCGTGGTCTCGCCGGTGACCAGCTCCGGCCTGGCGGAGCTCTGTGCCGGACCGCAGCAGGGATCCGGGAGTGAGCCGGGCTGATCAGCACGTGTACTGTCCACCCCTGGCGGCGAACGCGATCGGAGTCCCGGGTCAACGGGACACACCGGAGTATGTCAGTCGCGCCAGGTGAGCTCCGTCACCCGGCTCTATGGACCGGATGCGAAAATGGGATGATGTCGATATGAAGGGACGCGTCCTTGTCGTCGACGACGACACCGCACTGGCCGAGATGCTCGGCATTGTGCTGCGTGGTGAGGGTTTCGAGCCGTCGTTCGTTGCGGACGGCGACAAGGCACTTGCTGCTTTTCGTGAGGTAAAGCCCGATCTCGTGCTGCTCGATCTGATGCTGCCCGGCCGGGACGGCATCGAGGTCTGCCGGCTCATCCGCGCCGAGTCCGGTGTGCCGATCGTCATGCTGACCGCGAAGAGCGACACGGTCGACGTCGTCGTCGGCCTGGAGTCGGGGGCGGACGACTACATCGTCAAGCCGTTCAAGCCGAAGGAGCTGGTGGCGCGGATCCGCGCCCGCCTGCGCCGGTCGGAGGAGCCCGCGCCGGAGCAGCTGGCGATAGGCGACCTCGTCATCGACGTGGCCGGGCACTCGGTCAAGCGCGACGGGCAGTCGATCGCGCTGACCCCGCTCGAGTTCGACCTGCTGGTCGCGCTCGCCCGCAAGCCGTGGCAGGTGTTCACCCGTGAGGTGCTCCTGGAGCAGGTGTGGGGCTACCGGCACGCGGCGGACACCCGCCTCGTCAACGTGCACGTGCAGCGGCTGCGCTCCAAGGTCGAGAAGGACCCGGAGCGGCCGGAGATCGTGGTGACCGTCCGTGGTGTGGGCTATAAGGCCGGGCCGAGCTGACGTGCCGGCCAGCGGTGCCGCCCCGGAGCGGGGCGCGGGGCGGCCCGCCGAGAAGGCGGGCGGCACGTCTCTCTTCCGGCGGCTGTGGCGGGCCGGGCAGATGCTGTCCGACGGCGCGACCGCCGGCTCCGTCCACCCTGTGCTGAGGCTGTACGTGCGCTGGGTGCGGCGGCCGCTGCTGCCCGCGATGCGGCTGTGGCGGCGCAACATCCAGCTGCGCGTGGTCGCGACCACGCTGCTGATGTCGGTGGGCGTGGTGCTGCTGCTCGGCGTGGTCGTCATCGGGCAGGTCCGCAACGGCCTGCTGGAGGCCAAGCGGCACGCGTCGCTGAGCCAGGCCGAGGGCGGTTTCAAGGCGGCGCGGGACGCCGCCGACACCGCTGCGGACACCCGCGGGCAGGACGCGCAGTCCGGCAGCCGCAGCGCCACGGACCCCGGGGCCTGGCTGACGGCGCAGGTGCAGCAGCTCTCCAGCGGCGGTCAGGGCGTCTACCACGTGGTGGCGCTGAGCTCCGGCAGCAGTGACCTCACGTACGGCGATCTGGGGTACGGCGATGTGTCGTCCGCCGGCGCGCGCGGCCCGCGCGCCTCCGGGGACATCGACCCCGAGGCCAGCATCCCCGCCGACCTGCGGAAGCAGCTGGACACCAAGACCGGGGCGCTGTGGAAGTCCGCGTCGGTGAAGCACAACTCCCACGACGAGGGCGAGCCCGCGCTGGTCGTCGGCAAGCGGATGTACGACCCCAGCGGCAAGGCGTACCAGCTGTACTACCTCTTCCCGTACACCCAGGAGGAGAAGTCGCTGAGCCTGGTGAAGACCACGCTCGCGACCGCCGGCGTGTTCGTGGTCGTGCTGCTCGGCGCCATCGCCTGGCTCGTGGTGCGGCAGATCGTCACTCCCGTCCGGATGGCCGCCAGCATCTCCGAGCGGCTCGCGGCGGGCGTCCTGCAAGAACGTATGAAGGTCACCGGTGAAGACGACATCGCCCGTCTCGGTGAAGCCTTCAACAAGATGGCGCAGAACCTCCAGGTCAAGATCCAGCAGCTGGAGCAGCTGTCGCGGATGCAGCGCCGGTTCGTCTCGGACGTGTCGCACGAGCTGCGGACGCCGCTGACGACCGTACGGATGGCCGCCGAGGTCATCCACGAGGCCCGTGAGGACTTCGACCCGGTCACCGCGCGGTCGGCGGAGCTGCTGTACGGGCAGGTCGACCGCTTCGAGTCGCTGCTGGCCGACCTGCTGGAGATCAGCCGGTTCGACGCGGGCGCCGCGGCCCTGGAGGCCGAGCCCGTCGACCTGCGGGACGTCGTGCACCGGGTGATCGAAGGGGCCCTGCCGCTCGCGGAGCGCAAGGGCACCCGGCTGCTGGTCGAGGGCGCCGAGCAGCCGGTGATGGCGGAGGCCGACTCGCGGCGCGTGGAGCGCGTGCTGCGCAACCTCGTGGTGAACGCGGTCGAGCACGGTGAGGGACGGGACGTGATCGTGCGGCTGGCGGCGGCCGGCGGCGCGGTCGCGGTCGCCGTCCGCGACTACGGCGTGGGGCTCAAGCCCGGCGAGGCGACGCGGGTGTTCAACCGCTTCTGGCGGGCCGACCCCGCGCGTGCGCGCACCACCGGCGGTACGGGCCTGGGCCTGTCGATCGCCGTCGAGGACGCGCGCCTGCACGGCGGCTGGCTGCAGGCGTGGGGCGAGCCGGGCGGCGGTTCGCAGTTCCGGCTGACCCTGCCCGCCACGGCGGGCGACACGCTGCGCGGATCGCCCATCCCGCTGGAGCCGGCGGACTCGCGGCGCAACCGCGGTCTGAGCGAGGCCGGGGTGCCGACGGCCGTGGCCGGCCGGTCCGGCGGCGTCCCGCCGCACGGCAGCGGCCGGGGGCCCGTCCAGGCACCGGCGAAGAACGTGCCCGCTGTGGACCCGGCGGCGCTGCCGGGCAGCGGCGCCCGCGTGGTGCCCCGTGCGGGTGCCAAGGAGGGCGCCGGGGAGAGCACCGGAGAGGGCGCCAAGGAGGGCGGCAAAGCCGCGGCAGGGGCCGCGGCGGAGGCCACGGAGGAACGTTCAGCCGAACGTTCCGGTGAACGTGAAGGGCAGGCGCGTGGGCGCTGAACGCAATCGCCGCCGGCGGGCGCCCGGCCCGCGCCGGCGGATCGCAGGGTTCGGCGCGCTCGTCGTCAGCGGTGCGCTGCTGGCCGGCTGCGCCTCGATGCCCGACAGCGGCGAGGTGCGGCCGGTCGACTCCTCGCAGCGGGCCGACGCGGACTCGCAGGTGCGGGTCTACGGTGTCGCGCCGCACAAGGGCGAGCGCCCGCAGGAGCTCGTGAACGGCTTCCTCGAGGCCACCACCAGCGACGACCCGGACTACGGCACGGCCCGCATGTACCTGGCCAAGGGCAAGCAGCGGGAGTGGGACCCGGCGAGCAGGACGGTGGTCCTGGCGGAGCCGCCGCAGGTGCGCGTGGAGCGCACCGACGACCGGGACCAGGACTACACCGTCACCCTGGTCGGCAAGCAGGTTGCCACGATCGACGACAAGCACGCGTACAAGCCCGAAGAGGGCGCGTACAAGCAGCAGATCCACGTCGCGCGCGAGGGCGGCGAGTGGCGCATCGACGACCTGCCGCCCGGGCTGGTGCTCGGCGTCGCCGACTTCCAGCGCATCTACCGATCGGTCAACAAGTACTACTTCGCGGAGCTGGGCACGAGCGGCCCGGAGAGCGGCCGGCACATCCTCGTCGCCGACCCCGTCTACCTCCGCAAGCGCATAGACCCCGTGACCGCCACGGTCAACGCGCTGCTCGACGGGCCGACCAACTGGCTGGACCCGGTGGCCGCGACGGCCTTCCCGACCGGCACCAAGGTCGTGGACCGGCGGCTCTCCGTGGACGACTCCAACGCGCTGAAGATCCGGCTCAACCAGAAGGCCGCGGGCACCAACGAGGCGCAGTGCGATCGCATGGCCGCGCAGCTCCTCTACACCGTCCAGGACCAGTCGGTGAAGGTCGGGCAGGTGGTGCTGCTGCGGGAGGACGGCTCCCAGCTGTGCTCGCTGGGGCGGGAGCAGGCGCGGCAGTACGCCCCCGACCGGGCCGCCGGACTCGGCGCCGACCAGCAGTACTTCGTGGACGGGCAGCACCGCATGGTGAGCCTGTCCGACGGCGAGGAGGAGCCGCGCCGGGTCCCCGGTCCCTTCGGATCCGACACCGCCCTGCAACTGCGGTCGGTGGCCGTGAACCGGGGGGAGAGGCGCGCTGCGGGCGTGGCGAACAACGGCCAGTCGCTGTACGTCGCCGATCTGGAGGCGGGCGCGGCGCTGGGCGAGCCCCGGCTGACCGTGCGCGGCGGCGTCAAGGCGGGCCTGACGGCTCCCAGTTGGGACGGGCTCGAGAACCTCTGGGTCGCCGACCAGGACCCGGACCGTCCGCGGCTGCTGCGGCTGCCCGGCGGCACGGGCACCCCGGAAGAGGTCCAGGTGCCGCGGCTCGACGGGCGCATCACCGGGCTGCGGGTCGCGGCCGACGGGGTGCGGATCGCGCTGCTGGTGACCAAGGGAGACCGCACGAGCCTGAAGCTGGGCCGGGTCGAGCGGCACGGGACCGGGGGACGGCCGAGCCTGTCGGTGCAGGAACTGCGTTCCGTGGCGCCGCGGTTGGAGCAGGTCGACGCGGTGTCGTGGGCGGGCGGGAGCCGGCTGCTGGTCGCGGGGAACGAGCAGGGCGGGCTGCAGCAGCTGCAGTACATCGACACGGACGGCTCGCTGTCGAACGCCTCCGGGCTGCCCGGGATCACGGGGGTGCGCGGGGTCGCGGCTTCGGAGAGCACGACGAAGGCGCCGGCGCTGGTGGCGGAGCGGGACGGCGGGATCGTACGGCTGCTGCCGGACAGCAACTGGAAGCTGGTGGCCAAGGAAGGGTCGGCGCCGGTCTATCCGGGGTAGCGGCCTGCCCGGCGCGCGCTGGAGCCGTGGCCCGGCGTGCCCGGTTCGCGGTCGCGCCGTGAGTTTTCCACAGGGGTGGCGGCGGGCTGCCGGCAGCGGGACAGTGGATCTGTGCGCGGGTGGTGGCAGGAGATCACGGGCCTGGTGCTGCCGGGTGAGTGCGCGGGGTGCGGACGGCCGCGGACCGTGCTGTGCGATGCGTGCCGGGCGGCGCTGGGCGGGGGCGCGGCGCGGCGGGTGAGGCCGGATCCGGAGCCGGCCGGGCTGCCGCCGGTCCATGCGGTGGCGCGGTACGAAGGGCCGGTGCGCGCGATGCTGCTCGCGCACAAGGAGCGCGGGGCACTGGGGCTGGCGAGGCCGCTGGGGGCTGCCCTGGCGTGTGCGGTGCGCTCGGCGGCCGGTGGGCCGGGCAGTGGTCGGCAGGGTGGGGGAGGGGCCCTGGAGGCGCGTGAAAGGCCCTTGCTGCTCGTCCCCGTCCCCTCCGCCCGCCGTGCCGTCGCCGCCCGCGGCCATGACGCCGGACGGCGCCTCGCTCTCGGTGCCGCGCAGGCCCTCCGCGCCGGCGGGCTGCCGGCCGCCGTGGCGGCCGTGCTCCGGCAGTGCAGGACCGTCGCCGACCAGGCCGGCCTCGGTGCCCGGCAGCGCAGGGCGAATGTCGCCGGGGCTCTGGGGGTACGTATGGGAGCAGAGGGGCTGCTGATGCGCGAAGGGCCGGTGGTGCTGGTAGACGACCTGATGACCACCGGGGCCTCGCTGGCCGAGGCGGCCCGCGCCGTCTCGCTCGCGGGCGGGAGCGTGCTGGGCGCCGCCGTCGTGGCCGCGTCCGGAGCGCCTCCGCGCTCGGCCGAAAAGAAGCGGAACTGAAGGCCAATGTCATTCGTTGCTGATGGTAACGGCAGGAAAACACCTGAATGGAGGTACGTCCCGGTAGGGGCTACCGACAGGCGTCCGAGCGAGATATGTTCGGTTGTGAGGAATGGCAGGGGCTATGCCTCGCATTTCCGAATGGCGCGCTTTGCGCGCTTTCACGGAAGCTTGAAGTCGATGGGGTGCAGACCTTGCCGATGTGGGGAGGAGGAGGTGAAAACCGCCAAGTCGGTGGCTCCGGGTATCCCCGGAGTCTGATGCAAGAGGGATGCGCTCCGCACCTTCGGCGGGGCGATCCGGGAACGGAGTTCTGCGTGGACATCGTCGTCAAAGGCCGCAAGACCGAGGTGCCCGAGCGCTTTCGCAAGCACGTGGCCGAGAAGCTGAAGCTGGACAAGATCCAGAAGCTCGACGGCAAGGTGATCAGCCTCGACGTCGAGGTGTCCAAGGAGCCCAACCCCAGGCAGGCCGACCGCTCCGACCGGGTGGAGATCACGGTGCGTTCCCGTGGACCGGTGATCCGGGCGGAGGCCGCAGCAACCGACCCCTACGTCGCACTGGACCTGGCCACCAGCAAGCTCGAAGCACGACTGCGCAAGCAGAACGACAAGCGCCACACCCGGCGGGGCAACGGCCGCATCCCCGCGAGCGATGTCGCATCGACCGTCATCGGCGCCGCCGAGCTCACCGACACCGGTGAACTCGCCACCGAGCAGGCGGCGGACGGGGTGCCGGTCACCCGCATGGGATCCCTGGAGATCCGGGGCGAAGGCCCCCTGGTGGTCCGCGAGAAGACGCACTCCGCAGCGCCCATGACCCTCGACCAGGCGCTCTACGAAATGGAGTTGGTCGGACACGACTTCTATCTGTTCGTCGACTCCGACACCAAACAACCCAGTGTCGTCTACCGGCGGCACGCCTACGACTACGGCGTCATCCACCTCAATGCCGACCCGCTCTTCGAAGGAGAGCCCGGTGGTGCGGGCGGGGAGCTGGGCGGCTGACCGGGGAGGCACCGGCCTCCCGCGTCCATCGCCGCAGCCGGCCGTAGTCCGGCGGCCGTAGTCCATTCGAGCCAGGTGCCCTCGGAGCGCGCTCCCCGCGCTCCCGGGGCACCGGCGTGCGCCTACGGAATCACCGTCCGGCGCCCCGGCATGAAATCATGGCCCCGGCAGCCAACCACCGGCGCCGGGGAACCGGTTGGACGGCTCGGCACGCAGCACAGTGCAACCGCGATGGGCTCTGGGCCTTCAGGGGTCTTCAGGGGGAGGAACAATGGCGGACAGGTTCGGGCCCGTACTCGAGCCCGGCGACGATGACGACGAAGGATCCTGCACCGACAGGGGCGTGGCGCGCGAGGAGCCCATCCGGGTCCTGGTCGTGGACGACCACGCGCTCTTCCGCCGGGGCCTGGAGATCGTCCTGGCGCAGGAGGAGGACATCCAGGTCGTCGGCGAGGCCGGGGACGGCGCGGAGGCCGTGGACAAGGCCGCCGACCTGCTGCCCGACATCGTGCTGATGGATGTCCGCATGCCCAAGCGCGGCGGCATCGAGGCCTGCACCTCCATCAAGGAGGTGGCCCCCAGCGCGAAGATCATCATGCTGACGATCAGCGATGAGGAAGCCGACCTCTACGACGCCATCAAGGCCGGTGCGACCGGCTATCTCCTCAAGGAGATCTCCACCGACGAGGTCGCGACGGCGATCCGCGCGGTGGCGGACGGGCAGTCGCAGATCAGCCCCTCGATGGCCTCCAAGCTGCTCACCGAGTTCAAGTCGATGATCCAGCGCACCGACGAGCGGCGGCTGGTGCCGGCGCCCCGGCTGACCGACCGTGAGCTGGAGGTCCTCAAGCTCGTGGCCACGGGGATGAACAACCGCGACATCGCCAAGGAGTTGTTCATCTCCGAGAACACCGTCAAGAACCACGTGCGGAACATCCTGGAGAAGCTGCAGCTGCACTCCCGGATGGAAGCGGTGGTCTACGCGATGCGGGAGAAGATCCTGGAGATCCGCTAGCGGCACGCCGGCGGGACCGGCATCTCGGCCAAGGGCCTCAGTCCAGGGCCTCCACCAGCTCCGCCGCCAGCCTCGCGTCGTCGCAGCGCTCGATCCGTACGCTGTCGCAGCCCACCCACTCCGCCGCCTCCCGGAGAGCCTGGGCCATCGGCGCCACGGCCCCGGGCCCGTCGAGGGAGACCTGCCGGGCCACCAGCGTGCTGCCGTCGCGCGCCGGGTCGACGCGGCCCAGCAGCCGGCCGCCCGCCAGCAGGGGCATCGCGAAGTAGCCGTGTATGCGCTTGGCCTTCGGCACGTACGCCTCCAGGCGGTGGGTGAAGCCGAAGATCCGCTCCGTACGGGGGCGGTCCCACACCAGGGAGTCGAACGGCGACAGCAGCGTCGTGCGGTGGCGGCCGCGCGGCGGTGCGGCGAGGGCCGCCGGATCGGCCCAGGCCGGCTTCGACCAGCCCGCCACCTCCACGGGCACCAGGCCCGTGTCGTCGATGACGGCGTCCACCTGCTCGCCCTTCAGGCGGTGGTAGTCCGCGAGGTCGGCCCGCGTCGCCACGCCCATCGCGGCGCCCGCCTGCGCCACCAGGCGGCGTATGCACGCGGCGTCGTCCAGGTCGTCGTGGAAGAGGGCGGAGGGCACGGCGCGCTCGGCGAGGTCGTAGACGCGCTTCCAGCCGCGCCGGCGGGTGCACACCACCTCGCCGGTGTCGAGCAGCCACTCCACCGCGATCTTCGTCTCGGACCAGTCGTACCACTCCCCGCCGTTCTTGGCGCCGCCCAGCTCCGTGGCCGTCAGGGGGCCGTCGGCCTTGAGGCGGTCGCGGACGGCGGCGCACGAGCGCTCGGCGTCCTCCATCACGTGCCAGCGGTGGCCGCGGGCCTGGAAGGCCCGGCGCCGGAAGGCGAACAGCGGCCACTCCTCGACGGGCAGGATGCACGCCGCGTGCGACCAGTACTCGAAAGCGTGATCCCCCGACCAGTACGCCGCCTCGACCGTGCCCCGCCCGACCGCGCCCAGCCGTGCGTACGGCACGAGCTCGTGCGAGCGGGCCAGCACCGAGATCGTGTCCAGCTGGACGGCCCCCAGCCGGCGCAGCACCCCGCGCGTGCCCGCCCGCCGGTCCGGGGCGCCGAGCAGGCCCTGGGCGCGCAGCGCCAGCCGGCGGGCGTCATCGGCCGACAGGTGGTGCTCGGGCTTACGGTCCTTGCCGGGCTTACGGCCCTTGGCGGAGGCGGCAGTTGTCATGGCGATCACCTTAGGCGGAGGCACTGACAACGCCCCGGGAACCGTCAGCCGCGTCCGGGAAAGGGCAGGTAGGGGGCGGTGGAGGGGAGCCCCAGATCGGAGGGGAGCACGGAGCCGACCCATGCGTCGCGGCGTGTGCCCGCGTGCGCGATCTTCGATCGCATGGTCCCCTCCATCCGGAAGCCGGCCTTCAGGGCCACGGCGCGGGAGGCCTCGTTGCCCGCTTCCGCGTACCACTCGACGCGCCCGGCGCCGAGGTCCGCGAAGGCCCACCGGACCACCTCGCGGGCGGCCTCCACGGTGTAGCCGCGGCCGCGCTGCTCCTTGGCGGTCCAGTAGCCGATGGCCGCCTCGTTCTCGGAGGGGTGCGACGTGAGCCGCATCAGGCCCATGGAACCGGTCAGCCTGCCCTCCTCGCGGGTGAACACGCCCCACGTGTACATGGAGTCGTCGCGCCAGCCGGCCGGGCAGACCTCGGTGACGAAGGACCGGGCGTGCCCGGGCGTGTACGGAGAGGGCACGCTCGTGTAGCGCGGGATCTCCGGGTCCTGGCAGGCGGCGTGCACGGCGTCCGCGTCGGCGGCGGTGAAGGGGCGCAGCAGCAGACGCGCGGTGGTGAGGCTCACGGGCTCCATGGGCGGAGTGTAAGGACCCGTGGCGGGGCACCCCCCGGGCGGTTCGCTCGTTCCAAGGACGGGTGACACCGCGGGTGACACCCGGCCCGGGTGATGACGGACCTCCCGGCGCGGCGGGGTCCTCGCTTACGATGGCCGTTGCGGCGGGGACTGTCCCGTCGTGCCCGCGTACCCGCCCCCTGCCCACGGCGGGGGAGAACCGGTGCCAGGCCCGACCGGCAAGGAGCTAGCCTACGTGTCCGTCTTCGGCAAGATCATGCGTGCAGGAGAAGGCAAGATCCTGCGCAAGCTGCACCGCATCGCGGACCAGGTCAATTCCATCGAAGAGGACTTCCTGTCCCTCTCCGACGCCGAGCTGCGCGCCCTGACCGACGAGTACAAGCAGCGCTATGCCGACGGTGAGAGCCTGGACGACCTCCTCCCCGAGGCGTTCGCGACCGTCCGCGAGGCGGCCAAGCGCGTCCTCGGCCAGCGTCACTACGACGTCCAGCTCATGGGCGGCGCCGCCCTGCACCTGGGGTACGTGGCCGAGATGAAGACCGGTGAGGGCAAGACCCTCGTCGGCACCCTCCCCGCCTACCTCAACGCCCTCTCGGGCAAGGGCGTCCACCTGATCACGGTCAACGACTACCTGGCCGAGCGCGACTCCGAGCTGATGGGCCGGGTGCACAAGTTCCTGGGCCTGTCGGTCGGCTGCATCCTGGCGAACATGACGCCGGCGCAGCGCCGCGAGCAGTACAACTGCGACATCACGTACGGCACGAACAACGAGTTCGGCTTCGACTACCTGCGCGACAACATGGCGTGGTCGCAGGAGGAGCTGGTCCAGCGCGGGCACAACTTCGCCGTGGTCGACGAGGTCGACTCGATCCTGGTCGACGAGGCGCGTACGCCGCTGATCATCTCCGGTCCGGCCGACCAGGCCACCAAGTGGTACGGCGACTTCGCCAAGCTGGTCACGCGGCTGACCAAGGGTGAGCCGGCCAACCCGCAGAAGGGCATCGAGGAGACCGGCGACTACGAGGTCGACGAGAAGAAGCGCACGGTCGCCATCCACGAGGCCGGTGTCAGCAAGGTCGAGGACTGGCTGGGCATCGACAACCTCTACGAGTCGGTCAACACCCCGCTCGTGGGCTACCTCAACAACGCCATCAAGGCGAAGGAGCTCTTCAAGCGCGACAAGGACTACGTCGTCATGGACGGCGAGGTCATGATCGTCGACGAGCACACCGGCCGTATCCTCGCCGGCCGCCGCTACAACGAGGGCATGCACCAGGCCATCGAGGCGAAGGAAGGGGTGGACATCAAGGACGAGAACCAGACGCTCGCCACGATCACCCTGCAGAACTTCTTCCGCCTCTACAGCAAGCTGTCCGGCATGACCGGTACGGCCATGACCGAGGCCGCCGAGTTCCACCAGATCTACAAGCTCGGCGTGGTGCCGATCCCGACCAACCGGCCGATGGTCCGCATGGACCAGTCCGACCTCATCTACCGCACCGAGGTCGCCAAGTTCGACGCCGTGGTCAAGGACATCGCGGAGAAGCACGAGAAGGGGCAGCCGATCCTGGTCGGCACCACCTCCGTGGAGAAGTCCGAGTACCTCTCGCAGCAGCTCGCCAAGCGCGGCATCCAGCACGAGGTCCTCAACGCCAAGCACCACGAGCGCGAGGCCTCGATCGTCGCGCAGGCCGGCCGCAAGGGCGCCGTCACGGTCGCCACGAACATGGCCGGCCGTGGTACGGACATCAAGCTCGGCGGCAATCCGGACGACCTGGCCGAGGCGGAGCTGCGCCAGATGGGCCTCGACCCGGTGGAGCACGTCGAGGAGTGGGCGGCCGCGCTGCCCGGCGCCCTGGAGCGTGCCGAGGCCGCGGTGAAGGCCGAGTTCGAGGAGGTCAAGGCGCTCGGCGGCCTCTACGTGCTCGGCACGGAGCGCCACGAGTCGCGCCGCATCGACAACCAGCTCCGCGGCCGCTCCGGCCGTCAGGGCGACCCGGGCGAGTCCCGCTTCTACCTGTCGCTGGGCGACGACCTGATGCGTCTGTTCAAGGCCCAGATGGTCGAGCGCGTGATGGCCATGGCCAACGTTCCCGACGACGTGCCGATCGAGAACAAGATGGTCACCCGGGCCATCGCCTCGGCCCAGTCCCAGGTCGAGCAGCAGAACTTCGAGACGCGTAAGAACGTCCTGAAGTACGACGAGGTGCTCAACCGCCAGCGCGAGGTCATCTACGGCGAGCGCCGCCGCGTCCTGGAGGGCGAGGACCTGCGGGAGCAGATCCAGCACTTCATGGACGACACCATCGACGACTACATCCGCCAGGAGACCGTCGAGGGCTTCGCCGAGGAGTGGGACCTGGAGCGGCTGTGGGGCGCCTTCAAGCAGCTCTACCCCGTGAAGGTCACCATCGAGGAGCTGGAGGAGGCGGCGGGCGACCGCGCGGGCATCACGGCCGAGTTCATCGCCGAGTCCATCAAGGACGACATCCACGAGCAGTACGCGGCGCGCGAGGAGCAGCTGGGCTCCGACATCATGCGTGAGCTGGAGCGGCGCGTGGTGCTGTCGGTGCTGGACCGCAAGTGGCGTGAGCACCTCTACGAGATGGACTACCTCCAGGAGGGCATCGGCCTGCGGGCCATGGCCCAGAAGGACCCGCTGGTCGAGTACCAGCGCGAGGGCTTCGACATGTTCCAGGCCATGATGGAGGGCATCAAGGAGGAGTCCGTCGGCTATCTGTTCAACCTGGAGGTCCAGGTCGACCAGCAGCTGGAGGAGGTGCCGGTCGAGGAGGCCGCGCCGGCGCAGGAGAAGGTCCACGACACCATCCCCGCCGCTCGCCCCGAGATCCGTGCGAAGGGCCTCACGCAGCCGCAGCGGCCGGACCGGCTGCACTTCTCCGCCCCGACGGTGGACGGTGCGGGCGGCACGATCGAGACCGACTACGCGAGCGACGACACCGGCGAGTTCCGTTCGGCCGCGGACGGCATGACCCGCGCCGAGCGCCGCAAGGCGCAGAAGAACAGCGGCGGCCGTCGCCGTAAGAAGTAACCCGCGGGACGTAACCGCGCGGGAGAAGTAACCCGCGCGTGCGGGACCGAGGCGGGGCGGGACACCCGGAGGACCGGGCGTCCCGCCCCGCCTCGCGCGTGTGCGCGGCCGGTGGCGTCGCGCGGTCAGTGCCGGGTGCCGCCGAGCTCCACGGCCGAGCAGCGCCACCGCTGGTCGGTGCAGTGCTCCAGGCGGAAGGCGAGGGCGAGGAGCCGGTCCCCGGTCGTGATCCTGGCGAAGGCTTCGATGACGCCGGGGGAGGGCCGGAACTCGTCGCAGTGCCGGACGGCGGGGCTGCGGCCCGGCGGCGCGGGCCGCAGGGGCGCGTAGGGGGCCAGGGAGGCCAGCTGGTCGTACGCGGCGCCCAGGGTGTGGCCGAGCATCCAGTGGACGGGTTTCTGCCCGCTGAGGGTGAGCAGGAGCCGTTCGGCGAACCAGTAGCGGGGCAGGCGCTCGCGTTCGCGGCGGCGGGCGGCGGCGTCCGGGCGGGGGCGGCGGAGGTCGGTGCGCCGCGGCGGCGCGGTGGCGGCGGCGGGCCGGCCGGGCGGCCTGCCGAGCGGCGTCCTGCCCGCGGCCGTGGCCGAGGTCCTGCCGGCGCCCCTGCCTGCGCTCCTGTCGGCGATTCTGTCCGTGGCCCGTCCCGTGCTCCGGCCGGCGGGGCCGTTCGCGCTGCTCTTCCCGCTCTTCCCGCTCTTCACCGTGATCCCCCTGGGGTGCCGGCCCGGATGATTACCGGGCGGTAGCTTCCGTGGGTGATCTTCTACCGAGGCCGCCGGAGGCCCTCAAGGACGGCGGACCGCCCGCGTCACCCCCTCGGCGGTTCACCTATTCGGGTGACTCGCGGGCCGTACGGGGCGGCCGGCCGTCATCCGGCGTCGCGCACGGTGCCGCAGAGCCGCCCGCACGCGCCTCACCTGCACTTCGAAGGGGGACCCGCGCCCGTATGCTGACCTCGCAACCGAAAAGTCCCCAGGATCGAAGGAAAGCGGCGGTCATGCGCGTCTACGTCCCCCTGACCCTCCCCGGTCTCGCCGAGGTGCACAAGGCGGGAGCGCTGGGCCCGGCCCCGCTGGACGCCTACGCCGTCACCCCCGCCCTGCGCGAGTGGTACCGCTCCGACGACATCGAGGAACTCGAGTACGCGGCCCTGGGCCGCGCCGCCCAGGGTTCGCTGCGCATGCTCGCCGCCGACCCGGAGGCGCCGCGCCGCCGCGTGGTCGTCGCCGTCGACGTCCCCGAGGGCGCCGTGGTCACCGACCCCGAGCGCGGGCTGGACCAGGCCGCGTACGGCGAGGTGCGGCTCTCGGCCGCCGTGCCGCTGTCGAAGGCCGCCGCCGTGCACGTGGACGCCGGCGACGCCGAGGAGGACGTCGCGGCGGCCGCCGCCGCGCTGGGCGCCGCGGACCGCGGCGACGACGACGCGCAGTTCACGGTGGACGGAGCCGAGGACCACGACCTGATGTGGTTCGGCGTGCAGGAGATCCCCAACCTGATCCGCTAGCTCGAAGCCGCAGGTCAGGGGGTGCTGCCGCGGGCTTTGTCACAGGGGGCCCGTACAGTTTTCGCATGGGGAAGCACGGCGCACGCGGCGCGCACATCGTCTGGGACTGGAACGGCACGCTCTTCCACGACGTCGACGCGGTCATGGCGGCGACGAACGCCGCCTTCGCGGAGATAGGGCTGGAGCCGATCACCCTGGAGCGCTACCGCGCGCTCTACTGCGTCCCCATCCCGCGCTTCTACGAGCGGCTCATGGGCCGCCTGCCCACCGAGGCGGAGTGGGAGCACATGGACGGGGTCTTCCAGCGGCACTACCACTCCCACCACGTGCGCTGCGGCCTGGCGGAGGGCGCCGAGAAGCTGCTGGAGCACTGGCAGGAGGGCGGCGGCACCCAGTCGATCATGTCGATGTACGGGCACGAGAACCTGCTGCCGCTCGTGCGCACCTTCGGCATCGAGCGCAGGTTCGTCCGGATCGACGGCCGCACCGGCCCCTCGGGCGGCAGCAAGGCCGAGCACATGGCGCGCCACATCGCCGGCCTGGAGGGCATACCGGCGCGGCGCACGGTCGTCATCGGCGACGCGCTCGACGACGCCGTGGCAGCGGCCCACGTGGGGGCGCACGCCGTGCTGTACACCGGGGGCTCGCACGACCGTGCCGGGCTCATGGGGGCCGGGGTGCCCGTCGTGGACACGCTGGTGGAGGCGGTTGCCGAGGCGGAGCGTCTCGTCGTCTGACCGCGCTGTGCAGAGTGTCAAAGTTCGGGCCCGGGTTTTGTACACAAACGGCTCATGACGCCTCCCCCGTGAAGGGCGATAGCCTTACCAGGTGATCAGCGCGATATCCAGCAGGGGCGACGGCGCTCCTGTCCTGCGCCCGGAGTGCCACGGCACCCGGGGAGCCGCTGTTCGCCCGGGCGGGGCCCGTCCCATGAACTTGGCCACGATCGCCCCGGTCACCCCTCATTCCGGCATACCGTCGAAGACGACCGGAGACCCCGCGTCGCGACGTGATGCCTTCACCACCTATGTCACGCAACGGCGCGCGACAGGAGCCAGAGGACATGCAGACCAAGCTGGACGAAGCCAAGGCAGAGCTGCTGGAGAGGGCGGCCCGCGTCGCTGAGAACAGCCCGGCCGGGGGGCAGCAACCGACGGGGCCGAAGAGCGAGGCGGGGCTCGACCCGGAGACCCTGACCGCGTATCTCCAGCGCTACTACCTGCACACAGCGCCGGAGGACCTGGCCGGTCGCGACCCGGTCGACGTCTTCGGCGCGGCCGTCTCCCACTACCGCCTCGCCGAGAACCGCCCGCAGGGCACGGCCAACGTCCGGGTGCACACCCCGACCGTCGAGGAGAACGGCTGGACCTGCAGCCACTCCGTCGTCGAGGTCGTCACCGACGACATGCCCTTCCTGGTCGACTCGGTCACCAACGAGCTCTCCCGCCAGGGCCGCGGCATCCACGTCGTGATCCACCCGCAGGTGGTCGTGCGCCGCGACGTCACCGGCCGGCTGCTCGAGGTGCTCGGCTCCAGCTGCGACGCCCACGGCAGCGGCAAGGACGCCGTGCTGCCGCACGACGCGGTCACCGAGTCCTGGATCCACGTCGAGATCGACCGCGAGGCCGACCGCGACGACCTCAAGCAGATCGCCGCCGACCTGCTGCGCGTCCTCTCCGACGTCCGCGAGGCCGTCGAGGACTGGTCCAAGATGCGCGACACCGCCCTGCGCATCGCCGACGCCCTGCCCGAGGAGCCCGCCCCGGGCGACGTCGCCGCGTCGGAGACCACCGAGGCCCGCGAGCTGCTGCGCTGGCTGGCCGCCGACCACTTCACCTTCCTCGGCTACCGCGAGTACGAGCTGACGAAGCTCTCCACCGACGGCGGCGAGGAGGACGTGCTCACCGCCGTCCCCGGCACCGGCCTCGGCATCCTGCGCTCCGACCCCTCGCACCACGACGAGGACCGGCACGGCCCGCACTCGCACCTGCCGCGCCCGGCCTCCCCGTCGTTCAACCGGCTGCCCGCCGACGCCCGCGCCAAGGCCCGCGAGCACAAGCGGCTCGTCCTCACCAAGGCCAACAGCCGCGCCACGGTCCACCGCCCCTCGTACCTCGACTACGTCGGCGTGAAGAAGTTCGACGCCGACGGCAACGTGGTCGGCGAGCGCCGCTTCCTGGGCCTGTTCTCCTCGGCCGCGTACACCGAGTCCGTGCGCCGCGTGCCGGTGGTCCGCCGCAAGGTCCAGCAGGTCCTCGCCGACGCCGGTTTCACCCCCGACAGCCACGACGGCCGCGACCTGCTCCAGATCCTGGAGACCTACCCGCGCGACGAGCTCTTCCAGATCTCCGCCGACCAGCTGCGCTCCATCGCCACCAGCGTGCTCTACCTGCAGGAGCGCCGCCGGCTGCGGCTGTACCTGCGCCAGGAGGAGTACGGGCGCTACTACTCGGCGCTGGTCTACCTCCCGCGCGACCGCTACACCACCGGCGTGCGGCTGCGCCTGATCGACATCCTCAAGGAGGAGCTCGGCGGCACCAGCGTCGACTTCACCGCCTGGAACACCGAGTCGGTCCTCTCCCGGCTGCACTTCGTCGTCCGCGTCGCGCCGGGCGCCACCCTGCCCGACCTTACCGACGCCGACGTCGACCGCATCGAGGCCCGCCTCGTCGAGGCCGCCCGCTCGTGGGCCGACGGCTTCGCCGAGACGCTGAGCGCCGAGGTCGGCGAGGAGCGCGCCGCCGAGCTTCTGCGCCGCTACGGCCAGGCCTTCCCCGAGGGCTACAAGGCCGACCACACCCCCCACGCCGCCGTCGCCGACCTCGGCCACCTGGAGCAGCTGACCACCGCCGGCGGCGACCGCGACTTCGCGCTCAGCCTCTACGAGCCGGTCGGCGCGGGCCCCGGCGAGCGCCGCTTCAAGATCTACCGCACGGGCGAGCCGGTCTCCCTGTCGGCGGTCCTGCCGGTGCTCCAGCGCCTCGGCGTCGAGGTCGTCGACGAGCGCCCGTACGAGCTGCGCTGCTCGGACCGGACCACCGCCTGGATCTACGACTTCGGGCTGCGCATGCCCGAGCGGATCGAGGGCGACGACGCCCGCACCCGCTTCCAGGAGGCCTTCGCGGCCGTGTGGACCGGCGCCGCGGAGAACGACAACTTCAACAACCTGGTGCTGCGGGCCGGTCTCGACTGGCGGCAGGCCATGGTGCTGCGCGCCTACGCCAAGTACTTGCGGCAGGCCGCCTGGCCGTTCAGCCAGGCGTACATGGAGGACACCCTCAGCAACAACGTCCACACCACCCGCCTGCTGGTCAACCTCTTCGAGGCCCGGATGTCGCCCGCGCTCCAGCGCGCCGGCAACGAGCTGATCGACGGCCTGCTGGAGGAGCTGGACGGCGCCCTGGACCAGGTCGCGAGCCTGGACGAGGACCGCATCCTGCGGGCCTTCCTCACCGTCATCAAGGCCACGCTGCGCACCAACCACTTCCAGCGCGACGCGGACGGGCAGCCGCGCCCGTACCTGTCCCTCAAGCTCGACCCGCAGGCCATCCCCGAGCTGCCGGCGCCCCGCCCGGCCTTCGAGATCTGGGTGTACTCGCCGCGCGTCGAGGGCGTGCACCTGCGCTTCGGCAAGGTTGCCCGAGGCGGTCTGCGCTGGTCCGACCGCCGCGAGGACTTCCGCACGGAGATCCTCGGCCTGGTCAAGGCCCAGATGGTGAAGAACACCGTCATCGTGCCGGTGGGCGCCAAGGGCGGCTTCGTCGGCAAGCGCCTGCCCGACCCGTCCGTGGACCGCGACGCGTGGCTGGCCGAGGGCATCGCCTCGTACAAGACGTTCATCTCCGGCCTCCTCGACATCACCGACAACATGGTCGGCGGCGAGGTCGTGCCCCCGAAGGACGTCGTCCGCCACGACGAGGACGACACCTATCTCGTCGTCGCCGCCGACAAGGGCACCGCGACGTTCTCGGACATCGCCAACGAGGTCGCCCAGTCGTACGGGTTCTGGCTCGGCGACGCCTTCGCCTCCGGCGGCTCCGCCGGCTACGACCACAAGGGCATGGGCATCACCGCCCGCGGCGCCTGGGAGTCGGTCAAGCGCCACTTCCGCGAGCTGGGCCACAACACCCAGACCGAGGACTTCACGGTCGTCGGCGTCGGTGACATGTCCGGTGACGTCTTCGGCAACGGCATGCTGCTCTCCGAGCACATCCGCCTGGTCGCCGCCTTCGACCACCGGCACATCTTCCTCGACCCCACCCCGGACGCGGCCGTCTCCTACGCCGAGCGGCGCCGCCTGTTCGAGCTGCCCCGCTCGTCCTGGGCCGACTACGACAAGGAGCTGCTGTCCCCGGGCGGCGGCATCCACCCCCGTTCCGCCAAGTCGATCCCGGTCAACGCGCACGTCCGGGCGGCCCTCGGCATCGAGGCGGGCGTCACCAAGATGACCCCCGCCGAGTTGATGAAGGCCATCCTGCGCGCGCCGGTCGACCTGCTGTGGAACGGCGGCATCGGCACGTACGTCAAGGCCTCCACCGAGTCCCACGCGGACGTCGGCGACAAGGCCAACGACGCCATCCGCGTCGACGGCCAGGACCTGCGCGTCAAGGTCGTCGGCGAGGGCGGCAACCTGGGCCTGACCCAGCTCGGCCGGATCGAGTTCGCCACGAGCGGCGGCCGGATCAACACCGACGCGATCGACAACAGCGCCGGCGTGGACACCTCCGACCACGAGGTGAACATCAAGATCCTGCTCAACGCGCTCGTCATCGACGGCGACATGACCGTCAAGCAGCGCAACAAGCTCCTCGCGGAGATGACCGACGAGGTCGGCGAGCTCGTCCTGCGCAACAACTACGCCCAGAACGTGGCCCTGGCCAACGCCGTCGAGCAGGCCCCCAGCCTGCTCCACGCCCACCAGCGGATCATGCGTCGGCTGGGCCGCGACGGCCACCTGGACCGGGCCCTGGAGTTCCTGCCCACCGACCGGCAGATCCGCGAGCGGCTCTCCGCCGGGCGTGGCCTGACCCAGCCGGAGCTGGCCGTCCTCCTCGCCTACATCAAGATCACCACGGCGGAGGAGCTGCTCGCCACCGAGCTGCCCGACGACCCGTACCTGGAGCGGCTGCTGCACGCCTACTTCCCGCAGGCGCTGCGCACCGGCTACTGCGAGCAGGTCGACGCCCACGCCCTGCGCCGGGAGATCATCACGACCGTCCTGGTCAACGACACCGTCAACAGCGGCGGCTCGACCTTCCTGCACCGCCTGCGGGAGGAGACCGGGGCCTCGCTGGAGGAGATCGTCCGGGCGCAGGCCGCCGCCCGCGCCATCTTCGGCCTGGGCTCCGTGTGGGACGCCGTCGAGGGCCTGGACAACGTGGTCGCGGCGGACGTCCAGACCCGGATCCGGCTGCACTCGCGGCGCCTGGTCGAGCGCGGCACCCGCTGGCTGCTGAACAACCGGCCGCAGCCGCTGGAGCTGGCCGGGACGATCGAGTTCTTCCGCGACGGCGTGGCCCGCGTCTGGGACGAGCTGCCCAAGCTGCTCAAGGGCGCGGACATGGAGTGGTGGCAGTCCATCCACGACGAGCTGGTGGAGGCCGGGGTCCCGGACGAGCTGGCCGTGCGCGTGGCGGGCTTCTCCTCCGTCTTCCCGGCGCTGGACGTCGTCGCCGTCGCCGACCGCACGGGCAAGGAGCCGCTGGCCGTGGCGGAGGTCTACTACGACCTCGCCGACCGGCTGCACATCAGCCAGCTGATGGACCGGATCATCGAGCTGCCGCGGTCCGACCGCTGGCAGTCCATGGCCCGTGCCTCCATCCGCGAGGACCTGTACGCGGCCCACGCCGCGCTCACCGCGGACATCCTGTCGGCGGGCAACGGCTCCTCGTCGCCGGAGCAGCGCTTCGGGGCCTGGGAGGAGAAGAACGCGGCGATCCTCGGCCGGGCGCGCACCACGCTCGACGAGATCCGCGGTTCGGACGCCTTCGACCTGGCCAACCTGTCGGTCGCCATGCGGACGATGCGCACGCTGCTGCGCACGCACTCCTGACGGCGGGCGAGCGCCGCGCCGGCGGCGGAGGCGCGGGAGAAGTGACGCACCGCTGACGCCGGAGTGAACAAGGGACGGCCCCGGGGACAAATCCCCCGGGGTCGTCCTTTTGGCGTGCTATGAGGGACGAATGAAGGCCGTTTCCCGGTTGACGTCCGGCCCCTCGGGGCCCGCGTCCCCCTCCTCAGCAGCCCTTTCCCCCTCCGCTCCGGCCGTCGCCGGGAGGACCGCCGCCGGGAGCCCCGGCCGGCCGGGCCCACCGGCGTACGCCCGGCACCAGACCGCCCGGGCAGTGGCTCTCTACCTGCTGGTGGCAGCCGCCGGCTTCGCGGTCATGCTGCTGGTCAGCCGGCACTTCGGGCGGGCACCGGAGGTGGTGCTGCGCCGCTGGGACAGCGGCCACTACCTGCACATCGCGCAGCACGGCTATCCGGGGGAAATTCCGTACGGCCCGGACGGCGAGCCCAAGTTCAGCAGGCTGGCGTTCTTCCCGCTGGTGCCCGCGCTGATCCGGGCGGTGCACGTGGTGGCGGGGCTGCCCGTGGTCTGGGCCGGGGTGGTGGTGTCGTGGACGGCAGCGTCCGTGGCCGCTGCGGGCGTGTTCCGGCTGGTGCGGGCGGCCGGCGGGCGGCCGGGCGCCGGGTACGCGTGCGTGGCGCTGTGGGCGTGCTCGCCGTACGCGTTCGCGCTGTGGGTGCCCTACTCGGAGGCCGTCTTCAGCGCGGCGCTGATCTGGACGCTGCTGGCCGTGCTGGAGCGCCGCTGGCTGACGGCGGGGGCGCTGTGCGCCGTGGCGGGTGCGGTGCGGCCGTCCGCGTCGGTGCTGGTGGGCACGGTGGTGCTGGCGGCCGGGTGGGAGCTGGTCCGGGAGCGGGGCGGCAGACACGCCTGGCGCGCCTGGGCCGCCCTGCTGACGGCCCCTCTGGGGATACTCGCCAGCTGGCTGTTCCTGGGGAGCAAGGTGGGGCGCGTCGACGGCTGGTTCGAGGCCGAGCGCGCGTGGGGGCAGTCGTTCGACTTCGGTGCGGGGACGGCGCACGTGCTGAAGGACATGCTGCTGTACCGGCACGCGGGGCGGGTGGCCGACCTGCGCACGGCGGCGGTGCTCGCGGTGCTGGTGCTGGGGGCGATCGGGGTGTGGGCGCTGGCGCGGGACCGGCGCGTCCCGTGGCCGCTGGTGGCGACGGTCGCGCTGGCGTGGGTGCTGATAGTGGGAACGCCGGGTTCGCCGCTGTCCAAGCCGCGCTTCATGCTGCCGTTCCTGCCGGTTCTGCTGCTGTTGGCGGCCAGGCCGCTCGCGCGTGCTCCGCTTGGGGTGCGGGTGTGTCTCTACGGTGGAGGTGCGGTGGTCTCGGGGTGGTACGCGGCGGGGTTGCTCGTGCTGTTCGAAGGGTCGCCGTGATCCGGGCCGCCGCCGGGGTCGTCCGGGCCGCCGGGTCCGCCGGGTCCGCCGGGGAGCAGGGTCTTGAACACCCAGGCCCGGTAGGACCAGAAGCGGAAGAGCGTGGCCGCGCCGATGCCCAGGAACTTGAAGAGGTTGTTCTCGAACGGGGTGTCCCAGCCGAAGGAGTACGTGGCCGCGTAGAGCACCCCGTTCTCGATGACCAGCCCGACGGCGCTGAACGCGGCGAAGAGGGCGACCTGGCGGCTGCGCCGGCTCTTGTCGCGGTCCCGGTAGGCGAAGTGACGCAGCCCCAGGTAGTTGAAGGTGATGGCGACCACCGTCGCGATCACGCTGCAGCGCACGACCGGCAGCCCGGTGACCGTACGGCAGAGGTTGAAGACCGCGAGGTTGACGACGATGCCGAGGCCGCCCACGGTGCCGAATTTGGCGAACTCCCGGCCGAGGGCCGCGAGCCCCGACGTCGCCGCTGGTCGCAAGGGTCGCAAGGGCCTCTCCCATTACGGTCGTCCCGGTGATGGCCGCCACGCAAATCAGACATTTAGCGCAGAGAACTGATTGTAGTGTAAATTGCCGCAAAAACTGACACAGTGCGACGACGACGGCGAGGACAGTGGCATGACAGAGGCGGTACTGCTCGTCGGCGGCAAGGGAACGCGGCTCCGCCCGCTCACCCTCAACACGCCGAAGCCGATGGTCCCGGCCGCGGGAGTACCGTTCATCGCCCACCAGCTGGCCCGCGCCCGCGCCGCCGGCGTCCGCCACGTCGTCCTGGCCACCTCCTACCTCGCCGAGGTCTTCGAGCCCTACTTCGGCGACGGCTCCGCCCACGGCCTGCGCCTGACCTACGTCACCGAGAAGGAGCCGCTCGGCACCGGCGGCGCCATCCGCAGCGCGGCGGACGCCCTCACCACCGGCCCCACGGGCCCCGTCCTCGTCTTCAACGGCGACATCCTCACCGGCCTCGACATCGCAGGCCTGCTGCGCCGCCACGAACGGGCGCAGGCCGACGTCACCCTGCACCTGACCCGGGTGGCCGACCCGAGGGCCTTCGGGCTCGTCCCCACCGACGCCGGCGGGCGCGTCCTGGCCTTCACCGAGAAGCCCCGGCGCCCCGAGGAGATCGTCACCGACCAGATCAACGCCGGCGCCTACGTCTTCCGGCGCGACGTCATCGACACCATCCCCGCCGGCCGCCCGGTCTCCGTCGAACGCGAGACCTTCCCCGGCCTGCTGGAATCCGGTGCGGTGCTGCACGGCGTGGTCGACGCCTCGTACTGGCTCGACCTCGGCCGCCCCGCCTCCTTCGTGCAGGCGTCGGCCGACCTCGTCCGGGGCGTCGTCCGCTCGCCCGCCGTCCCCGGGGAGCCGGGTGAACACCTGCTGCTGCCCGGCGCCCGCGTCGAGGCCGGGGCCCGGCTGACCGGCGGCACGGCCGTCGGCGCCGGGGCGTACGTCGCGGCCGGCGCGGAGGTCGACGGGTCCGTCGTTCTGGACGGCGCCCGCATCGAGGCCGGCGCCCGGATCCGCGCGAGCATGATCGGCCGGGGCGCCCGGGTCGGCCCGCGCACCGTCCTCGACGGCGTCGTGATCGGCGACCATGCCGAGGTCGGCGCCGACAACGAACTGTGCGACGGCGCCCGCATCTGGTGCGGCTCGGTCATCCCCGACGCGGCCATCCGCTTCTCCGCCGCCTGAGGCCCCGGGGCCGCCCGCCCCCTTCATGCGCCCCGGCGCTCCGTGCCCCTCCCGGCGCGCCCGGCTCTCCCCCCGTCCGACGACCCCCGAGGATCAGCCCATGAGCGCACCACACACCCCCGCCACGGCGCCCCCGCTGCCCGCCGAGTGGGGCCGCACCGCGACGACCGTCGTCATGCCCACCTACAACGAGGCCGCGAACCTGGCCACCATGGCCGAGGCGCTCATGGCCCTGCCCCTGGAGGGCCTGCGGCTGCTGGTCGTCGACGACAACAGCCCCGACGGCACCGGCGCCATCGCCGAGCAGCTGGCCGAGAAGTACAACGAGCCCGGCCGCACCCGCGTGGGCGTCCTGCACCGCACCACCAAGGACGGCCTCGGCCGCGCCTACGCCGCGGGCATGGCGAGAGCCGTCTCCGAAGGCGCCGCCTACGTCCTGCAGATGGACGCCGACGGCAGCCACCCCGTGGAGAAGGTCCCAGAACTGCTCGGGGTCGCCCTCGCCACCGGCGCGGACGTCGTCGTCGGCAGCCGGTACGTGCCCGGCGGCTCCCTTTCGGACGCCTGGAGCATGCACCGCAAGGTGCTCTCCCGCTGGGCCAACGCCTACGCCAGCACCATCCTGGGCACCCGCGTCCGGGACATCACCGGCGGCTTCAACCTGTGGTCCGCCGCCGTCCTGGACGCCCTCGACCTGGAGACCGTCGACAGCGCCGGCTACAGCTTCCAGGTGGAGATGAAGTACCGGGCGCTGAAGGCCGGGCACACCGTCATGGAGGTGCCGATCCACTTCGAGGACCGGGCCGCCGGCGAGTCGAAGATGAACCTGGCCGTCCAGCTCGAATCCGTGGTCATGCCGTGGCGGCTGCGCACGAGGCCGGCCCGTGCTTCCGGTCACCGCGCCCGCTGACCGGGCGGCCCCGCCCGGGGCCGCCCCACCGGCCCGCGGAACGGCGCACCACCTGCCCGCCGCGGCCTGCGTCCTGCTGCTGGCCGTGCTCCTGCTGTTCATGACCGTACGGCTGCCCTGGTCCGGCGACCTCGGCATGCACGCGGCCGTCCTCGAACGGCTGCGCGCCGACCCGGTCCATCCCGGCAACCCTCTGGTCGACGCCGCCACCCCGAGCCCCTACTACTCGCCGTGGACCGTCCTGCTCGCGCTCACCGGCTCGGCCACCGGCTGGGGCACCTTCACCGTGCTGCGCCTGGGCGCGCTCGCCGCCCTCGTGCTGCTCGGCACGGGCGTCCACGCCTTCGTACGGACGTTCACCCGCGGCAGGGCGGCGGTGCCGCTGGCGCTGCTGTGCCTGCTCCTGCTGTACGGAGTGAGGCTTTTCGCGTGGAGCGGCGTCCTGGGGCTTACGTCGATCTCGCTCACTCTCGCCTATCCGAGCACGTTCGCCTTCGGAGCGGCCTTCCACCTGTGGGCGCTGCTCCGGCGCGCCCTGACGGGCCGCCGGGGCACCGCCGCCTTCCTCGGGCTGGGGCTGCTGCTCGCCGGGATCCTGCTCACCCATCAGTTCACCGGCGCCGTGGCCGTGCTGGGCTGCGCCGCGATGCTGCTGGGCGCCCGCCCCTGGCCGGGTCGCACGGTGTGGCTGCGGGTGACCGCTGCCTGCGCCCTGGCCGCGGCTGTGCTCGCCTGCTGGCCGTACTACGCGTTCTTCTCCCTGCTCGGCAGCGGCAGCGGCCTGGACGACATCCACCGGCCGCTCTACGACCACCTCGCGACGAAGTTCTGCCTGACGGCCCTCGGTGCGGCCGCGCTGGTGCTGAGGGCGCGGCGCGACCGGCGCGACCCGCTGGTGCTCTTCTTCGGGCTGGGGCTCGCCGTCTTCGCCGCCGGCGGGCTGACCGGGCACCAGGCGTGGGGCAGGATCCTGCCCGCCGTCCTCGTCCCGGCCCAGCTCGCGCTCGCCCTGGAGACGGCGGGCGCCGGGCGCCGGGTGCGGGCCGCCCTCGTCCCGCTGACGGCCGTCGCCCTGCTGGCGGGCGCGTGGACGCAGGCCGGGGTGCTCACGTACGTCCTGCGCCCTCAGGCGCTCCCGCCCACCTTGCGCCACCTCCACACCGTCGCGCTCTGGCCACGGTTCACGTGGGCGGCGCGTGAAGTGCCCGCCCGGCAGACGGTGATGACCGACAACTACTACGCGCTGCGGACGCTCCCCGCGTACGGGCCGTACACCGTCGCCCCCGCCTATCCCGACGTCTTCCTCCCCGACGCGGCCCGCCGCCGCGCCGCGACCCGCCGCTACTTCGCCCCGGACGCCTCCCGGGCCGAGCGGCTCGGCATCCTGAAGGAGTACCGCGTGCGCTGGGTGCTGCAGGAGAACGGCGGACCGGGCCTGGACCGGGGCGACCCGGCGGTGCGCCGGACCGTCCGCGGCCCGGCCGGGTTCACGCTCTCCGAGGTGGCGCTGTGAGCACCCCGGGCGCCGACATCTTCGGCCGCCGGCTGCGCGCACGGGCGCCGTGGCCGGTGCTGCTCGCCGCGTGGCTGGTCCTCGCGCTGGACGTCGTGCACGTGCTGCGGGCCGCCCGGACGCCCGGGACCGACAACGGGGTCGTGGTCCGCGCGGCGCAGGCCCTGCTCCACGGCGGCTCGCCCTACGCGGACAAGCGGTTCCTCTATCTGCCGGGGGCGGTGTTCGCGGCGGTCCCGGAGACGGTGGTCTCCAAGGACGTGCTGGCCATGGCGGTGCCGGTGGTCACCGCGCTGTTCGTCCTCGCCGGGGTGGTGCTCGCCCTGCGGGTCTTCGGGGTGCGGCCCGACAGCCTCCTCGCGGCGGGCATCACCGCCGGGCTCGGCGTCTTCGAGCCCTTCCACGGCGTCGTCTACCTCGGCAACTGGACGGTCCTGTCGGCCGTCGCCTTCCCCGCCGCCCTCCTGCTCGCGCGCGACGGGCGCTGGCGGGCGGCGGGGGGAGTGGTGGGCGCGGCCCTGGCACTGAAGCCGATGCTCGTACCGCTGCTGCTGCTGTTCGTGCTGGCCCGGCGATGGCGGGCGCTGGCCTGGGCCGTGGGCGTCCCCGCCGCGGTGTCGCTGGCGGCGGCGCTCGCGATGCCCCGGCCGGGGATGTTCTTCACCCGGACGCTGCCGTTCCTGATGCACGGCCAGGACGCGTACGCCCGCCCGTTCGACGCCGCGTGGCCGTCGGTCCTGCCTCGCCTCGGAGTGCCGCAGCCCCTGGCGCTGGCCCTCGCGGCCGGCGCGGCGGTGGCGGTGCTGCTCTGTGCGCGGTGCCGGTGGCGGGCCGGGGGCGATCCGGCCCTGCGGCTGGTGGAGTGCGCTTCGCTGCTGATGCTCGCGGCGTTCCTGGTGTCGAGGCCGTCGTTCCAGCACTACATGCTGGTCGTGCTGCCCTCGCTCGCCGCGTCGCTGGTGGTGCGCGGCGCCGCCGCGCGTTCGGTGTGGTTGTGGCTGCCGTTGCTTCCCGAGGCCGCCGGGGTCACCTGGCCGTACCTGGAGACGGCCCGGAGGCATGCGTTCCGCGACGTCGTCCTGATCACCGGGGTGACCGCGGCCCTCGCCCTGCACGCCTGGCGCACCCGCTCGGACCCCTCGCGGGAGGTGACTGTCAGTGCTCGCATCTACGCTGTGGGTAATCGTGAATCCGCCCGCGCGGATGGCGGGCCGCCCGAGCGTGCCCGCGATGCGCCGGACCGCACCGAGACGAGGTGACCGTGACCGCCGCACATCCCGCCCCCGGCCCCGATGTCAGTGTCGTCGTGATCGTCCACAACGACGCCGAACGCCTGCCGCGTGCCGTGCGGTCGGTCCTCGCCCAGTCCCTGCGCAACCTCGAAGTGATCATCGTCGACGACTGCTCGACGGACGGCACGTTCGCCGCCGCCGAGCGGCTGACCACCACCGATCCCCGGGTGCGGCTCATCCGGCTGCCCGTCAACAGCGGCGGCTGCGGCGCCCCGCGCAACACCGGCATCGACGCGGCCCGCGCCCCCCACCTCATGTTCCTCGACAGCGACGACGAACTTCCCTACCACGCCTGCAAGTCCCTGCTGCTCACCGCCGAGGAGACCGGCGCCGACCTCGTCACCGGCGAAGTCACCCGCCTCTTCGAGGAATCCGGCACCACCGGCCTGTGGTACCCGGAGCTGTTCGAGGACGTCCGCGTCGTCCACGGCATCCGCTCCGCCCCCGAGTTCTTCCTCGACCACCTCTCCACGAACAAGCTCTACCGCGCGGACTTCCTCGCCCGCCACGACCTCCGCTTCCCGGAGGACATGCACTACGAGGACCAGCTCTTCACCGCCCGCGCCCTCACCCTCGCCCGCTCCTTCGCCGTCGTCCCCTGGCCCGTCTACACCTGGCGGCTCACCGCCGACCCCGCCGTCCTCTCCATCTCCTCCAGCCGGCACAAGCTGCGCAACGCCGTCGACCGCATCAAGGCCGCCCGGCTCATCGACGCCTTCCTGGAGGAGTCCGGCAACGCCGCCCTGCGGCCCGCGAAGGACGAGAAGTTCCTCCGCCACGACTTCCGCCTCTACCTCGGCGACCTGCCCTTCCGCGACCCCGAGTGGATCGCCGGCTTCGCCGCCGCCGTCACCCCCTACCTCGCGGAGATCGCCCCCGAGGCGCTCGCCGCCATGCCCCGCGAGCAGCAGATCTGCCAGTACCTGCTGTGCGCCGGGCGGTACGAGGAGGCCGCCGAGTGCGCCCGCACCCTCGACCGGCCCCGGCTCGCCCCCCGCCACGTCGTCCGCGAGGCCGGCCGCACGTACTGGGGCCGCACCCCGCCGCTGGACGCCGAGGAGGCCGCCGGCCTCGACATCACCGCCTGGCGCCTGGACGACCAGCCCTTCACCGCCGGCCCCCTGCGCCACGAAGTGGCGGACATCGTCACCGACGGGCCCCTGCTGCGGATCCGGCTGCGCACCTACGACCCCGCCCTCCTGCTCGCCGCACCGGCCCGGGTCACCGCCGAGCTGCGCATCGCCACCACCGGCGAGCCGCTCGCCGTGCCCTTCGCGTACGAGCCGGCCGCCCCCGGCGAGGACGACCGGGCCGCCTGCCGCACCGCCGAAGCCGTCCTCGACCCCCGCCGCATCCCCCTCGGCCCCAAGGGCTTCCACGGGCGCCGGCACCCCCTCGTCGTCCTCGAACGGCTCGGCCTCACCCGCTCCGACCCGCTGCTGGCGCCGGCCGGCCTCGCCCCGCTGCAGGCACGGATCCCCCAGTGCGGCCCCCTCTCCGCCCACACCGTGCGCGTGAGCTGCGAGGGGCACGGCGCCGGCCGGCTGGAGCTGTCCTGGGAGCGCGCCGGCGCCCTCGGCCGCGCCGAGGCCGCGGCCGCCCGGGTGGAGCCCGTCCGCCGCGGCGTCCAGCGGCTCACCCGCCGCGTCACCGGCCCCCGCATCAAAGCCCTCACCTACCACGAGCTGCAGAAGCTGCCCGTGGACAACGACCTGGTCGTCTTCGAGGCCCTGGAGGGCCGCGGCTACGCCGACAGCCCCCGCGCCATCCACGAGGAGATCCAGCGGCGCGGCCTGCCGCTGCGCGCCGTCTGGTCGTACTCCGGCAACCGCTCCTCCTACCCCGAAGGCGTGCCGCTCGTGCGCCGCGGCAGCTGGGAGTACGTCCACGCCCTCGCCCGCGCCCGCTACTGGGTCGACTCCCACGGCTTCCCCACCCTCTACGGCAAACGGCCGGCCACCCGCTATCTGCAGACCTGGCACGGGCAGGCGTTCAAGCACATGGGCTTCGACGTGCCGGAGCTGCGGCTGGCCAACGCCCAGCGGCAGCAGCGGCACCGCGAGACGATCGCCCGCTGGGACGCCCTCATCGCGCCCAGCGAGGAGTTCGAGCGCACCTTCGTCCGCGCCAACGAGTACCGGGGCGAGCTCCTGCGCACCGGCCTGCCCCGCAACGACGACCTCGTCCGCCGGGACGAGCCCGGCCGCCGCGAGCGCGCCGCCGCCACCCGCGAGCGCCTGCAGATCCCCGACGGCCGCCGCGTCCTGCTGTACGCCCCCACGTTCCGCGACGGCGCGCGCGGCAGCGGCGACTCCGTCCGGGCCGACCTCGCCGAGCTGGTGCGCCACCTCGGCGAGGAGTGGACGATCGTCGTCCGCCCGCACTACTACGAGCGGTACACCGTCCCCCGCGAGCTGGGCCACGCCGTGCGCGACGGACGCGAGTTCCCCGACCTCAACGACCTGCTGCTCGCCTCCGACGCCCTCCTCACCGACTACTCCTCCGTGATGTTCGACTACGCCAACCTCGGCCGGCCCATCCTGTTCTTCACCGACGACTACGAGCACTACCGCGCCACCGCCCGCGGCACGTACTACGACCTGCCCGACATCGCGCCCGGCCCGATGCTCGGCACGACCGGCGAGCTGGTCGCCGCCCTGCGCGACCTGAAGGCCGTACAGGAGGAGTGGGCCGGCGCCTACGCCCGCTTCCGGGAACGGTTCAACCCCTACGAGACGGGCCGGTCGAGCGCGGCCGTGGTCGACCTGTTCTTCACCGGGGCCCGCACAGAGGGAGACCCACGGTGAAACGGCGCAACCTCTTCCTCGTCGGGATCGACGTCGACTCCATGGGCGGCTCGCAGCGCGTCCTGCACACCCTCGCCCAGGGGTTCGCGGAGCGCGGCCACCACGTCGAGCTCATCGGGATCCGCCCCAGCCCCGAGCCCCACACCTACCTCGCCGCCCCCGCCTACCGGCACCTCACGCTCTACCGCCGCCCCGCCGCGCCCGCCTGGCGGGCCACCTCCTTCGCCGAGCGGTTCAGCCCCGCGCGGCTGCGGTCGGCGCGCGCCGAGCGGCAGGACCGGGAGCGGGCCCGGCAGCTGCTGGCCCGCCGGTTCGGGGCCGTGCGCGACGGCATGGTCGTCATCGGCTCGCCCTGGGCGGCGGCCTGGCTGGAGCCGGTCGAGCGGCCGCACCTGAGGGCCGTCGGGCAGTACCACGAGTCCTTCCACCAGGCGTGCACCTCCGAGAACCTCCAGCTGATCCTGCGTCACTACCCGGCCCTGGAGAAGGCGCTCTTCCTCAGCGAGCCGGACGCCGCCGAGTTCCGGCGCCGGCGGCTGCCCAACGCGGCCGTCCTGCCCAACCCGCTGCCCTTCGCGCCCGCCGGGCCGGCCGCCGCCCTCGACACGCGGCGCGTCGGGGCGGTCGGCCGGCTGGAGGCCGTCAAACGCCTGGACCGGCTGCTGGACGCCTTCGCCGCGGCCGCCGCCGGCCGGCCGGAGTGGGAGCTGCACTTCTTCGGCGACGGCCCGCTGGAGCCGGAGCTGCGCGCCCGGGCCGAGCGGCTGGGCATCGCCGCCCGCGTCCGCTTCCGCGGCAGCGTGCGGGACATGGCCGCGGCGTACCGCGAGCTGTCCGTCCTCGCCCTCACCAGCGAGCGCGAAGGGCGCCCCATGGCCCTCGCCGAAGCGTCCGCCGCGGGGGTGCCGTGCGTGAGCTTCGACCTGTCGGGCGGCATCCGCGAGCTGGTCCGGCACGGCCGGACGGGCACGCTCGTGCCGCCCGGCGAGGTCGGGGCCTTCGCCGCGGCGCTGGGGGAGCTGATGGCGGACGGTGCGCTGCGCGAGCGGTACGGGGGTGCCGCGCGGGAGCACGTGGCGCCGTTGCGGCTGCCGGCCGTGCTGGACCGGTGGGAGGCCCTGTTCGAAGAGATCGATCGCTGACGGAATCACCCACCGGGGTGATGCGCGAGGGGGACGGATGAGGGGGGACGTATGAGGACGGAG
The DNA here is from genome assembly GCF_042958085.1 of Streptomyces sp. NPDC008001. NCBI lineage: Bacteria > Bacillati > Actinomycetota > Actinomycetes > Kitasatosporales > Streptomycetaceae > Streptomyces > Streptomyces sp. NPDC008001. Next base: position 33,614 of record NZ_JBIBIZ010000016.1, on the reverse strand, counting down.
TGCGGCTGCGGGCCGGCCGGGGCTGGTCGCGCAGTTCCCCGCGCCCCTTTCGGGGGGCGTCTCCTAGCCGTGTCCCGTCACCGCCCACGCGCCGCGTGCGCCCGAGGCGAGGCGCAGGGCCAGGGAGCCGTTCGTCGTGGCGTACGGGCGGGCCAGCAGGACGCCGTGGCGCAGGCTCGGGAGGGCCGCGCGGTGGAGGCCGCGCCCCACGGCCCGGACGGTCGTGCGGAAGGCCCCGCCCGCGCACTGCACCCGTACGCGCACGTCCCACGCCTGCGGCGGGGCGGCGCCGTCGCGGCGGTCGCGGTCCGCCAGCAGGGACAGCGGCAGGACGACGCGCGCGGTCCAGGCCGTGCCCTCGTCCGTCAGCGGCACGGCCCGGCGCAGCACGGGCCCGCCGTCCCTGCGCCGCAGTTCGACCTCCGCGGCCTCCGGCCGGATCGTGGCGAGGCGCCCGTAGAGGTCGTGGACGCGCAGGCGCAGCCGGGCGCGGGCCCGGGCCGCGAGGCGCAGTTCGGCGTCCACGGTCACCGGCAGGTGGTGCGGCGGCACGGCGTCCGGCCCGAGGACGCCGTCCAGGACGGCCCGGGGCAGGTCCGCCGACCAGACGGGCAGGGCGGCCGGGTCCTCCGCGTAGGGCGGCAGGAGCCGGGCCGGGCGGGCGGCGAGCTGGGCAAGCCGCTCCAGGTCGCGCGGGGCCTCCGCGGCCAGGACGACCCGGGCGATCCAGCGGGCGGGCGGCCGGGCGGCGCTCAGCTCGGCCTCGTCGAAGTCGGCGAGGTAGCCGCGGGTGACGCGCCACCAGGCGTGCCGGTAGCCGGCGCTGCGGGCGGGCAGCTCGCGGACGTACATCCGCAGGTCGTGGTCGAGGAACTTCACCCGTGCGGCGCGGGCCAGCGGCTTGCTGCCCGCGTCGAGGAAGACCTCCACGCTGCGGCGGTGCGCGGAGACGCGCGCCTGCCAGTTGGCGATGCGCTCGCGGCCCAGGGAGATGGACGGCGCGGCGGCGTCGCGCCGCACGTGCCAGATGTAGACGGTGTCGGGCACCGTCGCCACGCGCGGCGCGGCCGCCATGACGCGGGCGGTGAAGACGAAGTCCTCGTAGATGAAGCGGCCTTCGGGGAAGGTGATGCCGTGCTCGGTGAGGAAGTCCCGCGCGTAGAGCTTGTTGACGCACAGGGTGTCGCGCAGCAGCGCCGGGCGGGCTTCGGGGCCGGCGAGCACGGCCGCGCGCCGGTAGAGGGCGGGCTGCCACCCGGTGTCGCGCCGCTGGGGGAGCTCGCGGCGCACGCACAGGCCGGCCGCCACGGGCGCGCGGTGGCGCAGGGCCGCGCCGAGGAGGGCGTCGGCGGCGCCCTCGGGCAGCATGTCGTCGCTGTCGAGGAACATGACGTACGGCGCGGTGGCGGCCCGTACGCCGTCGTTGCGGGGGGTGCCGCAGCCGCCGCTGTTGGCCGCGCGGTGGATGACGCGCAGGCGGGGGTCGCCGTCGGCCAGTTCGTCGAGGATCGCGGCGGTGCCGTCCGTGGAGGCGTCGTCGACGGCGATGACCTCGGCGACGACCGGGCCCTGGCCGAGAGCGGAGCGGACGGCGTCGCGGATGTGGGCGGCGTCGTTGAACCCGATGACGATGACGCCGACCTGCGCGGCGGGCAGGGTTCCGCTCTCGTTCACTGTCACGAAAGACAGTTTTACCGATGAATAGGTATAAAGCGGGGCATTGGGGCGCCCGGGTGTGGCCGGGTGTCCGGGCCGGGTCCGTCAGGACCGGGGAGGGGACGGAGCAATGGGTCTGACCGAGCAGGCGCCGCCCGGCACCGCCGCGCCGGAGGCCGCGCAGCCGCCGCCGGCCCGCGCCCGCCCCGCGCCCGCCGCCGTCCTGGCCGCGGCCGTCCCCGCCGCGGCCATGCTCCTCCTCGGGCTGTGGGGGCTCGACCGGGGGACGATGTGGCGGGACGAGAGCGCCACGTTCCAGGTGGCCCGCCGGTCCCTGCCGGAGATGTGGCACGTGCTCGGCACGATCGACGCCGTCCACGGCCTGTACTACCTGCTGATGCACGCCGTCCTCGCCGTGCGCGCCGACGAGGTCGCGCTGCGGCTGCCGTCCGTCGCCGCGTCCGCCGCCACCGCCGCGCTCGTCGGCGCCCTGGGATGCCGGCTCGCCCGCCCCCGCACCGGCCTGTGGGCCGGGCTGCTCTACGCGGCCACCCCCTTCGTCAGCCACTACGCCCAGGAGGGCCGTTCGTACGCCCTCGTCGCGACGGGCGCCGCGCTCGCCACCTGGCTGCTGGTCCGCGCCGTGGAGCACGGCTCGTACGGGCGGTGGGCCGGCTACGGCGCGGTGGTGGCCGGCACGGCGCTCCTGCACGAGTTCGCGGTCCTGCTGCTCGCGGCGCACGCCGTGACGCTCCTGCTCTCCCGCGTGCCGTGGCGGACCTGGCGGCGCTGGGGGTGCGCCGCTGCCGCTGCCTGCCTGCTGCTGGCCCCTCTGGCGGTCGTCTCCCGCGGGCAGAGCGCCCAGGTCTCCTGGATCCGCACCCCCGGCCTCCCCGAGGCGAAGGCGCTCGTGAAGGCGTTCGCCGGTCCGGAGCAGCCCGTCCTGGGCGCCGTGCTCCTCCTGGCCGCTGTCGCCGTGCTCGCCCCGGCGCCCCGCCGCGGGGCGCTCTCCCTCACCGCGGTCGCGCTGCCCTGGGCGCTCGTCCCGCCCGTCCTGCTCTACGCCGCCGCCCAGTACCAGCCGCTGTTCCTCGACCGCTATCTGCTGTTCTGCCTGGCCGGCGTCCCCCTGCTCGCCGCGGCCGGAGCCGGCCGGCTCCTGGGCCTGCTGCCCGGGCGGCGGGTGGTGACGGCCGCCGGCGCCGCGGCCGTGCTGGCCGCGTTCGCGGTGCAGCTGCCGCTGCAGGAGCACGAGCGCCTGCCCACCAGCCGCGGCGACGAACTGGCCCCCGTTGCCTCGGCGGCCGGCCGGCTGGCGAGGCCGGGTGACGCGGTGCTGTTCCTGCCGATGTACGAGCGCCGCGTGGCCCTCGCCTATCCGCGCGGCTTCACCGGGCTGCACGACCTCACCCTCGAACGGTCACCCGCCGCCTCCGGCACGCTCTTCGGCACGGAGACCGGGGCCGGCGAGCTGCGCGACCGCCTGGCCCGGCTGCCGTCCGGGAGCCGGGTGTGGGTCGTGGGGGACACCAACGCCGTCGGCACCCGGTGGTTCCGGGGGCAGCGCGCCGAGCGCGCGAAGACGGCCGCGCTGGAGGAGTTCTGCCGCGAGGAGACCGGAGCTGCCGTGTTCGTACGGGGCGGCTCCGTATCGCTCTACCTGCGCCGCTGAGGAGACGAGGATGAGGCTATTTCACCGCACCCGCCATCACTCCGCTCACGAACTGCCGCTGGAAGGCGAAGAACACCGCGAGCGGCACGGCCATCGACAGGAAGGCCCCCGAGGCGAGGATGTCGATGTTGTCGCCGAACTGGCGCACCTGCTGCTGCAGGGCGACCGTGACCGGCGGATGCCCGCTGTCCGCGAAGATCAGCGCGATCAGCATGTCGTTCCACACCCACAGGAACTGGAAGATCCCCAGCGAGGCGATGGCCGGCCCGCCCAGCGGCAGCACCACCCGCAGGAACAGCCGCAGTTCGCCCGCGCCGTCCAGCCGGGCGGCCTCCAGCAGCTCGCGGGGGATCTCCGCGAAGAAGTTCCGCAGCAGGAAGACCGCGAAGGGCAGGCCGAAGGCGGTGTGGAAGAGCACCACGCCCGGCGTGCTCTCGAAGATGCCGAGGGCGTTGAAGAGCTTGGCCACCGGGATCAGCGCCACCTGCACCGGCACCACCAGCAGCCCCACCACGGCCATGAACCACCAGTCGCGGCCCGGGAAGTCGAGCCAGGCGAAGGCGTAGCCGGCGAGCGCGCCGACGAGGATCACCAGCACCGTCGCCGGCACGGTGATCAGGGCCGTGGTGCCGAGGGACTCCATCACGGTGTCGTTGTCGAAGAGCTTGCTGTAGCTGTCGGTGGTCAGCTGCGCCGGGTGGGCGAAGACCTCCCACCAGCCCGAGGCCGCGATGTCCCTCTTGTCCCGCAGCGAGGACAGGAGCAGCCCCACCGTCGGCGTCAGCCAGAACAGCCCGACGGCGACGAGGAAGAACCGCACCGCCCCGCCGCCCAGCCGCGCGGCGATCCGCGCGGGCAGCGACTGCCTGGCCCGTACGGCCGTGTCCAGCGTGGTCATCCCTGCCGCCCCCTCGTGGTCATCGGCGCCGTCCCCTCGGGAGCACCGCCGCGGGGCCCGGCACCGCGGCCCTCCCCGTCGTCGCGGCGTCCCCCGTCCTCGCAGCCGTCCCCGTCACCGCTGCCGCTCCCGCCGGATCCGCCGCAGGTTCACGTACATCACCGGCAGCACGAGCACCAGCAGGAAGACCGCGATCGCGCTGCCCACGCCCTGGTTGACGTCCGTGCCGAAGGACGACTGGTACAGCTGCAGGGCCAGCACGTTCGCCTTGTCCAGGCTCGCGCCCGGCGCGATGATGTAGACGAGGTCGAAGATCTTCAGCACGTTGATCATCAGCGTGACCATCACGACGGCGAGCACCGGCGCCAGCAGCGGCACCGTCACCCTCCGGAAGACCTGCCACTCGTTCGCGCCGTCGACCCGCGCCGCCTCCAGCAGCTCCCGCGGCACGCTCGCGAGCCCCGCCGCGATCAGCACCATCGCGAAGCCCGCCCACATCCAGATGTACGCGCCGATGATGGCCGGGGTGACGAGCGAGGGGCCCAGCCAGTCGACGCCGCCGTAGGGCGCGGCGAAGTCGGAGGCGGGCAGGCGCAGCAGGGCGCCGTCCGCCGCCGCGGGCAGCGTGAAGGTGCCGTCGGCGGCCGAGGTGGCCGAGGCCACGGTCCGGCCGTCCTTGACCGCCTCCACCGTCAGGCCCTCCAGGGCCTTCTCGCCCTGGTCGATCTTGCCCGGCGTGCCACCGCCGCCGCGCGTGAAGTCCCGCCACACCGTGCCGGTGACCTTCCCGGCGACGTCCCGCGCCGGAATGGCGTCCTTGGCGCCCTTCATGTCCGCGGGCTTCGCGCCCACGAGCGGCAGGACGGTCGCGGTGCCGGCCCGCACCGCCGCCCGCGTCGTGAACGCCCCGTGGCTCTCCGTCAGCAGGCTGCCGTCCCTGGGGTGCGCGCCGGGGAAGGGCGCCGGCGGCGAGAACGTGTCGTGGACGCCCACCCACACCGCGTTCGCGACGCCGCGGTCGGGGTTCTGCTCGTACACCAGCCGGAAGATGATGCCCGAGGCCAGCATCGAGATCGCCATCGGCATGAAGACGACCAGCTTGAACGCCGTGCCCCAGCGCACCCGTTCGGTGAGCACCGCGAAGACCAGGCCCAGCGCCGTGGCCACCGACGGGGCCACGACCACCCAGATGACGTTGTTCTTCAGGGCCGTGCGGATCCGGTCGTCGGTGAACACCTCGTGGTAGTTGTCCACGCCCACGAATCCGTTGCCGCTCGCGTCGAAGAGGCTGCGGTAGACCGAGTAGCCGATGGGATAGACGACGAGCGCGCCGAGCAGCGCCAGCGCGGGCAGCAGGAAGAGGCCGGCCACCCAGAGCCGGGTGGCCGACGTGCCCCGGATCTTCTTCGAGGGGGGGATGGGCGGGGCGGGCGGCCCGGAGGCCGCAGCGCCGCCCGCGGTCGCGGTCGACATGGTGCGGGGCTCCCGTCAGCTCTTGAACGCCTTGGCCGCGTCGGACTCCAGCTTCTGCTGGGTGCCCGCCACGTCACCGGGGTTCTTCAGGAAATCCTGGAGGTCCTTCCATTCGCCCTGGCCCGGCTTGCCGCCGAAGGAGGCGGGCGCCAGGTCGGACATGTCGAAGCGGAAGCCGTCGCCCGCCGCGACCACGGCCCCGGCGATGGAGCGCAGCACGTCGTCGGGGTAGGCGGCGAGGCCGAGATTCCTGTTGGCCGACAGGAAGCCGCCCTGCCGGGCCCACACCTGCGCCGCGTCGGGCGAGGCGAGGAAGGTCAGCAGGGCCTGCGCCGCCGGCCCGTCCTTCAGCGCCACCCCCACGTCGCCGCCGGTCACCACCGGCGCCTTCGCCCCCACCGCGGGGAAGGGGAAGACCTTGGCCTCCTTGCCGATCCGCGCCCCGGCCCCGGTGACGTTGGCCGCCGCGAAGTCGCCCTCGAAGACCATGGCGGCCTTCGGCTCCTCCCCTCCGGTGAAGGTCTGGGTGACCGACGTGGGGAACTGCGTCTGGATGGCCCCCTCGGTGCCGTCCGCCAGCAGGCCCTTCCCGCCGAAGAGCTGCCCGAGCGTCGTCAGCGCGTCCTTCACGGACGGGTCCGTCCACGGGATCCGGTGCTGCGCCAGCTGGTCGTACTTCTCGGGGCCGGCCTGGGAGAGGTAGACGTTCTCGAACCAGTCGGTGAGCGTCCAGCCGTCCGCCCCGCCCACCGAGACCGGCCCGATGCCGTAGTCGGCGATCAGCTGCGCGGTCCTCAGGAACTCCGGCCAGGTCTTCGGCTCCTTCGCCCCGGCCCCCTCGAAGACCTTGGTGTTGTACCAGACCAGGGACTTGTTGCTGACCTTGAAGTAGACCCCGTAGCTCTTGCCCTCGTACGAGCCGAGCTCCTGCCACCCCTTGCTGAAGTTCTTGCCCAGCTCGGCCGTGGCTTCGCTGCCCAGCGGCTTGAGCCAGCCCTTCTGCGCGAACTCCCGCAGGGCGCCGGGCTGCTGCAGCAGCGCCACGTCCGGCGGGTCACCACCCGCGATCTTCGAGCCGACGAAGGCGGACATGTCGTCGCCGCTGGGCACGTAGGCCACCTCGGCGCCCGTCCGCCGGGAGAACTCGTCCAGGACCTTCGTGAAGCCCTTCTGCTCGGCACCCGTCCAGACCGCCGTCACCTTGAGCCTCTGCCCGCTGAGCTGCGGGAGCCGGACGGTCTGCCGGATCGCGTCCGGCGTGCCTCTGCCGCCGCCCGGCGGGCCGCCGCCGTCCGTGCCGCCGTCGCTGCACCCCGCGGCCGACAGGGCCAGGGTCCCGGCCGCGAGGAGTGCCAGAGCGCCGCGCGCCCCGCGCACCGAACGAAGCGATGTCCGCATTGCCGCCCCTCCCGTACGAGCTCCCCGTCGGCGACCGCCCCGCACGCCGGCCCCGCACGCGCCCGCCTCCCGTGCGACAGTCCTACGCCCGCCCGGGAGCCGCCGCAATACCGTCACCCGGCACAAATCACCGATCGTGACCGGGCTGTGATGAGGAGTCACCTGCGCGGGGCACGCGGCGCGGGAGCACCGGCCGCGCCTTAGAGCAGCGGTGGCGCGGCCTCCGCTCCCGCCGACTGCGCGGCGCGCTGCAGGGCGCTCGCCAGCAACGCCAGGTCCGTCGGGCCGTTGCCCAGTTCGCGCAGCGGGCGCCGGGTCGGCGGGTCGCCCATGCGCTGCCAGTCGACGGGCACGACCGTCGGGCGGAGCGTCGCCGTCCGCGGAATGCGGCCCGTCACCCGGCCCGCCTGGAACGGCGTCGTCGCATCGTCGTCCGGCCGCATCAGCCGCCCGCGGCCGGGCGCCGGCTCGCCCGCGCCGCTCCCGTCGCCCGGCGTGCCGTCCGCCGACGCCGGGGCGATCTCCAGCGTCGCCCGCAGCCCGGCCCGCTCGACCGCCGCCGTGTCGGCCGTACGGTCCGGCCGCCCCGACGCCGCCACCAGGTGGACGCCGAGCCGCTCGCCGTCCCGCGCCACCGCCTCCAGCGCCCGGACGACCGAGCCCGCCGCGGGGCGGCCCGTGCTGCCCAGGGCCGGGGCCACCAGCGCGTCGAAGTCGTCCACGAGGACCACCAGGCGCGGCAGCGCCGTCTGGGCCGTGAGCGACGGGCCGTCCTTCTGCGTGCGCAGCTTCAGCGTCCCCGTCGGCAGGGAGTCCAGGTCGCCCGAGCCGTCCACCGGGCGGCGGGGCGCGACGACCTGCGCGGCCGACGCGGCGGCGTGCTGCGTGTGCCAGGCGGTGAAGTCCAGCCGCCCCAGCAGCTCCGCGCGCCGCTTGAGCTCCGACGTGAGCGCCTGGGCGAACTCCCGCATGCGCACCGGATCCGCGGCCGCCAGATACGTCGACACGTGCGGCAGGTCCGTGCACAGCCGCAGCCCCTCGCCGCGCTCCGCGCCCGCGCCGTCCACCAGCACCAGCGAGAGCCGGTCGGGCCGGTCGGCCGCCGCCAGCGACGCGGCGAGCGAGCGCAGCAGCTCCGTCTTGCCGCTGCCGGGGGAGCCCTCCACCAGCAAGTGCGGCCCGTCCGCCGCCAGGTCCACGGCCAGCGGCCCGTGCGGGCCCGCGCCCAGCACCGCCACGGCGCGGCCCCCGGGGCGCGCCCCGCGGTCCGTCGCCGCCGCCCAGCGCGCCGTCAGCGAGGCCGGGGTGGCCCGGGCCAGGCCCAGCTCGTCCAGCAGGCGCGCGCTGCGCGGCAGCGCCGCCGCCACCCGCGCGGCCGCCCCGCCCGCCACGCCGTCCGCCATCCGCAGCGGCGCCAGCGCCCGCGCGAACCGCTCGGCCCACGCGCGCGACACCGCGTCCACGGCCGCGATGACGGCCGGCCCGGCCGCGACCGGTGAGGCCTCGGCCTCGGGGCCGCCGGCCTGCGCCGGCGAGCGGTGGATCACCTGCACCACCGTGGCCACGTCACCGCTCAGCAGCGCCACCGCGCCGCAGTACGGGAACGCCGGAGCCGCCGTACGGGCCGTGGCCAGCGTCGACGGGACCGGCGACGCCGGAGTGGTCGCGGGCGCGTCCGCCAGGCACAGCAGATGGATGCCCGCCGCCGCGCCGCCCACGGCCAGCCGGGACACCGTCTCCCGCAGATCCGCCGAACCGGGGTCGCCGTCCACGATCACCACCGTGTACGGCCCGGAGTGGCGCTCGGCCACGGCCGCCACGGCCTGCGGGGCGGCCGACGCCCAGTGCGGGCCCAGCGGGCCCTCGTCCAGGCGGCGCACCAGCTCCGCCGTGCGGGCCGCGGCCTGCTCCCGGTCGTACGCCACCAGCAGCCGGCAGTCCTGCCCGCGCACCGGCCGCAGCTGCGGCAGCCAGCCCAGCCACGACCACTCCGCCAGACGCTCCTCCACCGGGCGCGCCCGGTCCGCGCTGATCAGCACGAACTCCAGGGACCCCGGGGCGTGCAGCGCCGCCAGCTGCGCCAGCACCGAGCGGGCCAGCGCGGACAGCCGCCCCCGCGGCCCGGCGAGCCCCAGCGAACCGGCTTCGCGCAGCCCCACCGTCACCGGCACCGAGGGCAGCAGCGCGCCGCTCCCGGCCGAGTGCCGGTCGGCCGTGCCCAGCCGTACGGTCAGCAGGTCGGGGTGGCCCGGCCCGCGCTCCCACAGCCGGGGGCCGGGGCCGAGGACGGTGAGCAGCGTCTCCGCGGGGTCGGGCCAGCGCTCGCGCAGCGCGGCGGCCTCGGCGCGAGCCCGCTCCACGACGCCCGCGTCGTCCGCGGGATCGCCCCACGCGTCCCCGTCGCCCCCGCGCCCCCCGCCACGCCCGCCCGCAAGCCGCCGTGCCCACGCGCCTATGCCCCGCCCCCGGGACCGCTTACCGGCTTCGCCGGCGGGGGGCTCGGGGGAGGGGGAGGCACCGGAGGAGCCGGGGGCGGCCGTGATGCCGTGGCCGGTCGCGCCGGAGTGCCCGGCCGCGGCGTCGCCGGGCGCGTGGCCGCCGTCGGCGGGCCGGCCGAAGGGGTCGAACCGGCCGGGCTGACCGGGCTGACCGGGTTGACCGGGGCCGCTGCCCGGTCGGCCGGGGTGGTGGGCGCCGGGTTTGCCGGGATAGCCGGTGGCGTCCGGATAGCCCGTGGCGTCGGGGTTGCCGGGGCGGTCGGTGTCGTACGGGTTGCCGGAGTGGCCGGGGCGGGCGTCGCCCTGGGGGGACACGTTCCCGCCCGGAGCGTGGCCGGCTGCGGAGTAACCACCGGAGTGCCGGGAGCCGCCGGGCTGCCCGGCCGGTCCGGTCGGCCCGGCGTGGCTGTGTGTCTCGCCGGGCTGGTGGGTGTGCCCCGTGCGGGCGTACGCGTCGGCCTGTCCGGTGTTGCCCGGTCGGCCCGTCTGCCCGGTATGTCCCCCGTGGTGGCGTGCCTCGCCGGGCTGGTTCGTGTGCCCCGTGCCGGTGTAGGTGTCGGCCTGTCCGGTGTTGCCCGGTCGGCCCGTCTGCCCGGCATGCCCCGCGTGGTTGCGCGCCTCGCCGGGCTGGTTCGTGTACCCCGCCCCGGCGTAACCGTCAGCCCGTCCGGAGGCGCCCTCCTGGTCCGCCTGCCCTGCGCGGTTGCGGGGGGCGTCTTCGCCGGAGCGGTCCGGCTGGCCGGAGCCGAAGGCCCCGCCGGAGTGCCCGGAACCATCCGGCCCGCCTGCCTGCCCGTGCGGGTTCTGCCGGCCGTACGGGTCCTCCTGGCCCGTACCGGCCCGGCCGTCCGGGTGCCCTGCCTGTCCCGCGCCGCCCTGCCGGACCGGCCGGCCCGTCCGGGCGTCCACTGGAGCTGCCGTTCCGGACGGTCCCGGCTGGGCCGGTACGCGGACGGACAGGCCGCCCGGGCCCGCGTCCCGCAACGGGAAGCCGCGGCCTCCGTGCGTCACCGCGTCCCCGGGGCCGGGCGCACCGGTGCCGCCGAGCCCGCCACCGCTATCCAGGCCACCACTGCCAAGTCCACCGTCAGCAAGTCCACCGCCACCAAGGCCGCTGCTTCCACCGGCCCCGCCCGGCATGCCGGCGTCCGCGCCCGCCGTCAGACCCGTCACGCCCGTCGGTGCGCCCAGCCACGCGCCGCGCGCCGGCGGGGCGACCGTGCCCGTCGGGGGCGTGGCCGCAGGGGGAGTCCCGGGGGCGCTGCCGCCCACGCGCAGGTGACCCTCGCCGTCGGGGGCGGCCGGCAGGACGCGCGGGGAGGCGTCGTCCGCGGCGTGCAGGGTCAGGACCGACTCGCCCACCCGCAGCAGCTCCCCGGCGGGGAACCGCACCGGCTCCGCGCCGACCGGCTCGCCCGCGAGGACCGTTCCGTTCGTGGAGCCCAGGTCCCGCAGGGTGATCGTGCCGTCGTCGTGGAGGGCGACCGCGCAGTGCAGGCGGGAGACGTCGGGGTCGTCCAGGGGGATGTCCGCCTGCGCGGAGCGCCCCACGTGGACCTCGCCGCCGTGCAGCAGGTGCACGCCGCCCGCGTCCGGCCCGGAGACGACGTGCAGCCGGGCCGCGGCCTCCGGGACGCCGGAGAGGAGCACGCCGGCGTGCCGCTCGGGGTCGGCCGGGGCGCACAGGGACAGGACGGCGCCGTCGATCAGCGGCGGCTCGCCGAGCGCGCTGCGCTGCGGGTCCAGCCGCTCGGCTCCGGCGTAGACCACGACGGCCCCGGTGCCGAGGTCGCAGCCGGCCGCTGCCGCGGCGGCGGCCAGGCCGCTGGTCACCCCGGCCAGGGCGGTCCCCGCGGGGGCGGTCACCAGCACGTCGCAGGCGCACGTCGCGAGGGGCGCGGTGGACGCAGTGGCGTGGTGGCCGCTGAGCGGCCCGAGGACGGTCAGCCTGATCTGCATCGCCGTCAACGGTCCCTTCTGCCCCGGTGCGCGGGCGGGGACAGGAGGCGTTCCGCAGCCTTCCCCCACCGGTGCACGGGCGCTTCGGCACGTACAGGTCACCACGGCGCGCGGAACGTACCGGAAGCACCGGCCCCGCCCCTCCGCATCGTGCTGCGAGCATCCTCGCACCTGCCGGGGACGACGCGCCCGGCGACAGTCAATTCGTGATCTTGAAAGACCGCGGGAGGGTGGGAAGAAAGCGGAAGGTGATCGAAACCTTTCGAGGTCACCTCGTGATCGGTTCGCTCGGGCGCCATCTCCGTCGGTTTTCGAACACGTCGTACAGATTTTCTTTCGCTCCGGGACGCGCCGCGGATCGTCCACCGACCGGCCGGCAGACGGCCTCCGGACGGCCGGCGAGCCCCCGCAGGCGCCCCACCGGCATTCCGCGGGCGCCCCGCGCGAGCAGCCCGTACGCGCCTTCCGCGCGCCGCGCGGCAACCAACCGCCCCCCGCCCGCGTCTTCCTCCCAGCCCCGCGGATTCGGCAAACCGGAGGTCCGTACGACGGCACTACAGTGGGCGCAAGGCCGGGCACGAGAGAGGCCATCGCTAAGCATGACGACGATGACGATCAGGGAGCGCATGACGTGCGGCCGGTAGGCAGCAAGTACCTGCTCGAGGAGGTGCTCGGACGCGGAGCGACCGGCACCGTCTGGCGAGCACGCCAGCGGGAGGCCGCGGGCGCCGAGGCGGCCGTGTCCGGCCGGCCGGGCGAGACCGTCGCGATCAAGGTGCTCAAGGAAGAGCTGGCCAACGACGCGGACGTCGTCATGCGCTTCCTGCGCGAGCGCTCCGTCCTCCTCCGGCTCACCCACCCCAACATCGTCCGCACCCGCGACCTCGTCGTCGAGGGGGATCTGCTCGCCCTGGTCATGGACCTCGTCGACGGCCCGGACCTGCACCACTACCTGCGCGACAACGGCCCCTTCACGCCGGTCGCCGCCTCGCTCCTCACGGCCCAGATCGCCGACGCGCTCGCCGCGAGCCACGCCGACGGCATCGTCCACCGGGACCTCAAGCCCGCCAACGTGCTCCTCGAGAGCGACGGCGGCCGGATGCACCCGATGCTCACGGACTTCGGCATCGCGCGCCTCGCGGACTCCCCGGGCCTGACCCGTACCCACGAGTTCGTCGGCACGCCCGCGTACGTCGCGCCCGAGTCCGCCGAGGGCCGCCCGCAGACCTCCGCGGTCGACATCTACGGCGCCGGCATCCTGCTCTACGAGCTGGTCACCGGCCGCCCGCCGTTCGCCGGCGCGACCGCGCTCGAAGTGCTCCACCAGCACCTCAGCTCCGAGCCGCGCCGCCCCACCACCGTCCCGGAGCCCCTCTGGACGGTCATAGAGCGCTGCCTGCGCAAGCGGCCCGAGGAGCGCCCCAGCGCCGAGAACCTCGCCCGGGCGCTGCGGGTCGTCGCCGCGGGCGTCGGCGTGCACGCTTCCCCGGAGCAGGCCGAGGCCGCCCTCGGGGTCGGCGGGCTGCTTGCGCCCGACCCGGAGCCGGCCGTCGTGCCGGGCACCGGCCAGGGCCAGGGCTCCGGCCGCGCCGCGGGGGCGGGCGACGCCGACCCCACGCAGGTGCTGCCGTCGACGCCGGGCGGCTACGCCCCGGGCGGGTACGACCCGAACGCCGCGACCAGCCTCCTGCCGAACGCGTCCCCCGGCGGCAACGGCCCCGACGCCGACGCCACGCGCGTCATGCCGGCCGGCTCCGGCCCCGGCGGTTCCGCCGACCCGACGCGCGCCATGCCGCCCGTGCCGCCGCTGCCCCCGGAGGGCGACGGCGGGCACCCGTGGCAGACCCAGCTGCGGGCGGCCCGCGACCGCAACGACCAGACCCAGGTGCAGTACCTCGACCCGAGCGAGGACCCGCTGCGCCGCCGCCCCCAGCGGCGGTCCGGCCAGCCGCCCCAGCCGCCGCAGGGCGGGTCGGGCTACGGGCAGCAGCGCTACGGGCAGCAGGGGTACGACGGCCGGCAGGGCCAGGGGTACGGGCAGCAGTACGCGCCTCAGCCGCCCCAGGGACACCGGCCGCCGCCCCCGCAGCACTACACGGCGCCGCCCCAGTCGTACGCGCCCCAGCAGCCGCAGCAACCGCAGCAGCCTGCGTCCCGCAGACAGCAGCGGCAGCCGCGCTATCAGCAGCCCCCGGCGCCCCAGCCGCAGCCGTACGCCCCGGAGCCGCCGGCGCCGCGCCGTGAGCCGCGGCCGCCGCGGCAGCGCAGCGCGAACCCGATGCGGATCCCCGGGCTGGGCTGTCTCAAGGGCTGCCTCTTCATGATCGTTATCCTGGTCATCGGTGCGTGGCTCATCTGGGAATTCACTCCCTTGAAGGACTGGGTCGCCGACGGCAGGAGCTTCTGGGACGCGGCCTGGGACTGGGTCACGGACGTCAAGGACTGGATCTCCGGACTCGCCTCCAGCAGATGACCGGGTGATCGATTTGTCGACACCCGGCGGGGGTTTTCCGCCTCGGGGGTGACCGTTGGCAGTAGCTTGGTCGCCAGCGCGCCTGTCGGAGACGAGGAGTCGGGGAACAGTCTTGGCACGGAAGATCGGTAGCCGGTACACCGCCCACCAGGTCCTCGGCCGCGGCAGTGCCGGCACGGTGTGGCTCGGCGAGGGCCCCGAGGGCCCCGTCGCCATCAAGCTCCTGCGCGAGGATCTCGCCTCCGACCAGGAGCTCGTCGGCCGCTTCGTCCAGGAGCGCGCCGCGCTCCTCGGCCTCGACCACCCGCATGTGGTCGGGGTCCGCGACCTCGTCGTCGACGGCGCCGACCTCGCCCTGGTCATGGACCTGATCCGGGGGACGGACCTGCGCACCCGGCTCGACCGCGAACGGCGGCTCGCGCCCGAGGCCGCGGTCGCCATCGTCGCCGACGTCGCGGACGGGCTCGCCGCCGCGCACGCGGCCGGGATCGTCCACCGCGACGTCAAGCCCGAGAACGTCCTGCTCGACATGCAGGGCCCGCTCGGCCCCGGCGGCGCGCACCCCGCGCTGCTCACCGACTTCGGCATCGCCCGCCTCGTGGACGCCCCCCGGCCCGCCCGGGAGGGCGGCCGCGGGCCCGGCCCCCGCAGCGTCATCGGCACGCCCGACTACCTCGCCCCCGAGATCATCGAGGGCCTGCCGCCGCGGGCCTCCGTCGACGTCTACGCCCTCGCCACCGTCCTCTACGAGCTGCTCGCCGGCTTCACGCCCTTCGGCGGCGGGCACCCCGGCGCGGTGCTGCGGCGGCACGTCACCGAGACCGTCGCGCCGCTGCCCGGCATCCCCGACGAACTGTGGCAGCTCCTCGTCCAGTGCTTGGCCAAGGGGCCCGCGTCCCGGCTGCGCGCCTCCGAGCTCGCCGTGCGCCTGCGGGAGCTGCTCCCCGGGCTCGCCGGGATACCGCCCCTCGACATCGACGAGCCGGACGACGAGCCGGAGCCCGCCGCCGGCGCGGACGTGCCCGGGGACGGGCCCGCGGTGCCCGCCGCCACCCGGCGGCGGGGCGTGGTGCCGCTCGTGCCGGGCGGCGTCGCGGACTCCAGCCGGGACACCCACACCAGCATGCGCGTGCCCACGCCCGCCGAGCTCGCGGGCGGCGCCCACGGCACGGCCCGCGCCCCCCGCGCCGCCGGCCAGCGCCGCGCCGGCTCCGCCCGCCACCGCTCCCCGGCGGAACAGCGCCGCCGCCGCATCCGCCTCGGCGCGGCGGCGGTGGCCCTGGCGGCCGCGGCGGGGGTGGGCGGCTGGTTCGCCACGGCCGACCACGACACGAGCGACGCCAAACCGGGCATCCACCACCACGACCCCCAACGCTGACGGTCCCGGGCCCGGCGCCCGGCCCGGCCCGGTGCGGGTTCGGCACCGCCGGTCTGCGGCGGGAGCGGGGGTGCGGTCGGTCGCGACGGTCGAGGTGGACGGGTCCACCTCGGACCCGCCGCCGCGGCGTCCGGCCCCCGCGGCGGTGCCGGGCGGCCCCCGGCCGATGCAGGTCCGGCACCGCCGGTCTGCAGGGCGGTGGCTGGTCGCCGCTGCGGCGGGAGCGGGGGTGCCCGGCACCGGGGCGTTGCCGGCGCCGCCGGAACCGGCCCCCGGCCCGAGGGGGCGGGGGTTGTGGAGGGTCCTCCGGGGCCTTGAGGGCCGGGAAGCGCGGCGTAGCCGTTAGGCTGGGTGCGTGGCAGTCGTTGACGTATCCGAAGAGCTGAAGTCCCTCTCCTCGACCATGGGGTCGATCGAGGCCGTCCTGGACCTCGACAGGATGAGGGCCGACGTCGCCGTGCTCGAGGAGCAGGCGGCCGCCCCGTCCCTGTGGGACGACCCCGACGCGGCGCAGAAGATCACCAGCCAGCTCTCGCACCTCCAGGCCGAGCTGCGCAAGGCCGAGGCCCTGCGCGGCCGCATCGACGACCTCGCGGTGCTCTTCGAGCTCGCCGAGGCCGAGGACGACGCCGACACCCTCGCCGAGGCCGAGGCGGAGCTAGCCTCCGTCCGCAAGGCGCTGGACGAGATGGAGGTCCGCACCCTCCTCTCCGGCGAGTACGACGCCCGCGAGGCGCTGGTCAACATCCGCGCCGAGGCCGGCGGCGTCGACGCCTCCGACTTCGCCGAGCGCCTGCAGCGCATGTACCTGCGCTGGGCCGAGCGCCACGGCTACAGCACCGAGATCTACGAGACGTCCTACGCCGAAGAGGCCGGCATCAAGTCGACCACCTTCGTCGTCAAGGCCCCGTACGCCTACGGCACGCTCTCCGTCGAGCAGGGCACGCACCGGCTCGTCCGCATCTCGCCCTTCGACAACCAGGGCCGCCGCCAGACCTCCTTCGCGGGCGTCGAGGTGCTGCCGGTCGTCGAGCAGAGCGACCACGTCGAGATCGACGAGTCCGAGCTGCGCATCGACGTGTACCGCGCCTCCGGCCCCGGCGGTCAGGGCGTCAACACCACCGACTCGGCCGTGCGCATCACGCACATCCCCACCGGCATCGTCGTCTCCTGCCAGAACGAGCGCTCGCAGATCCAGAACAAGGCGAGCGCCATGAACGTCCTCCAGGCCAAGCTCCTCGAGCGCCGCCGCCAGGAGGAGCAGGCCAAGATGGACGCCCTCAAGGGCGACGGCGGCAACTCCTGGGGCAACCAGATGCGTTCGTACGTCCTGCACCCGTACCAGATGGTCAAGGACCTGCGCACCGAGTTCGAGGTCGGTAACCCCACCTCCGTCCTCGACGGCGACATCGACGGCTTCCTGGAGGCCGGAATCCGCTGGCGCAAGCAGCAGGAGAAGTAACCCCAAGGGCCTCTATAGCAGGACAACCCCCGCGTATCCGGCTTGACGCTGCGTCAAAAAGTGGAAAGGCTGGCGAGCGGCACGCGTAGCACAGGGGCGCGTGTGGCGGGGGCGCGCGGCCCGGCCGACAGTGCCGCCGCATCACACGGCCGGCCCGCCCGGCCGTGCCGGCCTCCAGTAGCGCCACCGCCCCGTGCGGAGCTGCTCCAATGACGAGTGAGCTACTGGGGGTAGCAGGCATATGACGAAGAAGACGCGACTGCGTGTCGCGCGGATAGCCGCCGGCGCGGTGGTCGCCGCAGGCGCTTCGCTGACTGCCGCCGGCGCGGCATCCGCCGCCGGCGTCAACGTCCAGGTTGCGGGTGTCGGTGTGAAGGCGGGCGTTCACGCAGTCGCCTCGCCCGACGACCCGGACCAGATCCCGCAGCCGCCCACGGGCGGCAACACGGGCAGCACCGGCGGCACGGGCTCCACGGGCGAGACCGGCAGCACCGGTTCCACGGGCAGCACTGGTTCGACCGGGTCCACCGGCTCCACCGGTGAGACCGGCAGCACCGGGTCGACAGGCTCCACCGGTTCCACGGGTTCCACCGGCTCGACGGGTTCCACCGGCGGCGTCGGCGGCTCGGGCGAGACCACCGGCAGCTCGGGCAGCACCGGTACCACCGGTACGACGGGCGAGACCGGCTCCACGGGTTCCACCGGCTCGACCGGGTCGACCGGCTCCACCGGCACCACGGGCGAGACCGGCAGCACCGGTTCCACCGGCTCCACGGGCAGCACCGGTTCCACCGGCTCGACCGGGTCCACCGGCAGCACGGGGTCGACCGGCTCCACCGGTTCCACGGGCTCCACCGGCTCCACCGGTTCCACCGGCTCGACGGGCTCCACCGGCAGCACCGGGTCTACGGGCAGCACCGGTTCCACGGGCTCCACCGGCAGCACGGGCTCGACGGGCTCCACCGGCAGCACGGGGTCGACCGGCTCCACCGGTTCCACGGGCTCCACCGGCGACCACGGCTCCACCAGCGGCGACCAGAACGGCACCGGCGGCTCCGGCACCACCGGTTCGACGGGCTCGACGGGTTCGACCGGCTCCACCGGTTCGACGGGTGCCACCGGCTCCACCGGCGGCAGCGACTCCGGCGACCAGGGCAAGGTCTGCCCCGTCGACACCAGCAGCAACTGCGGCAACAACACGGACACCGACAGCGCGGGCTCCAAGCCCGTGCAGCAGGCCAAGCCGAAGGAGCAGCTGGCCGAGACCGGTGCCTCGCAGACCGGCTTCCTGGTGATCGGCGCCGCGACGATGATCGCGGGCGGTGTCGGCTTCCGGCTGCTGCCCCGCCTCATGACCCGCAGCGCGGGCGCCGCGGCCTGATCGCAGCGTCACAGGCCATAGGCCGCGGGCCGCACAAGCCACAGGCCGCACGGCCGACGCCGTAAGCAGGCACACAAAAGGGCCCGGAGCGCTCAGCGCTCCGGGCCCTCCCGCGTCGTCTTGGCGGGCACCCGCACGACCCGCATCACTCTGCGCGGCCCGGCGGCTACCCGGCGGTACAAGTACCCGGCTGACCGGCTACCCGGCTACCCGGCGAATCCGTGTGCGAGCACGGCCACGGCCACCAGCGCCGCCAGCAGCACGATCAGCGCCGCAGGCGTCAGGCCGGCGAAGATGCCTTCCTGGTGCTGCAGCCGCTCCCTGCTGGCCCGGCAGACCGGGCACCGGCCCTCACTGACGGGAGCCGCGCAGTTGGCGCACACCAGTCGGTCGCATGTCATGCGATCTCCTCCTCCGGTACGTCCAACGCGCGGGAGAGCCGAGCGGTTCCCCCTACCACTGTGCCAGCTTCCGCGCCGAACGGCGCGTGCGGGCCGATTGTCCTCGTTTTGTCCCCGAACATGACGGTAATAAACGCGCCGACCCCGGTCGCTGCCTGCGCGTGCACGGCTCGTTCGCGTATGGTCACGCACACCGAACGGGAGCCGCCTGCGCGGCGGTCCGTGCCCCCTATCCAGGTCGACGCGTGGTGCACTCGTGATCCGATTCGACAACGTCTCCAAGTCCTACCCCAAGCAGAACCGTCCGGCGCTCCGCGACGTCTCGCTCGAGATCGAGAAAGGCGAGTTCGTCTTCCTGGTCGGTTCCTCGGGCTCGGGCAAGTCCACCTTCCTGAGGCTGCTGCTCCGCGAGGAGCGCGCGAGCACCGGACAGGTGCACGTGCTGGGCAAGGACCTGGCCCGGCTGTCCAACTGGAAGGTGCCCCACATGCGCCGCCAGCTGGGCACGGTCTTCCAGGACTTCCGGCTGCTGCCCAACAAGACCGTCAGCGAGAACGTCGCCTTCGCGCTGGAGGTGATCGGCAAGCCCCGCGGGGAGATCAAGAAGGCCGTCCCGCAGGTGCTGGAGCTGGTGGGTCTGGGCGGCAAGGAGGACCGCCGGCCGGGCGAGCTCTCCGGCGGTGAGCAGCAGCGCGTGGCCATCGCCCGGGCGTTCGTCAACCGTCCGATGCTGCTGATCGCGGACGAGCCGACGGGCAACCTCGACCCGCAGACCTCGGTGGGCATCATGAAGCTCCTCGACCGGATCAACCGGACCGGGACCACGGTCATCATGGCCACCCACGACCAGCAGATCGTGGACCAGATGCGCAAGCGCGTCATCGAATTGGAAAAGGGCCGCCTCGTGCGCGACCAGTCGCGCGGCGTGTACGGCTACCAGCACTGAAAGGACGCCATGCGCGCCCAGTTCGTCCTCTCGGAGATCGGCGTCGGTCTCCGCCGCAATCTCACGATGACCTTCGCGGTGATCGTCTCCGTGGCGCTCTCTCTGGCCCTCTTCGGCGGGTCCCTGCTCATGCGCGAGCAGGCCAGCACGATGAAGGGCTACTGGTACGACAAGGTCAACGTCTCCATCTACCTCTGCAACAAGACCGACGCGGAGTCCTTCCCCTCCTGTGCCAAGGGAGCGGCCACGGAGGACCAGAAGAAGGAGATCCGCGCCGATCTGGAGAAGATGAGCGTCGTCCAGAAGGTCCAGTTCGAGACGGCCGACGAGGCGTACAAGCACTACAAGGAGCAGTTCGACAAGAAGTCGCCGATCGCGGGCTTCGTCACGCCGGACCAGATGCAGGAGTCCTTCCGCGTCAAGCTCAAGGACCCCAC
Source organism: Streptomyces sp. NPDC008001 (assembly GCF_042958085.1). Taxonomy (NCBI): domain Bacteria; kingdom Bacillati; phylum Actinomycetota; class Actinomycetes; order Kitasatosporales; family Streptomycetaceae; genus Streptomyces; species Streptomyces sp. NPDC008001. The sequence continues at coordinate 13,582 of NZ_JBIBIZ010000016.1, read as the reverse complement.
CAAGTTCGAGGTCATCTCGACCGCCTTCTCGCAGCGCCCGGGCGTGCAGATGGTGCAGGACCAGAAGGACGTCCTGTCCAACCTCTTCAACCTGGTCAACGGCATGAACTACGCGGCGCTCGGCGTGATGGCGCTGATGCTCGTCGTCGCGCTGATGCTGATCGTGAACACGGTCCGCGTCTCCGCGTTCAGCCGCCGCCGGGAGACCGGGATCATGCGGCTGGTCGGTGCGTCCAGCTTCTACATCCAGATCCCGTTCATCATGGAGGCCGCCTTCGCGGGGCTGCTCGGCGCGGGTCTCGCGTGCGTGCTGCTCGTGGCCGGCCACTACTTCCTGGTGAACAACTGGCTGGTCGACCAGATCGACCTCATCCAGTTCATCGGCTGGGACGCGGTCCTGGCCAAGTTGCCGCTGGTGCTCGCCATCGGGCTGCTGATGCCCGCCCTGGCGGCGTTCGCGGCACTCCGCAAGTACCTCAAGGTGTGAGATGAGCCAAGGGGGCTGTGCGGTCAACTCCCCGTACGGCGCGCCCTGGTGTCCTAGACTCACGCGCATGCCCGGCCCGTCGATGTTCCATCCGCAGCGCCGCGCCCGCCGCGGCGCGGCGCTGACACTGGTCTTCGCGGGCGTGCTGGCCACCGGCGCCGCGGCCGGCTCCTGGAGCCCGGAGGGCCAGGACGGCCGAAAGCGTTCGCCGGAGGTCCACGCCGCCTCCCGCACGGCGGCCAGACCCGCGGACCCCGCCGTCACCGGCGCCCCCGTCGACCACAGCGAGGTCGAGGCCGCCGCGGCCCGCGCCGTCCAGGACGGCAAGTCGGGCTCGGAAGCCGCCGCCGAAGTGGTCGGCCGCAGCGGCGACCGCTGGAGCGCCGTCTACAGCGCCCGCGAGTACGAGGGCCTGGAGCGCACCCTGAACGGCGCCTACATCGGCGTCGGCCTCTCCGCCCGGCGCGCCGCGGGCGGCCGCACCGAGGTCGACAGCGTGCGCCCCGGCAGCCCCGCCGACCGGGCCGGCCTCCGCTCCGGCGACCGGCTGCGCAGCGTCGACGGCACGCCCGTCGACGGCCGCCCCGTCACCGAGGTCGTCGCCCTGCTGCGCGGCGACGCGGGGGACGCCACCGCCTGGCCCGGCCCGGGCACGCCCGTGCGGGTCGGGGTGGAGCGCGCCGGCCGCAGCTGGGAGCGCACGCTGTACCGGGAGCGGCTGACCAGCGAGAGCGTCACGGCCGAGCACCTCGTCCAGGGCGGCGTCGCGGCCGTGCGGATCAAGGTCGGTTCGTTCACGCGAGGCACCGGCGAGCAGGTGCGCGCGGCGGCCGCCCAGGCCCTGCCGGGCGAGGGCATCCTGCTGGACCTGCGGGGGAACTCGGGCGGTCTGGTCGAGGAGGCCGCCACGGCCGCCTCCGCCTTCCTCGACGGCGGGCTCGTCGCCACGTACGACGTGGACGGCGCCCAGCGCACCCTGGAGGCCCGGCCGGGCGGGGCCACCCCCTTGCCGCTCGTGGTCCTGGTCGACGGCGGCACGATGAGCGCGGCCGAGCTGCTGGCGGGCGCCCTGCAGGACCGCGGCCGGGCCGTCCTCGTGGGGTCGCGGACCTTCGGCAAGGGGTCCGTGCAGATGCCGAGCCGCCTCGCGGACGGCTCGGTCGCCGAGCTCACCGTGGGCCACTACCGCACCCCCGCCGGGCATGCCGTCGACGGCCGGGGCATCGCCCCCGACCTGCTGGTGCGCGGCGATGCGGAGGAGCGGGCCCGCACGGTATTGAGTGGCCTCGGGGGTGGGTCGTAGTGCGAGAATGGCGGCGCTATGGCTAAGGACAAGAAAGAGACGGGGCGCAAGCTCGTCGCGCAGAACAAGAAGGCGCGGCACGACTACCACCTCCTGGACACCTACGAGTGCGGCATGGTGCTGACCGGCACCGAGGTGAAGTCGCTGCGCCAGGGGCGCTCCTCGCTGGTGGACGGCTTCGTGCAGATCGACGGCGGTGAGGCGTGGCTGCACAACGCCCACATCCCCGAGTACACCCAGGGCACGTGGACCAACCACAGCGCGCGCCGCAAGCGCAAGCTCCTGATGCACCGGGCCGAGATCGACAAGCTCGCCTCCAAGTCGCAGGAGACGGGGCACACCATCGTGCCCCTCGCCATCTACTTCAAGGAGGGCCGGGCCAAGGTCGAGATCGCCCTGGCCAAGGGCAAGAAGGAGTACGACAAGCGGCAGACCCTGCGCGAGAAGCAGGACACCCGCGAGTCGAACCGCGCCATCGCCGCGGCGCGCCGCAGGCAGCGGGCGACGGCGGCGCGGGGCCAGCAGCGGTAATACGCTGGCACGCGCGCCCGTCGGTCACGTACGATGGGCGTAGCACACGACACGGGGTGGTACCCGGTGTGCGATTTGAAAAATCAACATGGGGATGATCGGTTTCGACAGCGGATGTCGAAGCAGGGGAAGCGAGCCGAGGAAGCGGCAATGATCTCGTAAACCATATGTCGCAACCAATAATCGCCAACACCAAGCGCGATTCCTTCGCCCTCGCTGCCTAAGTAGCGACTTGCGAAGTGTCAGCCCGGGGCTGTTCCCGACCCGGATCCTGGCATCAGCTAGGGAACTAAACCACTAACCCCGGTCACGGGGGCTGGTGGGAAATCAAACAGTGACTGAGCCCGTCGGAGACTTGTCCGCGTGATCTCCGGGGCCGAGAAAATCGCAGCGGACTGCGCTCGGAGAAGCCCTGATTCTGCACCGTTGGACGCGGGTTCGATTCCCGCCATCTCCACTCATCCCATGTGGGCAAAAGCCCCTGATCTGCGGAAACGCAGATCAGGGGCTTTTGCCATGTGTGCCGCGGCAACCGATAGGCGCTTACGTCCCTCTTTCCAGGTGACGCTCCACTACGAGGGGTGGTGACCCGGTGAACCGGACACGGACGGCGGTCGCCGTGCTGAGCGCGGTGGCGGGGGCCCTGCTGCTCGTGGGCGGTGCGGGCCCCGCGGCGGCCGCACCGGCCCGCGACGGGCACGGCGCGGTGCACCTGCTGCTGAACAGCGCCTTCGGCAACCGCCCCGGCGAGCTCGTCGACATAGAGGTGCAGGGTGCCCGGGGGCGGGGCGACGTCACCGTCTCCTCGCCCGTCTTCCCGCGCCCCGTCCGGCTCGCCGTGCGCGAGCACGCCCACCACGCCCGCCCGGCCATCGCGATGACCACCGCGCCCGGCACGTACCCGCTCACCGTCCGGGCGGGCGGCCGGGTCGTCGCCGAGGACCGGGTCGAGGTGAAGCCCTCGCAACGGCCGAGCTTCACGGCGGCCTCGCCCGGCGAGGTGCTGCGGCCGGGGGAGCGGCTGTGGATGGCGTACGACGACCTGTACCCGGGGGAGAACGGGCGATCGTTCACCGTGCGCTCGCCCGCCTTCCGCAAGGAGGTGCGGCTGGCGCACGATCCGTCGAGCACCGACTGGAACAATCCCCGGCTCTTCTCCGGGGCGGCCGAGCTGCCGCCGGGCACCCGCGACGGTACGTACAAGGTCACGCTGTACGGGCCGGGCGGTCGGGTCGTCGGGGAGAAGCCGCTGACCGTGCGGGCGGCGCGGCCCGGTGACCGCGACTACGTCGGGCGGGCGCGCGGGCCGGCGTTCTTCGGGACGTCGCCCGCGTCCGCGCCGGAGAGCGCCCGGGACCAAGGACACCGGGTCCCGGCCGGCGGCACCGTCAACGTGCTGTGGCGGGACCGTTCGCCCGATCCGGGCGAGGAGGAGCGGCTGACGGCCACGTCCCCGGCGTTCGAACGGCCGGTGCGGCTGCGGCGGGACGACAGCAAGGCGGGCGACGGGGACGACCCCCGGTACTTCGCGCCCGCGCGGATCCGGCAGGGCCTCGCACCCGGGACGTACGCGGTCACGGTGGCCAGCCACCACGGGCGGGTCACGAAGGTGGGGCACCTGGTGGTGACTGCGGCCACCGCCGCGTCGTCCAGCTCCTCCGGTACTTCCGGTACTTCCGGGACCTCAGGGGCCCCAGGGACTAAGGAGGCCTCCGGGACGCCCAGGGCTGCCGGGGACGGCGGCAAGGGCGGGAGTGGCGGGGCCTCCGGGATGACCGTGGCCTACGTGGCGGGCGGGACGACCGGCGGGGTCCTGGCGGCTGCCGGGATCGGTGTGCTCCTCAGGCGGCGGGCTGCGCGGCGAGCGCCCGGCGGCCCGTCGTCGCCGTGAGCAGCGCGGTCGCCGCGGCGGCCGCCGGCACGGCGTAGCCCGCCGCGCCCAGGTGCTCGACGGCCCAGCCGCCCGCCGCCGAACCGGCGGCTATGCCGGCGAGGAGGCCGGTCACGGCCAGCGTCATGCCCTCGTTGAGGCTGCCGGGCGGGGTCAGGCCCTGGACGAGGTTCATGCCCGTGACCATCGTGGGTGCCGTGGCCATGCCGGCTAGGAGCAGTGCGCCGGCGAGGGCGGGCAGGCCGCCGCCCGCGGCCGTCGTCAGGAGCGGTAGCAGGGCGAGGGCGGCCATCGCGGCCAGGCACCGGGGGAAGCGGGCGGATGCCGGACCCGAGGGGCGGGCCAGCCCGTAGAGCAGGCCCGCCGCGCAGGAGCCCGCGGCCTGCAGGGCCAGGACGGCTCCCGCGGCCGGGCGGTGGCCCTGGGCGTCGGCGAAGCCGATGGTCACCACTTCCAGCGAGCCGAACAGCGCGCCGGTGCACAGGAACGTCGCGAGGACCGTGATCAGGCCGGGGTTTCCGCGGAGGGGGGAGCGGGAGCGTACGGGCGTGGCGGATATGGGGGGTTCGGTGCGTTTCTGTGCCGAGAAGAGCACGGCGCCGGTGAGGAACATCAGGGCGGCGGCGAGCGTGCCCGCCTCCGGGAAGAACGACGTGCACAGGAACGTCGCGAGGACGGGGCCGAGCATGAAGCACGCCTCGTCCGCGGCCTGTTCGAAGGCGTTGGCGGTGTGCAGGGCGGCGGGGTCGGCGCGCAGGAGGTGCGACCAGCGGGCGCGGGACATGCCGCCGGTGTTGGGGGTGGTCGCGGTCGCCGCGTAGGCGGCGAACAGGGTCCAGGCGGGGGCGCCACCGTGCACGCACAGCACCAGTGCGAGCGAGCCGAGGGCGGCCAGGGACGCGGCGGGGACGGTGATGCGGGCCTGCCCGTAACGGTCCACGAGCCGGGCCGTCCACGGGCCGGCGACCGCCGTGGCGGCGAGGCCGGTCGCGGTGACGGCGCCGGCGAGGGCGTACGAGCCGCGGGCGGCGGAGATCATCAGGACGGCGCTGACGCCGAACATGCCCATGGGGAGGCGGGCGAGGAGGTTCCAGGCGGTGAAGGCGCGGGCGCCGGGCACGGCGAAGAGACGGGCGTAAGGGTTGTGCGGGGGCATGCGGCAAGCCTCGTGGCCGGGCCGGTGCGCGGTCCAACACCTGAACGGTCGCCATTCACGCGGATCTGTTGTTGACTGCGGCCGTGCCGTACGACATAGAGCCGCGGTTGCTGCGGGCGTTCACCGTGGCCGCCGAGGAACTGCACTTCACCCGGGCCGCGGCCCGGCTGTTCACCGCCCAGCAGGCGCTGAGCCGCGACATCCGCCGGCTCGAACGGCGGCTGGGGAGCGAGCTGTTCGCCCGGACGACGCGTCAGGTCGCGCTCACCGCCGAGGGGGAGCGGCTGCTGCCGTACGCGCGGCGGGTGCTCGCCGCGCACGAGGAGCTGGACGCGGCCTGGGCGCGGGAGGAGCGGCCGCTGATCGTGGACTGCGCGGCCACGGCCGGCACGGGGTGGCGGGTGCTGACCGCGGCGCGCGGTGCGGCGCCGGAGCACGAGCTGGTGGCGCGCTTCCACAGCGGGCTCACCGGTGCGGCGGCCGAGATCCTCGCGGGCCGGCTGGACGTCTCCTTCGGGCGCGTGGCCGGCCTCGGCCCGGCGGTGCGGGAGCGGCTGGAGCACTGCCCCGTGCGGTACGAGCCGATGGCCGTCCTCCTGCCCGAGGGGCACCGGCTGGCCGCCCTGCCGGAGGTGCCGTTGGGCTCGCTCGCGGGCGAGACGCTCTACGCCGCCGCCGGGAACCCGGCCACCGCCGAGTGGACGGACCTCGCCGAGCGGCTCTTCGAGGGGCGGGGCATCGGCATCGCCGCGCCGTTCCCGGAGATCGAGGGGGAGGGGGAGTTCGTGCGGGTGGTGCGGCGGCGGGGGTGGTCGGTCCTGGCGAGCGTGGACTTCATCGAGGTGCCGGGGATGGTCCTGCGGCCGCTGGCCGGCCCGGTGCCGCTCTCGCCGGTCTCCATGGTCTGGCGCCGGGGCCTGCGCCACCCGGCCCTCTCCGCCCTCCGCACCGCGGCGTCCACCCTGGCCGCGCGGCACGACTGGCTGACCCGGCCGGAGCGGTCCTGGCTGCCGCCGGGGGACGCGGCGCTGATGGCGGCGTGACGGGCGCCCGCCGGCGGGGCGGGTGCCGCCTCCGCCGTGTCGCCCGCGGCGCGGACCCGTTCGCGGGGTTAACACCTCGCCCCCTCGCGAGGCACTCTGGTGGGGTGGTGTCAGGGGCTTCGTACGGACTGAGGTTTGACGCCGGGCGGCTCTGTCTGGATCTGGTGGCCACGGCCGCCGGCCGGCCCGGCGAGGAGCCGGCCGAGCGGCTCGACAGCCCCGAGCGCCTGCGGGCCTGGCTCCTGGGCTCCGGCGCCGTCCCGCACGGCACCCCGCTGGCCGCCGTGGACGCCGCCTGGCTGGGCCGCTTCCGCGCCGTCCGCGACCTCCTGCACCGCGTCGTCCACGCCGAGGTCGACGGCCGTGCCGCCGACCCCGACCTGGAGCGGGTGAACGCCCTCGCCGTCACCGCCCCGCCCGCGCTGAGGGCGGGCAGGGGCGCCGACGGGCTCCTGCTGCGCAGCCTCGTCGGCGACCCCGACTGCGGGGCCCTCCTCGGGCAGATCGCCCGCGACGCCGTCGACCTGCTCACCGACCCGGCCGCGCGCGGGCAGCTGCGCCGGTGCGAGGGCGAGGCCTGTTCCCTGGTCTACCTGGACACGTCCCGCGGCCGCCGGCGCCGCTGGTGCTCCAGCGAGGTCTGCGGCAACCGCGAGCGCGTGGCCCGGCACCGCCGCCGGGCGGTCAACGCCCGATGAAGACGTAGTCCGCCCGGTAGGGCACGGCGGCCTTCGGCTGCCGCTGCGGGTCGCAGGGCCCGGCGGGGGCCGCGCCGCCCTGCGTGTTCAGCCGCAGGATCTCGGTCGTGGCGGCGAGGACGCCCGTTCCCGCGCCGGACGCCGTGGCGCGCAGGTCGAGCTCGGGAACGTTCCCGTCCCCGTTCGGGGTCCGGGCGACGACCTTGCCGGTGACGGCGGACCGGTCGGGCGCGACCCACTGCGGGTCGCCTCCGGGCCGGACGAACGAGTGGACGATGTCGCCGTCGAGCGTGGCGGACACGTTCTCCTGGGCGAAGGCGAACCCGCCGCCGTCCCGCTCCGTGCAGACGTAGATCTGGCTGCCTTTGACGACGGACGCCCGGAAGGCGTTCACAGCGGTGTTCATGTCGAGCGGCGCGCTCAGCCGGTGCACCTGCCCCCGCACCGCACCGCCGGGGAATTCCCCGGTGTGCAGGTTGAGGTAGAAGCCGTCCGGCCCGGATTTGAGGGCCTCCAGGAGTTTGCCGTCGGTGACCTTCACCGTGCCGGTGGCGCTGTTCCGCCCGTCGGGCAGTTTCTGCGCGAAGAACGGAATCCGTACATCGCCGTTCTTCCCGCGCACCCCCTGGTGGAGGTGCGCGGCGGTGGGCGGGGCGATGCCGCGGAAGGAGAACGCGAAGGACACTTCGTCGTCCTGGACGCGCAGGAAGGCGAGGGCCCGCCCGTCCTTGTCGCCGACGGCCTTGCCGTCCGCTGCCGGCACCTCGTTCGCGCCGTTGAGGCTGCCGGCGAGGAAGACGGCGCCCGCGCGGTTCGGGCTGCTCACCGCCCCGAGCGAACCCTTGCCCGCCCCGGGCGAACCGCTGCCCGCACCGCCCTCCCCCTCGCCCGGCACCACGGCGAAGGCGATGCCGACCCCCGCGGCGACGGCGGCAGCGGTGGTGGCGGCGACGATGCCCCGGCGCTTGCTGATGCGGTTCATGACGAACCTCCCCGTACGGAGCCGGTGCCCCCTGCACCGGTCTCGGGGTGTCGTACGGGACCGGCCCGCGCTCCCGTTCAGGCGGGAATTGAGGCCTGCATCACGGGCCCGCGGCTGAACGCGCGGGCCATTCGATCCGTATGCCGGACTCTTCCTCCACGGCTCCCTCGGATGTCCCTCTGACGCCCGCCCCCGGGCCTTCTCGAAATTCCTCGCCGCGCGCTGAACAGTCCGCCCGCCCCGCCCGTATTCATGGCCGAAGGGGTTCACCGGCCCCCACCGGAACAGCCGGAACAGCGGAAAGGGGGGACAGAGGAAATGGCCATGCGCAGAACCACACGGACGGCGGCCCTCCTCGCGGTGCCCGCAGCCGCCGCGCTCGCCCTCACCGCGACGGCCTGCGACTCCGGCGGCGGATCGCCGTCGTCCGGCGGGAGCACCCCGTCCCGGAGCGGACAGACGGCGCTCGTCCGTAGCGAGGACCCCAAGCTCGGTGCCCTCGTCACCGACGCGAAAGGCTTCACGCTCTACCGCTTCGACATGGACAAGCCCAAGCCGTCCGTCTCGGACTGCAACGGCGAGTGCGCGATCACCTGGCCGCCCGCCGCGGCCACGGGCAGCGTGACGCTCAAGGGCATCGACAAGAGCCTGGTCGGCACCGTCACCCGCTCCGACGGCAGCAAGCAGCTCACCCTGGGCGGCTGGCCGCTGTACCGGTTCGCCAAGGACGCGCGGCCCGGCGACACCAAGGGCCAGGGCGTCGGCGGCACCTGGTTCGCCAGCAGTCCGACGGGCATGAAGGCCGGCCCGGCCACCGGAGGCACGGGCGGCGGCTCGGGCGGTGGGACCGGCGGCCACGGGTACTGACCGAAACGCCGACGCGCGCTATCGACCAGGGGGAAGCCTTGCGCAAGGATGCCGCCGTGGCTGACAGGACGAGCCCCGACGAGGACCTGATGCGGGCGCTCTACGAAGAGCACGCGGGCCCGCTCCTCGCCTTCGTGCTGCGCCTGGTCGACGGTGACCGCCAGCGCGCGGAGGACGTCGTCCAGGAGACGCTGCTGCGCGCCTGGCGCAACGCCGACCGGCTGCGCGGGACCCCCGGCTCCGTACGGCCCTGGCTGGTGACCGTCGCCCGGCGCATCGTCATCGACAACCACCGCAGCCGGCAGGCGCGTCCGCGCGAGGTCGACCCCGGGCCGCTGGAGCTGATCCCCGCGGCGGACGAGATCGACCGGGCGCTGCGGCTGATGACCATCTCCGACGCGCTCGGCGACCTGACGGACGCCCACCGGGAGGCGCTGATCGAGACCTATTTCAGGGGACGTACCGTGAGCGAGGCGGCCGAGGTGCTGGGCGTGCCGGCGGGGACCGTGCGGTCCCGCGTCTTCTACGCACTGCGCTCGATGAAGCTCTCGCTCGAAGAACGAGGAGTGACGGCATGAACCGGCCGGCACCGGACCACGAGCAGCACACCGGCGTGGGCGCCTACGCCCTCGGCGTCCTCGGCGAGGCGGACGCGGCCCGGTTCGAGGAGCACCTCGCCGAGTGCCCGGAGTGCGCCGCCGAGCTCGACGAGCTGATGGGGCTGACGCCGCTGCTCGCCGCTCTGAAGGAGTCCGCGCCCGTCCCGGAGGCCGTCGCGCCCCGCCCGGACCCGGCGCTGCTGGACCGGCTGCTGGGCCGCGTCGCCGCCGCCCGGCGCGCGCAGCGCACCCGCCGCCTGTGCCTGGTCGCGGCCGCCGCCGCGCTGATCGTCGCCGGCCCGCTGGTGGGCGCGGCGGTCTTCTCCGAGGAGGCCCCGGACCACAGCGGCGTGAGCGCGGCCAAGCAGATGTACGAGGACGGCGAGAAGATCGGCGCCGTCGACCCGACGACGAAGGTCGACGCGACGGTCTCGCTGCAGCAGAAGCCCTGGGGGACCCACGTGGCGCTCCGGCTCGCCCATGTCCGGGGCCCGCTGACCTGCGATCTCGTGGCCGTGGGCAAGAACGGGGAGCGGCAGACGGTGACGACGTGGGCGGTCCCGCCGGGCGGCTACGGCCTCGACGGGACGGACGCGGCCGACAAGGGCGACAAGTGGGGCAAGGAGCCGCTGTACACCCACGGCGGCGCCGCACTGAACCGGAATGACATCTCCCGGTTCGAGGTGCGGACCCTCGACGGCACGCTCCTCGCGACCGTCAAGGTGTGACCAAAACCCATTCAGACGCAATAAAAACAACCATGTCCTGACAGGTGCGCTCAGCACCTGTGTTCGCGTACGGTTGACGGCTGCCCTAGGCACAGCAGAAGGGGGCTTGGGTGGCCGCGCAGAACGCCACACACGCGCAGGTGGCGACCGGACCGCAGAGTGAGCCCGATGGGGTCCGCGACCGCGAGATCGGTACCGAACAACAGCATCTGGACCGGGTGTACCGGCGCCTGGAGGAGAAGATCCACGAGGCCGAGTTCCTCATGGACGACGCCGCCAAGCGCGGGCAGGTCGGCACGCCCGGCGCGCTCGCCGAGCGGGACGCCCAGGTCTTCCGGGCCGGAGTGCACCTCAACCGGCTCAACAGCGAATTCGAGGACTTCCTCTTCGGCCGCATCGACCTGCTGCTCGGCAAGGACGGGAAGAAGGGCCCCGACGGGGCCTACACCTCCGTCGAGCCCGCCGACGACGCCGTCCGCGGCGACCGGGCCGAGATCGCCGAGACCCTGCACATCGGTCGCATCGGCGTCCTCGACGCCGACTACTCCCCGCTGGTCATCGACTGGCGGGCGCCCGCCGCCGCGCCGTTCTACCGCGCCACGCCGGTCGCGCCCGGCCGCGTCGTGCGCCGCCGCGTCATCCGCTCCAAGGGCCGCCGCGTCCTCGGCGTCGAGGACGACCTGCTGCGCCCGGAGCTGACCGCCACCCTCGGCGGGAACACCCTGCCGGTGGTCGGCGACGGCGCGCTGATGGCCGCGCTCGGCCAGGCCCGCAGCCACACGATGCGCGACATCGTCTCCTCCATCCAGGCCGAGCAGGACATGGTCATCCGCGCCCCCGCCGCGTCGGTGACCGAGGTCGAGGGCGGCCCGGGCACCGGCAAGACCGCCGTGGCCCTGCACCGCGCCGCCTACCTCCTCTACCAGGACCGCCGCCGGTACGCGGGCGGCATCCTCGTCGTCTCCCCGACCCCGCTCCTCGTCGCCTACACCGAGGGCGTGCTGCCCTCCCTCGGCGAGGAGGGGCAGGTCGCCATCCGCGCCGTCGGCTCGCTGGTCGACGGCGCCGAGGCCGACACGTACGACGAGCCGGCCGTGGCCCGCATCAAGGGCTCCTCCCGCATGCTCAAGGTGCTCCGCAAGGCCGTACGGGGCGCGCTGGAGGGCTCCGGCGCGGACCAGGCGGCCGGCCGGGCCCACGGCGCCGCACCGGGCGGCCGTAGCACCGCGCCGGCGGAGCGGGACGGCCAGTTGTCGCTCGACGGCGGCCTGTTCGACGCTCCGGCCGGCGGCTCGGGCGGCTCGGGCGGTTTCAGCGGCCCCGGTGGGAACGGCCGCTCCGGCGCCCGCGCCGGACGCCCCGCCGTCCCCGTCCCCGACCGCCTCCGCGTCGTCGCCTTCGGCGCCCGCATCGAGCTCGGCGCCGAGGAGCTGAAGCGGATCCGCAACACCGCCCTCGGCGGCACCGCGCCCGTCAACCTGCTGCGCCCGCGCGCCCGCCGGCTGATCCTCGACGCCCTCTGGTCCAAGGCCGGCGGCCCCAAGCGCTACACCGACCCCGAGCTCGCCGCCGAGGCCCGCGCCGCCTTCGACGAGGACATCACCACCGAGGACGACTTCCTCGCCTTCCTCGACGCCTGGTGGCCGGAGTTGACGCCGCGTCAGGTGCTCGCGTGCATGGCCGACGAGAAGCGCCTCGCCCGCTTCTCGCGCCGGGTGCTCAACCCGCGCGAGAACCGCCTCCTGGCCCGCTCGCTGCGCCGCCTGGACGCCCGTGGCCACGGCCCGCTGTCCGTCCACGACGTGGCCCTGCTGGACGAGCTGGAGACGCTCCTCGGCGCCCCGGCCCGTCCGAAGAAGCCGCGCGAGTACGACCCGCTCGACCAGCTCACCGGCCTGGAGGAGCTGATGCCCCAGCGCTCGGAGTCGCGCCGCGAGCGCGCCGAGCGCCTGGCCGAGGAGCGCCGCGACTACGCGCACGTCATCGTGGACGAGGCGCAGGACCTCACGCCCATGCAGTGGCGGATGGTCGGCCGCCGCGGCCGCACGGCCACGTGGACGATCGTCGGCGACCCGGCGCAGTCCTCCTGGTCCGACCCGGACGAGGCCGCCGCCGCCCGTGACGAGGCCCTCGGCGCCCGTCGCCGCACCCGCTTCCGGCTCACCGTGAACTACCGCAACCCCGCGGAGATCGCCGAGCTCGCGGCCAAGGTGCTGGCGCTGGCGATGCCGGGCATGGAGTCGCCCGCGGCCGTCCGCTCGACGGGCGTCGTGCCGCGCTTCGCCGTCGCGGGCACCGCCGGGCTCGGCCCGAGCGTGCGGGCGGAGGCGGAGCACCTGCTGGCGGACGTCGAGGGCACCGTCGGCGTGGTCGTGCCCATGGGGCGGCGCGCCGAGGCCCGCGGCTGGCTGGCCGGGCTCGGCGACCGGGTCGTGGTGCTGGGCAGCCTGGAGGCGAAGGGCCTGGAGTACGACGCGACGGTCGTCGTCTCGCCCGCCGAGATCGCCGACGAGTCCCCGGCGGGCCTGCGGGTGCTGTACGTGGCGCTGACCCGCGCCACGCAGCGGCTGACGGTGCTCTCCGGCGAGCGGGACGACCCGGACTCCGACGGCGTGCCGGACCTGCTGCGGGACTGACCGGACCTGCTGCGGGACTGGGCGCTTCCGTCCCCCGGTTGATGCGCCCCAAGGGTGAATCCGCCGGGGCGGAATGACTTCCCGGGACGGTTTGTTAGCCTGGGTGTGGCACCGGCTCGATCCAAGCCCCCGGGCCCAACCTTCGTCGCTACGAGCGACCACTTGCCGCGAGGCGAGCATGGCGGGCCGGTGTCACCTGGCGTTCGCCACGGGCGCCCCTCCTCAGGGAGGGGCGCCCGCCGGCTTTTGCGGAACTTTATTTCCGGAACCCGGACCTGGTTAACCCCTACCGATGGGTAGGTGGGACGATCGAGCCGCGCATCAGCGAAACCAGGGAAAGCAGAGGAAGTCGGCCATGGCAACGGCGCCAAGCGTCTCGTACTCGATGACGGTCCGGCTGGAGGTCCCCGCGAGCGGGACCGCGGTCAGCCAGCTCACCACGGCCGTGGAGTCCTCCGGCGGATCGGTGACCGGCCTCGACGTCACCGCTTCCGGCCACGAGAAGCTGCGGATCGACGTCACCGTCGCCGCGAGCTCCACCGCCCACGCCGAGGAGATCGTCGAGGAGCTCCGCGGTATCGAGGGTGTGGTGCTGGGCAAGGTCTCGGACCGTACGTTCCTGATGCACCTCGGTGGCAAGATCGAGATGGCGTCGAAGCAC
>NZ_JBIBIZ010000015.1:0-67491 GCF_042958085.1 Streptomyces sp. NPDC008001 | reverse complement strand
CAACACCTACTCGCGACCTGGATCGCTACCTGCCCGACCTGCCACCAGCCCACACCCTGGCAGCCCTACGACACCACCTAACAAAGCACTACTAGGCGTCCGCTGCTCACGGCAGCAGCGCCGCGGCGAGCTCATGGGGCCGGGCGGCGAACGGGCTGTGGCTGCCCGGGAGAGTGCGCACGGTGAACGGGTTGCCGGGCATGGTCCGGTCGGCTTCCGCGATCATCAGATCCTGCACGGCCGTCGGCAGTGCCCGGTCGTCCGCGCAGCGCAGGAAGGTCCGCGGGATACGCCCCCACCGGCCCGGGGTCACGATGACCGGGGTGGTGAGGATCGCCAGAGGCAGATCGGTGCTCAGTGCCGAGCGCCAGCGGTCGAAGCGGTCCAGGGGGGTGTCGTGGTAGTGAGTCTGCCGCAGTTCCTCGATGTAGGCGGGGTCCTGCGAGAGCGGGTTGATCCGCACGGCGCCCAGTTCCCCGGGGTCGCCGAGGTTCAGACTCTGGCCCCGTGCCGTGGCGTTCTCGGTCGAGCCGATGTAGTCGGAGAACCGGGGCCGTCCGGCGGGTACGAAGGCTGAGAGGTAGACGATCTCGTCGACGAGTTCGGGTGCGCGCTCGGCGGCAAGTGACGCGGGGCCGCCGCCCGCGCTGTGCGCGACGAGCACGACACGACGGTGGTGGCGGGCCTGGCGCAACGTGTCCAGCACGGCCTGGGCGTTGTCGTCCATCGTCACGGTGGCGAGCGCGGACTTCTCCGTCAGCAGGCCCGGCTGGCCCGGCTGGAGGTATCCGCTGGGCAGTGGCGCGTCGAAGCCGTGCCCCGGCAGGTCGATGGCGATGCTCGCGGCACCGAGTGCGGCGAGTGCGCGCTGCGTCGCCGCCCATTGCCCGGAGCCGTGCCAGGCCCCGTGCACGAAGACGAAGACGGTGTCTGTGGAGGAAAAAGCAGTCATGACCGCATTCCACGCGACCCGACCCCGAGCATCCATCAAAAGATCTGACAAGCTGGCGTGCGATACATGTGAGATATGAATCGGAGGCTGAGATGGAGGCGCGGCACCTGCGATACGCACTGACCCTCGCCGAGCACGCACACTTCGGCCGGGCGGCCGGTGCGCTGGGCATCGCACAGCCTCCGCTGTCCAAGCAGATCGCCGACCTCGAACGAGAAGTGGGCGCCCGCTTGTTCGACCGCACCCGCCAGGGGGTGTTCCCGACAGCTGCGGGTGCGGCCTTCCTCCTCCGGGCCCGCAGGGCGCTCGACGAGATCACGGCGGCCTCGGTCGACGCGGCCAGGGCAGCGCGCGGCGAGACGGGACGGCTGCGCCTGGGGTTCATCGCCTCGGCACTGCTTGAACCCCTGCCGGACGTCCTCGGCCGGTTCGGCCGCGAACGGCCCGACGTGCGGCTGGAACTGCACGAGATGGCGACCAACCGCAGCACGGCCGCGCTCGTCGCCGGCGAACTTGACGTGGCGATCGGCCTCGGCCGTCCACGAGGAGTCGGGGCCGAGCAGTTGGTATCGGTCCCGATCGGACAGGACCACCTGGTCGCGGTCGTGAGCAGCAAGCATCCGTACGCGGGGCAGTCGTCGGTGGACGTGGACCAGTTGCGGCGGCAGCCGCTGATCGTGGCGCCGGCTGAGGACGAGCCTGCCGTTGTCACCGGCTTGCGGACCCTGCTGGGTAAGGACTCCCCGGCGCTCTCCGGCGCGACCGTCGCGAGGGACATCCACACCATCATCGGCCTCGCCGCCTGTGGGGTGGGCGTCGGACTGGGGCCCTCTCGCATGCTGACGGCCCCACGCCGGGGCACGTGGTTCTGCGAGGTGACCCCGCACACACCTCTGCCCGATATGGTCCTGTCCTTCCACGCCCGGGACCGCTCCCCGGCACTGAACGCCTTCCTCGGCATCATCCGCCAGAACTGCCCCGCGGTCGGGGCCGCGCTCGACCACCGGCTCGGCCCACTCGGACCACAAGAAGAAGGCGACGGCGCCTCGACTCCCACCTGACTTTCCCTCGCCGGACGAGTGGGAGGAGTTCACTTCCGTTCCTGTGCTTCGGCACCGGGCTACGCCGCGCCCTGGGGCAGCTTGGCGCCTGAGAACACCGCACGGCGCCACATCGCGGACACCAGATCGGCGTCGACCTCAAGGGGCAGCAGCGGCCGGTCCCTGACCCGCCGACGCGAGAGCGCGGGCAGGCGGCGCACCGCCTTGAGGATGCGCCGTCCGGCGGGGGCCGCGTCCAGCGCCTCCGATTCACCCGGCAAGGACAGGAACGGGCGCACGGGGCTGCAGCGCAGGCCGAGCTTCTCGCGCATCGCCGCCTCGGCGGACTCGTCCTCCGGCACCAAGGCCTTCACCGTCGCCACGCCCACGGCCACCGCCGTGCGCGGCACGGCCTCCTCCACCGCCGCCCACAGTGCGGCGACGTCCAGGTCCGCGTCGTGCTCGGCGACCAGGTCCAGCTCCTGGGTGAGGATCTTCGACGCCTTCGCCAGGATGCGCACCGCCTTCTCCAACTGCGGCAGCTTCGCCAACTGCTCCCGCTCCGAGCCCGGCCGCGCGGGGCTGATCAGCCGGTTCACCATCAGCACCGCGAACAGGTCCAGCGCGTCGTCGGCCGCCTGCGCCTCCAGCTGGCGCACCACCGCCGTCAGCAGCTCCGACACGCGTTTGCCCTCCGGCACCGCCAGCAGCTCCGCCAGCGTCGGCGCGAGCGCGGGATCGGTGCGCGGCGTGGGACACCGCCTCGTACAGGCGCCGCTCGGCCGCCGTACGGGCCTCCCGCACCTGCCGCGCGAGAGCCGACACCCCGGGCAGCAGCACCCGGCTCTTCCGCAGCCACGTCACCGCGTGGTTGAACAGAGCCACCGGCTCCTCGGCGTGCGTCCACGCCCGCCCGTACAGGAACCCGCGGAACTACCGCCCCCACCGCCGGTCGGTGAAGTCGCGGTACTTCAACCGCTCTTGGATCTCCTCCGCGTGCTCGTACGGCGTCCTGCGCCGCTCGGGGTACCGCTTCACGCACGAGGCATCCTTGATGCCGAGCTGCCCGTCCAGGTACTCCACGAAACTGAAGGTTGTTCACCGCGAACCCACGGGTGGATCTCCTGATTCTGGCGGTTGGGCCCGCGGGTTCGTGGTCAACCCGCTGGGCCGGACTAGGTGTGTGACCGAGATATGCGCCAGAGGGGCAACGGGATGGTCTTGAAGGCCTGAGCGCCGGGCTCGTCCCGTATTTCAGAGGGGCACCCGTGCTGTTCTGCCAGCGGCAGAACACCCGCCCGACCGGGCTCGACGATCACTACAGTCCAGTCTCATGACGACGATCACAACGCGCACGGTCGAGTACCCGGCCGACGGTCTGACGATGATCGGGCACCTCGCACTTCCGGCCGGAGTCGACCGCCAGCCCGCAGTGCTGCTCGGGCCGGAGGGCATGGGGCTCAGCGACGTCGAGCGCCGCCGGGCCGATGCTCTCGCCGAGCTGGGATACGTAGTGCTGGCCTTCGACCTTCACGGCGGACGCTATTTGGGTGACCCCGAGGAGATGCTGGCCCGTTGCGTGCCGCTGCTCGCCAACCCCGACCGGATGCGGGGCATCGGTCATGCGGCGCTCGACGTGTTGCGCGCCGAACCGCGGACCGACCCTGACCGGATCGCCGCCGTCGGCTACGGCACCGGGGGCGCCGTCGGGCTGGAACTCGGGCGCGACGGCGTCAACCTGCGCGCGATCGGGACAGTCAACGCACTGACCACGGGCCGACCGGGCGAGGCGGCGCGTATTCGCTGCCCGGTGTGGGCCGGGGTCGGGTCGGAAGACCCGATCATGCCACCCGCGCAACGGAACGCTTTCACCGCCGAGATGCAGGCGGCAGGCGTCGACTGGCGCCTCGTGGTCTACGGCGGCGCCTTGCACGCCTTCCACCACCCGCCGGTCGACCACGCCGTGGTCCCCGGCGTCGGCTACCACCCACGGCACGCGCAGCGAGCCTGGCGCGACATCGTCGACCTGCTCGCCGAGTGCCTGCCCGTGACGGAGGATCTGGTCAGTCGAAGCCCGGCCACCCGCTGACCAGCGCTTACCGGTCACTACGGCACATTTCTGGCGTGTTCCGGTCCCATACCTTCCTTCAACGCCGCAGGACGTCGGCGATGCGCGCCCTGCCCAAGATCAGGGCCTCCACGCAACCTTCGGGAGCGACGAGGGGGTTGCCGACCCACTTGGCGGAGCTCGCGCACGTCGCAAGCCCGCGGATGAGTCGCCGCCGTGATCAGGCCAACGACGGAAGGTAACCTCGGTTCCCCCGACGGGCCGGATATCGATGTTCCATAGGTGATTCCCCGGCAGCGATGCGGCGGACGAGATCGGCTTCGATCTCTTGCGCGCTGCGCGGAATCGGCACCCTTACAGCCTGCGCCTTCCTTGATCAGGATCTACTTGCACCCATTACACCCATTGCACCCATTCCACTCGTGGCCTTGGGATCTGCAGGTGTTACGATCTCTCGCCACTGGACGGAGATTGTCATGCACAAGCTCGTGGTTCTGTATCCGAAGCCCGCCGATCCCGATCATTTCCGCGACTACTACGTGACCAACCACCTTCCACTGGTCACGCGCCTGCCCGGCCTGCTCGCCTGGCGCTACAGCTTCGACGTGGCGGCGACGCAGGGGGAGACGCCGTACTTCGCGGTCTTCGAAGCCGAGTTCGCTGACGCCGGGGCTATGACCGCTGCCCGGGCGTCGCCGCAAGGCCAACAGGTGACCGCCGATGTCGCCAACTACGCCACCGGCGGCGCGGTCGTCATCCACTATCCGGTCCCTGACGAAACCGGCTGACTTCACGCGACCGGATGCAAGCCGCCCTTCGCATCGGGTGCCACGCCATCGCCAGCCCGCCTACGCACGAGGAACCGTCGAGCGAGTCGGGCCGGACGGCAGGACACGACGAATCCCCCGGTGCCAACGAGGCGCCGGGGGATTCGTGTGTGGTGCGGGGGTCAACGGCCGGTCATGCGTGCCCGGCGGGCGGCCGGCTTGTCGCGGCGCTTGACGGCGGCGGCGTAACCCATGCGATCAGCCGCGCGCCACGTCCAGACCACGTTCGGGACGGTGACCAGCGTCTAGCCGGTCATGATGGCCAGCATCACAGCAGCGACGCGCCCGCCGCGGCCTCTGCCTCGCAACTCTCGGGTAGCCCGAAGCCTCTGGGACGAGACGTTCATTCCGGAGCGGCATCTCGGGCGTCTCGGATGTGTGCCACGCCGAGTGAGGAGGCGGCGAGGCGTTCACCCACCGCCCCCTCACTGGAATGCCGGCCCCTGCTCCCCGGCCAACCCGGCCGGTGCGCGCGGAGCCCGGATCAGGGCGGAGAGCGGTGCGCCCTTCTTCGCGTCTGTCGGGACCGGCGTCGAGGCTTTGGCCGACGGACGTGGTGCGATCACGCAGTTGGATTTGCCGGATTCCGCTTCGCCGTTGATGGCGGTGACGCAGAATTCGTAGTTCCAGACGCCGGGGAAGAGGTAGGCGATGCCCCGGCTGGTTTCGTTGACGATGGTCTCGTCGGCCTTGGATGCGCTGCCGTCGTTGACGTTACGGACCCAGATGCGGTAGCCGGCGGCCTGGTCGGAGCCGTTCCATGACAGCTGGACGGTGGTGGCGTCGGTGGAGGTGACCTTCAGGCCGGTGGGTGCCGGCGGTGTGCCGCCCCCGACGGTGACGGACCGGGCGACGCCCGGCATGCCGCCGCCGGCGGCGTTCCAGGTGACGACCGCGACGAGGTGGCGGTGGCCGGGCTTCAGTCCGTCGATGTGTGCCGACTTGCCCCTGACAGCGACGCTGTTGATGAAGGCGCCGGGGGTGTCCCGGTCCCAGGTGATGATCTCGTACCGGTCGATCGTGTCGGTGTACGGGCCGGTCGCCGCGTCCCAGGACACGTCGACACCGGTGGCGGTGGCCCGGGTGACGATTCCCTTGGGGGCCGCGGCGGTTTTGGGGTGGGCGACGTCAGTGAGCGTTTCGGACCACCCGGACTTTCCGTCCTCGCCGTTGTCGGTACGGACCTGATATTCCCATTCCCAGCCGTCGAGGGTCCAGGTGGTGTCGAAGCGGGCCGCTTTGACCGGTGTCTCGGTCCAGGTGCCGGTGCCCTTGATCCGGTGCCGGACGGTGTATCCACGGGCGCCGAAGACCGGCTTCCAGTTCAGGGTGATTCCGCTCGGGCCGGAGTCGATCCAGATCGTGCCCGGCGCGAGCGTCGGCCGGTCCGGGAAGTGCGAGGGGATGTCGATGGGCCCGCTGCCGAGACCGTAGCTGTTGTGCAGGGTGCGCACGTATGCCTGGGCGATCTGGTACTCGCCTATGGCGTTGGGGTGCAGCCCGTCGTAGGCGACGGGGCAGCTCCCCCTGCCGCAACTGTAGTTGCCGGCCCAGTCGACCAGGGCCACGCGGGACTTGCCGGTGTTCCACGACGGGACTGCTTCCGCGAGCATGCTGTTGTACTTCGTGGTGTTGACGGGCAGGTCGTCCCGGCCACCGATGAACGTCCGCTGGGGAACGTTGGCCACGGCGAAGTCGAGGTCCGGTTTGACGGAGCGGGCCTGGTCGACCAGCGTCCGCATGCTGTCCAGCGTGCCTTCCGGGCCGCTGACGAACCAGCCCATGTCATTGAAGCCGAGCCCGACCAGGAGCAGGTCGGGCTGGTACTTCGTCACCTGCTCGGCGATCAGCTTTTTGTCCTGCGCCGCCTGCCGGCCCCAGACCGAGAAGTGGTCGGGGTCGAAGTCCTTCGACACCCCTGCGGCATACGCGCCGGAGGTGACGGGAGCGTTCTGGTCCTGTGGCGGGGCTTCCCCCTGCAACCGCGGCACGGGCGGGGGCTTGGGAGAGTCCTGAGGACGGGTTCCCTGGTACGGGCCGACGAAATCGACGTCGATCTTCTCCTTCTTGAACCATTCCCACAGGCGGTAACGCCAGGTCCAGTCACCTTCGTAGCCCTGGCTCATCGAATCGCCCACCACCATCACCTTCAGTGGCACCTTGGACTGTCCGACACCGCGGGACAGGCGTTGCAGGGACGCGTACAGATTCGGTCCCATGCCCTCAAGTGTGTCGGCCATGAACTTCAGGACGTTCCCCATGGCGCCAAGCTTGGCCACGAAACCGCGCAGGCTCTGCTGGGCGTTCGCGATGACGGAGGTGCTGCCCGAGGCGGCCCATTCCACTAGCTTCCCGCCCATGGCGCCGCTGACCCCGCCCCACATTGCGACGGCCAGGGCCTCTGCCCACACATCGGCGTCGCCCAGCGAACGGTTGTCGAAGGAGGCGTTCATCAGCTCGCCGACGAGCGACCCCAGCGCCCCGCTCACGGCCCCGCACACCGGAGCCGCCGCGGGTGCCCCCACGTTGAACGCCAGCAGGCACACGGCTCCGGAGACGATGGTGACGCCAAGGGCGACACCACCCGCGATCCACTTCTGCCAATAGTTCGCTGTGGTACCGACCTCTGCCGTGTCCACCACGAGCACCAGGCTGTCTTCGATGGGGTACACCCGCCCGTCGAAGCCGGGGCCTCCGGTCGCCGGCGGCGAGATGCCCACACTGTGCTCGCGGAACCGCTTGTCCAGTGACGCACTCAGGGTCAGGCCCGCGCTCTTGTCGGCGCGAATGGAGTCGACCCAGTTCGTCATGGTCTGCTCCAGCCCCTGCCGGCCTTCGGCGGGCACATGGAAGTCGAGCGCCATGACCAGGTCATCGTCGTTCTTCGCCAGCGGCCGAAGGTTGCCGGAGTCGCCGGCACACCCCATCCGGAGCGTCACGGGCGCGCCCTGCTCGATGGCGAACGACGTGGCATGCGCGCCACACCCGGCCGCGGACGCCGCGGTGCGTCCTTGCCCCAAAGCGGTCTCCGCGGACCCGACCACCAGCAACGCCATCGACAGGACGAACGCGATGAGGCAATCACGCCGTAGTTGTCGTCGCCCGCCGGGTCTCTTCTTCACTCTGCCTGAGTTGGGCATACCGCCCCTCATTTCTCGTCAACAGGGGCCTGGGCGCCGGCGTAAACGCAGGCGCCCAGGTGGGAGTTGTGTCACTCCGCACCCGCCTGGGGGACGAAGGACACCAATTGGGTGATCATGACGCAGGGTCAGGAGGCGTACAAGGGGCACATTGTCCTGCTGAATGGTTCGAAGGGTTGACGATGAGTTGTGGTCGGGGGTCGAGCCGTTGCTGCCGGACCCGCCTGCCGGGCGTCGGCGCCCCGGCCGCAAGTCGGTGCTGGAGGACCGGGAGGGGCTGTACGGCATCCTGTTCGTCCTCTACATGGGCATCCCGTGGGAATGGCTTCTGCAGGATCGCGCGGTAGAAGCGCAAGATCGTCGCAAGGTCACCGGTGGCCAGGACGTGTTCAGCCTGGGTGGTGGCCCAGCGCCACACCGCCTGCCCCGCTCTCGGCCACGTGGCCGGAAGCGGATTGTTGTCGCTGGGCAGGGGAAGCGCTTTCCCAGCGTGGGGCTACCGCTGCCGATGCAGGTAGGCGCGGTTCGCGCGAGAACCGGACTCCTTGTCGCACGGACCTTGTCCAGCCTGGCGCGTAATCGGTCCGGCCCGATTCAGGGCACGCGCAGCGGAAGCGGCGAAGCCGGCGGGTGCGGCCAGTGATGCAGGCTTTCCCAAAGCCTGTCGCACAATGGCCGGGCGGCCTGTGGCGTGCCGGTTCTACTCAGGAGTGTGAGCTCGCTCGTTCTACGCTGAATGCGGGTAGAGCAGCGCATATTGCCTCATTGACCATGGTCTGATCCGGGCCACCTCCGGCTTGTGCAACAGGCTTGGATCCGTTTCATGATGCTGACGGCAGTGTCCGCACCTGTCGCACTGCATTGCTCCGACGGGCATTCATCCGCCATGGCGGCGAGGAAGGCGAGCAGGGCCGCGCCGCGGCCGGCTGGGCCGTGCTTCCCGGTCAGTCGGCGTGTCGGAGGCTGCGGAATACCTCGGGGGTGGTCCAGCCGCGCAGTGTCGCGGGCATCGTCGACCGGAAGGTGGCTTCGGCCCGGGCGGCGTCGAGGGCTCCGGCCAGTTCGAGAGTGACCAGCCCGTGGAGGGTTACCCAGATCGAGAGGGCGATGAGCGTCGCGTCGCCGGCGAGGACGGACTTCGCCAAGGCGCGGTCGATCGCCGTGAGGAGCGGCCCAATGGGGTCGCTGGTGCCGACTGGGCCCGATGGGTCGAAGGATTGCACTCCGCCGAACAGCACTGTGTAGAGGTGGCTGTTGTCGCGTCCCCATCGACGGTATGCGGCGGCCAAGGCGTAGAGGTCGGCAAGGGGGTCTTCGGAGGTCGGCACTGCCGACACTTCCCGGAAGAGGCCGACGACGGCTCGGTTGCGTACCTCGCCGATCAGCCCGTTCTTGCCGCCGAACAAGGAGTACACGGCCGTTGTCGACGTCCCGGCGGCGGTGGCCAGGGCGCGCAGTGTGACCGACTCCTGGGGGCGCGTGGCGAGCATCTCTGTTGCGCACGCCACGAGCCGCTCCTTGACGGTCTCGTCGTTCGTTCTCGGTCTGCCCATGACGACCAGCTTAGTTCCTCTGATAACGTCGTTTTATAACGCTGTTCCGAAACAGCGTCCTGAAACTGTGGGGGATCCTTGTGCCGCCGTCCGTGATGCGTGTTGTCCGCTTGGCCCGTCGCCTGCTGCTCGCCCTGGCCGGCATCGTGGTGCTGGTCGTCCTTTTCCTGGCGCTCATCGTCCTCACGGACGGGGCGCGCGCGGGGCTCCTTGCGTGGTTGACAACCCTGGTCGTCGCGACCGCCGCCGCACTGTGGCTTGGCCGGAGCCGAACCTGGCCGTCCCGGCTCGTGCCTTTGCTGCCGGTTCTCGTCGCGGCGGCACTGACCGCGTCGGTGTGCATCCCGACCGCGCCCGCGGCCCGGCGGTACCCGCCCGACCTGCCGTTCGTGGCCACACAGCACTGGAAACTGGCCACAGGCAGCCGGATCGCGGTGTACCACTACCCGCCCGCGACCACCGGCACCCGACACCACGTTCCGTTCGTGTACCTCCACGGCGGACCCATCCGCAGCATCTCGCTCCTGGACCACCGGTTCCTGCAGCTCCTGGCGCGACAGGGCTACGACGTCTACGCCTACGAGCAGGCCGGCGGAGGACGAAGCGACCTGCTTCCCATGGGCCAGTACACGATTTCCCGGTCGGTCGGCGATCTCGCCGCTTTCGTCGATCGCCTGGGCAAGGGCAAGGTCGACATCCTCGGGTTCTCCGGAGGCGGCGTCGTGCTCACGCAAGCCCTCGCCACCCCGCGCGTTGCCGCACGTCTGCACCGGGCGATCATCGCCGAGCCCGGCCCCATGGACGGCCCCACCGCACACATCACCGGGCACAAGGGCCGAGCATCCGCGCGCGGCCTCGCGCCGGCCACGAAGGGAGCGCGGTCGACACACACTCCCCGGTACGCAGTCGCATTCGGCCTCATGCGACTCGGGCTCCTCACCCCCGACACCGGGCTGATCGGACAGGCGGAGGGCGTCAACACGTTCACCGCCGCCGATCTCGGCAGCGACACCGCATCCGCCTACTGCGCGCGCGACGCGCACCGCATCCCTGTCGAGGACACGGAAGACAACTTCTCCTTCAGCGCCGCCGCCAGCCTCCGCGTCCAGGAAACGATCAAGAACTCACCCTCCATCGCCCCGCCCCTGAGTCACTCCCGGACCCCCGCGATGCTGATGGTCGCCGAGTGCTCCTCTCAGGTCCGTCAATGGGCGACCGCCGTCCTCGCCAACGATCCCGCCATCCAGCGCACGCAGTACATGCCCGGAGTCGGACACCACATGTGGAACGGCCTCGACGACAACAACACCCAGGCCGTCGCCGTCATCAGCGCATTCCTTCAAGACATGCCGGCACCGTTGCCGAACTGCCCCACCCGCGGCGAGATCCCCGCCTTCCTGCGCGACCACAAGTGACGACGGCCTACAGCCCACCCCCAGTTCGGCAGACAAGTAGAAGCCACACCCGGCACCCCTGGGCACTGAGACCCTACGAATGGCCTGAGCTACACCAAAGAAGGTAGGGAACAAGTAGCTCTGTGCAGTCAGAGTGACGCCCGTTCAGAGAGGGCGAGGCGAGGTCCGGGGACTTCGCCGGCCTGGAGGACGGTGAAGTCGGCGTGCACTTGTTCGGCGGCTTCGGGGTATGCCTCGCGTTTGGCGTGGCCGGCGAGCGCCCGGTCGATGCTGGCCACCGTGGGGTTCTGTCCCTTGCGCTTACCGGTGGGATGATCAGGTCGGGCGGGATCTGTTCGACGGACTCGCCGTTCGCCCTCCGGCAGAGCATGGTGTGGAGCATGTCGTCGTCCAGGCCGGCGTCATCCAGATGGTGCAGGACCGCCTCGAGCAGCCGTCCCCACACCCCGGCCCGCCACCAGATCAGGAACCTGCGGTGAGCGGTGGACTTCGATATCCCGAAGCACGACAGCGCGCCGGGCGCGCCCACGAGGACGTGCGGCGACAGCTCCCTGTGCTCATCGCCGTGTTCCACCGCCACGAGGAATGCCGCACATGCTCGCAGTGCGGGACGGGCAAGCCGGTACCCGCTGAGTTGGTGCAGCGCTGCCATGGACGCTCCGTCCGCTGACGATCAGCCCCTGATCGGGGAGATGCCTGGCCGTCAGTGATCCCTCAGCGTTGTGGTCGTCGATGGTGAGCGGCGTGCTGGACGTGCGCCAGGAGCGCCGACGCAGGTTCAGTGGCCCAGGTCTGTTGTCCGTCGGGCTGACCGGTTCACGGCCGGATCGGGGATGACTGCTGCGGAACTTCGCCCAGGATCATGCGGAGACCGCGGGCTGTGTCCACGTACTCCCGGACCCGGTGGATCAGCCCGTCCCGGAGTTCGAAGACGAAGCAGTAGTCGTTGCTGTAGTGCTTGCCGTCGGCGAGCGTCGCCGTCAGGGTGGACTCCACTACCGCCCCCTCGCCGTCGGCATGGAAGCTGTGGAACGTGACGGTGACGTCACGCGCGAACAAGCGGGGGAAGTCCTGGGCGAAGAAGTGCACGATCGCCTTCCTGCCCACCATGTGGTGGGTTGCCCCGAGCGCGACGGCGACGGCGTTCCCCGGGGGCGACAGCCATTCGGCGTCCTCGGTGAGGACCGCAGAGATCCGTTCCGGGTCGTAACTGGCAAGCGCCTGAAAGGCGTTATCGATGATGATGCGGTTCATGAACCCACTGTCGCCGCCAGTGCGCGCCGGTGTCTTGGACAAATGTTCCGCCCGATCTCCTCATAACATGGGGAGATGCGATCCTCCGTGCGCGAGCGTGAGACGGTGGCCAGGTGGGACGTCGCGAGACCGTCATTGCCCAGCCGGACAGCCGGCGTCAGCCTGGCCGGATTCCGCGACTCCAGCGTGGGCCCGGTCGACGTGCCGCTGGTCCCGCACCCGGCCGTCACGCTGGTTGTGGAGTTCGGCGACGGCCTGTTCGTCGTGGGCGACGCCACCGGCCGGCAGCAGCGCGGAAGTCTCGTCGCCGGGCTGGCACCCGGTGCGGTTCGCATGCGGGGTGAAAACGTCACGTGCGTGGAGGTGCGCCTTTCCCCAGTGGTCGCTTACGCCGTGCTGGGCGTCTGCCCGGCGGAGCTGGGCCGCACCGTGGTCGCCCTCGATGACCTGTGGGGCCGGGACCTGTCACGGATCCGGGAGCAACTGGCCGACGCCGCGTCGTGGGAGGACCGTTTCGCGTTGACGGACTCCTTGCTCGCCCGCCACCGGGAGACGGGGCCGCTGGTGGACCCGGAGGTGGCCCGGGTCTGGGACCGGATCGTCATCAGCCGAGGCCGGGTCAGGATCGAGGATCTGGCGGACGAGGTCGGGTGGAGCCGCAGGCTCCTGTGGTCCCGTTTCCGGTCGCAGATCGGACTTCCTCCCAAGCGCGCTGCGACGCTGGTCCGTTTCAGACATGCCGCCCACCGCTTGGCCGCAGGCGACAACGCCGTCCGGGTCGCGGCGGAATGCGGTTACGTCGACCAGTCCCATCTGCACCGGGAAGTTATGGCCTTCACCGGAATGACTCCGGCGACGCTGGCCGGTGACCCGGGGCCGGCGGTGGACGACATCGCGTGGGCGGAACCAGTCACGCACCTCGGCGGCACGAGAAACACATAGGGATGCAGGGATGGTCGTGCGGATGGTCCGGCAGACGTGCGGAGTTGAAGCGAGGTAAAGACCTCGCGGTGTTGGCAGCGCGGAGAGACGGCGATGGAAGCACAGCACTCGCCTGCTCGAGACCACCACCCCGCGGGCTCGTCCCGGCAGGGACCGATGCACAACACCCAACGTCAGATCCGCTGCCCGCACCACCGAGCGCACCGCGGCCCGGCCCTCGTCCCGGACCTCCAGCTGCGGACGTCAGCAAAATGGCAGAACCTGAAGCCCGGCGTGCCGGCCCCCACCACCACACCGAGCCATCGGGCCTGAGATCGGCGACAGCGGCGCCGTCCAGCGGGGCCGGGCCATGGAGGGCAGGCCGCCGCTGCTTGCAGCAGGCGCTATGTGCCCCGGGGGCCAGGGCGCGCAGGTCGTTGCCGTCGCTGACAACTTTGCCACCGGCGTCGCTTCACCCAACGCGGAACGCTGCAGCCACCTGACCGCTGCCACCCGGGCCGACGACGGGACGCTGCGCCCGGAGCGGCCTGACGGTCATGACCTCGCCGACCGGCTGGTGATGGAGCAGGTAGGCGGCGAGATCGCGGAGGGCTACTGCAGGCGGCCCTCCTCCGATTCCCCGGCGTCAGGGGGGAGCCGGCGTTGCGGGTGTAGTTCACGATCACGCAGTCGTCGAGCCTGTTCCAGCTACTTTGGGCAGGGTACGAACCGGTATTGGAGCGGCCTGCACTCTTCCCTCCTCGACCACTGTCGCCGGTCGGGCATCCGGAAGCACGCCCCCGTTTCCGCCGGTCCCGCCGCTGCCGGCGGTGTTCGATCCGTCTGTGCCGCATCTTCCGCTGAAGCCCGGATGGAAGCTGGCGTTGGTGCCCCTGCACGGGCGCATGCGACCACCCTTTCCTGAGACGCCACCTTGGCCGCTGCGCCAGTTTCCGGGTGCTTTACCCCGCCTCCTCCATGGCCGCCTTCGGTGCTCACCAGGGGGTCCTTGCCGCGTGCGGGAACTGGCAAGGGGAGCCCGCGCGCCCTCCGTCGGGCCGACGGCCGTTCAGCCGCCGCTGAACGGTCCTCCAGACGTCGAAGGAGACGAGAGAAGCTGGACAGCGAGTCCGCTCGCGCGATGGGGTTGGGCAGAAACCGGTCCACCACGTTGCTGATGGCCACCGCCCTCTTGGCCGGGGGCCTGCTGACAAGCGGCGTCGCGGCCTCTCCGCCGGCCGAGGCCAAAGCCCAGCCTCCTAAGGAGGTCAAGTTCAAGAACTCCATCCTCTTCCCGGCGTCGAACAAGTATCTGCACTGGAAGACGGTCACCGTCTCTTTATGGGGCGATGGCGGAGGCGGCGGTGACGGCGGCGATGGGGGCGGAGGCGGTGGCGGAGGCGGCGGTGGGGGAGGTGGCGGCGGAGACGACGGCAGCTTCATCCAGTGCCGCATCACCCTCAACCCCAATGACCGGCTAGGCACTGTTTCTCGGATCATGTCCGGAGCCAGATGGCGAGGGCTGCGAGGGTGACGGTGCCGAGGTAGATGTAGGCGCGTTTCTCGTAGCGGGTAGCGACGGCGCGGAAGCCTTTGAGGCGGTTGATAGCGCGTTCGACGGTGTTGCGTTTCCTGTAACGCTCGCGGTCGAAACCGGTGGGCCGGCCGCCTCGGGATCCTCGGTTCTGCCGGTGTCTGCGCTGGTCGAGACGTTCGGGGATGGTGTGCCGGATTCCGCGTCGTCGCAGGTAGCGGCGGTTCCTCCGGGACGTGTAGGCCTTATCCGCCGGGACGTGGTCGGGCCGGGTGCGGGGCCGTCCGGCTCCTGCTCGCGGCACGCGGATCTGCTCCAGCACGCGCTCGAGCTGGGGGCCGTCACCGTAGTGTCCGGGTGTCAGCGCCAGGGTGAGGGGCCGGCATCGTCCGTCCGCGGCGAGGTGGATCTTGGTGGTGAATCCTCCGCGGGAACGTCCCAGACACTCGCCGATCTGACCACCTCCTCCAGCCGGAGGGCCAGTTTCCGCAGCACCGGATCGACCTGGTTCGTCCCCCGGCCGGCCCCTTTTTGAGGAGCCGCGGCCACCGGCGTCTTCCTCGCGCCGCCGGCGTGCTGGTGAGCCCGCACCGCTGTCGAATCCACCGACACGTCCCAGTCAATGCGACCCGCGGCATCCTCGGCTGCCTGAATCCGGGAGAGCAGCATCTTCCACGTTCCATCTGCCGACCAGCGGCGATGTCGTTTATAGACCGTTTCCCACGGCCCGAACCGCTCCGGCAGGTCCCGCCACTGCACACCAGTCCTCACCCGGTAGAGAACCCCGTTGATCACCCGACGGTGATCGCTCCACCGGCCCCCACGCGCACCACCAGGAGGTAAGAACGACTCCAGCCGATCCCACTCCGCATTCGTCAGATCCCCACGGCCCATACGACCACCCTGACCCCAACACCCCACTCATGTCAGGAGATCCGAGAAACAGCGCCTAGTGGCGATTCCCCGTCGGCTCGGCGACCGATTCCCCGTTGACCAGCACGCCGACACCCCGATCGGCCGTATCGACTTCCACACCTTCGGAGGGTACTTGTCCTCCCCACTCACCGCTGCAGCGATTACTCCCTTCGTCTTCAACCCAACAACCCCGGACCAGATCGCCTGAAGCTTTCGGCGGTGGGCGCCTTAACGACCCTGCGCCGCGACAACCGCGCCAAAGCGGTCCACATGCGGCGTACGTTGCGGGCGAAGCTCGCGGCGGAGGTCGACGAGCAGCTGCCGGGCCTCGGCGAGGACGCGCGTCGCCGTGGCATTGAGGATCGCCTTCGCGAACTGCCGCTGCCGAAGCGACCGACTTCGTGCGCCGCTGCGTTGAGGCCCTTGAGCGGGAGGCCCACCAGGCGGCCGCGCGGGACGAGGCCGAAGCGTAAGTGACCGCCGAGCGGGAGCGTGCGGCGGCCACGGAGACGGTCCGGCAGGCTCTGCCCTACGAGGATGCCGGCCAGGTGCAGGTGGCGGGGCTGTGCGAGGCATGCGGCTACCGGCGCCAGACCGAGGCCCTGATCGAGCAGGCCTGCCTGCTCGCGACGGCCTTCTCGGTGGGCCTGGAGGGCGCGGCCGACGTCGCCGCCGCCCGCGAGGAGTTCCTGCGGATGATGGACCCGGCCGACCTGGCCGCCGACCCGGCGGCGGCCCAGACCGCGCTCGCCTTTGGAGCCCTGCAGACCGTCCAGCAGGTAGCACCCCGCCGCCGCGCCCTGGCGATGCTGGGCTGCACCGGGGAAGCCGAGGACGAGGCGCGCTGGGGCTATGCGACCGAGCAGGGCCGCCGCTGGTTCTCGGCGAACCCGACCGGCACGGACGCGGTTGCCGCCGCGACGAACGCCGCCGAGGCCGCGCCGGCCCGTACGGCCGAGCACCTGCTGACCGCCTGGGTGGAGCAGCTGCGCGAGCAGGCTGCGGACCGCGTCGAGGAGGCTGTGCTGCACCGTGGCGGCGGCTGACCACGTTCGTCGCTACGCGCCGTATCTGTCCAGCCCTCCCGACACGTCGCGCGACGTGGTCATACATGCTGTTGCCAGGCCTCTGGTCGGCTCCGGACGTCAACTACCGCCATGCTATGGAAAGACAACCTTATAGTTAGACGCCATTTCAGTTGGCGTGATCTTGCGACAGTCTGGGGTGATGACTGCTGCGCTTGTCGAACGGATGGCGCCGGAAGATCTGTGGGAGCTGTTCCAGCGGGTGGTACCGCCGGCACCAGAACGCCCGCAGGGCGGAGGAGCTCGCCGGAGAGGGAACCGTGAGGTGCTGGCCGCGATCATCTTCGTGGCCACCTCGGGATGTACCTGGAACCAGCTGCCACCAGGCTTCGGGCTGTCGGGAGTGACTGCCTTCCGCCGGTTCACCGAATGGACCGGGGTCAGGGTATGGGGCAAGCTTCACCGCCTGGTCCTGGACGAACTCGGTTCCCGCGGCGAGCTGGACTGGTCGCGATGCGCGATCGACTCCGTCAGCGTCCGGGCCCTCAAAGGGGGCAGCTGACGGGACCGAACCCGACCGACCGTGGCAAAGCCGGATCGAAAATCCATCTCATCGTTGACCGCCGCGGTCTGCCCCTGTCGATCGGCATCTCCGCTGCGAACCTCCACGACAGCCAGGCCCTCGTCCCACTGGTCCGAGGCATCCCACCGATCCGCTCACGTCACGGCCCCCGACGCCGCCGGCCCGGAAAGCTGCACGGAGACAAGGGCTACGACTGCCAGCACCTACGACGGTGGCTGTCCTCCCGCGGCATCCGACACCGCATCGCCCGCAAGGGCATCGAGTCCTCCCAACGACTGGGCCGGCACCGCTGGGTCGTGGAACGAACCGTCTCCTGGCTGTCCGGCTGCCGACGCCTCCACCGCCGCTACGAGCGAAAGCCGGAACACTTCCTCGCCTCCACTGCCATCGCCGCGACACTCCTATGCCACCGCAAGCTCACCAACTGAAATGGCCTCTTATGAACGCCAGTTATTGCTCCTTGTCTCAAGAAAAAGCAAAGTGTCCTCAACGTTGCAGGTCGCAAAGATCCTCTCCGCGGGAGCGGAGGTGAGCCGTCCGAGGGCGGCGACAAGACCCGGGCTCCCCTGTCCTCTCCGTGCGAGCGGAGGTGAACCCTGCAACGAAACGTCGGGTTGTGAGTGGGTCCGTGCGCGCGCAAGTGGCCTCTTGGATAGCGTGATCGCAGTACAGGCTGCGGGCCGCCGACCAGTCGACTTCGACGGACTCACCCTCATCACGTTTGGCTCTGCGCCTGAGAAAGAAGGCCATGAAATGGCAAAGCCCTTCTAACGGCCCAGGTCGCGAAGGGTGCTCTCCGCGCAGGCGGAGGTGAACCGCCAGGGTGCGCCCACAGGCCGTCAGAAAGATGGTGCTCTCCGCGCAGGCGGAGGTGAACCGATCATGTGGAACCATGCCTCAAAGGGAACAACGTGCTCTCCGCGCAGGCGGAGGTGAACCGGCGGCAGGGAAAGACCCCGAGCCCGCTGCCGCGTGCTCTCCGCGCAGGCGGAGGTGAACCGAGACCAACGACCGGGCCCATGTCGATGCCGTCGTGCTCTCCGCGCAGGCGGAGGTGAACCGGCGCGCACGGGGTCATTGGCCTCCTTGTACTCGTGCTCTCGGCGCAGGCGCAGGCGGAGGTGAGCTGGCTGGCCGGGATTGGGCTAACTTCGTGGCCGCGTATTCTCCGGGCCAGCGAAGGTGAACCAGTGTCCACATCAAGAGGGTCGATCGTTGTCGGTGATGACCAACAGCCATTGCTTCTTGCCTCAAGAAAAAGCAAAGCCCCCGAAACGCCGCAGGCCGCGAAGGGTCCTCTCCGCGCGAGCGGAGGTGAGCCGGTAACCCTCTCCGCGCCAACTGGCCTGAAATAGTCCTCTCCGCGCGAGTGGAGGTGAGCCGGCGGAAAAGGCCGCGCTCAAGGCCATGGCGGGGTCCTCTCCGTGCAAGCGGAGGTGAGCCGCCGCCTGCGCTGACGTTGCTGTAGACCTCGGTGTCCTCTCCGTGCGAGCGGAGGTGAGCCGAGGACCGCGCCGAACACGATCAGCCAGGCGAGGTCCTCTCCGTGCGAGCGGAGGTGAACCCTGCAACGAAACCTCGGGTTGTGAGTAGGTCCGTGCGCGCGCAAGTGGCCTCGCGGATAGCGTGTTCGCAGTACAGGCTGCGGGCCGCCGACCAGTCGACTTTGACGGACTCACCCTCATCACGTTTGGCTCTGCGCCTGAGAAAGAAGGCCATGAAATGGCAAAGCCCTTCTAACGACCCAGACTGCGAAGGGTGCTCTCCGCGCAGGCGGAGGTGAGCCGGTTTCCGCTTTCTCCGGGGCCCGCGCGGGGTCGTGCTCTCCGCGCAGGCGGAGGTGAGCCTCCGACAAGCAGCCCTGCTCCTTGTGGCCAGGTCCTCTCCGCGCGAGCAGAGGTGAGCCGGAGGGCGACAGCCTCTGGTCCATCGCCGAGGAGTCCTCTCCGCGCGAGCAGAGGTGAGCCGGCGGAGGTCATCCGGGAACTGCTGGTGATGCTGTCCTCTCGGCGCGAGCGGAGGTGAGCCGGTCTCAAGGGCTGGAGTGAATTACGCGGACATGTCCACTCCGCGCGAGCGGAGGTGAGCCGCTCAGCCCCGCGCCGCCGGCGTCAACGGCCTGTCCTCTCCGTGCGAGCGGAGGTGAGCCGTGCGGAAGCGCCGCGGGGCGGTCGAGGAGGCAGTCCTCTCCGTGCGAGCGGAGGTGAGCCATCGTACGCGGCATCCTCGTCGTACTGGGCGACGTGCTCTCCGCGCATGCGGAGGTGAGCCGGCATGGCGGGCATTATCGACGCTTTCCTGTCGGTGCTCTCCGCGCAGGCGGAGGTGAGCCGTGCACTGTCGACGAGCCGGCCGGCGGCCGTGGTGCGGGCGGCCTCGAGGAGTCCTCTCTGCGCGAGCGGAGGTGAGCCGGCCGCGACGGCGCGCCTAGTCGTGTCATCGTAGTCCTCTCCGTGCGAGCGGAGGTGAACCGGTCCTTCAGCGAAAAGCCCGGTCGTGAGAGTGATTGCAGTACAGGCTGCGGTCAGCCGTCGATTGTCAGTGGGGGGTGGTATGCCTTGCCTGCCGGTGTGAAGCTGCGGTCTGGGGCATGGAGGTTTGGTGGGCTTGGAGTCTGTTGACCAGAGGTTATGGGGTAAAGCGGCGGGTTTGGGGGGGCAAGCGCGCTATCCGTTGATCTGTCATCTGTTGGATACGGGGGCGGTTGCGGGTGCGTTGTGGGATGGGGTGCTGACTGCGCAGGCTCGTGAGCGGCTGGCTGGGCTGGTGGGGGTTCCGGTCGAGGTTTGCCGGCGTCTGTTGTGTACGTGGGCCGGGCTGCATCATCTGGGGAAGATCACGCCGTGTTTTCAAGGGTTAGTCAGTGGGGCGCGTCAAGAGCTTGCTGGTGAGGCGGCTTACCGGGGTGGTTTTGACGCTAGTGAGGGGAAGCTGCGGCATGACGCTGCGGCGCAGTGGGTTTTGCCGGAGGTTTTGGATCTCTGGGGGTATCCGTCGGGTCGGCGTGTGACCAGCTCTGCACAGCATCAGGTGGCTCAGCTGCTGGCGGGTCATCATGGGTGTTTTTACCGGCCGTTGGAGCCGAGGCATGCGCGGGATCCGCTGGGATGGGCGCCGGGGCTGGGCGGGGACGGGTGGGGGCGGCAGCGGTTGGCGCATGCGGCTGCAGTTCGTCGTCTGGTGGGGGAAGAGGGCGATGTGTTGCCGGGGCCGGTGCCTGGGGCTGCTGCGGTGCCGTTGCTGGGCCTCATCGTGGTGGCTGACTGGCTTGCGAGTCAGGAGCATGTGGTGAAGGCCGCTTTGCCGAGGGAAGGCTGGCGTGCGGATGAGAGCGGCCTGAGCGGACATTGGCGGAGTGCTGTAGCGGGGGCCGGGCGTGTGGTGGCGGAGGCTGGCCTTGGGGTGTGTAGTTTCCGTGATGCCCGGTTCAGCGAGCAGTTTCCTTTTCCGGCTAACGCTCTGCAGGCTTCGCTGATTGAGGGTCTGCCGAGGTTGCTGACCGGAGGCCCGGGGCTGCTGGTGGTGACGGCTCCCACGGG
This sequence comes from Streptomyces sp. NPDC008001, assembly GCF_042958085.1. NCBI lineage: Bacteria > Bacillati > Actinomycetota > Actinomycetes > Kitasatosporales > Streptomycetaceae > Streptomyces > Streptomyces sp. NPDC008001. Next base: position 46,725 of record NZ_JBIBIZ010000015.1, on the reverse strand, counting down.
TGACGGGAAGACGGAGGCGGGCTTGCACGCAGCCTCTCTATTGGCGCGTGCGTCGGGGGCGTCGGGAGTGTATTTCGCGTTGCCGACGATGGCGACGGCGGATGCGATGTATGTGCGGGTGCGTGAGTTCGTGGAGGGGAATGCGGAGGGTGAGCGTTCCTTGACGTTGCTGCACAGCATGGCGTGGCTGAGTGAGGAGTACGCGACGTCGGCGGGCGCGGGTAGTGCCCGGGGGAGTCGGGTGCTGTCGGAGACGGGTTCGAGTACGGCGGCCGGGCATTGGTTGCGGAGTGCGAAACGGGGCCTGCTTGCTCCCTTGTCCGTGGGGACGATCGATCAGGCGCTGACGGGTGTGCTGCCGGTGCGGTACAACGTTTTGCGGCTGCTGGGGCTGTCGAACAAGGTTCTGGTGGTGGATGAGGCTCACGCGTATGGGCCGTGGATGCAGAGTCTGCTGGTGCGGCTGCTGGAGTGGCTGGGAGCCATGGGCGCGCCGGTGGTGTTGTTGTCGGCGACACTGGCGGGGCGGACGGCGTCGGCGTTGGTGGAGGCATACCGGCGCGGTTGTGGGTACCCGGATCCGTCGTCGGTGGAGCCGGCGTATCCGGGGTGGTTGTTTGTGAGTGCGGCCTCGGGTGAGGTGTCGTCTCCGCGGCAGGTGAGCAGCGATCGTTCGCGGAGGCTTCGGCTGGAGCTTGTTGCGGCGGCTTGGGAGGGCGCGGGGGCCGGGGGTTTGGGGGCGGGTGTGCAGGGTCGTGGGGAGGCGTTGGCGGAAGCTGTCGCCCCTGCGGTGGCCGGGGGTGGCTGTGTTCTGGTGTGCTGCACCACGGTGGCGGAGGCGCAGCAGACGTACCGGTTTTTGCAGGGGCGGGTTCCGGAGCTGGCGGCGCGGGATGGGGGTCTTTTGTTGCTTCATGCGCGTTATCCGGCGGCACAGCGTGCTGAGATTGCTCGGGTGTGTGAGCGTGCTTTCGGTAAGCCTGGTGGTGAAGAGTCCGGTGGGAGCGGGCGTCCTGTCTGCTCGGTGCTGGTGGCTACGCAGGTGGTGGAGCAGTCGCTGGATCTGGATTTTGACCTGGTGGTCAGTGATCTGGCGCCGTTGGCTCAGTTGTTGCAGCGGGCGGGGCGTTGTATGCGGCATGACCGCACGGGGCTGGCTGTGGGTGCGGGGGGTCGGCCGGGCTGGGTGGGGGAGGCGCCGCGGCTGGTGGTGCTTGAGTCGGTTGGCGGGGATGGCCGGGTGGAGGTGCCGGTGTCGTGGGGGAGTGTGTATGACGGCTCTCTTTTGGTGCGTACCAGTGAGCTGCTTCATGAGTACGCGCATGAGGGGGTGGCGGTTCCGGGGGATGTGCAGGTGCTGGTTGACCGCGTGTATGCGGAGGGTTTCGCGGAGGGTTTGGAGGACGCGGCTGAGCGGGAGCGGCTGCGGATGCTGGATGCCGAGCGGCAGGGTGCGGTGATGGCCGAGGAGGTGCTGGCGCAGTTGGCGGCGATTGCGTCGCCGGAAGGTCTGTTCGATTTGTCGCGGCTGAGTAATGAGGGCGGCCGTTTGGTGGACGAGGCGTTGGTGACGACGCGGTTGGGCGCAGATTCAGCGCGGGTGGTCTGTGCTTTTGTGCAGCCTGACGGCAGCGAGAGTTTGGATGCCGGGGGGAGGGTGGCATGGCCGGGGGCGGACCGCTCTTTGTCCAGGGAGGAGGTGCGGGCGGTGATGTTGCAGAGTGCGCCTGTGCCGGGGCGCTGGTTGGCTGGCCGGTCGGAGGTGCAGGATGTGCCGTCTGCGTGGGGGGAGTGGCCGGTGCTGGCTGGGTTGGTGGTGCTGCGTATGCGGCGGGGTGCGGGTGCTGTGGGGGAGTCATTGTGGTCGTGCCGGGTCGGGGACCAGGTGATCAGCTTTTCTGATCTGGGTTTCGCCATTTCCTAGGACATCTGCCCGTCCTTCTCCTTAGGATGCGGGAAAGCCTGTTCCGCTCGCTGCAGCGCGCGCGAAGAGGCTACTGATGAACGGTGTGTGCGGGCCCGGCTGGCCGGCCTGCGGTCCCGTGGGGGCTCCTTTCGCGGCTCGTTCTTGCAGAGATCTCAGGTCTCCTCTTCTGTGGGGCGTGAGCCTGTCTTCGTGTGTGAGGTGGCATGTCTGCTGCAGATCCAATTGACCTGCTGGTCAAGCCTGTCTTTCCGGTGCGCTGGTCCTCGAGTGCTGCTGTCAACGACCGTCCGGCGGCTGTTGGGCTGCGGGATTTATTCTTACGTGCCCATGAGATCAGTGCTTTGACGGTGCCTCTTCCTCCTGCGTTATCGGCGCTGTACCGGGTCCTTTATGCCTTAGCTGCTCGGGTCACCGGCCTTGACGGTTCCGGTGCACGCGGGGGCGCATCCGGTGACTGGCACGAGGATCGTTTTGCGGTGCTCGATCAAGGCCGGTTCGATGCGCAGCAGGTAGATGACTATTTCGGCAGATATCGGGACCGTTTTCGTTTGTTCGACCGGGACTGGCCTTTCCTGCAAGATCCTCGCCTGGCTGGCGAGTGCGATCGCCGTGCGGGTGTGAACAAGCTGGTGACGACCAGGCCGTCGGGGTCGAATCATTCCTGGTTTGAGCATGCTGCCGATGCGCGGCCTGATCCGGTTGGTCCTGCGGAGGCGCTGTTTCATCTTCTGGTGTGGCGCTACTACGGTCCTTCGGGCCGCTGCTCTGCACGCACGGTGCAAGGGGTGCGGGAGGCGAATTCAACGGCTGGGCCGCTGCGGACGGCACTGTCGTATCACCCGCTGGGTGAGACGCTCTTCGAGACGCTCCTGGCGGGGTTGCCTGAGCCGGACTCCTTGCACTCCCGTGATCTTTCGAGGGATTTATGTCCGTGGGAGAGCACTCAGCTGCCGGATCCGTTGTCGATCACGGACGTGGTGAGCGGGCCCTTGTCGAAGCTGACTGCCCGCACGCAGCACGCTGTCCTCCTCGTCCCCGATGACGCCGGTGAGACGGTGGTGGATGCGTATATCACCTGGGCGTTTCGGCAGCGCATGCCGCGGGACGACGATTTCCTGATCTGGCAGGTCAGCCAGGCCGGCAATGCCTACGCCCGGTATGCCGATTCTCAGCGGGCATTGTGGCGGGATCTGGATGCCTTACTCATGGAGGAGCCGCCCGGCATGAGGATCACCCGGCCTCGTGTGTTCCGCACGGCCGCCGAGGTGGCGGGGCACCGGCCGCTGAGGGTGCAGGCCCTGGGCATCCACCAGGAGGGGCAGGCCAAGGACGCGCAGCTGGTGTCCGCTTCCACCCCGCCCGTGGTGGGGGTGTTCTCCCAGGAACGGGACCTGGAGCGTGCCCGGCTGGTGGGACAGCTGCGGATGGCCGGTGAACGAGCCGGGACCAGGCTGGGCCGCGCGACGAAACAAGCGTGGGCTTCGTTCAGTAACGCCGCGAAGGCCGAGGACTGCGGCTGGTCGGCTCAGGCAGCTGCACGTTACTGGCCGGCTGCTGAGGACGAGTTCTGGAGGCGCCTGCAGGCGCGGGAGTTTGATGGCGCCGGGCGGGCGTTCCGGATGCTTGCCGAGGGCATCTTCGATGAGGTCACGGCGGGGGCGAGCAGCAGCATGCGGGGCGTGAAGGCCGTGGAGGCTGCCCGCATTGAGTTGTACGGCGGACGTGTGAAGGCGTCTGCACGAGCCAAGCGCATGCCGGCGGGCGACGTCGGCGGGACGGAGCACTGATGGCCATGGAGGTCGGGCAAGAGCCCACGGGAGCGGCGGTGCAGCGTCCGTCGCCCTGGCTGACAGAGGCCCGGGGCTTTGTCCGGGCGGTGCAGCGGGCCAGTGCCCAGGATCGGGGAGTGCGGGCGGCGTTACGCAGCGGACTGGGCAAGGGCCTGGACGACGTGCCGCGCATGCACCGCGTCGTGGCCCCTTTGCTGCCACCGTCTGTCATGAACGACGACGATGCCCTGCGCGCCTTCTACACCATCGCGGCCCTGATCGCCGCCTACCCGCACGCGACGCAACCCCTGGACGAAGAAGCCACTGCATCACAGAGCAGCGCTGCAGCCACAGCCGACGGCCCGGAAACTGCAGAGGCACACGAACCGGCAGCCACGGCAAAGCAGCGCCAGGAGCTCTACGGCGACAGCCTTGGCATTGCCTTCGCCCTCGCAGTGGCCCGGGGCCCGCGTGAGGGGATCCGGGAAGGCGGGGCCGAGACCCGGCTGAACCAGCTCACCCGTCAGAGCACAGCAGGTCTGCATCGTCACCTGCCGGCCGCGGTGCGGCAGCTGTGCAGCCGGAACGCCCCGCCCGACTGGGCCCGCCTCCTCGTTGACCTGCGGGCCTGGCCCCGCGACCGGCGAAGGACCGGCCGCCGGTGGTTGCAGGACTTCTACCGCACCCGTCACCGCAGCGACCTCGACGCCGCCCGCCAGTTCGACGACAACACTCCCGTCACCGAAGCGGCTACCTAGCCGTACGCGACCGCGTCACCCACCCACCCGCCCGTCGGCCGTGAACGCCGCGATGGCCTCTCCAAGGAGTACCCGCCCATGAGCAAGCCCGACAACGTCGCCGCGGTACCTGGCCGCTTCATTGACCTGCACGTGCTGCAGAGCGTGCCCTACTCCAACCTCAACCGGGATGACACCAACTCCGTCAAGACCGTCCAGTACGGCGGATGCGAGCGCACCCGCGTCAGCAGCCAGTGCTGGAAGCGAGCCGTGCGCCGCTACTTCCAGCGCTCCACCGGCCAGGAAGCTCTGCGCACCCGCCGGATCGGCGAAGCCGTCGAGCAGCTCCTCGCCCACGAGCGCGGCTGGCCCCAGGAGCTGGCACGGCGTGCCGGCCAGCACATCGCGGTCGGCAGCAGCATCAAGGCAGACCCGCCGTCCAACGACGCCCCGGCCTGGAGCACCAACGCCATGGTCTACGTTCCCACGCCGGCCGTCAGCGAGCTCGCGGACATCGCCGAGGCCGCACGAGAGAAGCTTGAAGCCGCCAAGGACATGAAGAAGGGCGGCAAGAGCGTCCTGCCCCAGGACGCCATCGACACCGTCCTCCGTTCCCGCAACGGGGTGATCAACCTCTTCGGCCGCATGCTCGCAGAAATCGACGACGCCGGCGTCGACGGAGCCGTCCAGGTCGCCCATGCACTGACCACCCACGCCACGGACGTCGAAGTCGACTACTTCGCCGCAGTCGACGACATCACCGCTGCCTGGCATGACACCACCGGCAGCGCCCACATGGGCAGCGCCGAATTCAGCGCCGGCGTCTTCTACCGCTACGCCACCCTCGACCTCGCAGACCTGCTGCGCAACATCGGTGGCGACCAGGACGCAGCCCACACCCTGGCCCAGGCCTTCGCCGAAGCTTTCATCCTCTCCCTGCCCGAGGCGAAAAAGACCGCAACCGCCCCTCACACCGTCCCCGACCTCGTACACATCTGCGTACGCGCCGACCGGCCCGTCTCCTACGCCGCGGCCTTCGAAAAGCCCATCGCAGCCGACCGCAACGGCGGCTACGCCCAGCCTTCACGCCACGCACTGGACCACTACGCCACGGCAGTCACCACCCTGCTGGGCCGACGCGGCCTGCTCTCGTCCGGGTGGGCCAGCCTGGAGGACAAGGACCTCACCGGCCTCGGTGAGCGCACTGACTCTTTCGACGAGCTGATCACCTCCGCCGTGACCACCGCACTGGAATCGCACGCATGAGCAGCTCCGAGCCGCCCTCCCGCGGCCTCCTCCTGCACCTCGCCGGCCCCCTGCAGTCCTGGGGTACTCACAGCCGCTTCAACGAACGCGACACCGCACGCTTCCCCACCCGCTCAGGCATCATCGGCATGCTCGCCGCCTGCTTAGGCCGACGCCGCGGCGAGCCCCTCGAGGACCTCGCTGGCCTGTCCCTGACCACCCGCACCGACCGGCCCGGGGTCCTGCTGCGCGACCTGCACACCGTCGGAGGCGGCCTGCCCCCGAAAGCCACCGTCACCACAGCAGAAGGCAAAAAGCGCCCACCCTCCCAGGGCACCTTGCTCTCCCAGCGCTACTACCTCGCCGACGCAGCCTTCACCGCCGCCCTCACCAGCCCCGACCACCGCCTGCTCACCCAGTGCGCCGAGTCCCTGCGCTCGCCGCAATGGCCGCCCTACCTCGGCCGACGGTCCTGCCCGCCGGAAGGCCCCCTCCTGATCGGCCTCCTGTCTGACCCTTTCACCCACCTCGTCAACCTCCCCCTGGCCAGACAGGCCAACCAGAACAACACCATGACGGACTTCCACTCCGATGCCCCCCTGGGCCACCTGAATCATCACCTCCCGCACAGCTCCGGCCCCGACTCGCTGGACGGCTCCACCCCCTCAGGTGAGGTCACCGATGACCCGCTCTCCCTCTCACCCCGGCGACGCGCCTACCGCGCCCGCCCCCTCTACCAGCGGTCCCTGGCCCTGCCGGCCGGGCAGTGCGGCGGTCTCGGGCCGGACTACCTCCAAGCACTGGCCCGCTATCTCACCCGCCACACCACCGAAGGAACCGGGGCATGAAACTGTGGCTCACCAAGATCCAACCCGACTTGCGGCACCGTGACGCACGCCGCGACCTGGCCAGTGCGGTCGGCATGCACCACCGGCTGATGATGCTCTTCCCCGACGGCGCCGGAGACCGGGCCCGCGCACAGATGGGCATCCTCTACCGAATCGAAGACACACCCAGCTCGACCCAGCGCACGGCCCATATCCTCCTGCAAAGCCGTGTACCCCCGGCTCTCGACCGCCTCCCCCGCGGATACGGCAGCGCAGCAGCCAAAGACATCACCCCGCTCCTCAACGCCCTGGTCGACGGTCTGGAAGTGCGCTACCGCATCGCCGCCAGCGCCGTACGCAAATCCGGACCCACCAGCCGGGCCGCCGGCGCCAAAGCAGTCATCCCCCTCCAGGGACACGCCGCAGAGGAATGGTGGCAGCGACAAGCCGAAGAAAAGGCCGGACTGAAACTCATCAGCATGCACTCGGCACCGCTGGACTCCGCCCGAGGCGTGCGCGGCCAGGACAAACACCGCATCAGGCACGCCCGCACACGCTTCGAAGGCACGGCCTGCATCACCAACGCTGAAACGCTCACCCAAACCGTCATCAACGGCCTCGGCCGCGGCAAAGCCTACGGCTGCGGCCTGCTCAGTCTCGCTCCCGCACCGCGGCGAACACCATGACCCACCAGCCGGCAGCCCGGCGCAAACTCGCAGCGCCCACCGTCGCCATGCTGCCCCGCATAGGTGACTCACTGTCGTTCCTCTACCTGGACATCGTCCGAGTCCAGCAAGACGACACCGGCGTATGCGCCGTGATCACCACAGAACGCCGAGGCACCGAGCTCGTCTACCTCCCCACCGCGGCCCTCAGCCGCATCCTGCTCGGGCCCGGGACCAGCATCACCGCACGAGCCATGACCACACTCGCCCGACACGGCACCACCCTGATCATCACCGGCTCCGGAGGGGTCCGCACCTACGCCGGCATGACCCCCGATTCACTGAGCACCAAATGGCTCGAACGCCAAACCCGCTCCTGGGCAAACGACCACGAACGCCTCGCCGTCGCCGTCCGCATGTATGAGCGCAGATTCGGGCCAGGTACAGCCCCAGCCAACCCTTCACTCGCCCAACTACGAGGAATGGAAGGCCAGCGACTCAAAAGCCTCTATCAGCTCCTGGCTCGGCAATACCGCATCGGTCGCTTCAGGCGCGCGTATGACCCGGCCAGCTGGAATCAACAAGACCCTGTCAACCTGGCCCTCTCCGCTGCCAACACCTGCCTATATGGCATCACCCATGCGGCACTGCTGGCTATGGGATGCTCGCCAGCACTCGGGTTCGTACACAGCGGTAACCAGCAAGCATTCGTCTACGATATCGCTGACCTATACAAAGCTGAGCTCACCATTCCCCTGGCCTTCTCCCTCCACGATTCCCCACATCCGGAGCAAGCCGCCAGACGAGGCTTCCGCGACGGACTCCGGCTCTTCCGCCTTATGCCCCGGATCATCGCCGACGTTCAAGCTCTGCTCGATCCGGACCAGACAACCGTCCACGCTGACATGGAAGAAGAACTCGTAGACCTATGGGACCCCGTCTCCGGCCCGCTGCCTGGAGGAGTCAACTACGCCGAAGACGGTTCTCCATGACGAACCGAGAGGCCCCCACATGTCCTCCATGGTCGCCCTATCGATGACAGGGGTCCCGGACCACCTCAGAGGAGCACTCACCCGATGGCTTCTCGAGGTCACACCCGAACTGTACGTAGGAACGGTCTCAGCGAAGGTCCGCGACGAGCTTTGGGAGGTTGTCAGTGCCTGTGTCGGAGACGGCGTTGCAGTTCTCATTCACCCGGCAGACAACGAACAGGGGTTCAACCTCTACCTGGCGGGCCAGCAACGACGCCGACCAGTCGACTTCGACGGCCTCACCCTCATCTCGTTTGGCTTCGCACCTGAGAAAGAAGGCCATGAAATGGCAAAGCCCTTCTAACGGCCCAGGTCGCGAAGGGTGCTCTCCGCGCAGGCGGAGGTGAGCCGATCATCAGGCCGACCCGGGACCGGATCCTCGGGTGCTCTCCGCGCAGGCGGAGGTGAGCCGGATCAGATCGGCTGTGGGCAGGGCAGCGTTGAGTGCTCTCCGCGCAGGCGGAGGTGAGTCGCCGCGGTGGCCCAGGCGGGTGCCGTGGTCGATGGCGGTGGTGTGGTAGCCGGCGTCCACCCATGCCTTGCGCACACGCGGGCGGGCTGTGGCGATGCGGGACAGCGGGTGCTTGCGAACTGGTGTCGCAGGTCTGCGGTGGTTTCCCTGAGCGCCACGGTCACGGTGTTCTCGGACTCGCGGGCCTGAAGCTGGGGGCGTTTGGCTTGGCAGGGAGCCCATCTGGCCGTGGTGGTCTACGTTCGGCCGCCCCGGCCTACGAGGGCGTCGCCGAGGACCGCCGCGTTGTCGCGGTGAGTGTTGTGGTGCTGCTCGCCCAGCCACCAGGCCGCTGCGGCGATGATGACCACAGCGGCTGTGCCGGTGATCCACAGGGTGCGTATGGACGCGCTTGAGCTGCTGCCGCTCCACGCTCGTGCTCCATGGTTGACGATGATGACGACGTTGCGCGCCTGAGCCTTGCACCGTTCAGCGGCCCGGGGAAGGGCAGTGGGCCGGTGCTGTCGTGCTGACGCCGACCCGCAGGTTCGTCATCCGGTGGCGAGGGTCCACTTCATGACGGCCAGAGTCTGGGAGATGGGCGCGTAGTACACCCCGCCCAGGCACTATGGCTTGCGCTGGTGTCCGTCGAGGACAGTGTTCTCGTTCAGCTCGGACGAGCACGTGATCGTCTTGTCGAGTGCAGTGGTTGTCCCCCGCGCCTCGTCGGCGGTCCAGTTGTTTGCCCCGACGAAGACAGGTCCTCCGCTGTCGCCGTTGACTGCCGCGACGCCGTGCGAGGGCCATTGGGCTATGTAGGTGATCGCTCAATTGGTTGGGCGAGGAACGGTTCGGCCTGGCCCGACCCCTCTTGTCAGACTGCTAGCCGCGTGGGTACGGCGTCCGCCCGCCCATAGGTGAGCACCTGAGCGAGGACCTCGCGGAACCGGGCGGCGTCTTCGGCTGGCACCTCGATGACGGCCTCGATCTCGCCCTCGTTCAACCGAAGGCTTTCCAGAGCCTCGGGATCCAGTGAAATGCGGAGGATGTTGCCCTCCAGGACGGCTTCGCGAACACACCCGTAGGCCGTTCCCTGATCAGCGGTGACCAGGCAGTGCGTGTCCATTCCCAGCGCGACCTCCTGGTGGTCAGGCTCTTCCTCGCCCGCCATGAACATCAGGATGAAGCCGCTGCCGTCCTCGCCCTCCGCAAGGGCGGCCTCGGTGAAGTAGCCGTCAGGATCGATCTCGGTACTGGCGGCGCGAGCAGTGAATCGGTACGTCATGACGAGGTTGTATCAACGCGGTCAGACAGGGTGGCCACGAGGCCCCGACGTCATCACAGTCAAGATGGGGCCACTGCAAAACCGTTCCTCAGCCGGGGCCAGAGGAAGCCGTCACGGTGGGTCCCCAAGAGCTGTCCTGGACATCGACGGCAACGTCGGCCAGATAATCTTGTGCGTGACGGCCGTCGAGGACGCGGTGGGCAGGCTCCTGGTCTCCCTCGTCACGGCAGTTGCCACCACCGGCCTCGCGGCCCGAGAACATCGCCCCGCTTCTGTGGCACCTGGGTGTCCTTCTCCTCGGTGTGATCACTGTGGGCTGCTGGATCATGCCGCGCGTCATGCGCTGGGCAGGACGCTCCAGCTCCCGCAGCGGCCCCCGTCACGGCGGCCGTCGTCCTGATCCTCCTGGTCGGCGCCGCCGCGCAAGCCCTCAGGCTTGAGGCGCTCCTGGGGGTGTTCCTGTGCGGGACCCTCATCGCAACCTGCGCGGCAGGCCAGGGCCCCCAGCTCGACCCGCCCGCACCACGGTTCTCGGCTTCCTGTCCCCGCTCTTCTCCGCCCTGGCCGGGCTGCGCATCGACCTGAGGGAACTGGCCCACCCCACGGCCGGGCTGTGGGCCCTGGTCGCGCTCGGCGTCGCCGTCGTCGGCAAGTACCCGGTGCCTTCGCCAGCAGCATCACCGGCCGGCTCAGCCGGTGGGAAGCCCTCGCGGGCGGCGCCGGCATCAACGCGCGCGGCGTCATCCAGATTGTGCTCGCCGTCATCGGCGTCCGCCTTGGCCTGCTCACCGCCGTGAAGTACAGCATCCTCGTGCTGATCGCCCTCGTCGCCCGTGTGATTGTCGACGGTCACGTAATTCCCCGGGGCAAACGTCACGCAATTCCCCAGGTGTTCGGGAGGCAGTGGCCGATGGGCGCTCGGACCGTCGGGCGTGCTCGGATCGGCGCGGCTTCGTGGCACGCGGCATTGCCTGTCTGGCCGCCCGAACCTCTAAGCGGATAGCTCATCCGGTTGTGTGCTACCGTCCGAGCAAGCGGATGAACTATCCGATTATCTGGGTGGAGGGGAACATGGTGAAGACAGCTTTGGTCACAGCGGGGACGGCCGGCATCGGACTGGAGACGGCCCTGGGACTGGCCGGCGCCGGGTTCTCGGTCGCCGTGGTCGGACGCAACGCCGACCGCGGTGCCCGGGCGGTCGACCGAATCAACGCAACGAACCCGGCGCATCCCGGGCGGTTCCTGCCCGCTGACCTCGGCTCGCTCGACCAGGTGCGCGCGCTCGCCGACCGGATTGCCGCTGAGCACACCGCCTCCGGCGACCAGCTGACCGTGCTGGTCAACAACGTCGGGGCGATGTTCCCGCAGCGACAGACCCTGGATGGCATCGAAGCGTCGTTCGTCGTCAACCACCTCTCGCCGTACCTGCTGACGGAACTGCTGCTGCCCACGCTGACAGGCGGGGCGCCGAGCAGGATCGTGAACGTGACCTCGGGCGCGGCCGGGCTCGCGAAGAGGGCCTTCGACACCGTCGAGCCGCCCGGCGGCTACTACGGCTTCCACTGGTACGGCCGCGCCAAGCTCGCCAACCTCGCCTACACGCTCGACCTGGCGAACCGGCTGAAGGGCACGGCCGCCTCCGTCTTCGCCGCCGACCCGGGAGGCGCCGCGACCGACATGACCAACGGCACCATGACCGACCCGAAGATCGTCTCACCGGCCCTGCGACTGCTGTGGCCGCTGGTGCACCGCAAGTTCGAACGCTCCACCTCGGGTCCGGCGTCCGTGGCTGCCCGGCCCTCGATCGTCGCCGCCACTGACGAAGCCCTCGCGGGCCGGACCGGCATCGTCATCGGGGCCCAGGCGCACCCCGTGACGCCGCATCGCGCAGCGACCGACCCCCGCATCGCCCAGAACGTGCGCCGGCTCAGTGAACGGTATGCACCTCTCACCCTCACCTGACCCCGCCAGGTGGCGCGGGTGCTGTCGGCGGCATCATCCGGATGGAGAATCCGGTTAGCATGTCCCCATGACGATGCCCCTGCGCAAGGACGCGGCCCGCAACTGGGACCGAATCGTCGCGGTCGCCCGTGCCCTGGTCGACCAGGGCGCCCCCCTGCAGCTGAACGACGTCGCCAGCCGCGCCGGACTCGGAGTCGGCACTGTCTACCGGCACTTCGCCACCCCCGAGGCGCTACTGGAGACTGTTGCCACTCCCTGCCTGGAAGCCCTGGCCGATCACGGGCAGCAGGCTCTGAGCGGCACCGACCCTTGGCGCGCGCTCGAAGGTTTCCTGTTCCGCACCGTCGAAGCGCAGGTCACCGACGCGTCGCTCGCCCCGGTCACCGCGGCAGCCACCGACACCCTGCCGCGCACCACGGAACTCAAAGAGACGCTTCGGTCGGTCGGCACCGCACTTCTCGGCCGGGCTCGCGATGCCGGAGCGGTCCGCCGTGACCTGGCCGCCGCCGACCTCGTCCCGCTCATGTGCGGCATCGCCTACGCCGTTAACGTCCACGGTGGCACACCCGCCGACCGGATCGACACCGCACACCGCTACCTGGCCACGCTCCTCGAAGGACTGCGCGCCACGCCACAGCATGCGTGAGAACACCGCCCGCGCACCAACCGGGGTGATCCGTACCTGCCGCCACGACCTGTATGGCACACCGGTCTGCGATCGTCACCCCCCTGGGGAATCGTGACCACGAGGGTGGGGAATCCCGTGACGCGGAAACGGTCGAAGATGGGGAATTCCGTGACCGCTGACACTGCGGGACGACCAGCGGTGAACAGGTATCGGGGCTGGAGCGTGGCGGCCTCCGGCACGGGTGCCCGCTGCGACACCCCCAGTCGGCCGACAGCTGCAGGTCCTGAATGGCTGGCCGGTTTAGGGTCGCGATGCTCGCGGTGGACAGGACACGCGGGCGCGGCGGCCCCGTGTCCCGTTCGCACGTCATGCGGGGCCGTCACCACACCAGTGCCACAGGACAGCCCGCGCCCCCGGCGGCGTGATGCAGGCAACCGTTCGCCGCACCATCGGCAGGCCATCCGGTGTCGGCGAGGTTGGTGATGGTGGCGGCCGATGTGTACTCGTGCTGTCAGGGGCCACGGCTCGGCGCTCTCCTCCGCAGGCGCCACGGCTCGCCGGCTGCCGGTGGGATTCGTCTAAAGGGCCAGGGTGTTCAGCCGCCGGCGTGCGCCTGGTAAATGATGGCGATTGAACGGTTCCGCCTCTTCCGTTTGCCGGGAGCGATCAGTGCTGGCGGGATCTGCTCGACGGACTCGCCGGTGGCGCGGCCCTCCGGGATCAGCAGGCTTCCAGCGGGTCGGCCCGGCCGAGTAGTTCCGGGAGCGGGGTGCCGGTCCGGGCAGCGGCTATGCGGCGGGCGCGGAGTTGGGCACGGGTTCGGGGGCGGAATTTCGGATCCCGACCGCAACCGCAGAGCTCGAACCCTTCGTAGCGCAAGCCAGCCGCCAGTACTGCCGCAACGACCGTCCATGCTTTCCGGTTACTGCGGCGGGGTGCCGCAAAGTCGTGGCCGGCACAGAGCATCGGCCCGGCGCAGCGCGGGCATGTGTGTCCGGCGTCGCTGGGATGTCGTTTGAAGCTGACCCGGCACGGCACACATGCGTAGTGCAGTTTGTAGTGGACGAAGGCGTAGGTGCACACGGGCTGACCGTACCGGCGGCGCTTCGTCATGGACCAGCGGGTTTCACTGTCCTCACCCGGTGACGTTCGGCTGTGGTCCGGCAGAACCGGGCGTTGCAGAGGAGTGCACCGAGCCTGTGCCGCGGTCGGCCTTCGTCGCCGGGCAGAAGGCGTGGGCGCGCGAGCATCCTGGGCTGAACGCGTAGGGAGCCTGCGCCGCAGCGCGGTCCTCCGCCGGGGTGCTGTCATGCCCCGCGGGACGGGGGGGCGACGCGGCCCTTACGGTAGTGGTCCGCGTCCACCCGGTGCTTCAGCGCATCCCCAGCCTTGTGGGCTGTGGCTTCCCCGCGCGCAGCGTGCCGGAGGGAGTCCGCGGTCGTAGGCTGCGTGCGGTTGGTGGTCGGTGGCCTTGAGCGCGGGGGAGAGGCGGCCGTATTGGGCTCTGCGCACCAGGGTCGTCTCGGCGTCGGCTGCCACACCTCGTGCGTCGGCGGTACATAGGGCCTGGGCGAGGTGACCAGCCGGGCCCATTGCCCACCATGTGGCTTGTTGGCTGTCATGACGGTGGTGGCGCAGGAGCAGAGTGTGTTTGCTGCCGGTGCTCTCCCTCTGGATGTCTCGCGCGTGCTGTGCCGGGCGCCGTCACGTCGATGGCCGGCCGCCGTGGCCCGGCTGCTCGACCGGTCGAGCAGGTCCAGCCGGTCACGGCATGCTCGGAGCTGCTATGTAGCCTGTCGATCTGTTTCGAGTAGGTTGAGGGGGCTGAAGGTGGGTGTCGAGGAAGCACATGCTGCGGTCCAGCTCCCTGAAGGGTCGTGGTGGGACTGGGACGTCATTGCCTGGGATGGCGGACAGCTCAAGCTTGCTGCCGGCCACGACCTGATTTACCACCACGGTCTGGAATTGGTCTTTGGCGATCCGGCCTTCGTCAGCTGTCCGTCCTCGTTTCACGATCCGGTCTTTCGGGCGCCGTCGCCGGATGAGCTGCTGAAAGTCACGCGTCAGCTCGGCGAGAAGCCGCCTGTCGTGGTTGCTTTCGAAGCCGACGGGGGCGGGCAGGAACCTGTTTCGTGTCTCATCGCCGCCGAGCGGCTCGATATCGTCCAGGAAACCGTCTTGCGGTACTGGCGCAAGGATGCAGGGCCCGAGCAGCGCTTCGCTCCCTGGGTGCGGCCCCCGAACGAGTGGGGCTCTGCCCATCCCGTTGTACCTCGTGACTCGAGCTGAGCACACCGGGCAGGGCACGCTGCTGACACCGGTCGTGTCCGGCAAGCAGGATCTGCGACGTGATCGGGGAAGGGGATCCGAGGAAGTCCCGGCCGCGCTCCCCTTGGCCAACCGGAAACAGTGCGCTCGTGCGCTTCATAACTCCGGACATCGTGGCCCCGTCATCATGTTCCACCGCGCCCACTACGTCGCCCCAAGCCCTCGATGCGGAGCCTTACGAGCTGCTCGCCCCCGGGGCTGCCCCGGTGCCCCACGCTGGCGGGTGGTTAAGAAGTTCTAACGTAACTTGGGTAGTCGTGTCCTTGGGACGGGTGTGTCGGTTGCTTGGGTGTGAGCAACCGGAACCCTCAACCCTGGCTGACTGACGATGAGTTGTGGTCGCTGGTTGGCTTCGTTCACTTCAACCGACAGTGTTTGTTCATGCGTTCCGGCAGCGTTCAGCGATCACTGGCACTCTGGATGTTCACGAGAAATAGCGGCAGCGTGACCGTCTCGCGCGTTCCGCTCGTCGACCCGCTTCGCAGATCGGCATGATCGTTCAGCGGCAATGGAGCCGTGCTGTGTGCGGCAGAGGTGACACCATGCGATGTCATGGCAGATGACAGCACCAGTGCGTTTCAGACGGGCCAGACGGGGCTCATCGTCCGGATCCCGGAGGCGGAGCCAGCAGTCCGCGGGTGGCGTGAACAGCTCGACCCCTCAGCCCAGGCCGGGGTCCCAGCCCACGTCACCGTGCTCTTCCCGTTTCTCGACGAGAGCCGAATAGATGTGCCCGTCTACTCCGCTCTCGCGGAGGTTCTGGGCAGCCGCCAGGCCTTTGACCTGAGGTTCGAGAGATGCGGACGGCTCCCGGAAGTGCTGTATCTCGTCCCCGAGCCCGACACGCAGTTGCGGCAGCTCACGGAGGCGATCACTGACCGTTGGCCTGAGGCTCCGCCGTAGGGGGGCCGGTTTGCCGAGATCGTGCCGCACCTGACCATCGCTCAAGGTCAGGAAGATGCCGTCGTGGAGGAGGTCGAGGTCGACCTCGTCGACAGGCTCCCGTTCACTTCTCGCGTCTCGTCGGTTGAGCTCATGGTGCACGACGGCACGATGTGGCAGGAACGCGCGTCGTTCGCACTCGGGGAATGACCAGGTCATGAGGCTTGCTGGTCCGCTGCTCTTGGGGCAGCGGACCAGCAACTCCGGTCAGCCGGCCTTGGCCGTCTCCGCGGCGCGAGCTCGGGTACTGGCAAGGCGGTAGGAGTCGGTGCCGGTCTCGATGATGGTGCCGTTGAAGGTGAGGCGGTCGACGATGGCCGCGCAGAGCCGGGGGGGGGCGCCGCACGGCGCAGGCTGGACCAAGATCTTCACCAACCCCCGGCTCTGGCCAACTGCCCCGAGCTCGAGACCCTCGCCAGGCATGTGCGAGCCTTCGCCCACATGCTCACTCACCTGCAAAGCGACCAGCTACCGAAGAAGTGGATCGAATCCGCCACGGCCGCCACCGGCCTCCCCAACCTCAGCCGGTTCGCCCAGCACCTCGAACGCGACCTCGCCGCCATCACCGCTGGCCTCTCCACGCTCTGGAACTGCGGCGTCGTCGAGGTCACGTCAACCGCATCAAGATGCTCAAGCGCCGGATGTTCGGCCGCGCCGGCTTCGACTTCCTGCGAAAGCGAGTCCTGCTCGCACCGTGACAGAGCTGTCTGTTCAGAGGTCGAGCTGTACTGGTTCGGCTGGAACACCAGAGGTGATCAATGCCGTCAAGGGAGTTGCAAGGTCGCGTGGGGAGAACAGGTCGGGACCGGTATAAGCATCGATCTCCTTCGGGTGCCACCACTTCAGACCGCTGATGTTCTCCGCTGCAAGCTGGTCGTCGGTCAGAGTCCCGCGTGGACTGAAATGGGAAGTGCTTACGAGGAAGTAGTCGTTGATGACCCCGGCGTAGCCTTCGGCGTGATCAGGCGCCACGACTTCCTGGTGCCAGACATGCGGTGGATCTGCCTCGATGACAAGACCAACCTCTTCACGCAGTTCACGGCGGAGGGCGGCAAATGGCGTCTCGCCCGGCTCGATTCCTCCACCGGGAGCTGACCACACCACGGTTCCTGCCGGCTTTGGAATGGCAAACCGGCAGAGGAGGATGCAGTTCTCCTCGTCGAGGATGATCGCGCGGACTGAGCGACGCAGGCTCACAGACGGCATCCGGACACGCTAGCGGCTCACTAGCCGGCCAGCCCGCCACAAGGTGGGGCACGAAACCTCGCCGAACTGGTTAAAAGACAAGATGAATCGGTGTCGGAAGAAGCGCTGGGAAGGTCGACCTTGCAGCTCCACGGCGTGCGAGGACGGGATCGGTGGGTTGTGCCGGGTGCGTGACCTTGGAGCCGGTGCTGGATCCCACCGAGCTCGCCGCCCTGCGCCTGGGTAGCAACCCTGTCCGGGAGGCCATCCTCAGTCACGCGCTGCGCCAGGCCCGCGCCTCTCTTCCCGCCGTGTCCGGTGTTCATCCCACTCACAGCGCTCCCGTCCCTCTCGGTTGTCGCCCTGCTCCGAGCCGCGGGCCTCGTGTGCTGCTGCCTGAGGACTTCCAGGCCCAGCCTGCTCTGCGTGCCGATCACGTCAGTGATCTCACCGAAGCCCTCACGCGCCAGATCCTCACCCTCTTGAGCCAGGAAGCCGCTGGTCCTGGGGATGTTGTGTTCCTTGAGCTGAAGGGCATCGTGACCCGCATCTGCCAAAGCCGCACCGTGGTGGCCCGCTGGGCGCAATCGGCCTTCCTACAGACCGCTGCCCGCTTTGGCGTGCTGCGCTACCGGCCACGCTGCCCGCGTGATCCTTCGCCGGCCTCGCGCACACACATCTGGGAGATCTCCCAGACCGCCCCAGCGCTGGTGAGTACGGTAACTCTCGAACTGGCCACCATGCAGGCAGGCCGGAGCCACTGGGGCGGTCACCTGCGCCTTACAGAGCTGCGCCGACGGGCGACCCGGTCCCGGAGCCGTGAGGAACGTGCTGACCTAATTCCTTCTGAAGGATCCCTGTGAGGCCCAGGTGCCTCGTTGGGGTTGTTCGAGTGCTGGGGACCGTGATGCCTTCATGGAGCTGGGCTTGTGAAGCCTTCGGTAGACCGTACGGACGGTCCTGGTGCTCGTGGTGGTGGCGGTCGCGTGGGCGCCGAGCGGATGCCGCGTGGGGTAGCGATCGGTGGCCACGCCGCCGTTCAACGTCACGAGAAGCTAACAGGATCCAGCCAGCGCGGCCGCCCCGCCCGCCCACCTCCAGAGAATGAAACAGTTGATCGTAGACCTTGTTAAGATCCGGGGAATCCAGCGGAAAGGGACCCATGAGCGACGGGTACAACGATGTTAAGGCTGCCGCGCGTGACGCGTACAAGGACATCTGAGGCGTCTGGTTGTTTGCTGGAGTTGCGGCGGTCGCCGCGGCGTGGTTCACCGACGACGACTCGGTGGTCGGCACCATCGCGGACTTTGTTGCCAAATGGGGCTGGATCCCTGCGACCCTGATCGCTCTGGTCTGTTGCGGTCGTGTATCCGACCGGGAGAAGGAAGCCCGCAAGCGCGCCCTCGGGCGCTGATCAGGGCATTTGCGTCCGCGGCCAAGCGGTGGATCAGCGGAACATCTTCTGCGTGAGCGTCTTGATACAGCTGATGTGTCCTCGGTGACGTCCGAGTCAGTGCGTTCTGGCCAGGCCCCGCTATGGAGTTCCGGGGGTGTCGGTGGGCTCCGGCGGCAGGAGTTCGCTGATCGGTTGCCGGATGGGAGTGGGTAGGCGGAGTTCCTCCCGGGCGGTGTGAACGGCGGCGAGCTGGGCGGCCGCCTCGTCTCCCCAGTCGAAGAGCTGTGCTGCTTGCTCGGGCGTGGCCAGGAGCCGGGTATAGGTCTGACGGGTTGCCTCGTCGCGGCATGGCGGATCCCATCCCGTGATCCGGGCCGCGTACCGGGCCCGGGCGCACGGCAGGCCGTCGGCGTCGTCATGGAGGTAGCCCAGGGGGAGCGGATCGCTGATACGCACCCGCGCCTCCTCCCATGCCTCCCGGTGGAGCGTGCGTTCGGGATCGCCGTGGTCGGCCGGCTCGACGGTGCCGCCGGGCAGGCAGGCGGAGCCGGTGTCCTGGCCGATGAGGACGAGCACTCGCCCGTCTTTGGTGAACAGCCACCCCCAGGCCTGCTTGACCGGAAGCTCCACCGGTGCCGGAAGCGACGTGTGCCATGGCCACAGCTGCGGTTTGCGGGGAGTGCGCAGCACCTGGAGGTCGTCCAAGCAGGTGGGGGCCAGGGGGCGGCCGTCTTCGAGGATCGCGGGTCCGGCGCCGTTGATCCGTGCGCGGAGCGCGGCCAGCGCGCGCCGGGCGTTCGCGGGGTCCATCTGGTGTGGCAGGAGCGCCGGTTCGACGCGGCGGACGGCGGTGACCTCACGTTCGGGAAGGCGTACTTGGGCGAGATCGTCCTCGGTGAGCGTGCCGCCGTCGAACACGTATATGACCTCGCCGGGGAAGCCCGGCGGGTAGCCGGGCGTGCCCGGGGGGACCCAGTCGACGGCCAGGGCGAAGATGCGCGGGTCCGGCTTTCGGACGCCGGCTTCTTCCGAGACGCACCAGCCGTCGAGGTGCTGCGCGAGCCCGGTGTGTTTGAGGGCAGCTGTTTGCGTGCGGGTCAGGCCGTTGGTGACGACGCCGACTCGCCAGCCGGATGCACGCAGATACGCGAGCTGGTCGAGGACATGCTGGGGGCAGCGGAGGAAGAGCGGGTACTGCTGCTGGTACTCGTCGTGCAGGGCGTCGGGGCTCTCACTGAGGGCGAAGTGATCGCGGACCTCGGTGAAGAACTGGTCCTTGGGTTTGAGGCCGTCGGCGTCCGCTTCGACGAGCCAGTCGACTGCGCCCGGGCGGAGCCCTCGGTCCCGGGCGAATTCTTCCGCCCAGTGCCGCAGGCCCTCGGTGCGGTCGATCAGGGTGCTGTCCAGGTCGAAGAGGGCCAGGGGCGGCGTCGGTTGGGGGCCGGCTGGGTGGGGGCTTGCTCTCCCCTCGGTGCGTGCACGAAGGGGACAGTAGCGGCTGGGCCGGGTCGGGATGGGTCAGATCGTGGAGGTGCCGGCCCAGTGCCGTGCCTGCTCCAGGGCGGGGCTCCAGGGGAGTACGCCTGGCGTCGGCGGTGGGAGTGGCGCCATGCGGCGATGTGGATGCCCGCTGCGGCGGTCCACGCGGCGAACTGGTCGGGCAGCGGGTAGAGGTCGGTGTACCCGGCCATGAGGGCGTCGGCGCTGGTGGCGCTGTGCCAGTGGGCGTGGAAGAGGGCACGGCCGAGGTCGAGGCCGGGGTGGGCGAGGGCGGCGTTTTCGCAGTCGATGAGGACCGCGACGCCGTCGGGGCGGATGAGGGTGTTCGGCGGGGAGGGGTCGCCGTGGACGAGGCAGGTCCGGGTCCAGACGTGCCGGGTGGGCGGGAACAGCGTGTCGAGGAGGCCGGTGAGGTCGGGGGCGTGGTGGGCGGCGAAGCTGCGGTCGAGCCGGAGGAGGCGTGCGGGTGGTTGGTAGAGGCTTTTGAGGGAGGCGCCATCAGGCGACCGCGTTTTCGACGGGACGGGCCTGGTGGGCGGCGTGCGCCAGGAACGGTGAGCAGGCACCGGAAAGGACCTGCACGTGCTGGCGGAGCAGCCGCGCTCCGTTCGGTGGCAGCCCCGGTCTCCTGGCCGCTGAGCGCCAGCGTCGAGGGCGGGCCGGAGGGACTTGCCGCCGACGGCGGGAAGACGGGCAGGTCTTTGTCCCGCCTTCGGGGGACGGAGACCTGCCCGTCATGCAGCGGATCGCTGTCAGGCGTCCGCTGGCCAGAACTGCAGGAGCCACCGCTCTACGCCGTGGACGGGTCCCATCAGCCGGGTCTGCCGCTTAGCTTCTGCTCGTCCAGCAGCGGCTGCGCGGACGGCCCAGTGGCAGGGCCGTCCCAGAGAAATGTTGTTCCCCTGCTGCGGGCCGCTGTCCCAGAAAGCCAGCTCCCCAGTGGGCGTTTCGAACGTAGACTCTGCTACTTCATCCCATTCCTGATGCAGGTCGCCGATGGGACGGGAATCCCAGATCTCTACAGTGACGGAGGCCGTATGGGTATGACCAGCGCTGCCGAAGTCGAGCCGTCCGGGAAAGGATTGAAGGAAGACACCCGGCTCACGGGCGTCTGGATATGGGATGGGAATATCGTCAAGGTAGAACTCCTGGATCCCAAAGGAGCCATATTCTACGTGAACATCTAGGTCTTTCTTACTGAGCAGTGCTGGCACTCTACCCTCCGATAACGCGCCGGTTCAAGATGTCGGGATCCGGCAGATCTGCTCGCCGGTAGCCCTTGGGTGCGGCAAGACGTCGTCAGCCACAGGCGAGGGTCTACCTCAAAGCCTTCCCAACAGGCGAGCCAGCCCCTTCCAACTGGGCCCCGCGGTGAGTCATGCGCGCACGGCGTGACAGCAGGTGACGTTCTGGAGAGCCTGGAGTGCCGGCAACGTGCGGGTAGGCTGCGACGCCGGACGCAACGCGGCCTGGCCCTCCCTGGCCCCGGTCAGCCGCCGGCCCGTAGGCCTGGCACACCGGCCACCTCCGCGGGGCGACCCCATGCTCGACAACGACGGCCCTGGTCCTCATCCCGGACCTGCTCGGCAGGGTGTGGGTCATCGCCGAAGTATGCACGGCCTGCGCCGCGCTCCTCGAGAAAGAGCCGGCCGCGAACGCGGACGACGCCACCGTGCGGCTCGGGTACGAGACCGCCACGGCCCGCGCCGCACTGGCCGCCGCCCGCACCGCATCCGGCGAGCCGTCCACAACTCCCTAAGCGCCCTCCCAGGACGGCCGGGAACAAAGTCGCCGGGGCTGCCAGGATGGGCGCGGCGCGGCGCGTACTCGTACCCCGACTGCTCAGGGCATAGGCAGGGGTACCGTTGACTGGGCGTAATCCCTTTCCCTTAGGAGATCTTTTGGATCGGCCACAGGGAGGATGAGGCGGAGGTCGGCGCCGCCGCACTGGTTGAGGGGCGCGCCGACGGGAATGCCGGCGAGATCGCCACCCAGAAGGCCGGTGCCCTGCTGGGTGAGTCCGTCTGCATGGGGCCGTGTGCTGTGGTTGGTACAGCTGTTCCCGAAGGCAGGTGAGAGGACATCACCGATACCGCCGGCGGAGGCGGGAGCGGCCAGGGCGACGCCGGTTCCGACAGCAGCTGTGAGGACGCTCAACGTCGTCGCGGTTGTACGCGTGATCACGGCCGGTGCAACGAGCCACATTCGCCTTGCGTCACTGAGGGTGGCTGGACCGGTCATGGTGAGGGCTGCGGTCGCAGCACAGGGGGCTCCGACCGCAGCCCCGACCTGGGTTGCTGTCGGCGTCACACGCGGCGCCGGTGCCGGACTCACCCGGGTCTGGTGGTGGGCTCCCCAATTGAAGAGCCCACCATCAAACCGATGTCAGAGCGGCTCGGGCCGCACAACGACTGAGCGTGGACACGGAGGGTCTGTCATGAAGTGGAACCTGCGGTGGGCGGCGGCCAACCGCGGCGGGTCGCCCCCCGGACACCAGGATGTAGTGCCGCACGGCGAAGGCCCAAGCCAGACGGCCCGGGGTCGGTTGTGGGGAGTGTGCTGTTGGTGCGTATGGCCGCAGCGTAAGGGCGCTATCCGACCTCCGCGCCGTCGATGTAATAAACCTCCAAGGTCACGTCGTAGGCCTCGTCCAACTGCTGCATGAGTGCCTGACGCACTTTTCCGAACGCAATTGCTGGAGCGGCGGCTGCCTGGCTGGTTCCAGCGCCTCGTCAGCCTCAGCCTCTGAAGCAACGACGGTTCGTAACCGTCAGACGGAGGCCGGGCCTGCAGGCCCGGCCGCCTCCGACTCCGGGCCAGGAGGCCGCACTGGGCCGGGGCTTGCCGGGTCAGGTGTGGAAGCGGGAGAGCCGGCCGCCGCCCTTCCGCCGCCCTTCCGCCGTGCCCGTGCCTCCGGTGCCATCTCGGCCTCCTGGCGCTCGTGTCCGGCCTGGTGCTCGGCATCGAGGGGCCGGGCTTCGCACTGGGCGCGCGGTGCGCCGGATTGGCGGCGGGCCCAGCGGGGATGCTCCCGATGATGACCAGCGAACCGCGCCCCCGCAGCATCTCCGTGACCGCCGGCTTCTGGGAGCACCTGCCGTTCGACGTGCGCGGCGAGGCGTTCCGCACCGACCCGTATCCCTTCTACGAGACCCTGCGTGCCGCTGGACCGGTGGCGCGGTTGCCCGACGGCGTCCTCGTCGTCACCGGATATCACGAGGGCCTGGCGGTCCTCGGCGACCCGCGCTTCGGGCTGGGCGGCGGCGCGCTGGAGTCGGCGTCGTTCCTCCTGGTCGACCCGCCCGAGCACCGTCGTCGCCGCACCCGTGTCTCCGGCCCGTTCAGCGCCCACGCGGTGGAACGGCTGCGTCCCGCCGTGCGGCACCGCACGGCCGCCCTGGTGCGCGCCGCGGCGGCAAAGGGCGAGACGGACGTGTTGGCCGACCTCGCCGTGCCGCTGGCCCTGGAACTCATCTGCGCCCTGGTCGGGGTCCCGTTGGAGGACCGGCCACGCTGGTACGGGGCCCTGCCCGCGCTGAGCCTCGGGTTCGTCCCGGACGGCCTGCGTGACGAGGAGGCCACCGCCCGACTGACCGCCGCGCGACTGGACTTCGCCCGCTACCTGGGTGCCCTGGTCGCAGAACGTCGCGGGGCACCCAGGGACGACCTGGTGAGCGCCCTTCTGTCGCCGGGTCCCGACGGCACGGTCCTGACCGACCGGCAGATCGTGACCGCGCTCGGCCAACTGGTCGTCGCGGGTTACGAACCCACGGTCCACCAGGTGACGAACGGGCTGTACGCCCTGCTGCGCCATCCCAGGGAGCTTGCGCGCCTCCGGGCGGACCCCTCGTGCGGGCCCGCGGTGGTCGAAGAGGTCATGCGCTTCGACCCCGTCATCCATCTCATCACCCGGATCGCCTTGCAGGACGCGGACATCGGGGGGCGGCGGGTGCCCGCCGGCACGGTGGTGGGCGTCCTGCCCGGCGCGGCCAACCGCGACCCCGAGGTGTTCCCCGACCCGCACCGGCTCGACGTCACCCGTCCCCCGCAGCACCTTTCCTTCGGTTGGGGCGAGCACTTCTGCCTCGGCGCCCGTCTGGTGCGCGTCCAGGCCGAGGCCCTGCTGACGGCCCTCGCCCAGTGCCGCCCGGTCCTCACCGGCGAGCCGGTCCGCCACCGGTCGCTGGTGCTGATGCGGGGGGTCGAACGGCTGCCTGTGGTGCTGACCGAGCGGCCCGGGGACGAGGACTGACCGGCAGCGCTGCCCGGGGCGCCCGGCGGCAGCCGGCCCGTCACCGGCCCGGCTGCCGGAGCCGCCGCAGGCAGCGCACGGCCAGGTCGCCGACCGTGCTGCTGTCGAGGATCTCGACGACCGGCAGGGAACAGCCCAGCCGCTGGTTGACTGCCGTCAGCAGTTCGGCTCCCATGAGCGAGTCCAGTCCCAGCTGGTCCAGGCGCCGGTCGGCGGGCACCCGGTCGGGGGTGGTCTGCAGGACCCGGCAGAGGAGGCCGGTGAGGATCTCCGTCACCCGGGCCCGGGCCTCGTCCGGCGACGCCGCCGCCAGCGCCTCCAGCAGCGCGGCCCGCCCCGCCCCGCCGGAGTCCTCCACGGTGCGGTGCACGGCGCCGAAGCGGGCTGCGCCGAGCGTCGGGAGGGCGTGCCGGGTGGTGTCCCAGTCGATCCGGGCGACGACGGTCACGTCGTCGCCGCGCGCCGACAACGCCTCCAGGGCGTCCAGCGCGTCACCGGGCGGCATCGGGTCGAGGCCCAGCCTGCGCGTGAAGTCGCCGATGCCCTGCCGGGCGACGTAGCCGACCTCGGCCACGGCCCCCCACGCCACCGCGAGGCCCGGCAGGCCGGTCTGCCGGCGCCGGCGTGCCAGGGCCTCCAGGAACGCATTGGCGCCGTTGTAGTTGGCCTGGTGCACGCTCCCCAGCAAGGAGGCGACGGACGAGTACAGGACGAACAATTCCAGGTCACGACCGCGCGTGAGGCGGTCCAGGACGTCCGCACCACCGGCCTTGGGCACCAGCACCTGCCGCACCCGGCCGGTGGTCAGCTCCCTGAGCGGCGCGTCGTCGAGGGTCATGGCGGCGTGCAGCACCCCGCGCAGCGGATGCCCCGCCGCGTCCATGGCCTCGAGCACCGCCTCCATGGCCGCCGCGTCGGCGACGTCCGCCGCGTGCACGGTGACGGACACCCCCCGCGCCCGCAGATCCTCCAGGAGCGCCGGGCCCTCCGGCGTACCGGCGCCGCGACGGCCGACCAGGGCCAGGTGCCGGGCGCCGCGGTCGGCGAGCCGGCGCGCGGTGGCCGCGCCGAAGCCGGTGAGCCCACCGGAGATCAGGTACGTGCCGTGCGGGTCCGGTGCGTACGGCCGCGGTACGTCCCGGAGCACGGGCGGCTCCGCGAGCGACATCACCACCTTGCCCACGTGCCGGGAGTGCTGCAGCGCCTCGAAGGCGTCGGCGACCCGGGCGGCCGGATACACGTGGTGCGGCAGGGGCACGTAGACGCCGTCCCGCACCCGTTCGGCCACCTCCGCGAACCGTGCCGCCACCGTCCGTGGGGCGGTCCGCACCAGAGCCGCGAGATCGACGGCGCTGAACGTGACGTTGCGCAGGAACGGCCGCAGCGGCAGCCTTCCGTCGGCGTACAGATCCCGTTTGCCGAGCTCCACGAAGCGCCCGCCCGGGCGCAGGACCTCCAGACCGCGTGCCATCGCCTCGCCGGACAGCGAATTGAGGACCACGTCCACGCCCTGGCCGCCCGTCACCTCCATGACGCGCTCGGCGAAGGCCGGTGACCGGGAGTCGAGCACATGCCGTACGCCGAGCAGCCGCAGCAGGTCGCGTTTGGTCGGAGTGCCGGCCGTGGCGACGACCTGGATGCCTGCACGTTCCGCGTATTGCAGGGCCGCCAGCCCCACGCCGCCCGCGGCGCCGTGCACCAGGACGGTCCCGCCGGGAACGGGCCGGGCCAGGTGGTGCAGGGCGTGGTGGACGGTGAGGAACACCACCGGGAGCGTGGCCGCCCGGCAGAAGTCCATGCCGTCGGGGAGCCGGGCCGCCAAGGCCGCGGGGACCGCGGCGTGGGAGCGCAGCGTCTCGGTGCCGAAGGCCATGACCCGGTCGCCGGGCGCGAAGCCCGTGACGCGGGGACCGGTGGCGACGACCGTGCCCGCGCACTCCAGGCCCATGGCGAACTCCCGGCCGCCGTCGTCGAGCTGCTGCTCGTCGAGGGGAACCGCACCGAGGGCCTGGAGCACGTCCCTGTAGTTGAGGGCGGCGGCGTGCACGGCGATCACCAGTTCGTCCGGCCCGGCCTCCGGGACGGGCGCCGGCGACCAGGCGAGCCGGTAGGAGCGTCCCGGTTCGCGCAGACGCAGTGCGTAGGACGTCGCGCCGTCGGGCCGCAACGGCCGGGAGAGGTCCGTCTCCGGCCGGACCCGGGGCACGAAGCGACCTGATCGGGTCAGCAGGATCTCGTCCTCCGGCCCGGGGCCCGTCAGTTCGGCGGCCAGCCGTCCGGCTTCGGCCTCGGCCTCGGCTTCGGTGGCGTCGAGGGAGATCCGCCGGACCGTCAGGTCGGGGTGCTCGTTGCCGAGGCTGCGGGCCACGCCCCAGGCGCACGCCGCCGTGGGGTGCAGCGGACGCTCGGGGGCGGGGAGGATGCCGGACGGCGGTGTGACGAGCCAAAGCCCCACCCGTGTCCCTTCCGCTTGCTCCGTTCGGCGCCGTGCGGCCAGTGTCACGGCGCGCAGGAGTGCCGCGTGCTCCAGGGCCCGATCCGTGTCCAGCAGCCCTTCGTGCGCGGTCCCGGGCTCCGGGTCTTCCCCCAGCAGGATGACGACGGTGGTGGAGCGCGGCTGCCCGGCCAGGAACGTCTCCCAGCACTTCTCGTCGCTCGTCGGCGGTACGCGACGGACGCGCGGTCCACCGCCCGGCGCGAGCCGCTCGGCCAGGGCGGTCGCCAGTGACTCGCGCGACGGTTCCGCGACGACGATCCAGCCGTGCTCCGGATTGTCCGGTGCCGGGGCGGGCGGCCTCACGGGGGCGGAGCGAGGGCTTCGCCGGGCCAGCAAGGTGGAGATCTCGTCCTCGGCCGGTCCGTCCGGCGGGATCAGCCGGCTGGTCTCCCGGAAACCCTCCTCGTCCAGCAGCCTCCGCCAGCCGTCGAGTGACAGCAGCGGCCCGTTCGGTCGCAGCCCCGTGTCCCGCTGGTTCCAGAAGCCGGGCAGGAGGCCGAAGAACAGCGCCAAGTCGGCCGCGCCGTGTGCTTCCACGGCCAGCAGCAGGCCGTCGTCGGCCAGCAGTCGGCGGACGTGGCCGAGCGCGGTGCGGAGGTCGCGGGCGGTGTGCAGCGCGTTGCCCGCCACCACCAGGTCGTGGCCACCTTCCTCGAATCCCTGCTCCACCGG
The DNA here is from genome assembly GCF_042958085.1 of Streptomyces sp. NPDC008001. Classification (NCBI taxonomy): domain Bacteria; kingdom Bacillati; phylum Actinomycetota; class Actinomycetes; order Kitasatosporales; family Streptomycetaceae; genus Streptomyces; species Streptomyces sp. NPDC008001. The sequence goes on along the minus strand of NZ_JBIBIZ010000015.1, from coordinate 19,426 downwards.
GTCGCGGTCGAGGTCGAGCGTGCGATGGTCGATGAAGTCGTGTGCACTGAAACGCTTTTGGACGCGGGGGAAGAATGCCGCCGATACGTCGGTGTACACGTACCGCGTGCGCTCGGGCGGCAGTTCCGGCAGCAGGAAAGCGGTCGTGCCCCCGGTCCCGGCACCGACTTCGAGGACACGCAGGGGCCTGTCCTCGGGCCACCCGTGCACCAGGGCGCGCACGGCGGCCCGTGCCGAGCGGTTGGGGAACGTCATCCCGCCCCCGTCCGTGTACAGCTCCTCCAGCAGATGCCGGTTGGCCTCGGAGAAGATCAGTTCCACCGGGTCGCGGTCGCCGCGCAGGACGGCCGTCAGCCGCTTTCCGCTCCGGCCCATGAGCGCCAGGTCCACGGTCAGCCCGGGGTGTTCGGAGATCAGGTGCCGGAAGCACTCCTCCGGGCGTGCCGTGCCCACCAGACGCCATGCGCTGCCCGGTGCGTCCGGCACCGGCTCGGCCAGGCCGTGGACGTGCGCGTTGGGGAGCAGGACACCGAACAGGCGGGTGTACTGCGCCGGCACTCCCGCTCGGACGAGGTCGCCGACGGTGAAGGGGCGCCGGCCGTGCCCGGCGCCGTGCAGCAGCTCCCGGACGGAGTCCGCGGTGAAGTGCGCCGTCAGTTCGCGGGCCACCGTACAGGCCGCCGGCCCGTCGCTGTTGTGCCACGCGGCGGCGGCCCGCCGCAGCTCGTCCTCGCACCGCCTCGCGATATCCCCGGGCGACGGGATACTTGCGCCCGTCGGCGGTGCCTGCCCCGCGCGGGGTGCCGCCCGCATCACCGTGGTGACGTACGGGCCGGCCGCGCGGCCGCCCTCGTCGAACCTCCGCAGCCGGCATCCCTCCACGGTGAGGCAGACCAGCCCGCCGGCGGCCACCACCGTCGCGTCGAGCAGCACTTCGTGCCCGGAGACGGCACGTACCTCCACGAGGACGTGGCCGGTGGAGGGAACGCGCCGCCAGGAGCGGATCCGCTCGGCGGCCACCGGCAGGTACCGGGCCGAACCGGGCACGCGCTCCTCGACGACGGGCGTGGCCGCCTGCAACGCGCCGTCCAGCAGGGTGGGGTGCGCTTCGTGGCCGGAGGTGTCGGTCCGGCCGGTGTAGCGCATCAGCACGCGGGCGTCGTCGAAGCGGAGGTCGTCCATCGTGCGGAATGCGGGACCGTAGTGCAGGCCGCGGTGTTCGGCGCTCGCGTACTGCTCCTCGGGGCTCTTGCGCCGGGGCAGCGTGCCGGCGACGCTCTCCACGTCGATGATCCCCGGCAAGGGCGCGTACAGCCGTCTCACGCGGCCGCGGGCGTGCTGCTGCCAGTCCCCGTCGCTGCCGGTGCGGGAGGCGATCTGCACGATGCCGTCCTCGCGCGACAGTGACGTCTGTAGCTCCAGGCGGCGTTCGTCATCGGCGTCGAAGGGCAGGACGAGGGCCTGGGGGATGCTCAGGCCGGTGATCTCCACGGGCCCCCCGTGCACCCGCCGCCCCGCCGCGAGGGCCATTTCCACGAGCCCTGCGGCGGGCATCACGACGGCGCCGCCGACGTTGTGGCCGGCGAGCCAGGGCACCCGGCCCGGCTCGAAGGGGCCGTGCCAGGTGGGTTCGGCGACCGCCGCCCGCTCGCCGAGCAGCGGGTGGTCGATCGTCCCGTCGCCGCAGCGCCGCTGCCACAGCGCGGGGTCGCCGTTCCAGTGCCGTTCGCGCTGCCACGGGTAGCCGGGCAGGTCCACCACGCGGCCGCGGCGGGGGAAGAACGCGCCGTGGTCGGCGGGGGCTCCCACGGCCAGCAGGTGGGCGAGGCAGGCGCGCACGCCCGCCGGGCCCGGGACGTCCCGGCGCATCATCGGCACCACGGTGACCCCGGGCGACCCCTGCCCGCCCGCACGGCGCAGATATCCGGAGAGCACCGGGTGCGGGCCGACCTCCACGAACACCGGGCAGCCCGCTTCCCGCAGTTGGGCCGCCGCGGCACCGAACAGCACCGGCTGCCGCAGGTTGCGCCACCAGTATCCGGCGTCCAGTTCGCTACCGGTCAGCAGCGTTCCGGTGGTGGCGGAGGCGTACCGCAGCCGCGCCCGGCGGGGCTTCAGCCCGGCCAGGGCAGCGAGCAGGTCCGTGCGCAGGGGGTCCATGGCGCGGCTGTGGAAGGCGTAGTCCAGGCCCAGGTCGCGGAAGAAGACGTCCTCGCGGCGCAGTCGGTCCCCCAGGTCGGCGACGGCCGCGCGGTCACCGCTGACGGTCACGTCCCGTGCGCTGTTGACGCCGGCGATCTCCAGCCGGTCGCCGTACGGCGCCAGCCACCGCTCGACCTGTTCGGCGTCCGCCCCGACGGCGGCCATGGCCCATTCGCCCGCCGTGGCAGCCTGGGCCCGCGAGCGGGCGACGACCACCTGGGCTGCGGCGTCCAGGCCGAGGGCCCCGGCCGCCCAGGCTGCGGCCATCTCGCCCGCGCTGTGTCCCACCGTGCCCGCCGGCCGGACGCCGTGGGCGCGCAGTACGGCCACCAGGCCCACCTGCATGGCGAAGAGCAGGGGCTGCGCGGCGTCGGTGGTGTCCGGGCGGCGGTCGCCGGCGGCCGCGGTCAGCTCCTCCAGCACGGACCAGCCGAGCAGCGGCCGCAGGGCCTCGTCGGCGTCCGCGACCCCTGAGCGGAAGGCCGGCTCCTCTTCCAGCAGGTCCCGCCCCATGCCCGCCCACTGCGCGCCGTTCCCGGAGAAGGCCAGGGCGACGCCCGCGCCGTCGGCTCCTTCCGCGACGGCACCGTTCGCCTCGTGCTCCCCCCGGGCGAGCGCGTCGAACCGCGCAGCGGCCTCGTCCGGCCCGGCGGCCAGGACCACAGCGCGGTGCTCGTGCCGCCCGCGCCGCAGGAAGGAGGTGTGGGCCAGGTCGTAGAACTCCTCCGGTGGGCACTGCCGGAGGCGCGTGGCCATGCGCCGGGCCGCCTCCGCCGTCGCCTCGGGGGTACGGGCGGACACCAGCACGGGCCGTCGCACGGCGTTCTCCGGTGCGGGCGAGGGGCCCGGGTCCTGCGGCGGCGGGCCGGCGAGGACGACGTGGGCGTTGGCACCGCCGAATCCGAAGGAGTTGACGCCGATCACGGCCCGTCCGCCGACCGGGACCCGCAGCGGGCCGGGCTCCACGGCCGGGGCCAGGCGCAGACCCTCGAAGTCGACGGCCGGGGTGAGCGGACGCGCGTACAGGCTCGCCGGCACCTGCCGGTGCCGCAGCATCATCAGTGCCTTGAGCAAGCCCGCCATGCCCGAAGCCGGCTCCAGATGGCCCAGCTGGGCCTTGACCGAGCCCACCGGCAGGGGCCTGCCGGGCGGGCGCCCCGCGCCGAGGGCCCGGCCCACCGCCCGGCACTCGGCGGGGTCGCCCACGGGCGTGCCCGTGCCGTGCATCTCCACGTAGACGACCTCTTCGGGGCGCACGCCCGCAGCCGCGTACACCTCGCGCAGCAGTGCCTCCTGGGCCGCGGCACTCGGCTGGGTCAGGCCCGGGGTGCGCCCGTCGGTGTTGACGCCACTGCCCAGGATCACGGCCCGGATGCGGTCGCCGTCCTCCAGCGCACGGGCCAGCGGCTTGAGCAGGACCAGACCGCCGCCCTCCGCGCGCACGTATCCGTCGGCGTCGGCGGAGAAGGGGCGGCAGCGGCCGGTCGGGGAGAGCATCGACGCCTTGGCGAACCCCACGAACTCCATGGGGCTGAGCAGGAGGTGGGCGCCTCCCGCCAGTGCCGCGCCGCAGCGGCCCTGCCGCAGTGCCTCGCAGGCATGGTGCACGGCCACCAGTGCCGAGGAGCACGCGGTGTCCACGGCCAGGCTGGGCCCGCGCAGGTCCAGGGCGTGCGAGACCCGGTTGGCGGTGTTGGCGGCGGCGCCGCCGGTCATGGTGTGGGCGTCGACCGTGACGGGGTCGAGCCCCTGGAGGTACGAGAAGCCCTGGCTGGAGACGCCGACGTACACGGCGGTGTCCGAGCCGGCGAGCCGGGCGGCCGGGCACCCGGCGTCGTCGACGGTCTCCACGGCCATCTCCAGGAGCATGCGCTGCAGGGGGTCCAGCCGTGCGGCCTCGCGCGGCGACATGCCGAAGTACGCCGCGTCGAATTCCTGGATGCCCGTGAGGAATCCACCTGTGGCGGTATAAGTCTTTCCCGGCCGCCGAGGGTCGGGATCGAGCCACCTGCTCACGTCGAAGCGGTCGGGCGGCACCGGTCCGGTGACGTCGCGCCCCTCCGCGAGGACCGACCACAGGGCGTCCAGGGTGTCGATGCCCGCGGGCAGCCGGCAAGCCGCGCCCACGACGGCGATGGCGTCGCCCGGAGGGGTGGCGGCGGGCGGGTTCGGGGAGGTCGTCGGCATGGAGCTCTCCTCGGCGGTCTGCTGCGGCGGCACGGACGGGCGGGACCGCGGAGGCCGGGCGGACACCTGGAGATTTCCCCTCAATATAGGTGCGTTCTCGTCAGTGCCCAAGAGGGAGGCGGGAGTTCGAACGACCCCCCACGCGGGCTACAGGGTGCATCTTTCCCGGCTGTGGCGGGCAGCCGCTCATGGGCGGGAGCGCGGAAGCGATCGGGGCGGGGCCGGGATGTCCTGGAGGGGCCGTATGCAGGAGCGCACGACCGCGAACCATGCACCGCTCGTCCGCGAACTGGCCGGAAGTGCCCCGGAGATCCACTCCACTGCTTTCGTGGCACCCGCGGCCGTCCTGATCGGAGCGGTCCGCCTCGGGCCCCGGGCGAGCGTCTGGTACCACGCGGTCCTGCGCGCCGACTTCGACCGCATCGACATCGGCGAGCAGGCCAACGTGCAGGACGGCGCCGTCCTCCACGCCGACCCCGGTTTCCCGGTACGGCTCGGCGCGCGCGTCACCGTCGGCCACAACGCCGTCCTCCACGGCTGCACCGTGGAGGACGACGTCCTGATCGGCATGGGCGCCATCGTGCTCAACGGCAGCCGCATCGGCTCCGGCTGCGTCCTGACGGCCGGTACCGTCATCCCGGAGAACCGGCACGTCCCCGCCCGGTCCGTGGCGGCCGGTCCCACGGGTGTCGTGGTGCGCACCGCCACCCGCGCCGACCTCGACCTCGTCGCCGCGGCCGCCCAGGCCTACCTCGGCCTGGCGGACCTCCACCGGTGCCCGGACGACCGGCCCCGGCCGACCGGTGGGAATTCGTGACGGCGGACCCCGGACCCGCACGGCACCCCCGGCTCGTCCTGGCGGTGGTGTCCACCGCCGTGTTCATGGCCATGCTCGACAACCTGGCCGTCACCAACGCGCTGCCCGCCCTCGGCGAGGAACTGGGCCTGGGCATCAGCGGACTGCAGTGGGCGATGGCGGCCTACACCCTCGTCCTCGCCGCGACCCTGCTGTCCGCCGGGAGCCTAGGTGACCTGCTGGGGCAGCGGCGGGCCTTCCTCGCCGGCCTCCTCGGCTTCATGGCAGGCTCCGCCCTCAGCTCCGTGGCGACCGCCCAGGCCCCGCTGGTGGCCGGGCGGGCCGTCCAGGGGCTGGGCGCCGCCGTGCTCCTGCCGGCCGGCGCCGCCCTGCTGCGCCACGCCCACCCCGACGCCACCGCACGGGCCCGGGCACTGGGCGTGCGCGGCGCGGCCGGCGGGCTCGGCATCGCTCTCGGCCCCGCGGTCGGCGGCCCCCTGACCGAGGCCCTGGGCTGGCGCAGCGTGATGTGGATCAACCTTCCCGTCGGAGCGGCGGCGCTGCTGGTCGCCCTGCGAGTGCTGCCGCGCCCGCCCGCCGCCCCCGTGCGGTGGGACCCCGCCGGACAGGTCCTGGCCGTCACCGGGCTCGGCAGCCTCGTGTACGGCCTGGTACAGGGGCCCGTCGACGGCTGGAGCGCACCATGTGTGACGGCTGCCCTCGCGGTGGCGGCGGTGGCGCTGTGCGCGTTCGCGGTCGTGGAGGCGCGCGTGTCCCGGCCCCTGCTGGACCCCTCGCTCTTCCACGACGGGGCGTCGCGGGCCGTCGCGGTGTCCTGCTTCTCCTCCAGCGTGGGGCTGTTCGGCGGAACCTTCTTCCTGAGCCTCTTCCTGCAGGACGTCCTCGCCTGGTCGGCGGCCGGTGCCGGTGCGGTGTTCTTGTCGGCCTCGGCGTTCATCGTGCTCACCTCGCCGGCCGCCGCGGCGCTCACCATCCGCCGCGGTGTCCGCACCCCCCTCGTGCTGGGCCTGGGGCTCGACGCCCTCGCCCTGCTGGGTCTCAGCTGCTACGGCCGGCATGCCGCCTACGCGAGCTACGGGTGGCTGCTGCCCGTGCTGGGGACCGGGATCGGGCTGCTGTTCGTCCCGGCCGTCATCACGCTGGTCGAGCGCGCACCGGCCGATCGTGCCGGTACGGCCTCGGCGGTCGTCGACACCCTGCGGGAGGTGGGCGGTGTCGTCGGCGTGGCCGTACTCGGCGCCGTGCTGACCGCCCGGATGCGCGTCACCCTCCTCGACCGCGCCACGGACGCGGGCCTGCCCCAGGACGCGGCGGATCGCCTGGTGCGAGCCGTGGTCGCCGACGGCCCGGCACAGAAATTCGGTGGGCACCACGCGGGTGGCGAGGCGTCACAAGCGACGCTCTGGGCACAGGACTCCTTCATCGACGGACTGCACCTGGCCCTGCGCTGCGGCGCCCTGGCGCTGACCTGCACGCTCATCGTGGTCCTGGTGCTGCTCAGTGCGTGTTGGAAATCCCGGTGACGTTGTCCTGTGCCAGCGGACCTTGAGCGTGTGCCAGCACAGTTTGAGCGGATCTGCCATACGCCTACCCTCGCGGCGGCCCGGAGCCGAATGGGCTCCGGGCCGCGGTCATGCCGTGCGACGGCGCCGGTCCGACGGGCTCACCCCTCCGCGATGACGTCGTCCGCCTGCCTTCGCATCATTCACCGCGACGAAGGCCACCTTCTGACCTTCCCGGAGGCTCTGGAAGCCGACGCCCTGGATCGCCCTGAGGTGCACGAAGAGGTCGGGACCGCCGCTTTCTGGGGTGATGAAGCCGAACCCCTTCGCATCGCTGAACCACTTCACAGTGCCGGCCTGACGCTCAGCCACGTCCACTCCTCGATTCGCGTACATCGTTGGGGCAGAGGACGCCCAGCGTGTTGATCACCCCCTGTGGCAAGAGGTCGATGATGGGACTTCGGACGACTGGTTGATATTCGCCGGTCGTGTCCGCCGCTTCTGAAGTGGGCGGACCGCCTGGCCAGGCGTTGATCAGCCTTCGGTGGCACACGCTCAGGGTTCGCTGGCACGGGACAGACGTCTTCCGGCTGCGAGTCGTAGGTCACCGCGTCACCAGCCTCGGGGCCACGTGAGAGGTGTCGGTGCTGTGAGGGAAGCCGGGGTGTCCAGTGCAGGAGCGTGCCGCGGCCTGCGTCGGCACCGCTCACAGGGGAGCGCTGGGCCTTGCTGGTGTGTGGAGGGGATGGGGCTAGTCAATCAGGTCTATCGTCGTTCAGCGAGTGTCGCTGCTTGCCTGGCGATCGGTCGCCACTCGGGTGCGGATCGATCGTGGCCGGACTGTCGTACCCCATCGCCTGTGACGTGCCTGGGAAGCCTCTGTCTCACTGGATCACCAAATGTTTCAAGGCCGCTCTGCGCCGACGGCCCGGCATGCGCCAGAGCCCCGCACCGGATGAGGTGTGGGACGACTGGAGCGCGGGGAAGATCGGACGACGCAGGATCGGCGCACGGGGACAGGCCGCCGGTCCGGGGCGCGGTGACGGTCCGGACGGTGGGGCTGCCGCTGTTCGAGTCGGTGCGGGTACTAGGCGTGTACCGAAAGTGGATCTTGAGCTGTGAATGATCTCGGTTCATGGGTCGGGGAGATCTCACGGACGAACAGCGAGCGGTGCTGGATCCGTTGTTGCCGAAGGGCACGAAGGCCGGCGGCCACCCGTCCGGCCTCGGCGGCAGTTGACCGACGGCATACGGTTCCGAGTCCGAACCAGTGTTCCGTCGTGGAGACCGGTCGACCGGCCGTCATGGAACCGGACCCGGCGTCAGCCGAGCTCGTCCTGCCGCGCAAGGTCACCGCGGGAATCCGGGCCGTGCGGTCGAGCAGCTGGCCGCCCCGCTCCGGCGGCTCGCCGTTCGAGCTGCGCCTTTCCGCCGCCGGCTGACCGGGATGGAGCGCCGGAGGGGCCGGTCAGATCGTGGTCGGCAGCCCGTTGTCCAGGAGGATCTCCGCCGCTGTTCGCGCGTGCCGGCCGTAGTTCGAGTCGCCCAGCACCATTGCGCGGCTGGCGGCGCCGTCCGCGAGGGTCACGAGCTGCTCGGCGAGGACGGAGGGCTCGCGGCAGCCCAGTTCGGCTACCAGGTCGGCCACCAGCCGCACCATCAGCAGTTTCCGTTCGCGGGCGTAGGAGTGGACCGCGTTCTGCGGGTCAGGGAACTCCACGGCGGCGTCGATGAACGGGCATCCGCGCACCGGATCCGTGCCGGCCGGGGGCGGGTCGAACAGCATGAGGATTCGCTCCCTGGGGGGGATGTCCTTGCGTGCTAGCGCGCCCTCCAGCGTGCGCCCCGTCTCGGCGAGGTCCTTGAGGTGGGCGAGGACCAGCTCGTCCTTGGTCCTGAAGTGTGCGTAGAGGGTGCGCTTGGACACCGGCGCCCGCTCCGCGATCTGCTCCATGCCGGTCGCGTTGATCCCCTGAGCTGCGAACAGTCCGGCTGCGGCGGCCAGGATGCGCTCCCGTCCTCCGCGGCCCTGCCGTCGAGACGCCGTCGTCACCGTGGTCATGACGTAAGTATACGTTCTCGTTTACTTGGGAGGGGGAGGCAGGCTATAGTGCGATTCCAGGTAAACGGTTCCGTTTACTTCGCTGAACCTAAGGAGAGTTCCATGAGCGGACCGGTCGTCACCCGGACGCGCACGAGCGACGCGCCCACCGGCGGAACGCGGACCGACGGGACGCAAACGCGGGAGTACGCCGAGCAGCTGATCCGCGGGCGCCACGCGACCCGCGCCTTCCATCCCGACCCGGTACCCCAGGACACTCTGCGCAGGGTCTTCTCCCTGGCAGGCGCCGCGCCGTCCAACTCCAACGCGCAGCCGTGGCGGGTCGAGGTGGTCGGCGGCGCACGGCGAAGCCGTCTGGCCGACGCCCTGCGAACGGCTCACGCCGAGCGACGCGTCACGGCCGACTACCCGTACTCCGAGGACATGTACGCCCCCGTCCACCGGGAAAGGCGGGCCGCCTTCGGTGCCGATCTGTACGGAGCGTTGGGCATCGGCCCCGAGGACCACACGGCCCGCGCCGCCTACGACACGGAGAGCCTGGGCTTCTACGGGGCACCCCATGCCGCGTTCCTGTTCGTCACCGGCGACGGCGGGCCGCGACTGGCCGCCGACGCCGGCGCCTACCTGCAGACGCTGCTGCTGGCCATGAGCGCCTACGGCCTGGCCAGTTGCCCGCAGGGCCTGCTCAGCTTCTACGCCGACACCGTCCGCGACCAGCTCGGAGTGGATGAGGGGAAGCTGCTCGTGGGCGTCTCTTTCGGCTACGCCGACGAGAACGCGCCGGTAAACCGGGTCACGACCGGCCGGGCGGCTCTGGAGGCAACCACCACATTTCACCTCTAGAGCCGGCCGCGAAAGTGCTGGTCAAAGCCACTCGTTGATGGCTGCGACCAACACTGTCACCTCGAAGCGCACGGCCAACTTGATGCCCCTATGGATGTCAACTGAGGGATCCAGCGGCTCCGGTCTGGCCAGCTGGAGGGTCTGCCGGGACGATGAGTCGGTAGATCTCTCGTGCGACGTAGCGTTTGAGGCAGCGGATGATCTCCCGGCGTGTCTTGCCCTCGCTCAGACGTCGTTGCAGGTAGTCGCGGGTGCGGTCGTCCCAGCGCAGTCGGCTGAGGACGATGCGGTAGAGGGCGGCGTTTGCCTGACGATCGCCCCCGCGGTTCAATCGGCGCCGCTGTGTCTTCCCGGAGGACGCCTCGACCGGGCTGGTGCCGCATAAGGCCGCGAAGGAGGCCTCACTGGCGAGTCGCTCGGGAGAACTACGGATCACCACCGCCGGCCTGCTTACCGCGCTGCTCCTTGCCTCCGGGGCGGCGGTTGCTCTCCCGTTCGTTCATCCGTCGATGTGGTGGGCCGCGACCGCCACCGCCGTCCTGGGCGCCCCCTCGTCGCCTGCCTCATCGCCGTAGGCCAGACCGTGTGGCCCGTCACAGCTCGGCCGAGGCGCCGCCGGCGCGGCCGGACCAGCCGGTCGCCGGCATCCCGCAGGTCTCTGCCGACCGCTTCGAGGGAAGCACGAACATGCCGGACGCCGTCCCGGGCAGCAACCCGCCGGACTGACGCACCGCACACCGCGGCGATCTTCAGGCGGTCAGCGGTTCCAGCCCTCCTGCTGCAGCTCACGCACTGGCCGACAGGCTCCTTCGCTGAGAGGCCTGCCAAAGCAGGTGCGGGCCGGGGCGGGCAAGTCGCCGCATCCGCACCAGCCAGATCCGTCCGTGATCTCACATGGGTACGAGAAAGGGCCCGGACCCCGTCACGGAGGTCCGAGCCCATCTCAGAATGATCAGCTGGCGTCCGGAGACTTGCCGACCAGAGCACTCAGCAACTCGACGATCTTCGCCTGGTTACGGTCGATCTTCTCCGACAAAGCGTCGACCTTCTGATCGAGCTTGCCGACCTTCCCGTCCAGGTCGCCGACCTTCCCGTCCAGGTCGCCGACCTTCTGGTCGAGGTTGCCTACCTGGAGTCGCAAAGCGGTCAGGTCGGACTTGACGATCCCGCACATGCAGGACCCCCTGATGAGGGAGCTCTTCCCCCGCTGAACTCAGAGCCTGGTGCTCACAGTCGTGGAGCTGGGTATGGCGTCCTGCACCGTCGCCGAAGCCGACGAGCAGGCATTGTTGCGCATGGTGTCGTCGCTGGCGCGTTATCGGCGAGCGTTCTGAACGACGGTCTGCACGTAGTCCACGGCGTCGAGGAAGCTCAGCTCAGGACAGTCCTCATGGATGTGGCGCAGCTCCATCTCGATCAGTGCGGCTGCTGCTGCGGGCAGGGTGGCGTGCAGGTGGCCTGAGTACTCGCTGAGCTGGTCTTCGAATGTCAACGGCGGGAGGATGCTCGTGGCCGGGACAACGATGAGGGCGCCTCGGGGATACCGCGCGTCTGCAGCGGGCTACACGGGGAAGGGGCCGCCGCGTTGGGAGAGCACGGTGGGCTGGGTGGTCTGCTCGAGGATCGCGCGCCGCCACGCTTTGCGGCTGGGGTAGTGGGCGGGGTCCAGGCGCTGGGGGTTGTCGCGCCATTCCGCCAGGTGCTGGGCTACGGCGTTGAGCACGGCGTTCGGTGGGTCCACAGCTTCCGGGATGGCGGCCTGGCGCAGGGTGCGGACGACGGCCTGGACGGGCTCATAGCGCAGCAGGAGTGAGATCTCCTGGGTGTCGATGCCATGCCCGAGCACCGTGATCGCTTCCTGTGCCGCTTCCTGACCGGCCTCCGCCGGGGGCAGGGCCTCGAGCAGCCAGCGCAGAAATGCTTCCGCCTCGGCAGCGTTCAGCCGTACTCCGTCACCGGAGAAGGTCTGGTGGAAGATGCGCAGGAGCACGTCCAGGCGGCGGGGCTTGGCCCGGCGGTCGTACAGGCAGTGCGTGCACAGCCAGCCCATCCGGGCGAACCGGCGCCCGGCCGGCGCGTGGAGCCGGCCGACCATATCGCCTTCTCCCACCGGCCTGGTGCACAGGTTGCAGGTCGACTCCGCCCGGGCCGGCCGGATGCGCATCGGCTCGGGCATGCCTCCCGGCTCCACCTCCGCCTGGGCGGCGCGCAGATGCTCGCGGTAGGACACCGGGGCCTGCACCCACGCCTGAGCGTGCAAGATCCCTTCACGCAACTGCTCGTCGCCCGCCTCACTGCGCGTCTCCACGCCCATCACGTCGTTGAGCCAGAGCTGCAGCAGCGGGATCCGTTCGCCGGTGGCCGAGGCGAGCGGCCCAACCCACTGGCTGAACACCTGGTTCAGTTCCTTGCCGTGCAGCGCCTCGAGCTCCTCCTCGGACAGCACAGGACGAAGGGCGGTCCCCGTCTGTGGGAGCTGCGAGGGATCGGCGATCCACCGGTCCGCCAGTGTCAGGGCCTGCGCCAGCTGCTTCATGGACGCCTCACCCCGGTGCCGCACCCGCGTGGCGCGGTTGAGCAGGGTGTTGATCTCGCATGCCGACCTACGGGCGGCGTGCCCGGCCTCGGCGGCATGGACCCCGCCAAGTGGTCCCAGATACTCCGAGGTGTTTTGGGCTGGGAACGCCGGAGCCGGTTTTCACGCCCGCGCAGTGGGCCCTGATCGCCGAGTCGAAAACCGCCAACCCGGCCGCCGCGGCGGCCGGGGCGAGCGAGCGGACGATTCACCTGCACGCGGTGGCAGGTATCCCCACTGAACGGCAAATCGTGTCCGCGATGCGCTTCGCCGACGCCCTATTCGCCTAGTGGGACGCCTTTGGCAGCTTCAGACCTTCCGTCGGAAAGGGACCCACGGACGTACCCGCCGTGCAGATGACGAAGGGGGCCATGTCCTCCGCCGTACTGCCCCAGTTTTTCGCGCGCACGATCCAGTCCCTGCCGGTGGCGTACATGTAATCGGGGTTGACGTTGCCTGTGACGGCGCTGCCCATGCCACCACCGGTGGGTACCTCTCCAGCGGGGCAAGGAACGTCTTCGCCCGCTTCCTGTCCTGCTCCGATCCTGACGCTCGGGCCGAACACGTAATGGAACACCGGCGCTTGGACGGCGGCTGACTTGCCTGACGTTGGGCGCGCTCGGCCATCCTGAGCCGTAGCGAGGCTGATTCCAGCCAGAAACACAATGAGCGCGAGGACGGCAATACGCAAGGCTTTCATGCCCACCCCTCCAACAGCACTTGACTGCAATTCAGCTACCCAGCGCAAGTGATATCTATCCGCATTTACCACCATGCAGAGCAATTGCGTGGACATGTGAAATTCAGATGAAGACGAGCTATGCCTCGTGCGCCACGCAGAGGGTAGGAAGACAGGGGGCATTCCTGCACAACCGAGCCCGTCAAGATCATCAACGGGCAGCAGCGACTCACCAGCATCACCGCGCCCGACGGACGGACAATGAGAGTCGCCGCCTGACCTCCCCCGGGCGGGGCGGACGTCGCGGTGCAGCCCGGCGGCCGCCGACGGCGATGTCCGGCGGATGAGCGTGCGCCGCGGCCGCCTGCCCACGGGCGGCAGCGGCGCACGCTCAAGGTATGGTCCCACGAGTGCGGCGATGCCGATTCTGCCGGGAGTCGATCCGGGCGGCCGCCCGGATCGGACGCGGTCTACTGTGGTCCGGCCTGCGCAGCCCGGGCGCGGCGCGAGCGCCGTCGTTACGTCGATGGCGTGGCCATCGGCTTCTACGTGATCTTCAATGGTCCCGATGCGATTGCCGTGCGCTGCCCCGTGTGCGGCGGTAGATTCCTTCCAGGGTTAGAGGGGGTACTCATTGGCCGGGCGGAGCTGGGAGCGTTGGATTATGGCTTCTACGGCTTTGACCAGGCCGTCCGGGATGTCCTGGGTCTTTGGCGGGTTGAAGATCCGCTCGGGGTCGGGTCCGCTGGTATCTGAGAAGAGGGCGCAGTTGCGTCCTTGGCCTGGGTCGCGCAGGGATTTCCAGCGCACGCCTTTGAAGTGTGCTGTGTAGGCCTGGCGGGCGAACTCGTGGCTGAGGGGGTACCCCTTGGTCGTTTCTTCGATCAGTGCGCCGGTGATGCTCATACGGCCGTTGTTGGCCGGCTCGTTGAGGTCAACGAGCCGCCGGGAGGTCTTCACGGTGAGGTTTGCGAGGCGTTTTTGCCGATCTCGGCTTGGTCGGGGACGCCGACGCCGCAGGCGTTCTTGAAGGCCTCCAGGAATGCTGTGGTGGCTTCCTCGGCGGTGTAGCAGGTGCCTGGGTCTGCGCGGCCGGGGACTGCGCGGTGAAGGTCGAAGCGGCAGGATTCGGCGGGGTTGGTTTCCCCGGGGCAGAACCACAGGGGGTTTCCTGCCCTTCCGTTGTTCAGCGTGCGGCGGTAGAGGCGGAAGAGGGGACGCTCGGGCGGGAGGTCGTGGGGTTGGGGGGGGTGGGGGGTTGGGCTGGTCATTGTGCTAGTGCCGCTGCGGTGACGTGTGCGGACTACTCGATGGCGTCCCAGTCTTTGCCTTCGCGCAGTACTGCTCGTGGCTCCCAGCCGTTGAGCTCGGGTTGTGGAGTGGCTGCCCAGAGGACGACGAGTTCGGGTGAGAAGTCTTTGCCCAGGCGGGTGCGGAAGGTCGTGAGGACGGCGGTGATCACGTCGTAGGGGGCTTTGTCACGTGGCCGTCGGGGAGTTACCACAGGGGGAGGAAGGTCTCGTGTTTGCCGATGAGGCCGACGAGGCGCCCGGAGGTGACGTCGTCGACGATGTCTTCTGCGGAGCGGCCGGTCTCGTTTGCAAGGTGGTGTGCGGTGATGCGGTCGTTGCCGAGGGCGAGGTGACCCTCCAGGGAATCGCCGCGGACTACATTGCGAGGTACACGGACATCGTGACCGTGTCGAAGGATCTCCACGAAGGCACCGTGTCCAACATCGTCACGGTCATCCGGGCCGAACTCGGCTGCACCCTCCAGAACGCCGTCGATACCGCCGCGGAGATCATCCGGGCCGACGCCGACGCCTTCGTCGATCTGCGGGCCCGCCTGCCCCACCTGGGAGTCGGGTGCCATCCTGACCTCGAGTCGTTCCTCGACCGGCTGCAGGAGTGGATGGCCAACTGCGAACCCTGGGCGAGGAACCTTCCCCGGTACAGCAAGCACTACGACGAAGCCGGGTAGAAGCCCCTTGTCCTCGCCGTACGCGCACGACGAGACCGGGAACTCGGACGGTCCGTGAGCGTCGCCGCCGAGTCCCTTTGGCGCCGATTTCCGCACACGTTGACGCCCCGTCATGGCCGAGAGCGACCTACCCCCGCCCTTGGCGCGCGACGCCCCGATTCACCGCTGCCGTGAGCGTGCCTGCCGTACCGGGTGTGCTCTTCGACGCCATAGGTGCCGATACCGGCTTCCGGTTCGAGACCGTGCACATGGCATGGGTTCCGACTCCTGACCGACGCGTACGAGCACCTGACGATGCCACGCTCGCGGACGTGCCGACGCTCCGGCGCGGACGGTCGACTTCGGTCCGGGTGGTGCGCGCCGCCGCGCCAGTCGTCGGGCGGGGCACAACGGCGTCCACGGAGGCACCGCCGCGCCTCCCTACCAGTGGTGAGTGCGCTCGGTTGCCCGCATATCGTCCGCTGAGAGCAGGGCATATTGAAACGGTGGACACCCCCACGCCCCGTAGGGACCACTCGCGGACCCGGCAGCATGCATGGGAACTGGTCAACGGTGAGGGATCGGCCGGGTGCATGCCCTCACGGCGCCCTGCCCCATGGGCCCACTGGCGACCAACGATATGCATCACGGCGGAGAGAACCTTCATGCGGAGTCCGTACCGGACAATGCGACGCATGCGCCGGGGCCCCTGATACCCAAGGCGGTCCCGAAGGCCCTGCGCGGGTCCTGCCGGAGGGGGGCCTTCAGCACCGGCCTGGACATGCGCCGCTGTTCGTGTGGTGAAGGTATGCGCCTCGGGCGGGCTACTGGAGCGGAGGGATCGCCGTCAGGCAACTCGGGGGCGAGGCCAGCGAGGTGTTGTCATCGGTCGCCCGCACTCCTCCAATGCGGCCCGCCTCACCGAGCCGGCACTCGTCGCTGTGTCGGCCGATCGCACATGACCTTACTGGTCCAGCGAATTCACAGGTATCGGGGCTGCCGTGTGCGGCACACGATCGGCCCGTCACCTCCGGCCCATTGCCCACGATGTGGCCGACCACGCGCCACGACGACGTACAAGCGGTCACGGCAGCCGAAGAGCACCGAATCTTCGCGTTGCCCGGGAAGTCGAGAGCAGTACGGCACCACACGTGGCAGCACGAGAGGAGCGTTCTGTGAAACCTGATCTCTTCGTCCGTGGAGCACCTGCTCCAGGGCACCCTGGAACGGCCCGCCGAACGGAGCGAGTTCTCTGTGAGGGCGACCGGTCATGGGCGCGGTGAGGTCCGAGGAGGAAATCCGGCGGCTCCGCGCCTGTCGGCAGCGCCTCATCGAGCATCTGACCGGATGGGTCGATCCTGACGGTGGCGTCGACTCGCCCTGTGAAAGCCGGGTCCTGGAATCGGCGCTCGCCCTGCCCCTCCTCGACGCACCCGGGATCGGGCCTGACGTCCGGCAACCGCTGCGCGCGTACTTGGAGAAGGCACGTGCATCCGCCGCGTCCCGGCTTGACGCCGTCTTGGCCACAGCGGCGCTGGGCCTCCCCGTGCCGAACGGATCCGGTCTGGCCCGGGAGATCACCAAAGACATCGATCACTTCACCGCCGGCCGCAAGCGCGTACTGCTGGAGGCGGTGCTCTACGCGGTCGGAGCGATCGACGAGGTGACTCCGACGCCGCCGGATATCTTCGACGCAGGTGACCTTCAGGTCTGGAAACAGGTGGAGATGACGGCGTGCAAGGTGATCCTCGCCCGCGCTCTTGGAAAACAGGGTGAATGGATCCGGCACGACGATCTGGGGCTGCTGGCCTCCCTGTTGCGGCCGGACCGGATCTGGGAAGGCAACATACTGGTCCACCTGATGGCCCTGACCGCGCTCCAGAGGTTCCCCGCCTACCAACAGCAGACCCTGAACGGGCTCGCCGCGCTCCTGGCCGCCCAACGACCCGACGGCGGATTCAGCCTCTGCTCCGACATGAACGTCACCATCACCGCCCTCGCCGCCACGGCACTGGCCGAGGCCGGCGCCGACCCGGCCCTCCTCGACCGCATGACCGACTGGCTGGCCGCCCGCCAGGACGCCACCGGAGGCTGGGTCTACAACGCGGCCACCACGCAGACGGATGTCGAGACCACGTCGTTCGTCATGGAGGCGCTGCAATCCGCCCCCCACCCCCGCTACACCGAGCACCTACGGCGCGGCTACCCCTACCTGTGCCGCATGCAGAACTCCGACGGCGGCGTCCCCAACTATCAGCACGGCAACCCTTCGGAAACCTCCATCACCGGTGAGACCGCCACCATCCTGTCCACCCAGCCGATCCACACCGCTCAAGTAGAGCGCGCTGTGCGGTTCATCATCGACCAGCAGCACGCCGACGGTGGCTTCTCCCTCAACTGGAGTGCCAGCGACGCCAACGTCACCCTGCGCGCGTGCCTCGGCATGCAGAGCGCCATCACCTACGGCCGTCTACAGCCGCCTACGGAGCAGGCGGCACGCCACGCCGTCCGCCGCAGCACCGATTTCCTCGGTAGCCGCCAAAACTCCGACGGAGGCTGGGGCCGGCAGCCTGGGGAACCCAGCGATCCCACCAGCACCGCCTTCGCACTCTGCACCCTCTCCAGGACCCGCCCGGACCATCCGGCAGCCGCCCGTGCGGTT
This sequence comes from Streptomyces sp. NPDC008001, assembly GCF_042958085.1. Classification (NCBI taxonomy): domain Bacteria; kingdom Bacillati; phylum Actinomycetota; class Actinomycetes; order Kitasatosporales; family Streptomycetaceae; genus Streptomyces; species Streptomyces sp. NPDC008001. Next base: position 1,938 of record NZ_JBIBIZ010000015.1, on the reverse strand, counting down.
ACCTACCTGCTCAACGCCCAAAACCCCGACGGCGGTTTCACCGCACCCCCCGACACCTACTCGCCCCGCTTCATCCTCATCGACTTCCCCATCCTCCCGAGCATCTACGCACTGCGCGCCCTCGCCCGCCCCCGCGCTTCCGCACGGCCGACCACAGCACCACCGGTCAGTGACACCTAGGCAGAGAAAACACCCTGACCAGCACCGGCCTCCACCGAAGACGGCCACGGTTCGGCCCGTGCAGGCGGTCCAGGCGTGGGCGTCGAGGGTCACACGACCGCGGACACAGGGGAGCCGCGGGCCAAACCGGTACGTCCGAGCCGAACGACCACGCCGGCTCGGTGTACGCGCGAAAGACCCGTGGACACCTCACCACCGGCAAGGGCCGGCAACAGCACCCCGCACGAAAAGGAAGACGACATGTCGGCTACGGAACCTCTGCGGATGCGTGACCACCAGCCCTCCGACGAGCTGCGCCTGTACTTCCCGCTGCCCCCACTCGACTACTCCCACGATTACGAGGACGTCGTCGAAGGCACTCGGGAATGGGCTCGGCCCTACACCGGGTATGTCGGCGCACGGGATCACGACATCCTCGACTCATGTGCCTATTCAGCGAACACGTGCCTCAACCCACGCGTTCCCCGGCATCTGCGCGTCTGGTTCAGCGCCGTATCATCATGGACCCTGCTCTCCGACGACCTCTACGACCGGGGGACCGTACAGGACCGGCAGCAGCGGTACGCCGAGGTCGCGCCGCAGCAACGGCACGCTCTCCTCACCCCTCTCGACATCCCCGATCCTGACCGCCTGCACCCGCTGACCGCTTACATCTGGGCGCTGCGCCGCTACGGTGAGGAGCATGCGCCACCGGCGGCCGTCCGTGGAGTGATGAAGGGCCTCGAGCGTGGGCTGCGCGAGACGGCGACTGAGATCGGCTACGCGGTCCGCGCGGAACACTGCGGGGCGGACGAGTACATTCGACGGCTTCTGAGCGGCGCGAAGTACACGGGAGCCTTCGCGACCATGGAGGAGGTCTGCAATCGGCTGACCATTCCGGAGAGCGAACGACAACATCCTCTCCTGCAGGGTCTCTATCGCCTCACCGGCACTTTGGGCCATCTCCACCTCGACTTCGCGGGATGGGCCAATGACGGTCCCGGCGAGGCGTACAACCTCATCAACGCCGTCGCGCACGATCTGGGGATTCCACCGCGCGAGGCCGGGCCCCCGGCGGTGGAACTCGTCAATCTCGTCATGGAGCTCTTCCTGCGACTGCGAGAGAAGATCAGGCCTCAGGTCGGCGAAGCCACCCGCACTCTCCTGGACGAACTCGACTGGATGCTGCGTGGCAACGTGGACTGGGCCCTCTACACCACCCGGTACGCCAGCGGCACCAATCCGATGCGGCCGCTTCTGCCGGAGGAGCACCGTACACCGGTGCCGCCGCCCCGGCTCGACACGGCGCCATGCCCGGCGCTGGGCCCCCTGTTCGAACTGCTCGCCTGAACGTCGCAGTTCCACATACCTCTGCTTGTGGTCCACCGGTGCCGATGTGGGCGTGGCACGTCAGGGAGCGGGCCGCGTTGCGGCGGATGTGGTGCGTGCCGTCGAGGTCGACGCCCGCGTCGGCCACCACCGTGGCCGGCAGCGGGCCGGGACTGGATTCCGCATCGGGCACCAGGTCCTTGGCCCGGTCCGGGACCGAGGCGTCGTACTCGCGGGCCGGCACTACGGGCGCCGTACCGGCGGGCCTCGGCGCCGACCAGTCGCCGCCTGGCCGTGCCGTCGTCCGTCAGCGGCGGCCTCCGCGCGGAGGTCGCGGCGGAGTTCCTTGGGGAGGGAGAACGTGATGCTCTCCTGGGCGGCGGTGACCGTCTCGACGTCGGCGTAGCCGCGCTCGGCGAGCCAGTCCAGGACGCCCTCGACGAGGATCTC
>NZ_JBIBIZ010000014.1:0-95566 GCF_042958085.1 Streptomyces sp. NPDC008001 | reverse complement strand
TGCATGGGGGACCGTGTGGGAGAGTAGGACGCCGCCGAACTATTATTAGCCTCAGGCCTGGGATATTTATCCCGGGCCTGAGGCTTTTTTGCGTTCCCGGCCCCTAGTAGCGTGGCGCCCATGAGCGGCCGTGCGCAGTTGATGTGGGACGAGGCGGTAACGGGTTACGACTTCGGGCCCGGTCACCCCATGGATCCGGTGCGGCTCGCGCTGACCATGCGGCTGGTCGAGGCGCTCGGGCTGGACCGTGCGCTCCGCGTCACCGCCGCCCGGCCCGCCGGCGAATCCACTCTGCGGCTGGTGCACCGCGAGGACTACACCGCCGCCGTACGGGCGGCTTCCGCCGACCCCTCCTCCGCCGACGGCTCCTACGGGCTCGGCACGGCCGACGTCCCGGCGTTCGCCGCCATGCACGAGGCGTCGGCCCTGATCGCCGGGCAGTCGGTGGGCGCCGCCGAAGCCGTATGGCGTGGCGACGCCCTCCACGCGGTGAACTTCGCCGGCGGACTGCACCACGCCATGGCCGGCGCGGCCTCCGGATTCTGCGTCTACAACGACGCGGCCCTGGCCGTGGCCCGGCTGCTGGAGCTCGGGGCCGAACGGGTCGTGTACGTCGACGTGGACGTGCACCACGGCGACGGCGTCCAGGCGGCGTTCTGGGACGACCCTCGCGTGCTCACGATCTCCCTCCACGAGCACCCCAGCACCCTCTTCCCGCAGTCCGGCTGGCCCGAGGAAACGGGGGCGCCCTCCGCCGAGGGCGGCGCCGTCAACGTGGCCCTGCCGGCGGGGACGGGTGACGCGGGGTGGCTGCGGGCGTTCCACGCCGTGGTGCCGGAGCTGGTGGCGGCCTTCCGGCCGCAGGTGCTCGTCACCCAGCATGGCGCGGACACCCACTTCGAGGACCCGCTCGCCCACCTCGCCGTCTCGCTGGACGCCCAGAGAATGGTCGCCGAGGCCTGCCACGACCTGGCGCACGAGCACGCGGACGGGCGCTGGGTGGCCCTGGGCGGCGGCGGGTACGCCGTCGTGGACGTCGTGCCGCGGTCCTGGGCCCACCTGGTGGCCATCGCGGCCGGGGCGCCCGTGGCCCCCGAGACGGCGGTGCCGGAGGAGTGGCGGGCGGAGGTGTTCCGGCGCACGCGGCAGTTGGGGCCGCAGCGGATGACGGACGGGGGCCGGCCCGTGTGGAAGGACTTCGTGGGCTCCGGTTACGACCCGGGGGACCGGCTGGACCAGGCGATCCTGGCGACCCGGCGGGCGGTGTTCCCGGCCCACGGCCTCCTCCCGCTCCCCTGAACCGGAGCTGAACCAGAGAACCAGAGCTGAACCGGAGCCCGTAGACGCCCGTTACCGAGGCGAGTCCCGCAACCCACCGGCCCCGTCCTCCCGTTAGGCCGACCGTGGGATCCCTGCGCGAACGCGTACCGCCCCGGGCCGGTTTCCGTCAGCATCGGAACCGTGCTGCCGTCCCAGCTGCCCGCCCCGCGCCCCCTCACCCCTGCCGCCCTCCGCTCGCACCTCCTGCGCTCCGGCCTCGCCGGCGTCGTATCCACCACCAGGGAACGGAGTCTGAGCCGGTATCGGATGTTCGTGGCCGGGGACCCCCGGGTGCTGCTCGGCCTGGAGCCCGAACGGGACTGGCGGCTGGGGGACTTGTTGCGGCTGATGGCCCGCACGTGTGGGGTTTCGGCCGATCCCGGCGTCACTTGGGGGCAGGATGTCATCGACCCCGACCGTACGATCGTGGCACTGAGTGCCTTTGCCGACCGGCTGGCGGCGGTGGCCGGGGCCGGGGCTCCGGTGCTGCTCGGGACCGGCCATCCGCACCGGCTCCTGGACTTCTACGCCGGGTTGGCCGCCGCCCTGTCGGCGGCGGGATGTCCCGTCCTCCGCCCGGCGCAGGGTCGAAGTGTCGACATAACGACCCGGTTCGGGGTACGTACCTACAACCTGGACTACGTTCGAGGCGTCGCGCTGGTGCGTGAACCCGGCGCGCGTGGGTGCGCAAGTGAGCCGGGCGTACATACGCATTCTCCGCTCCCGCTTCGGGTGGCCCTGGGTGCGGCGATGGACGGTGACGGGCCGCTTCCGGCGATGGTCATCGGGGATCACGGCTGGCTCTGCGGAGCAGGTCAGCTGGGCATTGAGGCCATCGGACCGGCCGATGCGGACGACCCCGCGCCGTTCGTCGGGCAGGCGGAGGGGCGGGTGTCCGTCGTCGTTCCGCTTGATGACACTGTGCGGTCTGATTACTACCGACCGCTTACTCGCTATGTACTCAATCGAGCGTGTCTGTCACAGTAGGCGGCCGATGGCTGCTCCTCTTCCCCACTCGCATCACCCGCCCCTAACCTGGGGAGTGAGCGCGCAGCGACGAAGAGTCACCGGAGGGGAAGCCGGTGCGCGTCATGTGCGGAAGGTTCAGGTGTGTCATGGCTGCTGGCGAGAGGCCTCTCAACGAGGTCGTGTTCCTGACCGTGGCGGAAGTCGCCGCGGTGATGCGAGTGTCCAAGATGACCGTGTACCGGTTGGTGCACAGCGGTCATCTGCCGGCGATCCGGGTGGGCAGGTCGTTCCGGGTCCCAGAGCAGGCGGTGCACGAGTACCTCCGGGAGTCCTACGTGGGGGTGGAAACAGCCTGACGGGGGCCCTGGATTACGCTGATCGCCCGGTGCCGGGTAGGCTGGCCCGATGTAGGTCGTGTGGGCTCGGACGCCCCGCACCGAGTGAATCGATGTAAGCGAGGGTAGTCGTGGGCTCTGTTATCAAGAAGCGGCGTAAGCGGATGGCCAAGAAGAAGCACCGCAAGCTGCTCAAGCGCACGCGCGTTCAGCGTCGCAACAAGAAGTAAGCGGCACGCCGCTGTGCTCGTCCCGCAGCCCTTCCACCGATCATGGTGGAGGGGCTGCGGTGCGTTGCGGTGAGTGAAGCCTCGGCTACGGCTTGAAATGTAGCTCCGTGCATCGACCGGTCATCACAGCGCAACAACGACCCGCTACGGTGGCCGCGGCAGCACCCCTCATGGGGGATCGTGGGCAGATCGTGGGCAGAGGAAGGCGCTGATCTTGGGCAAGGTCGTGCTCGTCACCGGAGTCGCACGGCAGCTGGGGGGCCGTTTCGTCCGCCGCATCCAGCGTGAGCCCGATGTCGACCGGGTGATCGGGGTGGACGCGGTGCCACCCGGACACCATCTCGGCGGGGCCGATTTCATACGGGCGGACATCCGCCATCCCAGGATCGCCCGGGTTCTGGCCGAACACAGTGTGGACACGGTGGTCCACATGGATGTGAACGGCACCCCGCTGGGCAAGCGCGGCAGCCGGGCCACGGTCAAGGAGACCAACGTCATCGGCACGATGCAGCTGCTCGGCGCGTGCCAGAAGACGCCTTCGGTGAAGCGGCTGGTGGTCAAGTCCAGCACCAATGTCTACGGGTCCGCGCCACGCGATCCGGCGATCTTCACCGAGACCACCCCGCCCAAGTCGCTGCCCAGCGGTGGCTTCGCCAAGGACGTGGTGGAGGTCGAGGGGTACGTGCGCGGCTTCGCCCGCCGCCGGCCCGACGTGGCGGTGTGCGTGCTGCGCTTCGCGAACATCCTCGGGCCCTGCGCGGACTCGCCGCTCGCGGAGTACTTCGCGCTGCCGGTGCTGCCGACCGTCCTGGGCTTCGACCCCCGGCTGCAGTTCGCCCACGAGGACGATGTGATCGAGGTGCTGCGGATTGCCTCGGGGGAGCCCCGCAGGGGCACGCTCAACAGCGGCACCTTCAACATCGCGGGTGACGGGGTGCTGCTGCTCTCCCAGGCGGCACGCCGTCTCGGGCGCCCCACGCTCCCCTTCTTCCTGCCGACCGTCACCTGGGTCGGCTCCGCACTGCGTTCGGTCGGCGTGACGGACTTCTCGCCCGAGCAGATCCGGCTGCTCACCCATGGGCGGGTCGTCCGGACCACCCAGATGCGCGAGACCCTCGGCTTCGACCCGCGCTACACCACGGCGGGGGCCTTCGAGGACTACGCGCGCAGCCGGGGGCCCGGGCTGCTGCCGCCCGAGACCCTTGCCCGTACCGTCGACCGGATCGCCGCGGCACTGCCTGCCGGCCGCGGCCAGAAGTGAGGAGCGCACCCACCATGGCGGACGCGAAGGTCATCCCGTTCGGCGGCGAGGAGCCGCGGTCCAAGCGCAAGACCAAGCGGACGGGGCGGGCCCGTACGGGCCGGACGTCGCCTCCCCTCGCGCCCGTACCGGCGCAGCGGCACCTGGACGGGGCGGAGGCCGACCGGGCCGCGTCCGAGCAGCCGGCGGCCGCGGTGGAGGGCGTGGGCGGGCAGGCCGCGGAGCCCGGTGGCTGGGACCGGAAGCTGGCGCACGGGCTGAGCTTCCTGCGGCGGCGGATCACCGGGGAGTACGAGGTCGACGAGTTCGGCTACGACGAGGAGCTCACCGACCAGGTCCTGATGTCCGCGCTGCGGCCCTTCTACGAGAAGTACTTCCGGGTCGAGGTGAAGGGCCTGGAGAACATCCCGGACAAGGGTGCGGCCCTGGTCGTGGCCAACCACTCCGGCACGCTGCCGGTGGACGGGCTGATGCTGCAGGTCGCGGTGCACGACCACCACCCGGCGGCGCGGCACATCCGGATGCTCGCCGCGGACCTGGTCTTCATGCTGCCGGGCGTCAACGAGATCTCCCGGAAGCTCGGGCACACCCTCGCCTGCGCGGAGGACGCGCAGCAGCTGCTGGAGCGCGGCGAGGTGGTCGGCGTGATGCCGGAGGGGTTCAAGGGGATCGGGAAGCCGTTCTCGGAGCGGTACAAGCTGCAGCGGTTCGGCCGGGGCGGCTTCGTGTCGACGGCACTGCGTGCCGGGGCGCCGATCGTGCCGTGCTCGATCGTGGGGGCCGAGGAGATCTATCCGATGCTCGGCAACTCGCGGACGGTGGCCCGGCTGCTGGGGATCCCGTACTTCCCGCTGACGCCGTCGTGGCCCTGGCTGGGGCCGCTGGGCCTGGTGCCGCTGCCGACGAAGTGGACGATCCAGTTCGGGGAGCCGATCCCGACGGACGGGTATCCGGCGGAGGCGGCGGACGACCCGATGCTGATGTTCAACCTGACCGACCAAGTGCGAGAAACGATTCAGCACACGCTCTACAAGCTGCTCGTGCAGAGGCGGTCGGTGTTCTTCTAGAACACCGACCGCCTAGGACACCGACCGCCTAGGACACCGACCGCCTAGGACACCGACCGCCTAGGACACCGACCGCCCCGAGGTGCTACTTCGCGTCCTCGCCGTGGATGCCCAGGCCCGGGAGGATGTCCGGGAGGACCGGCGGGATGGTGATGCTCGGCTGCTTGGACGGCTTGCTGTCCTTGCTGCGGGTCGAACCGTCCGGAGTGGCGCTGCCGGGGGTCGACGGGGGCTTCAGCAGCCCCGTACCGCCGAGGAGGCCCTCGTGCTCCTCATGGCCGCCCGGGGAGGCCGACTGCTGCGAACCACCGCCCGCGTGCTTGCCGCCGCCGGTGGCCGAGGCCGACGGCTGGGGTGCGTGGCGGGCCGTGCGCCCGGGCGTGCCGGGGTGGTCCGTGTCCGGCTGGGCCGGGGAGCCGTGCTTGCCGTGGTGGGCGGGCAGCAGGGACTGCAGCGGCTTGACCTCTTCGTCTATGGCGGAGAGGACCGAGGTCACTTCGGCTCCCACATCGGCCAGTTGGACCGGGAGCTTGTCGCGGAGCTGGCTCCAGCTCTCGCGGTGCGAGGCCGCGAAGCTGGAGAGCCGCTGGATGGGCCCGAGGGAGCGGTCGCGCTTGTAGGCGGTGTGGAGCAGGCGGTGGCCCTCGGAGGCGTCCTGCCGCATGCCCGAGAGGGTCCTGCGGATCTCGCCGAGGACCTCGTGGTCCAGATGGCCGCCGAGCTTGCCGCGCTCCATCAGGCGGCGGGCCTCCTGCAGGCGCGTCGAGGCCCGGTCGAGCAGCAGGCCGCCGCGGTCCGAGTCGTCGTCGGCCATGCCGAGCCGGAGATCCTCCATGCCGCGCTTGAGCGGGTAGAGCGAATCGCCGGGCAGGGCATTGGAACTGGCGGCCGCCACGCCGCCGAACGCGCCCGCTGCCACGCCCACGGTCAGGCCGCCCGCCGCGAGCCCCTTCGACCAGCGCGAGCGCGGCCGGAGCCGGCCCAGGGCGCGGTGGGCGCCGCGGCCCGACGGGCGGGACTTCTGCTCGGGGATCGCCGCGGAGTCACCCCCTGCGAAGTGGGTCTCCATGGCAGCGATGAGCTGCGCTCGCTGCACGGTCCTGGTCTCGGGGTCGAGCCCGGGACGGGGCAGTTCACCGAGCCGGCCCGTCAGGGCCAGCAGCCTGTCCCGCTCGGCGCCTTCGGCCGGCGGATCGGGCTCTGTGGCCGCCGTGCCCTGGACTTCCTGATGCTCCAGGGACTGGGCGAAGGCGTTCGCCCGCCGGTGCGCCGATACGTTCGCGATCACAGGCGGCACCTCCTCTCGTCATGACGGTCGACTCCTCTGAACACCTGGAGGGTTGCACGCCGTGATGAGCCTCCACTCGATCGAGTGAGTGGCTGCGGGCATGGCGTGACCGCAGGGAGTCTGCATCCCGCACAACGACCGGTGCGTCGGGCGGGTTACGCGTCCTGGACGATGTGACCGCGGGTGAGTGAACGGTCGCACATGGTTAACGGGCGTCGTCGGGGAGGAGGCGGGCCAGGGTGCGGACCGCGCGGTACTGGAGGGTCTTGATCGCGCCCTCGTTCTTGCCCATGACGCGGGCGGTCTCGGCGACGGAGAGCCCCTGCAGGAAGCGCAGGGTGACGCACTCCTGCTGCTGGGGGTTGAGCTTGCGCACCGCCTCCAGCAGTGCGGCGTTGGAGAGGGACTCCAGGACGGAGTCCTCCGGGCTGCGCTCGACCTCATTGGCGTCGAGCATCTCGCCGGTGGTCACTTCGAGCCGGAACCTTGACGACTTGAAGTGGTCGGCGACCAGATTGCGGGCGATCGTCACGAGCCAGGCGCCGAAGTCGCGCCCCTGCCACGTGAAGGTGCCGATGCGGCGGAGGGCCCGCAGGAACGTCTCACTGGTGAGGTCCTCCGCGGTGGCCCGGCCGCCTACCCGGTAGTAGATATAGCGGTAGACCGTATCGGCGTACTGGTCGTAGAGGCGGCCGAAGGCCTCGGCCTCCCCGGCCTGGGCGCGCTCGACCAGGTCGAGCATGCGGGCGCTGTCGCTGTCCGCGCTGGGGCGGCGCGTTGACGTGGCGGAGCCGGAGGACGCGCCGGACGGCGCGGTGGCCGCACCGCCGCGGCGGGCGGCTCGTCTGCCCACTGCCGCGCTGCTCTCGGCGAGGGCGTAGCAGGGGCCGGCGTGACCGGCGCGGCCGCCTCCTGCGGCAGGGGCGAGCGTGGCGAGGGCGGGGACGGCATACGCGGTGGGGACGAAGCCGCGCAGGCGGTCGAGGACCGTAGCGCGAAGCGTAGCCAGGCCCGAGGCGTCAACCCCGACGTGTGGGTACACGGGACTCCCAGAGGCAGAGCTTCCATCACGTGCAGTACGGAACCGTTCACTCGTCGTAGGGACAAGGGGGTACCGGTTTGCGTCTGAGGAGAATAACGCTTCGTACAGGCAGCACTACACCGAGTTGCTCAAATCATCGTTTCCGTTCGATCTCTTACCGGTTCGAGATCGATCAAATATCGAACTATGAAAGGAGGTTGAACAGATTTGGTCATGGTGTGGCCGAATGGGCGGCGTGTTGTGGCAATCCGGGCGGCGAAGGACTGGGGGGAAGGATGTGAGGGTATGAAGACAGGATTGCCTGAGAGTGACGGACGGCTACGCGCTGTTGTCGAACCCTCGTGGTGACCGCGCGGGTGGTGGCGCGAAGTGGACGGCGTGCCGCCGTGACAGGGCCGCCCCGGAGCCGCTAAAGGGCGGCGGCCGGGGCGGGAAGAGGGGCGGAGAGAAGGGGCGGGGGCGGGTCAGCGCCTGCGCCGGTGCAGCGCGACGGCCGCGGCCGCGCCACCCGCGAGGGCGCCCACGCCCGCCGCTGCCGGGAGGCCGACCTTGGCCGCCTTGCGGCCCGTGCGGTAGTCGCGCAGCCGCCAGCCGCGCTCGCGGGCGTGCTTGCGCAGCCGGCCGTCGGGGTTGACGGCGTAGGGGTGTCCCACGAGGGACAGCATCGGGATGTCGTTGGCCGAGTCGCTGTAGGCGGCGCAGCGCGAGAGGTCGAGCCCCTCGGCCGCGGCCAGGGCGCGGACGGCCTCCGCCTTCGCCGGGCCGTGCAGCGGCTCGCCGACGAGCCTGCCGGTGTAGACGCCGCCGATCGACTCGGCGACGGTGCCGAGGGCTCCGGTCAGGCCGAGGCGCCGGGCGATGATCGTCGCGGCCTCGACGGGCGCGGCGGTGACGAGCCAGACCTTCTGTCCCGCGTCGAGGTGGGCCTGGGCAAGCGCGCGGGTGCCGGGCCAGATGCGCTCGGCCATGTACTCGTCGTAGATCTCCTCGCCGATGGTCATCAGCTCGGAGACGCGGTGGCCCTTGACGATGGACAGGGCGCTGTCGCGGGCGTCCTGCATGTGCTCGGCGTCCTCGCCGGCCAGCCGGAACCACACCTGCTGCCAGGCGAAGCGGGCGAGCTCGCGCTTCTGGAAGAAGCGGCGCTTGTACAGCCCGCGGCCGAAGTGGAAGAGGGAGGCGCCCTGCATGACCGTGTTGTCGAGGTCGAAGAAGGCCGCGGCCCGCACGTCGCCGACGACGGGGAAGTCCGGCTCGGTGGGCCCGACGGGTCCTGGCGCGCCCTCGAGGGCGCTCTCGGCGGCGCTCTCCTGAGCGGTCTTGCGGGCTGCCTCCGCCGCGGCCTCGCCTGCCAGCACGCTGCGTGCGGTGGCGGAGCGCCTGCGCGGAGTGATCCATCCCAGTGCGGCCATGGCCCGAGCATAGCCAGTTTGTTCGGGGTAGCCGGAGTCGGGATGATTCCGGGGTGTGAACTTCCCTTGACGCTCCGGTTACGCCCGGCGGGTCCGCTTGCGGGAGGCGGGCCGCGGGTGCGGACGATCAGCCGGTCAGGGCCTTGCGCAGCCGGTCGGGGTCCACGCGCCAGAAGTCGTGCTGGGCGCCGTCGACGAGGACGACGGGGATCTGCTCCCAGTACTTGCGGTGGAGCTCCTCGTCCTGGGTGATGTCCTTCTTCTCCCAGCGGGCGCCCAGTTCGCCGCAGACCTCGGCGATGACGGCCTCGGCGGCGTCGCACAGGTGGCAGCCGGGCTTGCCGATCAGGGTGACCGTGCTGTCGGCGGGGTTCTTGCGGGGGCGGCGGCGCAGCAGGGGGGTCATGTCCGCCATTGTGCCCGCCCGGTGTGCGCATTCGTGCGCCTCCGTGCGCGCCCGTATGCAATCGTGCGCTTCCGGCTCGCTCAAACGTGCTGATTGGGTGCCTGAGTCGACTACCATCATGTGGCGATTTGTTGGTGTCCGGGGGTATCGAGTGAGGAGTGAGCGCCCGTGTCCCCGTCGACGCTCCTCCGGGCCGCGTGTGACAGGAGTGGCTGTCGAGGTACTGCGGCCTTTGGTTCCCGGATAGGGCCGAAAGGCCGCGTGACCCCGGTCACTTTGGCCGGGCAAATCGGACACCATCTTTGTGCACGCGTTCACAAAGGCATAGCCTGCCTGGGACGGGGCGGTCCTGGGACGAGGCGCCGCCCGCAGCCCCGCTCTACCCGCAGGAGCACCGTGGCAACTGGCCGAACTCACCGACCGGCGACCCGAAGCCGAGGGATTCCCGAGGCCACCGTCGCCCGGCTTCCGCTGTATCTGCGTGCGCTGACCGCGCTCTCCGAGCGCTCGGTGCCCACGGTCTCCTCCGAGGAGCTCGCGACCGCGGCGGGCGTCAACTCCGCCAAGCTCCGCAAGGACTTCAGCTACCTCGGCTCCTACGGCACCCGCGGGGTCGGCTACGACGTCGAGTACCTCGTCTACCAGATCTCCCGCGAGCTCGGCCTGACCCAGGACTGGCCGGTCGTCATCGTCGGCATCGGCAACCTGGGCGCGGCCCTCGCCAACTACGGCGGCTTCGCCTCCCGCGGCTTCCGCGTCGCGGCCCTGATCGACGCCGACCCCGCCATGGCCGGCAAGCCGGTCGCCGGGCTGCCCGTCCGCCACACCGACGAGCTCGAATCGATCATCACCGACAACGACGTCTCCATCGGCGTCATCGCCACCCCGGCCGGCGCCGCCCAGCAGGTCTGCGACCGGCTCGTGGCCGCCGGCGTCACCTCCATCCTCAACTTCGCGCCGACCGTGCTCTCCGTGCCCGACGGCGTGGACGTCCGCAAGGTCGACCTGTCGATCGAGCTGCAGATCCTCGCCTTCCACGAGCAGCGCAAGGCCGGCGAGGAGACCACCCCCGCGCAGGAGCCCGCCGCCGCCGTGCCGCCCCGCTCCGGCGCGGCCGTGCGCACGCCCGCGGGCGGCAGGAAGGGACCGGACGGGGACGTGCCCGCCGTGATGCCGGCATGAGCCTCCTCGTCGTCGGACTGAGCCACCGCAGCGCACCGGTGAGCGTGCTGGAGCGCGCCGCCCTCGCGCGCGAGGCGCAGGCGAAGCTGCTGCACGACACCCTCGCGGCCGAGCCCGCCACCGAAGCCGCCGTGCTCGCCACCTGCAACCGCATCGAGCTCTACGCCGACGTGGACAAGTTCCACGCCGGCGTCGCCGAGCTGTCCACGCTCCTCGCCCAGCACACGGGCGTCGGCCTGGACGAGCTCACCCCCTATCTCTACGTGCACTACGAGGACCGGGCCGTCCACCACCTCTTCTCGGTGGCGTGCGGACTGGACTCGATGGTCGTCGGCGAGGGTCAGATCCTCGGCCAGATCAAGGACGCCCTCGCCCTCGGCCAGGAGCTGCACACCGCCGGCCGGCTGCTGAACGACCTGTTCCAGCAGGCCCTGCGGGTCGGCAAGCGCGCCCACAGCGAGACCGGCATCGACCGGGCGGGCCAGTCCCTGGTCACCTTCGGGCTGGAGCGCCTCGCCGGCGGCACGCCGCTGGGCGACTGGGCCGGCGGCAAGCGGGCCCTCGTCATCGGCGCCGGCTCGATGTCCTCCCTCGCCGCGGCGACGCTCGCCCGCGCCGGCGTGGCCCACGTGGCCGTCGCCAACCGCACGCTCGCCCGCGCCGAGCGCCTCGTGGAGATCCTCCTGGAGCCCGGCGGCCGCTCCGCCGCCGGCTTCACGGCCTCGGCCGTGGAGATGGCCGCGGTCCCGCAGGAGCTCGCGCTCGCGGACGTCGTCGTCAGCTGCACCGGCGCCATGGGCGTCGTCCTGACGGCCGGCGCCATACGCGACGCGCTGGCGTCCCGCCCCGACGGGGCCGCGGGCAGCGCGGACCAGGACCGTACGGACGGCAGCTGCCCGCTCGACTCCGCCTGCGGCGACACCGGCCGCACGGGCGTCCGCCTCGCCCTCCTCGACCTCGCCATGCCCCGCGACATCGACGCCGCCGTCCACCGCCTGGACGGTGCCCGGCTCGTCGACATCGAGTCGCTCGCCGAGGCCTCCGCCGACGCGCCCATGGCCGCCGACGTCGACCAGGTGCGCACCATCGTCTCCGACGAGGTCGCCGCCTTCGGCGCCGCCCAGCGCGCCGCCCACATCACCCCCACCGTGGTCGCCCTGCGCACCATGGCCGCGGACGTCGTCGCGAGCGAGATCGCCCGCCTCGACGGCCGCCTGCCCGACCTGGACGACAAGCAGCGCGCGGAGATCACCCAGACCGTGCGCCGCGTCGTCGACAAGCTCCTCCACGCGCCGACCGTGCGCGTCAAGGAGCTGGCCTCCACCCCCGGCGGCGCCGGCTATGCCGACGCGCTGCGAGAGCTCTTCGACCTCGACCCGCAGGCGGTCGCCGCCGTCAGCCGGGCCGACTCGCAGGCCGGTACGCACAACACGGCACGGGAGCCGGCATGAACGACACCCCTTCGCGGCCGCTGCGCCTCGGCACGCGCCGCAGCAAGCTCGCCATGGCCCAGTCCGGGCAGGTGGCGGAGGCCGTGCGGCAGCTGACCGGCCGCCCGGTGGAGCTGGTGGAGATCACCACCTACGGCGACGTCTCGCGCGAGTCCCTCGCGCAGATCGGCGGCACCGGCGTCTTCGTCTCCGCGCTGCGCGACGCGCTGCTCGCGGGCGAGATCGACTTCGCCGTGCACTCCCTCAAGGACCTGCCGACCGCGCAGCCCGACGACCTGGCCCTCGCGGCGATCCCGCCGCGCGAGGACCCGCGCGACGTGCTGATCGCCCGCGACGGCCTGACCTTCGAGGAGCTGGCAGGGCAGCCGGCCGTTGCCCGCATCGGCACCGGTTCCCCGCGCCGCATGGCCCAGCTCAACGCCCGGGCCCGCGCGCTGGGCAAGGCCGTCGAGACCGTGCCCATCCGCGGCAACATCGACACCCGGATCGGCTTCGTCACCGATGGCGAACTGGACGCCGTCGTGCTGGCCGCCGCAGGCCTGTCGAGGATCGGCCGCAGCGCCGAGATCTCGCAGTACCTGGAGACCGACGCAGTTTTGCCCGCCCCCGGTCAGGGGGCCCTGGCGATCGAGTGCGCCATGACCAACGCACCGCTCGCCGCCGCGCTCGCCGAGCTCGACGACCCGTACACCCGGGTCGCCGTGACCGCCGAGCGTTCCCTGCTCGCCGCCCTGGAGGCCGGCTGCTCCGCACCCGTGGGTGCGCTGGCCGACCTGTTGGCCGACGGGCAGGTTGTCACCGAAATGCGCCTGCGGGGCGTCGTCGGCACGACCGACGGCAAGACGCTGGTGCAGCTGTCCACCACCGGCCCCGTGCCGTCGTCCCGCGAAGAAGCCGTGGCCATGGGCCGCGAACTCGCCGCTGCGATGCTCGACAAGGGTGCGGCCGGTCTTATGGGGGAGCGAGCACTTTGAACCCCACCGCCCCGAACCACCCCGTGCACGGGCACGTCACCTTCCTCGGTGCCGGCCCCGGAGACCCGGGACTGCTGACGCTCCGCGCCGTGGAGGCGCTCGCGGCCGCGGACGTCCTGATCGCCGATCCGCAGGTGCTCGACGTGGTGCGCACGCATGCGCGCGCCCATGTGGACATGCCTGCACAGACGGTTACTGACGAGGCATCAAAAACCGTCGGCACCCCGGAAGTACCCGTCCTCAGGGACACCGCCAATCTTGTCATGACGGCCGCACGCAGCGGCAAGCGGGTCGTCCGTGCCGTCCTCGGCGACCCCGGCCTCGACGGCGACGCCGCCGGCGAGATGCTCGCCTGCGCCTCCGAAGGCATCACCTTCGAGGTCGTCCCCGGCGTCGCCACGGCCGTCGGCGTGCCCGCCTACGCCGGAGTGCCGCTGCGCGACGGCAAGGGCGCCGACGTCCGCTTCGTCGACGCCCGGACGGCCTCCGCCACCTGCTGGTCCGAGGTCGGCGCCAGCGAGGTCACCGCGGTCGTCTCCACCACCCTCGACACCGTCGTCTCCGCCGCCGGCGAACTGGTCTCCGCCGGCCGCGGCCCCGACACCCCGATGACCGTCACGGTCGCCGGCACCACCACCCGCCAGCGCACCTGGACCGCCACCCTCGGCACCATCGCCCAGGTGCTCAAGGCCGCCAAGGTGCTGCCCTCCGCCGACGGCGCCCAGCCCGTCATAGCCGTGGTCGGCGAGCGCAGCGCTGCCGGGCAGCGCGACCGGCTCTCCTGGTTCGAGTCCAAGCCCCTCTTCGGCTGGAACGTCCTCGTACCGCGCACCAAGGAGCAGTCCGCCGCCCTCTCCGACCAGCTCCGGTCCTACGGCGCCGTGCCCAGCGAGGTCCCCACCATCGCCGTCGAGCCGCCGCGCACCCCCCAGCAGATGGAGCGCGCGGTCAAGGGCCTGGTCACCGGCCGCTACGAGTGGATCGCCTTCACCTCCGTCAACGCCGTCAAGGCCGTGCGCGAGAAGTTCGAGGAGTACGGGCTCGACGCGCGCGCCTTCGCCGGCATCAAGGTCGCCGCCGTCGGCGAGCAGACCGCCAAGTCGCTCATCGAGTTCGGCGTGAAGCCGGACCTGGTGCCCAGCGGCGAGCAGTCGGCCGCCGGTCTGCTGGAGGACTGGCCGCCCTACGACCCGGTCTTCGACCCGATCGACCGCGTCTTCCTGCCGCGCGCCGACATCGCCACCGAAACCCTGGTCGCCGGCCTCATCGAGCTGGGCTGGGAGGTCGACGACGTCACCGCGTACCGCACCGTCCGGGCCTCGCCGCCGCCGGCCGAGACCCGCGAGGCGATCAAGGGCGGCGGCTTCGACGCCGTCCTGTTCACCTCCTCCTCCACCGTGCGGAACCTCGTCGGCATCGCCGGCAAGCCCCACAATGTCACCGTCATCGCCTGCATCGGCCCGGCCACCGCCAAGACCGCGGAGGAACACGGCCTGCGGGTGGACGTGCTGTCGCCCGAGCCCTCGGTGCAGAAGCTCGCCGAGGCGCTCGCGGACTTCGGCGCGGCCCGCCGCGACGCCGCCCTCGAAGCCGGCGACCCGGTCACCCGCCCCAGCGAGCGACGTCCCGGATCGCGTAGAAGGGCACGGAGTTGAGCACCACCTACGGCACGTTCCCGGGGTCCCGGCCCCGGCGACTGCGCACCACCCCCGCCATGCGCCGCATGGTCGCCGAAACCCGGCTGCACCCGGCCGACCTGATCCTCCCCGCCTTCGTGCGGGAAGGCATCACCGAGCCGGTCCCGATCTCCGCCATGCCGGGCGTCGTCCAGCACACCCGCGACACCCTCCGCAAAGCGGCCGTCGAAGCGCTGGAGGCCGGCGTCTCCGGGATCATGCTCTTCGGCGTGCCCGAGGAGGCCAAGAAGGACGCCGCCGGCACCGCCGGCACCGACCCCGACGGCATCCTCCAGCTCGCCATCCGCGACGTGAAGGCCGAAGTCGGCGACGACCTCGTCATCATGTCCGACCTGTGCCTCGACGAGTTCACCGACCACGGCCACTGCGGCGTCCTCGACGCCGCCGGCCGCGTCGACAACGACGCCACCCTCGAGCGCTACGCCGAGATGGCCCAGGTCCAGGCCGACGCCGGCGCCCACGTCGTGGGCCCCAGCGGCATGATGGACGGCCAGGTCGGCATCATCCGCGACGCCCTCGACCAGACCGGCCACGAAGACGTCGCCGTCCTCGCCTACACCGCCAAGTACGCCTCCGCGTTCTACGGGCCCTTCCGCGAGGCCGTCGGCTCCTCCCTCCAGGGCGACCGCAAGACCTACCAGCAGGACCCCGCGAACTCCCGCGAGTCCATCCGCGAACTCGCCCTCGACCTCGCCGAAGGCGCCGACATGGTCATGGTCAAGCCGGCCATGCCCTGCCTCGACATCCTCGCCAGGATCGCCGCGACCGTCGACGTACCCGTCGCCGCGTACCAGATCAGCGGCGAATACGCGATGATCGAAGCCGCCGCCGCCAACGGCTGGATCGAGCGCGACCGCGCCATCATGGAGACCCTCACCGGCATCAAGCGCGCCGGGGCGAACATGATCCTCACCTACTGGGCGACCGAGGTCGCACAGCAGCTCTGACGACAGCTCCGACGAGCAGCCCGGCGAAGCCGCAACAAGGGCCGGTGCCCGGGGGAATTCCGCAGAAACAGTGGAAAGCCCCCGGGCACCGGCCCTAGCTTGTGGCGCACACCGACCCCCCGCGGAGACGCGCCCATGAGCACCGACCCAGGGCTCCCCGACAGCTGGGAGTACACCCTCCAGGTCCCCTCCGACCCGCTCGCCCCCTGCATCGCCCGCCGCACACTCCGCACCATCTTCGAAGAACACGGCTTCGCCCGGCTGGCCGAGACCGCCGAACTCCTCACCTCGGAGCTGGTCACCAACTCCTACCGGCACTCCGAAGGACCCGCCTCCGTACGCGTCAGACGCGAAGGCAAACACAGCGGCGTACGCGTGACCGTATGGGACACCAACCCCGCCCTGCCCGGCCTGCAGATCGCCCCACTGCCCCGCACCGACGCCGAGGAAGGCCGCGGCCTCGCACTCGTCATGCGCTGCGCCGACAGCTGGGGAGGCTTCGCACTCCGCCGGCAGCCCCAAGGACTCACCGGCAAACTCGTCTGGTTCGAACTGGGCGGGAACGACGACAGGGGCGGGCCCGGCGGGGAAACCGCCTGACCCGCCCCCGCGCCACGTGTTACAGACGCTCGGGCGTCCGGATGCCCATCAGGTCCATGCCCTGCCGCAGCGTGCGCGCCGTCAGGTCGCACAGGAACAGCCGGTTCTCCACCTGGGCCGCGTCCTCGGCCTTCAGGACCGGGCACTGGTCGTAGAACGCCGTGTACAGCGAGGCCAGCTGGTAGAGGTAACCGGCCAGCTTGTGCGGCGCGTACTCACCGGCCGCCTCCGCCACCGTCGCCGCGAACTGGTCAAGGTGCAGACCCAGCGCCCGCTCGGCCGGAGCCAGCGCCAGCTCCGGGTGCGCGACCGGAGCGGCCTCCCCCGCCTTGCGCAGGATCGACTGGATGCGCGCGAACGCGTACTGCAGGTAGACCGACGTGTCGCCGTTGAGGGACACCATCTGGTCCAGGTCGAACTTGTAGTCGCGAGCCGCCGACGTCGACAGGTCCGCGTACTTCACGGCGCCGATGCCCACCTGCGAGGCGCGCTCCGCGATCTCCTCCTCCGTGAGGTCCTGCGCCTTCTCACGGACGATCGCAGCGGCGCGGTCGACGGCCTCGTCCAGCAGGTCCATCAGCCGGACCGTCTCGCCCTCACGCGTCTTGAACGGCTTGCCGTCCTTGCCCAGGACCGTGCCGAAGCCGAGCTGCACGGCCTTGACGTCGTCCGTCAGCCAGCCGGCCCGGCGGGCCGTCTCGAAGACCATCTTGAAGTGCAGGGACTGGCGGACGTCCACCACGTACAGCAGGGTGTCGGCCTTCAGGTTGAAGACGCGGTCACGGATCGCGGACAGGTCGGTGGCCGCGTAGCCGAAGCCGCCGTCCGACTTCTGCACGATCAGCGGGACCGGATTGCCGTCCGGGCCCTTCACGTCCTCGAAGAACACGCACAGCGCACCCTCGGAGCGCACCGCGACACCGGACTCCTCCAGCATCCGGCACGTCTCCGCCAGCATGTCGTTGTAGCCCGACTCGCCGACGATGTCCTCGTCGCGGATCTCGACGTCCAGCTTGTCGAACACCGAGTAGAAGTAGATCTTCGACTCGTCGACGAACCGCTGCCAGAGCGCGAGGGTCTCCTCGTCGCCCGCCTGCAGGTCCACCACCCGGCGCCGGGCGCGCGCCTTGAACTCCTCGTCCGCGTCGAAGAGCGCGCGCGACGCCTTGTACAGGCGGTTGAGGTTCGACATGGCCTCCTCGCCGGAGACCTCCCCGCCGGCCTTGTGGTCCAGCTCGTGCGGGTGCTCGATCAGGTACTGGATGAGCATGCCGAACTGGGTGCCCCAGTCGCCGATGTGGTGGCGGCTGATCACCTTCTCGCCCGTGAACTCCAGGAGCCGGACGACCGAATTGCCGATCACCGAGTTTCGCAGGTGGCCGACGTGCATCTCCTTGGCCACGTTCGGCTGGGCCCAGTCGATGACGGTCGTGCCGGGCCGCTCCGCGAGCGGCGCGCCGAGCCGCTCGTCCGCGGCGCGCGCGGCGAGGGTCTTCGTGATCGCCTCGTCCGTGATCGTGATGTTCAGGAAGCCGGGGCCCGAGACCTCGACGTCCTTGATCAGATCACCGGCCGGCTCCGCGCCGGAGGCGCTGATGCGCATGGTCTCGACGACCTTGCCCGCCAGCTCGCGCGGGTTGCCCCCGAGCTTCTTGGCCAGCGCCAGCATCCCGTTGGCCTGGAAGTCGGCCCGGTCGCTTCGGCGCAGCAGCGGATCGGCGGCACCGGCCTCCGGCAGGGCTGCCGAGAGGGCGTCCGCGATGCGCTGGTGGAGCGAAGAAGCGAGAGAAGGAACCGAAGCCATGGGAAGGTGCCATTCCAGTAGGCGGCATGTGATGGTCCCGCCGATTATCCCATGCGCCTACCACGGCCCCCGCGGTAATTTCACCGGAGCCGGGCAACCCCGGAGCCACCCCTCCCGTCTGGGACAATGGTCATGCCAGGACCGTAAGGAAGGAAGTGCCGTGGCTCAGGCTCAGAGCACCGAGGCCGACTGGGTCTCCCGTTTCGCCGACGAGGTCATTGCCGAAGCGGAGCGCCGGGCCCCCGGCAAACCGATCGTCGTCGCCTCGGGTCTGTCGCCCTCCGGCCCGATCCACCTCGGCAACCTCCGCGAGGTCATGACCCCGCACCTGGTCGCCGACGAGATCCGCCGCCGCGGCCACCAGGTCCGCCACGTCCTCTCCTGGGACGACTACGACCGCTACCGCAAGGTGCCCAACGGCGTCCCCGGCATCGACGAGTCGTGGGCCGAGCACATCGGCAAGCCGCTGACCTCCGTCCCGGCCCCCGCCGGCTCCGCCCACCCGAACTGGGCCGAGCACTTCAAGGCCGCCATGGTCGCCTCGCTCGCCGAGCTCGGCATCGAGTACGACCCCATCAGCCAGACCGAGCAGTACACCTCGGGCGTCTACCGCGAGCAGATCCTGCACGCGATGAAGCACCGCGCCGACATCGACGCGATCCTCGACCAGTACCGGACGAAGGACAAGGCGACCGGCCAGCCCAAGAAGCAGGGCCAGAAGCAGCAGCAGAAGCCCGTCGACGAGGCCGAGCTGGAGGCCGCCGAGGGCTCCGGCGCCGCCGCCGAGGACGACGGCAGCGGCTCCGGCTCGGGCTACTTCCCGTACAAGCCCTACTGCGGCGTCTGCGAGCGCGACCTGACCACGGTCACCGCGTACGACGACGAGAGCACCGAGCTCGCCTACACCTGCGTGTGCGGCCACTCCGAGACCGTCCTGCTCAGCGAGTTCAACCGCGGCAAGCTGGTCTGGAAGGTCGACTGGCCCATGCGCTGGGCCTACGAAGGCGTGATCTTCGAGCCCTCCGGCGTGGACCACTCCTCGCCCGGCTCCTCCTTTGTCGTCGGCGGCCAGATCGTCCGCAAGGTCTTCGGCGGCGAACAGCCGATCGGCCCGATGTACGCCTTCGTCGGCATCAGCGGCATGGCCAAGATGTCGTCCTCCAAGGGCGGCGTCCCCACCCCGGGCGACGCCCTGAAGATCATGGAAGCGCCGCTGCTGCGCTGGCTCTACGCCCGCCGCAAGCCCAACCAGTCCTTCAAGATCGCCTTCGACCAGGAGATCCAGCGGCTCTACGACGAGTGGGACAAGCTGGAGGCCAAGGTCGCCGACGGCACCGTCCTGCCCGCCGACGCCGCCGCCCACACCCGCGCCGCCCGCACCGCCGCCGGCGAGCTGCCCCGCACGCCGCGCCCGCTGCCGTACCGCACGCTCGCCTCCGTCGTCGACATCACCGCCGGCCACGACGAGCAGACCCTGCGCATCCTCAGCGACCTCGACCCGGCCAACCCGGTCACCTCCCTCGACGAGGTCCGCCCGCGCCTGGACAGGGCCGAGCACTGGATCAACACCCAGGTCCCGGCCGAATCCCGCACGATCGTCCGCTCCGAGCCCGACACCGAGCTCCTCGCCTCGCTCGACGAGCAGGGCCGCGAATCGCTGCGCCTGCTGCTGGAGGGCCTGGACGACCACTGGTCGCTCGACGGCCTCACCACGCTCGTCTACGGCGTGCCCAAGGTCCAGGCCGGCCTGGAGCCCGACGCCAAGCCGACCCCCGAGCTCAAGGTCGCCCAGCGGTCCTTCTTCGCCCTGCTCTACCACCTGCTGGTGAGCCGCGACACCGGCCCGCGCCTGCCCACGCTGCTGCTCGCCGTGGGAGCGGACCGGGTCCGCAAGCTGCTGGGTTCGTAACCTCCGGCCGCACGAAGACGCCGGACCGGCTCGATCAGGATCGAGCCGGCCCGGCGTCTTCGCGTAGCGGCGCAGTGCGCTGGTTCGCTGCGCTGCTGGTCCGCGGTGCTACTTGTTCGTGGTGTTACTTGTTCGCGGCGGCCACCGCGGCCACGGCCTCCTTCGCCGCGTCCTGCGCACCCTTGGCGATCTCGTCCGCAGCCGGGTTCTTCGCACCCTGGAAACCGGCACCGCTGTACTTCACCGTGACCACGACATTGCCCGTACGCGCCACGACCGTCGCGTTGCGGTAGTCGTCGTCGTCCTTCTTGGTGTCCGTGGCGACCAGGCTCGCGCTCTCGCCGATGCCGTCGGCCTTGTCCGTCTTCGCGTCCTTGGCGCCGTCGGCGGTGGTCGCCTTCGTCACCTGCTGCTCGGCGAACTTCTCCGCCCGCTTCTCGCCCGAACCCAGCGTCGGGTCCGACGACAGCCGCTTGAACGAAACGGTCAGCGAACGGAACTGCAGGTCCTTGACGTCCTCGTCGTTCAGACCGTTCCAGAAGCAGCTCGCCGAGTCGTTGGCGTCGCTGGTGGGGAGGGCCTCGCCCTCCTTCTTCTTCGCCTTCGGCACCAGCTTGTCGATCGTCTTCTCCCCGATGGTCTTGCAGACCTCCGGCGGCAGCTTGGCGAACGTGGCCGCCTTCATCGAGGGAGAGGAACTCGGCGCCGACGCCGAGTGCGACGCGGACGGCGACGCCTTCTTGGCACCGCCGTCGTCGTCCGAGCAGCCGGTGGCGACGAGCATCACCGGTACTGCGGCGCAGGCGAGGAGTCGGGCGAGTCGCGGGGCTGTTCGGTGCATGGGTCCTTCGCTCGTTCGGTGTCGAGGGGCGGGACGCCTGGGGCGCCACACCCTGTCTGGTCGGCCTGTTCTTTGTCGGCACGGTACGCGGCCGACGCGGGCCGGGGGCCGCATTGCGGGGTTACTCGCCGGGCCGGGTCGGGCTAATTGCCGAAGTTCTTCGCCTCGAGCTCGCGGGCCAGGGACTGGGCCTTCCCCTGGAGGTCCTCGCTGGCGGGCACGTGCAGCTTGTCGACCGACCACTGGTCGTAGGCGATCGTCACGATCACGTTCGCGGCCCGGAAGACGATGTTGATGTCACGGTGCACCCCCGAACCCGAATCGACCAGCTTGTCGTCGATGAAGGCGTCGTCGCCGAGATCGTCCAGGACGCGCGGCGCGAGCGAGGCCCCGCCGGCCGGGGAGCCGGAGGCGGACGGCGCGCCCGTACGCGACGCGGACGGGGACGGCGAACCGCTCGCCGCGCCGCCCTGCGGGTGCGGGCCGGAGCTCGCGCCCTTCGAGGCGCCGGCGGAGGCCGAGGACCCGGCGGGCGCGGACGGCGCCGAGGGGGAGGCCGAGGAGACCGGGATGTGGGCGGCGGCCGCCTGCCGGGCGTAGAGCTGCTCGGCGCGCTGCTCGTCGCTGACGCCCGGCTGGTACGACACGACGCGCTCGAAGTCGACCGCCAGGTGCCGGGTGCCCTGCGGGGTCTCCAGCTTCCAGCGGCAGCCGACGCGGCGGTCGGTGTCGTAGGTGATGGCGGCCTGGCCGTCGTAGAGCTTCGCCGTGTCGCGGCCGTCCTCGTCGTCGCCCGTGGCGGGCAGGAGCCGGTGCAGGGTCTCGCGGTTCACGTAGCCGCAGGGCTCGGGGAGGCTGTGGTACTTGCCGGGCTGGGCGGCCGGGGCGGTGGAGCCCGCGCGGCCCGGCTTGGAGTCGTCGCCGCCGTCGGCGCCGGCCCCGCCGCTGCAGGCGCCGAGCACCGTGGCGAGCAGGGCGGCGGCCAGTGCGGCGGCCGGTGCGTGAGCCCTTCGCTGCACTGTCCGTGGCTCCTTCCACCGGCTGCGGGCCGCATCCCGCGCCGGAAAACGTGTTGCCGCCTCGGAGGCGGCGGCTGGACAGTATGTCTACCGCACGTGCCGCCGCGTCTGCCGGTTCGCTGTCGCGAATCATGAGATATGTCCGGCTTTTGCGTTATCTTGCTTTTACGGGGTTATGAGGAAAGTCATGTCCTACACCGAGGTGCCCGGCGCCCGGGTTCCGATCCGCATGTGGACCGATCCGGCCACGGTCGAAGACGTCGCCATGCAGCAGCTGCGCAACGTCTCCACCCTGCCATGGATCAAGGGACTCGCCGTCATGCCGGACGTCCACTTCGGCAAGGGGGCGACGGTCGGCTCGGTGATCGCCATGCAGGGGGCCGTGTGCCCGGCGGCGGTCGGCGTCGACATCGGCTGCGGCATGTCCGCGGTGAAGACCTCACTGACGGCGAACGACCTGCCCGGCGACCTCTCCCGGCTGCGGTCGAAGATCGAGGAGGCCATTCCGGTCGGCTTCTCCATGCACGACGACCCGGTGGACCCGCGACGGCTGCACGGGCTGCCGACGGCGGGGTGGGACGACTTCTGGGGGCGGTTTCAGGGGATCGCTGAGGCGGTCAAATACCGCCAGGGGCGCGCACTCAAGCAAATGGGAACACTTGGCTCGGGCAACCACTTTTGGGAACTTTGCCTTGATTCGGACAATTCGGTCTGGGTGATGCTTCACTCCGGTTCCCGGAACATCGGTAAGGAACTGGCCGAGTACCACATCGGGGAGGCTCGCAAGCTGCCCCACAACCAGGGGCTGGTCGACCGTGACCTCGCGGTCTTCGTCGCGGACACTCCGCAGATGGCGGCCTACCGAAATGATCTTTTCTGGGCGCAGGAGTACGCGCGCCACAACCGGGAGATCATGATGGCGCTTTCCCAGGACGTGCTGCGCCGGGAGTTCAAGAAGGCGAAGGTGACTTTCGGCGAGGTCATCTCCTGCCACCACAACTACGTGGCCGAGGAGCAGTACGAGGGCATGGACCTGCTGGTCACCCGCAAGGGCGCGATCCGCGCGGGCGGCGGCGAGTACGGCATCATCCCGGGCTCGATGGGCACCGGCTCGTACATCGTCCGCGGCCTGGGCAACGCGGACTCGTTCAACTCCGCCTCGCACGGCGCCGGCCGCCGGATGAGCCGCAACCAGGCGAAGAAGCGATTCTCCGAGCGGGACCTCGCGGACCAGACGCAGGGCGTCGAGTGCCGCAAGGACCGTGGCGTGGTCGACGAGATCCCGGCCGCGTACAAGCCGATCGAGCAGGTCATGGACCAGCAGCGGGATCTCGTCGAGGTGGTTGCGAAGCTCAAGCAGGTCGTCTGCGTGAAGGGCTGAGCGCCGTCAGCGGGGCAGGGGGAGCTGGCCTTGGCGCAGGCGCCAGCGACGGACTTGGCAGGAACTCTGGGACCTGCCGAGCTGCTCCGCTGCCTGGGCTAGGGAGGGAGCGTCCAGCAGGATCCGGTCCTCCAACTGGGTCCAGCTGCGGCGCGGCCGGGGTGGGCCCATGTGCGCCGGGCGCACCCAGGCGGCTGCCTCGGTCGCTGCCTGACGTTTGCGCTCCAGTGCCAGGCAGCCCGGGTAGTAGAGGTGGTCTGCCAGCGCCGCGCCGTTTTCTCGCATGTACATGATGTTGTACGCGCGATCGCGCACGTTCCGGCTTGTCGTTTTCGGGATGCCGAGCGTCAGCTTGGTGTAGTGGCACAGGTAGGTGGCGATCGCCGTGCTGGTCGTGCTGAGGCTGACGAAGGGGAGCTGCTGGGCCGTGAAGCCCACCGCGCCGTCGGCGTCGATGATTCCGCGGAGGTAGTCCCTGCGTGAGAACGGGACGCGCGGTGGCGTGATCCTGGTGGACTTCTTGCCGTACGGGAGCCCGAGCTCCACCAGACGGTCTCTGGCCTCCTGGGCATAGACGGACCAGATCGCCGACCGGTGGTTCTCCGAGAAGTTCGTTGTGCGGGTGCGTACTCGGATCGTGCTGTTGTAAGGGCACAGTTCCTGGAAGGCCTGGAGTAAGCCGATGTCGCGGTGGCTGATCTCGACGGTCAGCGATCCTCTTTGCCGGGTGTCCGCGTGCATGTGCCCGTCGGCCTGCAGAAAGCCGAACATGTACGCATGGCGCGGATCTTCGAGGTCCATGAAGGTCATGGGCCGATCGTGTGACGCCGCTGCCGGGCCGGGGGCCGGAACAGCAGGGCGTCACACGAACTGGTGAGCGCTCGGTGGATGTGGAGCGCCGGCTAGCCCTGTACGTCCTGCGGGTACCAGCGCAGTTCCACCGTGTTGCCGTCCGGGTCGAGGACGTAGAGGGACTGGCCGTCGCCTCGGGCGCCGTAGCGTTCGTCGGGGCCGTCGGTGACGGTGAAGGTGCCGGAGTCGACGACGGTCTGCCAGTCGAGGGGTTCGACGACGAGGCAGATGTGGTCGACGTTGGAGGCGGCCGTGTCGCCGCGGTCGCGCTCCACCAGGTCGATGATCGTGGTGGGGGAGACGCGGACCGACGGGAAGGGCGCCCGGCCCGCGCGCCACTCGTCCACGCGGACGGGGTCGAGGCCGAGGGGGCCGGTGTAGAAGGCGAGCGACCGCTCGACGTCGGCGACGTTGAGGACGAGATGGTCGAAGGCGATGACGCGCATGGGGATGTTCCTCAGCTCTCTCGGTGAACCTTGTAGTTGCTGGCCTGGGCGCGGGGGCGGACGACGAGGAGGTCGACGTTCACGTGCGGGGGGCGGGTGACCGCCCAGCCGATGGTGTCGGCGACGTCCTCGGCGGTGAGGGGTTCGGCGACGCCCGCGTAGACGGCGTCGGCCTTGGCGCGGTCGCCGCGGAAGCGGGTGAGGGCGAATTCGTCGGTGCGGACCATGCCGGGGGCGATCTCGATGACGCGGACGGGCTGTCCGCACAGCTCCAGGCGGAGGGTCTCGGCGACGGCGTGGGCGCCGTGCTTGGCGGCGGCGTAGCCGCTGCCGCCTTCGTAGGTGCCGAGGGCCGCGGTGGAGGAGAGGATCAGGACCGTGCCGTCGCCGCTGGCGGTGAGGGCGGGGAGCAGGGCCTGGGTCATGTGGAGCACGCCGAGGACGTTGACCTCGTACATGGTGCGCCAGTCGGCGGGGTCGGCGGTGGCGACGGGGTCGGCGCCGTGGGCGCCGCCGGCGTTGTTGATGAGGACGTCGACGCGGTCGAGGGTGGCGGCGAAGGCGTCGACGGCGGCGCGGTCGGTGACGTCGAGGGCGTGGGCGCGGGCGCCGGGGAGCTCTTTGGCGAGGGCTTCGATGCGGTCGGCGCGGCGGGCGGTGAGGACGACGCGGTAGCCCTCGGCGGCGAGCCGGCGGGCGGTGGCGGCGCCGATGCCGCTGCTCGCGCCGGTGATGACGGCGGTGCGGGTGCTCATGGTGGTGGTGCCTCCTGGGCGCGGCGCGGTGCGCTTGCTGCGTCGGGTGCTGGTGGGTGGTCCCGGTGCAGGATATTCAGCGTTCGCGTGGCACGTACATGATGATCGCCACGCCGATGAGGCAGACGAGGGCGCCGAGGACGTCGTAGCGGTCGGGCCGGTAGCCGTCGGCGGCCATGCCCCAGGCGAGGGAGCCGGCGACGAAGATGCCGCCGTAGGCGGCGAGGATGCGGCCGAAGTGGGCGTCGGGCTGGAGGGTGGCGACGAAGCCGTAGGCGCCGAGGGCGACGATGCCGGTGCCGATCCAGAGCCAGCCGGGTGCCCGGTGCTCGCGTGCGCCCTGCCAGATCAGCCAGGCGCCGCCGATTTCGAGGAGGGCGGCGAGGACGAAGAGGGCGATGGAGCGGGCGATCAGCATGGGACGCACGTTACGGGGCGGTGGCGGGCTTGGGGTGGCGGGTGCGGGGGTGCCCGGTGGTGCCCGGGTGTGCCCGGTGGTGCGGGCTGAGCCGGCCGGTGACCCGCCCTCCCCTGGCGAGAGCACCGGCCGGTCCGTCTGCCAACTCGGAGCGACCGGCGGGGCGGGAGGCATCCGGCGCGTCCGAGGGAGACTGCGGCCGGGGGCCAGGGCCACGCCAGCACCATAGGGCGCGGGCGGATTCCCGGGAAGGTGGCGGAGGCGCATCTTCCGGGGAGGCGCAGGGTCTCGGCCAGGCGGACCGGTGGCGGCTATAAGCCGTTTGATTGAAGCACTGGCTACGGCGTTCCGGGCCGGTTCCGGCGGATTCCCTGCTCTTCGGGGGTTTGAAGGCTCTGTTGTCCGTGGCGGTGTCCTGGGCGGCGTAAGTTCTGCATGGCTGCCCTGGACCTCGGCGGCGGTGGTGCGGCGAAGCGGTGGCTTTCGCACTGACCTGACCGTCCGAGCAGGGGGAATCAGCCGTGGCGTGCGCGGAGTGGGAAGCCCGGATCCGGGTGGTGGGCCGGTGGGGCGTGCTGGAGCTCGCCGGGGAGATCGACGTTGCGGCCGTGCCGTCGCTGGAGGAGCTGCTTCTGCAGCTGGTGGCGCTGGGCAAACCCGTCGTCGTCATCGATCTGCGCGAGGTGGGGTTCTTCGATTGCTCCGTGCTGGGGGCGCTCTTCCGGGCCCGGTCCGGAGTGCTTGCCTCCGGGGGTCGTTTCGCGGTGCTGTGCGTCCGGCCGTGGGCGCTGAAGGTCATGCACATGGCCGAGCTGCTGGACGACTTCCGGCCCGTCGCCACCCTGGCCGACCTGGCTGATCTTGATGCCCTCGACAATGGTCGCCGGAAGGGTTCCAGGGCGTAGGGTGAAGTCGACGGGCCGCTCGCCCA
The DNA here is from genome assembly GCF_042958085.1 of Streptomyces sp. NPDC008001. Classification (NCBI taxonomy): domain Bacteria; kingdom Bacillati; phylum Actinomycetota; class Actinomycetes; order Kitasatosporales; family Streptomycetaceae; genus Streptomyces; species Streptomyces sp. NPDC008001. The sequence goes on along the minus strand of NZ_JBIBIZ010000014.1, from coordinate 69,029 downwards.
GGAGTGGCGCCGCGGATCGGCCCCGGGGAGCGGGTGTCAGCTGTGACGACCAGCTCGGCCATGGCCCGGATGCTGCGGGATCTTTCGTCGCGGTCGGGTCCTGGCTTGATCACGGGGGATCCTTCGGAGTGTGCTCGGATCCTGGGTGTGGACGGGGTGGCGGTTTCCCTCGTCACGGACGGGGTGCTGAGCGAGCTCGTGTGGTCCTCGCCGGGAGTGAGCGAGCGGCTTGAGGACGAGCAGTTCACGCTCGGTGAAGGCCCGGGTGTGGATGCGGTCGGCTCCTGCGCGGTGATCGTCGAGCCGGATGTCGCGCTGGTCCGCCCGGGCCGGTGGCCCGCGCTGCTGCCGGCGTTGTCGGGGCTGGGCGTGGGCGCTCTTTTCTGTTTCCCCCTGCGGATCGGTGGGGTGTGCCTGGGCGTGCTGACCGCGCAGCGGGCGTCGGCCGGTCCGCTGTCGGCCGTCGCCATGGACGACGCCCTGATCCTGTCGGCGGCGGTGACCGCCGTGGTGCTGGACGGCGGGCAGGGGACGGAGCGGTTCGCCGTGGGTGAGGGCGGTGCTCAGTTGCACCGGGCGGCGGTCCATCAGGCGAGCGGGATGATCAGCGTCCAGGCCGCGGTGACCGTGGCTCAGGCGCTGGTGCTGTTGCGTGCTCATGCTTACCGGTTCGGGGTTCCGCTGCTGCAGGCGGCGGAGGACGTCGTTGCCCGCCGTTTGCGTTTCGATCACATTGGTGATGGCGGGTCCGGCCCGTCGTCCGCGAGAAGGGATGATGGCCATGGCTAGCCAGCAACGCACGCTGGAGATCCTGGTCGAGGCCGTGGATTCGCTGATCGATGACTTCGATCTGATCGATTTCCTGCACCGGCTCACCGTCCGCTGCGTGGAGCTCCTCGACATCGATGCCGCCGGCGTGATGCTCATCGACCCTTACGGTGAGCTGCAGGTCATCGCCGCTTCGGACGAGCACACGCGGTTGCTGGAGCTGTTCGCCCTGCAGCATGCGCAGGGCCCTTGCGTGGAGTGCTACCGGAGCGGGCGGGCGCAGCTGGACATCGACCTGGAGTCGGCGGAGGCCACGGCGGAGTTCGGGCCTTTCGCGGCGCGTGCCCGGATGGCCGGTTTCCGTACGACGCATGCCGTGCCCATGCGGTTGCGTCATCAGATCATCGGTGCTCTGAACCTGTTCCATTCCCGTTCGGGCAAGGTGTCCGAGCTCGATGCCCGGCTGGCGCAGGCGCTGGCGGACGTGGCCACGATCGCGATCCTTCAGCAGCGCACCATCGAGCAGGGCAACATCGACAAGGCTCAGCTGCAGGCCGCGCTGCACAGCCGGGTGGTGATCGAGCAGGCCAAGGGAGTGCTGGCGGAGCGGTGGCAGGTCAGCCTCGACGAGGCGTTCGAGAGCTTGCGGAGCTATGCGCGTCCGCGTCAGATGCGGCTGGCGGACCTGGCGCGGCAGGTGGTGCAGGGCTCTCTGGACACCTCTGAGCTCGAACGGCACTGATCCGGGGCCGGTGGGCGGATCGCTCACGGGTGCCGGGTGCCGGTGCCGGGGCCGTGCCGGGCCGGTCAGGGCCAGACGAGGCAGTACGGCTGGTGGCCGTTTTCGTGGAGGCGGTGGGAGAAGTCCTGCCATTCGCGCAGGAGCTGGTAGACGCCGAAGGCGTCGCGGGGGCCGCCGCGGTCGGGGACGGTGGACCAGATGAAGGCGGCGGCGCCCACGGATTCCTCGCCGATGCCGCGCAGGGGGTCGACGACGGTCATGGGCAGTTTGACGACGGCGTAGTCGGGGTGGAGGACGACCAGCTCGAGCGGGGGGACCTTGTGCAGGGGTATGCCTTCGATGCCCGTGAGCACCATGGCGGCCACGGTCTCGGGTTTGATCCGGGTGAACATGCCGCCCATGCCGAGCTCGTCTCCGCCGAGCTCTTCGGGGCGCATGGAGATGGGGACGTTGGCCGCGGCCGCGCTGCTGGGTGCCCCGAAGTACTTGTAGGTCACCCCCACGCGGCCACTCCTGTTTCCTGTGCTGTTCGTGTTGCTCGTGCTGCCGGCGTTGTCCGTGCCGTCCGTGAGGTGTTCCTCGCGCCGGTCGCGCCGGCCCCTGTGGCGCCCCCTGCGGGACTGCCGGGCGCGCTCGGGGCCCAGGTCACCGGTGCCCTCACCCAGTCCGCCACCGCGCTGCATATCTCCACCTGACCGCTTTTTCCTACGCAGCACTGCCCCCGCCGCGCAACCCGATCATCGTCTCAGAGACCTCCCCCGTGCACAGCGTGCGAAACGCCCGGAGCGGACTCGTGGCGAGGCTCTGAGACCATGGCTAGCGTGAGCTACCCATACCCCATGCATGCGCCAGTCTCGCAGACGCTATTCGACCGTGCCGCCGTCGTGACGCCCGGTGGTGTGAACTCCCCGGTCCGGGCCTTCCGGGCCGTGGGTGGTACGCCCCGGTTCATGGTGTCCGGTACCGGTCCGTACCTCACCGATGCCGACGGCCGGGAGTACGTCGACCTCGTGTGTTCGTGGGGGCCGATGATCCTCGGGCACGCGCATCCCGAGGTGATCGCGGCCGTCCAGGAGGCGGTGGCCCGGGGGACGTCCTTCGGTACGCCGGGCGAGGGCGAGGTCGCGCTGGCCGAGGAGATCGTGGCGCGGATCGAGCCGGTGGAGCAGGTGCGCCTGGTGTCGTCGGGGACCGAGGCGACGATGTCGGCGATCCGGCTGGCGCGCGGGTTCACCGGCCGGGCCAAGGTGATCAAGTTCGCGGGCTGCTACCACGGTCACGTGGACGCGCTGCTGGCCGCGGCGGGTTCGGGGGTGGCGACGTTCGGGCTGCCGGACACGCCGGGTGTGACGGGTGCGCAGGCCGGGGACACCATCGTGCTGCCGTACAACGATCTGGAGGCGGTGCACGAGGCGTTCCACGCGAACCCGGGCGAGATCGCCTGTGTGATCACGGAGGCGTCGCCGGGCAACATGGGCGTGGTGCCGCCGCTGCCGGGCTTCAACCAGGGTCTGAAGGACGCGTGCGCCAAGAACGGCGCGCTGTTCATCTCGGACGAGGTGATGACGGGTTTCCGCACGTCGAAGGCGGGCTGGTACGGCGTCGACGGTGTGAAGCCGGACCTGATGACGTTCGGCAAGGTGATGGGCGGCGGCTTCCCGGCGGCGGCGTTCGGCGGCCGGGCCGATGTGATGGCGCACCTGGCGCCGGCGGGCCCGGTGTACCAGGCGGGCACGCTGTCGGGGAACCCGGTGGCGACGGCGGCGGGTCTCGCGCAGCTGCGGCTGCTGGACGACGCGGCGTACGAGAAGGTCGACGCGGTGTCCGCGGAGATCGCCGGCCTGGTGAGCGCGGCGCTGAGCGAGCAGGGCGTGGCGCACCGCCTGCAGACGGCGAGCAACATGTTCTCGGTGTTCTTCACCGGGCGTGAGGTGCGGAACTACGACGACGCCCGGGCGCAGGAGTCGTTCCGCTTCAACGCCTTCTTCCATTCGATGCTGTCGCAGGGCGTGTACCTGCCGCCGTCGGCGTTCGAGTCGTGGTTCGTGTCGACCGCGCACGACGCGGCGGCGATCGAGCGGATCGCGGCGGCGCTGCCGGCGGCGGCGCGGGCGGCGGCCGCGGCGACCGAGGAGGGGGCCAAGTGAGCCCGGAGAAGAACGCGGAGAAGGACGCGGGGAAGAAGCGGGACGAGATCACCGTGGTGCACCTGATGCGCCACGGCGAGGTGCACAACCCGGACGGCGTGCTCTACGGCCGCCGGGCCGGCTATCACCTGTCGGACCTGGGCCGGCGGATGGCGGACCGGGTGGCGGAGCACCTGGCGGGGCGGGACATCACCCATGTGGTGGCCTCGCCGCTGGAGCGGGCGCAGGAGACGGCCACGCCGATCGCGAAGACGCACGGGCTGGACCTGGCGACGGACGAGCGGCTGATCGAGGCGGCGAACGTCTTCGAGGGCAAGACGTTCGGGGTCGGTGACGGCGCGCTGAAGAAGCCGGCCAACTGGAAGTACCTGACGAATCCTTTCCGCCCGTCGTGGGGGGAGCCGTACGTCGAGCAGGTCGTGCGGATGATGGGGGCGCTGGACGCGGCGAAGGACGCGGCGCGCGGTCACGAGGCGGTGTGCGTGAGCCACCAGCTGCCGATCTGGATCGTGCGGAGCTTCGTGGAGCGGCGGCGGCTGTGGCACGACCCGCGGAAGCGCGAGTGCACCCTGGCGAGCCTGACGACGTTCACCTATAGGGGGGACAAAATCGTATCGGTGGGGTACAGCGAGCCGGCCCGTGATCTGGTGCCGGCGCATCTCCTGGCGGGGGCCAAGCCGGTGAAGGGCGGGGCCAAGGCGTTCGGCGCCTGAAGTCCGTCCGGCCGCCGGTCAGCGGCCTTTTCCGGGGGCCGTCCGGCTCCCCGGCCGTGGGCCGTCCGGGGCGCGGGGTTGCTCCGTAAGACGGCCCCGGCTGCGTAAATGCGGGGGAACTCCGTAAAGGCGGGGGAAACTGCGCAACCGCCGTACTCGGCGCGCCCTCTCACGCAATGTCGTTTTATATGGACGACATACGGCGTGGGGGTACGGCGAGTACGGACGGAGTCGACATGCGCGACATCAGCCGGCGAGGTCTCCTCGGATGGGGCGTGGGAGCGGCCGCGGCGCTGGGCGGCGTCGCGGGCTGCGCGTCCACGGCGGTCTCCGAACGGCCGAGCGGTCCGGCGGCGAAGGCCGTGGAGCGGGCCAAGGCGAGGCCGATCGGGGACGGTTCGACCGCCGATGCCGGGCCGCAGCCCAATCAGCCCCCGGAGCCCGAGCGGCTGGAGCCGGGGCAGAAGCCGCCGCAGTTCGTGATCTTCTCGTGGGACGGGGCGGGCGAGGTCGGCAACGGGCTCTTCCCGCGCTTCCGGAAGCTGGCGCAGGATCACAACGCGCGGATGACGTTCTTCCTGTCGGGGCTGTACCTGCTGCCGGAGTCGAAGCGGCACCGGTACAAGCCGCCGAACAACCCGGTCGGCGCCTCCGACATCGGCTACCTCACCGACGAGCACGTCCGGGCGACGCTGGAGAACGTGCGGGAGGCGTGGCTGGAGGGGCACGAGATCGGCACGCACTTCAACGGCCACTTCTGTTCGGGTGAGGGGTCGGTCGGGAAGTGGGAGGGGGAGGACTGGGAGTCGGAGATCGAGCAGGCGGTCTCCTTCGTCACGGAGTGGCGGACGAACACCGGGTTCACCGATCTGGAGCCGCTGCCGTTCGACTACCGCAAGGAGCTCGTGGGCGCCCGGACGCCGTGTCTGCTGGGGCAGGACAATCTCCTGCCGACGGCCGCGAAGCTGGGCTGGCGCTACGACGCGAGCTCTCCGGGCGGTACGCAGGTGTGGCCGTCGAAGAAGCACGGTCTGTGGGATCTCCCGCTGCAGCAGATTCCCTTTCCCGGGCATTCGTTCGAAGTCCTGTCGATGGACTACAACATCCTCGCCAATCAGTCGAAGAACACCACGCGCGGCCCGTCGGTCCACTATCCGGAGTGGCGGCAGCAGGCCACGGACGCCTATATCGCGGGATTCGAGCGGGCGTACGAGACGAATAGGGCGCCGTTCTTCATCGGCAACCACTTCGAGGAGTGGAACGGGGGGATTTATATGGATGCGGTGGAGGAAGCTCTGAAACGCATCGCCGACGATCGGTACAAGGATGTGCGGCTGGTCTCCTTCCGGCAGTTCACGGACTGGCTGGACGTCCAGGATCCGGCCGTGCTGCGCGGCCTGCGGCGGCTGGAGGTCGGCGAGAAGTGGCACGCCGGGGTGGGCGGCTGAGCCGGCCCGGGGCCGCCCGCTGACCGGCGGCCGGTCCCGCAGGGGGGCGCGGAAGATCCCTAAACGGACCATGCGAAACTTTTCACATGAGTGCCTGCCGCGCCTTTCGACGCCCCGGACCACGCCGGCGTATCACCATGCCGGCCATCCTCGCCGCCGCCGCGGCCCTGTCCCTGACCGCCTGCGGCTCGGGCGACAACCCCAAGAGCGGCGGCCAGACGCAGTTCGTGCAGGGCACGGGCGGTGTGAGCGTCGTCAGCGACAAGAGCGGGCGGCAGGACGCGCCCGACCTCTCCGGCAAGACGCTGGAGGGCAAGGAACTCGACATCGCCAAGGACTACAAGGGCAAGATCGTCGTCCTTAACGTCTGGGGCTCGTGGTGCTCGCCGTGCCGCGCCGAGGCCAAGAACCTCGTCAACGTCGCCAACGACTACAAGGACAAGGGCGTCCAGTTCGTCGGGCTCAACACCCGCGACTCCGACCCCGCCCCGGCGATCAAGTTCGAGAAGGAGTTCGAGGTCCCGTACCCGAGCCTCTACGACTCCGCCGGCAAGCTCCTGCTGCGCTTCCCCGCCGGCAGCCTCAACCCGCAGTCCATTCCCTCCACCGTCTTCATCGACCGCGACGGGAAGATCGCCGCGCGGGCGATCAAGGCGCTGACCGAGGAAGAGCTGCGCAAGACGCTCGACCCCCTGGTCGCGGAGAAGTGACCCGGTGACCCCCGCCACCTCCGCCGCCGTCACGGTCGCCGTCGGCGAGATGAACCAGACGGTGCTCTCCGGGGCGCTGCTGCTGGCCCTGCCCGTCGCCCTGTTCGGCGGGCTGGTCTCGTTCTTCTCGCCCTGCGTGCTGCCGCTCGTGCCGGGCTACCTCTCCTACGTGACCGGGGTCAGCGGGGCGGACCTGGCCGAGTCCCGCAAGGGCCGGATGCTCGCCGGGTCCACCCTCTTCGTGCTCGGCTTCACCTTCGTCTTCGTCTCCATGGGCACGCTCTTCGGCTGGGTCGGCCGGGCGCTGCTGGTCCACCAGGAGACGATCACCAAGGTGATGGGGGTCCTCACCATCGCGATGGGCCTCGCCTTCATGGGGCTGCTGAACAGATTCGGGCAGCGCGAGTTCCGCTTCCACACCCGGCCCACGATGGGCCTGCTGGGGGCGCCGCTGCTGGGCGCGCTCTTCGGGCTCGGCTGGGCGCCGTGCATCGGCCCGACGCTCGCGTCCGTGCTCTCCCTCTCCTCGACCCAGGCCAGCGCCGGCCGCGGGGCGCTGCTGACCGTCGCCTACTGCCTGGGCCTCGGCCTGCCGTTCATCCTGACCGCGGTGGCCTTCCGGCGCGCGCTCGGCGCGTTCGGCTGGGTCAAGCGGCACTATGCATGGGTCATGCGGGCCGGCGGGCTGATGCTGGTCGCGGTCGGCGTGCTCCTCGTCACGGGGGTGTGGGACAGCCTCATCCGCGAACTGCAGACGTGGTCCAACTCCTTCGTCCCCGAGGTCTGATCAGATGGGCAACACCAACGGCTCCCCGGGAGCCACCGCCGAGACCGCCAACGAGACCGAGGCCGGGACCGTGACCGCACCCGGGGCGGAGGCCGAGTCCGACGCCGATGCCGCATCGGCCGCGACCGCCGGCTCCGCGATGTCGACGGCCCCCCGCGACGACTCCGCCGCGGGCCAGGCCGTGCCCGGCTCCTTCGGCGGCGTCCGCAAGCCCGGGGCGCTCGGCGCGGTGGCCTGGGCCGCCCGCGAGACCCTCGGCTGGGCCCGCTGGTTCTGGCGGCAGCTGACCTCGATGCGGGTCGCCCTGATCCTGCTCTTCCTGCTCTCCCTCGCCACCATCCCCGGCTCCCTCGTTCCGCAGACCAGCGTGGACGCGGTCAAGGCCGAGGGGTGGCGCAAGTCCCACGAGACGCTCGGGCCGCTCTACGACAAGCTCGGCCTCTTCCACGTCTACAGCTCGGTGTGGTTCTCCGCGATCTACATCCTGCTGTTCACGTCCCTCGTCGGCTGCATCATCCCGCGCACCTGGCAGTTCGTGGGCCAGCTCCGCGGCCGCCCCCCGGCCGCCCCACGCAACCTCCGCCGGCTGCCCGCCCACACCACGTGGCGCACCGATGCCGAGCCCGAGCAGGTCCTCGCCGCGGCCCGGGTGCTGCTGAAGAAGCGGCGCTTCCGCACCGAGGCGGGCGGCGACTCCGTCGCCTCCGAGAAGGGCTACCTGCGCGAGGCCGGCAACCTCGTCTTCCACATCGCGCTGATCGTGCTGCTCCTGGCCTTCGCCTCCGGGCAGCTGTGGAAGTCCGAGGGCCAGAAGCTGATCGTCGAGGGCGACGGCTTCGCCAACACGCTCGTCCAGTACGACGACTTCAAGTCCGGCTCGCTCTTCAAGGCCGGCGACCTCAAGCCCTTCAGCTTCTACCTCGACGACTTCGAGGCCACCTACGAGCGCACCGGCCCGCAGCGCGGCACCCCCCGCACCTACGAGGCCCACGTCACGTACCACGAGGGCGCCGACGGGCCCGGCCGCAAGGCCACGGTCAAGGTCAACGAGCCGCTGGAGACCTCCGGCTCGAAGGTCTACCTGATCGGCCACGGCTACGCGCCGGTCGTCACCGTCCGCGACGGGCAGGGCGACGTCGCCTTCCGCGGCGGCATCCCGTCCCTGCCGATCGACAACAACATCACCGAGTCGACCGTCCTCAAGGTCGGCGACTACCGCGACAAGGACGGCAAGAAGGACCAGATCGGCTTCAAGGGAAACTTCGTACCGACCCTGGACCTGAAGACCGGCACGATGCTGTCCCAGTTCCCCGGCCTGGACAATCCGCGGCTCGTCCTCACCGCCTACCACGGCAGCCTCGGCACCGACAGCGGCACGCCGCAGAACGTCTACCAGCTCGACGTGTCCAAGATGAAGCAGTTCCAGGACAAGGACGGCAACCCCTTCGCACAGGCCCTCAAGGTCGGCGACACCATGGCGCTGCCCGACGGCGGCACCCTGAAGTTCGAGGGCATCAAGCCCTGGGCCACCTTCCAGATCTCCCAGCAGCCCGGCAACGCCACCGCCCTCGCCGGCGCCGTCGCGGCCCTCCTCGGCGTGGCCGGCTCCCTGTTCATCCAGCGCCGCCGCGTCTGGGTGCGGGCCGTCCGGGACGCCGGCGGGCACACCGTCGTCGAGCTGGCCGGCCTCGGCCGCAGCGAGTCCGCCCGCCTTCCCGAGGAGCTCGCCGACCTCGCCGTCGCCCTGCAGTCCGACGCCCCGCCCGTGACCGCCACGGACGCCCCCGACCCCGCGGAGTCCGCCGAGTCCGCGGATCCCTCCGCAGCATCCGAAGGAGCGCGCGCGTGATCGCCATCGCTGCCGCAGCCAACGAGAACCTGGCGCACATCAGCAACGTGCTGATCTATTCGGCCATGGCCGTCTACACCCTGGCCTTCCTCGCCCACATCGCGGAGTGGGTGTTCGGCAGCCGCAGCGCCGTCGGCCGCACCGCCGCCGCGATCACCACCGAGGCGGGCACCGCCCGCGGCACGGCCGGCGGGGCGAGCGCCCAGGCCGCCCAGGGCGGCGGCAGCACCGCCGTCCTGGAGCGCCCCAAGGTCGTCACCCGCTCCGCCGCGGGCCGCCGCGACGTGCCCGACGGCCCCGGCGCCGCCGGCACCAGCGAGAAGGGCGACGTCTACGGCCGCATCGCCGTCTCGCTGACCGTGCTGTCCTTCCTGCTCCACGCGGGCTCGGTGCTCACCCGGGCGCTGTCCGTGCAGCGGGCCCCCTGGGGCAACATGTACGAGTTCTCCACGACCTTCGGCATGACGGTCGTCGGCGTCTACCTCGGCCTGCTGGCCTTCAAGAAGAACGTGCGCTGGCTCGGCCTGCCGCTGACCACCACGATCCTCCTCGACCTCGGCCTCGCCGTCTCCGTGCTCTACACCGAGAGCGACCAGCTGGTCCCGGCCCTCCACTCGTACTGGCTGTGGATCCACGTCTCCACCGCGATCCTGTGCGGTGCCGCGTTCTGGGTCGGTGCCTGCTCCACCCTGCTCTTCCTCTTCCGCGACGGCTACGAGGCCCGCCTCGTCGAGGGCCGCACCGGCGCCGGCCTGCGCCGCTACCTGGACGAGCTGCCGCAGGACCGCAAGTACGCCCGCTTCAAGGCCAAGCTCGCGCTGCGCACCGACAACCCCATGTCGCGCCTGCCCGCCGCCGCCACCCTCGACAAGCTGGGCTACCGCATCAACGCCACGGTCTTCCCACTGTGGACCTTCACGATCATCGCCGGCGCCATCTGGGCCGAGGCCGCCTGGGGCCGCTACTGGGGCTGGGACCCCAAGGAGGTCTGGTCCTTCATCACCTGGGTCGCCTACGCCTGCTTCCTGCACGCCCGCGCCACCGCCGGCTGGAAGGGCCGCAAGGCCGCCTACATCGCCCTGGCCGCCTTCGGCTGCTACATCTTCAACTACTACGGCGTGAACATCTTCGTCACCGGCAAGCACTCGTACGCCGGAGTCTGACCGCCGCGCAGCCCCTCGTACGGCCCGTTTCCCGCGCTTCCCGGAGCGCGGGAGGCGGGCCGTGGTGGTAGAGCTGGGGGTATGGAGATCCCCTCCCTCTACGGGAAGTCCGAGCCGCGGGGTGAGGACAGCCACCTCCTGCGCTACGAGCTGTCGCTGCCCCACCCCGTGCCCGAGGTGTGGGTGGCCGTCGCCACGCCCGAGGGCCTGCCGACGTGGCTGGCGGCCGCCGAGCCGTTCGAGCAGCGGGAGGGCGGGGCCATCACCCTGCGCTGGCAGAACACCGACGCCGCCGGGCACGCCACCGTCGCGCCCGGCCGGGTCACCGCCTGGAAGCCGCAGCGGCTCGCCGAGTACACCGTGGAGATCCACGGCCGGATCCGCTTCGAGCTGGAGCCGGCCCCGGCCGGCGTCGGCGGCACCCTGCTGCACTTCACCAACGAGTTCACCGGCCCCGACACCGTCCGCCTGGACTGCCTCGCGGGCTGGCACCACCACTTCGAGTACCTGCTGGAGGCCCTCGCCGGCCGGCCGGCGGACTGGTCGGGGTGGACCCTCGAACGGTGGCGGAAGCTCCGCGCGGAGTACGAGCTGCGCGGCACCGGCGACCCCGGCGCGCCGCCGGCGGGCTGAGGGCCGTCAGCGCCGCGGCCGCGAGCCCTTCTCCTGCTCCGGCGGGTGCTGGCGGGCGCCCGGCAGCGTGGGCTTGGGCAGGTGGGCGACGTCCCACTTGGCCTGCTCCAGCTGCTGCGCGGTGTCCGCGGGCAGCCGCGGCGGGTGCGGGGCCCGGTCGGTGAAGCCGAACGCCGAGGTCAGGTCGCCGAAGGTGCGGCGCCGCCAGGCGCTGATGTTCGGCTCGCGCACCCCGGTCCACACCTCCAGGAAGCGCAGCACCGAGGTGTGGTCGAAGGGGTCGCCCGCAGCCCAGCCGCCCACCGTCCACGGCGACACGATCAGGCACGGCACCCGGAAGCCGCCGCCGATCGGCAGCCCTTCCACGTACTCGTCCGCCGTGCCCTTCGGCGGCGCCGGCGGCGGCACGTGGTCGAAGAGACCGTCGTTCTCGTCGTAGTTCAGGATGAACGCGGTCTTCTTCCACACCTCGGGGTTGTCGGCGATGGCCTCGATCTTCCGCGCCACGTAGTCCGCGCCCGCGGCCGGCAGGTAGCGGGGGTGCTCCGACTGCGCGGCGGTCGGGATGATCCAGGAGACGGCCGGCAGCCTGCCGTTGCGGGCGTCGTCCTCGAAGGTGCCCGCGGGCAGCTTCCGCATCCCGCGCTCGTACAGCGGGTCGCCCGGCTTCGCGTCCTTGAACTGCTGGAACTGCTCCAGGAGGTTGCAGCCGTAGTTGTCCTCCTCCTGGTACACCCGCCAGCTGACCCCCGCCGCCTGCAGCCGCTCCGCGTACGTCGTCCAGCGGTAGGGCTCGGGGGCGGTGTTGTCGGTGACCGGGCCGCCGCGCTTGCCGGACGGGTCGATGGTGCCCGTCATCCAGTACAGCCGGTTGGGCCAGGTGGGCCCGAGGACCGAGCAGAAGTAGTTGTCGCAGAGGGTGAACGCCTCCGCGAGCGCGAACTGGAAGGGGATGTCCTCGCGCGTGTGGTAGCCCATCACGTACGGGGCGTTCGCGCCGTCCGCCTTGCGGTGCGCCGTCATCCAGCGGTCCATCTTCCCGCCGTTCCACGCCTCGTGCTGCACGGACCAGGCGTGGCTGGTGGTCGGGATGGCCTGGGCGCTCGACTTGTGCGTGTCGAGCCGGAACGGCAGCAGATAGCCCGCCGGGTTCTTCTCGTCCGGCTGGTGGAAGACGTCCTTGCCGTTCGGCAGCTTCACGGCGTCCGGGTCCGCGAAGCCCCGCACGCCCTTCAGCGTGCCGAAGTAGTGGTCGAACGACCGGTTCTCCTGCATGAGCAGGACCACGTGCTCGATGTCGCGCAGCGAGCCGCGCCGGGCCGGTCCGGCGGCGACCGCCCGCCGCACGCTGGGCGGCAGCAGTGACAGCGCGGCGGCGCCTCCGACGGCACCCGCGGCGGAGCCGAGGAGTCTGCGTCGGGTCATGTCGGGCATGGCGTGTGCCCCTCTCCCTGGAGTCGCGTGAGGCCTCAGTGTGGCCTCTGGGACTCTCCCGCCACGGCTGCGTCAAGGGGAGGGGAGAGGGCGTGAACGGGGCGCCAAATGGCGGTGAAGAGGAGCTAGTTGGCCGGGAAGCCGGTGTACGGGGCCCGGAATCGGCTTTTCTTATGACCCGATCGGGGGACGGCCTGCTACGCCGTACGGCGGGTGACGCGTGCGACACCGGGTGACGGCCGGACGGGCGAATCGGCTGACGGGGCGTCAGCCGGGCGGGGCACTCAGCTTGCGGGCGGCGGATCGCCCTGGTCGCGGCGGAGGGACTTCAGGAACTCGGGGTTGTCGTCGGGCGCGACCCACTGCCGCCCGCCGCCGCGGCCGTGGCCCCGCGACCCGGTCGCGGCCCGCGGGCGCCCCGCGATCAGCCAGGCGACCGGACCGACCAGCACCTCGCCGAAGAGCAGGATGACGAACACCCAGACGAGCTTCGGCAGGCCGCGGACCTCGTCCTCCGGGGTGTTCAGGCAGTCCACGAAGGCGTAGATCCACAACGCCAGGATCAGCAGGAACGGCAGATACCTGAGCATGGCGGACGGCTCCCCGGGAACGGCGGTGCGGGCCGCGCGGCGGCCCCGATACCCGGCCAGAGTAGTGCGTGCTTGATACTGGAACGCATGGCTTACGACGACCTTCGCTCGTTCCTCCGGGCGCTGGAGCGCGACGGCGACCTCAAGCGCATCAAGGCGGAAGTCGATCCGTACCTGGAAATCGGCGAGATCACGGACCGGGTGAACAAGGCGGGCGGTCCCGCCCTCCTCTTCGAGAACGTCAAGGGCGCGGCCATGCCGCTCGCCATGAACGTCTTCGGCACCGACCGCCGGCTGCTCAAGGCGCTCGGCCTGACCTCCTACGACGAGATCAGTGACAAGATCGGCGGCCTGCTCAGGCCCGAGCTGCCGCAGGGCTTCACGGGCATCCGCGAGGCGTTCGGCAAGCTCGGCGCGATGACGCACGTCCCGCCGCGCAAGATCAAGGACGCCCCGGTCCAGGAGGTCGTCCTCACCGGCGACGACGTCGACCTCGACGCGCTGCCGGCGCTCTTCACCTGGCCCGAGGACGGCGGCTCCTTCTTCAACCTGGGCCTGACCCACACCAAGCACCCCGAGACGGGCGTGCGGAACCTGGGCCTCTACCGCCTCCAGCGCCACGACAAGCGCACCATCGGCATGCACTGGCAGATCCACAAGGACAGCCGCAACCACTACCAGGTCGCCGCCAAGCGCGGCGAGCGGCTGCCGGTCGCGATCGCCTTCGGCTGCCCGCCGGCCGTGACGTACGCCTCCACGGCGCCGCTGCCCGGCGACATCGACGAGTACCTGTTCGCGGGCTTCATCTCGGGCAAGCGCATCGACATGGTCGACTGCAAGACCGTCCCGCTGCAGGTCCCGGCCAACGCCGAGGTCGTCATCGAGGGCTGGCTGGAGCCGGGCGAGATGCTCCCCGAGGGCCCCTTCGGCGACCACACCGGCTTCTACACGCCGCAGGAGCCGTTCCCCGCGCTGACGATCGACTGCGTGACGATGCGCAAGCGTCCGCTGCTGCAGTCCATCGTGGTCGGCCGGCCGCCGACGGAGGACGGCCCGCTGGGCCGGGCCACGGAGCGGTTCTTCCTGCCCCTGCTGAAGATCATCATTCCGGACATCGTGGACTACCACCTGCCGGAGTCCGGCGGCTTCCACAACTGCGCGATCGTCTCGATCGACAAGAAGTACCCGAAGCACGCGCAGAAGGTCATGCACGCCGTCTGGGGCGCGCACATGATGTCGCTGACCAAGCTGATCATCGTGGTGGACGCGGACTGCGACGTGCACGACCTGCACGAGGTGTCCTGGCGGGCGCTGGGCAACACCGACTACGCCCGTGACCTCACCGTCGTCGAGGGCCCGGTCGACCACCTCGACCACGCCTCGTACCAGCAGTTCTGGGGCGGCAAGGCCGGCATCGACGCGACGGCGAAGTGGCCCGAGGAGGGCTACACGCGGGACGGGGGCTGGCCGCAGATGGTCGAGTCCGACCCGGAGACGGCGGCGAAGGTCGACCGCCGGTGGAAGGAGTACGGGCTGTGAGCGCTTCCGCGGCCGCGATGCCGCAGCCGGGCCGGACCAGGGCGTTCCTGCGCCTCGTGATGATCGAGCACTCGGTCTTCGCGTTGCCCTTCGCCTACATCGCCACCCTCACCGCGATGTTCCGCACCTACGGCAACATCCACTGGACGCGGCTGCTGCTGGTCACCGTCGCCATGGTCGGCCTGCGCACGTTCGCGATGGCCTGCAACCGCATCATCGACCGCGAGATCGACGCCCGGAACCCGCGCACCGCGAACCGCGAGATCGTCACCGGCGCGGTGTCCGTCCGCTCGGCGTGGACGGGCGCCGGCATCGCCGTCTTCTTCTTCCTGGGCGCGGCGGCGCTGCTGAACCCGCTGTGCCTGGCGCTGGCCCCGATCGCGGTCGTCCCGATGGTGGTCTATCCGTACGGGAAACGATTCACCGACTTCCCGCACGCGATCCTGGGCCTGGCCCAGGCGATGGGCCCGGTCGGCGCGTGGCTCGCGGTGACGGGGGAGTGGTCGTGGGAGGCGGTGGTCCTGGGCCTCGCGGTGGGCGTGTGGATCGGCGGCTTCGACCTGATCTTCGCCTGCCAGGACGTGATGGCGGACCGCGCGCACGGCGTGAAGTCGACGCCGGCCCGCTTCGGCGTCCCGGCGGCACTGCACGGCGCCCGCGTCTGCCACGTGATCACCACGGGCCTGCTGGCCTGGTACGGGGCGGTCACCGGGGCGGGGGCGTTCTTCTGGGTGGGCCTGGCCGTCGTGGCCGCGGCGTTCCTCTACGAGCACACCATCGTCAAGCCGCACGACCTGTCCCGCCTGAACAGGGCATTTTTCACGGTCAACGGTTTCATCGGCATTGCGCTTTTCGTGTGCGCCCTGCTGGATCTGGTGGCGCGGGGGCTCGGCCTCTAGCCGGGACCGCCTCGCGCGGGCGCTCCCGGGCCTGCGGCTAGGCTCGGGGCGTGGAGCCGTACGAACGTGTAACGCAGCGCCAGGAGCGCCGGCCGTGGGTCGTCGGGGTGTCCGGGGCGTCCGGTACGCCGTACGCCGCCGCCGTGGTGCGGGGGCTGCTGGCGGCCGGTGAGGCCGTGGACCTGGTGGTGAGCCGCGCGTCGCGGCTGACGCTGCTCGACGAGACCGGGATCAAGTTCCGTGACGCCCACTGGCAGGAGGACCTGCGCGAGTGGCTGACGCTGGGCGCCGACGGCAAGCCGCACTTCCCGGCGGCCGGGCTGGAAGACGTGCGGTACTGGCCGGCGGGTGACCTCGCGGCGGGGCCGTCGTCCGGCTCGTATCCGGCGAAGGGGATGCTGATCGTCCCGGCGAGCACGGCCTGTGTGGCCGGGGTGGCGCTGGGGCTGTCGAAGGATCTGCTGCAGCGGGCGGCGAGCGTGACGCTCAAGGAGCGGCGGCCGCTGGTCGTCGCCGTGCGGGAGACGCCGCTGAGCGGTCAGTCGCTCAAGCAGCTGGTGGCGCTGGACGAGGCGGGCGCAGTGGTGCTGCCCGCCTCTCCGGCGTTCTACGCGGGCGCGACGCACATCCAGGATCTGGTGGACTTCGTCGCGGGGCGGGTGCTGGATGCGGCGGGTGTGCCGCACCGGCTGTACCGCCGGTGGAAGGGGGAGCTGGGTGAGGCGCGCTCCCGGGAAGGGGACTAGCGCTTCTTGGCGCGCGCGGCCCGGCCCTCGGCACGTGCGGCCCGGGTCTCGGCGCGGCGCTCGGCGGTCTGGTGGGCACGCGAGCGGTTGGCCAGGTCCTGCATCTCACGCATGCGGGCGTAGGCCATCTCGATCGTGTACACGGTGTACGTCACTCCTGAAGGATCGTCGTTGATCTAGCGAGTTGAGCGAAGATTTGCGGGGCGTTGGGCCCTGCATGCCTTAGATTCTACATGAAACGCGGCGAGTTCGCCGATTATTGAAAGGTGCGTTATGGACGCGGTGGACAGGCAGCTCATCCAGGCCCTGCGGGAGAACGGCCGGGCCTCGTACGCGGAGCTGGGCCGGCTCGTGGGCCTCTCCGGGCCGAGCGTCACCGACCGGATCAACCGCCTGGAGGCGGCCGGCGTCATCACGGGCTACCGCGCGACCGTCAACGCCGCGTCGCTGGGCCTCGGCGTCACCGCGCTGATCGGCCTTCAGCTCTCGGACTCCGCCGACCACGAGGACGTCGCACGGCGGCTGCGCGACCTGGAGGAGATCGAGGACTGCTGGTTCATCGCGGGCGACGACTCGTACATGCTCAAGGTCCGCGTCAGCGACGTGGACGGCCTGGAGCGCACCATCCGCCGGCTCTCCGGCACCAAGGGCGTCAGCCGCACCCGTACCACGATCGTGCTCTCCACGAAGTGGGAGAACCGGGTCGGCGAACTGCCCGACGAGGCGTAGGGATACGCTCGGAGAGTTGCGTAAAGCGGAAGTATCGGAGAGGCGGACGCCATGGACGCTGGGCTCAAGCGCGAGCTGGAGGAGAAGGTCTTCGCCGGGGAGCGGCTGACCCGTGAGGACGGCATCGCCCTCTACGAGTCCGACGACCTGGCGTGGCTGGGCGGGCTCGCCCACCACGTCCGCACGCAGAAGAACGGCGACGTCGTCCACTTCAACGTCAACCGTCATCTGAACATGACGAACGTGTGCACGGCGTCGTGCGCGTACTGCTCGTTCCAGCGCAAGCCGGGCGAGAAGGACGCGTACACGATGCGCATCGAGGAGGCCGTCCGCCTCGCCAAGGCGATGGAGAGCGAGAACCTCACCGAGCTGCACATCGTCAACGGCCTGCACCCGACGCTGCCGTGGCGCTACTACCCGCGCTCGCTGAAGGCCCTCAAGGAGGCGCTGCCGGACGTCTCGCTGAAGGCCTTCACCGCCACCGAGATCCAGCACTTCGAGAAGATCTCCGGGCTGCCCGCCGACGAGATCCTCGACGAGCTGATCGACGCCGGCCTGGAGTCGCTGACCGGCGGCGGCGCGGAGATCTTCGACTGGGAGGTCCGTCAGCACATCGTCGACCACGACACCCACTGGGAGGACTGGTCGCGCATCCACCGCCTCGCCCACTCCAAGGGCCTCAAGGGCCCGGCGACGATGCTCTACGGGCACATCGAGGAGCCGCGGCACCGCGTCGACCACGTCCTGCGGCTGCGCGAGCTGCAGGACGAGACCGGCGGCTTCCACGTCTTCATCCCGCTGCGCTACCAGCACGACTTCGTGGACATGAAGGACGGCAAGATCCGCAACCGGCTCCAGGCGCGGACGACGATGGCGACGGGCGCGGAGGCGCTGAAGACCTTCGCGGTCTCGCGGCTGCTGTTCGACAACGTCCCGCACGTCAAGGTGTTCTGGGTGATGCACGGCGTGCAGACCGCCCAGCTCGCGCTGCAGCACGGCGCGGACGACATGGACGGCTCGGTCGTCGAGTACAAGATCACGCACGACGCCGACAACTACGGCACGCCGAACAAGCTCACCCGTGACGACCTGCTGGAGCTGATCCGCGAGGCGGGCTTCCGGC
This sequence comes from Streptomyces sp. NPDC008001, assembly GCF_042958085.1. Classification (NCBI taxonomy): domain Bacteria; kingdom Bacillati; phylum Actinomycetota; class Actinomycetes; order Kitasatosporales; family Streptomycetaceae; genus Streptomyces; species Streptomyces sp. NPDC008001. The sequence continues at coordinate 51,009 of NZ_JBIBIZ010000014.1, read as the reverse complement.
CGGTCGAGCGCAACACCCGTTACGAGATCATCCGCGAGTACCCGGGTCCGGACGCCTCGCTGCGCGAGACGCCGCAGGCGATGCGGGTCTGAGATCCACTTCGGGGCGTGCTCTACTGGCTGTGTTTGACTGAACATGCCCCCTTCGGTCGTCGTCGAGAAGAAGGTCCCGTCCGTGAGTAGCCAGAAGTACGCGTCGCTCCGCTACACCGCCCTGCGATTCGGCCTGCTCATCGGCTGCTTCGCCGTCGTCTACGTGCTCTGCTACGCGCACGTCATCCCGCTGGGCGTGGGCAGCTCGAACCTCATGTGGATGGTCCTGCTCGCGCTCGTGCTCTCCGCCCCGCTCAGCTGGGTGCTGCTGCGCAAGCAGCGCGACGCCATGTCCGCGCAGATCGTCGGCCGCGTGGACCGGGCCAAGGCGGCGATCAACGCCAACGCCGGCCAGGAGGATGGGGTGTAAGCCTCGTCACGTTTGCCCGATTCGCACCGGTGCCCCGGTGTGGAGCAATCCGCTCCACACCGGGGCACCGGCGTTTTTTCGTGGCCCCACCGGCCTCACCGGCCCAAAGCGGAGCTTTGAGCTCCTCAAAGTTCGAGTGTTAACGTATTGGACATGAAGACAGCAGTAGCGCACCCGTTCCCCACGAGCCCCGCGCTCGTGGCGCGCCTGCACGTCGATCTTTGCCGCTGTGTCGTCGCGGCCTGTCGCCGCCGCTGACGCATGTCCCCCGCGGCCGGAGATCCTGCGCAAACGGATTTCCTCGGCGCCTCACGCCCTTTTTCTTCCGTCTGTAACCGGAGCATCCGTTGTCATCGACACCCCAGTCCTCCACGGCGTCCCTCCGCGGGCGCATACCCAAGGTCCCGTTCTGGGCCCAGATCCTGCTCGGCCTCGTCGTCGGCGCCCTGCTCGGCTGGGCCGCCAAGAGCGGCGACATCTCCTGGCTCTCCACCACCCTGGGAAAGATCGGCGACCTCTTCGTCCAGCTGCTGATGCTGGTCATCGCGCCGCTGGTGTTCTTCGCGATCCTCGTCTCGATCACCAACCTGCGGAACGTGTCCAACGCCGCCCGGCTGGCCACCCGCACCCTGATGTGGTTCATGATCACGTCGCTGATCGCGGTCCTCATCGGCCTCGGCATCGGCCTGCTCACCGACCCGGGCGCGGGCACCGGCCTCACCGCCGCCGACGGCGCCGAGCCCAAGAAGCACGGCTCCTGGCTGGACTTCCTCACCGGGATCATCCCCACCGACGTCGTCACGCCCTTCACCCAGCTCAAGGTCCTGCAGATCGTCTTCATGGCCGTGGTCGTGGGCATCGCGATCCTGAAGACCGGCGAGAAGGCGAAGCCGGTCCTCACGTTCAGCCACTCCGTCCTGGAGCTGCTGCAGAAGGCCCTGTGGTGGGTCATCAAGCTCGCCCCGCTGGGCACGCTCGGCCTCGTCGGCACGGCCATCTCCACGTACGGCTGGAACCTGCTCAGCAAGTACGCGACCTTCACCGCGGACATCTACGTCGGCTGCGCCATCGTCCTGTTCGTCGTCTACCCGCTGCTGCTGGCCGGCGTCGCCAAGGTCAACCCGCTGCAGTTCTTCCGCGGCGCCTGGCCCGCCATCCAGCTGGCCTTCGTCTCCCGCTCCTCCGTCGGCACCATGCCGCTCACCCAGAAGGTCACCGAGCGCCTCGGCGTGCCCAAGGAGTACGCCTCCTTCGCCGTGCCCTTCGGCTCGACGACCAAGATGGACGGCTGCGCCTCGATCTACCCGGCCATCGCCGCGATCTTCGTTGCGCAGGTCTTCGACGTGCCGCTGGAGCTCAAGGACTACATCCTGATCGCCTTTGTCTCGGTGATCGGCTCCGCCGCGACCGCCGGCCTGACCGGTGCCACGGTGATGCTCACGCTGACCCTGTCGACGCTGGGCCTGCCGATGGCGGGTGTCGGCCTGCTGCTGGCGATAGACCCGATCGTGGACATGATGCGTACGGCAACCAATGTCGCGGGTCAGTCGGTCGTCCCCATCCTGGTGGCCTCCCGGGAGAAGATCCTGGACCGCGAGGCGTACGCCACGGCGGACGGCTCCCGCTTGGAGGACGAGCCCCGCGTGGAGGCCGCGCCGCAGCCCGTGGCCGCCTGAGCGAACCGGCTCTTGGGCTGCCGCTGACGGGATCTTGACTGACTCGTCCGTAGGGAGTGCCCGAACGGCCCTACCCCGCATCCCTCCGCCCCGTAACATTACCTGCCGGTAACGTGACGGGGGCGGAGGGATGTTTGTTGTGAACGCTGCACAGACCGACGCGCACACCGACGCGGCTGGGGGGCGGGACGGCTCCAGGGCCAGGCCGAAGCGCATGCCGCGGGAGGTGCGCGAGCGCCAGATGCTCGACGCCGCCGTGGCCGTCTTCGCACGCCGCGGGTACCGGGCCGCGTCGATGGACGAGATCGCCGAGCTGGCCGGGGCGTCGAAGCCCCTGGTCTACCTCTACCTGCACTCGAAGGAAGACCTCTTCAGCGCCTGCATCCGGCGGGAGGCGAGGGCGCTCATCGCGGCCGTACGGGCCTCGGTGGACCCCGGGGCCCCGGCCGACCGGCGGCTGTGGAACGGCCTGCGCGGGTTCTTCGCGCACACGGCCGCCCACCCCGACGGCTGGGCCGTCCTGCACTGCCAGGCGCGCACCCACGGCGAGCCGTTCGCCCTGGAGGTGGCCGCGCTGCGGCAGCAGCTCGTCGACCTCGTCATCCAGCTGATCGCCGAGACGGCCGCGGACGGCGGCTGCACGGATCCGCTGCCCGAGACCGAGGTCGCCGGGATCGCCCACGCCCTCGTGGGCGCCGCCGAGTCGCTCGCCGGCTGGTCCAACCAGCGCGACGGCGCCGCCCCTTCCGAGCAGGAGACGGCGGCGACGCTGATGAACTTCGCGTGGACGGGGCTGGAGAACCTGACGCACGGGCGGCGGTGGGCTCCGGTCCGCGCCTAGCCGCCGCGGGGACGCCCCGTAAGGGGCGCGGGGAACTGCGTGACAAGCCACGACGCGCCCGCAGAGGGCGTGCTGTGCTCCGCCGGGACTCCATGTCGCGTGTCGGCTGCGGGCCGTCAGTGGCCGATCGCGCAGTTCCCCGCGCCCCTACGGGGCCTGCACGATCCGCCGGGCGGGCCTTGGCCGCCGCGGCCCGGGCGCGGCTGATACCGGCCGTACGGGAGCCACCGCGGTCTTCAACGCGCGGCTTCCCGGGCGTAGATTGCCGCCTTTACCGGCCAGTAGCCCACAGGGAACGACCCCCGTAGGGAGCCGCACGTGTCCATCCCGTACACCGCAGCCCCACCCCGCGTCACCTTCGTCGACGGCGTCGTCCGCGAAGCGTCCCTTCCCCCGCTCGTCCCGCCCGTGGCGAAGGGCTCGCTCGGCGACCTGCCCTTCGACAACGCCGCCGAAGCCCCCGCCGCCCCCGTCCTCAGCCGCAGACAGCCCGACGGCACCTGGCGCGACGTCAGCGCCGCCACCTTCGCCGCCGAGGTGCTGGCCGTCGCCAAGGGACTGATCGCCCACGGGCTGCGGCCCGGCGACCGGCTCGCCCTCATGGCCCGCACCCGCTACGAGTGGACGCTCCTGGACTTCGCCGCCTGGGCCGCCGGGCTGGTCACCGTCCCCGTCTACCCCACCTCCTCCGCCGCCCAGGTGCGCTGGATCGTGCGGGACTCCGGGGCCGTCGCCTGTGCCGTCGAGGGCCCGGAGCAGACGCGGCTGGTGGAGGGCGAGCGCGCCGCACTTCCCGGCCTCGCGCACCTGTGGGAGTTCGACTCCGGCGCCGTACCCGGCCTGATGGCGGCGGGCCGCGGCCTGCCCGACGACGCCGTCACCGAGGCCCGCGCCACCCGCGGCCCTGACGACGTCGCCACCCTCATCTACACCTCGGGCACCACCGGCCGCCCCAAGGGCTGCGTCCTCACCCACGCCAACTTCTTCGCCGAGGCCGACAACTCCACCGAACTGCTGCACCCCGTCTTCAAGGCGGCCACCAAGGAGCCCGCCGCCACGCTGCTCTTCCTGCCGCTCTCGCACGTCTTCGGCCGGACCGTCGCCGTCGGCTGCATGCGCGCCCGCGTGCGCATGGGCCACGCCGCGTCCCTGCGCACCGACGACCTGCTGGCGGACCTCGCCGCGTTCCGGCCCACGTTCCTGCTGGTCATCCCGTACGTCTTGGAGAAGGTCTACAACACCGGCCGCGCGACCGCCGAGAAGCTCGGCCGCGCCGCCTCCTTCGACCGCGCCGCCCGGGTCGCCCGGCGCTACGGCGAGGCGGAGCTGGCCCGCCGGCACGGCAGCGGCCCCGGGCCCGGCCCCGCCCTGCGCCTGTCCCGGGCGCTGTACGACCCGCTGGTCTACCGCCGGCTGCGGGCCGCCCTCGGCGGCGGGGTCCGCTACGTGATCAGCGGCGGCTCCCCGCTCGGCGAGCGCCTCGCGGCGTTCTGCGTGGGCGCCGGCATCGACGTCTTCGAGGGCTACGGCCTGACCGAGACGACGGCCGCCGCGACCCTCACCCCGCCGCACCGCCCCTGCCTCGGCACCGTCGGCTGGCCGCTGCCGGGCGGGGCCGTGCGGATCGCCGAGGACGGCGAGGTGCTGCTGCGCGGCGGGCACGTCTTCGCCGGGTACTGGGACGGCGAGCGCGGCACGGCGGTGCCCGCGGCGCCGGGGGAGTGGTTCCCCACCGGGGACCTGGGCGCGCTCGACGCCGACGGCTACCTCACCATCACCGGCCGCAAGAAGGAGCTGATCGTCACCTCCGGCGGCAAGAACGTCGCCCCGGCGCCCCTGGAGGACCGGGTGCGCGCGCACCCCCTCGTCGGCCAGTGCATGGTCGTCGGCGACAACCGCCCGTACGTCACCGCCCTGCTCACCCTGGAGCCCGACGGGATCGCCCACTGGCGCCGCATGCACCACAAGGAGGAGACGGCGCCGGAGGACCTCGTACGCGATCCGGAACTCCTCGCGGAGCTGCAGACGGCGGTGGACGACGCGAACGCGACGGTGTCGCGGGCCGAGTCGATACGCCGCTTCGCCGTCCTGACCACCGACTTCACGGAGGACGCCGGCCACCTCACGCCGTCGCTGAAGCTCAAACGGAACGTGATCGCCCAGGACTTCGCCGACGAGGTGGAGCGGCTGTACGCGCGCTGAACGGAGGTGCCGCGCCCCTCACGGGGCGCGGCAGGCTCAGCAGTCGGCGGCCGCCTGCTTGCCCGCGAACCGGTCCGCGAGCCAGTCCGCCGCGGGGACGGATCCGGCGATCCCGCCGGTGACGTGCTCCGCGAGCGGCAGGGGCTTCCAGTCCACCACGGCTCCCTTGGCGCACCAGTCGCTGCGCAGCTGCCGGGCGCCCGCGTAGGGGATGAGCTCGTCGAGGGTGCCGTGGTAGAGGCGGACGGGCCGGTCGGGGGCGTGGGTGCCGAGGTCCGAGGAGTGCAGGACGCGCTGCCAGTCCGGCATCTGCAGCGGGTTCCGGACGGTCACGTCGGAGATGCGCTTGAACATGCCCGCCAGGACGTCGGCGGCCACGCAGTGTTCCTTGAGCCGGGCCACCAGGGAGCGGCCCCGGGCGTTGAGGTAGGAGTCGAGGGCCAGCTCGGGGAAGGCCGCGTCCTGCCCGACGGCACCCATGAGGACCAGGCCCGCGCCGATGCGGCCGTCGTCGAAGTCGGCGGTCCGGACGAGGTCGGCGGGAACGCCGCCGGCGGCCGTGCCCTTGACGTTCAGCTCGGGTGCGTACGTGTCCCGCAGCTCGGCCGCCCAGCCGGCGGCCTGACCGCCCTGCGAGTAGCCCATGACGCCGACGGGGCTCTCCCGGTCGAGCCCGGCCTCGGGCAGCCGCAGTGCCGCGCGGGCGGCGTCGAGGACGGCGTGGCCCTCGGACCGGCCGACGGTGTACGTGTGGGTGCCGGGCGTCCCGAGGCCCTCGTAGTCGGTGACGGCCACGGCCCAGCTGCGCTGCGTGAGCTGCTGGATCAGGTTGGCTTCCACGGTCGTGCCGTGCGGGAAGCCGGCCGAGGGGGCGCAGTGGTCGGCGATGCCCACGGTGCCGACGGCGTAGGTGACGAGCGGGCGCGGGCCGCGTCTGCCGTCGTCGGGGACGATCACGGTGCCGGAGACGACGTCCGGGGCGCCCTTGGCGGTGGTGGAGCGGTAGGTGATGTGCCAGGCCCTGGTGCGGGTGGGCTGGCCGGGCAGCGGGTGGAAGGAGGTGGGCGCGGAGGTGACGATGTCGCCGGGGGCGGGGGCGCTGCCCGCTGCGGTTCCGGCGGGGCCCGCGAGGCCGAGGGAGACGGCGAGCGCGCCGGCGGCGGCCCAGGCTCTCGCGCGGAGGTGCTTCGGGCGAAGGGGTTTCGTGCGGAAGGGCCGGCGGGAGGGCTTCGTGCGGAGGTGCCAACGCAGGTGCGTGCGCAAGTGCATGCGGCTCTCCTGACTGTTCAGTTGTGTCCGGTCACTCATGTCTCGTCGCGAAACGCTCGGATGAAACTCCGAAACGCTCCTGCCGCCGTGATCGCCCCCCACGGTGATCGAAATCCCCGCCCGGGCGAAAGAAAACGAAAGAATCTGATCAAAAAGGGGCCGTTAAGGGTTCATGAACAACCGGGAAAAGGCAGGAGCCCTGCTCCTCCGCCGAAGCGGAAGGCAGGGCTCCTTGGGTACAGCACGTCGGCCGCGATCGGCCGAGGTGTCACACCGGAAGGATCCGAGGATCAGACCGGGGTGACGTTCTCCGCCTGCGGGCCCTTCGGGCCCTGCGTGACGTCGAAGTTAACGGCCTGGTTCTCCTCGAGGGAGCGGAAGCCAGAGGCGTTGATCGCGGAGTAGTGAACGAAGACGTCGGGGCCCCCGCCGTCCTGGGCGATGAAGCCAAAGCCCTTTTCAGCGTTGAACCACTTCACGGTTCCGGTAGCCATAAAGCCCTCCTTGGGCCCAAAGGGTTGCCCTGCTCCAGAACCTGCGAGAAGTCTGAAAACTACAAAAGCCTGCGGGTCACATGCTCCGCAGGCTCTGTACTGCAAGGGAAACCAAACTGCAACTTGCGGCGAGCCTAGCACGCGAGCTCCTTGCGTGGAAGGAGTTGAAGATCACGCTGTCGGATGGTTTTCCCGGTGTTCCTGACGGAAAAGATCCCCGGTCGGGCACCCGCCCGGAGCACCCCCCGCTCCCGCCGCTCCCGCCGCCCGGGACTAGCCTCCGGATGTGGACATTTCAGCCTCGGCCGTAACGACCGACCCCGATTCCGGATCCGCTGCCGTCCCCGGCGCCGCCCCCGCCGGCGACCCCGGTGCGAGCGACTGCCGCAGCCGTCCGCGCGTGGGTCACATCCAGTTCCTGAACTGCCTGCCCCTCTACTGGGGCCTCGCCCGCACGGGCACGCTGCTGGACCTGGACCTCACCAAGGACACCCCGGAGAAGCTCAGCCGGCAGCTGATCGACGGCGAGCTGGACATCGCCCCCGTCACCCTCGTCGAGTTCCTGCGCAACGCCGGCGACCTGGTCGCCCTGAAGGACATCGCCGTGGGCTGCGACGGCCCGGTCATGTCCTGCGTGATCGTCTCGCAGGTGCCGCTGAGCGAGCTGGACGGCGCCCGTGTCGCGCTGGGCTCCACGTCCCGTACGTCCGTGCGCTTGGCGCAGCTCCTGCTGGCGGAGCAGTACGGCGTACGACCGGATTACTACACGTGCCCGCCGGATCTGGGCCTGATGATGCGCGAGGCGGACGCCGCCGTCCTGATCGGGGACGCCGCCCTGCGGGCCTCCCTGCACGACGCCCCGCGGCTGGGCCTGGAGGTCCACGACCTGGGGCAGATGTGGAAGGACTGGACGGGCCTGCCGTTCGTCTTCGCGGTGTGGGCCGTGCGCAAGGACTACCTGGCCCGCGAGCCGCACATCGTCGCCAAGGTCCACGAGGCCTTCCTCGCCTCCCGGGACGTCTCCCTGGAGGAGGTGGCGAAGGTGGCCGAGCAGGCGGCGCGCTGGGAGGCCTTCGACGCCGGACTGCTGGAGCGCTACTTCACGACGCTGGATTTCCGCTTCGGGCCGGAGCAGCTCGCGGGCGTGACCGAGTTCGCCCGCCGCACGGGCCCGACCACGGGCTTCGCGGCCGATGTGCGGGTGGAACTGCTGGAGCCCTGACCCCCGGGGAGGGGGTCAGGGCTCCGGGCAGGAACGGCAGCGGCAGGCCGGGGCAGGGGCGCCGCGGGGCGCCGGCCCGCTAGGGGGCGACGGGCCCCGCCATCTGCTCGCTGATCCACTGCATGCTGCCCATGTCCATGCCCTGGATGTAGGTCACGGCGTTGTGCTTGCCGCCCTCGATCTTCTGCAGCCGGGTGTGGATCGGGCCCTTGTTGCCGTAGGTCGCGATGAACTTGTCCACGTGCGGGATGACGGACGACTCCTTCGTCCCGTACTGGAAGGCCAGGTAGACGTCGTTCCCGGGCTTGTTCTCGGCGATCAGCTGCTTGGCCAGCACCTCGGGGTTGTTCTCGGCCTTCTCCTTCTCGTGGCCGTTCCACAGCCGCGAGTCCGGGACGATGTCCGGGCCGGAGGCGATCACGGCCTTGAACTTGTCCGGGTGCTTCAGGACGGCCTTCAGGCCCGCGAAGGCGCCGGAGGAGGAGCCCATGAACGCCCAGCCGTCGCGCGACTTCACCGTGCGGAAGTTGGCCTTGATCAGGTCCGGGACGTCCTCCGTCAGCCAGGTGCCCATCTTCGGCTGGCCCGGGATGTCACTGCCGTCCCAGTAGAGGCCGCCGGTGTCCGGCTGGGGGTTGAGGACCGGCATCGCCAGGATGAACGGCTTGCCCTTGCCCTCGTTGTACCACTTGGTGACGGACGACTCGAGGTGCAGGCCCCCGTCGTCCATCCAGTAGTTGTTCGGGAAGCCGGGGCCGCCCGGGAGCGCGATCAGGACCGGGAAGCCGTGGTCCTTGAACTTCGGGTCCATGTACGCCTTGGGCGCCCAGACCCACACCTTGCCCTTGAAGCCGGACTTCTTGCCGTCCAGCGTCGTGACGGCGACGTGGGTGCCGTCGGAGAGGGTGCTGGTGTTCTTGAACTCGGCCGCCGGGCCGGTCGGCATCAGGACCTTCGAGTCCGGCTTCTGCGGGCCGTTCGCACCGCCCGCCTGGCCGCCGCCGTTCGCCTGCTCCTGGCCGAAGCTGACCGGCTCGCCCTTGTCCGAGAACGGGCCGATCTTGAAGTAGTTCAGGATGCCGGCGGCTATGAGGCCCACCACGGCTATGGACGCCACGACGATCGTCCATTTCTTGCCACGGGATCCGCGGCCGTGGCCACAGGGGTGGCCGCAGGACTGGCAGGTCCCTGGTTGCTGGTACGTCATCGCGTCGCTCCGGACGTTGCTGCTGCCCCGAAGGACATGACGGTTCGTTCCGTCCAGGTGGATGGGAAAACCGTCCTGAGGGGTTCCTGGGACACCCCGTGAATTGAGTCATAGGCCGAAATCCGCGGACCGCGGGCCCCGGGGACGTGTGAGGTGGGTGTCCGGGGCGCAGCGCCGGGCGGCCGTACCGGGGCCGTGACGGTGGTGCATCCCCATTTTGCCCGGTCGGCCGGTTTCGCGCTTCTTCGCGGCGGGAGGGCACCGTCCGGCAGCCCGCCGGCCGCCCGGGGACGGCGCTCCGGGCTCCCCGGCCCGCCGGGCCGGAAGGGGGCTGGCGTAGGCTGACGGTCGTGTCAAACCCCCTCCGAAGGGACGCCCCGGTGAGCGAGAAGGCCGACCTCACGTCCATGGACGTCACAGCCGTCCTCGACCGTGCCGCGGCCGGTGGCCGCATCACCCCGGAGGAGGCCCTCGACCTCTACCGGCACGCTCCGCTGCACGCCCTGGGCGCCGCCGCGGACGCCGCCCGGCGCCGGCGCTACGCGGGCACCGAGCACATCGCGACGTACATCATCGAGCGCAACATCAACTACACGAACTCGTGCGTCACCGCGTGCAAGTTCTGCGCCTTCTACGCCCCGCCGAAGAGCGACAAGGTCTGGACGCGCCCCCTCGACGACATCCTGCGCCGCTGCGCGGAGACCGTGGAGCTCGGCGGCACGCAGATCATGTTCCAGGGCGGCCACCACCCGGACTACGGCGTGGAGTACTACGAGGAGCACTTCGCCGCCATCAAGAAGGAGTTCCCGCAGCTGGTGATCCACTCCCTCGGCGCGTCCGAGGTGGACCACATGGCGCGGATCTCCGGGGTGAGCGCCGAGGAGGCCATCCGCCGCATCCACGCCGCCGGCCTGGACTCCTTCGCGGGCGCCGGCGCCGAGCTCCTGCCCGCCCGGCCGCGCAAGGCCATCGCGCCGCTCAAGGAGTCGGGCGAGCGCTGGCTGGAGATCATGGAGCTCGCCCACAACCTGGGTGTGGAGTCGACCTCCACGATGCTCATGGGCACCGGCGAGACGAACGCCGAGCGCATCGAGCACATCCGGATGATCCGTGACGTGCAGGACCGCACGGGCGGCTTCCGCGCCTTCATCCCGTACACCTACCAGCCGCAGAACAACGTGCTGAAGGGCCGTACGCAGGCGACCGTCTTCGAGTACCTGCGGATGATCGCGATCGCGCGGCTCTTCCTCGACAACGTCGCCCACATCCAGGGTTCCTGGCTGACCGTCGGCAAGGAGGCGGGCCAGCTCTCGCTGCACTACGGCGCGGACGACCTGGGCTCGGTGATGCTGGAGGAGAACGTCGTCTCCTCGGCCGGCGCGAAGCACCGCTCCAACCGCATGGAGCTCATCGACCTCATCCGCAAGGCGGGCCGCGTGCCGGCGCAGCGCGCGACGACGTACGAGCACCTGGTCGTGCACGACGACCCGGCGAACGACCCGGTCGACGACCGCGTCGTCTCGCACCTGTCGTCGACGGCGATCGAGGGCGGTACGGCGCATCCCGAGCTGAAGCTCATCGACGCGGGCTGACCCCTTGCTGACGCTGCACGCCGCCGGCCTGCTGCTGACCGCCCCCGGCGCGGCCCCGGTGCCCGGCGGCGCCGTGGTGGCCGACGGCGGCACGATCGCGGCGACCGGCCCGTACGGGGAGGTGGCCGCGGCCTTCCCGCAGGCGCGCGTGCGGCGGTGGCCGGGGGTGCTCACCCCGGGGCTGCGGCAGTGGTACGCGAAGTGGCTGCTGGAGCGGTGCTACCACCCCGATCCGCGGGAGTACAACGAGCTGGGCGAGCAGCCGCTGACGGGCGAGCGCCTGGCGGCCCTGGAGATGAGCGAGACCCGGTGGGCGGGCAGCGTCCGCCGGGGCATCCAGCAGATGCTCCGGCACGGCACCACGGCCGTGGCCCGCAGCTGCTTCGACGACCCCGCGCTGACGACCGCCCTCGCCCGCTCGGGGCTGAGGTTCGTCTCGGCGGCGTGGACGCCGGGGGTTCCGGTGGACGAGCCGGGTCTCGACCCCTTGCGGAACGTCTCCGATCCGGCGGTCGCCTTCGCCGAGCCGCTGACGGCCGGCGGCCGCGCCGACTTCGCCGTCTTCGACGTGCCGGACGAGGCCGCCCTGCGGGAGGCGGGCGCGGGGACGTGCGTGGCGACCGTGCTGGGCGGCCGGCTGGTGTACCGGCGTCGCTGAGGCGCCCGGGGCCGGCCCGGAGCCGCGGCCCCCTGATGGGGGCGTCCCGTCCAACCCTCTGCGTCCCCTCCCGCCCCCGGGGTGAACAATGGGGGCGTGACCCGAGCATCCCTGGACAAGCAGCCGCACGAAGTCGCCGCGATGTTCGACGACGTGGCGGCCAACTACGACCTCACCAACGACGTGCTGTCGCTCGGCCAGGCCCGTCTGTGGCGCAAGGCCGTCGCCCGGGCCGTCGGCGCGCGGCCGGGGGAGAAGGTGCTGGACCTCGCGGCCGGCACGGGCACCTCCTCGCTGCCGTTCGTCGTGGACGGGGCGTACGTCGTCCCCTGCGACTTCTCCGTCGGCATGCTGCGCGAGGGCAAGAAGCGCAACCCCTGGATGCCGCTGACCGCCGGTGACGCCACGCGCCTTCCCTTCGCGGACGGCGTGTTCGACGCCGTCACGATCTCCTTCGGGCTGCGCAACGTGCAGGACACCGGGGCCGCGCTGCGCGAGATGCTGCGCGTGACCCGGCCGGGCGGCCGCGTCGTGATCTGCGAGTTCTCCACGCCGACCTGGGCGCCGTTCCGCACGGTCTACACCGAGTACCTGATGCGCGCGCTGCCCCCCGTCGCGCGCGCCGTCAGCAGCAGCCCGGACGCGTACGTGTACCTCGCCGAGTCGATCCGCGCCTGGCCCGACCAGCCGGCGCTCGCCGGTCTGCTGCAGGAGGCGGGCTGGTCGAAGGTGGCGTGGCGCAACCTCACGGGCGGCGTCGTCGCCCTGCACCGGGGGACCAAGCCGGCGGAGTGACCCGCTCCCCGCACGGGCCGGGTCCGGGGCGCCGGACCCGGTGTCCGGGGCCGGTGTCCGGGGCCGGGCTGACTGGTTGTCATGGGCAGGGCGCTCACAGTCGATACGATCAAGCTCCCCCGCCCTCCGAACGACCCGCCCGAGCTCCGGAGTGCTCCATGACCTTGCCCTGCTGCCCCGCTTGCGGTTCCCCGTTCCCCGCGGAAGCGCGCTTCTGCATGAAGTGCGGGCGGGAGCGGCCGCAGGAGGCGGAACCGGCGGCCGCGCGGCCCGGGGCGGGAACCCCGGCGATACCCGGCCCGCCGGCCGCCCCGCCGGCCTCGCCCACGACCCCGGCCACGCCTCCGGAGGCGGCCCCTCCGGCCACGCCCCAGGCGGCCCCCGCAGCGGCCCCCTCGGCTCCGGCCCCCGCGACTCCGGCTCCCGGAGCCCCGGCCCCCGGCCCCGGAGCCCCGGCTCCCGCCGCCCCCGCCCTTCCCCCGCCCCCCGCCTCCTGGTCGGCGCCCGCCGCTCCCGGCCCGGGCACCGGCCCCACCCCCGAGTTCTTCGTGCTCCCCAAGCCCCGCCGCAGGCTCAGCCTCGGCTGGGTGGCGGCCGCCGTGGGCGTCGTGGTGATCTCCGGGGCCGTGGGCGGCGGGATCCTCGTGGCGCAGTCCCAGCACAGCGGCAAGCAGGACACCGCCCGCACCGAGGACACCGGCCCCGCGCCGAAGCCGGTGGCGAGCACCGGCCCGGCCGCCCCGTCGCCGTCCGCCTCGCCCTCCGCGTCGGCGTCCGCCTCCGCTTCGGCGTCCCCGTCGGCCTCCGCCTCCGAGTCCGCCCCGGCCTCGCCGTCGCCGTCCGCGTCGTCGTCCGCCCCCGCGGCGGGCCCCGCGCCCGAGGGCTACGCGAACGTGTCCGCCCCGGAGGGGTTCTCCCTCGCCGTGCCCCGGGGGTGGCGCAGGGAGGACAAGGGGAGCGGCCAGATCGACTACACGGGCAGCACGGGCCCCGAGCACCTGCGGATCGGCATCGTGCACGGCACCAAGCAGTCGCCGTACGACCACTTCAAGGAGCTGGAGAAGGCCGGGTCGGGCCAGAACGGCTACCGGCGGGTGTCGATGACGGAGAACACCTTCCAGGGACGGCCGGGCGCCCTGTGGGAGTGGACCTGGACCGAGAAGTCCACCGGCCGCACCATGCACGCCTACAACCAGGCGTACGTGGACGCCTCGGGCACCGAGTACGCCATCATGTTCGCCGGCCGCGACGAGGGGGACTCCACCCGGAAGCCCTTCGACACCGCGCTCGGCTCCTGGCAGGCCGGTCCGCGGGCGTCCGGCTGACGCTGCGCCGGGGCCGGGCGGCCCCGCCCCGGCCGCGCCCGGCCCGGCTCATAGACTCGGGTGACCAGTCCTCAGCCGAACCGGGAGAGCCGACCGTGACCGATACCGAACACTCCGCGGATGTGATCGTCGTCGGGGCCGGCCCGGCCGGGTCGACCACCGCGTACTACCTCGCCAAGGCCGGACTGGACGTCCTCCTGCTGGAGAAGACGGCGTTCCCGCGCGAGAAGGTGTGCGGCGACGGCCTGACCCCGCGCGCCACCAAGCAGCTCGTGTCGATGGGCATCGACATCTCCGAGGAGGCGGGCTGGCTGCGCAACAAGGGCCTGCGCATCATCGGCGGCGGCGTCCGGCTGCAGCTCGACTGGCCGGACCTGGCGTCCTTCCCGGACTACGGACTGGTCCGCAAGCGCGACGACTTCGACGAGCAGCTGGCCCGCAACGCGGCGAAGGCCGGCGCCCGGATGTACGAGCGCTGTAACGTGGGCGCGCCGGTCATCGACGACCGCACGGGCCGCATCGTCGGCGTCGAGGCCAGGCTCGGCGAGGAGAAGACGCCGGTCACCTTCCGCGCCCCGCTCGTGGTCGCGGCCGACGGCAACTCCTCCCGGCTGTCGCTGGGCATGGGCCTGCACCGCCGTGAGGACCGCCCGATGGGCGTGGCCGTGCGGACGTACTTCACCTCCCCGCGCCACGAGGACGACTACCTGGAGTCGTGGCTGGAGCTGTGGGACCGGCGCGGGGCGAAGGACCGGCTGCTGCCCGGCTACGGCTGGATCTTCGGCATGGGCGACGGCACGAGCAACGTCGGCCTGGGCGTCCTCAACACCTCCGAGTCCTTCAAGGAGCTGGACTGGCGGGAGGTCCTCAAGGCCTGGTGCGCCTCGATGCCCGAGGACTGGGGCTACACCCCGGAGAACATGACCGGCCCGATCCGCGGCGCCGCCCTCCCCATGGCCTTCAACCGCCAGCCCCACTACACGCGCGGCCTGCTGCTCGTCGGTGACGCGGGCGGGCTGGTGAACCCGTTCAACGGCGAGGGCATCGCGTACGCCATGGAGTCCGGGCAGATCGCCGCGGACGTCATCGTCCAGGCCCACGCGCGGGCCTCGTACGCACAGCGCGAGCTGGCCCTGCAGCGCTACCCGAAGGTCCTCAAGGACACCTACGGCGGCTACTACACGCTCGGCCGGGCCTTCGTGAAGCTCATCGGCAACCCGAAGATCATGAAGATCGGTGCCCAGCACGGCCTGACGCACCCGCTGCTGATGAAGTTCACGCTGAAGATGCTGGCCAACCTGACGGACCCGGTGGGCGGGGACGCGATGGACCGCATCATCAACGGGCTGAGCAAGGTGGCGCCGAAGGCGTGACGCGGGTTCCACCCTTCGGGTGACTTCCGCGGAGCGCCCGGAGCGGGGCTACGTGACCCCGTTCAGCAGCGCCTGCCCGAGCGGCGTGAGCGTGTGGTGCACGGAGGGCCCGTTGCGGCGGGTGGTGAGGAGCCCCGCTTCCCGCAGGACGGTCGCGTGCTCGCTCGCCGAGGCCGGGGAGACCCCGGCGCGGCGGGCGAGCTGCGCGGTGCTGCCGCCGTCCGCGGCGGCGTCCAGCACGCGGGCGCGGGTGCGGCCCAGCAGGGCGGTCAGCCGCGCCATGTCGCCGGCGCCGCGCTCGGCGGGGCCCGTGAGCACCGTCTGGTAGGCGGTGAGGTCGATGGCGACGGGATAGCAGAGGTCGATGGGCGCCTCGGGGTCCGCGCTGTGGGCCCGCGCCGTGGGGTGCGGCCAGAAGAACGAGGGCGTGAGCGTCAGGCCGCGGCCCGCCAGGTGCACGTCGTGGAAGTCCCGGTGGAAGCCCTCGTTGTGCATGCAGGGCACGTGCAGCACGGGCGACTCCCAGCGCACCGTGGGGTGCAGGGTGGCCAGGAGGTGCTCCACGCCCTGCTCCGCCGCGGTGCGGGTCCGGCGCGTGCGGTCGGCCCGGACGCAGGCGGTCACCTGCGACCAGTAGGGCGCGAGGGCGGTGTCGTAGTACGAGCGGAAGGCGTGGTCGACGGTCCGGGCTGCCGGGCGGTCGGCGGTGTGCAGGTCGCCGAACCAGCGGGGCACGGGGCGGTGGTCCAGCGCGCACTCCAGCTCGGCCGTCCAGACCTTCTGCGGCAGGGCCCACACGGACTCCAGGCTCTCCGCCAGGGTGGAGGCCCCGTCCTCGGCGTGCAGGAACGCCTCCGGGAGGTACTCGCCCATGTTCGCCGGGGCCAGCTCCAGCAGGGGCCGCATGACGGGGCTGAGGCTGCGCTGCGTGCGCTGCCGCCAGCCGTCGAGGGCGATCCCGCCCATCCAGCGGTTCTGCAGCACGGGCAGGCTCAGCGCCGCCTCCGCCAGCGGGTCGGGGCCCGGCGCGAGGCGCACCCTGCCGAGGTCGTCCGGACCGAAGTGGATGCGGAGCACGACGACCGACGGTAGCGCGCGGCCGGTATCGGCCGGATGGCCGGAACCGGACAACTTCGCGGCGGATCCCGGCCACGCGTCCGGATTCGGTCCCCGCCGAAGGGCTTTGTCCCGCCGGGGGCGGTGCTTGCAGACTTCACCTACCGGGGCGGGCGCCTCTCCAGCGGCTCGGATCGCCCGTCCCGGTGTCGGGGGAGAGGCCGGGGAGTCCTGGGGAAGACGGGGGCCGCAGGGCGTCCGGCCGGCAGCCGCGCCGCGGGCCGTGCGGGGGACACGGCCGGTGGCGGGCATGGCGAAGGGCCGCCGTCCCGAGCGGTGGGACGGCGGCCCTTCGTGCGTTTCCGGTGGCGTGCCCGGCCTCCCGGGGCCCTGCCGGGCCCGGCGGGCCTACAGGACGCGGACGGCGCCGGTGGGCGGGGAGTAGCTCATGTCGCGCTCGACGATGCCCGTGCTCGGGTTCTGCGCGCCGATGAACTTGCCGCCGCCGACGTACACGGCCACGTGGTACGCGCTGCCCGCGGGGCCCCAGTACAGGATGTCGCCCACCTGCAGGTTGCTCATCGAGACCTGGGTGCCGGCCGTCGACTGGTCCTGCGAGACGCGCGGCAGGCTGATGCCGATCTGGTTGTAGGCCGCCATGACCAGGCCGGAGCAGTCGTAGGAGGACGGGCCGGTGGTGCCCATCACGTACGCCTTGCCGAGCTGGGCCTCCAGGAAGGAGACCAGGGTGGCGGTGGAGCCGGTCGCGCCGTGCGAGGAGGACGAGGCGGCCGTGGCCGCGTCCTCGGAGGTCTGGGCGGCGGACTTGGTGCTGAGGCTCTTGCGCTCGGTGGCGCGGGAGGCGCGGTCCGCCTCCTCCTTCTCGCGCTTCTCCTTGGCCTCGGCGGCCTTGCGCTCCGCCTCCGCCTTGCGCTGGGCCTCGTCCGCGGCCTTCTTGGCGGCGGCCTCGACCTTGCTCGTGGCCTCGTCCTGCTGCGCGCGGTCCTGGAAGTCGAAGGACGTCTGCTGGGTGGCCGCCGCGCTCTGCGCGATGGACGTGGCCAGGGCCGCGTTCACCGCGGGCATCTCGACGGTCGACTCGACGGGCTTCTCGGCGGCACCGGCGGAACCGGCGCCGGCCACGGCCAGGGTGCTGAGGACGCCACCGGCAACACCAGTGCGGACGACCCACGACTGGGTGGCCGTACGACGGGGCTTCCGGTGGCTGGTTATGTGCGCGTTGGGGGACATGGGACAACGGACTATCAGTACGCGCAGGTTGAGTTCAATAAAGGTGACGTGCGTCACAATTGGCGTGTACGCGCTCAGAATTCGGGCATTTGATCACGGGAACATCACGGTGCCCGATCACCCGCCGAGCCTCATCAGCCGCCTCAGCATGGGGTTTTGGCCATCGACCAAGATCGGCGATGGTCATATCACCATCACGGCTCGCGTGTCGAGGCTACCCACGAAAACCGGTCCGTGAACCTCCTGTCGCGTGGCGCAGCTCACGTCCCCGCCGCCCCGCCCGGGGCCCTCGTGAACGCGGGCACGGGTCGCGCCGCGGACGCGCGCCGCGGCCGATGCCGGATCAGCCGGCGGCCGCCCTATAGCAGTTGACCCCACCCCTTGCCAATTTGCGTGCACGACTCGTTTTTTGATAGTGCGATACCCCTCTGACCAGGCGCCGGACGACCAAATGTCACCCCTGGTGATCACTTGGGCGCTTCGTGTACGAAGATCGCCGCTCATCCGACTTGATGATCGTTCGTCAGGTGGTGGAGATCACAAACGCGGGTGCGTACCCCGTGTCGCAGATCACAGACCGGCGGGCATAGGATGCAATCGACCCGGGCTTGTGAACTGCCTCACATATCGGTGATCTTCGCGGTGATCTCCGGTGGCCCGCAGGGGCGGTGCGCCCGGCCGGGTCCGGTCCATCCGGCAGTCAGCGTCGACTGGAAGGAGCGAGGAGCGGTGAACGCCTACGCGCCCATCCTCGTACTGGGAGCCCTCGGGGCAGGCTTCGCGATCTTCTCCGTGGTCATGGCCTCGATCGTCGGGCCCAAGAGGTACAACCGCGCCAAGCTCGAGGCCTACGAGTGCGGTATCGAGCCCACCCCGCAGCCCGCGGGCGGCGGGCGCTTCCCGATCAAGTACTACCTGACGGCGATGCTTTTCATCGTCTTCGACATCGAGATCGTCTTCCTCTACCCCTGGGCCGTCACCTTCGACGCCCTGGGTCTGTTCGGGCTCGTGGAGATGCTCCTCTTCGTGCTCACCGTCTTCGTCGCCTACGCCTACGTCTGGCGCCGCGGCGGCCTGGAATGGGACTAGGGGGCACCACATGGGACTCGAGGAGAAGCTGCCCAGCGGCTTCGCGCTGACCACCGTCGAGCAGGCCGCCGGCTGGGTCCGCAAGTCGTCCGTCTTCCCGGCGACCTTCGGCCTGGCCTGCTGCGCCATCGAGATGATGACCACCGGCGCCGGCCGCTACGACCTGGCCCGCTTCGGCATGGAGGTCTTCCGCGGCTCGCCCCGCCAGGCCGATCTGATGATCGTCGCCGGCCGGGTCAGCCAGAAGATGGCCCCCGTCCTGCGCCAGGTCTACGACCAGATGCCCAACCCCAAGTGGGTGATCTCCATGGGCGTCTGCGCCTCCAGCGGCGGCATGTTCAACAACTACGCGATCGTCCAGGGCGTCGACCACATCGTGCCGGTCGACATCTATCTGCCCGGCTGCCCGCCGCGCCCCGAGATGCTGATGGACGCGATCTTGAAGCTCCACAAGAAGATCCAGGGCGAGAAGCTCGGGCCGCACCGCGAGGAGGCCGACCGCGAGGCGGAGGAAGCGGCCCTCAAGGCGCTGCCCCTGATCGAGATGAAGGGGCTGCTGCGATGAGCGACCCGCACGCCGACGGCGTGAACCCCGACAAGGACCTCAGCGCCCAGAACCTCCCCGGCCAGCGCGGCGACCACGGCGAGACGATCCGCGTCCAGCGCGGCATGTTCGGCGCCCGCAACGGTGGCGACACCTCCGGCTACGGCGGCCTGGTGCGCACCGTCCGGCTGCCGGGCGAGGCCACGCGCCCGTACGGCGGCCCACGCGGCGGAGGCGCATATGGAAGCTTCGACGAGGTGGCGGACGAGCTGGAAGGCGCCCTGGAGGAACAGGGCCTCCTCCCGGAGAACGCGATCGAGAAGACCGTCGTCGACCGCGGCGAGCTCACCTTCCACATCGCCCGCGAGCACCTGCCCCGCGTCGCCCGCACCCTCCGCGACGACCCGGCGCTCCGCTTCGAGCTGTGCACGGGCGTGAGCGGAGTGCACTTCCCCGAGGACAAGGGCCGCGAGCTGCACGCGGTCTACCACCTGCGCTCGATCACCCACAACCGGCTGATCCGGCTGGAGGTGAGCGTCCCCGACGCCGACCCGCACCTGCCGTCGGTCGTGGACGTCTATCCGACCAACGACTGGCACGAGCGCGAGGCCTACGACTTTTTCGGCCTCGTCTTCGACGGCCACCCCGCGCTCACGCGGATCATGATGCCGGACGACTGGCAGGGCTTCCCGCAGCGCAAGGACTACCCCCTCGGCGGCATCCCCGTCGAGTACAAGGGCGCCCGGATCCCGGCTCCGGACGAGCGGAGGTCGTACAGCTGATGAGCGCATCACAGGCAAGCCCGCGCGAGACCACGGAAGGCACCGTCTACACCGTCACCGGCGGCGACTGGGACGAGCTGGCGGCCGCCGCCGAACAGGCCGACGACGAGCGCATCATCGTCAACATGGGTCCGCAGCACCCGTCCACCCACGGAGTGCTCCGCCTGATCCTGGAGATCGACGGCGAGACCGTCACCGAGGCCCGCTGCGGCATCGGCTACCTCCACACCGGCATCGAGAAGAACCTCGAATACCGGACGTGGACGCAGGGCACCACCTTCGTCACGCGCATGGATTACCTGACGCCGTTCTTCAACGAGACGGCGTACTGCCTGGGCGTGGAGAAGCTGCTGGGCATCGAGGAGCAGATCCCCGACCGCGCCTCGGTCATCCGCGTCCTGCTGATGGAGCTGAACCGCATCTCCTCGCACCTGGTGTGCATCGCCACGGGCGGCATGGAGCTCGGCGCCACCACGATCATGATCTACGGCTTCCGGGACCGCGAGCTCGTCCTCGACATCTACGAGCTGATCACCGGCCTGCGCATGAACCACGCCTACGTCCGCCCCGGCGGCCTCGCGCAGGACCTGCCGCCCGGTGCCGTGGACCAGGTGCGCGCCTTCGTGAAGAAGATGCGCAAGAACCTTCCGGAGTACGACAAGCTCGCCACCGGCAACCCCATCTTCAAGGGCCGCCTCCAGGACATCGGCCACCTCGACCTGGCCGGCTGCATGGCCCTCGGCGCGACCGGCCCCATCCTGCGCGCCACCGGCCTCCCGCACGACCTGCGCAAGGCCCAGCCCTACTGCGGCTACGAGACCTACGACTTCGCGGTGCCGACCGCCGACACCTGCGACGCGTACGGGCGCTTCCTCATCCGCATCGAGGAGATGCACGAGTCCCTGCGGATCATCGAGCAGTGCCTGGACCGGCTGGCGCCCGGCCCGGTCATGGTCGCCGACAAGAAGATCGCCTGGCCCGCGCAGCTGGCCCTCGGCCCCGACGGCCTCGGCAACTCCCTCGACCACATCAAGAAGATCATGGGCACCTCCATGGAGGCCCTGATCCACCACTTCAAGCTGGTCACGGAGGGCTTCCGGGTGCCGCCCGGCCAGGTCTACGCGGCGGTCGAGTCGCCCAAGGGCGAGCTGGGCGTCCACATCGTGAGCGACGGCGGCACCCGCCCGTACCGCGTCCACTTCCGCGACCCGTCCTTCACCAACCTGCAGTCCATGGCGGCGATGTGCGAGGGCGGCCAGGTGGCCGACGTGATCGTCGCGGTGGCGTCCATCGACCCCGTGATGGGAGGCGTCGACCGGTGAGCGTCGCACACGCGGCCGCCGGGCCGCAGACGGACACGATGCCCGCACCTCTGCGCCGCGTGGGCGGAGAAGCGAACGAGGAGGCGCAGTGACGCACGACGTACAGCTGGGGATGCCCGCGCTCCCGGCGCCGGACTTTCCCCCCGAGGTCCGGGAGCGGCTCGACGCCGACGCCCGGGAGGTGATCGCCCGCTATCCGGACAGCCGGAGCGCCCTGCTGCCGCTGCTCCACCTCGTCCAGGCCGAGGAGGGCCACGTCACCCGCACCGGCCTGCGCTACTGCGCCGAGACGCTCGGCCTGACCAGCGCCGAGGTCACGGCGGTCGCCACCTTCTACACCATGTACCGGCGCGAGCCGGGCGGCGAGTACCAGGTGGGGGTGTGCACCAACACCCTGTGCGCGGTGATGGGCGGCGACGCGATCTTCGAGGGGCTGCGCCGCCACCTCGGCGTGGACAACGGCGGCACCACCCCCGACGGCAAGATCACCCTTGAGCACGTCGAGTGCAACGCCGCCTGCGACTTCGCGCCCGTCGTGATGGTCAACTGGGAGTTCTTCGACAACCAGACCGTCGAGAGCGCCAAGGCCCTCGTCGACGACCTGCGCGCGGGCCGCCCCGCCGAGCCGACCCGCGGCGCCCCGCTCTGCACCTTCCGGGAGACCTCCCGGATCCTCGCCGGCTTCCCCGACCCCCGCCCGGGCGCGGTCGACGCGAGCGGCGGCGCGGGCCCGGCCTCGCTGGCGGGCCTCCGGCTGGCCAAGGGCGAGCGGCCCGGAGCGGCGGCCCGCGTGGGACCGCCGCGCGGCGCCCCGCCGGCCACCGCCCCCGGCCACCCGGAAGAGCACCTCAGCTCCCACGACGCGCCGCAAGAGACGTCCGCCTCGGACCCCGGTCACCCCGCGGGCCCGGTCACCGAGGAGGGGGAGGGATGACCATGGCACCAGCGATGGGGGAGACGAGCCCGGAGAAGCTGCTCGCACCCGTGCTCTCCGCGTTCTGGGACGAGCCGCGCTCCTGGACGCTGGAGACCTACCTGCGCCACGACGGCTACCAGGGCGCGCGCAAGGCGCTCGCGATGGACCCCGACGACGTGATCGCCTACGTGAAGGACTCGGGGCTGCGCGGCCGCGGCGGCGCGGGCTTCCCGACCGGGATGAAGTGGCAGTTCATCCCGCAGGGCGACGGCAAGCCGCACTACCTCGTGGTCAACGCGGACGAGTCCGAGCCGGGCGCCTGCAAGGACATCCCGCTCCTCTTCGCCGCCCCGCACACCCTCATCGAGGGCATCCTGATCGCCTGCCACGCGATCCGCTCGAACCGGGCGTTCATCTATCTGCGCGGCGAGGTCGTGCCCGTGCTGCGCAGGCTGCACGAGGCCGTGCGCGAGGCCTACGCCGCGGGCTACCTCGGCACGAACGTCCTCGGCTCCGGCCTGGACCTGGAGCTGACCGTGCACGCGGGCGCGGGCGCGTACATCTGCGGCGAGGAGACCGCCCTCCTCGACTCGCTGGAGGGCCGCCGCGGCCAGCCCCGGCTCCGGCCGCCCTTCCCCGCCGTCGCCGGCCTCTACGCCTGCCCCACCGTCGTGAACAACGTGGAGTCCATCGCGTCCGTTCCCGCGATCCTCCACCGGGGCAAGGAGTGGTTCCGTTCGATGGGCACCGAAAAGTGCCCCGGCTTCACGCTCTACTCGCTCTCCGGGCACGTCGCCCACCCCGGCCAGTACGAGGCGCCGATGGGCATCACGCTGCGCCAGCTGCTCGACATGAGCGGCGGCATGCGCCCCGGCCACCGGCTGAAGTTCTGGACGCCGGGCGGCTCCTCCAGCCCGATGTTCACCGCCGAACAGCTCGACGTGCCGCTGGACTTCGACAGCGTGGGCGCGGCCGGCTCGCTGCTGGGCACCAAGTCGCTGCAGTGCTTCGACGAGACGACGTGCGTGGTGCGCGCGGTCACCCGCTGGACGGAGTTCTACGCGCACGAGTCGTGCGGCAAGTGCACCCCCTGCCGCGAGGGCACGTACTGGCTGGTCCAGCTGCTGCGCGACATCGAGGCCGGCAAGGGCCGCAAGTCCGACCTCGACAAGCTCGCCGACATCTCCGACAACATCAACGGCAAGTCGTTCTGCGCCCTCGGCGACGGCGCCGCGGCGCCCATCCTCTCCTCGCTGCAGCACTTCCGCGCGGAGTACGAGCAGCACATCACGGGCAAGGGCTGCCCCTTCGACCCCTCGAAGTCGACGCTGTGGGCCGACGGCCCGCAGAACTTCCCCCTGGAGGTGAACGCGTGACGGTCACGACGTCTGCCCCCTCCGGAGGAGGGGGCGCCGAGCCGCCGCCGGAGGACCTCGTCTCCCTCACCATCGACGGCGCCGCGATCTCCGTCCCCAAGGGGACGCTGGTCATCCGCGCCGCGGAGCTGCTGGGCATCGAGATCCCCCGCTTCTGCGACCACCCGCTGCTCGATCCGGCCGGCGCCTGCCGGCAGTGCATCGTGGAGGTGGAGGGCCAGCGCAAGCCGATGGCGTCCTGCACCATCACCTGCACCGACGGCATGGTCGTCAGAACGCAGCTGACCTCGCCCGTCGCCGAGAAGGCGCAGCGCGGCGTGATGGAGCTGCTGCTGATCAACCACCCGCTGGACTGCCCCGTCTGCGACAAGGGCGGCGAGTGCCCCCTGCAGAACCAGGCGATGTCGGCGGGGCAGGCGGACACCCGCTTCGAGGGCCGCAAGCGCACCTTCGAGAAGCCGGTGCCGATCTCCCCGCAGGTGCTGCTGGACCGCGAGCGGTGCGTGCTGTGCGCGCGCTGCACGCGCTTCTCCCAGCAGATCGCGGGAGACCCGATGATCGAGCTGCTGGAGCGCGGGGCGCTGCAGCAGGTCGGCACGGGCGAGGGCGTGCCCTTCGAGTCGTACTTCTCGGGCAACACCATCCAGATCTGCCCGGTGGGGGCGCTGACCTCGGCGGCGTACCGCTTCCGTTCGCGCCCCTTCGACCTGGTGTCGTCGCCGTCGGTGTGCGAGCACTGCGCGGGCGGCTGCGCGCTGCGGACGGACCACCGGCGCGGCAAGGTGATGCGCCGCCTGGCCGCCGACGACCCGGAGGTCAACGAGGAGTGGGTGTGCGACAAGGGCCGCTTCGCGTTCCGCTACGCACAGCGGCCGGAGCGGTTCACCCACCCGCTGGTGCGCGGCGCCGGAGGCGTCCTCGAACCGGCGAGCTGGCCGGAGGCCCTGGAGGCCGCGGGCCGGGGGCTGGCGGCGGCGCGGGGCAGGGCGGGCGTCCTGACCGGCGGCCGGCTGACGGTCGAGGACGCCTACGCGTACGCCAAGTTCGCGCGGGTGGCGCTCGACACGCACGACGTCGACTTCCGGGCCCGGGTGCACAGCGGTGAGGAGGCCGACTTCCTGGCCGCCCGCGTCGCCGGCCGGGGCCGCGACCTGGACGGTTCCGGCGTCACCTACGCGGCGCTGGAGAAGGCCCCGGCGGTCCTGCTGGCGGGCTTCGAGGCGGAGGAGGAGGCGCCCGGCGTCTTCCTGCGGCTGCGCAAGGCCTGGCGCAAGCACGGGCAGCGCGTCTTCGCGCTCGCCACGCACGCCAGCCGCGGCCTGGAGAAGGCCGGCGGCACGCTGCTGCCCGCCGCGCCCGGCACCGAGACGGAGTGGCTGCGGGCGCTGGCCGGCGCCCCCGGAGCGGACGCCGGGGTGGCGGCCGCGGCCGAGGCCCTGCGCGCAGGCGGGGCAGTGATCGTCGTCGGCGAGCGGCTCGCGGGCGTGCCCGGTGCGCTGACGGCCGCCGTCGCGGCGGCCGCGGCGACGGGCGCGCAGCTGGTGTGGATCCCGCGCCGGGCCGGGGAGCGGGGCGCGGTCGAGGCGGGGGCCCTGCCGGGGCTGCTGCCCGGCGGCCGCCCGGCCACCGACCCGCGGGCGCGGGAGGAGACCGCGGCCGCCTGGGGCGTGTCCGGTCTGCCGCGCAGCCCGGGCCGGGACACCGGCGAGATCGTGGAGGCGGCGGCCCGGGGCGAACTGGGCGCCCTGCTGGTGGGTGGCGTCGAGGTCGCGGACCTGCCCGACCCGGCACGCGCGCGTGAAGCGCTGGACGCCGTCGGCTTCCTGGTCAGCCTGGAGCAGCGGCCGAGCGAGGTGTCGGACCGGGCGGACGTCGTCCTGCCGGTCGCGGCCGTCGTGGAGAAGGCGGGCACGTTCCTCAACTGGGAGGGCCGGGCCCGGCCGTTCGAGGTCGCGATCAAGCCCGACCAGCTGCCGCGCCGCCACGTCCCCGCGGACGCCCGGGTGCTGCACATGCTGGCCGACGCCATGGGCATCGGGCTGGGCCTGCCGGACGTGGACGCCGTGCGCGCGGAGCTGCGCCGCCTCGGCCCCTGGGACGGGGCGCACGCCGCGGACCCGGTGGAGGCCGGCCGGCCGCTGCCGCAGCCCGCCGCGGGCGAGGCGGTGCTCGCGGGCCACCGGATGCTGCTGGACCAGGGCCGCCTGCAGGACGGCGACGACGCCCTCGCCGCCACGCGGCACGCGGCGCTCGCCCGCCTGTCGCCCGCGACGGCCGCCGAGGCGGGCGTGCGCGACGGCGACCTGCTGGCGGTGACGGGCCCCGGCGGAACGGTACGGCTGCCGCTGCGCGTGACGGCCATGCCGGACCGCGTGGTGTGGCTGCCGCTGAACTCGGCGGGCGGTGGTGTCGCCGGGGACACGGGCGCGCGCCCCGGCGAGCTCGTACGGATCGGGGCGGATCCCGGTGAGGGCACCGGGACCGGGACACCGGAGGCACGGTAGTGAAGACTGTCGAGGCTTACAGCCTGAGCGAGCTGGCCGCCGGGGACCTCTCGGTGTTCGGCCGGGACCCGTGGTGGCTGATCGTCGTGAAGGCGGTCTTCTGCTTCGCGTTCGTCATGCTGACCGTGCTGTTCTCGATCGTCTGGGAGCGCAAGGTCGTCGCCTGGATGCAGCTGCGGATCGGCCCCAACCGGCACGGCCCGTGGGGGATGCTGCAGTCCCTCGCGGACGGCATCAAGCTGATGCTGAAAGAGGACGTGATCGTCAAGCGGGCGGACAAGGCGGTCTATCTGCTGGCCCCCGTCGTGGCGGCCGTCCCCGCGTTCATGGCGATCGCCGTGATCCCCTTCGGCCCCGCCGGGAACGAGATCTCGGTCTTCGGGCACCGCACGACGATGCAGCTCACGGACCTGCCGATCGGCGTGCTCTACATCCTCGCCACGGCCTCCGTGGGCATCTACGGCATCGTGCTCGCGGGCTGGTCGTCCGGCTCGACGTACCCGCTGCTGGGCGGCCTGCGCTCGTGCGCGCAGATGATCTCCTACGAGATCGCGATGGGCGTCTCCTTCGCCGCCGTCTTCCTCTACTCCGGGTCGATGTCGACCTCGGCGATCGTGGAGGCCCAGCACGACCGCTGGTACGTCCTGCTGCTGCCGGTCTCCTTCATCATCTACATCGTGGCGATGGTGGGGGAGACCAACCGGGCGCCGTTCGACCTGCCGGAGTCCGAGGGCGACCTCGTCGGCGGCTTCAACACCGAGTACTCCTCCATCAAGTTCGCGATGTTCATGCTGGCCGAGTACGTCAACATGGTGACCGTCTCGGCGGTGGCCGTGACGCTGTTCCTGGGCGGCTGGCGGGCCCCGTACCCGGTCTCGGCGTTCTGGGAGGGCGCGAACCACGGCTGGTGGCCGCTGCTCTGGTTCGTGATCAAGCTTCAGGTGCTGCTGTTCTTCTTCATCTGGCTGCGCGGCACGCTGCCGCGGCTGCGCTACGACCAGTTCATGAAGCTGGGCTGGAAGGTCCTCATCCCGGTCTCGATGGTGTGGCTGATGCTCGTCGCCTCGGTGCGGGCGCTGCGCAACGAGGACTACGACTTCCAGCGGATCGTGCTCTACGTCGGCGGCGCCGTCGTCGCGGTCCTGCTGCTCTCCTTCGTGGCGGACGTCTTCCGCAAGGGCGAGCGCGGCGACGGGGACGGGGAGGCCGCGCCGGAGCGGGAGTTCGACCCGGCGGGCGGCGGGTTCCCCGTGCCGCCGCTGCCCGGGCAGACCCTCCCGCCGGTGCCGCGCCGCAGGCCGCGCCGTGACGGAGAGCTCATTGTCAGTGGCGGGTCCGATACTGTGCGTGACGGAAAGGAGGGCTGACGGCGGTGACCAGCGAACCCGCGCGGGGCGATGCTCCCCGCGAGACCCCCCGCAATCCCGTGGCCGGCTTCGGCGTGACCTTCAAGGCCATGTTCAAGAAGCGGCTCACCGAGCAGTACCCGGAGTACAAGAAGCCCACGGCCCCCCGCTTCCACGGCCGCCACCAGCTCAACCGGCACCCGGACGGCCTGGAGAAGTGCATCGGCTGCGAGCTGTGCGCCTGGGCCTGCCCCGCCGACGCCATCTACGTGGAGGGCGCGGACAACAAGGCCGAGGAGCGGTATTCGCCCGGCGAGCGCTACGGCCGCGTCTACCAGATCAACTACCTCCGCTGCATCCTCTGCGGCCTGTGCGTCGAGGCGTGCCCCACCCGCGCCCTCACCATGACCAACGAGTACGAACTGGCCGACTCCAGCCGCGAATCCCTCATCTACACGAAGGAAGAGCTGCTCGCGGGCCTGGAGGAGGGCATGGTCGACACCCCGCACGCGATCTTCCCCGGCATGACCGAGCAGGACTACTACCGCGGCCTGGTGACCGAGGCCGCGCCCGGCACGGTCCGGCAGGCCGCCGTCTCCAAGGGCGAACGGCCCCAAGAGGAAGGGGCGGACGCGTGAGCCTCGCCGCCTCCCTGGCCGCCCCGGCCGCCTCCACGACGTCGACGGGCGAGGCGGTCCAGTTCTGGATCCTCGCCGTCGTCGCCGTCCTCGGGGCGCTGGGCGCCGTCCTGATGAAGAAGGCCGTGCACAGCGCCCTCTCGCTCGCCGGCACCATGATCGTCCTGGCGGTCTTCTACCTCGCCAACGGCGCCTACTTCCTGGGCGTCGTGCAGATCGTCGTCTACACCGGCGCGATCATGATGCTCTTCCTCTTCGTCGTCATGCTCGTGGGCGTCACCGCCGCCGACTCCCTCAAGGAGACCATCAAGGGCCAGCGGTGGCTCGCCGCCCTGTGCGTCCTCGGCTTCGGCATCCTGCTCACGGCCGGCATCTCCAACGCCGCCCTGAAGGACTGGAACGGCGTCGGCCGGGCCAACGCCGGCGGCAATGTGGAGGGGCTCGCCGCCCTCGTCTTCACCAAGTACGTCTTCGCCTTCGAGATCACCGGCGCCCTGCTGATCACCGCGGCCGTCGGCGCGATGGTCCTCACCCACCGCGAGCGCACCGAGCGCGCCGCCACCCAGCGCGAGCGCGCCGAGCAGCGCGTCCGCGAGGGCAAGCAGGTCACGCCGCTCCCGGCGCCCGGCGTCTACGCCCGGCACAACGCCGTCGACATCCCCGGCCTCCTCCCCGACGGCACCGTCTCCGACCTGACCGTCAGCCCCACCCTGCGCGCCCGCGGCCAGGTCCGCGACGTCTCGGGCGAGGCCCTGGAGGACCTCAAGGCCCTGGAGCAGCGCTCCAGCGACTGGCAGGAGCGGGGCCGCAGCGAGGACGCCGACGCGAGGGGGGCGAGCAAGTGAACCCGGTCAACTACCTCTATCTGGCGGTCCTGTTGTTCACCATCGGGGCGGCCGGCGTGCTCATCCGGCGGAACGCGATCGTCATCTTCATGTGCGTCGAGCTGATGCTGAACGCCTGCAACCTCGCGTTCGTCACCTTCGCCCGGCTGCACGGCAATCTCGACGGCCAGATCATCGCCTTCTTCACGATGGTCGTGGCCGCGGCCGAGGTCGTGATCGGCCTCGCCATCATCGTGACGATCTTCCGCTCCCGGCACTCGGCCTCGGTGGACGACGCCGGCCTGCTGAAGCTGTAAGGGGACGCTGACGTGGAGAACCTCATCGGATTGCTCGTCCTCGCGCCCCTGCTGGGAGCGGGCCTGCTGCTGTGCGGCGGGCAGCGGCTCGACCGGAGCGCCCCCTGGCTGGGCACGCTGCTCGCGGCCGTGTCGTTCGCGCTCGGCGCGGTGCTCTTCGCGGGCATGCTCGGCCGGAGCGGCGAGGACCGTGCCCTGGACGTCACGGTGTTCCAGTGGGTGCCGGTCGGCGGCTTCCGCGCGGACGTCGGCTTCCACCTCGACCAGCTGTCGATGACCTTCGTCCTGCTGATCACGGGCGTGGGCACGCTCATCCACCTCTACTCGGTGGGCTACATGGCCCACGACGAGCGCAAGCGGCGCTTCTTCGGCTATCTCAACCTCTTCCTCGCCGCGATGCTGCTGCTCGTCCTCGCCGACAACTACCTGCTCCTGTACGTGGGCTGGGAGGGCGTCGGCCTCGCCTCGTACCTGCTGATCGGCTTCTGGCAGCACAAGCCGAGCGCGGCCACCGCCGCCAAGAAGGCGTTCCTGGTCAACCGCGTCGGTGACATGGGGCTGTCGATCGCGATCATGCTGCTCTTCACCACGTTCGGCACCTTCGCCTTCGACCCCGTGCTGGACCGGGCGGGCGACGCGGGGGAGGGCAGGCTGACGGCCGTCGCGCTGATGCTGCTGCTCGCCGCCTGCGGCAAGTCGGCCCAGGTACCGCTGCAGTCCTGGCTCGGTGACGCGATGGAGGGCCCGACTCCGGTCTCCGCCCTCATCCACGCGGCGACGATGGTGACCGCCGGCGTCTATCTGATCGTCCGCTCCGGCGCGGTCTTCGACGCGGCGCCGGACGCCCAGACCGCCGTGGTCACGGTCGGCGCGGTCACGCTCCTCTTCGGTGCGATCGTCGGTTGCGCCAAGGACGACATCAAGAAGGCCCTGGCCGGCTCCACCATGTCCCAGATCGGGTACATGATCCTGGCCGCCGGGCTGGGCCCCGTCGGCTACGTCTTCGCGATCATGCACCTGGTGACGCACGGCTTCTTCAAGGCCGGGCTCTTCCTCGGCGCCGGGTCCGTCATGCACGGCATGAACGACGAGGTCGACATGCGCCGCTACGGCGGCCTGCGCAAGTACATGCCGGTCACGTTCGTCACCTTCGGTCTCGGCTACCTCGCCATCATCGGCTTCCCCGGCCTGTCCGGCTTCTTCTCCAAGGACAAGATCATCGAGGCCGCCTTCGCCAAGGGCGGCACCGAGGGCTGGATCCTCGGCGGCGCGGCCCTGCTGGGCGCGGCCATCACCGCGTACTACATGACACGAGTGATGCTCCTGACCTTCTTCGGCGAGGAGCGGTGGCGGCGGGCGCCCTCGCCGGACGAGCCGAGCGCCGAGCCGGCCGCGGAGACCCGGGGCGAGGGCGAGCTGCCCCACCCGCACGAGTCACCCAAGGTCATGACGATCCCGATGATCGTCCTGGCGGTGGGATCGGTCTTCGCCGGCGGCCTGTTCAGCATCAACGACGCCTTCCTGAAGTGGCTGGAGCCGGTCACCGGGCACGAGGAGGGCCACTCGCCCGTCAGTGCCCTCACCGTCACCGCCGCCACCATGGTCGTGCTCGTCATCGGCGTGGCCGTCGCCTGGCTGCAGTACGGCCGCAGGCCGGTCCCCGTCACGGCCCCCCGCGGCAGCCTCCTCACCCGGGCCGCCCGGCGGGACCTGCTGCAGGACGACTTCAACCACGTCGTGCTGGTCCGCGGCGGGGAGCACCTCACCCGCAGCCTGGTCTACGTCGACCACAGCCTGGTCGACGGCGTCGTCAACGGCACCGCCGCCTCGGTGGGCGGGCTGTCGGGCCGGATGCGCAAGCTGCAGAACGGCTACGCCCGTTCGTACGCGGTCTCGATGTTCGGCGGTGCGGCGGTGCTCATCGCCGCCACCCTGCTGATGAGGGCGGTTTGATCATGGCCTTTCCCCTGCTCACGCTGACGGCCGCGGTCCCCGCGGTCGGCGCGGTCGCCACCGCGGCCGTGCCGGCCGGGCGGCGCACCGCCGCCAAGTGGCTCGCGCTCGCCTTCTCGCTCGCGACGCTGGTCCTGGCGGCCGTCCAGCTCGTGCGCTTCGACCCCGGTGCGAAGGGGCCGTTCCAGCTCACCGAGTCGCACGCCTGGATCGCGGACTTCGGCGTCCGCTACGAGCTGGGCGTCGACGGCATCGCGGTCGTCCTGATCGGCCTGGCCGCGCTGCTGATCCCCTTCGTCATGCTGGCCGGCTGGCACGACGCCGACCCCCAGGAGAGCGGTTCGTCGCGCTGGCGCCCCACCCAGGGCTTCTTCGCCCTCATCCTCATGGTCGAGGCCATGGTGGTGCTCTCCTTCGAGGCCACCGACGTCTTCCTCTTCTACGTCTTCTTCGAAGCCATGCTCATCCCGATGTACTTCCTCATCGGCGGCTTCGGGGACCGCGCGGGCGAGCGCACCGAGGCCGGCGCCGCGGCCCAGCGCTCCTACGCCGCGGTGAAGTTCCTCCTCTACAACCTGGCCGGCGGCCTGATCATGCTGGCCGCCGTCATCGGGCTGTACGCGGTCACCGCCCACCAGCTCGGCACCGGCACCTTCTCCCTCCAGGAGATCGTCCAGGCGCGCGCCGCCGGCAAGCTGGACTTCGCGACCACCACCGAACGCGCCCTCTTCCTCGGCTTCTTCTTCGCCTTCGCCGTGAAGGCCCCGCTGTGGCCGCTGCACACCTGGCTGCCCAACGCCATGGGCGAGGCCACCGCCCCCGTCGCCGTGCTGATCACCGCCGTGGTCGACAAGGTCGGCACGTTCGCGATGCTCCGCTTCTGCCTCCAGCTCTTCCCCGCGGCCTCGAAGTGGGCCACCCCCGTCATCGTCGTCCTGGCGCTGATCAGCATCCTGTACGGGGCGCTGCTCGCCGTCGGGCAGCGGGACATCAAGCGGCTGGTGGCGTACGCCTCGATCTCCCACTTCGGGTTCATCGTGCTCGGCATCTTCGCGATGACCAGCCAGGGCCAGAGCGGCGCGACGCTGTACATGGTCAACCACGGCATCTCGACGGCCGCCCTGATGCTCGTCGCCGGCTTCCTGATCTCCCGCCGCGGCTCCCGCCTCATCGCGGACTACGGCGGCGTCCAGAAGGTCGCCCCGGTCCTCGCGGGCACCTTCCTCATCGGCGGCCTCGCGACGCTGTCGCTGCCCGGCCTCGCGCCGTTCGTCTCCGAATTCCTCGTCCTGGTCGGCACGTTCAGCCGCTACCCGGTCGCCGGTGCCGTCGCCACGCTCGGCATCGTGCTCGCCGCGCTGTACGTCCTCGTGCTCTACCAGCGCACCATGACCGGCCCGGTGAAGGAGGAGGTGCGGGGCATGCCCGACCTCAGGGCGCGCGAGCTGGCCGTGGTCACCCCCCTGATCGCCCTGCTGCTCTTCCTCGGCGTCTACCCCAAGCCGGTGACGGAGATCCTCGACCCGGCGGTCCGGCACACGATGTCGCAGGTCCACCAGGCCGACCCCAAGCCCGATGCGAACGATGTGGAGGCCGCGAAGTGAGCCACGCAGCATCCGTCCACAGCCTGTGGACGATGTCGGCGGACGCGCCGCAGAAGATCCCGGCACCGCACATCGAGTACGCCCAGCTGTCCCCGACGCTGATCGTGCTCGGCGCCGCGGTGCTCGGCGTCCTCGTGGAGGCCTTCCTCCCGCGCCGCGCCCGCTACCACGCCCAACTGGCCCTGTCCTGCGTCTCCCTGGCCGCGGCCTTCGCCGCCGTCGTCGCCCTCGCGGCCGGCGGCTACGCCACGGGCAAGGCGCACGCCGCCGCCATGGGCGCCGTCGCCGTCGACGGCCCGGCGCTGTTCCTGCAGGGCACCATTCTCCTCGTCTCCCTGGTCGCCGTGTTCACGTTCGCCGAGCGGCGCCTGGACCCGGCGGCGCACGGCCGGCCCGTCGACTCCTTCGCCGCGCAGGGCGCCGCCGTGCCCGGCGGCAAGGCGGAGCAGGAGGCCGTCAAGGCGGGCTTCGCCACCACCGAGGTCTTCCCGCTCGTGCTCTTCGCGGTGGGCGGCA
The DNA here is from genome assembly GCF_042958085.1 of Streptomyces sp. NPDC008001. Lineage (NCBI taxonomy): Bacteria > Bacillati > Actinomycetota > Actinomycetes > Kitasatosporales > Streptomycetaceae > Streptomyces > Streptomyces sp. NPDC008001. Next base: position 17,855 of record NZ_JBIBIZ010000014.1, on the reverse strand, counting down.
TGCTCGTCTTCCCCGCCGCGGACGACCTGCTGACGCTGTTCGTCGCCCTGGAGGTCTTCTCCCTCCCGCTGTACGTGCTGTGCGCGCTGGCCCGCCGCAAGCGGCTCCTGTCGCAGGAGTCCGCCGTGAAGTACTTCCTGCTCGGCGCCTTCTCCTCGGCCTTCCTGCTGTTCGGCGTGGCCCTGCTCTACGGCTACGCGGGCACCGTCACGTACGCGGGCATCGCCGACGTCGTGAGCGGCTCCGCCCGGGTGCTCGACCCCGCCCTCGCGGCCACCACCGGCAACGACGCCCTGCTGCTGATCGGCGGTGCGCTCGTCCTGATGGGCCTGCTCTTCAAGGTCGGCGCCGTCCCCTTCCACATGTGGACGCCGGACGTCTACCAGGGCGCCCCCACGCCCGTCACGGGCTTCATGGCCGCCGCCACCAAGGTCGCCGGCTTCGGCGCCCTGCTGCGGCTGCTGTACGTGGTCCTGCCGGGCCTGCGCTGGGACTGGCGGCCGGTGATGTGGGGCGTCGCGATCGTCACGATGCTGGTGGGCGCGATCGCGGCCGTCACCCAGACCGACGTGAAGCGGCTGCTGGCCTACTCCTCCATCGCCCACGCGGGATTCATCCTCGCGGGCGTCATCGCGACGTCCCCCGACGGCGTGTCGTCCGTGCTGTTCTACCTGGGCGCGTACTCCTTCGTCACGCTCGGCGCCTTCTCGGTCGTGACGCTGGTGCGCGACGCGGGCGGGGAGGCCACGCACCTGTCCAAGTGGGCCGGGCTGGGCCGCCGTTCGCCGCTCACGGCCGCGACGTTCGCCGTCTTCCTGCTGGCCTTCGCGGGCATCCCGCTCACGAGCGGGTTCGCGGGGAAGTTCGCCGTGTTCAAGGCGGCGGCGCAGGGCGGGGCGGGGCCGCTGGTCATCGTCGGTGTGGTGTCCTCGGCGATCGCCGCGTTCTTCTACGTCCGGGTGATCGTGCTGATGTTCTTCAGCGAGCCGAAGGCCGACGGGCCGACGGTAGCCGTCCCGAGCCCGCTGACCTCCTCGGCGATCGCGATCGGTGTCGCGGTGACGCTGGCGCTGGGCGTGGCGCCGCAGTACTTCCTGGATCTCGCGGGTCAGGCCGGGGTGTTCGTGCGGTAGCCGGTGGCGGCGGGCCGTTCCCTTCCGTACGCGCGGAAGCCCGGTCCCGTTTCGTGCGGGCGCAACTGCCCGGCAGCCTTCCCCGGTTGCCGGGCAGTGGCACGCGTACGGGGGCTCAGCCGGCCGGGGGCTTGGGCAGGCCGCCCGCGATGCCGCCCGGGACGCCCGTCGGCTTGCCGTCGCTGCCGACCGTCTTGGTCATCTTCTCCGTCTTGCCGGAGGCCCAGGCGACGGTGAAGGACTTGCCGTCGAAGCCCTTGATCGTGCCCGTGGTGTAGTCCTTGCTGCCGTCCTGGCAGTGCTTGATCGTGACCGTCGCCGGCTGGGAGTTGTCGACGAGCGTGCCCGAGCAGGCGGTCTTCCCGCTGAGCATCACCGTGTTCCCGGCGAACGACATGATGACGATGGTCTGGTCGGCGAGCTTGCCGCCGTTCGTCCAGCCGCCCGCGAGCGTGGCCGCGGTGGCGCGCTGCCCGCCGGCGTCCGCGGCGGGCGAGGACGGCTGCTCCGCCGGGGCCTGGGAGGCCGGCGTGGTGCCCGCGGCCGGCTTGTCGTCCTTCTTGCCGCCGTCGCTCCCGCTGCTGCAACCGGTCATCAGCACAGCGGCGCAGAGCGCCGCCCCCGTGATCTGCACTGCCTTGCGCACGTCACTCCTCCGTCTGGTTCTGGACACGACAAATTAGCAGCCCTGGCCCAGCCGTCCGGGTCTCCGCGCTCCCCTCGCGGGATCGGTGACACAACCGTTGAAGTCACCCGCCCCCGCCGTCACCCCCGCCGCTCCCGCTGCTGCTGTCGGACCGGTCGCGCATCACATTGCGGTGCACGGCCCACGCGGTCCACTCCTCGCGCCTGAGCCGGCGCATCGCGCTCCGGTCGTGGCGGCCGTCCCAGCCGGGGTAGAGCGCCCGGGCCGTGCCGGTGGCGGACGCCAGCGCGGCGAGCACGCGGGAGCGCGGGCCGGCGAAGCCCGCGCGCCGCGCCTCCTCGAAGCGCTGCCGCGTCTCCGTCGTCCGGTCCACCGGGCCCACGGGATGGCGGTAGTACGGGACGACGCCCAGGAAGCGGTGCTTCTCCCTGCGCAGGGCGCCGTTCTTCACCAGCCGGGCCAGCCAGGGTTCTTCGAGGTGCCGCGACGCGGTCCGCACCCAGGAGACCGTCCGCGGCCCGCGGCCGCGCGCGCCCTTGCCGGCGGGCGGCAGTGCGGCCAGCGCCATGGCCAGCAGGGGGTCGCCCGGCGGCACCGGGTTCGTCACCGTCACCCGGCCGCGCTCCTCCGTCACCCGCCCGGCCAGCTCCAGTTCGGCCAGCACCGCACCGGCCACGCCGTACTCCAGGGCCTGGCCGCCGCACAGCCTGCGCCCGCTGACCGGGTCGAAGGAGAGCAGCAGCAGCTCCTCGGGCAGCGTGAGGACCGGCGGGCCCGGCGTCATGACGACGCGCCGCCGCGGGCCGGGAGGATGCGCCCGGTGACCTCGCCGAGGCCGATCCGCGCCCCGCCGGGGCCGGGCGCCCATGCCGTGAGGGTGACCTCGTCGCCGTCCTCGAGCCACGGGCCCTTGCCCGCGGTCAGTTCGAGGAGGCAGCCGAGCTGGTCGGGCTCGGGGCCGCTGACCGTGCCGGAGGCGAAGAGGTCGCCGGTGCGCAGGGTGGCGCCGTTGACCGTCATGTGCGCCAGCTGCTGGGCGGCGGTCCAGTACATCGCGGAGAACGGCGGCCGGGAGACCGTCTCGCCGTTGATCCGCACCTCGATGCGCAGGTCGATGCCGCCCGGCTCGGCCGCTGAGTCGTCCAGGTAGGGCAGGAGCGGGTGGGTGCGCTCCGGCGGCGCCGTACGGGCCTCGTCGAAGGCGTCGAGCGGGGTGATCCAGGCCGAGGCCGACGTGGCGAAGGACTTGCCCAGGAACGGGCCGAGGGGCACGTACTCCCACGCCTGCAGGTCGCGCGCCGACCAGTCGTTGACGAGGCAGACGCCGAAGACGTGCTCGCGGAAGTCCGCGAGGGCGACGGGGGTGTCCGAGGGCGTGCCGACGACGAAGCCGACCTCGGCCTCGATGTCGAGGCGGCGGGAGGGGCCGAAGGACGGCAGGGCGTCGGCGGGGGCCTTGCGCTGGCCCTGGGGGCGCACGACGTCCGTGCCGCTGACCACGACGGTGCCGGCGCGGCCGTGGTAACCGATCGGCAGGTGCTTCCAGTTCGGCGTGAGGGGGTCGCCGTCGGGGCGGAAGATGCGGCCGACGTTGGTGGCGTGGTGCTCGCTGGAGTAGAAGTCGACGTAGTCGGCGACCTCGAACGGCAGGTGCAGCGTCACGTCGGAGAGCGCGTGGAAGGGCCCGTCGGCCAGCCAGGAGCGCACCTCGGCGCGTACGGCCCGCCAGGCGGGGCGCCCGGCCGCGAGGAGGGGGTTGAGCGTCGGTGCGTCCAGCAGGGCGGCGTACGCGGAGCCGTGCGCGGCCGCCGCGGCCGCCGCGTCCAGGACGGAGTCCCCGTAGCGGACGCCGATGCGGGGGCGGTCCGGGGCGCCGGCGGTGGTGAAGACGCCGTACGGGAGGGTGTCCGCGCCGAAGGGGTCGCCTTCGGGCAGCTCGCGGGGGCTGTGCTGGGGCATGGGACGCTGCCTCGCTCTCTCCTGGACGCGCCGGGAAGCCGGTGGGCCCGGGTGGAGGCCCGCGGCCCACATTACGTGCTGACGGCCGCCAGGCAAGGGGTGTCAGAGGGGCGCCTGCCGGGGGTGCCGGAAGGGCCCTTGCCGGGTTGCCGGGAGAGCGTCCGCCGGGGGCGCGGGAAGGGGCGTGTGCGCTGCTCCGGACGGCTGTCCGCGGACCGCCCGGACCGGCTCCCGAACCACTGTCCGAACCACCGCCCGGCCTTCGGCAAAAGAGCGCGCAATATCCGGTAATTCCTTGCTGGAAGCGGCGATTCCGAAGTAGCGTCCTTAATCGGGCCAGGCACAGTGGGGGGCCGCTGCGGCTGAGGGGCCGAGGGGGATGCTGGTGGCGAGCAGGAGCACGCCCATCGCGGCGGACCGGTCCGTTCCGGGACTGATCGTGAAGATCGGCGACTATCCCCTGCACCACGGCGGGGTGGGTGCGATCCGCAGCCTCGGCAGACTCGGCGTGCCCATGTACGCGATCACGGAGGACCGCTGGACCCCGGCCGCCGTCTCCCGCTACCTCCGCGCCGGCTTCGTCTGGCGCACGACGGGCACCGAGCAGCCCGCCGAGCTGGTCGAGGGCCTGCAGCGGATCGGCCGCGAGATCGGCCGGCCCGCCGTCCTGATCCCCACCGACGAAGAGGCCGCGGTGCTCATCGCCGAGCACGCCGCGGAGCTGTCGGGCAGCTTCCTCTTTCCGCCGGTGGAGCCGGAGTTGCCGCGGCGGCTGGCCAGCAAGCAGGGGCTGCACGAGCTCTGCGTGGAGCACGGCGTGCCGTCGCCGGAGGCCCTGTTCCCGGGGTCGTTCGAGGAGATCGAGGAGTTCGCCGAGCGCGCCCGCTTCCCCCTCGTCGCCAAGAACCGGGAGGCGTTCGAGCGCCGCCGCAAGCCCGCCGTGCACGGCACCACCCGCATCCAAGGACCCCGCGAGCTGCTGGAGCTGGCCCGCGGCTGGGGCCCGTCGCCGGGGGTGATCCTCCAGGAGTACCTGCCCCGCGAGCAGGCCGAGGACTGGATCGTGCACGCCTACTTCGACGGCGAGAGCACGCCGCTGGCGCTCTTCACGGGCGTGAAGGTGCGCTCCTGGCCCCCGCACGCGGGCATGACCGCCAACGCCTACGTGGTGGACAACCCCGAACTGGCCGACATGACCGCCCAGTTCATCAAGCAGATCGGCTTCAGCGGCATCGTCGACCTGGACTGGCGGTACGACCGCCGCGACGGGCGGTACAAGCTGCTGGACTTCAACCCCCGGATGGGCGCGCAGTTCCGGCTCTTCGAGAGCGGGACGGGCGTGGACGTCGTCCGGGCGCAGCACCTGGACCTGACCGGGCGCCGGGTCCCGGAGGGGGAGCAGCCGGCCGGCCGGCGGTTCGTCGTGGAGAACATCGACCTGCCCGCGCTCGCCGCGTACCGCCGCAGCGGCTACACCACCCCGCACGCGCCCGCGCGCCCCAGCAGCACGGAGCTGGCCTGGGTCGCGTGGGACGACATGAAGCCGTTCTTCACGATGCTCGCCCGGTTCGTCCGGCCCGGTGTGCGGCACCTGTGGCAGATGTGGCGCTCCAGGCGTGCTGCCGCGTCCAGGGCCGAACGGCCGGCGGCCGGCGACCGGTAGCGGAACGGCGCCGGACCGGACAGCGATCAGCGAGCAGCCATCAGTGATCAGCCATCAGTGATCAGCGCGCAGTGATGCAGTGTGCAGTGAGCAGTGAGCAGTGTGAAGCCATAGCGAGGAACGCCCTGGGAGGGGACTCGTGACACTTCCCGTAGCAGTCATCGGAGCCGGACCGTACGGCCTGTCGACCGCCGCCCATCTGCGGGCCCGCGGGGTGGCGACCCGCGTCTTCGGCCTGCCGATGGTGAGCTGGCGCGAACACATGCCCGCCGGGATGCTCCTCAAATCCACCCCCTCGGCCTCCAGCATCGACGCGCCGCAGCCCGGGCACACCCTGCTCGACTTCTGCCGGGAGACCGGCGAGCGGCGCTACGAGTCGGACTGGGACGCCATCCCGGTCGAGACGTTCGCGCGCTACGGCCTGTGGTTCCAGGAGCGCCTGGTGCCGGAGCTGGAGCAGGTGCGCGTGGTGTCCGTGGACCGCCGGTCGGCGGACTTCGAGCTGAAGCTCGACTCCGGGGAGACGTTCGCCGCCCGCGCGGTGGTGATCGCCAGCGGTCTGAGCGGGCTGGCCCAGCTCCCGCCCGAGCTGGCCGCGGCCGTCCCGGACGGCCCGTCCGCCGCGGGGCCGGTCTCGCACAGCTCGCAGCACCGGGACCTGTCGCGGTTCGCGGGGCGCGACGTGGCCGTCATCGGCGCCGGGCAGTCGGCGCTGGAGACGGCGGTGCTGCTGGCGGACGCGGGGGCGGCGTCGGTCCGGGTGGTCGCCCGCCGGAAGGGTGCCGTCCGCTTCGGTGCGGCGCCGGACGGCCAGTCGCGGCTGAAGCCCGACACCCCGTTCGGCCGGGCCTGGTCGCTCTACGCGTTCTCGTACCACGCCGATGGTTTCCGCCATCTTCCGGCGCCGGCCCGCCGGTTCCTCGTGGGGCGGGTGCTCGGCCCGCTCGGCGCCTGGTGGCTGCGGGAGCGCTTCATCGGCCGGGTGCAGGTCTCGGAGGGCACGCGGATCGGCTCGGCGCGGGTCGAGCGGGGCCGTCCCGTGCTCGGCCTCGTCGGCCCGGACGGCGCGAGCGCGGGCGAGCTCGCCGCCGACCACGTCATCGCGGCGACCGGCTACCGCGTCGACCTCGCGGCCCTGGACTTCCTCGGCCACGGCCTGCGCACCCGGCTCGCCGTCGGCGCGGGCGGTCCCCGGCTCGGGCCCGGCTACCGCTCCTCGGTCCCGGGGCTGTTCTTCACGGGCCTGCCGGCCGCGGCCAGCTACGGCCCGGTCATGCGGTTCGTCTGCGGTACGGAGTACGCCTCGCCGCGGCTGGCGCGGGCGGTCGCCGCGCTGCCGTAGCCGCCGGCCCGGCCTGCCGCTGCCGTGACGCGTAGGGGTGGGGCAGGGGCAGGCACGGCCGCCGTCCCGCGGGACCCGCAGGTCAGGGCGGGACGGCACCGCGGGACGGCATCGCCGGACGGCGCCGGGGTGGCGGGACGCGCCGCGGCGGAGCCTCCCGGCCCGGGGCGAGGGGCTGCCGGGCCGGGGCCTGCTGAGCCTCCGCCGCGACGGCGCGTGTCCGGGGCGACGGGGTCCGGCGGTGGGGCCCGGCGGTGCCTTGCCGGCGGGCGCGCCGGCCGGAGCGGCAGCCCGCCGCGGGAAGGCCGTGCCCCGGCCGTTCCCGGGTGGCCGAAAGCCACGGTCTGCGGCCCGCCGGGCAGGGCCCCCGGCGGGGTGAACGAGGGCGCAGCGGGGCACATGTCAAGTCGCATCCCCATCGCACACCAGCTCGCGTACCGGAGCGTGCAACGGGCCGCAGGAGCCCCGGAGACCGGCCGGGGCCGGGGGCCCGCGTGAGGCCCGCGACGGCGCAACCCGGACGGGCGGCCACGGTGATCCAGAGCCGACCGGATACGCTGACTTTCGGTGGAGACAGCGACACATCGACAAACCCCGTGTTCGCAGGCAGACAGGAGTACCCCTCGTGACCGTCGTCGGGCCGTTCGGGCTGAGCGTGCGGGACCAGGCTCTTGAAGCCGATGTCCAGGCGGGACTGGCCGCTGTCGAGGAGGGCCTCCTTGAGGCCACCAAGAGCGACGTGCCCTTCATCACCGAGGCGGCGCAGCACCTCGTGCGCGCCGGGGGGAAGCGTTTCCGGCCACTGCTGGTGATGCTCGCCGCCCAGTTCGGCGACCCCTACGCCCCCGGCGTGGTGCCCTCCGCCGTGGTCGTCGAGCTCACCCACCTGGCCACGCTCTACCACGACGACGTCATGGACGAGGCCGAGAAGCGGCGCGGCGTCGACAGCGCCAACGTCCGCTGGGGCAACTCCCTGGCGGTCCTCACCGGCGACTTCCTCTTCGCCCGCGCCTCGCACATCCTGGCCGACCTGGGCCCCGAGGCCGTCCGCATCCAGGCGGAGGCCTTCGAGCGGCTGGTCACCGGCCAGATCCTGGAGACCGCCGGCCCCCGCGACGGCCGCGACCCCGTCGAGCACTACCTGGACGTCCTCGCCGGCAAGACCGGCTCGCTGGTCGCCGTCTCCGGGCGGTACGGCGCGATGATGTCCGGCGCCGGCGAGCGCACGGTCGACATCCTCACCCACTACGGGGAGCGCCTCGGCATCGCCTTCCAGCTCGCCGACGACCTCCTCGACATCGCCAGCGACTCCCACGAGTCGGGCAAGACCCCCGGCACCGACCTCCGCGAGGGCGTCGCCACCCTGCCCGTCCTGTACCTGCGCGCCCAGGCCGCCGCGACCGGCTCCGCCGCCGATCTGGAGCTGTGCGAGATGCTCGACGGCGACCTCACCGACGACGCCCTCCACGCCGAGGTGCTGCGCCGCCTGCGCGTCCACCCGGCCCTGGAGCAGGCCCGCCGCGACACCGTGCGGTACGCGGAGGAGGCGCGGGCCACGCTGGCCCCGCTGCCGGAGTGCTACGCGAAGGCCGCGCTGGAGAACCTCTGCGACGCGGTCGTGCACCGCGCGGGCTAGTCCCGCCGGACCCGCCGCTCCCGCCGGTTCCGCCGGTGCGCGAGGCCCCGGCGGGCCAGCCGGAAGTCGGTGTCCGTCCCGGGGATGTCCTACCCAAGAGGTATACGGACTTGATTCCGTCGTCTGATGACCCGACAGGCGTGGTCTGGTGGAATCGAAGTGTCTCGAGGCAGGGGAATGACGCGAAGTCGCCGGGGAAAAAAGCCCCGGATTCCCCGCTCCGCCACCGAGCGGCCGGGCTCACAATGAGCCCTGGGGGTGGCGAGTGCACGACAGGTCGAGACCGCCGGCGACGACGGAGGTACAGGACATGGCACGCATCGAACCGACCCACGGCACCGACGGGGCGGCCGGCGCCGGGGAGGACGCCCGGCGGGCGCCCGGCCGCCGCAAGGCCGTCCGCTACGCCGTCCCGGTCGCGGTGGCCGGCATCGCCGCGGCGTCGATCGGGATCGGCACCGCGCTCGCGAGCAGCGGCGACCCGGATCTGCCGAAGATCAGCGCGCAGGACCTGATAGCCAAGATGGCGAAGTCGGACACCCAGCAGCTGTCCGGCACCGTCAAGGTCACGACCGACCTGGGCCTGCCGTCGATGCCGTCCGGCCTCTCGTTCGGTGACGCCCCGGCCGGCGGCAAGGCCGGGCACGGCTCCGGCGGCAAGGACGCGGGGGCGGACGCCTCCCCGCAGGCCAAGCTCACCGAGCTCGCCTCCGGTACGCACACGCTGCGCGTCGCCGCCGACGGCCCCGGCAAGCAGCGGCTGTCGATCGTGGAGCGCGCCGCGGAGTACAGCGTGATCCACAACGGCGACCAGGTCTGGGCGTACGACAGCAAGAGCAACACCGTCCACCACTCCACCGCTCCGAAGGACGCGGGCAAGGACGGCAAGGACGGCAAGGGCCACGAGGCCCCCGGCGAGCTGCGCGGCGCCTCGCCGCAGGAGCTCGCCAAGAAGGCGCTCGCCGCCGTCGACGACTCCACGACGGTGACGGTGGAGGGCACGGCCAAGGTCGCCGGGCGGGACGCCTACCAGCTGGTCATCAAGCCCAAGGCGGCCGAGTCGACGGTCGGCGCGGTGCGCATCGCGGTGGACGCGGGGAACGGCGTGCCGCTGAAGTTCACGCTCAGCCCCAAGGGCGGCGGCAAGGCCGTCGTGGACGCGGCGTTCACCAAGGTCGACTTCGGGAAGCCCTCCGCGGACACCTTCGCCTTCACGCCGCCGAAGGGGGCCCGGGTCACCGAGGGCGACGCGGGCGGCAAGGAGCACAAGGGCGGCCGGGACGCGGGCGCGCCCGACCTGTCCGGGCTGAACGTGCTCGGCAAGAGCTGGACGTCGATCGCCGAGCTCAAGGGGGCGCCCGCCGGGCTGGGCGCGGGGGCGAGGGGCGGCAAGGACGCCGGCCCGGCCGGTGCCCTGCTGGACGGCCTCGGCAGCAAGGTCTCGGGCTCCTTCGGCTCGGGCCGCGTCTTCAGCACCCGCCTGGTCAACGCCCTGGTCACGGACGACGGCAAGGTGTACGTGGGCGCGGTCACCAAGGACGCGCTGGTCAAGGCCGCGTCGAAGTAGTCCGGAGCAGCCGGAGCAGGTCGAAGCAGGCCGGAGCGGTCGAAGCAGACCGGAGCAGCAGGCGAAAGCACACCGCTAGGGGGAGGCCCGATGGAGGAGCTGTCCGCCGCCGGGGAACCGGCGATAGCCACCCGCGCGCTCACCAAGCGCTACCGGGGCGGGCAGCTCGCCGTCGACCGGCTCGACCTCGTCGTGCCGCGCGGCAGCGTCTTCGGCTTCCTGGGCCCCAACGGCTCCGGCAAGACGACGACCATCCGCATGCTCATGGGGCTGATCGAGCCGACCTCCGGCACCGCCCGGGTCCTCGGCGAGGAGATGCCGCGGGCCGGGCGGCGCGTGCTGCCCCGGGTGGGCGCCCTGATCGAGGGGCCCGCCCTCTACGGCTTCCTCACCGGCCGCGACAACCTCCTGCGGTTCGACGCGGCCGACCCGACGGCCGACCCGGCCACCCGGCGGGCCCGGGTGGACGCCGCCCTGGACCGGGTGGGGCTGGTCGCCGCGGCGGGCAAGAAGGCCCGCGCGTACTCCCTCGGCATGAAGCAGCGCCTGGGCCTGGCCGCGGCCCTGCTGCAGCCCCGCGAGCTGCTGGTCCTGGACGAGCCGACCAACGGCCTCGACCCGCAGGGCATGCGCGAGATCCGCACCCTGGTGCGCGGCCTCGCCGCCGAGGGCACGACGGTGTTCCTCTCCTCGCACCTGCTGGACGAGATCGAGCAGGTCTGCACGCACGCCGCCGTGATGGCCCAGGGCCGTCTCCTGACCCAGGGCACGGTGGCCGCTCTGGCGGCCTCCGCGCGCGGCAGGCTGGCCGTCACCACGCCCGACACGGCGGAGGCCGTCCGCGTGCTCAAGGAGCACGGCGTGAACGACCTCACCGTGGACGACGACCGCGTCACGGGAGAACTGCCCGCCGTGACCCGGGAGCTCGCGGACCTCAACGCCGCGCTCGTGCGGGCCGGGGTCCGCGTCCGTGGCTTCGGCACCGCCCGCGCCTCCCTGGAGGACGCCTTCGTCGCACTCACCGGAGAGGGATTCGATGTCGCAGGCTGAGGCCATGACGGCGGCCGCGGCGCGGCCCGCCCCCAGCCCGCTGTGGGCGCTCGCGCTCTTCCGCAGCGAGGTGGTGACGGTGTTCCGGCGCTGGCGCACGATCGCGCTGCTGGCCGTGCTGGCGGCCGTCCCCGTCCTGGTCGGTATCGCCGTGCGGATGGAGACGCGCGACGGTGGCGGGGCCGGGCACGGGGGAGGGGGCCCGGCGTTCATCAGCCAGGTCACCAACAACGGCCTCTTCCTGGTCTTCACCTCCCTCGCCGCGACCCTGCCCTTCTTCCTGCCGATGGCCATCGGCGTGATCGCGGGCGACTCGGTGGCGGGCGAGGCGAGCGCCGGCACGCTGCGCTACCTCCTCGTGGCCCCGGCGGGCCGCACCCGGCTGCTGCTGGCCAAGTTCACGGCGACGCTCGTGTTCTGCTGCGCGGCCACCCTGACCGTCGCGGCGTCGGCGCTCGCCGTCGGGGCGCTGCTCTTCCCGCTCGGGGACGTGACGCTGATCAGCGGGGTGACGGTGTCCTTCGGCGAGGGGCTGCTGCGGGCGCTGGCGGTCGCCGGGGCGGTGGCGCTGTCGCTGGTCGGCATCGCGGCGCTCGGGCTGTTCGTCTCCACGCTCACGGGCAGCGGGATCGCGGCGATGGCGACCACCGTGGGGCTGCTGATCACGGCGCAGATCCTCGACCAGTTCCCGCAGCTGCACGCGATCCAGCCGTACCTCTTCCCGCACTACTGGCTGAGCTTCGCGGACCTGCTGCGCGCGCCCGTCTACTGGGACCAGCTGCTGGACAACCTCGGGCTGCAGGCGCTGTACGCGGCGGTGTTCGGGTCGGCGGCGTGGGCGCGGTTCACGGCGAAGGACGTGACCGCCTAGCGGCGGGGCCCGGCCGTACGGAGTGGCCGGCGGCCGGCCGGCGCGCCGGAAGGTGCGGGTCCGGGAGGTCGTGAGCGACCTCCCGGACCCGCTGCGGGGTTGTGCCCTCAGTGGTCGGTTCTGTGGGCTAGAACGTGAGCTTCCAGCCGTCGATCCGGCCCGTGTCCTGCGCGGCGACGTCCTGGACGCGGAGCTTCCACGTCCCGTTCGCCGTCTCCCCGGAGGCGTCGACGGTGTAGGTGGCGATGACGTCGTTCGCGGAGTCGTCGCCGCTGGAGTCCTTCAGGCGGTACGCGCGCCCGCTCGGCCCGACGAGGTCGACGACCAGGTCACCGCGGTACGTGTGCTTGATGTCGACGGAGACCTTGAGGGCGGACGGGGCGTTGCCCGTCAGCCCGGAGACCGTCACGGGCGACTCGACGGCCGCCCCCGCGTCGGGGACGGGCACCTGGCTCTTGCTCTCGAAGACCTTGCCCTGGGGCGGGGTCGTGGTGCCGCCGCCGCTCAGCGTCCACACCGCGCTCGCGATGGCGTCGGTGTCGGTGTCGAGCGCCTGGTCGCTGATGTTCGCCGAGGTGTCGCAGGAGGCGTGGTAGCAGCGGTCGAAGGGCTGGCCCGCGGTGCCGCCCCACTTCTGGGCCTGGGCCGCGGTCTTGCGGTAGTCGGCGCCGCTGAAGAGGCCGCCCACCGGTATGCCGGCGTTCTGGAAGGGCGCGTGGTCGGAGCGGCCGTCGCCCTCGGTGTCGATCTCGGTGGCGATGTTCTTCGCGGCGAACCAGTTCTCGAAGAGGGCCTTGAGGTTCTGGTCGTAGCCGTAGACGAAGTAGCCGGGGTTGGGCGAGCCGATCATGTCGAAGTTGAGGTACGCGTCGATCTTCCCGCGCTCGCCGGCGGGCAGCTGGTTGACGTAGTAGCTCGACCCGCGCATGCCGAGCTCCTCCGCGCCCCACCAGCCGAACCGCAGGTGCTTGGCGGGCTTGTAGCCCTCGCGGGCGACGGCGAGGGCGACCTCCAGGACGCCGGCCGAGCCGGAGCCGTTGTCGTTGATGCCGGGTCCGGCGTTGACGGAGTCCAGGTGGGCCCCGGCGAAGACGACGTGGTCCGCGTCGCCGCCGGGCCAGTCGGCGACGAGGTTGTAGCCGGTGGCGCCGCCGGTGGTGAACTGCTGCACGGTGGTCGTGAAGCCGGCGGCGTCCAGCTTGCCCTTCACGTAGTCGATGGACGCCTTGTAGCCGCTGCGGCCGTGGGCGCGGTTGCCGCCGTTGGCGTTGGCTATCGCCTGCAGCTGGTTGAGGTGGGCCTTGACGTTGGCGACGGGTATGTCGGGACCGGCGGCGACGGCGGGCCGGGCCGGGGCGGTGGTGGGGACCGCCAGGGCCGGGCCGGAGGCGGCGCCGAGCAGGGTGGCCGCGAGAGCGGCACCGGTGGCCAGCAGGGCGGCGGCGGTGCGGGATCTCGGGGGATGCGTGGGCAGGGGGGATCCGCTGGGTTCAAGCATGGGGGGTGCTCCCAACTACATTTGACGTGGCCATGATGTTGGGGGCGACCTGAAAGAGCGTCAAGGGCGGATTCCGGACACGGGACGCCGGTTTCCGGATATCGGGCGACCACCGGGAGCGAGCTCCGCCTCCCGCAGCGCCGCCCGCGCGCGCCGCGCCGTCCGCAGCGCGTCCCACGTCAGCAGGGCCAGGGCGAGCCACACCAGCCCGAAACCGGCCCAGCGCTCCGCCGGCATCCCCTCGTGGAACACCAGCAGCCCCAGCACGAACTGGAACGTCGGCGCCAGGTACTGCACCATCCCCACCACCGACAGCGGCAGCCGCACGGCCGCCGCGCCGAAGAGGATCAGCGGCACCGCGGTGATCGCCCCCGAGCACATCAGCAGCGCCGTGTGCCCGCCGCCCCCGGACAGGAACGTGCTGCGCCCCGTCGCCCCCAGGAAGGCCAGGAACGCCACGGCGGGCAGGAACAGCACGGCCGTCTCCGCCGCCAGCGACTCCAGCCCGTCCAGCCCCACCTGCTTCTTGACCAGGCTGTACGTACCGAACGAGGCCGCGATCACCAGCGCGATCCACGGCGGCTTCCCGTAGGCCACCGCCAGCACGACCACGGCGGACGCGCCGACGACGACCGCCACCCACTGCACGGGGCGCAGCCGCTCCCGCAGGACGACGACGCCGAAGGCGATGCTCACGAGGGGATTGATGAAGTATCCCAGCGACGTCTCCACGACGTGCCCGGAATTGACGCCCCAGATGTAGGTGCCCCAGTTCACCGAGATGGTGACGGCGCACACGGCGATCAGGGCGATGCGGCGGGGCTGCCGGAGCAGCGGGCGTATCCACGCCCAGCGGCGGGTCATGGCGAGGACGGCCAGCACGGCCACCAGGGACCACACCATGCGGTGCGCCAGGATCTCCACGGGTCCGGCCGCGTCCAGGAGCGGCCAGTAGAGGGGGAACAGCCCCCAGAGCCCGTACGCGGCGAAGCTGCAGAGCAGTCCGGTACGGGTGGCGCTGCGCGCCGGCGATGCGGGTTTTTGCATGTCCCCTCCAAGGTGGTGGTGCGGCGACCACTGCGAAGGTAACGGGGACGGGGCGGGCACGGCACTGCCCGCCGGTCCGGCGGTGCCCGCCGTGCGTGACGCCGGGTGAGGATCCGTCAGGGGTGACGCGCGTGCAACCGCGCCATCGCCGCCGACACGTCGAACGGCACCACCGTCACCGCCACGTTCGGCACGTGCTGCAGCGTCTTCGCGAGTTCGTCGCCCGAGTCCGTGTGGAGCAGGGTGCCGAGCGGCCGGGCGTACGTGCGGCGGGGGACGAGGAGCGTCAGGGCCGTCGTCCCGTCGGCCGTGACGCGCGCGGAGAGCGCCGCCACCGCGTGCCGCAGCCGCCGGTCCGGGCACTCGACCAGCTCCAGCGGCACGTTGGTGCCCGGCAGCGCCTCCCACCGCGTCGCCAGCCGCCGCGCCCGCGTCTCGTCGATGACGAAGTGCACCGCCCGCACCTCGTCCGGCCGCAGCTCGTGCGCGTACCGCAGCGCCTTGACCGTGGCCAGGTCGAGCGCGTCGACCAGCACGTACACCAGGTGCCGCCGCCACCGCGGCTCGTCGTCGGTGAACGGCGTCATCCCCTCCAGCGCCGCGGCCTCCTCCCGGTACTCGCGGTTGATGCGGATGAGCGCCCACACCCCGAGCGGGAAGACCACGACCACCAGCCACGCGCCCTCCGTGAACTTGGTGATCGCGAAGATGACGACGACCAGCGCCGACACCACGGCCGCCGCGACGTTCACCCCCGCCTTCCAGCCGCTCTCACTCCGCCGCCAGTGGTGCGCCGCCATCCCGGCGGCGGCCATCGTGAAGCCGGTGAAGACGCCGATCGCGTAGAGGGCGACGAGCTTGTCGACGTTCGCGCCCGTGACGAGGAGCAGGGCGAGCGCGACGACGGTGAGCGAGATGATCCCGCCGGAGAAGGCGAGCCGGTGCCCGCGCCGCGTCAGCTTCCGGGGCAGGAAGCGGTCCTCGGCGACGAAGCTGGCGAGGAAGGGGAAGCCGGTGAAGGGCGTGTTCGCCCCCGTGTAGAGGATGAGCGCGGTCGCGAGCTGGACGTACACCAGCCCCGCCGTGCCCAGCCAGCCGCCGCCGAAGACGATGTCGGCCTCCTGGGCGAGGACGGTCGGGTTGCCGTCCGTGTAGGGGACGGCGTGCGTGGCGTGGGCGAGGGCGGAGACGCCCAGCACCATGACGCCGAGGACGCAGCTCATGACGGTCAGCGTGCGCCGGGCGTTCACGCCCTGGGGGCGGCGGAAGACGGAGACGCTGTTGGAGATGGCCTCCAGGCCCGTCAGCGAGGAGCCGCCGTTGGCGAAGGCGCGCAGCACCATGAACAGCGACGCGCCGTAGAGCCAGCCGCCCTGCGCGTGGCCCAGGGGCACGACGCCCGCGGCGTGCAGGTCGGCGTGCGGCAGCCCGCCGCCGAGCGCCCGGACGAGACCGACGACGAGCATCAGCGCGATGGCGAGCATGAACAGGTACGCCGGCGCCGCGAACGCCCGCCCCGCCTCGCGGATCCCGCGCAGATTCCCGTACATCAGCAGCACCACGACGCCGATGGTGAGCGGCAGTTTGAGGTGGTCGATGCCGGTGTAGCCGCCGCCCGTGAGGTGGGCCAGGGAGATCAGCGCGTCCGTGCCGGCGGCGGTCTGCACGGCGACGGTGACGATGTAGTCGACGAGCAGCGCGACGGCGGCGATCTGCGCGACGCGCGGCCCGAAGTTCTCGCGGGCGACGACGTACGAGCCGCCGGCGCGCGTGTACACGGCCACCACGTCGCGGTACGAGAGCGTCAGGAGCAGCAGGACGAGCAGGATCCCGCCGGTCACCGGCATCAGCAGGGTGAACGCGGCGGCCCCGACGACGGGCACCAGGATGCGCAGCATCTCCTCGCTGCCGTACGCGGTGGACGAGATGCAGTCGGAGGCCAGCACCCCGAGCGCCATCGGGTTGCTGAGCTTCTCGCGGGCGAGCTGGTCGGTGACGAGCGGCGGCCCGAGGAGCCGGCACTTCACGCGGTAGGCGAGCCGGTCGCGGACGACGGGGGGCGTGACATCGGGGTCGGCCATGCCCCTATGAGAGCGGGGAGCGGGACGGAAGGGGAGCCGGACGCCGCCGGACGGGCCGGAAATCAGCCCGTCCGGTCATCTTCGGCCCCTCCGGCCCCTCCGGGCGCCGGTCGGCGGCGGAGCGCCTAGCCGACCACCGTCCAGGTGTCGTTCCCGGCGAGGAGGGCCGACAGGTCCCCCTTGCCCTTCTGCTCGATGGCCGCTTCGAGCTGATCGGCCATCAGGGTGTCGTAGACGGGCCGGTCGATGCTGCGGAAGACGCCGATGGGGGTCTGGTGCAGCGTGTCCGGGTCGGCCAGGCGGGAGAGCGCGAAGGCCGTCGTCGGGGACGCGGAGTGCGCGTCGTGGACCAGGACGTCGGCTTCGTTCTCGGGTGTGACGGTGACGACCTTCAGGTCACCGGTGGCCGGGTCGCGGACGACACCCTTGTCGTTCTCGGCGCCGAAGCGGATGGGGTGGCCGTGTTCGAGCCGGATGACGGCTTCCTGCGCCTGCTCCTTGTCTTTGAGGGGTTCGAAGGCGCCGTCGTTGAAGATGTTGCAGTTCTGGTAGATCTCGACGAGTGCGGTGCCGGGGTGGGCGGCGGCCTGGCGCAGGACCTCGGTGAGGTGCTTGCGGTCGGAGTCGACGGTGCGGGCGACGAAGGAGGCTTCGGCGCCGAGCGCGAGGGAGACGGGGTTGAAGGGGGCGTCGAGGGAGCCCATGGGGGTGGACTTGGTGATCTTCCCGGTCTCGGAGGTGGGGGAGTACTGGCCCTTGGTCAGCCCGTAGATCCGGTTGTTGAACAGCAGGATCTTGAGGTTGACGTTGCGGCGCAGGGCGTGGATGAGGTGGTTGCCGCCGATGGACAGGGCGTCGCCGTCGCCGGTGACGACCCACACGGACAGGTCGCGGCGGCTGGTGGCCAGGCCGGTGGCGATGGCGGGGGCACGGCCGTGGATGGAGTGCATCCCGTAGGTGTTCATGTAGTACGGGAAACGCGAGGAGCAGCCGATGCCGGAGACGAAGACGATGTTCTCCTTCGCCAGACCCAGCTCGGGCATGAAGCCCTGCACCGCCGCCAGGATCGCGTAGTCACCACACCCCGGGCACCAGCGCACCTCCTGATCGGACTTGAAGTCCTTCATCGTCTGGGTGGCTTCGGCCTTGGGCACCAGCTTCAGCGCCTCAGTCATCGATGGCCTCCTTGAGCACGTCTGCGAGCTGGGCGGCCTTGAACGGCATGCCGCTGACCTGGGTGTGGGAGCGGACGTCGACGAGATACTTCGCCCGCAGCAAGGTGGCGAGCTGGCCCAGGTTCATCTCCGGGACCACCACCGTGTCGTAGGCGGCCAGCACCTCGCCGAGGTTGGCGGGGAAGGG
>NZ_JBIBIZ010000013.1:0-110409 GCF_042958085.1 Streptomyces sp. NPDC008001 | reverse complement strand
GGGGGGGGGGGGGGGGGGGGCCCGCGGGCCGGGGGGGGGCGGGGGGGGGCCCCCCCCCCCCCCCCCCCCCCCCCCCCCCCCCCCCCCCCCCCCCCCCGCCCCCACCCCGCACCCCCTGCGCACCACCCCGCACCCCCTGCGCACCACCGTCACCGGCGCGACGAACACCACCCTCTCCGCGCCCCCCGGCACCACGATCGCCGTAGTGGGCCCCAACGGCGCGGGCAAGACGACCCTCCTCCGCGCCCTCCTGGGCCTCACGGACCGCGCCACGGCAAGCCCCCTGCACCTGGGCGACAAGAACGTGGCCGGGGAACCTCCCCACCTCCGCCACATCTCCTGGGTCCCCCAGGACACCGCCCTCTTCCCGCACCTCACCGCCCTCGCCAACACCGCCTACGGCCTCCGCGCCCAGGGCGTCCCCAGGAGGGAAGCCGTCCGCGAGGCCCACCACTGGCTGACCCGCCTGGACGCGGGCGACCTGGCCCGCCGCAAACCCGCGAGCCTCAGCGGCGGCCAGGCCCAGCGCGTGGCCCTGGCCAGGGCCCTGGCGGCCCGCCCCCGTCTGCTCCTCCTGGACGAGCCCCTCGCGGCCCTCGACCAGTCCACCCGCTCCGCGGTCCGGCACACCCTCCGCACGCACCTCGCGGACTTCCCGGGCGTCTGCCTGATCGTCACCCACGACCCGGTGGAAGCGGTCTCCCTGGCCGATCACGTCCTCGTCCTGGAGGACGGCGAGACCGTCCAGTACGCGCCGCCGGCCGAGCTGACCCGCCGCCCCCGCTCCCCCTGGGTGGCCCGCATGCTGGGCCGCAACGCCTGGCCGACGACGGAAGGGCTGGCCGTGGTCGGCCCCGAGGCGGTCACCCTGCACAAGGTGCCGCCGCCCGCCCCGGAGGCCACCCCCCGGGAGACGGTCCCCGAGACCCTCCCCACCGTCTGGCAGGGCACGGTCCGCGACATCACGGCCCACGGCGGACGCCTGCGCGTGGCCGTGTCCGGCGAACCGGACGGCGAACGGGACGTCGTCGCCGAGCTCACCCCCACCACCGCGGCCGAGCTGAAGCTCGGGGAAGGGACACCGGTGTGGGTGAGCGTCAAGGCCACAGAGATCACATTCGTCCCCCTGTAGAGGGTTTGTAGCCAACCCACCCGCGTAACCCATACGCCCCATCCCGCGCGCACGGCCGCCCACCCGCCCGGACGATGAACGAGTGACCAGATCCGTACGGGCAGGGGGCATGCTCGCCGCAGCGCTCCTGACGGCGGTCACCACGGTGGTGGCGGTCACCACGGCGGGCTGCACGGGAAACAACGGCGGCAGCAGCACCCGCACAGGGGCCGCGACCAGGGCGGCCGAAGCCCCGCGCTCCGCCGACGATCCGGCCGGCCAGAAGCTCGACTGGAAGGCCTGCCCGCCCCCCACCAGCGCGGAAGGCGGCTCGTCCGGCCGCACGCCCGGCCCCGACTGGGAGTGCGCGACCCTCCAGGCGCCCCTGGACTACGCCAAGCCCCGCAGCAACGGCAACACCATCGGCATCGCCCTGATCCGGGCCAAGGCCACCGACAAGGCCCGCCGCATCGGCTCGCTCGTCTTCAACTTCGGCGGCCCCGGCGGCTCGGGCATCACCACGCTCCCGGCCTTCGCCGACGACTACCGGAACCTGCGCTCCCGTTACGACCTGGTGAGCTTCGACCCGCGGGGCGTCGGCCGCAGCAGCGGCGTCACGTGCTTGACCGACAGGGAACTCGACGCGTACTACGCCGCCGACGCGGCCCCCGCCACCGAGGCCGGCGAAAAGGCCCTGGTGGAACGGGTGACGTCCTACGCCGCCGGCTGCGAGCGCAACTCCGGCAAGGTCCTCCCGCACGTGGGCACGGAGAACGCCGCCCGCGACATGGACCTGATGCGGCAGGTCCTGGGCGACGCCAAGCTGCACTACTTCGGCGTGTCGTACGGCACGGAACTCGGCGGCGTCTATGCCCACTTGTTCCCGGACAAAGTGGGCCGCGCGCTCCTCGACGGGGTCGTCGACCCCACCGCCGACCCGGTGCAGAGCGCCCTGGCCCAGGCCCAGGGCTTCCAGCTGGCCCTCACCAACTACATGGACGCCTGCACCAAGACGTCGGACAACTGCCCGACGGAAGCCGGGATCCGCGCCCTGCTCGACCGCCTCGGCCGGAAGCCGATCCCCGGGGCGGGGGGCCGCGACCTGACCCGCTCCCTCGCGACCAGCGGCATCGCCCAGTCGCTGTACTCGAAGGACTTCTGGGACTACCTCACCGAGGGCCTGGAGGACGCCGAGAACGGCGACGGCCGGCTCCTGCTCTCCCTCGGGGACGCCATGAACGGCCGGGGCCAGGACGGCCGCTACAGCACCCTCCAGTCGTCCCTCAACGCCATCACCTGCGCGGACTTCTCCCAGCGCTATACCGCCGCCGAGATCGAGCAGCGCGTGCCGGAGTTCCGCAAGGCGTCCCCCGTCTTCGGTGACTTCATGGCCTGGAGCCTCACCCAGTGCACCGGCTGGCCCGTGAAGGGCGCGTGGCAGACGCCCGACGTGAGCGCGAAGGGCTCGGCGCCGGTGCTCGTCGTCGGCAACACCGGTGACCCCGCGACCCCTTACGGGGGAGCGAAGCACATGGCGCAGGAGCTGGGGCCGGGCGTCGCCGCAGAGCTGACGTACCGGGGCGAGGGCCACGGTGCTTACGACAGCGGCAATGCGTGTGTCAAGGGGGCAGTCGACGCCTACCTGCTGGACGGTACGGTGCCGGAACCAGACAAGATCTGCTCATAGCACACATAGCACATATCACCGGTGGCGAGCCCGAAGTGACCGGCCCGGAAACCCGGATCGAATGTCAGTGGCTCGCACTACGATCGCCCGCACAGCAGTTCCGCGGACGACGAACCAAGTTCGGGGGGACGAACGTGCCGCACACCACGCCGTACGAGGCGCCGCGCACCGCCGGTGACCAGTCCGGCCGCAGGGCCCGCGCGCTCACCGGCGCCCTGGCCATCGCCGCCCTGGTGGCCGCCCTCGTCGCGCTCTGGCAGACGCAGTCCACCCCGCTCGGCGGACACGCCTACTGCTGGGGCGCCTGGCCCGAGGGCGAGGCCCCGTTCCGCCGCGGCGACCACGACCGCACCGCCGACGAGCGCGTGCCCTCGCCCGGGCGCCCCACCGGCCACTGCTCGCTCCGCTGGCGCGGCGGCCAGGGCCCCGGCGCGTACGAGCAGCGGGTCGACCTCCGCCTGGGCACGGGTCCGCGGGAGGCGGGTGAACGCCGTTCGTGGCTGGGCGAGTTATTCGGCGGCGGCGACGTCCCGCTCCCCGACGGCTTACCGGGCTTCACCGCCGCCGCCTCCGGCACGGGTGCCCTGGTCCTGCCGGAGAGCTGCGACGTGGACGGCCGCCCGTCCGTCGTGACGCTGAAGAGCTTCTTCAGCGACACGGCCACCTCCGCCACCCATCCCGGCTTCTCCACGGGCCTGACCCCCGCCACGGCCGGCGAGTTGCTGGTGCGCGCCGCCAACAAAGCCACGCGCGCCACCAGTTGCACCACGCTGCCCCCGCTCCGCCTGCGGCGGGAGCCGTCGGCGCCGACGACTCCGGTGCGGGCGAGCCCCGGCCCCGATGAGCACCACTGCGGCATCGCGGGCCTCGGCAAGAGGACGGCCCCCGGCGCGGACGCCGGCACCGGTTACCCCACCGGCAACCCCGACAGCACAAGCAGCACCGGCAGCGGCAGCAGCCCTGACAGCACCGACTTCCACAGCTGCGCCATAGCGGGCGCCCAGGAGCACGGCGCGAGCTCCGGCCCCGGCCCCGGCCCCACCTCCTGGGCCGCCCGCTTCATCACCACCGGAAGGCCCCGCCTGGTCGCCCTCTTCGACGGCCTCACCGGCGACCGTCCCCCCGCCCCCGGCTGGCGGGCGCACGGCACCATCGACGCGTCCGGCGCCCTCGTCAGGGCGGACTGCGGCGGCAGGCCCACCGTCTTCACCATGCGCAGCGGCCCCGGCCGCACCCACACCCGGCTGGACGACCCGCGCCAGGTCTTCCCCCTCTACGTGGACGCTGTGACGGGGCATATGGGTTGTGCGCCCCTGCGCGCCGGGTGACGCCTCCGCGCGGCGGCGACTCCGCCGCCTTCACCTCCGTACAGTCGGGGGAATGAGCTCCCCTCGGCCTCGGACCACCACCGCCCTCCTCGGCGCCGGCATCGTGCTCGCGACGGCCCTCACCGCCTCCGGCTGCGGCATGTCCGGCCCCCCGGCCCCGGGGGACGCCAAGAGCACGGGCAAGGACGGCCGGACCGCCCCGAGCGCCCCCCTGCGCTGGGCCTCCTGCCCCGCGCCCAGCGCCGCCCAGGGCATCTCCCCCGACGGCAAGGCGCCCGGCAAGGACTGGGAGTGCGCGAAGCTCCCCGTGCCCCTCGACTACGCGAAGCCCGGCGGCGAGACGATCGAGCTCGCCCTGATCCGCACGCGGGCGCGCGACAAGGACAAGCGCCTCGGCTCGCTCGTCTTCAACTTCGGCGGCCCCGGCGGCTCGGGCGTGGCCACCCTCCCGGGCCTGGCCGCCGGCTACGACAAGCTGCGCGACCGCTACGACCTGGTCAGCTTCGACCCGCGGGGCGTGGGCGACAGCGCGGGCGTGCGCTGCCTGGGCGACAAGGAGACCGACGCCGCCAACGAGATCGACGCCACCCCGGACGACGCGGACGAGGAGCGGGCCGCCCTCGCGGCCAACAAGGCGTACGTGGACGCCTGCGCCAAGAACTCCGCGAAGATTCTGCCCCACGTCGACACCCTGAGCGCGGCCCGCGACATGGACCGGCTGCGGGCCGCCCTGGGCGACGCGAAGCTCAACTACTTCGGCATCTCCTACGGCACCGAGCTGGGCGCCGTCTACGCCCACCTCTTCCCCGCGAACGTGGGCCGCGCGGTGCTCGACGCCGTGGTCGACCCGACCCAGGACCCCGTGCAGGGCAACCTCGGCCAGACCAAGGGCTTCCAGCTCGCCCTCACCGACTACCTGAAGGACTGCGCCTCCTCGGCCCGGGCCGCCTCCTGCCCCACCCAGGAGCAGATCGTCTCCCTGGTCAAGAAGCTGGACGAGCAGCCGCTGCCGACCCGCCGGGGCCGCAAGCTGACGCAGGACGAGGCCGTCAACGGCATCGCGTCCGCGCTGTACTCCAAGGACACCTGGAAGTACCTGACGCAGGGCCTGCAGGAGGCCATGGGCAGGGGCACCGGAGACACCCTGCTGGTGCTCTACGACCTCCTGAGCGGCCGCGCCCCCGACGGCCGCTACAGCAACCTCCAGCCGGCCAACCGGGCGATTTCCTGCGCCGACTCGCAGCAGCGGTACACGGCCGGCGACGTGAAGAGCCGGCTGCCCGAGTTCCGGGCCGCGTCCCCGGTCTTCGGGGAGGCCGCCGCCTGGTCGCTCCTCAGCTGCACCGGCTGGCCGGTCGAGGGCAAGTGGAAGACGATCGACGTCAGTGCGGAGGGTGCGGCGCCGGTCGTGGTCGTCGGCAACACGGGCGATCCGGCGACGCCGTACGCGGGGGCGCACCGGATGGCGGAGGGCCTCGGCAAGAAGGTCGGCGTGGAGGTGACCTACAAGGGCGAGGGGCACGGGGCGTACAACAGCGGCAACGCGTGCCTGGTCCGCACCGTCGACGCGTACCTGCTGGACAGCAAGGTCCCGGCGGCCGGTACGACCTGCTCGTAAAAGAAGCAAGCAGCAGTAAGGGGTGGCCCCCATGGAGGGCCACCCCTTACTGAGCAAACGGCTCAGTACACCGGCTTGTCCGGCTCCACCTGGTGGACCCAGCCGATCACGCCGCCGCCCACGTGCACCGCGTCGGCGAACCCGGCGGCCTTCAGCACCGCCAGCACCTCGGCCGAGCGGACGCCCGTCTTGCAGTGCAGGACGATCCGCTTGTCCTGCGGCAGGTCCTGCAGGGCCGTGCCCATCAGGAACTCGTTCTTGGGGATCAGCCGCGCGCCGGGGATGGAGACGATCTCGTACTCGTTCGGCTCGCGGACGTCGATGACGTCGATGTTCTCGCCGTCGTCCAGCCACTCCTTGAGCTGCTTGGGAGTGATCGTGGACCCGGCGGCGGCCTCCTGGGCCTCCTCCGAGACCACGCCGCAGAACGCCTCGTAGTCGATGAGCTCCGTGACGGTGGGGTTCGGGCCGCAGACGGCGCAGCCGGGGTCCTTGCGGACCTTGACCTGGCGGTAGGTCATCTCCAGGGCGTCGTAGATCATCAGGCGGCCGACCAGCGGCTCGCCGATGCCCGCCAGCAGCTTGATCGCCTCGTTGACCTGGATCGAGCCGATCGAGGCGCACAGCACGCCCAGCACGCCGCCCTCGGCGCAGGAGGGCACCATGCCCGGCGGCGGGGGCTCGGGGTACAGGCAGCGGTAGCAGGGGCCGTGCTCGCTCCAGAAGACGGACGCCTGGCCGTCGAAGCGGTAGATCGATCCCCACACGTAGGGCTTGTTCAGCAGCACGCACGCGTCGTTGACCAGGTAGCGCGTGGCGAAGTTGTCCGTGCCGTCGACGATCAGGTCGTACTGGGAGAAGATCTCCATCACGTTGTCGGCCTCGAGCCGGCCCTCGTGCAGGACGACGTTCACGTACGGGTTGATGCCCTGGACGCTGTCGCGCGCGGACTCGGCCTTCGGCCGGCCGATGTCCGCCTGGCTGTGGATGATCTGGCGCTGCAGGTTCGACTCGTCGACCTCGTCGAACTCCACGATGCCCAGCGTGCCCACGCCCGCCGCGGCCAGGTACATCAGCGCGGGGGAACCGAGTCCGCCGGCCCCCACACAGAGCACCTTGGCGTTCTTCAGGCGCTTCTGCCCGTCCATCCCGACGTCCGGGATGATCAGGTGGCGGGAGTACCGACGGACCTCGTCGACGGTGAGCTCGGCAGCCGGCTCGACCAGGGGTGGCAGCGACACGGGGTCTCCAGGCGAGGGTCGTCCCCACGGGTGCGGGGAGCGTGGAAGCAGCGTTCTGTTCTTCCCCTGCAACCCTGCCACGCCCCGTCTCATTCCGAGAGACCCGGTCCGATGCGCGAGACGATCTCGTCCCAGTAGCCGGGCATCACCTCCCAGGGGTCCGCTTCGTCCCGGTCCGTCCGGTCGGTGAAGTAGATCGTGCCGGCGCCCTGCCAGCGGGCGAGGCGCAGCGCCTCGTCCAGGTGGGCGCGCGGGACGCCGTGCACGAGGTGGCAGAAGCGGGCGGGCGGGAAGTCGGCGGTCCACTCGGCGACCTGCGACCAGCGGTACGCCGCCCAGGGGCCGTAGAAGGTGACGAGCTGGTCGGCGAGGTCGGCGTAGCCGGGCGAGGGGTGGGTGCCGTGGACGAGCACGACGTAGGCCCGGTCGAGCACGGTGCGCAGGGCGGCGACCGTGCGCCGGGTGCCGGGGAGGGCGGCCGGGTCGGCGGGGGTGGCGTCGAGGGCGAATCCGTCGGCCTTGTACCAGTTCAGGTAGCGCTGGGCCTCGGAGAGGACCTCACCGAGGGGGCGCTCGCCGAACCGCAGGTCCAGGTGGCCGAGGACCCGGATGCCCGCCTCGCGCAGCCGGGCGGCGGCGGCCACGCGATACGGGTCCGGGCGGTCGCCGGGGCCGCCGGAGGCGGTGCCCCCCGGGACGGCCATGGCGCCGCTGCCGAGCACGACCCACTCCACGGGGACGTCGGCGCGCAGGAGTTCACCCCACTCGGCGGGGGCGAGCAGGGGGTGCGCGAAGCCCGGGACCCCGAAGCGCAGGGGGGCCTCGCGCACGGCGCGGGCCCGCCGCTGCCCGGGCGGGCTCAGATGCGACACGCGGCCTCCATCCAGATGTCGGCCAGGGACTCCTCCAGGCCGATGCGGGGGCGCCAGCCGAGCCGGTCGCGGGCGGTGCGGACGTCGGCCTGCTGCCAGCTGCCGCAGCCGTCGGGGTAGGGGTAGGCCGGCGGGGTGCCCAGGTGGGGGTCGTCGAGCTCGTGGAGGGAGCCGCCGTAGCCGGCGACGCGGGCGAGCGTGGCCGCGGCCTCGCGCAGCCGGACCGCGCGGCCGGTGCCGATGTTGACGGCGCCCTGGGCGGCGGAGAGGGAGGCGGCGTGCACGGCGCGCGCGACGTCGCGGACGTCCACGAAGTCGCGCTGGACGCCGAGGCCGCTGAGCTTCAGCTCGCTGTCGCCGTTCTGCATGGCGCGCCGCAGGGCGTCGGCGAGCCGGCCCAGGGGCGAGCCGGCCGGGGTGCCGGGGCCGACGGGCGAGAAGACGCGCAGGACGATCGCGTCGAGGCCGGAGCCGAGGACGAGCTCGGTGGCGGCGAGCTTGCTCACCCCGTACGGGCCGCCGGGGCGCGGCACGGCGTCCTCGGCGGTGGACGAACCGGGCTGGGAGGGGCCGTACTCCGAGGAGCAGCCGAGCTGGACGAGGCGGGCGCCGCAGCCGCTGCGGCGCAGCGACTCGCAGACGGTGGCGACGGCGACGGTGTTGTGGCGGGCGAGGTCGCGGGCGCCGCCGCGGGTGGCACCGGCACAGTTGATCACGACGCCGGGGTGGACGGCGTTGAGGAAGCGGGTGAGCGCGCCGGGGCTGCCGGTGGCGAGGTCGAAGCGGACGTCCGCGTCGTCGCCGCGGCCGAGGGCGGTGAGCTGGACGGCGGGGTCGGCGAGCAGGCGGTCGGCCACGTAGCGGCCGAGGTAGCCGTTGGCACCGAGCAGAAGAACCCTCATCGGTCGCGCCCTCGCTCTCGCCCGGCGGTGCGGATGGGGTGAACGGTCATCTTCCTTGCTCCTCTGAAGGGGTGTGCAACTGGAACGGGTGCGGTCACCGGGCCCGGGCCGGCGCTTCTCCGGGATCGGCGGGGACGGGGGCGTGCGCCCCGTGGCGGTGGGCGGAGGCCCGGGAGAGTGCGGTGAGGGCGTGGACGAGGAGGGCGAGCGCGGGGAGCGCGCAGGCCACGAGGGGTATCGCTGCGGGGCCGTACGCGCCGGCCGCCCAGGCGACGGCGGGCGCGGCGAACGGCGGCACGGCGGGCGGGACCGCCCCCGGGGCCGCTGCCCCCAGCACCCGCTCCCCCAGTGCGGCCGCTCCGAGCGCGGCCGCTTCCACGCCGCACGCGGTCAGGGCGGCGACGGCGGCGGCCCGCCCGAAGCCGCGCGCGGTGAGCAGCCGGGCCGGGAAGAGCAGCCCGCCGAGCGCGGTGACGGCGGCGAGCTCGCCGGGCGGGGCGGCGGGCGGTCCCAGGGCCGCCCGGGCGGACCACAGGAGGACGGCCAGCGCGGCGGCGAACAGCCCTACGGCCGTGAGGAGTACGGGCCGGGCGCGGGCCCGGAACTCCGCCCGCGAGCGGCTGACGACGAGGGCGTGCCGCACCCGGCCCGCGAACCAGCGCGCGCACCACAGGGCGGGGGCGAGACCGCACGTGAGGGCGGCGGCGGCCGGGACGGCGGTCTTCAGGAGCTCCGGCACGAGGGGGCTCCCGGCGCGGCCGGAGAGCAGCGCGGTGAGGACGGGCCCGCCGAGGAGGGCGTACGCGACGAGCCAGGCGCCGGCGAACAGGCCGGCGAGCCGCCACGGAGCGCGCACCGCCTGCCCGAGCGCCGCCGGGTCGCCCGGCGCGCCGGGGGCGGGGCGGGCGGGCTCCTCGTGCTCGGTGCGGGCGTACAGCTCGTCGGCGAGGGAGAACACGTCGCGGTGGCGGCACTCCGCGGCCGCGTGGTCGGTGAGGCCACCGTCCTCCAGGACGGCGGCGATCTCCAGGGGGTCCACGGCGCGGGCGCACAGCCCGTGGTGGCGGTGGAGGAGCGCCTTGACGGGGTCGGTCCTCGCGGGGCCGCCGCCGGTACCGGAGGCGGCTATGCCGGCGGCGGTGGGCGCACTGCCGTCCCTGAGCGGTGTGGTCATGGGCGGCCTGCCCAGGTCGGGGAGGTCTGGCGGGGCGTCAGGCCGATGGGGGCACGGGATTCCGCGGCGCGCGAGAAGGGGACCGCCGGGTCGGGGGCGGCGTCGCGCCCGGCGGGGGCGCGGGAGATGAGTTCGAGGTAGAGGCCGTGGAAGTCCGTCACTTGCCGGTCGGCGGTGAAGAGTTCGAGGGCGCGGGCCCGGGCCGCCGCGCCCAGCCTGGCTCTTCGGCCGGCGTCGTGCAGCAGCTCCAGGCACGCCTCGGCGAGGGCGCCGCCGTCGCGCGGGGGGACGACGAGGCCCGTGCCGCCGATGACTTCGCGGACGGCGGCGGAGTCCGGGGAGACGGTGGCGCGGCCGCAGAGCATGGCCTCGACGAGCGGCATCGGGAAGGTCTCGGCGCTGCCGGCGAGGACGACGACGCTGCCCGCGGCGTAGGTGGCGGGGGCGGCCGCGGCGTCGTAGGAGACGCCGAAGGCGGGCTGGACGCCGGGCAGCGGGTCGCCGACGATGCGCAGCCGCGCCTCGGGCTCGGCCTGGCGGACGGCGGCGAAGGCCTCCCACAGATAGGGCTCCACCTTGCCTCCGGCCCAGAGGAGGGTGAGGCCGTCGTCCGGGCCCTCACCGCTCTCGGCCCGCTCCCCCACCGCTTCGTACGGGCCGGGGTCGGTGCCGGGGTGGACGGTGCGCAGCCGGCCGGGGTCCGCGCCGCAGCGCTCCTGCCAGCGCCGCACCTGGGCGTCGCCGGGGGTGATGATGTCGGCGCCGGCGTAGATCTCGGCGGTGAGCTGCCGGTGGAAGGCGGAGAGCAGGGTCCGTACGGGCAGGGAGAGGCCGGCGGCGCTGGCGGCGCTGTTGAGGTAGTAGGCGCGCAGGCGGACCTCGTACTCGGTGACGAGGAAGGGGATGCCGAAGAAGCGTTTGGCCAGCAGTCCCGGGAGGGCGGCGGGGCCGGCGGAGGTGGCGTGGCACAGGTCGACGCCGGCGAGGCCGCGGTCGGTGGCGGTGCCGTACCAGTCGAGGGAGAGGGGGCGCAGGGAGCGCTCCAGGAGGGCGGTGACGGCGAGGAGGTCGGCGACGCGGATGCCGTAGGCGGCGGGGTGGGAGCCGGGGGCGCGGCAGGCGCTCTCCAGGATGCTCAGGGCCTGCTCGGAGCGGAGGGCGGAGCCGAGGCCGCCGGCGTCGCGGGCGAGGTCGGCGAGGCCGTGCAGGGCGTCGGCGAAACGGTACGCCTGGGCTCTGCGGTCCTCGGGGCCGGGCTCGACGGTGGCGGTGAGGGCCTCGGCGAGGCCCGCGAAGAACGCGCCGAAGCGGCGCCGCTCCCGGCGCCCGTACGCGCGGTGCGCGCGCCCCACGGCTCCGGCCGGATCGCCCCACAGGGGGGCCGTCCGCACCCGCCGCACGTGCTCCGGAAGGTCGCACCAGCCGCCCGCGTCCTGCCGGGCGCGGCGGCTCAGGGCGCAGATCTCGAAGTCGTGCCCGGGGAGGCCCCGCACGAGCCGGTCGCACCACTGGCCGCCCTCACCCGAGGCGTACGGATACCCACCTTCCGTAAGGAGTCCCACGCGCACGCACGCACCCCCGTCTGTCCCTTGTGGTCGCCCTCTTGTGGCCTGCGGCCGCCCAACGGCAGCGGAAGCACGCTATGCGCGCTCGCCCGTGGCGCGACGGACGGTTGTCCGTCGCGCCACCGGAAGGGGTGAACAGAGGTGACTTTCCAGGAGATGAGGCGTTGCCTCGCGCTATGCGGGGGCTTCGGCCGCTTCGAGCCGCGGGACCGCCGCGAGCAAGCCCCGGGTGTAGGCGTGCGCGGGCTGCTCGTAGACCTCGTCCGCCGGGCCCTCCTCGACGACCGTGCCGCCGCGCATGACGACGAGCCGGTCGCTGACCTGCCGTACGACGGCGAGGTCGTGGGCGATGAAGACGAGCGCGAGCCCCAGGTCGCGCTGCAACTCGCCGAGCAGCCGGACGACCTGTGCCTGCGTGGTGACGTCCAGGGCGGAGACGGGCTCGTCGCAGACGATCAGCTTCGGTTCGGGCGCGAGGGCCCGTGCGATGCCGACGCGCTGCCGCTGGCCGCCGCTGAACTCGTGCGGGTAGCGGTGGTAGGACGCGGGGTCGAGCCCCACGCGCTCCAGCAGCTCCCGTACGCGCGCGACGATCGCGGCGTCGTCGAGCTTCCCGGCGGCGCGCAGCGGGTCGGCGATCGACTCGCCGATGCTGCGCCGGGGGTTGAGCGAGGAGACGGGGTCCTGGAAGACCATCTGCAGCTCGCTGCGGAAGGCGCGCAGTTCGCGCTCCTTGAGGCCGCCGATGTCGCGGCCCCGGTAGCGGAGTTCGCCGCCGGTGGGCTCCAGGAGGCGGACGAGCATGCGGCCGAGGGTCGTCTTGCCGCTGCCGGACTCCCCCACCACGCCGATGGTCTCGCCCGGCCGTACGGTCAGCGACACGCCGTCGACGGCGGTGACGGCGTGCTTGCCGCGGCCGAACCGCCGGGTGAGGCCGGTGGCTTCGAGCAGCGGGGCGTCCACCGTCGCCGCCTCCTCCTTGGGGAGAAGTCGTTCACTCGCCTCCGCACGGCGGACGTTGATGCGCGGGACGGCCGCTAGCAGGTCGCGGGTGTACGGCTCGTCCGGTGCGCCGAGAACGGTCGCCACGGAGCCGTGCTCGACCTTCTTGCCGTCCTTCATGACGAGCAGTTCGTCGACGCTGCCGGCCGCGACGCCCAGGTCGTGGGTGACGAGGATGAGGCCCATGCCGGTCTCGGCGCGGAGGTCGCGCAGGAGGTCGAGGATCTGGGCCTGGACAGTGACGTCGAGGGCGGTGGTGGGCTCGTCGGCGACGAGGAGCTGCGGCCTGCAGGCGAGGGCCATGGCGATCAGGGCGCGCTGGCGCATGCCGCCGCTGAACTCGTGTGGACGGGACCGGGCGCGGCGGGCCGCGTCCGGGATGCCCACGCGGTCGAGCACCTCGGCCGCGCGGGCCCGGGCGGCCCGGCGGGAGGCGTCGCGGTGGTGGACGCGGTAGACCTCGGCGATCTGGTCGCCGACGGCCTGGTACGGGTCGAGGGAGGACAGCGGGTCCTGGAAGACCATGGCGGCGACGCCGCCGCGGAGGCGCCGCAGGCCCGCGTCGCCGGCCGCCTGCACGTCGTGACCGGCGACGGTCACCGTGCCGGTGACCTCGGCACCGGTGTCCCGGTGCAGCCCCAGCAGCGCGTAGGCGGCGGTGGACTTGCCCGAACCGGATTCGCCGACGATGCCGAGGGACCCGCCCGGGGGGAGGGTGAAGGACAGGCCGTCGACGGCCCGCACGAGGCCGCCCGGGCCGCCGCCGGCCCGGGTGCCGGGCCCGGCCGGGAACGCGACGGAGAGGCCGGAGACGGCCACCAGGGGTTCGGTGCTCATCGCAGGGCCACCCTTCGGTCCGCGACGGCGTAGAGCACGTCCGCCACGATGTTGGCGATGACGACGGCGGTGCCGGTGACCATGACGACGGCGACGACCACGGGCAGGTCGAGGGTCGTGGTGGCGTGCACCAGCAGCGCCCCGATCCCGGGCAGGCCGAACATCATCTCGGTGAGGACCGCGTTGCCGAACATCGACCCGAAGTCGGCGGCCGACAGGGCCACGACGGGGGCGACGGCGCCGCGCAGGGCGTGCCGGGTGACGAGCTTGCGCTCGGCGACCCCGTAGGCGCGGAAGGTGCGGATGTGGTCCTCCGCCAGCGTCTCCAGCACGGAACTGCGGGTAAGCCGTGCGTACTTCGCCGATTCGAGCAGCCCGAGCGCGGCCCAGGGCAGCAGCATGTTCCAGGCCCACTGCTCGGGGTCGTCGGTCAGCGGCACGTAGGACGGGAAGGGCAGCCAGGCCAGGTAGGCGCAGAACAGCATCAGCAGGCCGAGGCCGCTGATGAAGACGGGGGTGGCGGTCCCGGCGAGGGTGAGCCAGGTCAGCACGCGTTCGGTGATCCCGCCGCGGCGCAGCGCGGACAGCAGGCCGGTGGCGGTGCCGAGCAGCAGCCAGACGGCCATGGCGCCGACCGCGAGCGAGGCGGTGGCGGGCAGCCGCTCGACGAGCATGTCGGTGACCTGCTGGTTGTTCTGGTACGACAATCCGAAGCACGGTGCGTCGCAGTGCAGCACGGCGGTGCCGGTGGAGTAGTCGTGCCCGGCGAAGATGCCCTGCAGGAAGTGCCAGTACTGGACGTACACCGGGTCGCCGAGGGAGAGCTGCTCGCGGACCTGGGCGATCTGCTCGGGGTTGCAGCGCGGGCCGCAGGCCAGGCGGGCGGGGTCGCCGGGGGCGATGTAGAAGGTCGCGTAGACGACGGCGGAGAGCACGAGGAGGACGGCGAGCGCGCCCAGGGCGCGCCGCAGGAGGTATCCGGTCATGCCGTGCCTCCCGCGCCGCTCGTGCGCGCCTTGCGCCGGTTGCGGCCGACGCCGAGCCGGGACGCCCCGCGCGGGTCGAGCGCCGTGCGCACCCCGTCGCCGAGGACGGTGAAGGCGAGCGTGGTGACGAACAGCATGAGCGCCGGCAGCAGCACGTACACGGGGTCCGCGCGGAACCACGTCGTGGCCGTCGAGAGCATGTGGCCCCAGGAAGGGGTCGGGGGCTTCACGCCGACTCCGAGGAAGGACATGCTCGCTTCGAGCACGATGTTGGTGGGCAGCAGGACGGCCGCGTAGGTGATGACGGGGGCGGCCAGCGAGGGCAGCAGCTCGCGCCGGGCGACGCGCCAGGACGAGGCCCCGGTCAGCCGGGCGGCCGAGACGTAGTCGAGCTTCTTGAGGCTCAGGGTCTGGGCGCGCACGAGGCGGGCCATCCCGCCCCACTGCAGCAGGCCGATGGCGATGGCGAGCAGCACGGGGCGCGGGAAGTCCGCGGGGACGACGGCCATCAGGGCGATGGCGAAGACGAGCAGGGGCATCGCCACCATCACGTCGGTGACGTGGGTGAGCACACTCTCCACGAAGCGGTTGCCGAGCGCGGCCGCCAGGCCGGTGCCGACGCCGATGAGGATCTGGACGGCGGTCGCGCCGAGGGCGACGAGCAGCGAGACGCGGGCCCCGTAGACCAGGCGCACGAACAGGTCGCGGCCGGTGCCCGGTTCGACGCCCAGCCAGTGCTCGGCGCTGACGCCCCCGAAGTCGCCGAACGGCACGCCGCCGCGCGCGGAGTCGACCAGGGTGTCGTGGTACGTGTTCGGGTCCTGGCCTTCGAGCGCGGCCAGCAGGGGCGCGGCGACGGCGAGGAGGACGAGCAGGCCCAGCACGGCGGCGGCCGCGAGCGCGGCCTTGTTCGTCCTCAGCCGCTGCCGGAACTGCCGGGGGCCGGGGGCGGGAGCGGTTCCCGCCTCCGGTTCCGCGGTGGTGATCAGGTCCGTCGTCACTTGACCGCGACCTGCGAGATGTCGAGGACGCCGGTCCAGTTGCTGATGACGACGTTCTTGACGTCCTTGCCGAAGAGGCGCTTGTAGACCGGGTGGAAGAGCGGGACGGTCAGGGCCTGCTCGCCGATCTTCTTGTCGAGGGCGCCCCAGCGCGCGGCGGCCGCGTCGTGATCGGTGATCTTGTTGATCTCGTCGATCTCGTCGTTGACCTTGGGGTCGTCGAGGCGGCCGGTGTTGAAGTTGGCGCCGTCCTTGACGATCTGCCGGCCGTCGAAGATGGGGGCGAGGAACGGGCCGCCGGAGGGCCAGTCGGCGCCCCAGTGGGCGATGAAGAGGGCCGGCTGCTTCTCGAAGCTGTGGATCTTCTCGTCGTAGTCGTTGTCCTCCAGGCCCTCCAGCTTGACCGTGATGCCGGCCTCCTTGAGCGCGGCCTGGACGGCGGTCGCGATCTCGGGGCTGGTCTCGAAGTTCTGGGCGGTGGAGTGGGTGAGGGTGATCTCCAGGCCGTTGTCGTAACCGGCCTCCTTCAGCAGCTCCTTGGCCTTGCCGGGGTCGCCCTTGGCGCCCGCCGGGAAGTGGTCGTACGGCGTGTAGCCCAGGGGCTTCTGGTCGGGCAGGAAGGTCGTCGCGGGCTCGGCGAGCGAGGAGCCGCCGGCGGCGTTGACGACGCTCGTGCGGTTGATCGCGTACGAGATCGCCTGGCGGACCTTCGGGTTGTCGAAGGGCTTGACCGCCGGGTTGAACGCCAGGTAGCTGGTCTGGCCGAAGTGGCCGGTGCCGACCCGGTCGGCGAGCTTCCGGTCGCCGGTGACCTGGGCGAGCTCGGCCGGGCCGAGGTTGGTGTCGGTGGTCACCGCGGCCGCGTCGGGGCCGGTGCCGCTCGACAGCCGCTGGTTGATGACGGCGGAAGACAGGCCCGACTTGACCTCGATCCGGTCGGGGTAGGCGTGCCGCTCCTTGTCCGTCTCCTCGGACCAGTGGGGGTTGCGCTCCAGCGTCATCTGCTCGCCGTCACCCGCGTTCTTGATCACCTTGTACGGGCCGGAGGAGACCGGGTGCTCGGCGTACTTGGCGCCGGTGTCCTTGGCCTTGGGCACGGGGGCGAACTGGGTGGAGGTCGCGAAGTAGGGGAAGTCGCCCTCGGACTTCTTCAGCTTGAAGACGATGGTCTTCTCGTCGGGCGTCTCGATGGAGTCGAGGCCCTTCTTCTCCTTGTACGGGCCCTCGTACTTGTCGCCGCCGATCAGCCAGTCGCGCAAGTAGGGGGCGCCGCCGGAGAGTTCGGCGGCGAAGGAGCGCTCGACGCCGTACTTGATGTCGGCGGCGGTGATGGGCGAGCCGTCCTCGTACTTGAGGCCGTCCTTCAGCTTGTACGTCCACGTCTTGGCGTCGTCGCTGGGCGTGCCGGTGTCCGTGGCGAGGTCGGGGACGACCTTGGTGCCCTCGGCGCCGTTGGCGCGGTGGCGGGTGGTGAGGGTGCGGTAGACGAGCGAGGGGATGTTGCCGCCGCCGGAGGTGTAGAGGCGGGCCGGGTCGAACTGCTTCTGCGGCGCCCTGTTGAGGACGGTGAGCGTGCCGCCCTTCCCGGGCGCGCCGTCGGCGCCGCCGCCCCGGGCGTCGCCGCCCTGCTTCGGGCCGCACGCCGCTGCGCCGCCGGCCAGGACCACACTGACGGCGGCCGCAGCCACCCGACGGGATATGACGGACATCTGACGCATGACAGGTAGAGCCTTTCGCGGGGAATGCGACGGTGAACCGGAGGACCGGAACCGGAGGAGGGGAGCCGGAGGCACCCGCGGAAGGCGGTGGTGGAACGAGGCGCGAGCGCCGGACCGCCCCCGGCGGACGCGACGCTGCCGGGCAGCGCGGGACGGCGAGGGGAAGGCTGGAGAAGCCGGGGGAAGGGCGGTCTCAGCGACAGTGGATGTCGGCGACGCTGTGCGCGGCCACGCCGATCAGCGCCAGCACGAAGGCGGCGTTCTCGGAGGCGTGGCGGTACGACATGCGCAGAAGACTGAACGAATTTTCGGACGCTGTCCAAGGTGTCTCACATCCAGAGATGAAACATCCCGGGATGCGAGACATTGGATCACGGGTAGGGCCAGGGGTTCGGCCGGCAGGTGAGCCCGTCCGTCGTCAGGAACTTCGTCTGCTGCATCATCACGGGAGCGAGCGCGCCTTCCTTGCCGCACGTCTCGTGGTCGTGCCCGAGCCGGTGACCGACCTCGTGGTTGATGAGCATCTGCCGGTACTCGAGCATGTTGTCGCCGTACGTGCGGGCGCCCTGCGCCCACCGGTAGCCGTTGATCATGACGCGGTCGGTCGCGGCGGAGTCGCAGGAGACGTTGTCCTCCGTGGTGTCCAGCCCCGACTTGGCGCACCACACGGCCGTGGTGCCCGGGCTGGCCAGGGTGACGACGAAGTCGGCGTGCCCGGAGGAGACCCGTTCGAACGTGCGGGTGCCGCCGTGGCCCCAGCTGCGCTCGTCGTTCAGCGTGCGGTGCACGGCGGTGGCGAAGAGGTCGCCGTCGAGCGGCAGCCCCTTCTCGACGTCGACGCGGTAGCGCAGCACGTCGCCCCGGCCCGGGGCCGCGTCGTGCCCGCCGACGGTCTCGAAGGAGCCGCTGCCCTTCGCCTTCTCGTCCAGGGGGTACTTGCGGGCCATCTTCTGGTCGTACGTGAGCTGCTCGGCGGCGCCGCCGTTCGGCGTGGGGCGGCTGTCGGAGCGGGAGGCCTCGTCCGGTCTGCTCCGCTCGACGTCGGCGGCGCGCGCCTGCGCCTGGGGGTCCGCGCCGTCCTCGACCTGCCCGGCGACGACCACGGCGAGCACGGCCGTCACGACGGCCGCGGCCACGCCGGTGGCCGTGCGGGCCATGCCGCCGCCGGACTTCGGGGAAGCGGTGTCCCGGGGGGCGCCGCGGGATCCGCCGGGACGGGGGCGGGCGCTGCCGGGGCGGGGCGCGGGCACCCGGCCGGGAGCCGCGGCGGACCCGTCGGCGGCGGGCCCGCTCGCCGGTCCGCTCGCCGGCCCGCGCTGAGAGGGAGGAGCGGGAGGAGGGAAGACCGAGGCGGCGTAGGAGGCAGCAGCGGCAGACGCCTCCGGGGACGTCACCGGAGCACCTCCCAGCCAGTACGGAGAGCGCTGCGGATCCCCGCAGGTCTCTTGCTGACCGGGCCGCTTCGTGTCGTACGTGTCAGTCGTGTCGTACGTGTCATAGGGAGCGTCGGGCGCGCCATAGCGGGCATCGTGCGTGTCATAGGTGCCGCCGGCCGTGTCATAGGGAGCACCAACGGTGTCGTAGGAGCCGCCAACGGTTTCATAGGGAGCACCAACGGCCGTCTCGTGCTCCGTGTCGTACGCGGTCCCGGCCTCCTGCCCGGCCCCGTAGCCGCCGAGGTATCCGGCCAGCCGCGCGTCGCCGCCGGGGACACCCCCAGGGACGCTCCCGGGCCCGTAGGCCCCGGCGTCCGCTCCGTGGACGCGCTGCACGCCGATGACGCCCCAGCCGACGCCGACCTCCTGGCGCTGCCCCGGAAACCCGTCGGAGCCCGGCTCCGGCGCCGTCACCGGTCCGAACGGGTCGACGAGTGGCTCGCCCTCGCTTTCGCCCTGCGGGGCGGCAGTGGCGTCATGACCGGCCGCACCCGGTCCGCTGCCCGCGCCGGAGGCGGCGGGCGTGGCGGGCCGGGAGACGGCACGGGGGGCGCGTGCGCTGTGCTTACCCACGAGGCGAGGCGCTCCGATCGGCAGTGGCAGGGTCCGCTAGGAGGTCGCGGAAGGCACGAGCCACCGCGTCCGGGTCCTCCATCATGGCGACATGTCCCGATTCCACCAGCGTCAGCAGCCGCGAGTCGCGGAAAGTCCTGCGGGCGCGGCGGGCCATCCGGATGGAGACGAGCTGGTCGCGCATTCCGTAGACCAGAAGAGTAGGGGCAAGGACGCGTTCCGCCTGCCGCCACAGCGAATGCTGGCCCCCAAGGGTGTAAGCGTCGACCACTCCGCGTGCGGAGCGGGCCATGACGTCCCAGAAGTAGGGGAGCTCCAGCCGGCGCTCGTACTCGGCGGTGGCCAGGGCGAAGCCCTCGGATGTCACCCGTCCGGGGTCTCCGTAACAGAGGGTGAGAACGTCACGCGTACGGCGTTCGGGGGTCCACTCCTTCGTCAGCCGGGCGAAGAGGCCGGCCACGCCGGGCAGTGCGAGGAGGGCCGTGGGCACCGCCGTGCGCTGCGGGCGCAGCTCGGGCAGTGCGGGCGAGATGAGGGTGAGCGTGCGGACCAGGTCCGGGCGGACGGCGGCCACCCGGGTCGCTATGGCGCCGCCCATGGAATTGCCGATGAGGTGGACGGGGCCGCGGCCGCTCGCGTCGAGGTAGCGGATGACCACGCGGGCGAAGCCGGTGATCGAGTAGTCGCCGTCGTCCGGGGGCGGGGAGTCGCCGAAGCCGGGCAGGTCGAGCGCCTCGCAGGCGACGTCGCCGGCGAGCAGCTCCATGAGCGCGGACCAGTTCTGCGAGGAGCCGCCGAGGCCGTGGACGCAGAGGGCGGGCGGCAGCCCCTCCGCCCGGGGCGGGCGGGAGCGCACGGCCAGCGTGACCCCGGGCAGGGTCACCGTGCGGACCTCCTCGCCCGCGCTGACGCGCGAGGGCCGACCGGGAGGCACCACGGGCACGGTGCGGGCATCCGGTGACTCGGTCGAAGACATGCGGGCAATGTTACGAGACGATCACGCCGGGCCGGTTGTGGCGGGGGTCACAGATCACCTGGCGGTACGGGGTCTTGTCTCCTAGGCTCGACCGCAAGGAGTACGAGGGCGCACCCCGGATGCCGGAAAGAGGTTCCGCATGCCTGTCGACCCGACCGACCCCGATACGTTCGAAGACTTCGACGAGGAGGACGCCGACGTGACGGAATTCGACACCGAGGCCCCGGAAGCCGACGCCGCCGAGCAGCACGCCGACCTCGCGCCCCAGCACGACGACCCGCTCACCGCCCTGGACCCGGGTGCGGCCAATGTGGCGGACCTCGCCGAGCAGGCGCGCGTGGTGGATCTGGACGAAGACGACTACCGCTGATCACGCATCGCGCGGGGGGCTGGGCCGACCTGCGTCAATTGTCAGGATTTTGTCGACTTCCCACAGCGTCCGGTCCGTGAAATTCTCCGCTCCGACCACGCACGCCCGGGTTACCCAAAAGTACGATGGCGGGCGCGGTGCATACCGTGCAGTGAACAGACTTGGGAGGCGGCGTGACAGCCATCGAGCAGACCGAGGCGCGGCCGCGAGGCACGCGCCTGCCGCGCCGGGCCCGACGCAACCAGCTGCTGGGGGCGGCCCAGGAGGTCTTCGTCGCCCAGGGGTACCACGCCGCGGCGATGGACGACATCGCCGAGCGGGCCGGCGTCAGCAAGCCGGTGCTCTACCAGCACTTCCCGGGCAAGCTGGACCTCTACCTGGCCCTGCTGGACCAGCACTGCGAGAACCTGCTGCACGCGGTGCGCACCGCCCTGGCGTCGACCTCCGACAACAAGCAGCGCGTGGCGGCCACCATGGACGCCTACTTCGCGTACGTGGAGGACGAGGGCGGCGCCTTCCGCCTGGTCTTCGAGTCCGACCTGACCAACGAGCCGGCCGTGCGCGAGCGCGTGGACAAGGTCTCGCTGCAGTGCGCCGAGGCGATCAGCGACGTCATCGCCGAGGACACGGGCCTGTCGAAGGACGAGGCGATGCTGCTGGCCGTGGGCCTCGGCGGCGTCTCCCAGGTGGTCGCGCGCTACTGGCTCTCCAGCGAGAGCACGGTGCCCCGCGCCACCGCCGTCCAGCTGCTGACCTCGCTCGCCTGGCGCGGCATCGCGGGCTTCCCGAAGAACGCCCCCGAGCAGCACTGAGCCGGCGCCGGGCCGGCGCCCGGCGCGGCGGCGGGGCGTGTTCGCTGCCAGCGTGCGGGGCCCGGCCCGGCACGGGGCCGTCCCGGGCTAATGTGTGGACGAAAACCCACACCTTCGGAGGGACATAAGCCGTGGAGGTCAAGATCGGCGTGCAGCACGCGCCGCGCGAGATCGTCATCGAGAGCGCGCAGAGTGCCGAGGAGGTCGAGCGGGTGATCTCCGACGCGCTGGCCGGCAAGGCACCCCTGCTCAGCCTGGAGGACAGCCGCGGCCGCAAGGTCCTGGTCCCGTCCGAGCGCCTGGCCTACGTGGAGATCGGCGAGCCGACGGCCCGCAAGGTCGGCTTCGGCGCACTCTGAGCGCTTTCTGACGGCGGGGCCCCGGTGAGGAATCACCGGGGCCCCGCCGTTGTCGTTACGGGTGTACGACCCGGGGCAGACCGGGCGGACCGGGCAGGCCGCGCCGAGGGTTGCCGGGCACCGCCGGGGGGTAGTACGGCTTCGACCGGTTTGCACCCGCTGCTCGCCCAGTTACGGGAGGGAAGTGACGATGATCCTGTGGGAAGCGCTCGGAGCGGTCCTCATCGGCCTCGCCGTGTCCTACGGCGCCCTG
Source organism: Streptomyces sp. NPDC008001 (assembly GCF_042958085.1). NCBI lineage: Bacteria > Bacillati > Actinomycetota > Actinomycetes > Kitasatosporales > Streptomycetaceae > Streptomyces > Streptomyces sp. NPDC008001. The sequence continues at coordinate 88,588 of NZ_JBIBIZ010000013.1, read as the reverse complement.
CGCTGGCTGCCCGAGCGGTACGGCCAGTTCCGCTCACGGCTCCTGACGCTGGCCACCGGTCCCGTCGCGGCGCTCTTCGGCGCCCTGCTCGCCCACTCGGTCCTCGGCCCGGGACAGACGCCGGCCACCCTTGCGGTGTCGCTCGGAGTGGCCGTCGCACTGCTGTCCCTGCTGCTGCGCCAGGGCGAAAGCCCGGCCCGCCGATCAGCCACGGCCTGAAGAGGGCCGTGCCGCCGGGGGCCGGTGCCGTCAGGCCGCCAGGCCCAGCGCGGCCATGCGCTTGGTGTGCGCCTCAGTGATCCGGGAGAACATCTTCCCGACCTCCGCGAGGTCGAAGCCGTCGGCCACGCCGCCCACCAGCATCGTGGAGAGGGCGTCACGGTCGGCGACGACGCGCTGCGCCTGCGAGAGCGCCTCGCCCATCAGCCGGCGCGCCCACAGCGCGAGCCGGCCGCCCACGCGCGGCTCGGCCTCGATCGCGGCGCGCACCTTCTCGACGGCGAAGGTCGCATGACCGGTGTCGTCGAGCACGTTCAGCACCAGGGCACGGGTGTCCGAGTCCAGGCGGGCCGCCACCTCGCGGTAGAAGTCGCTGGCGATCGAGTCGCCCACGTAGGCCTTGACCAGGCCCTCCAGCCAGTCCGAGGGCGCCGTCTGGCGGTGGAACTCGTCCAGGGCGGCCGCGAAGGGCTCCATGGCGCCGGTCGGCTCCACGTCGATCGCGGCCAGCCGGTCGCGCAGCCGCTGGAAGTGGCCGAACTCCGCCGCGGCCATCTTCGCCAGCTCGGCCTTGTCGTCCAGCGTCGGCGCCAGTTTGGCGTCCTCGGCGAGCCGCTCGAAGGCGGCCAGCTCGCCATAGGCGAGCGCGCCCAGCAGGTCCACGACCGCCGCGCGGTACTGCGGGTCGGCGGATGCCCGGTCCCAGTCCTGGGCGGCGATCCCGGTGAGTGCCTCGGTGGGCTCGTTGGCGTTCTCAGCGTTGTCGGACGTCTCCATGGAGCGCACAATAGCCCGCTTCGCAACCCGTCGAAGGCCCAGGTCAGCTACTTCATCCGGATCTGTCCGAAGGATTGTCCGGAGGATTGTCCGGACACACATGCGCCTTTCCGGGGTACAGTGGTAATGCGCCTGCCGAGTGTGTCGGCAGGCAGTCCCATGCTGTGTCCTCCGGGGGCATCTTCTCGCCCCAGCCCCTGGACCCCCAGCGGATGCCCGGTCGGTGGCCCGATCGGCTTCCAAAACCGACCGCCCTCCGCGCGGCGCGTACGAGACGTACGCACCAGGAGGGATCCGCTCGCGGCACGTGTGCTCGAGCGAAGGCAGTGGTCCCGCGCCGTCCGGCGTCCCCAGGCCGGAGAGCATCCCGGCGCGGTCCGTACGAACTGTACGACCCCCTTCGCCGCCCAGCGCCGCGTCTCACAGAAGAGGCAAGATCCTGTCCACTCCCTCGAATTCTTCGACGCCCATGACCTTCCGTGACCTGGGCATCCTCCCCGAGATCGCCGAAGCGCTCGAAGCCGTCGGCATCGTCCACCCGTTCCCGATCCAGGAGATGACGCTCCCGGTCGCCCTCTCCGGCTCCGACGTCATCGGCCAGGCCAAGACCGGCACCGGCAAGACGCTGGGCTTCGGCCTCCCCCTCCTGGAGCGCGTCGTCGTCCCCGCGGACGTCGAGGCGGGCCGGGCGAAGCCCGAGCAGCTGACCGACGCCCCGCAGGCGCTCGTCGTCGTTCCCACCCGTGAGCTGTGCCAGCAGGTCACCAACGACCTCCTGACCGCCGGCAAGGTGCGCAACGTCCGCGTCCTGGCCATCTACGGCGGCCGTGCGTACGAGCCGCAGGTCGAGGCCCTCAAGAAGGGCGTCGACGTCATCGTCGGCACCCCCGGCCGCCTGCTCGACCTCGCCGGCCAGAAGAAGCTCAGCCTCGCGCACGTCAAGGCCCTCGTCCTGGACGAGGCCGACGAGATGCTCGACCTCGGCTTCCTGCCCGACGTCGAGCGCATCATCACGATGCTCCCGGCCAAGCGCCAGACCATGCTCTTCTCGGCCACCATGCCGGGCGCGGTCATCTCCCTCGCGCGGCGCTACATGTCCCAGCCCACGCACATCCGCGCGACCTCGCCGGACGACGAGGGCCAGACCCACGCCAACATCGCGCAGCACATCTTCCGCGCCCACAACATGGACAAGCCGGAGATGGTCGCCCGCATCCTGCAGGCCAACGGCCGCAACCGCGCGATGATCTTCTGCCGCACCAAGCGGACCGCCGCCGACATCTCCGACCAGCTCACCCGCCGCGGCTTCGCCGCCGGCGCGGTCCACGGCGACCTCGGCCAGGGCGCCCGCGAGCAGGCGCTGCGCGCCTTCCGCAACGGCAAGGTCGACGTCCTGGTCTGCACCGACGTCGCCGCCCGCGGCATCGACGTCGACGACGTCACCCACGTCATCAACTACCAGACCCCCGAGGACGAGAAGACCTACCTGCACCGCATCGGCCGCACCGGCCGCGCGGGCAAGTCGGGCACGGCCGTCACCCTGGTGGACTGGGACGACATCCCGCGCTGGAAGCTCATCAACAAGGCGCTCGAACTGCCCTTCGACGAGCCCGAGGAGACGTACTCCACGTCCCCGCACCTGTACGAGGCGCTCGGCATCCCCGCCGGTACGAAGGGCGTGCTGCCGCGCTCCGAGCGGACGCTCGCCGGCCTCGCCGCCGAGGAGATCGAGGATCTCGGGGAGACCGGCGGCCGCGGCGGCTCCCGTGGCGGCCGTGACCGCGATCGTGACCGCGACCGCGACCGGGGGCGCGGCGCGCGCCAGGAGACCGAGGAGCGTCCGGCCCGTACGCGCACGCCGCGTCAGCGCCGCCGCACCCGTGGCGGGTCCTCGCTGGGCGCGGAGCAGGCCGCTGCGGCTGCGCCCGCAGTTGCGGCCACGGCTGCTGCTCCCGTGGCGGAGGGCGCTCCTGCCACCCCCGCGAAGCCGCGCCGCCGGCGTCGTACGCGCGGTGGAGCGGGCTCGGCCGCGGTGGCGGCCGTCGCCACCGAGGCCGTGGTGAGCACCGAGACCGCTGCTCCGGAGACCGCTGCTCCGGCCGCCCCGGCGCCCGCCGCCGAGGTTCCGGCCCAGCCGCGCCGCCGTCGCACGCGTGCCGCGAAGCCGGAGGCCGCTGCCGCGGTCGTGGCCGCCGAGACGGTGCCGGTCGTCGAGACGGCTCCGGTCGTCGAGGCCGCGCCGGTGGTTCCGGCCCAGGAGCCGGCCGAGGCCGAGGCTCCGGCCAAGCCGGCCCGCCGCACCCGCGCCAAGAAGGCTGCGGCCGCGCCCGCCGAGGCCGTTGCCGAGACGGCCGAGGCCGTGGAGGCGAAGCCGAAGCGCACTCGTAAGGCTGCCGCCCCCAAGGCGGACGCCGCGGAGACCGCCGAGGCCGTGGTGGCCGAGGCCGAGGTCAAGCCGAAGCGCACCCGCAAGACGGCTGCCAAGAAGGCTGTGGCCGTGGCGGAGCCGGCGGTCGAGACCGAGGTGGCGGAGAAGCCGAAGCGGACCCGTAAGGCTGCCGCTCCCAAGGCGGAGGCCGTCGCCGCGGTGGAGACCGAGGTCGCGGAGAAGCCCAAGCGCACCCGCAAGACCGCGGCCAAGAAGGCCGCCGAGGCGGTCGACACCGCAGAGGCCGCCGAGGCCGAGGTGGCGAAGCCGAAGCGCACCCGCACCACGAAGAAGGCTGCGGCCGCCGTCGTGGAGCCGGTCGCCGAGCCCGCCGCCGAGGAGAAGCCGAAGCGCACCCGCAAGACGGCCGCCAAGAAGGCCGCCGTGGCGGTCGAGACGGCCGAGGCTGCGGAGACCGCGGAGGCCAAGCCCAAGCGCACCCGTAAGGCCGCCGCCCCCAAGGCGGAAGCCGTCGAGGCTGCCGCCGAGGCCGAGGTCAAGCCGAAGCGCACGCGCAAGACGGCCGCCAAGAAGGTTGCCGAGACCGCCGAGGTCGCGGAGAAGCCGAAGCGCACCCGTAAGGCCGCCGCGCCCAAGGCGAAGGCCACGACCGAGGCCTGACGCCTGGTCCGCTGACCGATGAAGGCCGGTCACCCCACGAGCGTGGGGTGACCGGCCTTCGCCGTCCCGGCGGGAGGAGGGGGCCGGGCACAGCCCGGGAAACGGTGAAAGGGCGGGGCCGGGGCATTCCACTCCGTCACCGCGGCTGGGGGTACCTCCCAGCGGTAGCTGGGGGAGCAACCCCCACCGAGGCGCCCGGCGGCGCCGAACCGGCCGGACCCGGCCGAACCGGGCCGTGCCCGCCGCACCCGCACCGCCCCGCGTTAGCCTCGTGCCATGAGCAGGCCGCCGATCCTCACCTTGCCTCCGTGCGCCCGCGCGCACCGGCTGTCCACCCCCCGCGGGGAGTTCGCCGTGCACGACGCCCGTCCCGCGGCTCCCCCGCGCGGCACCGTCCTGCTCGTACCGGGGTTCACCGGCAGCAAGGAGGACTTCATCGCGCTGCTGGAGCCGCTCGCGGCGGCCGGCTACCGGGCCGTGGCCGTGGACGGGCGCGGGCAGCACGAGACGGAAGGGCCGCGGGACGAGGCGGCCTACGCCCAGGCCGAGTTGGCCCGGGACGTGCTCGCGCAGGCGGAGGCGCTCGGCGGCGGCGTGCACCTGCTGGGGCACTCGCTCGGCGGGCTGATCTCCCGCGCCGCGGTGCTGGCGGACGCGGCCCCGTTCCGTTCGCTGACCCTCATGAGCTGCGGCCCGGCCGCCATCTGCGCCCCGCAGCAGGAGCGCACGCGGCGCCTGATCGCGGCGCTCGGCGCGTACGACATGGGTGCGGTCTGGCTGGAGATGCGCAGGGCGGACGGGGAGAGCGCCCCGGCCGCGCCCGTCCCGCCGGAGCTGGACGCGTTCCTGCGCCGGCGCTGGATGGAGACGGTGCCCGAGCAACTGATGGCGACGGGCAGGCAGTTGGTCTCCGAGCCGGACCGCACGGCGGAGCTGGCCGCGGTGCCGCTGCCGAAGCACGTCGTCTCGGGGGCCGTGGACTACGCGTGGCCGGTGCCGTCCATCGACGCGATGGCGAAGGAGCTGGCGGCGGTCCGTACGGTCGTCGAGGGCGCCGAGCACTCGCCGAACGCCGAGCGGCCGGGACCCACGGCGGAGGCGCTGATCCGCTTCTGGGAGGCGTCCGGCCGGGGCTGAGCGTCAGCCGCGCGTGGCGGTGGTGACCGTGAAGAGCCCGCCGTCCGGGTCGCGGAGCGTCGCCTCGTGCCCCACCTGGGACTCCCCCGGCTCCGCCGCCACCGTGCCGCCGGCCGCGAGCGCGGATTCGACGGCCTTCTCCACGTTGTCGACGCAGAAGTAGACGTGCCAGCGCGGCCTGATCTGCGGGTCGGGGGCGGCCTCGATGGCTCCCCCGCGCAGGGAGGCCACGGTGTGGCCACCGGACCGCACCATGACGACGTCGTCCTCGTAGCGGACCTCGCAGCGGTCGGGCCGCCCCGTGGCCCACTCGAAGACCTCGCCGTAGAAGATGGCGGAGGCGAACGCGTCCCGCGTGCGCAGCTCCAGCCAGGCGGGGGCGCCCTTCTGGCCGATCTGCCACTCGCGCAGGATCTTGCCCTCCCAGAAGCCGAAGACGGCTCCGGCGGGGTCGGCGGCGAGGGCGGCGCGGCCGCTTCCGACGGCGAGGGGCCCGACGGCGACGGTGGCGCTGCGCTCGCGGATGCGCGAGGCGGTCACGTCGGCGTCCTCGACGGCGAAGTAGGAGGTCCAGGAGACGGGGACGCCCATGCGGCGGGCGATGTTGCCGATGCCGGCGACGGGCCTGCCGTCGGCGAGCGCCACGGAGAAGTCCTCTCCGAGGCTGCCGCGGCGGAAGGTCCAGCCCATGACGGCGCCGTAGAAGGCCTGCGCCCCGGCGAGGTCGCCGGTCAGCAGGCTCACCCAGCACGGCGCCCCGGGCACGGCACGGTCAGTGACCGACATGGCCGATCGCCTCGTTTCTGTTCCGGATTGCGAGTCAGGAATCCCCGTCAGGGGTGGCCGGGCCGGTGGGCCGGGCCCCCTGCCAGGGTTCCACTCGGCTTCCCCGTATGCATTCCGGCACGCGCGTTCCCCTCGTACTTGGTCCCATCCGAGGGAAGCCGGGCCGGAACGGCTGCGGATCAGAACTGGGTGTGCAAGTGGTCCCAGAAGCCGTCCCGCAGCGCCCGGCGCAGGTCCGCGTGCCCGCGCAGGGACAGCCCGAGCAGCGCCTCGGCCTCGACGAGCAGCTCCTGGTCGACGGCACCGGGCAGGATGGGGTGCCCGGGCAGCAGCTCGGCGACGGTGTCACGGCCGCGCGAGGCCAGCCACTGCGCGGCGACCTGGGCGCCGACGAACCGCACGTCGTCGCGGCCGGGCGCGGGCCGGCCGGCGAAGGCGGCGTCCGCGAAGGACTCGTGGGCGGTGCGCCGGGTGACGTAGGGCTTGCAGAAGTCGAGGTCGAAGGTGCGCTGGCTGTCGACCTCCCACAGCAGCGGCTCGGCCTGGTTGCGCCCGCCGGCCGCCTCGATGCCCCACAGGTGGACGCGGGCGCCGTAGCCCTGGGCGGCTTCGACGGCCGAGACGAGGTCCTCGTCGCCGCCGATGAGCGCGGCGTCGCTGATGGCCCGGTGGCGGGCGAGCGACTCCAGGTCGGTGCGGATGAGGGAGTCGACGCCCTTCTGCTGGTTGTTGGCGTTGAGGTTGCCGAGGCGGACCTTGACGTCGGGGAGCTCGGCGATGCGCTGCTGCTCGGTGGTGTGGATCCGGCGGCGGGCGCCGTCGTACCAGTAGACGCGCAGCAGCCGGCTGTCGGGGAAGATCGTGCGGGCCTTGTCGATGAAGGCCTCGATCAGGCCTTCGGCGTCGAGGTCGAAGGAGCGCCGGTCCTCGGTGCCGGCGACGAGGCGGCCGGCCGCCGCGTAGACGTAGCCGGCGTCGACGAAGATCGCGTGGGTGGACGGGGTCGTGGCGACCTCGGCGAGGACGCGCGTGAGGAGGTCGTTGGTGCGCCGGACGGCGGTGGCGATGGCCTGCAGGTGCTCGGGGAGGCCGGCGGAAGCGGCGGGATCGGCGGGGGTATCAGCCATGGGCGGGTCTCGATCGTCATTTCGTTCGGTTACACAAAGGACACGTTCCGTTGCAAGGATTTAACAATTCTTAGTCATGTTAAAAATTTCCTTAGCGTAGGGAATGTTTGCAGGGGTAACCTCGTTGTACCCCACGGAACGCGCCCCGCCGACGCGGCGTGCTCCGTCAGCCATGCAGTTCTCCTCAGGAGGATCAGACGAAGGGAGAAGCCCTTGCGCTTCGAAATCATGCGCCTGGACGACGTCAACGGCACGGCCGTGGACAGCACCGTCGTGGACGCCGCCTCCGTCAACCGGATCGTGCAGCAGGCCGCCTCGACGGGCCAGCGCATCTACATCCGCCCGGCCGCCTCCGCGGCACAGTAGCGCCGACGCTCCCTCGCGAACAGCGACACCCCCGTACGGACGGTCCGTACGGGGGTGTCGTCGCATTCGCGGCCGGATCCGGCCGCGGGGCCGGGATCACCGGGCCGGGCCTACCGGGCCGAGATCACCTGCGTGATGCCGTTGATGATCTGCTGGACGGCCAGGGCCGAGAGCATCATGCCCGCGAGCCGCGTCACCAGCACCACGCCGCCGTCCTTGATCACCCGGATGATCAGCAGCGAGTAGCGCATCACCAGCCACAGCACGACGTGCATGGCGGCGATCGCCGACCACACCGAGACCTGCGCGCCGACCGAGTCCGCGTGCTGCACGGCGAGGATCACCGAGACGATCGCCCCCGGGCCGGCCAGCAGCGGCATGCCGAGCGGCACGAGCGCCACGTTGACGTCCTTGGTCTGCGTCGGCTCCTCCGACTTGCCCGTGAGCAGGTCCAGCGCGATCAGCAGCAGGAGCAGCCCGCCCGCGATCATCAGCGCCGGAGTGGTGATGTGCAGGTAGTCCAGGATCTGCTGGCCGCAGATGCCGAAGACGGTGATCACGCCGAAGGCGACCGCAGCCGCCTGCCAGGCCATCCGGCGCTGGACCTTGGCCGGGCGGCCCGAGGTGAGGGCGAGGAAGATCGGCGTGATCCCGGGCGGGTCCATGATCACAAAAAGGGTGAGGAAGAGGGATCCGAAGACGGCGAAGTCGAACACAGGTGAGCCTTGCAGGAGTGGGTGGTGCGAGCAGGTGCGGAGCGCCCGCAGGCGCGTACGGGCGTACGGGCGGCGCGGGCGGAGGCGTACGGGCGCGGTCGCCCGCGCACGGCATCACAAGGGGGTGAAGGGATGTGCGTACGCGACCGGACCCGGGAAAGGGGTGCGGTCAGCCGCCGGCGCCCGGGACGGGGAACGCGCCCGTGGCCCGGCGCGTGATCTCGCCGTAGATTTCCGGGTCGGTCGTGAACTCGCCGAGCGAACAGGACTTGCGGCTGCCGTGGTAGTCGCTGGAGCCGGTGGTCAGCAGGGAGAGGTCGGCGGCGAGGCCGCGCAGCCGGGCCCGGGTGGGGGCGTCGTGGTCCATGTGGTCGACCTCGATGCCGTCGAGCCCGGCCGAGGCCAGCTCGGCTATCGCGCTCTCGGAGGCGCAGTTGCCGCGCTTCAGCGCGAACGGGTGCGCGAGGACGGTGACGCCGCCGGCCGCCTTGACCAGGCGGATCGCGTCGAACGGATCCAGCTCGTGCTTCTCGACGAAGGCGCGGCCGTCGCCGGCGAGCCACTCGGAGGTGAAGGCGTCGGAGACGCTGCGCACCACGCCGAGCTCGACCATGGCGGAGGCGACGTGCGGACGCCCGACGGCGCCGTCGCCCGCGATCTGCGCGACGCGCTCCCACGTGACGGGCACGCCGAGCTCGTTGAGCTTGGCGACCATGGCGCGGGCGCGGGGGACGCGGTCGTCGCGGACGAGGTCCCGCTCGCGGGCCAGCTCGGGCTCCAGCGGGTCGAAGAGGTAGGCCAGCATGTGGACGCTGAAGCCGTCCGGGCCGCCGAGCCTGCAGGACAGCTCGGCGCCGGTGACCAGGGTCAGGCCGGCGGGGAGGGCGGCGATGGCCTCGGCGTGGCCGCCGACGCCGTCGTGGTCGGTGAGCGCCACGACGTCCAGCCCGGCGGCGGCCGCGTTGCGGACCAGCTCGGCGGGGGTGTCCGTGCCGTCGGAGGCCGTGGAGTGGGTGTGCAGGTCGATGCGCACGACACGGCTCCTCACGGTGACTGGCGGACGGGGACCGGTTCAGGATAACCGGCCCGGAGCCGCGCACCGGGCGTGTGGGACGTCACGGGGCGCGCCCACGGCCGGCTGCCCTCCCCGGGCTTCTCGTCCGCACGCCGTCGCGGCGGAGGGGGCGGCGCCGCCGGAGGCCTAGCGCCCGGCGGGCGGCAGCAGGCGCGGCGACAGCGCCCCGCACGGCAGGAGGTCCACCTCCGCGCCCGCGTCGCGCAGGTCCGTGAGCACCAGCTCGTCGTACATCAGGAGGCCCGACTGCTCCGGCCAGACCACGGCCCACAGCCACAGCCCGCGCGCCTCGCCCGCGAAGACGGCGCGGTCCTCGGGCGCGCCCTCGACGTGCCAGAGGGGGGTGGGGCGGCCGGCGGCGTGCACCTTGGCGTGCGGGGCGCGGTCGACGCGGATGTAGGGGCCGGGGTCGGGGCCGTCGATACCGGCGTAGCGCGCGCCGAGGCCGACGCCGAGCTCCTCGGCCACCAGCAGCAGCTCGCCGGGGCCGCCGAGCGGGCTCGGGCCCGAGCAGGCGACGGCGGTGGCCCGCCCGCCGCTGCGGTCGTCCCCCGCGCAGACCACGCCCGTGAACAGCCAGCCGACGGGCAGCGGCCAGGGCATCCAGACCGGCACGTGGGCACGGCCGACGACGACGGCCAGGGCCTCCACGCTCGGCGGGACGACCGGCTGCAGAGGGTGGACCGTGCCGTGGACGTCGCACTGCCAGGAGTCGGCGAAGAGACCGGGCGCTCGCACCCGGCCACCGCACTTCGGGCAACTGGGTTCGCCCCTCATAGACTCCAACGGTCCTCCCAGGCCGCCGCCGCGTCAAGGACGATCACCCGTCCGGACGGCGCGGCACCGGCGGGTCACCCCAGGGGTACCCCGGAGCGCGCCGGGTCACGCAGGTCGGTGCCGTTCCGCAGCCAGCGCTCCTGCAGCGCCTCCGCTCCCTGGACCCGCTTCCAGGCCGCCTCGTTGGGCGTCATCGGCAGCAGGGGGAGGAAACGGACGGGGTCCATGGGCTCGTCCAGCTCCAGGTCCTCGACCAGCCCGCCGGGCTCGGCGACGAGGACGGACGTGAAGGGGGCCCCGGGCCACAGCGGTTCGCCGGTGTCGAGCGAGGCGCCGGGGGCCACGACGAGGCCCTCCACCTGGGGGGAGGCGGCGAGGACGGCGAGCGGGCGCAGCACCTTGTCCGTGTCGGCGCGGCCGGCGCGGACGGAGAGGACCAGCTCGGCGCGGGGGCCGCGGAGGGGGTCCGCTACGACGATTGACAGGGGCGCCGCGAAGCGGCTCGTTGAGGGGTGGTGGTCGGGCGAGGGGCCGGCCGGGTCGGTCATGGGCTGGGCGGACATGCCGAGGGTGGCGTAGCGGACGACGTCCCCGTCATGGAATCGGAGGACCTCGATCCGGTCCGTGCCGAGGAAGGTCACCGCTGCGCGCGCGTCCGGTTCGCCCAGGGCTGTCCGGAGGCGGGCCTCGACCAGTGCGAGAACGTCTGACATGCAGTGAGCATAGAACGAGTATCGAACGGGCAAAGGAGGGTATTGACGCGTCAAGTGGCTGCTAGCCTTGACCTCTGGTCAGGGAGTTACGTTCGTCCCTCAGCGGGGACCGGCCGGAGGAGGTGGGGCTGCGGTGGATCCTAGTCGACCGTGCAGTACCGACAGTTCTCCCGTCCCCTCGCTCCGGACGCACACGCACACCCTGTGATCTGAGATCTTCCGCTCCGGCAGTCCCGCCGACGCTTTCCGGAAGATCTTCGCGCCCGCAGTGCCCGACGGAAGAGCGCCTTCGTCCCGCTTTGTTCCGTGTTCTCCGCGAAGTTCTCTGCTTCGAAGTCCTCAGCTTCTCTGCGAAGTTCTCCGCGAACTGCCGTCAGCCTCCGCACTGCACGAAGCGCCGTCCGATTTGCGGACGTGTCCCCTCTCATGGACACACGCCCACGTTCCGGACCGCGTTGCGCGCGCACTCCGCCCCGGGCTGGCGGCCGGCCCGTGAAGGAGCCCCGCCATGTCGATGATCCGTGACCTGCGCGCCGCCGTACGCCCCGCCCTGCGCCGGGACGCCACCCCGTACAACTACGAAACCACCCGGGACCCCTCGGTGAGCAGCGCGGTCGTCGACTGCGCCGTCTACCGCGACGGCAAGCGGCTCAGCGATCACGTCAGCCCCGCCGAGGCGATGCGCCGGGTGCGGGCCGGCGGCGGCTTCGCGTGGATCGGGCTGCACGAGCCGACGGAGCGTGAGTTCTCGGGCATCGCCGCCGAGTTCGGGCTGCACCCGCTCGCCGTCGAGGACGCCGTCCACGCCCACCAGCGCCCCAAGCTGGAACGGTACGACGACACCCTCTTCACCGTCTTCAAGACCATCCACTACGTCGAGCACACCGAGCTCACCGCCACCAGCGAGGTCGTCGAGACCGGCGAGGTGATGTGCTTCACCGGGCCGGACTTCATCATCACCGTGCGGCACGGCGGCCAGGGCTCGCTGCGCGCGCTGCGCCACCGCCTCCAGGACGACCCGGAGCTGCTGTCCAAGGGCCCGTCCGCGGTGCTGCACGCCATCGCCGACCAGGTCGTCGACGGCTACATCGCCGTCGCCGACGCCGTCCAGGACGACATCGACGAGGTGGAGATCGACGTCTTCTCGCCCGCCGGCAAGGGCGCCTCGCGCGGCGGCGACGCGGGCCGGATCTACCAGCTCAAGCGCGAGGTGCTGGAGTTCAAGCGGGCCGTCGCCCCGCTGCTGCGGCCGATGCAGCAGCTCAGCGAGCGGCCGATGCGGCTGGTCGACCCGGACATCCAGAAGTACTTCCGGGACGTGGCCGACCACCTCGCCCGCGTCCACGAGCAGGTCCTGTCCTTCGACGACCTGCTCAACTCGATCCTCCAGGCCAACCTCGCGCAGGCGTCCGTCGCACAGAACGAGGACATGCGGAAGATCACCTCGTGGGCGGCGATCTTCGCCGTGCCGACGATGATCGCCGGGATCTACGGCATGAACTTCAAGTACATGCCGGAGCTGGGGTGGAAGTACGGCTACCCCACGGTGATGGTGGTGACGGTCGTGATCTGTGTCGCCATCCACCGCGGCTTCAAGCGGAACGGCTGGCTCTAGCCCTTCCCCTGCCGGCCTCTCTTCAGCTCTTCTTCCCGAGACGGTCGGCCATGATGACGAGGCCCAGGCCGGCCACGATCACCGCCAGCGCCGGGTAGGAGGCGACCGGCGGGGTCTGCCCCAGCCACAGGGCCGCGATCAGCGCGGCGCCCGGGGTCTCCAGGAGGATCGCCGTCGAGGTGACGGACGGGCCGAGGCCCTTGACCACGCGGTTGATCAGCGAGTGCCCGAGGAGCTGCGCGGTCACCGTCAGCAGGGCCAGCTTCAGCCACGTGCCGCCGCTGTAGCCCGCGAGGGGCGCGCCGGAGAGCAGGCACACGGCCAGCAGCAGGACGGCCGTCGTGCCGTAGCAGACATAGCTGTACGTGACCGTGCCCGTCGTGCGGCGCACCTCCGCGCCCAGCAGGACGTAGCCGGCGGCCGCCATGCCGCCCGCGAGGGCGAGCGCGTCACCGGCGAGGGCCCGGGACGACAGGGAGAGGTCGACGCCGGTCAGGATCACCACGCCCAGGAACGCGAGGGCGGTGCCCGCCCACACCAGCGCGGGCGGGCGGTGGCCACGCAGCCGCATCAGGAGCGTCGTCCAGATCGGCGTCGTGGTGACCAGGGCGGTGGACGACGCGACCGACGTCATGTGCAGGCTCGGCAGCCACACCCCGAAGTGCACCGCCAGCAGCGCGCCCGCGGCGACGGCCAGCAGCAGGTTGCGGCGGCCGAGGGTGAAGAGCTCGGCGCGGTGCCGGGTGAGGGCGAGGGGGGTGAGGGCGCCCACGGCCATGGCGTTGCGCCAGAAGGCGATGGCCAGGGCCGGGGCGGTCGTCGCCGCGATCAGCGGTGCCGACAGGGAGATGCCGGAGATGGCGATCGCCAGCAGCAGGAGGTCCGCACGGACGGTGGAGCGGGGGCGGGGGACGGCCTCGCCGGGCTTGGGCAGGGCTTCATGGCGCGTACGTGCGGTGGTCACCCGTCCAGAGTAGATCTCCTGGTCACCGGGCCCGGCGCTTAAGGTAGGCGGCATGACACAGACGCAGGCGCTGCTCGGCCAGGCGCTCATCGAGGAGGCCACGAAGAAGTCCGGCCTCATCTGGGTACAGGGCCCGGAGGGGCCCGCCCGTGCGCTGTGGCACGTGTGGCACGAGGGTGCGGTCCACGTCGTGGGCGGGCCCGGCGAGCAGCCGCTGGACGGGCTGGGGCTCGCCGACGGCGGCAGTGCGACCGTGACCGTCCGCAGCAAGGACAAGGGCGGGCGGCTGGTGTCCTGGGCCGCACGCGTCGCGGAGCTGCCCGCGGGGGGCGAGGCCTGGGAGGCGGCGGTCGCCGAGCTCAAGGCCAAGCGGCTGAACGCGCCCGACGCGGAGCGGATCGCCGAGCGCTGGGCGAAGGACTGCCGCGTCCTGCGGCTGGAGCCCTCGGGCGCGACGGCGCCGCTGCCGGACACGGCCCTGACCGCGCGCCCGCTCCCGTCCCCGGCCACGACCCGCCGCCCCATGCCGGCGGCCCTCCCGAAGCTCCTGCGCCGGGGCCGCCGAGGCACGCGCTAGCCGGCGACGGGACGTCACGGCCCCTTTGCGGCAGCGTCAGCCGGAATCACGCCCGGCCCACCGGACCCGCGCGCCTACTTCGACGGCCCCGGCAGCGACGCGCCCTCCCCGGAGGGGATCCGCTTGCCGTAGTCGACGACGTCCGGCTTCGCCGGAGCCGTCAGCGCGAAGTCCTTGCCCCACTCCGACAGTTCCAGCTGCCCCGCGCCGCCCGCGCGCTGGACGCGCAAGGGGTACGGCGTCCCCGTCAGCGAGACGTCGAGCGTCCCGCCCGAGCCGCCCGCGCCGTTGACCCGGATGGTCCGGTCGCCCCCGACCGTGCCGTGCTCGCCCCGGGCGAGCTTGCCGTGCAGGGCGATCAGGCCGTCGAGCAGCACGTCCTTGTCGGTGAAGCCCTTGAGCTGCTGGTAGGCCGGGTCCGCGGTCGGCACCTTGACGTACTTCTTCTCCAGCTTGCCCGCGGCCGCGGCCCCGTCCCCCTTGTCGCCGCGCGACCAGAACGCCGCGGGCGCCTTCAGGTAGAGCTCGTCGCCGACCCGCAGCAGCTCGAACGTGCTGGCGTCGGAGGCGACCCGCCCCGTCCCGCCGTCCCGCTTGAGCCGCATGTCGAGCTTGTACGTGCGCCCCTGGCTGACGACGCTGCCGGACAGGTGGACGGAGGAGGCGTCCCGCGCCGCGCCCCGCGCCTTGTCCTGGATCTTCGCGGCTTCGAGCTTGCCGACGCCGTTGGTCCCGGCGTCGGGGTCCTCCGCCGTGCCGCCGCACGCGGTGAGCGCCAGGGACAGGCCGGCGCACAGCACTCCCGCGAGAGCAGCCTTCCGGGTACGCACGTCGCTCCCGCCTCCTGTTCAGCCGGGGAAGTAAGCCGGGGGAAGTAGGGGGCAGCGTACCCGGGCCGCCCCCAGGCGGAAGCCGGCAGTCCGGACGGCCGTCTCTCCCGCGCCGGGGAGAAGCCGGTCACGTTAGCCTGAACCGGACACCGGACCACGGAGGAGGTGCACAGCATGGCGGCAGGCGCCCACCGGGTCTTCGTCTCGCACCTCTCGGGCGTGGCGGTCTTCGATCCCAACGGCGACCAGGTCGGCCGCGTCCAGGACGTCGTCGCGATGCTCCGCGTCGGCGGCCGCCCGCCCCGCGTCCTCGGCCTCGTCGTGGAGGTCGTCAGCCGCCGCCGGATCTTCCTGCCCATGACCCGGGTGACGGGCGTCGAGTCCGGCCAGGTGATCACCACCGGTGTGATCAACATGCGCCGCTTCGAACAGCGCCCCACCGAGACCCTCGTCCTCGGCGAGCTCCTGGACCGGCGCGTGCGTCTGGTCGACGGGGGCGAGGAGGTGGCCGTGCTGGACGTGGCGATCATCCAGCTGCCGGCCCGCCGCGAGTGGGAGATCGACAAGGTCTTCGTGCGCCGCGGCAAGGGCGGGGCGCTGCGCCGCAAGGGCGAGGCCCTCACCGTGGAGTGGTCGGCGGTCACGGGCTTCTCCCTGGAGGAGCACGGCCAGGGCGCGGCCAGCCTCCTGGCCACCTTCGAGCGGCTGCGCCCCGCCGACCTGGCCAACGTGCTGCACCACCTCTCCCCCAAGCGCCGCGGCGAGGTCGCGGCCGCGCTGGACGACGACCGGCTCGCGGACGTTCTGGAGGAGCTCCCGGAGGACGACCAGATCGAGATCCTCGGCAAGCTCAAGGAGGAGCGCGCCGCGGACGTCCTGGAGGCCATGGACCCGGACGACGCCGCCGACCTGCTCTCCGAGCTCCCGGAGGACGACAAGGAGCGCCTGCTGACCCTCATGCAGCCGGGAGAGGCCGCGGACGTGCGCCGCCTCCTGGCCTACGAGGAGCGGACGGCGGGCGGCCTGATGACCACCGAGCCGATCGTGCTGCGCCCGGACGCGACCGTCGCCGACGCCCTCGCCCGTGTGCGCAACCGCGACCTCTCCCCCGCACTGGCCGCACAGGTGTACGTGTGCCGGCCGCCGGACGAGACCCCCACCGGCAAGTACTTGGGCACGGTCCACTTCCAGCGGCTGCTGCGCGACCCGCCCTTCACCCTCGTCGGCTCGATCGTGGACACCGACCTGCGGCCCCTCCCGCCGGACACCCCGCTGCCGGCCGTCACGAGCTACCTCGCGACGTACAACATGGTCGCCGCGCCCGTGGTCGACGAGAGCGGCTCCCTGCTGGGCGCGGTCACCGTCGACGACGTCCTGGACCACCTGCTGCCCGACGACTGGCGCGAGACCGAGCTGCACCACGGCGCACCGGGCATGACCGGACTCCCGGAGGCCGCCGATGGCCGGCGGTGACCGCGGGCGCGAGCACGCGCCCGGTTCGCGCGGCGACCGGACCGAGCGCGTCCGGGCGCAGTCGGAGGCCGTGCACCCGCACCCCCACCCGCGCCCGCGCGTCCGGCTGGACCTGCCGCGGGTCAGGCGGCGCGGCTGGCTGCCGGAGTACGACCCGGAGGCGTTCGGGCGGACGTCGGAGCGGATCGCGCGCTTCCTGGGGACGGGGCGGTTCATCGTCTGGATGACGGTCGTCATCGTGCTGTGGGTGGTGTGGAACACCACGGTCCCCGGGCACCTGCGGTTCGACAACTACCCCTTCATCTTCCTGACCCTGATGCTGTCCCTGCAGGCCTCCTACGCGGCGCCGCTGATCCTCCTCGCGCAGAACCGGCAGGACGACCGGGACCGGGTCAACCTGGAGCAGGACCGCAAGCAGAACGAGCGGTCGATCGCGGACACGGAGTACCTGACCCGGGAGATCGCCTCGCTGCGGATGGGCCTCGGCGAGGTCGCCACCCGCGACTGGATCCGCTCCGAGTTCCAGGAGCTGGTCAAGGAACTGGAACAGCGGCGGATATTCCCCGCGGAGAGTGAGGAACGCGACCGCTGACGGCCCTTTCCGGAGGCCCCCTCGCGCGCCGTACCATCTCCGTATGGCTACCGATACGAACGGAACGTCTCCGAGCGAGGACGCGATCCGCGGCGCGCTCGCGACGGTGAACGACCCCGAGATCCAGCGACCCATCACCGAGCTGGGGATGGTCAAATCGGTGGAGATCGCGGCCGGTGGTTCGGTTGCGGTAGCGATCTACCTGACGGTCTCCGGCTGCCCCATGCGGGAGACGATCATCACCCGTGTGACGGACGCCGTCGCGCGCGTCGAGGGCGTCACGGACGTGACGGTCGAGCTCGACGTGATGAGCGACGAGCAGCGCCGCGAGCTCGCCGCCTCCCTGCGCGGCGGCACGGCCGAGCGCGAGGTGCCCTTCGCCAAGCCGGGCTCGCTCACCCGGGTGTACGCGGTGGCGTCCGGCAAGGGCGGCGTCGGCAAGTCGTCGGTCACGGTCAACCTGGCGGCGGCGATGGCGGCCGACGGCCTGAAGGTCGGCGTCGTCGACGCGGACATCTACGGCCACTCCGTCCCGCGCATGCTCGGCGCGGACGGCCGCCCCACCCAGGTCGAGAACATGATCATGCCGCCGTCGGCGAACGGCGTGAAGGTCATCTCGATCGGCATGTTCACCCCGGGCAACACCCCGGTGGTCTGGCGCGGCCCGATGCTGCACCGCGCACTCCAGCAGTTCCTCGCGGACGTCTACTGGGGCGACCTGGACGTCCTCCTGCTCGACCTGCCGCCGGGCACCGGTGACATCGCGATCTCGGTCGCGCAGCTCGTGCCGAACGCCGAGATCCTCGTCGTGACGACGCCTCAGCAGGCGGCCGCCGAGGTCGCCGAGCGCGCCGGCTCGATCGCCGTGCAGACGCACCAGAAGATCGTCGGTGTCGTGGAGAACATGTCCGGGCTGCCCTGCCCGCACTGCGACGAGATGGTCGACGTGTTCGGCACGGGCGGCGGACAGCTGGTCGCCGAAGGCCTGACCCGCACGACGGGCACGAACGTGCCGGTGCTGGGCTCGATCCCCATCGACGTCCGCCTGCGCGAGGGCGGCGACGAGGGCAAGCCGGTGGTCCTGACGGACCCCGAGTCCCCGGCGGGTGCGGCCCTGCGCGCCATCGCCGGCAAGCTCGGCGGCCGGCAGCGCGGCCTGTCCGGCATGTCGCTGGGCATCACCCCGCGCAACAAGTTCTGACGGTGCCGGCGGGTCCGCTCACGGGCCCGCCGGCAGCACGCCGGCTACTTCTCCTGGTGTCCCAGGTCCTTCACCGGCGCCCCGGCCGCGTTCTGCTTCACGGACTCGATGCCCTTCTCGCAGGCCGATCTGCTGTTGTACGCCTCGCCGACCGCGATGACCTCGCCGTTACCGGACTTCAGCCGGTAGCGGTAGTGGCCGCTCTTGTCCTCGTACATCTCGAACTTGCCCGCCATGACGCGTCACCTCTCCGAGTGCTGCCCCCTGCCGGAAATTCAAGCCCGGCGGGGCGGCGCGCGCAGCCCGGGTGGGCCCGTCGGGTGACCCGGCGGCGCCCCGGCGTGATCCGGCCCTGGTCAGCCCCGGTAGTCCGTGATGTCCTTGATCACCGAGAAGCCCATGCCGTACGCGCTCATGCCCCGCCCGTACGCCCCGATGTGGACCCCGGTGCAAGCACCGGCTCCACCGGAGCGGCTGTCGCCGCGCTCGTCCCCTGCGGAGCCCGCGAGCACCCAGCCGTACTCCGACTCGCGGTAGCGGAAGTCCGTCGGCACGCCGTCCACCGGCAGCGACAGCGTCGACCACGCGGAGTCCTCCAGGTGGTCGGCGAGCTCCCAGGCGAGGGCCGTCTGCTGGTCGAGCCAGTCCTGCCGCAGCGCGCGCTCCATCTGCGCGGGCCACGTGCACGACAGCAGCCCGGAGCCGGCCAGCCAGGCCGCCGAGGAGACCGAGGTGGCCTCCAGGACGCCCGTGCCGTCGGCGCTGCGGCGGCCGGGGCGGCTCGCCACCGTCACCACGACCGCGAAGCGCTGCTTGGCGGCGTGGGGGTCGGCCCGCTCGATGCGCAGCGTGGGCTCCTCGCCGTGCCCCGTCGAGCCGTGCTCCACGGTCCCGTCGGCGGCGGAGCCGACCTGCATCAGCCAGCGCGGCCCGGTGTAGGCCTCGTCCAGGCCGTACCAGGGGAACGCGGCCAGCAGATAGCCGTCGACCGGCCGGCGGCCGGCGGGCGTGCCCTGTGCGCCGGCCGCGCCCTGCGCGTCCTGTGCGCCTTGTGCGTCCTGCGCGGCGGCGTCCGGGGCGGACGCGTCGGCCGTTCCGGCCCCTTGAGCCCCAACCCGACTCGTCGTCTCCATCTGCGCGGCGCCTCCTTGTTGCCCGATGTCCTGGGCGAGCCCGCCCCCCTCGGACGACTTCACCCCAAACACAGGGAGGATAGCCACCCCCGTCAATGGCGCACGGGATGCGCGGAACTCAGGTGGCGTCGGAGTCGAACGGAGGACGCTCTCCGGGGCCGGGCTCGTCTCGCTTCTTGAGCAGGTCCGGACGGGCGGGCGAGCCGCCGTCCGCCGGGGCGGCGGCGGGGCCGGAGGCGGCCGTGTCGCCCGTACGGCCGTGAACGGCGTCGGCGACGTCGTTCATCTCCGTCTTGAGGTCGAAGCCGTTCCGGATCTCCTTCAGGCCGAGCTCGTCCTTGTCCAGCACGTGCTTGCGGACGAAGGTCTTCGGGTTGAGGTCCTCGAACTCGAAGTCCTTGAACTCGGGGCCCAGCTCGGAACGGATGTCCTCCTTGGCGCTCTCGGAGAACTGCCGGATCTTGCGCAGCGTGCGCGACACGTCCTGGATCATCTTCGGCAGCTTGTCCGGTCCGAAGATGAGCACAGCGAGCACCACGAGCGCGACCAGCTCGAGGGGTCCTATGTCGAGCACGTTGAAGCTCCTTGATGCGTCAATGGCCGACGGTCCAGGCCACCTATCACGGTACCTGGCCCGAAGAGGCCTGAGGGATACGCCCGGGACAACATCAGGCCAAAGGAGATGCCGGCGCAGGTGCCGGGGCCCGGGCGGGGCCGGATCCCGCCACGGCCGGCGGGGCCGGGATCAGCGTGCGCTCGCGGAACCGAGGGTCAGTCCGACCGACCGCTCCGAGCCGTCGCGCTCCACGGTGAGGGTGAGCCGGTCGCCCGGCCGGTGACTGCGGATCTTGACGATGAGCTCCTGGCCGCTGTGCACGGCCACTCCGTCGACCTTTTTGATCACGTCGCGCGGCTGGAGGCCGGCCTTGTCGCCCGGGCCGCCGGGGGTGACGGCCGGGTTGTCGCCGCTCTTCGTGTTCACGCGGGCGCCGTCACCCGAGTACTCCATGTCCAGGGTGACGCCGATGACGGGGTGGGTGGCCTTTCCGGTGTTGATCAGCTCCTCGGCGACGCGCTTGGCCTGGTTGATCGGTATGGCGAAGCCCAGGCCGATGCTGCCGCCCTGGCCGCCGCCGAGCTCGCTGCTGTCGCCCGCGGAGCGGATCGCGCTGTTGATGCCGATGACCCGGGCCTCCGAGTCCACCAGCGGGCCGCCCGAGTTGCCCGGGTTGATCGGGGCGTCGGTCTGCAGGGCGTCGACGTAGCTGACGTCGCTGCCGTCACCCTTCTGGCCGCCGGCGGTGATCGGGCGCTCCTTGGCGCTGATGATCCCCGTGGTGACCGTGCCCGCGAGGTCGTAGGGGGCGCCGATGGCGATCACCGAGTCACCGACGCGCACGGAGTCGGAGTTGCCGAGGGCGAGCGGGGTCAGCCCGGACACGCCCGACACCTTGATCACTGCGAGGTCGTAGCTGCTGTCCCGGCCGACGACGGTGGCCTTCGCGGTCTGGCCGCTGCTGAACGTCACCGATATGTCGCCCGCGGACCCGGCGGGCTCCACGACGTGGTTGTTGGTGAGGATCCGGCCCTCCTTGTCGAGGACGAAGCCGGTGCCGGTGCCCTGGTCGCTGCCGCCGCGGACGTGGATCGTCACCACGCCGGGCAGGGTGCGGGCCGCGATGCCGGCGATGCTGCCCGGCGCGCGGGCCGAGCGGTCGGCCCCGGCCTGGGGCAGCTCCACATGGCGCCCGATGACGCCGTCCCGCTCCAGGTACGCGCCGACTCCGCCGCCGATGCCGCCGGCGACGAGCGCCACGAGCAGGGCCCCGGCGACCAGCCGCCCGCGGCGCGCCGGCTCCTGGCCGGCCTCCCCGGGCCCGGCCGCCCGGGGCGCACCCCAGGGGTCGTACCGCCAGGGCCCGGCGGGGGCCGGCGCGGGGTGCGCGCCGTGCGGGTACGGCGGGGGCGTCATGGCCGCGGGGGGCACGGGGGTGCCGTGGGGCGGGGTTACGGGAGGGGCGGGGGTGCCGTGCGGCGGCGTCATGCCCGGGGCCGGGTAGGGAGCGCCCTGGGCGGGGGCCGCGGGCGGCAGCACCGTGCCCTGCGGCGGCGTGACCGGCCGCTGCACCGGCGGCGCGGGCGCCCACGGCCCGGGCTGCCCGTACGGCGGCGTGCCGTAGGGGTCGGGGGCATGCAGCGGCGCGGCGGCGGATCCGGGCGCCTGCGGGGAGGACTCCTGCCCGGGCGCTTCGACCGCTGCGGGGGCGGACTCGGCCGGTACGGGCGCCTGCGCCACGGACTCGTACCCGTACGCGGGCAGCGAGCGCGTCTCGGCCTCCGCGGGGACGGAGTCAACAGGCGCGGGCGCCTGCACGTCAGGCTCCTGCCCGGGCAGCGGACGCGCTGCAGCCTCTGCGGGAGCGGACTCGGCCCGTACGGGCGCCTGCGCGGCGGATTCCTGCCCGTACGCCGGCAGCGGACGCGTCTCCGCCTCTGCCGGCCGGCCGGGCTCCGGTGTGTCCGGGGCGGGCGAGGACGGGCCCGCGTCCAGGAACTGCGGGCCCTCGTGCTCCTCCGCGGCAGCCGGAGGGCGCGGGCGGCTCCACCACTGCGGCGCGGACGCGGAGGTCCGCGTCTTCCCGTCGTCCATCTTCTCCCCACCGTTCGCCTGAGGGCGCACGGCATCGCCGAAAGGATGCGCGGCCCACTGGAATTCAACCAGGTCTCCGCGGGCCTGCGCAGGGGGCCCGGCGGGGGTCAGCGCCGGGCGGTGTCCACCGGCGGCGCGCCCGGTGCCGGGTGGCCCGTGCGTATCAGCGGGGGCAGCAGGGGCGCGGCGGACGGGCGCAGCAGGGAAACGTCCCGCACGGGCACGGCGGCCGAGGTGCCGCTGCCCCCCGAGCCGCCCTGGGAGGCGGACCGGGCGAGGCGCCGGCGCTCGTCACGGACGGCGCCCGGCGAGGACGTCAGCGGGGTGCTCGCCGTGCGCGGGTTCTCGGCGCTCGGGCCCTGGGGGGCCACGACCGAGGCCAGCGGCGACGCGCCGCCGAGGGCGAACGCGGCGAGCGAGACGGCTCCGGCGGCCGCGAAGGCGATCCGCCGCCCCCGTATGCCGCTGCGGGGCGGCTCGGGCATCTCGTGGATCCGGAAGCCGCTCTCGCGCGGGCGGGCGCCGGACCGGACGCCGCCCGGCAGCAGCCCGAGGGGCGCCAGGGCGTCGGCCCCGGCCCCGAGGGTGGCTTTCCCCTGCCCGCGGTGGCCCTCACGGCCCTCGCGGCCCTCCGGGCGCTCCCGGTCGGCCCGGTCGTCGCCGCCGGCCCCGAGGGGGCCGTGGGGATCACCGCCGGCCAGGCCCTGAAGCCGGGCCAGGAAGTCTTCGGAGAGCGGGGGGAGCTCCGCCTCCGCGAACACGCTCTTGAGCCGGCGCTGAGCGTCGGCTTCCGCTTTGCACTTCCAACAGGTGGCCAGGTGCGCGAGCACCCGCTCCCGAGAATCGTGTCCCAACTCCCCGTCGACCAGGGCCGCGAGGCGGTCGCCGAGATGCTGCTCGGCGGGGGACTGACCGCCTGAACCGGTCACGCGATCCCGACCTCCCCACTGATGGGAACGCCGGGGGCCACGCCCGCCACGGCACGCTGCTCGGCCCGGGCGGCGGGCGAGCGGTGCTGGAGCGCCTTGCGCAGGTGGGAGCGGCCGCGGTGGATACGGCTGCGGACCGTGCCGAGCTTCACGCCGAGCGTCGCGGCGATCTCCTCGTACGAGAGGCCTTCGATGTCGCACAGCACGACCGCGGCGCGGAACTCCGGGGCGAGCGTGTCCAGCGCCTGCTGGACGTCCGCGTCGAAGTGCGTGTCGTTGAAGTGCTGCTGGGGGGAGGGCTCGCGGCTGGGGAGCCGCTCCGCGGCGTCCTCGCCGAGCGCGTCGAAGCGGATGCGCTGGCGTCGGCGGACCATGTCCAGGAAGAGGTTGGTGGTGATGCGGTGCAGCCACCCCTCGAACGTGCCGGGGGTGTACGTGGACAGCGACCGGAAGACCCGGACGAAGACCTCCTGGGTGAGGTCCTCGGCGTCGTGCTGGTTGCCGGTGAGGCGGTAGGCCAGGCGGTAGACCCGGGCACTGTGCGTGCTGACGATCTCCTCCCAGGTGGGAGGCGTCCACGCCTGCGAGTCCGCATCGGTGGCGAAGGTCGCGGTCTGTGCGGAGCCGGTGCGAGAACGGTCAGCAGTCTTGGTCACGGATTTCGGCTCGCCGGCGGACCTGCGAAAGCGCCTCAGCACTCCCCGACGGTCGTCGGCCGCAGCCGCACCTCCCCTGTCGGCTCTGGTGGTGTCCAGTAGAGCCCCTACCATATCCATCCCGCCCGTTAGCTCCGGATAAGGAATTTTGACCTGCATTTGGTCTTGGTCCCCCCGCCCTTCCCGGCATCCCCTCCGACCGCCCGCCGGCCGCCTTCCCGAACGGCCTCCTCCCCGTCAACGCCCGGTCCCATCTGCGGGTTCCCGTGGTCAGCGGATACAGTCACGGTTGCGTCGACTACGGGGACAGGAGAGGGCCATTACCGGCAACCGGCAGACGAGCTGGGCGTTCGCCGATGCGTTCGTCGCCGAGGACGAGGCGCTGCGCTGGGCCCGGGACCGGGCCGTGGAGGCAGGCCTGCGCTCGGTGTCGTCCGGCACCGGCGCGGCGCTGCGCCTGCTCGCCGCGGCGGTGGACGCCAAGGCGGTGGCCGAGATCGGCACGGGCACCGGCGTCTCCGGCATCCACCTCCTGCACGGCATGCGGCCCGACGGCGTGCTCACCACGGTGGACGCCGACCCCGAGTGCCAGCAGTTCGCCCGGCAGGCGTTCCGCGCCGCGGGCTTCGCGGGCAACCGCGCGCGCTTCATCCCCGGCCGCGCCCTGGAGGTGCTGCCGCGCCTCGCCGACGGCGGATACGACCTGGTGTTCTGCGACGGCGACCGGCTGGAGTGCCTGGACTACCTAGCCGAATCGTTGCGCCTGCTGCGCCCGGGCGGCCTCGTCTGCTTCGAGGGCGTCTTCGCCGACGGCCGGACGGTGGACTCCGCCGCCCAGCCCGCCGAGGTGCAGCGGCTGCGCGAGCTGCTGCGCGCCGTGCGGGAGTCCCAGGTGCTGGTGCCGTCGCTGCTGCCGGTGGGCGACGGTCTGCTGTGCGCGGCGCGCCGCGGCTGAGCCCGCAGGGCGGGGCGGCCGCGCTCCCGGACGCGCCGCCGCCGGACGCACCACCCGCCCCGGAGACACCGCACCCCGGACACACCACTGCCCCGGCAGCCGGTTCTCACCGGCTGCCGGGGCAGCGTAAGAATGGTGGTTCGGCGTGTGTGTCAGCCGACAACCTTCTTCAGGGCGTCTCCGAGGGCCTCGGCCTCATCCGGGGTCAGCTCGACGACGAGCCGACCGCCGCCTTCGAGCGGAACCCGCATGACGATGCCCCGCCCCTCCTTGGTCACCTCGAGCGGGCCATCGCCCGTCCGCGGCTTCATGGCCGCCATGCTCGTTCCCCTTCCTGAAACCAGCTCATCGTCAGCCGACGGCCCCACGACAGGCCCGCGTCACCGGCATCGAACACATTGCTTCCAGGCCATTATCTCGCATCGCGTGACCCAATGAACAACATCGGTCCGTATCCCTTCGGCAACGCGATCACGCAAAACCACTCAATTCGGCGATCGGACTGCGATACTGCGCCACCCCGGCCGCGATTCCATGGCCGGATTCTTTGACGCAGGTCACATATCGGCGGCCGGTGATCTCCGGCATGCTGGCCCCGGAACGCTGCCCGCGGGGCTTGCGACGAGGGAGGGAACGCACCCATGGCCGACTCCGTGCTGTACGAGGTGACGGACGGACTCGCGACGATCACGCTGAACCGTCCCGATGCGATGAACGCGCTGAACACCGACACCAAGGTCGCCCTGCGCGACGCCCTGCAGCGGGCCGGCGCCGACACGGCCGTCCGGGCCGTGCTGCTCACCGGCACCGGGCGCGCCTTCTGCGTCGGACAGGACCTCAAGGAACACGTCGAATCGCTCGCGGCCGACCGCGAGAACGGCACGGCGCGCACGATGACGACGGTCAAGGAGCACTACAACCCCATCGTCACGGCCATCGCCGGCATGCCGAAACCGGTCGTGGCGGGGGTGAACGGGGTCGCGGCCGGCGCCGGCGCGGGGTTCGCCTTCGCGGCGGACTACCGGGTGGTGGCCGACACCGCCGCCTTCAACACTTCTTTCGCGGGCGTCGCCCTGACCGCCGACTCCGGCGTCTCCTGGACGCTGCCGCGTCTCGTCGGCCACAGCCGCGCCTCGGACCTGCTGCTCTTCCCGCGCAACGTGCCGGCCCAGGAGGCGTACGAGCTGGGCATCGCCAACCGGGTCGTCCCGGCGGCGGAGCTGGCCGCGGAGGCCTCGGCCGTCGCCCGGCGGCTCGCGGAAGGGCCGACCGCGGCCTACGCGGCGATCAAGGAGTCCCTCGCCTACGGCGCGGGGCGGCCCCTCGCCGATGCCCTGGCCAAGGAGGACGAGCTGCAGTGCCGGGCGGGGGCCTCCGAGGACCACGGGATCGCCGTGGACGCGTTCCTGAAGAAGGAGAAGCCGGGGTTCGTCGGCCGCTGAGGCTCCTGCCCCCCAGCCGGTACAGGCAAGGGCGCGGTCAGCGCGCGTGACAGTCCGCCAGGTGGTCGTTGACCAGCCCGCACGCCTGTATCAGCGCGTACGCCGTAGTCGGCCCGATGAAGCGGAATCCGCGCTTCTTGAGGTCCTTGGCCAGGGCCACCGACTCCGGTGTCGTCGCCGGGACGTCCGCAGCCGTGCGCGGCGCGGCTGCGGCCCGCTCAGGGGCGTAGGACCAGATGAGGGCGTCCAGCTCGCCGGGCGCCCACTCGGCCGCCACCCGCGCGTTGGCGATCGCGGCCGTGATCTTCGCGCGGTTGCGGATGATGCCGGGGTCGGCGAGCAGCCGCTCGACGTCGGAGTCGGTGAAGGCGGCCACCTTGGCGATGGAGAAGCCGTCGAAGGCGGCCCGGAAGCCCTCGCGGCGGCGCAGGATCGTCAGCCAGGACAGCCCGGACTGGAACGCCTCCAGGCACATCCGTTCGTAGAGGGCGTCGTCGCCGTGCACGGGGCGGCCCCACTCCGTGTCGTGGTAGACGCGGTAGTCCGCCGCGGACGCGGCTTCCAGGCCGCCCCACGGGCAGCGCCGCAGGCCGTCCCACTCGCTGATCACCGTGCCGCTCATGCCTTCTTCTCCCCCTCTTCGTCGCCGTCGCCCTTCCCCGTCCTGCCCGCGGCCGGTGTGCCGCCGCCGCTCATGGCCGCGGCCTGTGCCCCGGCGAGCGCCGCCTCCAGCTCGGCGATGCGGGCGTCGCGCTCGGCGAGCTCGGCGCCGAGGCGGTCCAGGGCCTCGTCCGTCTCGTCCATGCGGTAGCCGCGCAGGGCGACCGGCAGGCGCAGCGTGTCGACGTCCGCGCGGGCCATGGGGCGGTCCGCGGGGAGGGGCCAGACGGTCCGGTCGGCGGCGGCCTCGGGCAGCGCGGCGCCGCTGCCGCCGCCCGCGACGAAGAGCGCGACCGCGGCGACCACCACGACCAGCGCGATGAGCAGGAACCAGAACACGAGCATCTCCCCGGGAACACGGACTGCGATTCCGTCCACCCCGATCGTGCCATGCCGCACTGACGGTTAAGGTCGCTGGCGGAGCACCGAGAGGGAGTAGGGACATGCTGCGGCTGGGACGACGCGAGTTCGATGCGCACGAGCCGGTGATCATGGCGATCGTCAACCGGACGCCGGACTCCTTCTACGACCAGGGGGCGACGTTCGCCGACGAGCCGGCCCTGGCCAGGGTGGAACAGGCCGTCGCGGAGGGCGCCGCCATCGTCGACATCGGCGGGGTGAAGGCCGGTCCGGGCGAGGAGGTGACCGCCGAGGAGGAGGCGCGGCGCACGGTCGGCTTCGTGGCCGAGGTCCGCAGGCGCCACCCCGACGTGGTGATCAGCGTCGACACCTGGCGGCACGACGTGGGCGAGGCCGTGTGCGAGGCCGGCGCCGACGTGCTCAACGACGCGTGGGGCGGTGTGGACCCCAAGCTGGCCGAGGTTGCGGCCCGTTACGGCGTGGGCCTCGTGTGCACGCACGCGGGCGGCGTGGAGCCGCGCACGCGCCCGCACCGGGTGGAGTACGAGGACGTGATGGCGGACGTCCTGCGGGTCACGCTGGGGCTGGCCGAGCGCGCGGTGGCGCTGGGCGTCCGGCGCGACGCCGTCATGATCGACCCGGGGCACGACTTCGGGAAGAACACCCGGCACTCGCTGGAGGCGACCCGGCGGCTCGGCGAGATGACGGAGACGGGCTGGCCGGTGCTCGTGTCGCTGTCGAACAAGGACTTCGTCGGCGAGACGCTGGACAAGCCGGTGAAGGAGCGCGTGCTGGGCACGCTCGCGACGACGGCCGTCTCGGCGTGGCTGGGCGCGCAGGTGTACCGCGTGCACGAGGTGGCGGAGACGAAGCAGGTGCTGGACATGGTGGCGTCCATCGCGGGCCACCGGGCACCTGCGGTGGCCCGGCGGGGACTGGCCTGAGGCGCGTCGCGGGCCACCGCGTTCCCGCGGTGGCCCGGCGAGGGTCCGCCCCCGGCGGGGCGTGCGGCGCTCCTTACGCCCCTGCTTCCTTCGTCACCAGCCGCACCGCTTCCTCCACGTCGTCCGTGACGTGGAAGAGATGCAGGTCGTGCGGGCCGGCCTTGCCCTCGGCGATGAGCGTGTCCCGGAACCAGTCGACCAGGCCGCGCCAGTAGGCGGAGCCGAAGAGCACGATCGGGAAGCGCGTGACCTTCTTGGTCTGGACGAGGGTGAGGGCCTCGAACAGCTCGTCCAGGGTGCCGAGTCCGCCCGGCAGCACGACGAATCCGCTCGCGTACTTCACGAACATCGTCTTCCGCACGAAGAAGTAGCGGAAGTCGACGCCCAGGTTGACGTACGGGTTGAGCCCCTGCTCGAAGGGCAGTTCGATGCCGAGGCCGACGGAGACGCCGCCGGCCTCCGTCGCCCCCTTGTTGGCGGCCTCCATCGCGCCGGGCCCGCCGCCCGTGATGACCGCGAAGCCCGACTCGACGAGGCCGCGCCCGATGGCGACCCCCGCCTCGTACTCCGGCGAGGTCCGCGGCGTCCGGGCGGAGCCGAAGACGCTGATGGCGGGCGGCAGTTCGGCGAGGGCCCCGAAGCCCTCGACGAACTCGGACTGGATGCGCAGCACGCGGAAGGGGTCCTCGTGGACCCAGTCCGCGGCCCCTCTCGTGTCCAGCAGGTGCTGGTCCGTGGTGCCCGCCTGCATCTGGCCGTACCGGCGTACCACCGGCCCCCGGCGCTGCTCCCGCTGCGCGCGCGATCCTTCGGGATGTGCCATGCCGTGCTCCCTCCGCTGCAGATCGTTGCTGTTCAGCGTAGGCCCACGGACGCGGCAGCCCGGAAGGTCAGCCGGCCAGCCAGGCGCGCAGCCGCTCCTCGCAGTCGTTGATCAGCGAGGCCCGGACGCGCTCGTCCCGCTTGTGCGCGAGGCTCGGGTCGCCGGGGCCGTAGTTGACGGCCGGGACGCCGAGCGCGCTGAAGCGGGAGACGTCGGTCCACCCGAACTTGGGCTTGGGCGTGCCCCCGACGGCCTCGATGAACGCGGCGGCGGCGGGGTGGGACAGCCCGGGCAGCGCGCCCGGCGACTCGTCGTCCACGACGAGCTCGGCGACGCCGCAGTCCGCGAAGACCTCGCGGACGTGCGCCAGGGCCTCCGCGGGGGTGCGGTCGGGCGCGTAGCGGAAGTTGACGGTGACGGTGCAGGCGTCGGGGATGACGTTGCCGGCGACGCCGCCCTCGATGCGCACGGCGTTGAGGCCCTCGCGGTACTCCAGGCCGTCGATGACCGGGCGCCGCGGTTCGTAGGCCGCGAGCCGGGCCAGGATGGGCGCGGCGGCGTGGATGGCGTTGCTGCCCATCCAGCCGCGGGCGGAGTGGGCGCGCTCGCCCGCGGTGTGCAGGTGCACCCGGAGGGTGCCCTGGCAGCCGCCCTCGACCTGGGCGTCGGAGGGCTCCAGGAGGACGGCGAAGTCGGCCGCGAGCCAGTCGGGGTGGGCGTCCGCGATGCGGCCGAGGCCGTTGAGGTGCGAGGCGACCTCCTCGTTGTCGTAGAAGACGAGGGTCAGGTCGCGGTTGGGGTCCGGCACGGTCGCGGCGATGCGCAGCTGGACGGCGACGCCGGACTTCATGTCGCTGGTGCCGCAGCCCCACAGGAAGCCGTCCTCGTCCAGCCGGGAGGGGACGTTGCCGGCGATGGGGACGGTGTCGATGTGACCGGCGAGCACGACGCGCTCGGAGCGGCCCAGGTTCGTCCGGGCCACGACATTGTTGCCGTAGCGGTCGACCGTGAGGTGCGGCAGGGCGCGCAGGGCGTCTTCGACGGCGTCGGCCAGCGGCTTCTCGCTGCCGCTGACGGACGGGAAGTCGACGAGCCGGGCGGTGAGGGCTGCGGCGTCGAGGGACAGGTCGAGTGCGGCGTCATCCATGCGTGCGACTCTAGCCCGGCCGGTGCGGGCGCGGCCGGGCCGGAGGGTGGGGCCCGGGCGCTTCCCGCACTCTCCAGTAACGTGGGCCGCATGTCCCGGATCTTCGTCACCCGGCGTGGCCGTGTGTTGCGCATCGCGGCCGCCTGCGCCGTGCTGCTCGCACTGATCGGCTACGGGATCGCCCAGCTGGTGACGGGCGGCCCCGGGGCGCCGCGCTGCACGGTGCGGGCCGACGGCGCGTCGTACAGCCTCTCGCCCGAGCAGGCGGTGAACGCGGCGACGATCTCGGCCGTGGGGGCCGAGCGCGGGCTGCCGGAGCGGGCGGTGACGATCGCCCTTGCCACGGCCATGCAGGAGTCGGGGCTGCGCAACATCCACCACGGCGACCGGGACTCGCTGGGCCTCTTCCAGCAGCGGCCGACGCAGGGCTGGGGCACCGCGCAGCAGATCACCGACCCGGTCTACTCGGCGGGGAAGTTCTACGACCACCTGGTGCAGGTGCCGGGGTACTCCCGGCTGCCGCTGACGGTGGCCGCGCAGAAGGTGCAGCGCAGCGGCTTCCCGCAGGCGTACGCCAAGCACGAGCCGGACGCGTCGCTGCTGTCGTCCGCGCTGACGGGCCGGGAGGCGGCGGCGTTCAGCTGCACGACGAGCCCGAGCGACGGCAAGAAGGGCGACGCCGCGGCGGTGCGGGCCAAGATGCGCCGCGAGTTCGGTGCGGCGGCGGTCCCGGCGGCGCAGACACTGGCGGGCTCGGCCGGTGCGGCCGGCAGCGGGGCGGGCGCGGCCGGCGGTGCCGCGGCGCGGACGCTGACGGTGCCCGTGCCCGAGAAGGCGGCCGCCCCGGGCGAGCCGGTCGCGGGCGCCCGGGAGCGGCGCGGCTGGCAGCTGGCCTCGTGGGCGGTGGCCCACGCGAGCGAGCTGCGGATCGAACGGGTGGCGTTCGGCGGACGGGTGTGGACGGCCGCGGATTCCCGGGACGGCTGGCTCCGGGACAAAAGCGCCAACAGCGCCGCGGGCGCGGGTAATTCGGCGGGAAGCTCCTCGCCGGAGGTACGGATCACCACCGCGCAGTAGACCGCTCAGCCGTACGAGGAGACCCCCCGCCGGGGGTATGCACAACAGCCCCGCGCGATTGATGGGCACCGCCCGCCCCAGGCGTCGGGCTTTCCTGGAATTCCCTTGTGACTAAAGGCTTGTCAGCCTTCCCGACGGGCATACTGCGCGCCCGTTTTGCCCCGCTTTTAGGGGGACAGATAATGCGACGCATTACCAACTCTTTACCGTGGCGTGCCGCAACCTTCCGCGGATTCACGCGGTAGTCACTGCGTCCGCTCGCCGGACAGCCAACGTCCTCAACTCCGCAAAAGGAGCATCATGTCCCTCCCCCTGACGCGTCGGATCGCCCGGGCCGCCCTGCTGGTAGCCGCCGGTGCGGCACCCGTCATCGGTGCGGCCGGAGCGGCGAGCGCCGCCCCGCAGGCCCCTGACCTGACGAGCGGTCTGACCGCAGTGGACGGCGCGAACCTCGGCAGCAACGTCGACGCGGCCGCCCACAAGGCCGGGGACACGGTGACGGGCGTCGGCACGAGCGCCATCAAGACCACCGTCCCGGGTGCCGCCGACGCCACCGGCAAGGCCGCCAAGACCGCCGCCCCCGCCGTCCAGAAGGTCGCCGGCGAGGCCGCGGGCACCACCGGAGGGCTCGCGGGCGAGGCCACCAAGACCGCGGGCGGCCTCAACGCCAAGGGCCTGCCCCTCGGCGGCGGTCAGCTCCCGATCGGCGGCTGACCCGGCGCACGCACCGGCACGTGAGAGGGCCCGGGAGATCTTCTCCCGGGCCCTTCGCCGTGCCTCCGGACGCCTTCGCCGGGCGGTCTTCGTAAGGCTTCGTCAGGCGGTCTTCGTCAGGCGGCGGACCGCCGCCTCCACCCGCTCGTCGGTCGCGGTGAACGCGATCCGGACGAACCGCTCCCCGGCCTCCCCGTAGAAGACGCCCGGCGCCACCAGGATGCCCAGCTCGGCCATGGCCGCGACGGTGTCCCAGCAGGGCTCGTCACGCGTGGCCCACAAGTACAGCGACGCCTCGCTGTGCTCGATGCGGAAGCCCGCGGCCTCGAAGGCGGCCCGCAGCGCCTCGCGCCGGCGGGCGTAGCGCGCCCGCTGCTCGGTCACGTGCGCCGTGTCCGCCAGGGCCGCGACCGTGGCGGCCTGGACCGGGGCGGAGACCATCATTCCGCTGTGCTTGCGGACCTGCAGCAGCTCGCCCAGGACGGCGGGGTCGCCGGCGAGGAAGGCCGCGCGGTAGCCCGCCAGGTTCGACCGCTTGGAGAGCGAGTGGACCGCGACGACGCCCTCGTACGAGCCGCCGCAGACGTCCGGGTGCAGGACGGAGACCGGGTCGGCCTCCCAGCCCAGCTCCACGTAGCACTCGTCGCTGAAGAGCAGCACCCCGTGCTCCCGGGCCCACTCCACCGTGCGGCGCATCTCGCCGGCGGTGAGCACGCGGCCGGTGGGGTTGGAGGGGGAGTTGAGCCAGAGCAGCTTGAGGCCCGTGGGGTCGAGCTCCGTGGGCTCGTCGTAGACGACGGCCTCGGCGCCCGCGAGGCGCGCGCCGACCTCGTAGGTCGGGTAGGCCAGCCGCGGGTAGGCGACCTTGTCGCCCGGGCCCAGGCCGAGCTGCGTCGGCAGCCAGGCCACCAGTTCCTTGGAGCCGACGATCGGCAGCACGTTCGTGTGCGCCAGGTCGCGGGCGCCCAGCCGGCGCTCCGCCCAGCCGGTCAGCGCGTCGCGCAGCGCGGGCGTGCCCCACACCGTGGGATAGCCGGGGCTGTCGGCCGCCTCGGTGAGCGCCCGCCGGATGAGCCCGGGGACGGGGTCGACGGGCGTGCCGACCGAGAGGTCCACAATGCCGTCGGCGTGGGCGGCGGCTTTCGCCTTGTACGGGGCGAGCCGGTCCCAGGGGAAGACGGGGAGGCGGGAGGAGACTGCGCTCACGGTGTTCGCTCTCTTGCTCTGGGGGTGACCCGCGAAACGCCGCGGCCCCGCACGGCGGGCGGCCGTACGGGGCCGTGGTGGCCGCGGGGTCAGTGCTCCGGGTTGATGTCCGCGGGCAGCGCGGCGATGAAGGGGTGGTCGCGCTCGATCAGACCGAGCTTCGAGGCGCCGCCGGGCGAGCCGAGCTCGTCGAAGAACTCGACGTTCGCCTTGTAGTAGTCCTTCCACTCCTCGGGAGTGTCATCCTCGTAGAAGATCGCCTCGACGGGGCAGACCGGCTCACAGGCACCACAGTCGACACATTCGTCCGGGTGGATGTACAAGGACCGGGAACCCTCGTAGATGCAGTCGACGGGGCACTCCTCGATGCACGCCTTGTCCTTCACGTCGACACAAGGCTGCGCGATGACGTAGGTCACGCTGTCGTTCCTCCTCGGTAGGGCTCATCTCGCGCGGGAGCGCGGCGTCGTCGATGCCCACACCTAGTATCTCCGTTCCCGGGCACTTGACGAACAAGAGGGGCGAGGAGAGCTGTGGAATTCACCACGGGCGGACGGCTGGAAATCAGGATCAGTACCGCTGATGTGGGAAAAAGGGTATCCGTACGCCGTCTGAACCCTTCCGTGGGGTCTTCCGCGGGATCGGCGGAGCGGTTCACGGACACCGTCGGCGTCCTCACCTCCTGGGAGGGCGGCGTGCTGCGGATCACACGGCGGACCGGAGAGATTGTCACGTTCGCCGAGTCCTCCCTCGTCGCCGGCAAGGTGGTGCCGGGCGCTCCGCCCCGGCGGCGCGGCCCCGCGGCCACGGTGCGCGAGCTCCAGGAGACGGCGGCGCGCGGCTGGCCGGCCCGCGAGACGGAGCGGCTCGGTGCGTGGACCCTGCGCGCGGCGGGCGGCTTCACCTCCCGCGCCAACTCGGTCCTGCCCCTCGGCGCTCCCGGGCTGCCGCTGCCGGAGGCCGTGGACCGGGTGACCGCCTGGTACGCCGAGCGCTCCCTCCCCGCGACGGTCCAGGTCACGACCGGTGACCCGGAGCAGGACGCGCTGCTGGACGCCGAGCTGGCCGGACGCGGCTGGACCGTGGAGCGGCGCGCCGTGGTGCGGACGGCCGCCCTCGCGCCCATCGCCGACACCTCGGCGCCCACGGACCACGTCCGGCTCTCCCGCACCGCCGACGAGGCGTGGCTGCGCGCGTACGGGCGGGCCGGCGGGGCGGCGGAGGAGGACGCGCTCGCCGTGCTGAACGGCGGGCCTTCGGTGTGGTTCGCGACCGTGCCGGGCGACTCCGGCGGTGAACCGGCGGCGATAGCGCGGTGCGTCGTCGACGGCCGGTGGGCGGGCTTCGCGGCGCTCGCCGTCGGCCCGGACCACCGCCGGCAGGGGCTGGCCGGCCAGGTCATGGCGCGCCTCGCCGAGCAGGCGCTCAGCGAGGGCGCCTCGGCGGCGTACCTGCAGGTGGAGACGGACAACGGGCCGGCCGGAGCCCTCTACGACGGCATGGGCTTCACGACGCACCACGCGTATCACTACCGCCGTGAGGCACGCCCGTAGCACCGTTTGCAGTGAACGCCCGGCCGGGGCGAGCGGCGCGCACCATGGAAAGCAGGAGGCGGAGGCGACATGGACGACATCACCGGACGGCGGCAGCGGTTCGCGGAGGCGGCGCGCGAGGACCGGCCCGACCTCGCCCTGCTCTGCCTGCTGATCGCCGGGGAGGCCGACCCCGGTGCGGGCGAGACGGCGGTCGACACCGCCCAGATAGAGCTGGACCGGCTCGCCGGGCTGCTTCCCGCCCTGGGCCGGCAGGCGGCCCCGCGCCGCTGGGCGGAGGCGCTCGCGGAGCTCCTCGGCGAGCGCTGCGGCTTCCACGGCTCCCCCGCCGACTACCGGCGCCTGGAGTCCTCGCTGCTGACCGAGGTGCTCCAGCGCCGCCGCGGCCTGCCGATCATGCTGTCCGTGGTGTGGATGGAGGTCGCGCGGCGGGCGGGCGCGCCGGTGTACGGGGTGGCGCTGCCGGGCCACTTCGTCGTCGGCTTCGGCGAGCCGTACGGGCGGCACGTGCTGGCCGACCCCTTCGACGGCGGCCGGATCCTGTCCGAGGAGGAGGCGGGCCTGCTGGTCGCGGGCGCCACCGGCGCCCCGCTCGCCCCCTCGATGTTCTCCCCCGCGGAGCCCGTGGAGATCGTGCTGCGGGTGCTGAACAACATCCGCGCCTGGGCGGCGGCCCGGCCCGAGCGCAGCGACGTCCAGCTGTGGGCCGTCGAGCTGTCCCTGCTGCTGCCCACCCACCCGGCCAGGCTCCGCTACGAGCGCGCCGAGCTGCTCGTGGAGCGGGGCGACTTCGTGGGCGGCGCGCACGAGATGGAGGAGTACGCGGAGGTCATCGACGCGCTGGAGCCGTCGGTCGCGGAGACGGTGCGGCGGCAGGCGCGGGCGGCGCGGGCGATGCTCAACTGAGCCGGCGCCCCGGCCCGCGGGGCGCCGTCCGTCAGAGCCAGCCCTTGTCCATGGCGATCCGCACGGCCTCGGCGCGGTTGCGCGCGCCCGTCTTCTGGATGGCCGTCGACAGGTAGTTGCGCACGGTGCCGTTCGACAGGTGCAGCGCTCGCGCCAGCTCGGCGTTGGTCGAGCCGTCGGCGGAGGCGCGCAGCACCACCCGCTCCCGGTCGGTCAGCGGATTCGCGCCGTCGGCGAGGGCGGCCGCCGCGAGGGTCGGGTCGATGACGCGCTCGCCGCGCAGCACCCGGCGCAGGGCGTCCGCGAGCTGGGCCGCGGGCGCGTCCTTGACCAGGAAGGCGTCCGCGCCGGACTCCATCGCCCGGCGCAGGTAGCCCGGGCGTCCGAAGGTCGTGAGGATCACGACCTTGAGGGCGGGCAGCTCGCGGCGGACGAGGACGGCCGCGTCGAGCCCGGTCATCCCGGGCATCTCGATGTCGAGGAGCACCACGTCCAGCTCGTGGGCGCGGGCGGCGGCGAGCACCTCGTCGCCCCGGGAGACCTGGGCGACGACCTCGATGTCGCCCTCCAGCCCGAGCAGCGCCGCCAGCGCCTCCCGGACCATGGACTGGTCCTCCGCGAGAAGGACCCTGATGGTGCGTCGGCCGGCGGCGTCGGCCGGGTGGTGCTCGTCTGTCACAACGACAGGGTAGGCCGCTCCGGGGCGTGGCTGCGCGAGAGCGGGACGAACGCACGCAAGCGGAACCCGCAGCGCGCACCGGGGCCGGTCTCCAGGCGGCCGTCGGCCAGCACGAGCCGCTCGGAGAGGCCCGTCAGGCCGTTGCCGTGACTGCCCTGGGGGCCGCGGCCGTTGTCGCTGACGGTCAGGCAGAGCTCGTCGCCCTCCTCCGTCAGTGCGACCTCGCAGCGCTGCGCGCCGCTGTGCCGCACCACGTTGGTGACGGCCTCCCGCAGCGCCCAGGCCAGCGCGCCCTCCTCGTCGGGCGCCAGGTCCGGGTGGCCGGTGGCGGCGCGGGAGAGGTCGGCGGCGATGCCGGCCGCGGCGAGGGCCGTCCGGGCGCCGGCCAGCTCGGCCTCCAGCGTGGGGCGCCGGAAGCCGCTCACCGCCTCCCGCACGTCCACCAGGGCCTGGCGGCTGACGCGTTCGATGTCGGCGACCTGCTGGGCCGCCTGCTCGGGCTTCTCCGGGAGCATCCGCCCGGCCAGCTCGCTCTTGAGCGTGATGAGCGACAGGGAGTGCCCGAGGAGGTCGTGCAGGTCGCGGGCGAGGCGCAGCCGCTCCTCGTTGGCGGCGAGGTGGGCGACGGTGGCGCGGGCCTCGCGCAGCGCACGGGCCGTCAGGGCCATCTGCCGCACCCCGTTCATCGCGAAGCCGCCGAGCAGCGCCGGGATGACGAGGGCGGCGAGGTAGGCGGGGGCGCCCGGTGTCATCGCGCCGAGGCCCGCCAGTACCCCCGTGACCAGCGGAATCACGACGCGGGACAGCTTCGCCGGCAGCACCGCGCCGGAAGCGACGCAGACGTAGACGAAGAGGACGAGCCAGGCGCCCCCGAGTGCGAGGGTGAGCACGGCCGCGAGGGCCATCAGGAAGGCGAGCGCCGCGAGCACGCGGGCCCGCTCCAGGGGCCGGGAGGTGTGCCGGAAGACCAGGGCGAGGTAGCCGGCGACGAAGGCCGCGAGGCCCGCGCCGCCGAGGACGTCACCGGTCAGGGTGTGGTGGTCGCCGAGGACGTCCTCCAGGGGTGCGGCCATGTAGGCGAACCAGATGGAGATCCAGATGAGCTTGACGATCACCTGCCGGCGGTTCTCGGGCTCCGTGCCGATGCCGATGGTGTACGACGGGTCGTCCTCGGCCTCCATGGCGGCTCGCCATGGGTTGCGGCGCAGCAGTCCTCCGGCCATGTCCTCGCCCCGTCCTGTCTTCCGGTCCTGCTGTCCTGGCTTCCGGCCCTGCTCCGGTCCCCCGCTCCCGTCAGGCCTTGCGGGTGTCCTTGCGGTACAGCCAGGCTGCCATGCCGGCGAACACGGCCAGGTAGGCCACGAGGAGCACGACGTGCTTCAGCTCGGGGGCGTGCGCCTGCTCGATGGAGCGGCCCAGGCCGGCGTAGGCGTAGGTGGGCGTCCACTCGGCGACCTTCTGCAGCCACGACGGGAAGGTCGTGGTCGGCATCCACAGACCGCCGAGCATCGACAGACCGAAGTAGATGATCATCGTGATGGGACGGACGGCGTCGCCCGTGGCGAGGTAACCGACGGCCACGCCGAGCGCGGCGAAGACGATGCTGCCCGCCCAGATGGCGCCGACCAGCGCGAGCCACTGCCAGGCGGCGTCCATGCGGACACCCTTGACGGCGGCGGCTATCGCGAAGACCACCAGGATCGAGGGGAGCGAGACGACGGCGGCGGAGGCGACCTTGGCCGTCACGTAGCCGCGGCCCGGCAGCGCGGTGAGGCGCAGCTGGCGCACCCAGCCCTTCTCGCGCTCCTTGGCGATCCGCTCGCTGTTGCCGACGAGGACGGCGGTGATCGCGCCGAAGGAGGCCATGGAGACCATCATCAGCAGCGGCAGGGTCAGCCCGGTGTCCCCGACGATCTCGGTGGTGCTCGCGCCGCCCGCGATCATCAGATACAGGCCGGCGGGGTAGAGCACCGAGAAGAACATGAACTTCTTGTTGCGCAGGGTGCGCGCGATCTCAAGCTTGATCAGCGTGTTCACTTGGCCGCCTCCTCGGCGGTGGCAGCGTCGGTGATGGCGATGAAGGCCTGCTCCAGGCCGAGGCCCGCGACCTCCAGGTTGCGCGGGTAGACACCGAGCCCGTAGAGGGCGTGGACGGTCGCGTCGGCGTCGTGCGACTGGATGCGCACGGTGCGGCCGGATATCTCCAGGGAGGACAGGAACGGCAGCTCGCGCAGGGCGGCCTCGCCGATGTGGCCCTCCAGGTCGAAGACGATGCGCCGGGCGCCGGCCTTCGCCTTGATCTCGGCGGCCGAGCCGTCCGCGAGCACCCGCCCGCGGTGCAGCACGATCACCCGGTCGGCGATGGCGTCGGCCTCTTCGAGGTAGTGCGTGGCGAAGAGGATCGCGCGGCCGTTCTGCGCCTGCTCGCGCATCACGCCCCAGAAGGCCTGGCGGGCCGAGACGTCCATGCCGGTCGTCGGCTCGTCCAGCACGATGAGCTCGTTGGCGCCGGCCGTCGCGAGTGCGAAGCGCACGCGCTGCTCCTGACCGCCGGAGAGCTTGTTGACCTTGCGGTCGGCTATCTCCGTCAGATCGGCGGCGGCGAGCACCTGGTCGACGGGGAAGCGGCGCGGGTGCAGGTCGCAGCCGAGCTTCACGAGCTCACGGACGGAGACGTCCTCCATCAGGCCGCCGGACTGCAGCATCGCGCCGACCTTGCCCTGGGCGATGGCCTGCTGCGGGCTGGTGCCGAACAGCTCGACCCGGCCCGCGTCGGGGTTCCGCAGACCCAGCAGCAGGTCGAGGGTGGACGACTTGCCCGCGCCGTTGGGACCGAGCAGGGCGACGGTCTCGCCCGGATACAGCTGCAGGTCCAGATCCGCTACGGCACGCACCGCGCCGTAGCTCTTGCTCACGTTCTCGAAGCTGACCACGGGGGCGCCGGTGCGGCGCCCTTCCCCCGTGTACGTTCCTGTGGTGGTCATGTCCACCATGTTCGCCGGTCGGCGGGGGTCCGCGGCAGTGTCAGCCGTACGGTCCTGACCATGACAGATGTCATGGCCGGCGGGACGGATGTCATGGCCGGCCCGACCGGTGTCATGGCCGGCGGACGGGCCTCACCGGCGGCGCCGCGCCCCGAACGGGTGTGCGAGAGCCCCCGGGCCACTGGGGCACGGGGGCTCTCACGACGGGCCGGGCTACGGCCAGGAGACGGCCGGGCCGTCAGCCGAGCGGGATGGTCCCGACGCGCTCGGCGGGCGTCTTGCCCAGCAGCGCCTTGCGCAGGGCACCCACCACGTCCTGCGGGGTGACCTCCGTCTTGGTGCCGTTGCCGCGCTGGATGAGCACGCCCTTGAAGGCCGTGCCGTACAGCTCCTTGAGCGCCTCCAGGTCGTAGTTCTCGACCAGCTTGCCGTTGATCTCCTTGACGCCGAGGATCTTCGGCAGCGAGCGCTCCGGACCGAACTGGATCTTGTGGAGCGGGTCGGTCTGCACCGTGACCAGACCGGACATCGCGGGCTGCGCGAACTCCTTCATCATCCGGTCGACCTCGGCGTTGGTCACCTTCGGCTGCTGGCTCGCGCTCGGCAGCTCGACCGGGGTCTCCTGGCCGGTGGCGGCGCGGTCCTTGTACGCCTTGGCGACGGCGGCGACGCCCTTGTCGCCGTCGATGCCCTGGTACGGCTTGCCGTAGACCGGCACGGCCTTGCCCGGCTCGAACTTGATCGTGCCGTCCTTGGCCGCGCCCGACTCGCCCGCCAGGGTCTTCAGGGCGTCCGCGATCTTCTCCTCGTCGGCGACGATCACGGGATCGGCCTTGCGGGTGCCGCCGATGAGCGAGGGGATGACGGTCAGCGGGTTGTAGTCCCGGCCGGACACCGAGCGCACCGTGGCCTGCGTGTCGATGGACAGGCCCGCCACGGACGGCTTGAGCTCCGCCTCCTTGCCGCCGATGGAGACCTTAAGCGGCTTTGTGGCCCGGTCGCCGAGCGCGGAGTCGAGCTTCTGGACGGCCTGCTCCTTGGAGGAGCCGCCGATGTTGACGCCCAGGACGGTGGTGCCGTTCGGCACGTCCGCGTGGTCGAGCACCAGGCCGGCCACGTACGCGGCGCCGACGAGGCCGACCACCGCACCGCCCAGCAGCACGACCTTGGAGCGGCCCTTCTTCTTGGGCTTGGCCTTCGCGGGCGCGCTCTTCGCGGCGGGCTTCGGGGCGCCCTTGGCCGGAGCCGCGGGCGCGGCAGCGGGCCCCGGCCCCGGGACCTTGGGCTTGGGCACGGCCACGCGCGGCGCACCGCTGTCCACGGCCTTGCCCGGCTGTGCGGCACCGCCCGGGCCGGGCGGCGGCACGACGGGCACGCCACCGCTGACGAGCGACTCGCCGCCGGCCTGACCACCGGTCACGGGGGCCTTCGGCCCGCCCTTCTTACCGCCCTTGGCGCCACCCTTGGCACCCTTGCCGCCCTTGGGCTGCTGGGGGGCCTTGCCGGGCGCCGCCGCAGGAGCGGCGGCCGCGGACTGCGCGCCGGCGGGCGGCGCGGGCACGCGGGGCACGCCTTCGTGCGGGGTGTCGGTGGGGCCGATCCCGCTGCCGGCGGGGGCGTACGGAGCCGCGGCGGCCTGGCCCATGGCGGGCGCGGGGAACTGCTGCGTGCTCTCGGGCCCGTTCCACTGCGCTCCGCCGGCCGCGGGCGCGCCCGGGGCCTGCATGATGCCCATGGACCCCGTGCTCATGGGGTCGTCGGGCCAGGGCGCGCCGCCGCCCGGGGCGGGCGGCTGCGGCATCGAGGCCGTGGTGGAGGGGCCGCCGGGCCAGTCGTCCACGGGCGCACCCGAAGCGGAGGCCTGCGAGCCGCCCGGCCAGTCGTCCTGCGCACCGCGCCGCTGCGCCATGCCGCCGGCGGGGGCACCGGAACCGGGCACGCCGCCGGGCACACCCGCGCCCGGAATGTCGTTCATTCCCGGGTTCATCCCCGGGGCCGTCCCCGGCTCCATGCCCGCGTCCCACGGCGTCGCGCCCGTGGTCGACGAGCCGCCGGGCCAGTCGTCCTCCGCACCGCGCCGCGGCGCCGGGCCGCCCGCCTGGGGGCCACCCGCCTGGGCACTGCCGGCCCGGGGCGCACCGCCGTGCGAGGTGTCGCGCTGCCAGCCGTTGCCCGGCTGCGACACCGGACCGGTCGCCGGGGCGTCACCCGGCCACGGCGTACCGCCCATGGCCGGAGCAGCACCGGACGGGGCCGGAGCGGCGTCGCGCGGGCCGGAGTGCTGCGGGGCGCCCGTGCCGGGCGTGCCCGCCGGGGCCGCGGGGCGGCGGGCGGCCGCGCCCGCCGAGGGCCCCGGAGAGCCGCCGGACTTGCGGGGCGCGAACCAGTCGCTGGCCTTCTCGCCCTTGCCGCCCTGGTCGCCGTCGCGCGCCGCGCCGGAGCGGTCCTGCGGCTTGCGGCCGGGAGGCGTCGACGGGGCGGGGCGGCGCGGCAGCTGGGCCTTGCGCTCGCCGGACGGCGCACCGCCGCCCTTGGCCGCACCGCCGCCGGACGGGGCCTGCTTGCTGGGCGCGGGCGCCGGCGCCGGCGCGCTCGCGGGAGCGGCCTCGCCGTCGACGGGCGTACGCATGATGACGGGCGGGATGGGCCGCGAGCCCGGGATGTTGATACGGATCCGCGTCGTCAGCGTGGTCTCGGTCCTGGGCTCCTCGGGCCTTGAGGCCGCGGCCGCGCGGGCCTGCTCCTCACCGGCGCCGTACGGAGGGGTCCCGGACGGGTAGGCGGCGCCACCGCGGCCCTGGGGCCCGGAGGACGAACTGTCAGATTCACGGCTCAAAGCAGGTTCTCCCGGTTAGCTCCGCCGCCCGTCATGACCTCGCTCGGGCGGCTCGGCGGCGCGCACCACCATACTGGGCACCGCGCACACGCACTTGACGACCGCCGGTTCACCCCGGCGGGCGGGAGCGCGCTGCGTGCCCGCGCGCCGTCGGCCCGTCACGGAACAAGTCCGGCAGATGCCGGATGGCCCGGTCGGCGGCCCGATGACACTCAGGCAGAAATCGTCACGTCACTTGCCAAGTCGGACCGAAGGTCCGCCCGGTTGCGGCAGTTTCGGGACAGTGGCGCACATCACACCCAGGGCCATCCCGCCCAGCAGGAAGACGTAGGAGCCGATTCCGGCGCCGAAGAAGAAGTCGCCCTCGGGCCGGCTGGAGGTCATCAGCAGGACCGCGACGAGCCAGCCGCCGCCGGCCGCCGCGCCGCCGGCGCGGGTGCCCGTGGCCGTCACCGCGCCGTAGCTGAGGCCCGCGACGGCGAGCAGGGCGAGCGACAGGCCGCCGGGGAACCAGCCGCCCTGGGTGAGCGATCCGGCGAAGCCGGTGGCGGCGCCGAGGACGAAGAGGCCGAGGTACGCGGCGATGCGCCGGGCGGTGACGGGCGTGGCCATGCCGGTCATGCGGTCACCCCGGCGAACAGGTCGTCCTCGCGCGGGCCGGCGGCGGTGCCGCGGACCAGCTTGTAGTACTCGTCGGCCAGGATCGGCTGCCCCAGGTCGTTGGAGAGCGCGAAGAACGGGCCGTCCACGGCGATCTGCGTCGCATGGGCACGCATCGCCGCGGCCTTGGCCTGCGCGTGGCCGGCGGTCGGGATCGCGGCCGTGACCTCTTCGTCGGGGACGACCCCCGGGACGTCGGCGGCCGAGGCGATGCCGGGGAAGGGGATTTCGCGGCCCGCG
The DNA here is from genome assembly GCF_042958085.1 of Streptomyces sp. NPDC008001. Taxonomy (NCBI): domain Bacteria; kingdom Bacillati; phylum Actinomycetota; class Actinomycetes; order Kitasatosporales; family Streptomycetaceae; genus Streptomyces; species Streptomyces sp. NPDC008001. The sequence continues at coordinate 46,040 of NZ_JBIBIZ010000013.1, read as the reverse complement.
GCGCGCAGCCGGGCGAAGCCCTCCTCCACGACGGACAGGGGCACGCAGTTCCAGTAGACCTTCGCGACGTCGTGGGCGTCGCCGAGGTCGCGGCGGAAGGCCGGCTCGCCGGCGAGCTCCACGGCGCGCATGGCGACGCGGTGCGTCTGGATGTGGTCGGGGTGGCCGTAGCCGCCGTCCGGGTCGTAGGTGACGAGCACCTGCGGGCGCACCTCGCGAATCACCTCAACGAGGGACGCGGCGGCCTCGTCGACGTCGGCGCGCCAGAAGCAGCCGGGGTGGTCGTTCTGCGGGGCGCCCATCATCCCGGAGTCGCGGTAGCGGCCGGGCCCGCCGAGGAAGCGGTGGTCGGTGACGCCGAGCTCCTTCATGGCGGCGGCGAGCTCGCCCGCGCGGTAGGGGCCCAGGCGGTCGTCCCGGTCGGCGGCGAGGTGGGCCAGCTCCGGGGGGATCACCTCGCCCTCTTCGCCGAGCGTGCAGGTCACGAGGGTGACGTGAGCCCCTTCGGCCGCGTACTTGGCCATGGTCGCGCCGTTGTTGATGGATTCGTCGTCCGGGTGCGCGTGCACCAGGAGGAGCCGGCGGCCCGGCAGGAGGGAGCTGTCGGTCATGGGACCAGCCTACGAGTCCCGCGGGCCCGGCGGAGCCCCGCCCGCGGACCCGGGGCGCGCGCCTCAGAACTTGATGTTGCTGATCACATCGGTGGCGCTCTTGGTCACCTGGTGGATCGTCGGCCCTAGGGACGAGCTCGCCAGATAGAAGCCCAGCAAGACGCAGACGGCGGCGTGGCCGGCCTTCAGCCCGGACTTCCGGCACAGCATGAAGACGACGATCGCCAGCAGCACCACCGCCGAAATCGAGAGTGCCACGGCGGTTCACCTCCAGATACGTACGCACGGTTGGAACGGACGGAAGAGCTCGGGAGACTTAACGGCTATGCGTCCGTGATCATAACTTTCCGGAGCGTGACCCAGCACTGGGTGCATGGAGGCAATTACGGGGCGCACGGCGGAATCTCGCCGTTCGGCCGTAGGCTCGGCGGCATGACCAGAGAAGTCTCGTTCCCGCGACAGTACGCCCGCACGCAACGGTTCTCGCTCGGCGCGCCGCGAGCCTTCGCGGTGTCACCTGACGGAACCCGTATCGCCTTCCTCCGCTCGCGTTCCGGGACCGATCGCACGGGCATTCTGTGGGTCCTCGACCCCGGCACGGGACGGGAGTTCCCGGCGGCCGATCCGGCGGTCCTGCTGGCCGGGGCCGCCGAGGAGCTGTCGGCCGAGGAGCGGGCCCGCCGCGAGCGGCTGCGCGAGGGGTCGGCGGGCGTCGTTGCGTACGCCGTGGACAACGCGGTGGAGTTGGCGGCGTTCGCGCTCTCGGGGCGGCTCTTCGTGGCCGAGCTGCGCGGCGGCACCGCCCGTGAACTGGTCGTTCCCGGCCCGGTGGTCGACCCGCGCCCCTCCCCCGACGGCCGCCGGGTGGCCTATGTCGCGGGCGGCGCGCTGCGCGTCGCCGACGTGGAGCCGGCGCCCGGCGGCGCGTCCGGCGAGGTCGCCGACCGGGCCCTGGCCGAGCCCGACTCCCCCACCGTGACCTGGGGACTTGCGGAGTTCGTGGCGGCCGAGGAGATGCACCGCCACCGCGGCTTCTGGTGGGCGCCGGACGGGCAGTCGCTGCTGGCCGCGCGGGCGGACGACGCCCCGGTGCGGCGCTGGTGGATCGCCGATCCCGCCAACCCGGACCGGCAGCCGGCCGAGGTGGCCTACCCGGCGGCGGGCACCCCGAACGCCGAGGTGACGCTGGTGCTCCTGGGGCTGGACGGGTCCCGTACGGACGTCCGGTGGGACCGCGCGCGCTACCCCTACCTCGCACAGGTGCACTGGTCGGCCGGCGGCCCCCCGCTGCTGCTGGTGCAGACCCGCGACCAGCGCCACCAGGCGTATCTCTCCGTGGACACGGAGACCGGTGCCACGAGCGTGGTCCATGAAGAGGACGACGCAAAGTGGCTTGAACTGTTCCCCGGTGTTCCCGCGTGGACGCCGGACGGGCGCCTGGTGCGCATCGCCGACGAGGACGGCGCCCGGGTGCTCGTGGTGGGCGGCCGGCGGCTGACCGACGGCCGGCTCCACGTGCGCGCCGTGCTCGACGTGGGCGACGGCGACGTGCTGGTCTCCGCGTCCGCCGGGCCGGACGCGGCCGCGCCGGAGACCGGGGAGACGCACGTCTACCGGGTGGGCGAGCAGGGCGCCGAGCGCGTCTCGCAGGAGCCCGGCTGGCACTCGGCCGTGCGCTCGGGGGCGGTCTCGGTGCTGGTGTCGGCGGTACCGGAGCGTGCCGGGGCCACCGTCCGGGTCCTGCGCGACGGCGCGGAGGTGACGGGCGTGACCTCGTACGCCGAGACGCCGGTGCTCACCTCGCGCGCACGGCTCACCGAGGCGGGCGCGCGCCGGATCCCGTGCGCCGTTCTGCTGCCGGCGGACTACCAGGAGGGGGACGGCCCGCTTCCGGTGCTCATGGACCCCTACGGCGGCCCGCACGGCCCGCGCGTGGTCGCCGGGCACAACGCCCACCTGACCTCGCAGTGGTTCGCCGACCAGGGCTTCGCCGTGGTGGTCGCCGACGGCCGCGGCACCCCGCACCGCTCCCCCGCCTGGGAGAAGGCGGTCCACCACGACTTCGCCGGCGTCACCCTGGACGACCAGGTGGCGGCCCTGCAGGCGCTGGCCGGGGAGTTCCCGCTGGACCTGGGCCGGGTCGGCATCCGCGGCTGGTCCTACGGCGGCTACCTCGCGGCGCTGGCCGTGCTGCGCCGCCCGGACGTCTTCCACGCGGCCGTCGCGGGCGCCCCGGTGACCGACTGGCGGCTGTACGACACGCACTACACCGAGCGCTATCTGGGTCACCCGGACGAGCGGCCGGAGGTCTACGACCGCAACTCGCTGATCACCCGGGAGGGTCTGGCGGAGGCCGCCGCCCCCGTCCGCCCGCTGATGGTCGTGCACGGCCTGGCCGACGACAACGTGGTCGCGGCGCACACCCTGCGGCTGTCCTCGGCGCTCCTTGCGGCGGGCCGCCCGCACGAGGTGCTGCCGCTGTCCGGCGTGACGCACATGACCCCGCAGGAGCAGGTGGCGGAGAACCTCCTGCTGCTCCAGGTCGACTTCCTGAAGCGGTCCCTCGGCATGAAGTCATGAGTCGTGAAGTCATGAAGTCGCACAGTCATGTGGTGACACCCGCATGAAGTGACGCCCGTACGGCCCGGCCCCCGCGCGGCGTGCCCGGCTCCCTGTCAAGCACGCCGCGTCGTCGATCCGCTCACCCTTTCTTCAAGAAGGGCCGTCCGCCCGGTCCCTGTTGCGCAGCCCTCTTGACCGGACCGCGAATCCGTTGCCAAAGTCCGCTCAACCCTCCGCGCGGGAACGGCATCCGCGAGGGACCGACACGACGACAGTGCGGGGGATGGAACGCGATGACGAGTCCTTCCGCGGCCCCGGCGGCACCGCCGGGGCCGACCGGCAGATCACCCGGACAGCTGATGTGGCGGCGCTTCAAACGCGACCGTCCGGGTGTCGTCTCGGCCTACGTGGTGACGTTCTTCTTCCTCGTCGCGGTGGCGGCACCGCTCATCTCGAAGCTCTACGGCAGGAATCCGACGGAGACCTACGGGCTGAACCAGCCGGGCCTGCTCAACGAATACGGCTACCCGGTCAAGCCCAACGGGGGGATGTCCGGGAGCTTCTGGTTCGGTCTCGAACCCACCCTCGGCCGGGACGTCCTGACGCAGCTCGTCTACGGAATCCGTACGTCACTGCTCATCGCCGCGGCGGCAACGGTCCTGTGCGTACTGACCGGTGTGCTCATCGGGGTGACGGCCGGCTATCTGGGCGGCCGGGCCGATTATCTGCTCGGCCGCTTCATCGATCTGCTGCTGGCCTTCCCGAGCCAGCTGTCGTTCATCGCCTTCACTCCGGTCGTCTACTCCCTCTTCGTCAGCCCGGAGAAGGAGACGCCCACTTATCTGCGCGTGCTGACGCTGATCCTGGTGCTGTGGGTGCTGGGCTGGATGGGGCTCGCGCGGCTGCTGCGCGGTCAGGTGCTGAGCCTGCGCGAGCGGGAGTTCGTGGAGGCGGCGAAGGTCACCGGCGCGTCGCCCTGGCGGATCATCAGCAAGGAGCTGCTGCCCAACCTCTGGACGCCGATCCTGGTGCAGTCCACGCTGATGCTCCCGAGTTTCGTGACCATCGAGGCGGGGCTGTCCTTCATCGGCGTCGGCATCGTGGAGCCCACGCCCGACTGGGGCCGGATGTTCGCCAACGGTGCCCACTACTACGAGAGCGACATCACCTACATCTTCTTCCCCGGCCTCGCGATGATCGTTTTCGTGGTCGCCTTCAACCTGCTCGGGGACTCGGTCCGGGACGCCTTCGACCCGCGGACCGGCCGCTGAGGACGTGCACACAGGAACCCGCCGACGACGGACAGGCAGGTGCAACGACCCATGACGCACACCACACGCACGACGCGGCGCTCCGGGCGGCCCGGGCTCGCGGCCGCCGCGGCCGCCCTCGCGACCGGCGCCCTGGTGCTCTCCGCGTGCAGCAGCGGAGGCGGCGGGGGCGGCGGCGGGGACAAGAGCGAGGGCCCCGGCACGGACAAGAACGCCTCCGCCAACTACTCGATCGGCACCAAGGAGGACTCGGCCGGCCCCGCCCCCGAGATGCCGGGCGCGAAGAAGGGCGGCACCATCGGCGTCCTCCAGCGCGACGCCTTCCTGCACCTGGACCCCGGGCAGATCTACTACAGCGACATGCTCGCGAACCAGATGCTCTACAACCGCACGCTCACCTCGTACAAGGTGGACGACAAGGGCCGGGTGAAGGTCGTCGGCGACCTGGCGACCGACGCCGGCACCTCCTCCGACGGCGGGAAGACGTGGAAGTTCACCCTCAAGGACGGGCTGAAGTTCGAGGACGGCTCGCCGATCACGGCCAAGGACGTGCGCTGGGGCATCGAGCGGCTCTACGCGTCCTTCGAGACGGACGGCCCGCTGTACGTCCCGCAGTGGCTCTCCGGCGACGGCACCGAGTTCCGCAAGGCGCTGCCCGACGGCCCGTACAAGGGCGCCCACCTGCCCGCCTCGGTGCTGGACACCCCGGATGACAAGACGATCGTCTTCCACTTCCGTGCGCCGCACGCGGACACCCCCTTCGCGACCGCCATGCCGAACATCGGCCCGGTCAAGGCCGAGAAGGACACGCAGCGCAAGTACGACAACGCCCCCTTCTCCTCCGGCCCCTACAAGGTCGCCGACTACAAGGTCGGAAAATCCCTCACTCTCGTCCGCAACGAGAACTGGGACCCGAAGACCGACCCCGTCCGGCACCAGTACGCCGACCGGTTCGAGATCAGCTTCGGCCACCAGTACGCGGACTCCACCCGGCGCTTCCTCGCCGACCAGGGCGCCGACAAGAACACCCTGTCGTTCTCCAACGCCGTCGCCCCCGAGATGACCGAGAAGGTCCTCGGCCAGTCCGACACCAAGGCGCGCCGGTTCGTGGAGATCCAGCCGTACGTGGACTACATCAGCTTCAACACGGACCGGCTCAAGGACGTGAACGTCCGCAAGGCGCTCGCGTACGCCATGCCCAACGGCCAGATCCTCCAGCAGGTGGGCGGCACGACCGCGGGCGTGCTCGCCACCAACTTCCTCTCCCCCGCGATGGACGGCTACAAGCCCACCGACCCCTTCGGGAAGAAGGCCAAGCCGGCCGGCGACCCGGACAAGGCCCGCGAGCTGCTCAAGCAGGCCGGCAAGGAGGGCCAGGAGATCGTCTACGCCTATCCCAACACCGACATCCAGCAGAAGGTCTCCGTGGTCGTCGCGCAGGCCCTGGAGCGGGCGGGCTTCAAGGTGCAGAAGAAGGAGGTCGACTCCAACACCTGGCGGACCGCGATCGCCGAGGTCAAGAACAAGTTCGACATCTACCGCAGCTCGTGGGGCGCGGACTGGCCGGTCTCCTCGACCGTCGTGCCGCCCCTGTTCGACGGCCGGCAGATCGCCGACGGCTCCCAGAACTACGGCCACCTCAACGACCCCGCGGTCAACAAGGAGATCGACCGCATCAACGCCCTCCCGGACGTGAAACAGGCCGCGCCCGAGTGGCAGAAGCTCGCCGACAAGATCCTCACCGAGGACGTGCCGGGCGTGCCGACCTTCTACAACACCCAGTTCTCCCTGTGGGGCTCGAACCTGGGCGGTGTCCGCTACCAGCCGGTCTACGGGACGGTCGACCCGACCGGCGTCTACGTGAAGTAGCCGGCCGTGCTGCGCTTCCTCGCCCGCCGCGTGCTCGGCGCGCTCGTCATCATCGTGCTCATCAGCGCGATCACCTTCGCCCTCTTCTTCGCGCTGCCGTCCCAGCCGGCGCTGATGTCCTGCGGCAAGAACTGCACCCCGGACGCCCTCGCCCTGATCAACAAGAACCTGGGGCTGGACGAGCCGGTCCCCGTGCAGTACTGGCACTACATGGCGGGCATCTTCACCGGCCGCGACTTCACCGTCGGCCACTGCCCGGCCCCCTGCTTCGGCTACTCCTTCTCCAACCAGCAGCCGGTCTGGGGCACCATCGTGGACCGCTTCCCGACGACCCTGTCCATCACGCTCGGCGGGGCCGTCGTCTTCCTCGTCGTCGGCGTCGGCATCGGCATGCTCGCCGCGGCCTTCCGGGGCACCTGGATCGACAAGTTCTTCAGCTCCCTGTCGCTCGTCGGCAACGCCCTGCAGATCTACTTCGTCGGCGTGATCGCCCTCGCCGTGCTCGTCAGCGGGCTGCACTGGATGGACAACCCGGCCTACCACCCGATCACCGAGGACCCCGTCAAGTGGTTCACCGGCATGCTCATCCCCTGGCTGGTGCTGTCCATCATCTTCATCGCCAACTACAGCCGGATGACGCGCTCCCAGATGATCGAGCAGCTCGGCGAGGACCACGTGCGCACGGCCCGCGCCAAGGGGATGGGACGGGCGACGGTCTTCTTCCGCTACGCCTGGCGGGGCGCGCTCGCGCCCATCGTCACCATCTTCGGCATCGACCTCGGGTCGCTCTTCGGCGGCGCGATCATCACCGAGTTCACCTTCAGCCTGCACGGGCTGGGGCGGCTCGCGGTGTCCTCGGTGAGCGAGACCGACCTGCCCACGCTCATGGCCGTGATGCTCGTCGGCTGCACGGCGATCGTCGTCGCCAACATCGTGGTGGACGCCGCGTACGCCGTCATCGACCCGCGCGTGCGGCTCGCCTAGGGAGACTCGTGTGACCGCCTTTCTCTCCGTACGGGACCTGTCCGTACGCTTCGCCACCGAGGACGGCACCGTGCGGGCCGTCGACGGTCTGTCGTTCGCCCTGGACCGCGGCCGCACACTCGGCATCGTCGGCGAGTCCGGCTCGGGGAAGTCCGTCACCAACCTCGCCGTCCTCGGCCTGCACGACCCGCGCACCACCGAGATCCGGGGCGAGATCCTGCTGGACGGGCAGGAGCTGACCGGCGCGCCCGAGTCCGTCCTGGAGAAGCTGCGCGGGAACAAGGCGGCGATGGTCTTCCAGGACTCGCTCACGGCCCTCTCCCCGTACTACACGGTCGGCCGGCAGATCGCCGAGCCGTACCGCAAGCACACCGGCGCGTCCCGCCGGGAGGCCCGGCTGCGGGCCGTGGAGATGCTGCGCCGGGTCGGCATACCCCAGCCGGGGCTGCGCGTGGACGACTACCCGCACCAGTTCTCCGGCGGGATGCGGCAGCGGGCAATGATCGCGATGGCGCTGGTCTGCGACCCCGAGCTGCTCATCGCCGACGAGCCGACGACCGCGCTCGACGTCACCGTCCAGGCGCAGATCCTCGACCTGCTCAAGGAGCTGCAGCAGGAGACCGGCGCGGCCATCATCCTCATCACCCACGACCTGGGCGTCGTCGCCGGCAACGTCGACGACCTGCTGGTGATGTACGCGGGCCGGGCCGTCGAACGCGGCCCCGTGCGGGAGGTGCTGCGCGCGCCCCGGCACCCGTACACCTGGGGGCTGCTGGGCTCCGTGCCCCGGCTCTCCGCCCCCGTCGACGAGCCGCTCACGCCCATCCCGGGCACGCCGCCGAGCCTGCTCGACCCGCCGCCGGGGTGCCCCTTCCATCCGCGGTGCGAGTACGTCTCCGACGTGGGAGGGGACCGGTGCCGCACGGAGCGGCCCGGGCTGCCGCCCGGGCGGGGCGCCGCCTGCCACCTCCCGGAGGAGCGGCAGCGCAGCGTGTTCGCGGAGCGGGTCCGCCCCCGGCTGGGCTGAGGAGAGACGCCATGGACGACAAGAGCCTTCCCCGGGGCGGCGAGCCGCTGCTCGTCGCGGAACAGCTCACCAAGCACTTCCCCGTGCGCGGCGGCTTCCCCGTCAAGCGGACGGTCGGCGCCGTGCGGGCCGTCGACGGCATCGACCTGACCGTACGGGCCGGGGAGAGCTTCGGCCTGGTCGGCGAGTCCGGCTGCGGCAAGTCCACGACGGGGCGGCTGCTCACCCGGCTGCTGGAGCCGTCGGCCGGGCGGATCCTCTACCGGGGCGAGGACATCACCCACGCCGGGCGCAAGCGGCTCGCGCCGGTCCGGCCCGAAATCCAGATGATCTTCCAGGATCCGTACTCGTCGCTGAACCCGCGGCAGACGGTCGGCCGGATCGTCTCCGGCCCCATGGAGATCAACGGCATCGACCCGCCGGGCGGGCGCGAGGCGCGCGTCCGCGAGCTGCTGGAGACCGTGGGGCTCAACCCGGAGCACTACAACCGCTTCCCGCACGAGTTCTCGGGCGGGCAGCGGCAGCGGATCGGGGTGGCCCGCGCCCTCGCCCTCGAACCGAAGGTCGTCGTCGCCGACGAGCCCGTCTCGGCGCTGGACGTCTCCATCCAGGCGCAGGTCGTCAACCTCCTGCAGCGACTGCAGCGGGAGCTGGGGATCGCGTTCCTGTTCATCGCGCACGACCTGGCGGTGGTGCGGCACGTCTCGCAGCGCGTGGCCGTGATGTACCTCGGCAGGATCGTGGAGACGGGGTCGCGGGACGACATCTACGGGCGGCCACGCCATCCGTACACGCACGCGCTGCTGTCGGCGGTGCCGGAACCGGTGCTCGGGGGCGGTGGGCCCCCTCGCGAGAGGATCCGGCTCGCCGGTGACGTCCCCTCGCCGATCGAACCGCCGTCGGGGTGCCGCTTCCGCACGCGCTGCTGGAAGGCGCGGGATCGCTGCGCGGTGGAGGCACCGCCGCTCGTGCGGGCGGAGGGCTCGGCCGAAGGCCACCTGTCGGCGTGCCACTTCCCGGAACCGCCGACGACGACGGCACGGGCCGGCACCTGACGGGGCGCGGGGCACCCTCCTCCCCCCTTGCCGCAGGCAAGGCAATCCCGCCGCGGCGGCGATCAGCCACAGCGGCGGAATCCGGCGGTGCCGAACCGGCCCAAGACCGTACGGCACCGCCGGACACCCCGGCGGGGGCTGATCACCGCCGCGGCGGAGGGAGACGGCAGGGCCGTCACTCCGCTGACGGCCGTTCCTCCGCGTAGTGGCACGCCGACGCGTGCGCTTCCGGGCCGGCGCCCTCCAGGAACCAGTCGGGGATCTCCAGCGGCGGTACGACGCGAGCGCACTTCTCCGTCGCCTTCCAGCAGCGCGTGCGGAAGCGGCACCCCGACGGCGGGTGGGCGGGCGACGGCACGTCGCCGGTGAGGATGATCCGGTCGCGGCCCTCCCGCGCCCGCGGGTCCGGCACCGGCACGGCGGACAGCAGCGCCTGCGTGTACGGATGCGTGGCGTGGTCGTAGATCTGCGCGTCCGTGCCCACTTCGGCGAACCGCCCCAGGTACATCACCGCCACCCGGTCGGAGATGTGCCGGACGACGGACAGGTCGTGGGCGATGAAGACGTACGCCAGGTCGAACTCGTCCTGGAGCCGCTCCAGCAGGTTGACGACCTGGGCCTGGACGGAGACGTCCAGCGCGGACACCGGCTCGTCGGCGACGATGATCTCGGGCCGCAGCGCCAGTCCCCGCGCGATGCCGATGCGCTGCCGCTGCCCGCCGGAGAACTGGTGCGGGTAGCGGTTGATGTATTCGGGGTTGAGGCCGACGACGTCCAGCAGCTCGCGGACCTTGGCGCGCCGGTCGCCCTTGGGCGCGACCTCGGGGTGGATGTCGTAGGGCTCGCCGATGATGTCGCCGACGGTCATCCGCGGGTTGAGCGAGGTGTAGGGGTCCTGGAAGACCATCTGGATGTTGCGGCGGACGGCCTTCAGCGCGCGCCCGGACAGCCGGGCGATGTCCTCGCCCTTGTAGAGGATCCGGCCGGAGGTCGGCCGTTCGAGGTTCACGAGCAGCTTCGCCACCGTGGACTTGCCGCAGCCGGACTCCCCGACGATGCCGAGCGTCTCGCCGCGCCGCAGGTCGAAGGAGACGCCGTCGACGGCGTGCACGGCGCCGATCTGCTTCCTGAAGAGGACGCCCTGGGTGAGCGGGTAGTGCTTGACCAGGTCCCGCACCTCCAGCACGGCCTCGCCGTTACCCGGCATCGTCGAGGGTCTCCTTCCAGAAGTGGCAGGCGCTGGCGCGGCCGGGGGCGACGTCGAAGAGCGGCGGCCGGTCGGTGCGGCAGACGTCCCGGGCGCGCGGGCAGCGCGGGTTGAAGGGGCAGCCGGCGGGGATGTCGGTGAGGCTGGGCGGGAGTCCCTTGATGGCGTAGAGCTCCTTGCCCTTGTGGTCCAGGCGCGGGATGGAGCCGAGGAGCCCGGCGGTGTACGGGTGGGCGGGCGCGGCGTACAGGTCGTGGACGGGGGCGGTCTCGACGATCCGCCCGGCGTACATGACGGCGATCCGGTCGGCGACGTCGGCGACGACGCCGAGGTCGTGGGTGATGAGGACGAGGCCGGTGTTGTACTCGCGCTGCAGGTCGGCGAGCAGGTCCATGACCTGGGCCTGGACGGTGACGTCGAGGGCGGTGGTGGGCTCGTCGGCGATGACGAGGGCGGGTTCCAGGGCCAGCGCCATGGCGATCATGATGCGCTGGCGCATGCCGCCGGAGAACTGGTGCGGGTAGTCGCCGGCCCGCTCCGCGGCCGCGGGGATGCGGACGCGTTCCATCATCCGGACGGCCTTCTCCCGGGAGTCCTTGCGGGTCATGCCGTCGTGGACGGAGAACATCTCGCCGAGCTGGGCGCCGACGCTCATCACGGGGTTGAGGGCGGACAGCGCGTCCTGGAAGATCATCGAGAGTTTGGCGCCGCGGATCCGGCGGCGGGCCTCGCCGCCCATGGTCAGCAGGTCCTGCCCGCGGAAGAGCACCTGGCCGCCGGTGACGAAGCCCGGCGGGGAGTCGAGGATGCCCATGACGGCCTGGGCGGTCACCGACTTGCCCGAGCCGGACTCGCCGAGCACGGCGAGCGTCTCCCCGGCGCGGACGCTGTAGCTGACGCCGTTGACGGCCTTGGCCACCCCGTCCCGGGTGCGGAACTCCACGTGCAGGTCGCGTACGTCCAGCAGGGGTGCGGGGGCGGCCGTCGCCCCTTCTGCCTCGTGCATCCGCCCGCTCCTCAGCGCAGTTTGGGGTCGAGGGCGTCGCGGACCGCGTCGCCGAGCATGATGAACGCCAGCACCGTGATGCTCAGGGCGCCCGCGGGCCACAGCAGCATGTGGGGGGCGTTGCGGATCTGGGTGGAGGCGTTGGAGATGTCGATGCCCCAGGACACGGTGGGCGGTTTGAGGCCCACCCCCAGGAAGGACAGGGTGGCCTCCAGGGCGATGTACGTGCCGAGGGCGATGGTCGCGACGACGATGACGGGGGCGACGGCGTTGGGCGCGATGTGCCGCAGTAGCAGCCGGGTGTTGCCGGCGCCGAGGGCCCGCGCGGCCTGCACGTAGTCGTGCTGTTTGGCGGTGACGACGGAGCCGCGGGCGATGCGGGAGATCTGCGGCCAGCCGAGCAGCACGATGAAGCCGACGACGGGCCACAGGGAGCCCCCGGAGACCACGGAGAGGAAGACGAGGCCGCCCAGGATGATGGGGATGCCGAAGAAGACGTCGGCGATCCGCGAGAGCAGGGCGTCCCACCAGCTGCCGAAGAAGCCGGCCAGCCCGCCGAGCAGGCTGCCCAGCAGCGCGGCCCCGGCGGTGGCGCAGATGCCGACGGTGATGGAGGCGCGGGCGCCGTAGACGGTGCGGGTGTAGACGTCGCAGCCCTGGGCGTCGTAGCCGAAGGGGTGGCCGGGCTGGGAGCCCTCCTGGGCCTTGGCGAGGTCGCACTGCAGGGGGTTTCCGCTCGCGATCAGGCCGGGCCACAGGGCGATCAGGACCAGGAAGACGATGATCAGCGCGGAGACCACGAAGACGGGGTTGCGGCGCAGGTCGTGCCAGGCGTCGGACCACAGGCTGCGGGCCTTGCCGCTCGTGGGCACGCCGGGCAGCGGCCCGCCTTCGAGGGTCTGGGCGTCGCTGGTGGCCAGGGAGGACGCCCCGCCGCCGGCGGGGGTGACGGCCGCGTCGGGGTCGGAGGGGTCGAGCTCAGGCATAGCGGATCCGCGGGTCGAGGACGGCGTAGAGGAGGTCGACGAGCAGGTTCGCCACCAGGAAGACGATGACGAGGATGGTCACGAAGCCGACGACGGTGGGCGAGTTCTGCCGCAGGATGCCCTGGTAGAGCTGGAAGCCGACGCCGTGGATGTTGAAGATCCGCTCGGTGACGATGGCGCCGCCCATGAGCGCGCCGATGTCGGTGCCGATGAACGTGACGACCGGGATGAGGGAGTTGCGCAGCAGGTGCCGGGTGACGACCCGGCGGCGCGGCAGGCCCTTGGCGACGGCCGTGCGGACGTAGTCGGCGCGGGAGTTCTCGGCGATGGAGGTGCGCGAGAGGCGGGTGACGTAGGCGAGGGAGGTGAGGGCGAGGACGATGCCGGGCAGCAGCAGTTCGTCGAAGGGCGCCTCGGGTGAGACGGACGGCGAGACGATCCCCCATTTGACGCCGAAGAGGTACTGCAGGACGTAGCCGCTGACGAAGGTCGGGACGGAGACGACGATCAGGGTCAGCAGGAGCACGGTGGTGTCGGCCGAGCGGCCGCGGCGCAGGCCGCTGAGGACGCCGAGGGTGATGCCGATGACGATCTCGAAGAGGATCGCCACCAGCGTGAGCCGCAGGGTGACGGGGAAGGCGTCGGCCATCAGCTCGGTGACCTTCTGGCCGTTGAAGGCGGTGCCGAAGTTGCCCGAGAGGATCTGCCCCATGTAGTGCGCGTACTGCTTCCACAGGGGCTCGTCGAGGTAGAGCTCCTGGCGGATGCGGGCGGCGGTGGCGGGGTCGGGCGCCTTGTCGCCGAAGAGGGCGGCCACGGGGTCGCCCAGGGCGTAGACCATGAAGAAGATCAGGAACGTGCTGCCGATGAAGACCGGCACCATCTGGAGCAGCCGGCGGATCACGTACCGTCCCATGGACGCGTCAGCCGACCTTGATCTGCTCGTAGACGGGCACGCTGAACGGATTGAGCGTGACGTCGGAGATCCGGTCGGAGTAGCCGGCGCTGCCGTTCTGGTACCAGAGCGGGATGGCGGGCATCATCCGGGCGAGGATCCGCTCCGCGTCGTGGAACTTGGCGTTGGCCGCGCCCTGGGAGCCCTCGGCGTTGGCGTCGTCCACGAGCTTGTCGAACTGCGGGTCGCTGAACTTGCCGTAGTTGGAGGAGGCGCCGGTGTAGTAGAGCGGCTGGAGGAAGTTCTGGATCAGCGGGTAGTCCATCTGCCAGCCGGACCGGAAGGGGTTGCTCAGGCGCTGCTCGGTGATCTGGTTGCGGAAGTCCGCGAAGGTGCCGACGGGGTTGACGATGCAGGCCTTGTCGTTGCCGAGGGCGCTGTTGATGCTGTTGCAGACGGCGTCCATCCACACCCGGTGCGAGCCGGTGTCGACGTTCGAGGTGAGGGTGATGCGGCCGCCGGGCAGGCCGCCGCCGTCCTGGATGAGCTTCTTCGCCGCGGCGGCGTCGAAGGTGCACGCGTCCCCGCACAGGCCGGCCTTGTAGCCGCCCTTGTCGCCGAGCGCCGGGGAGGTCCAGTCCGTGGCCGGGGTGCGGGTCTTCTGGTAGATCTGGTCGGTGATCTGCTCGCGGTTGATCGCCATGGACAGGCCGCGGCGGACCTTCTCCGTGCCGCTCTTCGACCAGTTGGGGTCGTACATGGGGAAGACCAGGGTCTGGATGATGCCGGCGGGCTGGTTGATGTAGCGGTCGCCGAGGTCGTTCTTGACGTTCTTGAGCTGGGCGCTCGGGATGTCGTCGACCAGGTCGAGGTTGCCGGCCTGCAGGTCGGTGTAGGCGGTGTTGTTGTCGGTGTAGACCCGCAGCTCGACGCCGCTGTTGCGGGCCTTGTCGTCGCCGGGGTAGCCGTCCCAGCGGGTGAGCTTCATCGACGAGCCCTTGGTGTACGAGTCGACGGTGTACGGGCCGTTGCCGACGGGCTTCTTCAGCCAGGCCGCGTGGTCGTCGAAGAAGGCGCGGGGCAGCGGGGAGTAGGCGCTGTAGCCGAGGGTGTCGGGCCACGTGGAGAACTTGGTGCGCAGCTTCACCGTGAAGGTCTTGTCGTCCTTGACGACGAGCCCGGAGAGGGTCTTGGCGGTCGCGTGCCCGCTCCGGGGGTGGACCTTGTCGTAGCCGTCGACGTACTCGAAGAAGGAGGCGTTCTTCTGCTTGTTGTCGACGAGGGCCGCGTAGTTCCAGGCGTCCACGAAGGACTTGGAGGTGACCTTCTCGCCGTTGGAGAAGGTCCAGCCGTCCTTGAGGGTGATGGTGAAGTTCTGCTGGTCGGAGGTCTCGATCCGGTCGGCCAGCATGTTCTCGGCGGCGCCGCTGCGGGGGTCGTAGCGCTTGAGCCCGCGGAAGATCATCGCGAGCACCTTGCCGCCCTGGACCTCGTTGGTGTTGGCGGGCTCGAGCTGGTTCTGCGGGTCGCCCCAGGAGGCCCGTACGACGCCGGACCCGCTGCTGCCGCCCCCGCCGCACCCGGCGGCGGCCGCGGCCAGCACCGCCGACAGCGCACAGACGGCCCACCTGGCGCGCGTGGCTCCACGCATCGAGTGCCTCCTCTAGGTCCCAAGTGTGACTTAGGCCCAGATAACACCCCATTCGGTGGTGTGCGGTGCCTCCGCGGCGGCGTCCCCGGCCGAACCACACGAAAGGGCTCCCCCGGATTACCGGGGGAGCCCTTCGGGCGCGAGGCACTAGGCCGCGCTCACCACCTGCTTCACCTCGGCGAAGTGGCACGCCGACTCGTGCGCCGCCGGGGTCTCCTTGCCCTCGTAGAGCTTGGGCACGGCGAGCAGCGGCACCTCCTCGGCGCACTTGTCCTCCGCCTTCCAGCAGCGGGTGCGGAAGCGGCAGCCGGACGGCGGGTTGGCCGGGGAGGGCACGTCACCGGTGAGGATGATGCGCTCCCGGCCCTCACGCGCAGCGGGGTCCGGCACGGGCACGGCCGACAGCAGCGCCTGCGTGTAGGGGTGCGTCGGGTGCTCGTAGATCTGGGTGTCGGTGCCGATCTCGGCCATCTTGCCCAGGTACATCACGCCGACCCGGTCGGAGATGTGCCGCACGATGGACAGGTCGTGCGCGATGAAGACGTAGGACAGGTTGAACTCGTCCTGCAGCCGCTCCATCAGGTTGATGACCTGCGCCTGCACCGAGACGTCCAGCGCCGAGACGGGCTCGTCGCAGATGATGATCTCGGGGTTGAGCGCCAGGCCGCGGGCGATGCCGATGCGCTGGCGCTGACCGCCGGAGAACTGGTGCGGGTAGCGGTTGAGGTACTCCGGGTTCAGGCCGACGACGTCCAGCAGCTCCTGGACGCGCTTGCGCCGGTCGCCCTTGGGCGCCACCTCGGGGTGGATCTCGAAGGGCTCGCCGATGATGTCGCCGACCGTCATCCGCGGGTTGAGCGAGGTGTACGGGTCCTGGAACACCATCTGGATGTTGCGCCGGACGGTCTTCAGCGCGCGCCCGGACAGCTTGGTGATGTCCTGGCCCTTGTAGAAGACCTCGCCGGAGGTGGCCGTCTCCAGGGTCATCAGCAGCTTGGCGACCGTGGACTTGCCGCAGCCGGACTCGCCGACGATCCCCAGCGTCTCGCCCTGGTAGAGGTCGAACGAGATCCCGTCGACGGCCTTGACGGCGCCGATCTGCTTCTTGAACAGGATGCCCTGCGTCAGCGGGAAGTGCTTGACGAGGTTGCGGACCTGGAGGATCGGCTCCCGCTGACCGGACTGCCCGGACTTCTCAGCCTTCGTGTCAGCCATGGATCGTCTCCTTCCAGAAGTGGCACGCGCTGCCGCGGCCGTCGAGCTCGGTGCCGTCCTGCTCCGTCACCGGGTGCAGGGCCGGGACGTCCGCGCGGCAGACGTCCTGGGCCTTGGGGCAGCGCGGGTTGAAGGCGCAGCCGGAGGGGATCCGCAGGAGGTTGGGCGGCAGGCCCTTGATCGCGTAGAGCTCCTGGCCCTTGTGGTCCAGGCGCGGGATCGATTCCAGCAGGCCGCGGGTGTACGGGTGGGCGGGGCGCTTGTAGAGCTCGTGCACGGGCGCGGTCTCCACGATCCGGCCCGCGTACATCACCGCGATCTTGTCGGCGACATCCGCGACCACGCCCAGGTCGTGGGTGATCAGGATCAGGCCCATGTTGTACTCGCGCTGCAGCTCCGCGAGCAGGTCCATGACCTGGGCCTGGACGGTCACGTCGAGGGCCGTGGTCGGCTCGTCGGCGATGATCAGGTCCGGCTCCAGGGCCATCGCCATCGCGATCATGATGCGCTGGCGCATGCCGCCCGAGAACTGGTGCGGGTAGTCGTTCACGCGCTGCCTGGCGGCCGGGATGCGCACCCGGTCCATCAGCTCGATCGCCTTGGCCTTGGCGTCCTTCTTCGACATGCCCTGGTGCACCCGGAACATCTCGCCGAGCTGGTTGCCGACGGAGAAGACGGGGTTGAGGGCGGACAGCGCGTCCTGGAAGATCATCGCCATCTTCGGGCCGCGCAGCTTGCGCCGCTCGCTCTCCGGCAGCTTCAGGATGTCCTGGCCGTGGAAGAGGATCTCACCGCCGGCCACCCGGCCGGGGGGCGAGTCCAGGATGCCCATGATGGCCTGGGCGGTGACGGACTTGCCGGAGCCCGACTCGCCGAGGACGGCGAGGGTCTCGCCGGCGTCGACGCTGTAGCTGACGCCGTTGACGGCCTTGGCGATGCCGTCGCGGGTCTTGAACTCGACGTGCAGGTCGCGCACTTCGAGCAGGGGCCCGGTCTTCGCGGCGCCCTGCGGGGCCGCTCCGGGCGCCCCTTCGGTCTTTTCGGTCGTGGTCATCGGGACGTTCTCCTCAACGCAGCTTCGGGTCGAGGGCGTCGCGCAGCCCGTCACCGACAAACACAAATCCGAGCGTGGTCAGCACGATCGCGACGCTGGGGTAGACCCACAGGAAGTCCTTGATTCCCATGAAGTCCTTGGCCGCGAAGATCATGTTGCCCCACTCCGGGACCTCGGGGCTCACACCGACGCCGAGGTAGGACAGGGAGGCCTCGGCCACCACTGCCGTACCGACGCTGAAGGCCACGTAGGACATCACCGCGGCGATGGAGTTGGGCACGATGTGGCGCAGGAGGATGCGCGTCGTGCTCGCGCCGAGCGCCTTGGCGGCCGTCACGTAGTCCATCTCTCGGACGGACAGGATGCTGGAGCGCAGCAGTCGTGCGACCGTCGCCCAGCTGAAGACCGCCAGCGAGACGATGACCGGCATGACGCCGCGACCCGTCACGATGATGATCACGATGGCGCCGATGAGCAGCGGGAAGGCGAAGAAGATGTCGGCGATGCGCATGATCACCGAGTCCACGAACTTGCCGAAGTAGCCCGCCAGCGCGCCGAGGACGCAGCCGATCAGACAGGCCAGGAAGATCGAGGCGAGACCGACGACGACGGCGATCCGGCTGCCGTAGAGGACCCGGGAGAACTGGTCGCGCCCGAGGGCGTCGGTGCCGAACCAGTGGTCTCCGCTGGGGTCCTGCAGGGAATTGCCGAGGTCTTGTGCGTACGGGTCGTGCGGTGCGATCAGCGGCGCGAGGGCCGCGACGGCGAAGAGCAGGACGACGAGGACGAGGCCGACCACCGCCAGCCGGTTGGCGGCGAAGCGGTGGCGGATCTCGGCCCACTGGGTGATGTGTGCCGGCGCGGGCTCGGCGGTGCCGCCCGCCGGCTGTGCGGTCACGGCGTCCGGCCCCTGGTCGCTCTTGGTGAGCTCAGTCATTGGGTGACTCCTAGAACGGGGTTGACCTGGCGGTCAGTTGAGGCGGATCCGCGGGTCGAGCACCGCGTACAGCAGATCGACCAGCAGGTTGAGCAGGGCGAACACGGCGACGCCGTAGGTGACTACGCCGACGATGATCGGGTTGTTCTGCTGCTGGATCGCGGTGACGAGCGCGTAGCCGATGCCGTCCCAGTTGAAGATGGACTCGGTGATGAGGGCGCCACCGAGCAGACCGCCGAAGGAGATACCGATGTAGGTCACCACGGGGATGATCGAGTTGCGCATGACGTGCTTGAGCAGGACCGTGCGGCGCGGCAGGCCCTTGGCGATGGCCGTCTTGACGTAGTCGGCGCGCAGCACCTCGAGCATGGTGCCGCGCATCAGCCGCGCCACGAGGGCCGCGTCGATGATGGCCAGCGTGAACGCCGGCATGACCATCGAGTTGAGGGAGTCGTCGGCGATCAGCGGGAACCACCCCAGCCGGACGGCGAAGGTGCTCTGCAGGATGGCGCCGATGACGAAACTTGGGAACCCGATGGCGAAGGTGGTCAGGAGGGTGACCAGCACGTCCCAGAAGGAGTACCGGAACAGCGCCGCGATGAGGCCGGCGAGCACGCCGAGCACCACGTCGATGACGATCGCTGCCACCGCCAGCTTGGCGGTGTTCTCCAGCTTCGGGCCGAGGACCTCGGTGACCTCTCGGCGCTGGGTGTAGTCCTCGCCGAGGTCGCCCGTGACGAGGTTCTTGACGTAGTTGCCGTACTGCACGGCGAGCGGCTTGTCCAGCCCGTAGCGCTCGCGCAGTTCCTGGACGACGGCGGGGTCACGCGCCTTGTCGCCACCGAGCGAGCCGACCGGGTCTCCCGGGAGAACGAACAGACACGCGAACAGGATGAGCGTCGCACCGAAGAGCACGATCACCATCTGCCCGATCCGCCGGATCACATATTTGCCCACGTTGCCTCCTTGACTTGCTGCCGCCGTGGGGCGCTGCCCGCCGCCTCCGGGGAAGGGGGAGGCGACCCGGCGGCGCGGCCTCGTGGGCACGCGCACGCCAGGCGAAGGCCGTGGTACCGCCGGGCCGGAGCTCGGGGTACCACGACCTGCACGGGTCTCTGGCTAGAGGGTGACGGTTACTTGGTGCCGATCTCGGCGAGGTTCGGGTCCTCGAAGAAGTCCATCTTCACGTTGGTGAACTTCTTGGAGTTGATGAGCCGGAACTGCGTGCGCTTCATGAAGGGGATGAGAGCCTGGTCCGTGTCGATGGCCAGCTTCTCGGCCTCCTGGTAGATCTTGGCGCGCTCGCCCGCGTCCTTCGTGTTGCGGGCCTTCTCCAGCATCTCGTCGAACTGCTTGTTGCTGTAGCGGCCGCGGTTGTCGCCCAGGGCCTTGCCGTTGTCGTCCGGGTTGATGCCGTCCGTGGCCAGCAGCGGGGCGAGGAAGTTGCCGGCGGTCGGGTAGTCGGCGCTCCACGCCTGACGCCACAGGCCGGAGGTGCCCTTGGCCTGCTGCGTGGTCAGGGCCTCCTTGAACGGCAGGCCGTTCAGCTTGACCTTGACGCCGAGGACGTCCTCGACCTGCTTGGCGACGGCCTGCACCCACTCCTCGTGGCCCGCGCCCGTGTTGTAGCCGAAGTTGATGGTGTCGCCCGGCTTCAGGCCGCCCTTCTCGGCGTACTCCTTGGCCTTGGCCTTGTCCTGCTTGACGCAGGAGGAGCACTGGTCGGGCTTGTAGACCTCCTTGAAGGAGGGCGGCAGCAGGGAGGTCGCGGGCTCCTGCATGCCCTGGAAGACACCCTTGGCGATCTCGTCGCGGTTGATCGCGTACGAAACGGCCTTGCGGGCGTCCGCGTTGTTCAGCGGGGCCTCGGTGTTGAAGATGAGGATGTAGTTGATGCCGGCGCTGTCCAGCTTCGTCCACTCACCCTGCGGCTCGTACTTGGCCTTGGCCACCGGCAGCTGCGGGGTGGGCATCCGGGCCCAGTCGAACTGGCCCGACTGGAAGCCCTTGTACTCCAGCTCCGCGCCGTTGCCCGGGTTGAGGATCGAGAACTCGACGCGGTCGAGCTTGGCCTTGGTCAGGCCGTAGTCGTCGTTGCGGACGAGCGTGATCTTCTTGTTGTGCTCCCACTTGCCGTCCATCTTGAACGGGCCGTTGCCGATGGGGGCGTCGTTGAAGTCCTTGTTGTTGCCCGCGCCCGCGACCTTGGGCACCGGCATGAAGACCGGGTGCACGGTGCGCTTGTCGAACTCGAAGTCCGGCTTGGAGAGCTTCACCTTGATGGTGTTCTCGTCCGGGGCGGACAGGCCGGTGAGCTTGTCGGCCTTGCCCTTCTGGACGTCGTCGAAGCCCTCGACGCCGTTGAGGTGGTAGGCCACGTCGGAGGCGGAGGCCTTGAGCGAGCTACGGGTCCAGCCGCGGATGAACGCCTCGGCGTTCACGGGCTCGCCATTGGTGAACTTCGTGCCCGACTTGATGGTGAACGTCCACTCGTCACCCTTGTCGTTGGGCTTGGCCGACGTGGCGAGCTGGGGCTTGAGGGTGCCGTCGTCGTTCACGGAGTACAGACCCGTGAAGAGCTGACGGGTCACCAGAGTGCCCTCGGACTCCTGGGAGTTGTAGGGGTCGATGGCGGTCGGTTCGGTGATGCCGAGCCGGAAGACCGCTCCCCCACCTCCCTTGCCACCACTGTCCTTGTCACTGCCACCACAGGCAGTAGCGGCCATGGCCACGACTATCGCGCCGACGACCCACTTGGCGCTCTTGGCACCGCGCATGGGTATGCCTCCTCAAGAGTCCACTTTTCACTACGAGAGAGGCGCCGGCCCCACGCTGACACCCCTGACAGCGGAGACGGAACCGGCACCTCGAGTGTGCTCGTGAGTCGGCGCTCCCCACAGCGCGTGACCCATTGACCCGAGCTCAATGAACCCAACTATTAAGTACGTCCGCCTTGTAAACCACACTTAAAGGGTCTCGCTTTGGTCACATCGAGCGTTCACAGACGTTCGAAAAGCGGACAAAGCAAGCACAGACAGACAGCGCGAAACGGACTGTTAACACAACTTCCGGGGTCGGTCCGCCGCTATTCGGACAACCTTTGCATCCGTACAGCTATCCGGACTGTCTTGTTCCGGGCGCCCGGACATGCCGGAGGCCCGGTTCCGCCGCAGTGAACTGCGGCGGAACCGGGCCTCTTCGGAGACGCTCCGGACGTCAGCGCTTGGCGCGGGAGGCGGTGCGGCCGCGCTCCTTCTGGTCCAGGACGACCTTGCGGATGCGGACCGCCTCCGGGGTCACCTCGACGCACTCGTCGTCGCGGCAGAACTCCAGGGACTGCTCCAGCGACAGCTTGCGCGGCGGGACGATCGCCTCGAAGGAGTCGGCGGAGGAGGAGCGCATGTTGGTGAGCTTCTTCTCCTTGGTGATGTTGACGTCCATGTCGTCGGCGCGCGAGTTCTCGCCGACGATCATGCCCTCGTACACCTCGGTGCCCGGGTCGGTGAAGAGCACGCCGCGCTCCTGCAGGTTCGTCATCGCGAAGGCGGTGACGGCACCGGCGCGGTCGGCGACCAGGGAGCCGTTGTTACGGGTCTTCAGCTCGCCGAACCACGGCTCGTGGCCCTCGTGGATCGAGTGGGCGATGCCGGTGCCGCGGGTGTTCGTCAGGAACTCCGTGCGGAAGCCGATGAGGCCGCGGGACGGGACGACGAACTCCATGCGGACCCAGCCGGAGCCGTGGTTGGACATGTTGTCCATGCGGCCCTTGCGGGTGCCCATGAGCTGGGTGACCGCGCCCATGTGCTCCTCGGGCACGTCGACCGTGAGGCGCTCGACGGGCTCGTGGATCTTGCCGTCGACCTCCTTGGTGACGACCTGGGGCTTGCCGATGGTCATCTCGAAGCCCTCGCGGCGCATCTGCTCGACCAGGATGGCCAGCGCCAGCTCACCACGGCCCTGCACCTCCCAGGCGTCGGGGCGCTCGGTGTCCAGGACGCGCAGCGAGACGTTACCGACCAGCTCGCGGTCCAGGCGGTCCTTGACCTGGCGGGCGGTGACCTTGCGGTCCTTGACCGCGGACTTGGCGTCCGCGCCCTTGCCCGTGCCGCCGCGGCCGACCAGCGGCGAGGTGTTGGTGCCGATGGTCATGGAGATCGCGGGCTCGTCGACCGTGATCAGCGGGAGGGCGACCGGGTTCTCCGGGTCGGCCAGGGTCTCGCCGATCATGATGTCCGGGATGCCGGCGACCGCGCAGATGTCACCCGGGCCGGCCACCTCGGCGGGCTTGCGGGTGAGCGCCTCGGTCATCATCAGCTCGGTGATGCGGACGTTGGAGATCGTGCCGTCACGCTTGATCCACGCGACCGTCTGGCCCTTGCGCAGCTCGCCCTGCTCGACGCGGAGCAGCGCGATGCGGCCGAGGAAGTTGTCGGCGTCGAGGTTGGTGACGTGGGCCTGGAGCGGCGCGTCCTCCTCGTACGTCGGGGCCGGGACGTGCTCCAGGATCGTGGAGAAGAACGGCTCCAGGTTGGTGCTGTCCGCGGGGACGGTGCCGTCCTCCGGCTTGGTCAGCGACGCGATGCCGTCACGGCCGCAGGCGTAGACGATCGGGAACTCGATCTGGTCCTCGTCGGCGTCCAGGTCCAGGAAGAGGTCGTACGTCTCGTTGACGACCTCGTCGATGCGGGAGTCCGGGCGGTCCGTCTTGTTGATGCAGAGGATGACCGGCTTCCGCTGCTGGAGCGCCTTGCGGAGCACGAAGCGGGTCTGCGGCAGCGGGCCCTCGGAGGCGTCGACCAGCAGCACGACCGCGTCCACCATCGACAGGCCGCGCTCGACCTCGCCACCGAAGTCGGCGTGGCCGGGGGTGTCGATGATGTTGATGGTGATCGGCTCGCCGCCGTCCTTGGGGTGGTACTTCACCGCCGTGTTCTTGGCGAGGATCGTGATGCCCTTCTCACGCTCCAGGTCGTTCGAGTCCATGACGCGGTCGTCGACGGACTCGAGCTGGTGCGCGGCGAAGGCGCCGGCCTGCTTGAGCATGGCGTCGACGATGGTCGTCTTGCCGTGGTCGACGTGGGCGACGATGGCGACGTTACGAATGTCGTGGCGGGTGGGCATACTTGCGGCGCTTCTCCCGGAATCGTGGATGGCGGCGCGTACGGTCCGGCACGCGCGCCCGCCGGGCAGATCACGCCGCGGCCACTTCCATGGTACGGGCCCGAGCCGCGTTCGGCTTCCTCAGGCCTGCGGCAGGGGCTCTGACCTGGCGTTTCCTCCTTCTTCACGGAGCAGGGAACTGCCCTGGGGCAAGCAGATCCCGCCACGACGGCGAGAAATCCCACCAGGGCACCCGTCGGTGCCGAACGGCCTTCCGCCGGCCCGGCACCGCCGGATTCCGCCGCGGTGGCGGATCGCCGCTGCGGCGGAGAAGGGCGGCGGCGCCCGCCGAAGAGAAACCCGCCGCCGCGGCGAGGAACCCCCACCGGAGGATCCGGCGGCGCCGAACAGCCTTCTGCCCGGTCCGGCACCGCCGGATTCCGCCGCGGGGGCGGATCGCCGCTGCGGCGGAGAAGGGGGGCGGCGCCCGCCGGAAGAGGGCCGCCGAGGGAGCCGGCTCCTCGAAAAGCCCGCCGTCACGGCGGGAAACCCCCCGCGGCGAGGGTCCGGCGGAATCCCCCGGGCGGGGACCCGTACGGGGGTGGCCCGGTCAGCCCGCCGCCAGGCGGCCCCGCGTCGCTCCGCCGCCGAACGTCGCCGGCAGCAGGCCGGCCAGGATGATGCCGCCGAGGAGCGCGCCGCCCAGGGCGCGGGTGGGGGGCGGGGTGCCGGGGTCGTAGCGGGTGCCGTACGTGCCCACGTCGTGCTCGGCCAGGGCGCGGGCCTGGCGGGCCAGGGAGTCCGCGTGGCCGGTCTCGGAGAACACCGTGCGGAGCTCGGTGGCGGCCCGGGCGAGGGCCAGGTGCCGCTCGGCCTCGGCGAGGCGGGTGCGGGCCCGGCAGCCGACCGCTCCCCGGTGGGTGGTGATGAAGTCCCGCGCGGCGGCCACTTCGCCCCGCACCCGGCGCAGGGCCCGCCCGGCCCGCGCCCGGGCCCGCTCCCCCGTGTAGGCGTCGTCGCCGTCGAGGGCGGCGTCCGTCTCCTCCACGTGCCGCAGCAGGGCCCGCGGGTCGTACCGCCCGCTCTCGGCCTCGCGACGGGCGCAGGCGAGCGCGCGGGCCTGCGGGCTGCCGCGCGGGGCGCGCGCCTCGGCGTCCGCGAGGGCGGCCGGCAGCCGCGTCGTGGCGCCGGTGAGCTCGTGGGCGCGGCGCAGGGCGGCGAGCGTCAGGACGCGGGCCTGGGAGAGCGCGGCCTCGCCCGCGCGCAGCGAGATCGCGGCGGCGTCGGTGTCGTCGGCCGCGAGCGCGCGCCGGGCCTCGGCGAGGGCGGCCGTGGCGAAGGACAGCCGGTCGCGGGCCTCGCCGGGGTGGCGGGCGACGGCGGCGAGGGCGGCCGCGGTGCAGTGCCCGGCGAGGACGCGGAGCGCGGACTCGGCGGTGGTGACGCGCGGCGCGAGATCCTGCGCGGCGGCCTCGGCGCGGGCCAGGATGCCGGCCGCGTTGGCCTTGAGGCCGCGCAGCAGGTCGAAGGAGGCGGATTCGGCGTCCAGGCGCCGGTTGGCGCTGGTGCAGTGCGAGCAGATCTCGTCGAGCGTGCGGCGGCGGATGTCCTCGTCCTCGTGTGGCGCGTCGTCGAGGGCCTGGCGCAGCCGGAAGGCGTCGGCGAGCTCCTCCTGGGCGTAGGCGACGGCCTCGGCGAACGGCCGGGTGGCCTCGTCACCCAACTGGGCGGCGGCGAAATGGAGTTCCTCGGCGCTGGTGCGGACCGCGTCGTCCGTCGCGACCAGGGCCCGGGCGGCCTCCGCGTCGAGCTCGGGGAGCGGGGTCAGGGGCCGGGCCATGCGGGCGAGCCCGGACGGCACGGGTGGCACGGGCGGCACGGGCGCGTAGCCCTCTTCCCGCGCCTGTTCCGCGCGCCGTCTGCGGGAGGCGCGCCGCGCGCACAGGTGGAGCCCGAGGAGGCAGAGCCCTGCCCCCATGGCGACCGGCAGCCACACCCGGCGGTGCCCGGGGACGAGGCCCTCGCCGCCGGGGTCGGGGCTGCCGGGCGAGATGGCGGGCGGCCGCACCGGCTCGCCCTGGAGCACGGCGCGGTAGCCGTCGGCGGCGCCGATGGCGGCGCCGGCCCAGTCGTGCTGGGCGACGGCGGGCGCGATGGCGGTGGTGGCGACGGCCTTGAGCTGGTCGCCGCGGAAGCCGGACTGCTTGTCGGCGGAGACGGCGTACTGCCGGCCGTGGGTGGCGACGGCGAGCAGGATGTCGCGCTCGCCGAGGCCGTTGCGGTCGGCGGTGGCGTCCGCCCAGGCGCGCCCGGAGCGGCCGGAGAAGTCCCGTACGTAGGTGACGTAGAGCTGGACGCGGTGGGTGGTGCGGAGGCGCTCGATCGCCGTGGTGACCTGGGCGCGGCGCTGGCCGAGCGCGCCGACGGTGTCGGTGATGCGCCCGCCGGCGTCCAGGTCGAGGGGGGTGTCGGCGCGCGAGGGGGGCGCGGGGAGCAGCAGGGCGCACAGCGCGAGGAGGGCGCCGGCGATGGCCCAGCCCGGCGCCCCCGTCCCGTACCGCCTCGAATGCCGCGTCACACTTGTGAGCGTATGGCGGTAATGCCCGTTCCGCTACTGGGAGCAAGGCGCTGAACACAGAGCGTGCGCACGCTCCAGCGTGCGCCCGGCACGCGCCGGTCGCCCGGCTCACGCCCGGCGGCGGATTCTGCTCCCGAGCCAGACCAGCGGATCGTATTTCCGGTCCGCGGCCCGTTCCTTCAGCGGGATCAGCGCATTGTCGGTGATCTTGATGTGCTCCGGGCAGACCTCCGTGCAGCACTTGGTGATGTTGCAGTAGCCCAGCCCGTGCTCGTCCTGCGCCGCCCGCTTGCGGTCGAGGCCGGCCTCGGCGGCCCCGTCCAGCGGGTGCATGTCCAGCTCGGCGACGCGCATCAGGAAGCGGGGCCCGGCGAAGACCGGCTTGTTCTCCTCGTGGTCCCGCACCACGTGGCACGTGTTCTGGCACAGGAAGCACTCGATGCACTTGCGGAACTCCTGGGAGCGCCCCACGTCCTCCTGCTGCATCCGGTACTCCCCCGGTCCGACGCCGGCCGGGGGCACGAAGGAGGGCACCTCACGCGCCTTCTCGTAGTTGAAGGACACGTCCGTCACCAGGTCCCGCACCACGGGGAACGCCCGCATCGGGGTGACCACCACGGGCTCGTCCGGGTCCAGCAGCGACATCCGCGTCATGCACATCAGCCGCGGCCGGCCGTTGATCTCCGCGCTGCACGAACCGCACTTGCCCGCCTTGCAGTTCCAGCGCACGGCGAGATCGGCGGCCTCGGTGGCCTGGAGCCGGTGGATGATGTCGAGGACGACCTCGCCCTCGTTGACGGTCACGGTGTAGTCGACGAGGGAACCGCCGTCCGCATCGCCCCGCCACACCTTGAAGTGGGCCTCGTAGCTCAAGAGGTCAGCTCCTCGTCCGTCAGGTACTTCACCAGCTCCTCCTTGTCGAAGAGCGCCAGCAGGTCGTCACGGATCGGCGGCATCGTGCGCCGCTCCAGCCGCACCCGGCCCAGCATCGGGTCCGCTCCCGGCTCGGTGCTGTCCCCGTTCAGGCGGCACACGAGGTTCAGCCGGCGCCACCGCCGGTCCATCGCCGGGTGGTCGTCGCGGGTGTGCCCGCCGCGGCTCTCGGTGCGCTCCAGCGCCGCCCGCGCCACGCACTCGCTGACCAGCAGCATGTTCCGCAGGTCGAGCGCCAGGTGCCAGCCGGGGTTGAACTGCCGGTGGCCCTCCACGCCGGCCCGCCGGGAGCGCGTCCGCAGCGCGGTCAGGCGGCGCAGCGCCTCCTCCATCTCCGGGCCCTTGCGGATGATGCCGACCAGGTCGTTCATGGCCTGCTGGAGCTCCTGGTGCAGGGCGTACGGGTTCTCCGCCGGGCCCTGGGAGACGGCCGGGTCGCCGCCCTCCGCGCCGAACGGGCGCAAGGCCTCCGCCTCCGCCGCCTCCAGGTCGGCCTCGGAGACGACGGGCCGGCCCGCGCCGGGGAAGGAGGCGGCGTGCTCGGCCGCGTACAGCCCGGCCCGCCGGCCGAACACCAGCAGGTCGGAGAGGGAGTTGCCGCCCAGCCGGTTGGAGCCGTGCATCCCGCCGGCGACCTCGCCCGCGGCGAACAGCCCGGGCACGCCCACCGCCGCGGCCGTGTCCGGGTCGACGTCGACGCCGCCCATCACGTAATGGCAGGTGGGGCCGACCTCCATCGGCTCGGCCGTGATGTCGACGTCGGCCAGCTCCTTGAACTGGTGGTGCATCGACGGCAGTTTGCGCTTGATGTCCTCGGCGGGTAGGCGGGTCGAGACGTCGAGGAACACCCCGCCGTGCGGGGAGCCGCGGCCCGCCTTGACCTCGGAGTTGATGGCGCGCGCCACCTCGTCGCGCGGCAGCAGCTCGGGCGGGCGGCGGTTGTTGTCCGGGTCCTGGTACCAGCGGTCGCCCTCGGCCTCGGACTCGGCGTACTTCTCCTTGAAGACGTCCGGGACGTAGTCGAACATGAACCGCTTGCCCTCGCTGTTGCGCAGCACGCCGCCGTCGCCGCGGACGGACTCGGTGACCAGGATGCCCTTGACGGACGGCGGCCAGACCATGCCCGTCGGGTGGAACTGCACGAACTCCATGTTGATCAGGGAGGCCCCGGCGAGCAGCGCGAGGGCGTGCCCGTCGCCGGTGTACTCCCACGAGTTCGACGTCACCTTGAAGGACTTGCCGATCCCGCCGGTCGCCAGCACCACCGCGGGCGCCTCGATGGCGAAGAAGCGGCCGGACTCGCGCGCGTAGCCGAAGACGCCCGCGATGCGCTCGCCCGCGGCGGAGCCGCCATCGGTACGAGCCTTCAGCAGCCGGGTGACCGTGCACTCCTGGAAGACCTTGAGCCGGGACTCGTAGTCGCCCGTCTCCTTGTGGTCTTCCTGCTGCAGCGCGACGATCTTCTGCTGGAGGGTGCGGATCAGCTCCAGGCCCGTGCGGTCGCCGACGTGCGCCAGCCGCGGGTACTCGTGGCCGCCGAAGTTGCGCTGCGAGATCTTCCCGTCCCGGGTGCGGTCGAAGACGGCGCCCCAGGTCTCCAGCTCCCAGACGCGGTCCGGGGCCTCACGGGCGTGCAGCTCGGCCATCCGCCAGTGGTTGAGGAACTTGCCGCCGCGCATGGTGTCGCGGAAGTGGACCTGCCAGTTGTCGCCCTCGTTGACGTTGCCCATGCTGGCGGCGATGCCGCCCTCCGCCATCACGGTGTGGGCCTTGCCGAAGAGCGACTTGCAGATCACGGCACAGCGCATGCCCCGCTCGCGGGCCTCGATGGCGGCACGCAGCCCGGCGCCGCCGGCGCCGACCACGACCACGTCCCAGGCTTCTCGGGCCGTACGCGACATCAGAAAGCACCTCTCCTTTTGACCGTGAAGGGTGTGGGGGGCGGGACGGGCCGGCTAGAAGAAGCGCGGGTCGTCGAAGACGCCACTGGCCACCAGGTAGACGTAGAAGTCGGCGACCGCCACGCTGACCAGCGAGGCCCAGGCGAGCAGCATGTGCCGGGCGTTGAGCGCGCTGACCCAGCCCCACATGCGGTAGCGCACGGGGTGCTTGGAGAAGGTGCGGATCCGGCCGCCGACGATGTGCCGGCAGGAGTGGCAGGAGAGGGTGTACGCCCAGATCAGGGCGATGTTCGCGAGGAGCACCAGGGTGCCCAGGCCCATGTGGCCCCACTCGCCCTGCGCGTTGCGGAAACCGAGCGCGGTGTCGTACGTGAGGATGCCGGCGACGATCACCGCGAAGTAGAAGAAGTAGCGGTGGACGTTCTGCAGGATCAGCGGGAAGCGCGTCTCCCCGGTGTACTTCTTGTGCGGCTCGGCGACGGCGCAGGCCGGGGGCGAGGCCCAGAAGCCGCGGTAGTACGCCTTGCGGTAGTAGTAGCAGGTCAGGCGGAAGCCCAGCGGGAAGATCAGGATCAGCAGGGCCGGCGAGAGCCCCCACCAGGCGCCGAAGACGTGCCAGTCCGCGCCGCCCTTCATCGGGACGCAGTTCTCCGCGATGCAGGGCGAGTAGAACGGGGAGACGTAGGGCGCCGCGTAGTAGTCGTCGTTGGCGAAGGCCCGCCAGGTGGAGTAGACGACGAAGGCGAACAGGCCGGCGGCGGTGGCCGCGGGCGAGAGCCACCAGCGGTCGGCGCGCAGGTGGCGGGCGGGGATGGTGGCGCGCGAGGGGTGGTGGACCCCGCCTTGGGCGGGCACCCCGGCGGTGGTCGCGGATCGGGGGTCGGTACCAGTGGCCAAGAGGGACTCCGGGGAGGAGCGGGAGGGGCGGAGGGGGCTTCGGGGCGTCTGCCGGCCGGGGGTCTCTGCCGGCCGGGGGCCTCTGCCGACCGGGCGGAGAGGGGTCCAGGAGCTTGCCGGTCCGGGGTCTCTACCGGTCAGGGGCCTCTGCCGGTCAGGGCGCGTGCCGGTCCCGGGCGCCGAGCCCCTCCTCGTCCGCGTCCCTCCACAGGGCCGCGTCGTACGGGGCCTCGGGGACCGGCACGAACTCGGGGCGGGGCCGCTCCGCGGGGTGGACGTCGCGCAGGAGGGTGACGCTCTCGCGCAGGTGGGCGGCGTCCGTCCGCACCCGGCGCAGTTCGAGGTCCTGGCTGCCCAGGTGCTTCTCCAGCCGCGCGAGCGCCCGGCCGAGGTCGTCCAGGCAGCGCTGGACCGCGGTCACTTCGTCTTGCAGGGACATGTCTGTCTGACCCTCACTTCCGCTGTCGGCGGTTGCGGGTGGCGACGGTGATGCGACAGTGTCGCGCGTCACACCCCTCCGGGGGAAGATAGCGATCGCGCCTTAGCCGGAACGGGCGCGGCGCGCGCCGGAGAGTTGCAGAAACGTTCGTGCACGAGGGGCGGCGGGCTTGTCCACCCGCCTAGGGGGCCGCGGAATCGTTCGTCCACGCGGGTGGCGTACACCCGGGCGGCGCCGTGTCGGCGCGCGGCCGGACCGACTGTCGCATTCAGTGGTGGTCAGTAGATGCGATCAGCGGCGCATTACGCCGAAAGAGTCCGGCGGAGGTAGCACCCATGGCCCCTCTCACTCCCACGCGGTCCCGTACGCGCCGCCGTGCCGCCCTGCTGGCCGCCGGGCTCCTGCTCCCACTGCCCCTCCTCGGCGGGTGCGGCGCCGACCACGACGACGGCGGCACCGTGACGCCGCAGGACATCGGGGCCGCCCCGCGCACCAAGGTCACCGACGGCGGCACCCTCACCTGGGCCGTCGACACCCTGCCCAGCACCCTCAACACCTTCCAGACGGACGCGGACGCCGCCACGCAGCGGGTCGCCGGGGCCGTCCTGCCCGCCCTGTTCACCACGGACGGGCGCGGCCGCCCGCAGCGCAACGCCGACTACCTGCGCTCCGCCGAGGTCGTCCAGCGCGAGCCGCACCAGGTCGTGGTCTACAAGCTCAACCCGAAGGCCGTCTGGAGCAACGGCAAGGCGCTGTCCGCCGCCGACTTCGAGGCCCAGTGGAAGGCCCTGCGCGGCAAGGACAGCGCCTACTGGCCGGCCCACAACGCCGGCTACGACCGGATCGACCGGGTCGAGCGCGGCGCGGACGAGCACGAGGTCAAGGTCACCTTCGCCCGCAGCTCCGCCGACTGGCCCGCGCTCTTCACCCCGCTCTACCCGAAGGCCGTCATGGGCAGCGCCGACGGCTTCAACGACGGGGCCCGCAACGAGCTCAAGCTCTCCGCGGGCCCCTTCCGCGTCGCCTCCCGCGACACCGAGCAGGGCACCCTGACCCTCGCCCGCGACCCCAAGTGGTGGGGCGACCGAGCGAAGCTGGACCGCCTCGTGCTCCGGGCGCTGCCGCGCGCCGAGCGGGCCGGCGCCCTGGCGGCCGGCAAGCTCGACGTCGCCGACGTGGGGGCCGCCGACGCCGGCCGCATCAAGGCCGCGAACAAGGCCGTGGACAAGGCAGCGAAGCAGGACAAGGGCGACAAGCCGCCGGCCGCGGCGGCTCCCGCGCCCGCGCTGCGCGGCATCGTCGTCCGCAAGTCCCTGGAGCCCGCGTACACCCAGCTCGCCCTGAACGGCGCGAGCGGCCCGCTCGCCGACGAACGCGTGCGCCGGGCCGTCGCCCGGGCCATCGACCGCCGCGCCATCGCCAAGTCCGTCCTCGGCCCGCTGGGCCTGCCCACGGAGCCGCTCGGCAGCCACCTGTTCCTCGCCGGCCAGGACGGCTACGAGGACAACAGCGACGCCATCGGCGGCCCCGACCCCAAGGCCGCCCAGGCCCTCCTCGCCGAGGCCGGCTGGGAACAGGGCCAGGGCGGCGGCAGCCGGAAGACGGCGGCCGGCGCGGGGGACGCGGACGGGCGGACCGGCGTGCGCGGCCGGGCCCTGGGCCTGCGGCCGGGCCCCGAGGCGGGCCCGGACCCCTCGGGCGAGACCGCCGGGGACGAGGCGGAAGGGATGGAAGAGGCCACCGACGACGGCCGGGACGGGGTCACCGGCCCCGACGGCAAGCCCGCCGACGACGGCAACCGGGCGGCCGCCGCCCCGGTCCGCATCAAGAACGGCAAGAAGCTCACCCTCCGCTTCGTGGTGCCGGTGAGCTCCGGCACCGACTCCCTGCGGTCCGTGGCCGACCGCATCGCCCGCCGCCTCGACGCGGTCGGCATCGGCACCGAGGTGACGAAGGTCGGCGACGCCGGCTTCTTCAAGGACCACGTCGCCGCCGGCAGCTACGACCTCGCCCTCTACTCGTGGCCCGCCACCGCCTACCCCGCCACCGACGCCCGCCCCCTCTACGCCAAGCCCCAGCCGGCCGCGGACGGCTCCCTGGTGGTGGAGCAGAACTACACCCGGGTCGGCACCGACCGCATCGACCAGCTCTTCGACCAGGCCTCCACTGAACTCGATGCGGAGGCCTCCCGCGACCTGGCGAGCCGCGCGGACGCCCGCATCTGGTCCCTGGCCGGCTCGATCCCCCTCTACCAGCGCCCCCAGCTCGTGGCCGTCCGCAAAACAGTCGCCAACGCCGGCGCCTTCGGCCTGGCCACGCCGCGCTACCAGGACATCGGGTTCGTACGGGGGTGAGCGGGGGCGGGGGCCCGGGGGGGGGGTGGGGTGAGTGTGCGCGCCGCCGATATTCGCTTGCGCGTCTTCGTCATGCGGGCCAACGTCGCCTCGCACCCGGACGAAAGCGAAGGCGGAGAAGATGACCACGCAGGCCCACCAGGTCGACCACGAGCTCATCCAGGCAGCAGCGCATGTCGCGCGCACGCGCTGCCGGGGCGACAACCACACGGTGGCAGCCGCAGCCCGGGCCCGGGACGGCCGGATCGTCACCGCGGTGAACGCGTACCACTTCACCGGCGGCCCCTGCGCCGAGCTGGTCCTCCTCGGCACGGCAGCCGCCCAGGGCGCCTACGAACTGGACACGATCGTCGCCGTGGGCGACCGCGAACGAGGCGTCATCCCGCCCTGCGGCCGCTGCCGCCAGGTCCTCCTGGACTACTTCCCCACCCTCAAAGTCATCGTCGGCAAGAACGACCGCGCACGAACGCTCCCCATCACGGACTTGCTCCCCGAAAGCTACGTCTGGGCAGATCACCAACTCGACGCCGAGTGAACTGCCTGGGTTTGGGTGCGGATCCGTGGGCCGGGCGCGGGTCAGAACAGGCTGGCAGCAGGGGGAGGGGTGGGGGGTGCGGGTTCGGTTGCTTTTGTCTGGGGTGGGTGGGGTGTTGGCCGCCGTACTCGCGCCGTCACGGATGCGGAAGCGTGAGGAGACCTTGCGCGGGGGTTGTGGCTGAGGGGGAGCTGGCTGCTGCCGCGATGTGGCGGGGCCCGTCGTGGGCGCTTCGCTCAGTAACCCGCCACTGTGGCTGAGCGGGCGGGTGCGGATGGGAAGGGGCTGGCGGCTGGTGGGCCGTTCTGGGCACGGAAATCCACCGGCCGGAGGGTCCTGGGGGTGGATAGCGGGGCCTCAACTACCTCTGGTGGCCTGCTCGCCCTTCTCGGCACGGTAATCAACCGGCCTGAGCGTCGTAGGGGTGGATATCGGGGCCCCAACTGCCCTCTGGCCGCTTGTTCGCCCTTCTCAGCACCACTATCAACCGGCCTGGCCCTCATGCAGGTGGAAAACGGGGCTTAACTGCCCGCCGCGCACCTCAACAGGCCCACCAGCTCCGCCCCACCCCACCAGCCCCCACCCACGGACAGCCGCCCGCTCAGCCACAATGGCGAGGAACTGAGCGAAGCGCCCACGACGGCAGGCACCCCATCGCGGCAGCAGCCAGCTCCCCCTCAGCCACAACCTATGGGCGCGATCTCCTCACGCACCCGCATCCGCGACGGCAGGAGTACGGCGGCCAACCACCCACCCACCCCAGGCAATCCCAAACCGGACCCGAGCCCCCCACCCCTCCCCCTGCTGCCAGCCTGTCGTGACCTGCACCCACCACCCCACCGCCAGTCGGCCACGCTCAAAGCAAGTGATCCGCCTTCCCCGCCTCCGACCCGCTAGCCGGATACCGCAAAACGGCCCGCCCTGGGAATCCCGGGGCGGGCGGGCCGTACTCACGGCGCAACGGTTCACCGGCGCAGCGTTTCTACACCCGCGGCTGGGTGAAGCGGATGCGGTTGCCGAAGGGGTCGCGCAGGCCGCAGTCGATTCCGTACGGGCGCTCGGTCGGGGGTTCGGTGAACTCGACGCCCTTGGCGAGCAGTTCCTCG
The DNA here is from genome assembly GCF_042958085.1 of Streptomyces sp. NPDC008001. Taxonomy (NCBI): domain Bacteria; kingdom Bacillati; phylum Actinomycetota; class Actinomycetes; order Kitasatosporales; family Streptomycetaceae; genus Streptomyces; species Streptomyces sp. NPDC008001. Next base: position 11,867 of record NZ_JBIBIZ010000013.1, on the reverse strand, counting down.
TAGGTCTTGTGGCAGTCCGCCGTGGTGAAGATGAGCCAGCCGGCCATCGCGCCCTTGGTGACCAGGTCGCGGACCTGCCCGGCCGTCTCCTCGGACATCATCGGGCCGCCCGGCTCCTCCAGCAGGATCTGGCGGCCCTGCTCGCCGGGGACACTGACTGTCAGCCAGCGCATGAAGCCCAAGGGAATGTCGGCGGCGACCTCAAGGCCGAGCTTGCCGACGTAGAAGTCGAGGGCCTCGTCCTGGTCGAGGACGTATATCTGCGAGTGCGTGATGGCGTTGAACATGTGCACAACCGTATTCGGCCGCCGTCAGGAAAACTTATCCAAAACTGCTCAGCTCCTGCCGGCCCCGGCCCCGGGCCGTGTCCAGGCCATGGCGAAGCACGTGGGCACGGGCTGGGCCATGGCCTGCTTGCGGTACTCCCGGGGCGACTGCCCGACGATGTCCCGGAACGTACGGCTGAAGGTTCCCGGGCTGCCGAAGCCGACCTCGAAGCAGATGTCCGTGACGCTGCGGCCGGTCTCCCGCAGCAGGGCCATCGCACGTTCGACGCGGCGGCGCTGCAGGTAGCGGTGCGGCGTCTCGCCGAACACGGCCCGGAAGGTGCGGGTGAAGTGCGCCTCCGAGACGTGGGCGATCCGGGCCAGGGCCGGGACGTCCAGCGGCTGCGCGTACGCGCGGTCCATCGCGTCCCGGGCCCGCAGCATGCGGCGGTTGCTGTCTTCGGCGGCGGTACGGGGGCGGCTCACGGCGCCATCACACCACGTACGGCCGGGGCTAGCCGGCCTGCGGCCAGTCCCAGCCGAGCTGGAGGAACAGGCCCAGGCGGTCGCTGACCGCCCTGATCTCGGAGATCTTGCCCTCGGCCAGAGTGAAGACCCAGATCGCCTCGTTCTCGAAGCTCCGGCCGGTCGGCTCGGGCATGCGGGGATGCGAGCCGCCGTGGACGCCCTGCTGGGTCACCCGGGCGACCACCCTGTCACCCTCGCCGATCAGCTCGTCCACGCGCACGGTGAGCGGGTCGAACGCCGCCACCTGCATGCGCAGGCCCTCGAACGCGGACCCCGGCTCGTCGGCCTCACCATGGATGATCTTGTTGTGGTCCACGACGTCGTGCGCCATGAACCGCGGAAGGTCCTCCAGCCGGCGGTCACTGACCGCCTCGAAGAAGCCCAGGATCGTCTTCTTGTTCTCGTCCACCACGGCGGCCGTTCCCCCATCTGATCATTTGTCAGCCAGCGCGGATCCTATACGCGAGCTCCCCGTACAGGCTCACGTCAGTACAAGCTCACGTCAGTACAGGCTCAGCAACGCCTCCACCGCATCCGGTGCCGGGAAGTCCCCGTCCGGCAGGGCCAGCTCGAACCACACCGTCTTGCCGTGAGGCGTCCGGCGGCTGCCCCAGGCCGCGCTCAGCAGGCCCACGAGCTGCAGGCCGCGGCCGCCCTCGTCGGTGTCGCGGGCGCGGCGGCGGCGCGGCTGGACGAGGCCGCCGTCCCAGACCTCGCAGACCAGGGTCCGGTCCAGGAGCAGCCGCAGCCGGATCTCGCCCTCGCCGTAGCGGAGGGCGTTGGTGACCAGCTCGCTGACCAGGAGCTCGGTGGTGTCGACGAGGCTCTCCAGGCCCCACTGCGGGAGCTGTTCCCGGGCCAGTTCGCGGGCGCGGGCGACCGAGCGGGGCTCGGCGGGCAGCGTCCAGTCGCCCACGTGCTCGGCGGGCAGGCCGCGCAGGCGGGCCATCAGGAGGGCGATGTCGTCCTCGCCGTGGTGGGTGTCGAGCGCACCGAGGACGTGCTCGCAGACCTCCTCCAGGGGGCGGAAGGGGCCCGTGAGGGCCTCACGGAAGGCCTCCAGGCCCTCGTCCAGGGCGTGGTCGCGGGATTCGACCAGGCCGTCCGTATAGAGGGCCAGGAGGGCACCGTCCGGGAGGTCGATGACCGTCTCCTCGAAGAGCTCCCCGCCCACGCCGAGCGGCATGCCGGGCTGGACGTCGAGCAGCTCGGCGGGGCGGCCGGCCTCGACGAGGACGGGCGGCAGGTGGCCGGCGTTGGCGATGGTGCAGCGCCGGGTGACCGGGTCGTAGACGGCGTAGACGCAGGTGGCGAGGTAGACCTCGGAGAGGTCGGCGGCCCGCACCCCGCCCCGTACGCCGCGCGTCGAGGACTGCTTGCCGCCGGGGCGGCCGAGGCCGTGGGCGATCTCGTCGAGGGCCGAGAGGACCTCGGCGGGTTCGAGGTCGAGCATGGCGAGGGTGCGGACGGCGGTGCGGAGCTCGCCCATGGCGACCGCCGCGCGCAGGCCGCGGCCCATGACGTCGCCGACGACGAGGGCCGTGCGGTGCCCGGGCAGTTCGATGACGTCGAACCAGTCGCCGCCGACCTCGGTGGCGGCGTTGGCGGGCAGATAGCGGCAGGCGATCTCCAGCCCGGCGGCCTCGGGGTCGCCGGGGGGCAGCAGGCTGCGCTGGAGGATGACGGCGCGCTCGTGCTCGCGCCGGTAGAGCCGGGCGTTGTCGATGCAGACGGCCGCGCGGGCGGCCAGCTCGACGGCGAGGGCGGTGTCCCGCTCGCCGAACGGCTCGCTGCCCTTCGTGCGCGAGAACTGGGCGAGCCCCACCACCGTGTCGCGGGCGACCATCGGCACGGCGAGCGTGGACTGCACGACGGCGCCGAGCTCCGGCCCGTCCTCGCCGTCCTGCCGCGGGATGACCTGCACGTGCGCGGTGCGCAGCGCCGCGGCGCACGGCGAGTGGAAGGGATAGCGGTGGACCTCGCCGACCTGGATGGGCTTCTCGCCGGCGCCCACGGGCGCACCGGAGACCGCGCTGGCGTACGCGACGCGCCGCAGCTCGGCGCTGCCGTCGGCGAGCCCGGGCGGGGCCTCGTCGCCGGCGAGGAGGCCCTGGTAGAGGTCGACGGAGGCGAGGTCGCAGAACTGGGGGACGGCGACGTCCAGCAGCTCGCGGGCGGTGGTCTCCAGGTCCAGGGAGTTGCCGATGCGCGCGCCGGCCTCGTTGAGCAGGGCCAGGTTGCGGCGGACGCCGGCGGCCTCGCGCTCGGCGCGGCGCCGGCCGGTGACGTCGGTGGCGAGCGCGGCGACGCCGATGGGCCGCCCGCTGCCGCTGTGCAGCCGGTAGAGCGAGACCGACCAGCGGCGGCGCTCGCTGTGCCCGGGGACGGGGCCGACGAGCTGGATGTCCGACACCGGCTTTCCGCTGTCGAGGACTTGGCGCAGGGCGGCGGTGAGGCGGTCGGCCTCGCTGCGGGGCAGGAAGTCGTGCGGGGTGCGGCCGCGGTGCCAGTCGGCGGGGCGGCCGAAGGTCTGCGCGAAGCTCTCGTTGACGCGCAGCAGCGTGAGGTCGGTCCCGAAGAAGAAGAATCCCAGCGGAGATTGGCCGAAAACGGCTTCGGAGGCCGCGATGTCGGTCTCTATGCCGCGCAGCGCCCGGACGTCGACGGCGACGCAGAGCGCGGCGCGCTCCCCGCGCTCGTTCTGCGTGGGCATCACGTAGATCTCGGCGAGCCCGGTCTGCTCGTACGGATCGGGCTGCTCGGACCGCTCGCACTGACCGGACTCCCCGGGTGCGCCGCCCCGGCCGGGCCGCCCGGGCCGGCCTTCCACCGCCCCGCGGCCTGATCCACCGTCACGGCCACCGTGCCCGCCGCCCCGCTGATACGGGATCAGGCCCGTCCATTCGCGCCCGTCGAGGCCGCCTTCGCCGAGGAAAGGGGCGGCCGGTACGGAGCCTCCGTGCGCGCCGGCCGGGGCCAGCACTTCGAGCGGGTCCTTGCCGACGGCGTGCCGGGCCGTTATCCCGAAGAGCTCGGCCGCGCGCTCGCTCCACTGCTCGATCCGCCCGTCGGGTCCGAGGGAGAAGGAGGCGACGCGGATGTAGTCGTAGAGGGATCCGGGCGGGTTGTTCTGCCACATCTGCGTGGCGCGCGATCCCTGCGCCGCACCACCCGCCGCACTCGCTGGCTTTTCGCTCACGTGCCCGTCCCCTCCGGCTCATGTGCTCGCACCGGCATCAGAAGCCCGAGTATCCAGCACAGGGGCCCTTCGGAACACGGACTTCACGATCACAGCACGGTCTCATCCCGCTCTGAGTCATCCCCGCGTCAAGGGCCGGGCAAGCTCAGCTCGAACCACACGGTCTTCCCTGTGTTGCCCCGTCGGGTTCCCCAGCGGCGGGAGGCGCATGCCACGAGTTGCAATCCGCGTCCGCCCTCGTCGTCGGGCTCGGCCGCGCGCTCGCGGGGCGGGTCGGGGAGCGGGTCGGAGACCTCCACCAGAAGGGTGGGGCCCGCGTGGGAGTACATCCGTACTCCGATCGGTCCGCTCGCGTACCGCAGGGAGTTGGTGACGAGCTCGCTGACCAGCAGGACCGTCACGTCGGTGACGCCGTCCATGCCCCAGTCGTGCAGGGTGTCGCGGACGAGGGTGCGGGCCGTCCGCACGGCTCCGGGCTCGGCAGGGAAGCTCCATTCGGCGAAGCCGGGCGTCGACGCCAAGGTCCCTGCGCTGTCGTTCACACCGACCACTTCCCAGAACGCTTTCCGAGACCGCTGCGGACCCGCCGGGTTTACCCGGTTCAGGGTGAATAATCAGCACATACCCGGTATGCGGTAGCGACTACCTTCTTCACGGCCTTCTTCGGTGGTCCGAGGTCGTCACTCGTGCGGCAGATGGCGTAGAAAAGTGAGCGGGGCCCGTACGGATCCACCCCGCTCACGCCTCCGTGCGCCCGTCCCGCTCATGCCTCCGCGCGCGCCCGTACCCGTACCCGCTCACGCTCGCGGGCGCTGCAGCAGCCCCGCCGCGAGCGCCACCGCGGGACGGTCCTGATCGAGCCAGTCCACGTCGTCCAGCTGACCGGGGGCGAGCCAGCGCAGCTCGTCGTGGTCCTGGAGGGGGCGCGCCTCGCCCGCGAGCAGCCGGGCCGTCCACACGTGCAGCACGTAGGGCGGGCGCAGCGGCCACTCGCCCTCGATGCGCTCCAGCGGCTCGGCCTCCACGCCGAGCTCCTCGCGCAGCTCCCGGACGAGGGCCTCCTCGGCGCTCTCTCCGGGCTCCAGCTTGCCGCCGGGCAGCTCCCAGCGGCCGGCGAGCTCGGGCGGGGCGCTCCGCCTCGCGGCGAGCAGTCTGCCCTCGTGGAGCAGGGCCGCTCCCACCACCACGCGTCGTTCGGTCGTCATGGGCGCCCAGCGTACGGCGCTCCCGGCGGACGGGGCCGGGCGCGTGCGGATTCCGCCGGGCTCGGCTGTCTCTGCGGATCCCGCCGGACCCCGCCGTCCGTCCCGGGATGCGGACCCCGCCGTCCGTCCCGGGATTGCGGATCCCGCCGGGCCCGGCCGTCTCAGGAGACGGCGCGCCCCATGCGTTCGACTATGTAGAGCCGGCGGCGGTCGCCGCCGCCGTCCAGCCGGCCGACGACCTTCTCGGCCTCGGTCCTGGTGGCGTAGCGCCCCACGCGGTAGCGGTTGCCGTTCTCGTCCTGGCGGATCACCAGCCACGGCAGGACCGGTCCGCTGTCTGTCATCGCCCCTGCCCTTCCGCCGCCATGAGCGCCGGCGCACACCCCTTGGCTTTACCCGGAGAAACCGCAGTACGCATATGCCCGAGCGTACGCCCGACCTTTACGCAGCGGATACGGTTTTTTACGAAGAGGCACGCATTCGGCCACCGCTCCCCCGGGGCGCAGATGCGCGCAGGGGCGGCCGGGAGCCCTTGCGGGCCCTCGGCCGCCCCTGCGCGGCATGTGAGGTCTGACGTTCTACGACTTGGCCATCGAGGGCTCGGAGCGCCCGTCCGTGTCGCCGGAGCCGGCGGCGGCCTCGGCGGCCTCCGCGGCGGCCAGCTCCTTCTCGGTCGCCACGAGGGTCGGGTTGCGCCAGGCGCTGCGCACGCCCCAGGCGTAGAAGACGAGCGCGATCATGATGACGACCACGATGTCCCAGCCCTGGGCCAGGTAGCCCTTGCCGCCGAACTCGGAGCCGCCGGCCCACGAGACGAAGGCCATGACGAGCAGGTAGGTGACCATCCAGGCGCCGGCCTTCAGGTGCGGCTTGAGCTCGGCCCACGGCTTGCGCAGCTCGTACCAGGCCCAGATCGGCAGGCCGATGGCCATGATGAAGATGACCTTGCCCGTCAGCGGCCAGCGGGCCCAGTACATGACCAGGGAGCCGAAGATCATCGCGATGGGGGCGATGACCGGCATGGCCTTGAGCTTGACCGGACGCTTCATGTCGGGGGCGATGCGGCGCAGCGACATCACGGCGACGGGGCCGGTGATGTACGAGATGACCGTGGCGACACCGACGATCTCGGCGATCGAGCCCCAGCCGCGGAAGACGGCCAGGAAGACGAAGGAGATCACCAGGTTGAGCAGCAGGGCCGGCTTCGGCACGCCGGTCTTGGGGTCGACCTTGCCGAAGACCTTCGGCAGGTGGCCGTTCTCCTGGACGCCGTTGATCATGCGCGAGGTGGTGGCCGCGTAGATCATGCCGGTGCCGGACGGGGAGATGAAGGCGTCCGCGTAGAGCAGCAGCGCGAGCCAGTTCAGGCCCCAGGTGATGGAGAGGTCGGCCAGCGGCGACTTGTAGGCCAGGGCGTTCCAGCCGCCGGAGAGGTCCGCGGTCGGGACGGCCATCAGGAAGGCGACCTGCAGCGCGATGTAGATGACCAGCGCGATGAGGATGGAGCCGACGACTGCCTTCGGCAGCGACTTGCCGGGGTTACGGGCCTCGGCGGCCATGTTCAGCGGCGACTGGAAGCCGTTGAAGGCCCAGACGATGCCCGCGACGGCGACGGCGCTGAAGACGGCGCTCCAGCCGTTGGGGGCGAAGCCGCCGTGGGCGGAGCCGATGTTGCTGGTGTCGAAGTGCGCGAAGATCAGCGCACCCGCGGTCAGCGCCGGCACCACGACCTTGAACACGGTGATCGCGTTGTTCGTCTTGGCGAACAGAGTGATCGCGAACCAGTTCAGGAAGAAGTAGAAGACGACCAGGACGCTGGCGGCGGCGATGCCGGTGCCCGTGAGCTCCTTGCCGTCGAAGAGCTTGCCCGCCCAGTCGAACTTCCAGGAGCTCATGTACTGGATCGAGGCGGTCGCCTCACCGGGGATCACGGAGACGATCGCGATCCAGTTGGCCCAGGCCGCCATGTAGCCGGCCAGCGAGCCGTGCGAGTACTGGCCGTAGCGCACCATGCCGCCGGCCTTCGGGAACATCGAGCCGAGCTCGGTGTAGGTGAGGGCGATGGTCAGCGCCACGACGGCGCCGATGACCCAGGCGAAGATGGCAGCCGGCCCGGCCAGTACGGCGGCGCGCTCGGCGCCGAAAAGCCAGCCGGAGCCGATGATCGACCCGAGACCGACGGCCGTCAGGGCCGTCGTGCCCAGGGTCCGGCGGTAATTCGAGTGGGAACCCTGTTCGGTACTCAAGCCCCGGATCTCCTTTTCTCTCTACTCCCCCACGGCAGGACACAAACCGCGCCATCGTACGAGCGATTTGCCGGGCCGGATTCCGCGATAAGCCCCTGACCTGGGCGTATGTGAGTTTTGCAACAGAAAAATTGACCCGGAGTAACCGGGTTAAAGGGGGACATACCATACAGTTCTTACCCGCGAGTAAAGAGAGGGCGGGGGCGGGCCGGAGAGCCGGAGGACGGCGCCGCAGCGGGGAGTTCACGCCGGCGCCGTCCGTACGTCACGGCTACTTCACCGGCAGGTGGTACGCGACGCGGTAGCGGTCGGCCAGGACGACGATCTCGGCCGTCTCGACGGGGCAGCCGCCCGCGAAGAAGGTGCGCGTGACGACGACGACGCAGTGGCCGGGGACCCCGCCCAGGGCGAGGACCTCTTCGGCGAGCCCGGGTCTGGCGCTGACCTCCTCGGCGACGTTGTCCACGATGAGGTCGATGGCGGCCATGCGCTCGACCACGCCGCGGCCGGCCAGCGGGCCCTCCTCGGGGAGCATCACCGGCGTGCGCCCGGTGACGGACAGGGGCTCCCAGGAGGTGGAGAGCATGACGGGCTCCCCCTGCGCCCGGAAGACGTAGTCGGTGCGCATCGTGCGGTCGCCGGTGGCGATGCGCAGGCGGCGGGCCACGGCGGCATCCGCCGGGACCTGCTCGCTGCGCGACTCCCAGGTGCCCTTGACGCGGCTGTCCGCCTGCTCCTGACGGAAGGGCGTCGACTCGCCGGCCGGGCGGTACCCCGTGCGGACGAGGGTGCGCGGCACGGGCTGCTCGCGCACATACGTGCCGGAACCGGACCGGCCCTCCACCAGGCCCTCCGCCATCAGCACCTTGCGGGCCTCCAGGGCCACGGTGTCCGAGACGCCGTACTGCTCGCGGATGCGCGCCTGAGAGGGCAGCCGGGTATGCGGAGGCAACTCGCCGGCGACGATCTTCTGACGCAGATCGCCGGCCACTCGAAGGTACGCGGGCTGGTCACCGAAGGCCACGGCCACTCCCAACAGGTTGACAGTCCGCAACAGCTTGGCAACCCATTGTTGCGATCCGCAACTCAAGGCCATGCATTCACTAGATGTAGTGAATTGCAGCTCAGGGACGCTTAGTTGATGGTCACACCCGCACATGCGCCGAGCACGACCCCCGGGCACATCCGCAAATATGCACCGGGCGATGCATACCCAGACCCCGCGCCGCAAACACGCTCCGTGACCAAAGATCCCGACGAAAAAGGGCCGACCTTCAGGTCGACCCTCTTCGGGAAAGCGGTGAATCAGGACAGATCAGACATTGAACCTGAACTCGACGACGTCGCCGTCCGCCATCACGTACTCCTTGCCCTCCATGCGGGCCTTGCCGGCCGCGCGGGCCTCGGCCACGGAGCCCGTCTCCACCAGGTCGTCGAAGGAGATGACCTCGGCCTTGATGAAGCCCTTCTGGAAGTCGGTGTGGATGACGCCGGCCGCCTCGGGGGCCGTGGCGCCCTTCTTGATCGTCCAGGCGCGGGTCTCCTTGGGGCCGGCCGTCAGGTAGGTCTGCAGGCCCAGGGTGTCGAAGCCGACGCGGGCGAGGGTGGCCAGGCCCGGCTCCTCGGCGCCGACGGACTGCAGGAGCTCCATGGCGTCCTCCTCGTCCAGCTCGGCCAGGTCGGCCTCCAGCTTGGCGTTGAGGAAGATGGCCTCGGCCGGGGCGACCAGGGCGCGCTGCTCGTCCTTGAAGCCCTCGTCGGTCAGCTCGTCCTCGTCGACGTTGAAGACGTAGAGGAAGGGCTTGGTGGTGAGCAGGTGGAGGTCGTGCAGGAGCTCCGCCTTCTCCGAGCCCTGGACGATGCCGGCGGAGAAGAGGGTCGTGCCCTCCTCCAGGAGGGCCTTGGCGGCCTCGACCGCGGCGACCTTCGGCGCCACGTCCTTCTTGATCCGCGACTCCTTCTGCAGCCGCGGCAGGACCTTCTCGATGGTCTGGAGGTCGGCGAGGATCAGCTCGGTGTTGATCGTCTCGATGTCGTCCTTGGGCGAGACCTTGCCGTCGACGTGGACGACGTTCTCGTCCTTGAAGGCGCGAATGACCTGGCAGATCGCGTCGGACTCACGGATGTTCGCGAGGAACTTGTTGCCCAGGCCCTCGCCCTCGGAGGCGCCGCGGACGATGCCCGCGATGTCGACGAAGTCGACCGTGGCGGGCAGGATCTTCTGCGAGCCGAAGATCTCCGCCAGCTTCTGCAGCCGGGCGTCGGGAACGCCGACGACACCCACGTTGGGCTCGATGGTGGCGAACGGGTAGTTGGCCGCCAGCACGTCGTTCTTGGTCAGGGCGTTGAACAGGGTCGACTTGCCGACATTGGGCAGACCGACGATTCCGATCGTGAGCGACACGTGGCGACTTCCCGTAGGTTCCAAAGGGTCCGCGGCCCGGAGGCGGGCCGGCCATGGCCCACTGCCGGGCCGGTCATCCAGTCTACGGGTCCACCCCGGCGGGCGGCCCCGTGCGGACTATCAGTCGAACGCACGGCCAAGGTGGCTCAAACCGCGTGTCCCGCGCCTGATTCCTCCCGCCCGCCGACCTAATTTGGTCGGGTGGAGCAACCCAGCACGCGCACGCCCCAGGGCAAGGCCCGCCGCGTCCCTCCCGTGCCGCGGCCCGCGGCCCCGGTGGGCCGGGGGCAGGCCGGCTCCCCCCACCGGCCCGGCGGAGAGCCGTCCGGCCCGCGCCTGCGGGGCATGGGGCGACTTCCGGCTCCGCGGCTCACCGGGCTCGGCAGCGGCCTGCTGACCACCCTGTGGATGCTCGGCGCCGGCTGGCTGGACTCCGTGACGGGCGCCTCCTCCGCCTTCTACGGGACCCTCTTCCTGCTGGCGGGCACCGTGTGCGCCCTGTGGGTGCGCCCGTCCGACCTGGCCACCGCGCCGGTCAGCGCGCCCATCGCCTTCGCGGTGGGCGCGGTGCCGCTGGCCGCCGGCGCGGGCGGGGACGGGGCGGGCAGCAGGATCATGGGCCTGGTCACCCTGCTGTCGCTGAACGCGGGCTGGCTCTACGCGGGCACGCTGCTGACCGCGCTCGTCGCGCTCACCCGCCGGATCGTCCTGGTCAGGCGACGGAGACGGGCACGGGTGCGCCGGCTGCAGCGGCAGCGGCCATCGAGGCCCCCACGATCCCCGCGTCGTTCTCCAGCTCGGCAGGGACGATCTCGGCGCTGACGCCCTCGATCAGCGGCAGGAACTTGGCCGCCTTGCGGCTCACTCCGCCCCCGACGATGAACAGCTCGGGCGAGAACAGCATCTCCACGTGGGCGAGGTAGCGCTCCACGCGGCGGGCCCAGTGGTGCCACTTCAGGCCCTCCTCCTCCTTCGCCCGGGTCGAGGCGCGGGTCTCCGCGTCGTGGCCCTGCAGCTCCAGATGGCCCAGCTCGGTGTTGGGCACGAGCTTGCCGCCGGAGAAGACGGCGCTGCCGATGCCGGTGCCGAAGGTCAGCACGATCACGGTGCCCTTGCGGCCCCGTCCCGCGCCATGGGTCATCTCCGCCAGCCCGGCCGCGTCCGCGTCGTTGATCACCGTGACCGGGGTGCCGAGCCGCTCGCCGAGCAGCGAGGCGGCGTCCCGGCCGACCCAGCCCTTGTCGACATTGGCGGCCGTCCGGGTGGTGCCGCCGACGACCACGCCGGGGAACGTCACCCCGACGGGCCCGGCCGGCGCGCCGAAGTGCGCCACGACCTGCCGGACGCACTCCGCGACCGCGTCCGGGGTGGCCGGGCGCGGGGTGAGCACCTTGAAGCGCTCCTCGGTGAGGCCGCCCCCGGCCAGGTCGACCGGCGCGCCCTTGATGCCCGATCCGCCGATGTCCACGCCGAATACGTTCATGGCCACCACGCTACGGCGTGGTGGCCATGGGCGCAGGCGTCAAACCCCTGCGCACTTCAAACCCCTGCGGGCATCAAGCCCCTGCGGGCGTCAGGCGCTACGCGGACTCGCCGCCGGTCAGCTCCGCCGCCTCCGCGCGCAGGTCGCGGCGCAGCTCCTTCGGCAGCGAGAACGTGATGCTCTCCTGGGCGGCGGTGACCGTCTCGACGTCGGCGTAGCCGCGCTCGGCGAGCCAGTCCAGGACGCCCTCGACGAGGATCTCGGGGACCGAGGCGCCCGAGGTCACGCCGACCGTGGAGACGCCTTCCAGCCACGCCTCGTCGATCTCGTCGGCGTAGTCCACCAGGTGGGCGTCCTTCGCGCCGGCGCCGAGGGCGACCTCGACCAGGCGGACGGAGTTCGAGGAGTTCTTGGAGCCGACGACGATCACCAGGTCGGCGGCGGCGCCCATCTGCTTGACCGCGGTCTGCCGGTTCTGCGTGGCGTAGCAGATGTCGTCGCTCGGCGGGGAGAGGAGGTTGGGGAAGCGGCCCTTG
>NZ_JBIBIZ010000012.1:0-211430 GCF_042958085.1 Streptomyces sp. NPDC008001 | reverse complement strand
GCGGCCTCCTCGTGCACGACCGGGGCGACACCGTGCGCCGAGAAGATGACGATGTTGCCCTCGGGCACCTCCGCCGTCTCGTCGACGAAGATCGCACCCTTCTTCTCCAGGGTCTTCACCACGTATTTGTTGTGGACGATCTCATGACGCACGTAGACGGGGGCGCCGTACTGCTCCAGGGCCTTCTCGACGGCGATCACGGCGCGGTCCACGCCCGCGCATACGCCGCGTGGTGAGGCGAGCAGGACCCGGCGGCGGGTCATGACCGCCTCGTGGTGGCGGCGAGGGCGACGTCGTACAGGGCGTGGCGGGCCGGGGGTGGTGCGGGGAGGTCGGCGAGGGCGGTGAGGGCTTGTCGTTGGCGGTCGCGGATCAGTTCTTCGACGGTGGCGCGGGCGCCGGTGGTGGTGAGGATGTCGCGGACGCGGGCGGCGGTCCGCTCGTCCAGGTCCGGGTCGCCCAAAGCGGCGTGCAAGAGGGTGCGTTGGCGAGGGTCGGCCTTGCGCAGGGCATGGGCGATGAGGAGGGTGTGTTTGCCTTCGCGGAGGTCGTCGAGGTTGGGTTTGCCGGTGTGGGTGGGGTCGCCGAAGACGCCGAGGAGATCGTCGCGGAGCTGGAAGGCCTCGCCGAGCGGGAGGGCGTAGGCGCTCAGTGCCTCGCGCAGGGCCAAGCCGGCGCCGGCGAGGGCGGCGCCGATGTGCAGGGGGCGTTCGACGGTGTATTTGGCGGTCTTGTAGCGGATGACGCGCAGGGGGGCGTCGAGGTCGGTGCCGGGTGCGATGCCCTGGATGAGGTCGAGGTACTGGCCGTGGACGACTTCGGCGCGCATGGCGTCGATCAGCGGCCAGGCGGCCTCCGTCTGCGCCGGAGTCAGCCCGGCGGTGTGCAGGAGTTCGTCGGACCAGACGAAGGCGAGGTCGCCGATGAGGACGGCGGTGTGGGCGCCGAGTTCGTCGACGGCGGCCGGGGGGTGGGCGTGCCGGTGGTGGGCGGCCAGGGCGCGGTGGACGGTGGGGTGGCCGCGGCGTAGGTCGGAGTGGTCCATGACGTCGTCGTGGATGAGGCAGAAGTCGTGGAAGATCTCCAGGGCGGCGGCCACGCGGACGACCGGCGCGGGTGGGGGTTTCGTCGTGGCGGTGTACCAGCCGAGCAGGCACAGCACCGGGCGTAGGCGTTTGCCGCCGGAGAGGATGAAGTCGGCCAGGGTTTCGGTGGTTTCGGCGGGCAGGCCGCTTGCGTGTGCGGCGGCGCGTTTGGCGTCGAGGAAGCGGACCAGGACCTCCTCGACCTGGTCGCGGAAGCGGGCCAGGTCCGGTGGTTCGGCGGTCGGGGCGAGGACGGAGTTCATGTGGGGTCACTCGTTTCGGGGGAGGGTGCTTCGGTGAGGCGGAGGGCTTCCTCGATCAGGGCGTCGACGACGCGGTGTTCGGGGACGGTGCGCACGACTTCGCCCGCGACGAAGATCTGGCCTTTGCCGTTGCCGCAGGAGACGCCGAGGTCGGCTTCGCGGGCTTCGCCGGGGCCGTTGACGACGCAGCCCATGACGGCGACGCGCAAGGGGTGGGGGAAGCCGTCGAAGGCGGCCTGGACTTGGGCGGCGAGTTTGTGGATGTCGACTTGCAGGCGCCCGCAGCCGGGGCAGGAGACGATCTCCAGTTGGCGGGGTCGCAGGCCGAGGGACTGGAGGATGTGGATGCCGGCCTTGACCTGTTCGACGGGTGGGGCGGAGAGGGAGACGCGGATGGTGTCGCCGATGCCTTCGGCGAGGAGGATGCCGAAGGCGACGGCGGATTTGATCGCGCCCTGGAAGGCGGGGCCGGCTTCGGTGACGCCGAGGTGGAGGGGGTAGTCGCAGGCGGCGGCCAGGAGGCGGTTGGCGGCGACCACGGTCATCGGGTCGTGGTGCTTGACCGCGATCTTCAGATCCTGGAAGCCGTGTTCCTCGAACAGCGAGCACTCCCACAGTGCTGATTCCACCAGTGCCTGGGGGGTGGCGGCGCCGTGTTTGGCCAGCAGGCGGGGGTCGAGGGAGCCGGCGTTGACGCCGATGCGGATCGGCACTTTCGCGGCCGAGGCGGCCTTGGCGATGTCGGCGACGCGGTCGTCGAAGCGCTTGATGTTGCCGGGGTTGACGCGCACCGCCGCGCAGCCGGCGTCGATCGCGGCGAAGACGTAGCGGGGCTGGAAGTGGATGTCCGCCACCACCGGCAGCGGGGACTTCGCGACGATCGCCGGGAGGGCGTCGGCGTCGTCCCGCGAGGGGACGGCCACCCGCACGATGTCGCAGCCGGCGGTGGTGATCTCCGCGATCTGCCGCAGTGTCGCGTCCACATCCGCCGTCGTGGTCGTCGTCATCGTCTGCACGGAGATCGGGGCGCCGTCGCCGACGGGCACGTCACCGACGGTGATCCGTCGCGCCGGACGGCGCCGCGGTGTCTTCGGGGGGACGATGGGCAGGCCGAGATCGATGGTCATCGCGGCCTCCGGCGGCCGTTGACGGGGTGGGTGAGGGGGGTGATGTCATAGGTGGCGAGGTCGGTGCGGGCGTGGAGGACGGCGGTGATGATGCCGTCGGCGTCGAGCCCGGCCTCGGCCAGGAGCGCGGTGCGGGTGCCATGGGGGATGAAGGCCCGGGGCAGGCCCAGGCAGCGCACGGGAGCGGTGACGGCGGCGTCGGCGCATGCCTGGGCGAGGTGGGAGCCGAAGCCGCCAGTGCGGGTGTTGTCCTCGACGGTGATGGCGAGGTGATGGCGTGCGCTGAGGTGGACGAGGGCGGGGTTGAGAGGGGTGAGCCAGCGGGGGTCGACCACTGTGGAGCCGATTCCTTCCTCGCCCTCCAGCCGTCGGGCCGCTTCGACGGCGGCGGCCGCGGTGGGGCCGGCGGTGACGAGGAGGACGTCCAGGGGCCGGCTGGAGCTGCGGTGGAGGATGTCGAGGCCGTCCATCCGTACCAGGGCGTCCAGGTCGGGTCCGGTGGCGGCTTTGGGCAGGCGCAGGGCGGTGGGGCCGTCGTCAGTGGCGACGGCTTCGCGCAGCAGTTCCTTGAGGCGTGTGGTGTCGCGGGGGGCGGCGAGGCGCAGGCCGGGGACGAGGGTGAGGAGCGTGGTGTCCCACATGCCGTGGTGGGAGGGGCCGTCGGGGCCGGTGATGCCAGCGCGGTCCAGGACGAAAGTGACGGGCAGGCGGTGCAGGGCCACGTCCATCAGGACTTGGTCGAAAGCGCGGTTGAGAAAGGTGGCGTAGAGGGCTACGACGGGGTGGAGGCCGCCCATGGCCAGGCCCGCGGCGCTGGTGACGGCGTGCTGTTCGGCGATGCCGACGTCGAAGACGCGGTCGGGGTGGGCGACGGCCATGGGGTGCAGGCCGGTAGGCCGAAGCATCGAGGCGGTGACCGCCACCAGGTCCGGTCGCTCGTCGGCCAGGGTCAGCAGTTCCTGGGCGAAGACGTCGGTCCACGTGCCCGACGGCTGTGGCGGCGTGGCGGTGACGGGGGTGCGGCCGGTGACCGGATCGATCACCCCGACGGCGTGGAAGCAGTCCGCCTCGTCCGCCTCGGCGAACGGATAGCCCTTGCCCTTGACTGTCACCGCGTGCACGATCACCGGGCGGGCCAGGGCACGGGCGGTGCGCAACGCCTCCTCCAGCGCGGGAAGGTCGTGCCCGTCGACCGGCCCGAGGTAGGTCAGGCCGTGCGCGGCGAAGAGGTCGTCCTGCGCGGCCGGGTGTGGGCCGGATGCGCGCAGGCCGGCCAGGTGGGCGGCGAGCGCGCCGCCGGTGGGGGCGTAGGAGCGGCCGTTGTCGTTGAGGACGACGACCACCGGGCGCTGGGGGGCGGCGCCGATGTTGTCGAGGGCCTCCCACGCCATCCCTCCGGTGAGCGCGCCGTCGCCGATGACCGCCACCACCGCCCGCTCCCCCTCCCCTGCAAGGGCCCGGGCCTTGGCCAAGCCGTCGGCGTAGGACAGGGCCGTGGAGGCGTGCGAGTTCTCGATCACATCGTGCTCGGACTCCGCGCGGCAGCAGTATCCCGACAGGCCGCCGGCCCGGCGCAATTGCGCGAAACCCTCCTGACGGCCCGTCAGGAGCTTGTGGACGTGAGCCTGGTGGCCGATGTCGAACAGGACGCTGTCGCGTGGTGAGTGGAAGACGCGGTGCAGGGCGATCGTCAGCTCGACCACGCCCAGGCTCGGGCCCAGGTGGCCGCCGGAGGCGCACACCGTCGCCACCAGGTAGCGCCGGATGTCCTCCGCCAGCGCCTCCAGCGCTTCCACCGGGAGGGCTCGTAAGGCCTCCGGGCCTGTCACTGACGCCAGGAGTGGCGGTACGTGTGTCATATTGCCAGGAGGGTTCTGCATGGGGGCCTCCGCGCTGGGGTGATCAGCGACCCCGCCTGTGCCGGCGGGCCCGTGTGCGGTGACCGACACCGTGCTCCCGCTCGGTGCGGCTTCGTCGGGACCGCCGTGCTACGGGTCCGGCGTCCACCACCGGGAGGCGGGGGCCGGTTTCGTCGTCCACGGTGCGCATGCCCAGCCTCCAGCGGCCCGGATGCGGGGCGGCAGGTGCATTCACCGATGGGGGGAAGCACGGCGGCACCTCCGCGAACGCTCGCGCGGGACGGTGCCGCCCGAGGCCCCACCGCGCGCACCACCCGGCTCGTCCCGGCTTCCTCGTGCCGGGGCACTGGGGCGCCCACGAGCGTGGTGCCGGCCGGGGGCGGGGCGCGTCGGGAGGCGGAGGGCGGGCCGTCACGCCGTACGCCCTCACGCCCTTCCCCCGGCGTCCGAGTGCCGCGGGCCGTACCGGTACGAGCCTGGACGCGGCCCGCTCCGCGTGTCGTCATGAAAGAAGTGGCCGGGCCCGCGCGCGAGAACCCGTACGGGCACGGCACCCCTGCCCACGCGCGCGCCGACCGGGACGAGCCGACGCAGAAGAAGGGGCCAACCATGACCACCCGTTCGAGGGGCCGCCGCCGAAGCGGCCTCATCCGTTTCCTCGGCGACGTCCTCGACGACGCGAAGGACTTCACCGACGAGTGCCTGGACCGGGCCCGCGACCTGGAGTACGACCTGCGCAAGGCGGCGAGCGACGCCGTCCGGCCCGACGAGGACGGCGACTACCGGCCGGCCGCCCGGACCGCCCGCACCCGGCAGGCGGTAGCCGGTAAAGGCACCGGGACCTGACGGCCCCCGGACACGCTGATGCGTGACGATGCCCCGTGCTGTGAGCCGTCCCGGCCGGCCCGGGCGGTGCGTGAGCTGACCCGTCACCAAGACGGCTCGCTGTACGACACCGCCGCCCACCGGCCCGTCCTCTTCGGCGAGTTGGCGGACGACATACGCGCGGGGGCCACGTTCCGGGCGCGGGACGCGGCCACGGATCAGGACTGCACCTATCAGGTGCTGGCCGCCGTCCTCGCCGGAGCGCTCTCCTGGCTGCCCGCCCCGTTCGGGCGCGGGGGAGCGTCGTCGGCCGCGATCAGCGCCCTGTTGGCGCCCAAGCGCAGCTGACGCAGCGTCATACGCAGTCTTCTGCGGTGTCGGCCGGTACGCCGTGCTCCGTGGGATCGGCACCGGTGGACGGGGAGGCGGGCGGCGTGGCGTCGGCCGCGGGCCGGTCGACCGGCGTGCCGCCGTCCGGGACCGGCCGGCGGCACGGTGGTGTGGGACGGCCGGGCGGCGACGGTTCGTCCGGCACGCCACCGGGGCCCGGTGGGGCGCCGCTGTCCCCGGGGGGATCGGGAGGGGGCCTGAGCGGCGTCACGGAGTGCTGGGACAGGACGTCTCGGCTGTGCGTCGGCGGCGCCTGCGGGGTGCCGCGGGCCGGAGCGGATGCGGCGGCGGGCGGTGGGCCCGGCCGCGCCGCACCGGCGGACGGGGCCGAGGACCGCGAGGACGACGCGGCGGGGGCCGCTTGAGTGCTCGCCCCGCTCATGCCGGACACCGGCGACGGAACCGCGGGCGGCCGCTGCTGGACCGGCTCGACGTATGTGGCGCTGAACGAAGCGCATCCGGTGGCCGTTGCCAGGGACACGGCGGCGAGCGCGCGTCGTAAGGCGTTGTGAGGAAACCGCACCGAGGAACTCCTTTGCTCCGGACGACTCTCAGGCCGCCTCGGCGCGAGGGGAAACGGACTCCGACCCGCTTCGGGACGAGGGGCGAGGCCGAGGGCGGTACCGGGCCGGCCGACCGCCGTCACCGGGGGGTGGTGAGCACGCTCATGAATGTCTTGAGCCCGGTGAAGAGGGTGATGACCGCCCGCGAGACGGCCAGGATCGCGTGGGCGGTGGCGACGGGAGCGGTCGCGATGAAGAACAGGACGATGATCACGACCAGCCAGAAGAAGAGACCGCGGGGACGCGACAGCAAGGGGCTTACCCTTCGTGGCGTGCAGGACCGGGCGGG
This sequence comes from Streptomyces sp. NPDC008001, assembly GCF_042958085.1. Lineage (NCBI taxonomy): Bacteria > Bacillati > Actinomycetota > Actinomycetes > Kitasatosporales > Streptomycetaceae > Streptomyces > Streptomyces sp. NPDC008001. The sequence goes on along the minus strand of NZ_JBIBIZ010000012.1, from coordinate 205,029 downwards.
CGGTGAGTTTCGGGCTCACGTCCCGCCGCCGCTCCGGACGCGGAGCCGGCCGAGGGGGCGGGGGCCGGGGGGGGGGGGCGGCCGTGTTCCCTTGCGGCGGACGGCCGCGCCGACGGTTTCGGGGCCCCGGTGACGTCGGGGTCTCGGTGGTTGCGGGGGACGGTTGGACGGTTTCGGTAGGGGAGGTGGCGTCGAGTTCGGGAGGAGACGTGCGGCGCCTACCTCACCGGAGAAGACGGCCTTCGAGCCCGCCTTCCGCCACCCTCGCACCGGGACCGGCTCCTTGGGCAGCCGCCCCGGCACCCGCACGACGTACCGAGCGCGGCCACCGGCCACATGTCCTCCACAAGGTCGCTACAGCCACCGGGTGGTTCCCGCGTCCGCGTCCGCCGGGGGCGCGCCGCCCGCACCCGGCACCGAGCCGCGGCTGGCCCCCGCCCCCGCACTCCTTCCTTCCAGTGCACGCCACACCCCCCTCCCCGACAACCCCGCACCAGGCGGCGTGCGAGCGCATCGGGCGCGCTCGGCACACTCCGGGCGGCGTGCGCGGCGGAAGTGCCGTCTGGCTGCGCCGCGGAGGAGCTGCTACAGATGCCGGTGGCCCGGTCGACGCGCACGCTCGCCATCCGTCGCCGCGCCAGGGCACTGCACGCCGGCGCGGACACGACAGGCTCGTTGCCGTCGGCCCCGGAGGGCAGCGCCGGGGCCGAGCGTCAGGGCGCCGGCTCATCTCCTCCTGCCGCGGGCGAGGTAGCCGGCGAGGGCAAGGGCGGCCCAGAAGGGCCAGGACCCGGCGTCCGTGGCCCTCTTCCGCCGGTCGTCCTCGCCGGCCACCTTGGCGTGGAAAGTGAGGTCCTGCTCGGCGAAGGCGCGCAGGATCCCCCGTGTCTGCTGGAGGGCTCCCGGGGCGGCGATCATGAGATCGAGGGCGGTGCGGGCGGCCTGCTGTTCGGAGAGGGTCTCGCGGGCCAGGCCGAAGACGACGGTGCGGAGGTTGTCGGCGAAGACGTCGGTGATGGACAGCTCCGGGCACAGGTAGCGGATGGCGCCTTCGAGGTTGGCGAAGGACTTGCCCAGCAGCGAGATCACCGGGCTGGTGCGGATGCCGCGGCGGGTGGCGTGCGCGAGGACGGCGGTCAGGGTGACGCCGAAGTTGAGCTCCTCCAATGTGACGGAGGCGATCCTCGGGACGATCAGGCTGATGTCGGAGCGGAATCCGGCGACGTCGGCCCAGGTCGTGGCGGTGCCCATGTCGATCCAGGTCGCGGCCAGGCCCGCGCCGTCGTTGGCCGCGAGGTTGAGCAGGGCCAGCACCAGGTGCCGGCTGGTCCCGCTCTCCATCCGGCCCACCATGCCCCAGTCGATCAGGTGCGCGGGTTCGCCCGGGGCGACGAAGATGTTGCCCGGGTGCGGGTCCGCGTGGAAGAACCGGTCAAGGAAGTAACCCCGGAACATGAACGCCATCAGGTCCCGGCCGATGCCGGCGCGCTGCGCGGCGGTGAACGCACCCGGGTCGGCATCCCGGATCGACACGCCCGGGGCCAGCGCCTGCACCAGTACCCGCCGGGTCGGCGGCAGCAGCACCTCCGGCACGGACAGATACGTGAACTCCTCGCACAGCTCACGGGCCCGGTGCATGTGGCCGGCCTCCACCCGGAAGTCGGTCTCGGCCTCCATGGCCTCGAACAGCACACCTAGCATGGCCGGCACGTCCACCACTGTGGTGAACCGGGGAGCGGCCCGCGCCAAGAGGCGGGCGGCCCGGCGCAGCAGCCGGATGTCCCCGGCCATCACCTCTTCCACACCCGGCCGTTGGACCTTGACCGCGACGAGCGAGCCGTCGGCCAGCCGCGCCCGGTAGACCTGCGCCAGCGAGGCGGCACCCAACGGCGCCGAAGTGTCGACCTCCTTGAACAGCCGCCGCCACCGCGGCCCGAGCTCCGCCGCGAGCACCGGCTCGAAAGTACTGAACGGCGCGGGGGCGACCTGGTCGTGCAGCTGCCCCAGCTCCTCCAGGACGGCCGGCGGCACGAAGTCAGGCCGGGTGGAGAGCATCTGCCCCACCTTGATGTAGAACGGGCCCAGCTCCTGCAGCGCCTCCCGGACGGCCCGCGCCTGCTCCTCGGTGCCCTCCCCGGGCTTCGCCCGGCGGGCACGGACCTGCTCGGCCAGCAGGCGCCCCACCACACGCGCGACGTGCCGGGTGCGGCCACCGCCCACAGACCCTCCCCCGTGCACGACCGGCGCCCGAACCGGCCGAATGGCCCGCCCGCACACCGGGAACGGGTACTCCTCGCTCTCCTTCCCTCCTCAGGTTCCCCTCCAGTGCACGGCACGCCGCCGACGGCCGACAACCCCGCACCGGCGGCGCGTGAAGTGTATGGGGAGGCGCGCGGCGGTCGGCAGCGGCGTGCGGGCCGTACCTGTCCGCGATTTCGCGCGGCCCTCCGCCCCGGAAGGGCATCTTCGCGCACCTCACGCACAGCTACCGCTCGGCTCGCGTGAGAGGTTCGGCGAACCGGCGACGCGCTGGCAGCGGGCCCCACGGCGACTGGTTCACGACCTGCCGCGGAGACTGCTGTCGATATCCGCGAGGGATGGGTAGGGCACGTCGCCAATGTGTGTAACAGCTGTTCATCAGTGGCGCAGGACGCTGACGAAGTTCCCTGCCGAGGACGGGAGCGTCTTCGCACCCCGGCGGGGGTGACGAGGTAGGGCCGACCCATTTGCGGGAGTATGCTGTCGGGTCATCATGGTCGGGGTAGGTGCGGCGGTGCGGCCGGAGGAACCACTGATGCCGGTAGATCCGCCCGGCGGTGTCCCGGGCGCCCCCATCGTCCTCCGCAGCGGGCCGGACGGGCTGGCGGAGGGGGGACGTAGCGGACCGGGGTGCCGGGGCGCGCGGCGCCCGCGCGGCGCAAGCGCTTGCGGGCTGCTGCGTCAGGGTGGAGCCCGGCCCACACCCGCAAGAGGTTGTGCCCGATCACGTCGGCTGTGACGTGGTCCCTGGGGCACGGCTGACGTGCCGGTGGCTTGCTGGTAGGCCATCCAAGCGGTCAAGTGCTGGTGCCAGCGGTGCTCTCGGGCGTGGGAGACGAACCCCAGGTCGAGGAGTCCCCGGCCCGCTCGGTGGGCAGCTCTGCGAAGGTCTGTCGGCGGGTAGCGACCTGCTGCCCGAGCTTGCGGCCTTTGGTCACGTACCGCTGGGGAACCCTCAGATGACCGTGTTCTTCGCGGAATTCCTTGAGGTCTGCCCGCAGGTGCCCGGCCTCGGCCCGGAAGGCGGTGGCAGCGCTGATGAACTCGGCCCACGGATTGGTGCGTGTCAGTGGCCTTTTTGATCTCCCCGTAGGCGGCCAGGAGTTCGCCCCGCTGGCGGCCGTGGAGCCTTCCCCGTTGGCGGCCAGATAGCTCCCCGCCCTGGGGTCGGTGGGGTCAGCTGAAGGGCTTCACCCCCTGGCCACTGGTGGCCTGGGTGAGCCGGTAGCTGTTACCCTGGGTGACGACGATGTGAGCGTGGTGCATGAGCCGGTCGACCGTCGCGGTGGCGAGGGTCTTGGGCATGATCTCGTCGAATCCGGAGGGGTGGAGGTTGCTGGAGACCGCGATCGAGCGTCGTTCGTAGGCGGCGTCGACCAGGCGGTAGAAGCCTTCGGCGGCGTCCGGGGAGACGGGCAGGAGGCCGATGTCGTCGACGATGATCAGGTCAGAGCGGATGATCTTCGCGAGGGCCCGGGCGATGGAGTCGTCCGCGCGGTGACGGCGGACCAGGGCCCCGAGGTCTTCGATGGTGAACCAGGAGACGGTCAGGCCGGCCTCGACCGCGGTCTGGCCGAGGGCCTCGGTGAAGTGGCTCTTGCCGGTGCCCGAGGGGCCGCAGATGCAGAAGTTCTCCCGCCGCCCGACCCACTCCAGGGTCTTGAGGGCGTCCTGGGTGGCCCTGGGGATGGAGGACTTGTTGTCGTGCCAGTCTCCGAAGGTCTTGCCGGTGGGGAAGCCGGCCCGCTTGCGGCGGGTGTGGAGGTTGGCCCGGTCGCGTCCAGCGGCCTCCTCGGCCAGCAGGACGCGGACGACCTCGGCCGGGTCCCACCGCTGGGCCTTGGCGGTGGGGATCAGGTCGGCCAGTGCCCGCCGCAGGTGAGGCAGCTTGAGGCGCTTGGTCAGCTCGATGGCCTCGGCGAGCGGGTCGCCGTTGGTGCCGGGAACGGTGCGAAGAGGGGTGGCCATCAGGCGAGATCGCTTTCGTCGTACTCGGAGACGTCGGAGGTCGTGGTGGGGACGCCGAAGGAGGCCCATGCAGAGGTGCCGGGCTGGAGGGAGTGGTTCTCGCTGCGGCGGACGGGCTCGGCGTGTCCGCGGGCGGACTGGTAGTCGAGGATGGACAGCAGGTCCTTGTCGGCGAACCGGCCGGTGACCGCGGCGGTGCCCAGGGCCCGGTCCACTTCCGCCACTGAGTAGAGCTTGGCGAGCGCCACGGCCTCGGCCATCTTCGCCTTGATGCGGCGGGCGCCGGCCGCCCCGGCCTCCACCAGCCAGGCTGCGGCGCCAGGGCCGAGGGCGAGGAAGGCGGCCTCCTCCGCGGAGGTGGCCTTCGGGGTCCGGTCGGCTTCCTTGTCCTCGCGGGGCGGGTAGTGGGTGTCGTCCAGGACCGGCTCACCGGGCCGGCCCCGGCGGTGACGGACGACCTCACGGGCCGACCCATTCTCATCAACGGCCGTGACGATCAATTCGTCACCATGAAAACGCACCCAGACCCGCGTGTCGATCAACTCGTGCGGAACCGAGTAGCGAACCGCCTCCACCGAGATCGTGGATTCCCAGTTGACCCGGCGCGTGGTGCCGAACGCCGCGGTGAACGGGCGGCGGGGCAGCGGGTGGAGCCGCTGCTGTTCCTCCGCCAGCCGCTCGACGGGCTTGCGCCGGGTCGCCCGGTGCATCCGGGAGTTGACCTGTTCGCAGAAGTCACGGCAGGCCGCCTCCAGCTCGCCGAAAGTCCTGTAGTCGTCACGCAGATTGACGTCCTTGGGCACCAGGTCGGCCTTCGCGATCCGCACCGTCGCCTCGGACCCGCCCTTGGTCTCGGGGTCGGCGGGCTGACACGTCCGCATGGTCGTGCCGTAGTGCCTGGCGACCTCGACGATCTCGGGGTTGCGAACCGCGATCCCGGCGACGTGCTCGGTGGTGACCGTCTTCTCGTTGTCCGTCAGGACATAGGCCGGGACTCCGCCGATCCTGCGAAACGTCGCGTCAAGGCATGCGGTGACCGTCGGCAGGGTCTTGTCCCAGACCGGGATTACCACCCGAAAGCGGGACCAGGCCAGCCACGCGCACCACAACGTGGTCTTGCGGCCCTCGATGGTCGGCCCGTCGCCCCAGTCATACTGCAGCCAGAGCCCGGGCTCGGTCACCCACGGCCGGTAAACCCGGCGCCGACCGGCCCTGAACTGGGCCTTCGCCTCGGCAACCGTGCGGCGGGTAGTGCGTTCCCCGCCAGTGAAGCCCATCGCGGCGATTCTCTTATGGACCACGTCCGCGCGGATCTTGCCCTGCGAACGGACGACGAGCTCCTCGATCTTGGGCAGATAGTCGTCGATGGCCCGAGCCCGGTGACGGCGCTTGTCCGGCTCCTGGCCGGCCGCCCGCATCTTCACATATCGGGCCACCGTGTGGTGGTCGCACCCGGCCGGCTCAGCCGCAGCACGGTAAGGGGCCACGCCGGTATCGCTGCTGGATTGAACGCTAAGGGCTTCGGCGCAGGTCAGAAGGTACAGCCCAAGCCGGGCGGGAAGCGCCAGCAGCCCGGAGGTGCACCGGCATCATTGGGTGCCTGCTTCGAGCTGGGCGGGGATGCGGCTGGCCCGCAGTTCGCGCAGGTCGGGGATGTGGTTGTAGAGGGTGCCAGGGGAGACGCCGAGCATCTTGGCGATGGCGGTGATGGAGTGCTCGGGGTTGGGCAGTAGGTCGCGAGCCATGTTGAAGATCTTCTCGTCGACCACGGTGGGGTGGCCGCCGACTTTGCCGCGGGCGCGGGCGGCGGCCAGGCCCTCGCGGGTGCCGGAGACGATGAGTTCGCGGATGAACTCGGCCAGGGCGGCGAAGGCGTGGAAGACGAGCCGGCCGCCGGGGGTGGTGGTGTCGAGGTTCTCGTGGAGCGAGGTGAAGTCGATCTCGCGGCGGCGGAGCTCGGCCACCATGTTGATCAGGTCCTGGAGGGAGCGGCCGTAGCGGTCGAGGGCGGGGACGACCAGGGTGTCGCCGGCGTCGAGGAAGGCGTGGCATGCCTTGAGCTCGGGGCGGAGGTCGTTCTTGCCGGACTTCTTGTCCGCGAAGATCTTCCGGCACCCGGCCGCGGTGAGGGCGTCGATCTGCCGGTCGAGTTTCTGTCCGCCGGTGGACACCCGTGCGTAGCCGATGCGGATCTCGGCACGGATGGCAGGCTCGGCGGCCAGCAGTTCGAAAGCCTCGGGCTCAAGGGGCGTGTTCACGCCCGGAATCCTGCCAGAAAACGGTACTCCGAGGTTCTTGAAGCACCCGGGTTTTTGAAGGCTCTGGGGGCCGTTCGGCGCCCCGCCCGGTGATCTTCAGTAAACGTTGGTTTTTTGAAGACCGCAGGCTGATCCGCGGACCGCCAGCGACGCGAGCGCAGGCCAACGCATCGCACTGGGCTACTTGTCACCTGGTTCGTCGTTCGTTAACGGCACCCCATGGTCGTGGGTCATGTACCGCACCGAGTCGACGGGCTGGGCGGCCTTCACAGCAGTACGAGCCCGCAACCGAGGGTCGCGCCGAAGGCGAGGCCGTACAACTGGTAGGTGGCCCGGTCCGCGCGCTTGTTCCGCCGCAGGAGGCTGCGCGCGGCGACGGTCCAGTTCATGGCGGTGACCACGAGGGTGCACACGGCGGTGGCGGTGACGTCGGCGCCGCTGGGAGCGAAGAGCAGGATGTACAGCGCGAAGGGCAGACCGCTCAGGACGACGGCGAACCAGATGCGTACGGGCCAGTGCCCGATCAGCAGGGGGAGGGTGCGGCGGCCGATCCTGCGGTCGCCGTCCATGTCCCGGACGTCTTCGAAGATCATGGCAATGTTGTAGCCGATACCGGTGGTCAGGGCCCAGGTCCACCCGGTGCGGTCGAGAGGTGCGACGAGCTGCCAGGCGGCCGCCGTCTGACAGATGATGCCGATCTGCATGGCCGGGGGTTTCACCACGAAGTAGAAGCGCGGGTCGGACAGCAGGTGCAGGCCGACGATCACGGCTTGCCAGAGCAGTGCCCACAGCAGCGTGCCGGTGGCCCACCCGAGCAGCGTGTACAGCGGCATGGCGCTCCAGAACCGCCGTCGGAGTCCCTGTGTCGTGGTCAGACCGGCGGGGGCAGGGCGGTACGGCTTGTTGATCCGGTCCTCCTCCAGGCCGCGGGCTTGGTTGGAGGCGTCGAAGACGTAGAGGAAGGCGAAGAACAGCAGCGCGCTGGTGGCCACACGCAACAGCGTCGTTGAACCGCTGGTTTGGTAGTGAACGCATGCGGCGCCGGTGAAGAGGGCGGGCGGCACGACCGCCGCCGGGAAGTTGTCCCCCATCATCCTGGTGGTGATCCTCACTTCGAGGAGGACCCAGGCGATGAGGGCGTTCCCTCGCCGCCGTCCGTAGCGGTTGCCGTAGAGCTCGCCGAACCAGCGGGCACGATGACCGAGCGCATGTGGTTGGTTACGCACCAATTCCTTATCTCCGGCGCAAGGTGAGGAACGCCTGGCCGAGGCGGCGCACCGGGGCTCTGGGGCGGGCGGCTGACGCGCCGCCACTCAGAGGTGGCCGCCCCTGGCTCCCGCACCAGGTAGGCGCTGGGGTGGGCGTCGCGTGCCCCGTCTCATGGGTCGCGAGCAGTCGCGTCCGCCAGCTCCGGGCAGCGCGCCTCAAGGTCGCGGCGGCGGCGAGGGTCTGATGGGGTGCTGTCGTGAAGCCAGGTAGATGCTCCAGTCGCGGGCGGCTCGGCGGGTCCATTGCAGGGCGGAGGTGATGCTGAGGACGTCGCTGAGGACGGCGGCGGGCAGGTCACCGGCCAGGGTGAGGAGGGCGGTGCTGCGGCAGGGCTGGGCCGGCAGGCCGTGGCGGCGGAGCTTGAAGACGAGCGCGTGGGCGGAGCGGTGGGTGCCGGCGGTGGAGCCGGGGAAGATCCATGGTGCGCTTGGTGGCGCGGCCGATGGCGGAGGCGGTCTGGGCGCGCGTGATCTGGTGGCGCAGGAGTTGGTGGACGGCCGGGGGCAGGACGGCGGGGTGGTCGCCGATCTGCAGGTGGGGTGGGTGGCCGTCGTGGAGGTGGCCGGTGGTCAGTTCGATGACCTTCGTGATGGGCATTCCGTACAGGAGCATCAGGGTGCCGGCCGTGCGGACGTCCAGGGGCAGGGTGTCCTCGCGCAGGCAGCGTTCGAGGTGAGCCCAGTGTTCGGTGCCGGTGAACCAGGTCGTCGGCTCGCGGCGCCGGCGGCGAGGGTGCCGACCATGATCAATCTCACCGATAACCGCTGTACCGCTGGTCCCCAAGGCCGATCCTGTCTCGGGAGGGTGATAGTGCCGAGGCCGGCCTCATCGATGCAGGCGCATCGTCCCAGGTCAGGCGGCTGACGGCCCGTCAGCTGACAGCGCGCTGACCTGCAGATTCAGAGGATGAAAAAGGTTCAGTGACCTTCAGAACCATAGGACGGGGCCAGCCAGCAATGCGACCACATAAGAGGCCATATAAAGCTGGTAGGTGACGCGGTCGGCTCGGGTATGGCGCAGGAGCAAGCCCCGGACCGCGGACGTCCAGCAGGTGGCGGCAAGTGCGAGGTCGCACACGGCAATCCGCCATGGGGCCGCGCTGGTCGGCGCGTAAAGGCTGAAGTGAAACAGGGGTGGGGTGATCAACATGAGCGAGGCGAACCAGATACGGATCGGCCAGGCGCCTAGGACCAGCGCCGGGGTGCGTCGGCCGATCGCCCGGTCGCCTTCCATATCCCGGATGTCTTCAAAGAGCAGGGCCAGGGCGTAGACGATGGTGATGATGGTGATCCACTGCGTCACCGTCGTGTCGATGGGGCTGACAGCCTGCCATGCGCCGCAGAGCTGCGCGACGGTCCCCATGACCATGCTGGGTGTCTTGCACAAGAGGTAGGAGCGGGGGGTGGAGACAAGGTTGATGAGGATGATGGCCGCCTGCCACAGCAGGACCCACTCCACCACCCCGAGTTGCCAGCCGAGGAGGGTGTAAAGGGGCATCGCGATCCAGAACCGGCGCATGGCCCCTGCCGAAGTGATGAGGCCAGCCGGTATGGGGCGGTAGGGCTTGTTGAGCCGGTCTTCCTCGGCTCCGCGGGCCTGGTTCGAGGTGTCGAAGGTATAGGCATACAGCAGGGACAGCAGGAGGATCTGCCCCAGGTGCCAGAGGATTTGGTGAGCGGGGAGCTGGGCGCGGAAGCAGGCTGCGAGGGTGAACGTCAAGGGCGGCGGGAGGCACGCGAGCAGATTGTCCGCAAGCATCCGCCACGTCACGTTCGCCTCGTGCCGAAGGTGTCGGGTCAGTCGTGGCCGGGTCTGGACAGGTGTGGGGTCAAGCAGACGCATGCGGTCCTCATTGCGTTCTCAGCGCCAACGGCTGTACCGATGTTCCCCAAGCCCGGGAACAGGCTGTTCCTCAGCCCAGGACCTGTAGTCGCCATCGTCCAGGGCTTCCAGGAAATCGGCGACGATCGGGGGCCTCAGATATTTCACGGAGAATCTCTTCTCTCCTCTTGCGGCTGGTAGAAGGCGGCACATCCGCGCCGCTTCTAAGGGCTGTCCATGCACCCGCCCCGATAACTCACTCACACGGAGGACAGGGGTGTATCAAAAAGCACGCCAGCAGCGCGCACGATTCCGTCTTCGGGTCCTGTGGGAATCGTGACGCAGTCTGACGCCGGTGAGGGAGAACCAGAATCGTCCCCGAGGCCGCGAGCACCCTGTGGCCTTACTCCTCGGCCTCGCCGGGCTCGCGCAGGGGCCGCAGGGCGCCGTCGCTGTGGGAGCGGGTGATGGGGTAGCGGCCATGGAAGTTGATGTGCTCGCAGGCCAGCGGGGACAGGCGTGAGCGGATCCCGGGGGAGACGGTGACGCCGCCTGCTTCGAGTTTCTTGACTGCGGCGTCGATGTAGAGGGGGTTCCACCACACGACGGCGTTCAGGGCCAGGCCGAGGGCGCCGAGCTGGTTTTCCATGCCCTCGCGGTAGCCGTGGCGGAGCTCGCCCAGGCGGCCGAAGAAGATCCGGCGCCCGAGCGCATGGCGGCCTTCGCCGATGTTGAGCTGGATGCCGATCATGCGCCGGTATGCCTCGGAGTCGAGAAACTGGAGCAGGTGGAGGATCTTGAAGATCCTGCCGTAGTGGGCGAACGCGTCGCCCAAGCCGGTCATGCGGTCGCCACTGGCCATCATCCGCAGCAGGTCGTACGCCCGCACCTTGCCGGTCTGAAGCGAGCCGGCGACGCGGAGCATGTCCTCCCAGTGCGCGCGGATCCGCTCCACCTGCACGCGGTGACGGGAGACCGGCTCCAGGGGGCCGTAGTCGGCACCGAGGTCGAAGCGCCACAGGCGGGCGTCGGAGATGTCGGCGATCCGCGGGGAGAACTGATAGCCGCAGATCGCGAACAGGCCGAAGACCAGGTCGCTGTAGGAGCCGGTATCGGTGATGACGATCTCGGGCCGCTCGCGGGTGTCGAGGTGGAAGACCGCGTCCAGGATGCCGAGGGAGTCCCGCAGGGTGCCGGGCAGGACGAGGCCGCCCAGGCCCATCACGCGGTCGGAGACGACGTTGAGCCACGTCGCCCCACGGCCTCCGCAGGGGAAGTACTTGCGGTTCGGTCGTGCGTGCAGGGAGCGCACGGGGGCGGTGAAGCGCATGCCGTCGGCAGAGGCGACGTGGCCGCCGCCCCAGTCGCCGGCGATATCGATGCCGCCCTGGCCCTCGACCAACAGGGTGGAGGCGGCACTGATGCCCGGGGTGTTGAAATAGCCCCAGTCCACGGCGGTCAGCCGCGAGCGGGTCAGCGCCTTCTCGCCCGGCTTGATGACCGGTTCCAGGCCGATGTTCGTGGACCTGTGCACCAGCAGGGCGGTGAGGGTGATGTCCAGGTCGTCCGGGCGGGCGGCCTTGCCGCTGACGTGCTCGAAGGCGTCCAGCATGCCGGTGCGGGCGTGGACCTCCAACAGCAGCTCGGGGTAGTCCACCTTCGGCAGCATCGCCTGCACCGCGTCGTACACCATCTTGTAGCCGGCGGGCTCGGGCTCGGCCTGAAGCCGGTCCAGGCGGATCCGCCCACCCACGTTGTCCACCGCCGTATTCCCCGGCAGGCCCTCGGCGACATGCCGGTACGTCGCATCCAGCAGCACCTCCAGCTCCGCCAGATGCTCCCCAGCGGTGCCCGGCAGTTCCAGCGCGCACAGCACCTTCGGCCGCGCGATGTCCCAAGCAGCCCCGGACAGCAGCCTCCCCCGCGGGTCGCCCCACACATCTGTTCCCTGGGCGAAGACGTCCCGCCGCTTGAGCGCGGTGTGCAGGGCCTCCAGCACGCAGAACGTCCAGGCGTGCTTGTCGATCAGCCCGTTCGGGGCGAGCACCGGGTTGCCCAGGACCAGGCGCCGCCACGTGGCGTCCAGCAGCGAATGATCGACGTGCTTCGGGCCGGGCTTGCGCTGGGCCTGGAGCTTCGGCAGGCCCTGCAGGGCCTCCACGACCGTCTCCCCGGCCTCTGTCACACCCCATGGCACCACCGTGGCCAGCAGCGACGTGAACGGCCGTACGGTCGCGTAGCGGTCCAGCAACTGCCGGCGCCACAGCGCATCGGCGTCCTCGTCGTCGCCCTCGCGGAACATCTCGCCCAGCTCGACGAGGGCCTTAGCCAGCTCCTCGCGGGTGACAAACGCCTCGATCCGCTCCCACGCCGCCGCCACGCTCAGCGGCTCTGGCTCCCCTTCCTCGCCCGTCTCCTCCACGACGGGGGTGTCCATGAAGATGGTCACCGCGCCCTTGACCTTCGCCACGACCTTCCGCAGCTTCGGCATCCTCTTCAGCTGTACCTTGCCGTCCTCGCGCTCGGCCCGGGCCAGCAGCTTCGTGGACATCAGCAGCTCGAACAGCGTCAGCGCGTCGTCCACCGACGCACTCTCCAGATGCCGCACCGTCGTCAGCAGCGTCGCCGTCCGCCGCGGCTCCGCCAGCCGGCGCAGCGTCGGCGCGTGCGTAGACAGCCCGTACCGGGCCAGCTCCGCCTGCTTCACCGGCGGCACCCGCCACAGGTCCAGCTTCCGCGCTTCCAGCGCGCGGATGTCGCGGGCCCGCTCCAGCGCCGCCTTCTGGCCCTTGCCGGAGATGTCCCGCGGCGCCTTGCGCCACCGCTCCAGCACGGAGACCGACGACCCGTCCGGCACGGTCAGCAGCCCCAGCAGCTCGCGGCGGAACGCTGGCGTCACCGGCGCATCGGCCACCGAGTAGATCAGCGCCTGCTCGCCGGTGCGGACTTCACCGACCAGCCGGACCAACTGGTGGATCCCCGGCAGCTGCACCCGGTTCCTGCGCAGCCACGCCACCGCCCGGGACGTTGCTGAGTATCGCGCCGCTCGGCGGGGTCGCCCGCGCGCTGGCCGTCCGCTCGCTGGTGGCCGGGTTCGGGCCGGCGCAGGTCATGCTCACCGCGCTGGCCGTCACCCCGCTGACCGAGGTGCCGCTCCTGCTCGCCGCGCCCGGCCGTACCGGCCAGGTGAGCATCGCGGCCGGCCTGTTCGTGCAGCTGGCGTGCGCCACCGCGCAGGGCTCCACCCAGCGCAGCATCCGCCAGGCCGTGTGCGACCGCGGCATGCAGGGCCGCATGCTCGCCACCGGCCAGTGGCTCACCTACGGCACCCGGCCTCTCGCCGCGCTCCTCGCCGGAGCCGCCGGAACCTGGCTCGGCCTGTGGAAAAGCCTCGCGGCACCGCCGCCCTCGCACTCCCGTTCCTGGTGCTGCTCGCCTCCTCGCTCCGCGCCATGCACGAAGCCCCTGCCACGCCGCCCGCCTCCACCTGACGAAGGAGCCCCACGTGACGGACGACGCAGTGAACGAGCAGGCATGGACCGTCTACGGCCGGCACCACCTCAAACGCGGCACCGTCCTTCCCGAACCCGAACGGCTCGGCTGGGCACCGGGCGGCACTGGACCGGGCGCCGAGGTGCTGGGCGAGCCGGCCGGTAAACGTGTGCTCGACATCGGTTCCGGCACCGGCCGCTACCCGGCCTTCCTCGCCCGCGTCCACGGCGCGCTCGCCGACGCGGTCGAGGTCTCGGCCTCCCAGCATCAACGGGCCGTCGGCCGCTACAGCTCCACCCCCGGACTCCGGTTGGTCCAGGCCGACGCTGTCGACTACCTCTGCGGGCGTGACGGGCCGCTGTACGACGCGGTGTACTCCGTCCACGGCCTGGGCTTCACCGGCCCGCACGAGCTCCTGCCGGTCCTCGCGCCCAGCATCCGTGTCGGCGGCCAGCTGGTCTTCTCCGTCTTGCACACCAACTCCGCAGGCCTCGGCCCGTCGGGCGAAGTGGTCGCCCGCGACGAGACGCTTCCCCTTGCCGGCGGCGGGGAACTCACCGTCCGCATGTGGGCACTCAGCCCCGGCCTGTGGGAAGACCTGCTGGCCGACGCCGGGTTCGTCGTCGAGGACGTCACCCTGTTGCCCGCGCCGGAGCCGGACAACGCCTACGTGTGCCAGCTGATCAGCGCCCGCCGGCAGGACCGCCCCGCACCGACCGAGCCCCGTGAGCAGGTGCCGTGCGGTCGTCCCGGACAGTCGCGGACAAGCCGCTCTTCCCATCCGGGACGGTTGCGCGGGAAGCATCCATGATCAGCGGTACTCGCCGGCCGACCGGCCGGACGCTCCCGGCTCGGATGCGGCGCCGGGAGCGAAACTCTGCACCGGGGCACGCGTTGTGACGGGCATGACCACATTGAGCAACAGGCACGGTACGCGACGCACTGCCGTCACCATTTCCATCCTGGCCGCTGCCTTGCCAGCCGTTCTGTGCGCCGCCGTGCCGTCCGTGTACGCGGACCCGCCCTGGCCGGCAGCTGCGGGCCGGCCCGGGGCCGGCCCCGCACGACAGGTCTACTCCCCGAACGTGGACTGGATCGTGTGCCAGGTGAACAAGGAACGCGTGAACCGGGGGCGGGCCTCGCTGCTGATCTCGAACCCCGTGACCGAGGTGGCGCGCCGCCACGCCCACGATATGGCCCGGATGGGCCGCCTCACCGAGGTCGGGAGCGACGGGCGGGACCTGCGTAACCGGCTGAACGACGCGAACGTATTCTCCTCCCACATCCTCGAGTACCTCTTCCAGGGCTACACCCACGACGGCTACTTCGCGGACATGGCCACCGACCCGGACCCGAAGAACGCCTTCTACGCCTCGCTGATGAGTGCGGACACGGTGGCAATCGGCATGGGCTACGAGAACCGGTACTGGGATGTGGTCCTCGTGGGCAAGCACCGAAAGCTGGTGACCCGCACACCGTCGTGCGGGGGCGCCTGACCACGGCGCCAGGGATGCCCCGCGAACGACACCGGTTGCCCGAGCAGCGGAGCCCGCGCTCTCCGGGAACCGCACGCCGGTTCTGCCCGGGCATTGCCACGATCACGATCGGGCCGGTCTGCTGAGGCCCTGCGGTGTCGGGCAATTTCGCCGAGGAGCAGCATGTCGGAGACTTCTGGCAGGCAATGTTCGGCTGGTACGCCGCCATCCAGCACGCGCACACTCCCCACTCGGACGCTCCCTAGGGCGGTGTGAGGGTGTCGAGCTGTGCGGCGAGGTCGGGGTGGGCGGTGGTCAGATGGCGGCGGGTGGCAGCCAGGGGGCCGATGAGGGCGGCAGGGTCGTCGTGGGCGAGGGCTGTGTGGAGCTCGCTGACCGGTAGCCGGGCGGCGGGGGGAAGGTCGGTGAGTGCGGTGATCTGGCCGGCGAGGCGGCGCAGGTCAGCGGCGTTGCGGCGGGCCCAGGTGGCGGTGGTGCGTTCAGCAGCGCGGGCCTGCCGTGTGGCCGTCACGCGCTGTTCGCCGGTGGTCCCGGCGGGGCCCGGGCGGCCGCGCAGGTAGCGACGCTCGGCGGCCTGTCGGCTGGCGACACCGAGGGGGCGGGCGAGGTCGGCCCAGCTGGCGCCCGCGTCGCGGGCCGTTTCGATCAGGCCGGTCTCCCATCCGGCGAGCTGCTCGCGGACCTGCCGCAGCAGCATCAGGGAGGCCAGGGCCTGCTTCGGTGCCGGCCCGGCGCCGAGGGTGTCAGGGGCCTCGCGCTGGGCGGTGCGCAGTGCGTCGTCTATGGCATGCAGGGCCGCCGCGGCCGCGAGGAACGACGCCGGGCATCGGGCATCGGTGCTGGACGTGGACGGCTGATCGGCCGGGGACACGGACACCTCCCTCAGGTTGTCATCGTGTGGACGACATCATTCTTGTCATCCATTGGATGACATGGTACACCGGTTTCAGTGAGGCGCATTGGCAGCAACTGCCCGAACCTCTGGAGGTGTTTTCCATGTTGATGCGCACTGACCCCTTCCGTGAGCTGGACCGGCTGACCCAGCAGCTGATGGGCCCGGGCACCTGGTCGAGGCCGTCGACGATGCCGATGGACGCCTACCGCGAGGGCGACGAGTACGTGGTGGCCTTCGACCTCCCCGGCGTCAGCACCGAGGCGATCGACATCGACGTCGAGCGGAACATGCTGACGGTCAAGGCCGAGCGTCGGCCGGTGGCGAAGGCCGGCGACGTGCAGATGGAGCTGTCCGAGCGGCCGCTGGGCATCTTCTCCCGCCAGATCACGCTCTCCGACGCCCTCGACACCGAGCACATCAAGGCCGACTACGACGCGGGCGTACTCACCCTGCGCATCCCGATCGCCGAGCGCGCCAAGCCCCGCAAGATCGCCGTCGGCGCCGGATCCGGCCACAAGGAGATCTCCGGCTGACACCGGCCGGGCAGGAGGACGGGCACCTGACCTTCCCCTCACCCCGCCCTCCGCACCCCCGTAGGTCGTCCGAGGAAGAGAAGAAAGGGGTGGCGGCCGAGATGACCCTGCGACGCGAAGCGTTCCTCGACCAAGTGAAGGAACGCGGCGAGTACGGCACTGTGGAGGAATCCGAGCGCGCCGCCCGGGTGGTGCTCGCCCTGCTCGGCGCGCACCTGGTCGGCGAAGTTCGCGCCCAGCTGGCAGCCCGCCTGCCGGAGGACTTCGCCCTGACCCTTCTCAACCCGCTGCAAAGCGCCGAGCCGCTGCCGCCGGATCGGTTCGTGCGGGCGACTGCGGCCTGGATCGAGGGCGCCACTGAGCAGACCGCGGCCTGGGACGTCAGCGCCGTGCTGTCCACGGCCGCCGACGCCGCCGGTGACGACCTGCTGGGGCAGATCCTGCTCCAGCTCCCCGCCGGCTACGAACTGCTCTTCGGCTGCCCCCAGACCACCTGATACCCCGGTGCCGCACACCGGCACCCCTGGCTCCACGAAAGGCATGCACCGCAGTGATCACCGACGTGCGCGTACCGCTCGATCAGCAGCAGCCGTACGGGACGGCGTACGAGCAGATGCTGGAGAAGGTCCGCTACGAAGGCGCCTACCCCACCCGGGAGAGAGCCGACGAAGCCGTCCGCCTGGTCCTTGCGGGGCTGGGGCGCCAGCTGACCGGCGACGAACGTGTCGACCTGGCCGCCCGGCTGCCCCTCGAGGCCGCACGCGTCCTCACCGGGCAGATCCCCGACATTCAGCCTCTGACCGGCTGGGCCTTCGTCAAGGACCTCGCCGCCCGCACCGGCGCCTCCCTGGCCACCACCCGCTGGGACACCGGCTCCGTCTTCTCCGCCGTAGCCGCCCACGCCGGCCCCGACCTCATCACCCGCATCCTCCGCCAGCTCCCCACCGGCTACGCCCTGCTGTTCGGCCGCGCCGAACTCGCCCCCGCCGCATAAACGGGAAGCCGTGCCCCTCCGGGGCCAGCGCGGTTGGAGACGGTGACCCGTGCACGCGTCGCCAAGGCCCCGCGGCACTCGTGCCGTGGGGCGGCCCACGGTACTGCGCCCGCTCCCGCCGGCCGGGCTCCCTGCGGCCAAGGCCTCGATCGCAGGTCGGGACCGACGGTGGCGCGACGCTACGGGTAGCTGCACGTGAGCGGAGCAGCCCTGCTCGTCGATCAGACTTGTCTCGAGCGCCCTGACCGAGGACCTGGTCCGCGTCGCCGGCGAGCGGGGGTGGGCGGACCTACTGCTGTGCGGCATCGACACTGACGGCTGTGTCTACGACACGGCCGTCGCGGCCTAGCACGGCGGGCTGAGGCCGTGGATCGTCACGGCCGCGTGCGCCTCTTCCGGCGGTGAGAGTGCCACGAGGCGGTATTGATGCTGGCGCGGCGCAACATCGGCGTCGGCCAGCTGCTCACGGCAGACCAGGTGGCGGACGTGCTCGCCGACCGCTCCGCCGCTTGCCAAGGAGCTGACGCATGAAGTCCTCTCGGTATGCGCGCGTGCCGGTGGTCGGAGCAGGACCGACCGGGTGGCCGCCGTGGTGAGGGCATCGAGCCTGCGGATGGCGTGCGTGCTCGTCCAGGCCGACCGCGTCGGGGTGAAGCTGCGGGCGATCGGTGCACTACGGGGAAACGGACAGGCCTCCGTCCGGGTCGTCCAGGAGCGGGCGCAGCGCGGCGGGCACCTCGTCGATGACACCGGGCCAGACCTGTTCGTCGTCCGTGGCGTACGGGCTCATCTCCGACTCGTGGTCGAAGCCGCGGACGAGCACACCGGCCCGGGTGAAGAGGACGGAGAAGTCGTCACCCGAGCCGTTGTCCATCAGGGCTGCCTCCGTCCCAGGCCCCCAACTGGTGGAGAAGGAGTAGCGGGAGAACCGCGGGTCGCGGCAGATCGCCTGGTCCAGCACGGCCAGTGCGCGCAGATGCGCGCGGAGCTCGGCGGGGTCCGGGAGGAGGGCGGCGGTCGTGGGCACGGTGTCCATGGGCTCATGTAAGCAGCCGGCACTGACATCCAGGGCGGCGGTTCGGTCACACCCGCTCTCTCACTCAGGGAACGAAAAGCCCAGCTCACGCAGGCGGGGCAAGCACACTGCGAGGCATTGCTCCACAGACGCGGCATCGGTTCGCACAAGGACGTCCTCGCGCAACGGCGCTCCACTGGCGACGAAGGTCCAAGGCTTGTCCCCCTCTGCCATCCGCTCAGCGTCGGCCTTGAACAGCACCGTTACGCCCTGTTCAGCCAGTGCTTCCATAATCGCGACGACGTCCACCGGCGCTCTCCCTTCCCGAAGCGCTTCGAACGCGCCATCGGACGAACATACTCACTCCGGGCCGGACCCTGGACACCGCCCGCATGACCAAAGTGACCCATCGGGGCGCTCTGAGCTGGAATACGCGACACCTCAACATGCGAGCTCACCAGTAGACCGCCACTCCGCAGGGAACTCAGGGCAGTTGAACCCCGCCACGGAGTGGCAGGCCAGGGAGTGCCCTGACCTGCCGCTCCTCACGATGCCGCCGGCTGCTACTGGTGGCTGCCATAAGGTCGCGTGATGATCTCCATGCCGTGCCCGGCCGGATCCATGAAGTACAGTCCGCGCCCACCGTGATGGTGGTTGATCTCTCCAGGCTGCTTCAGATGCGGATCGGCGTAGTACATGGTCTCGGCCCGCTGGATACGCGCGAAAGCCGCGTCGAACTCCTCGTCGGAAACGAGGAACGCGTAGTGCTGTATGACGATCGACTCCGCCGGAATGGCGGCGAAGTCCAGGGTGACTCCGTTGCTGGTGGCCACAGGAATGAACGGGCCCCACTCGGTCCCGACCTCGAGCCCCAGGATGTGCGCCAGGAACTCGGCCGACTCCCGGTTGTCCCGGGCATGGACGATGGTGTGATTCAACTCGACTGACATGTGTGGAATGCCTCCGTAAGGCACCTCACGGCACCTCCATGCCTCACCCAGCCGGTGACCGACACGCGATGCGTGCGCCTGATCCTAAACGGCAGCGCCCATGCCGTCGAGACGCCTTCCGAGAAGGTAGACCTTTCGGTCGCGGAGCGTCACCCCATCCCCGGCCCAGGCCGAGAACTGGCGACAGTTGAATACGCGATCCCACCAGTACCAAGCCCGTAGTACGGACGGTCCCAGTCGGCCCGGTGCTCTTCTCGCGTCGGCCGTGTGCCAGGCCAGGTCGGCGAGGGCGGTTGGCTTGAGGGCGCCGGGGCCGAATCGTGCGCAGGCTCAGGCGGTCACGGCCTCGATGGCGCGGGCCCGGCCGTCGTCCAGCCCGAAGGACAGTTGCTGCGCCACGACCGCGGAGAGGTGCACACATGACCGGCAGGGCGCCCCGCACGTACGGCGTGGGCCTGCTCGCGGCCCTCATGGCAACGGCCCTGTGGGGCTTCACGTTCCTGGGTCCGGCCGCCGTCGCCCCCGTGAACGTCTACTACCTCGTCGTGGGCCGGTACGCGGTCTTCGGCGCCATGTCCCTGGCCGTGCTCGCCGCCCGCCGCGGCGGGCTCCGCCGCCTCGGCACCCGCAACCTGCTGCTGGCCCTGCACCTGGGGTCGTCGGGTACATCGGCTTCTACCTGCTGCTTTCCCTGGCCGCCGCGGCCGGTGGCAGAGTGCTCGCCTCCACCCTGACCGGGCTGATCCCCCTGCTGGTGACCCTGGCCTCCAACACGACCAAGAAGGCCCTGCCCTGGCGCAAGCTCGTGCTGCCCGTCGCGGCGATCTCCGCCGGGCTGTTCCTCGTCAACGGGGGCGCGCCCCACGGGAGCACGGGAGACGCCGGCGACGTGACGACCGGAGTGATCCTGGGCGTTCTCGCCTGCGTCGCCTGGTCCTACTTCGTCATCGTCAACCGCACGGTGCTCACCCGGATCCGGCCCGCCGCCGACAACGCCACGTGGACGGCCTGCATCGGCCTCGGAGCGTTCGGCGCCTCGCTGTTCCTCCTCCCGCTCGCCCGCTCCGGCGACGGCCCGTCGCCGCTCTCGGACGCCGGCACGCTCGTGCCGTTCCTGCTGTGGTGCGCCGCACTGGCCGTCCTGGGCTCGTGGTGCGCGACGTGGTTCTGGAACATCGCCTCGAAGCAGCTGCCCGCAACGGTCATGGGGCCGGTCATCGGCATGGAGGCGGTCTTCGGCGCGGTGTTCAACCTGATCTGGGAGGGCCGCGCCCCACCTTCCACGAACTCTGGGGCGGCCTCCTCGTCATCCTCGGCGTCCTGCTCGGCTCCTACCTCTTCCACCGCGCGAACACGCCGCCCGGTGAGCCCCTCCCCGCGGCCTGTGCTACCGGCCGGTCAGCGGCAGGGCGGGGAACGCGTGATCCTGCCAGATCAGGCGGGAGGCTTCCTCCGGGTAAGCGGTGACGGCGGGCCGGGCGTCGTAGAGCCGTACGAGGCGCCGGCCCTCGTCGTACGCGGGCCATCCGGGGTCGCCGTGGGCGGCGAACGCCGTCCAGTCGGCGCGCATGCGGGCGGAGATCGCCTCCGCCTCCGGGGAGGGGGCCTCGCCGATCAGCACGGCCGGCTGCCCGCGGTCCAGGTTGCCGAAGACGAGCGGCACGTCGAGGCCGTGACAGGCGCCGAAGGCGCCGCCCATGCCCGGCGCGGGCCAGGTCAGCTCGTAGACGTGGACGCTGCCTCCGGCAGCCGCCGCCCGTGCACCGGCGAGGTGCAGGCTCGGCATGCGGAACAGCCAGTCGGAGTGGACCCGTTCGTACAACTCCTCCGGGCCCGCGTCCGGATATCCGTCGCGGTAGCGGCGCGCGCCGTCCCGGCCGGGGCCGAAGCGCCGCAGGGCGGTCGCCGCCTGCTCCGGGGTGACCCGGCCGAGGAGGCCGTCGAGCGCGGTGAACAGCCGCTGCTCGTCGCGCGTGTGGCCGACGAGGAGCGCCACGCCCCGGCCGGCCCCGCCGGCGAGGGCCTGCCATGGCGTGGCGGGCAGCGTGTCACCGTCGACGACCGGAGAGAACGGGATCGACCTGTGGGCTGCCGGGCCCCAGCGCCCGGCCCGGTGACCCATCGCGGCGCCGACCGCATCACCGGCGGCGGACAGCCGGGCCAGTGCGACTGCGGACAGGTCGGCGACGGTGGGCCGCAGCCCCAGTTCGGCGGCGCAGGCGGCCGCGATGTCGGCGGCGAGCTCCGGCGAGAAGAACGTGCCCTGGACGCTCTGCGCGACGGCCCGGCCGAACAGCCCGGCCGCCCGGGGCATCGCCAGCAGCGCGGCGACCGATCCGGCGCCGGCCGACTGGCCGAAGACCGTGACGCGGTCCGGGTCGCCCCCGAAGGCCCGGATGGTGCCGCGCACCCACTCCAGCGCCGCGACCTGGTCGAGCAGGCCCCGGTTGGCGGGCGCCCCCTCGATGTGCCCGAACCCCTCGATCCCCACCCGGTAGTTGAACGTCACCACGACGACGCCGCCCTCGCGCGCCAGACGCGCGCCGTCGTACTCGGGGAGACCGGACGTGCCGATCGTGTAGGCGCCGCCCTGGATCCACACCATTACGGGCAGCCCGGCGCCGGGGCCCGGATCGGGTGACCAGACGTTGACCGTCAGCCAGCCGTCACCCACCGCCTCCCGCGCCAGGACCTCCATGCCGAAGTGACTGCCCTGCGGAGGCGGCGGCCCGTACGAGAGGGCCTCCCGCACCCCGTCCCACCCGCGTGCGGGCCGCGGCGCGGCGAAGCGCAGCGGACCGACCGGCGGCTCGGCGAACGGAATGCCGCGGAAGACCGCCACTCCCGCCTCCCGGCGCCCCCGCAGCGATCCGGCCGCCGTGCGGACTTCGACGACAGTCATCAGGACTCCTCATCCAGGCGGATGGAGCACGATCACCAGGGTTCGTGTCGCCCCGGGCACTCCGGAGGATGCCGCCGCGTCACGGCGCAGCGCCAGCCATTTACGGCCTGAGCCGGGCCGGACGGCACGCTGGACGTGGCGCCGACGGCCCGGACGGCGGTGGCGTGGCTGCCGCCGGAGGAGCTCCGGCCCGCCGTTCAGGACATCCGCTGGGAGCACGACCCGCAGGTACGGCGCCGGCCGCCGCACGTGAACCTGTTGTCCGGCTTCGTGCCGGAGGAGGATTCGCGCGGGCCGAACCGCTGCTGTCCGCGGCGGGGGCGGAGATTCCGGCGTTCACGGCGCGCCTGTCCGGCGTGCGGTGCTCCCGGCACCGGCACTACGCCACGGTGTGGCTCGACCCGGCCGCCGCGGGCCCGGCCCCGTGGACCCGTCTCCAGGCGGAGCCGGGGTCGCCCTTCCCTCTGTGCCGCGGCCGGGGCGGCGGATTCACCCCGCACCTGTCCCTCGGCCGCACCCAGGACCCCCGGCGGCCGGCCGCCGAGTGCGCGGCCCGGCTCGGCGCGCGGGCCGCCGTGGTCGACGAGGTCGTCCTGCTCTCCCGGCGCGGCGAGGGGCCCATGCGGCCCCGCGCCGTGATCAGGCTGGGCGCGGGCGAAGTGCACCGGCCGCCGGGCGACGGGCAGTAGGGCAGCGGACCCCGGGTCAGGCGGAACCCTTCCGGAGCGGCGCGTCCATCGCCTCGGCGAGGCTCTTGGGGCGCATGTCGGTCCAGTGCTCCTCCACGTACTCCAGGCAGGCGGCCCGGTCCCGGTCCTCCAGGGCGACGGTCCAGCCCTCGGGGACGGCGACGAACACCGGCCACAGCGAGTGCTGGCCCTCGTCGTTGACGAGCACGTGGAAGCGCCCGTTGTCGTCGTCGAAGGGGTTGGTCATGTCCTGTCCTTCCTCACGGGCGCCGGGAGGAACCCCGACGCGACGAAGTACGCGACGTACTTGGCGATCAGCTCGTCGCCGACCACCGGACACGCGATGCCGGAGCCGGCGAGGCCGCGTTCCGTGTTGCTCCGCCCGTAGCGGGGGCTGGCGGCGCCGGTCCGCAGCCCCTGCGTCAGCAGCGCGGCCGCGGCCAGCGGGGACTCGCCGGGCCCCTCCCGGCCGTCCCGGTCGGCGGCGCTGCGGAGGACGTCCTGCCACTCCTCGTAGGGCAGGCTCGCCACTTCGTAGCCGAGCCGCCGCAAGCAGTCGATCAGCACGTCGAAGCCCAGCGGTTCCGGGTTCGTCACGTGGAAGACCCGGCCCTCCGACTCCGGCTGCCGGGCGAGGTGCACCACGGCCGCGGCCACGTGGTCGACCGGTACGAGGTCGACGTCGAACCGCAGCCCGTCCCGTACCGTCCGGTCCGGCGCGGCACGCAACTCGACGATCGCCCGGACCATCGTCCACAGCGCGTCCCCCGTCGTGCACGCGCCCGTGCCGGTGTGGCCGCTCACCCGGCTCGGCCGGTAGATCACGGTGGGGACCCCTCGCTCGCGGGCTGCCCGCACCAGTTCCTCGGACACCCACTTGGTGGCGACGTAGCCGTTCTCCGCCACGGCCCCGGGCGGCACGCGGCGGTCCTCCCGCACGACGTCCGGCGTCGCGTCCCGCCCCACCGCGGCGGCGGAGCTGGAGACGTAGTGGAGGGGTTTGACCCGGCTCGTGGCGGCCAGGCGCACGACCTCCTGGGTGCCGAGCACGTTGGCCGCCTTGAGCCTCGCGTACGAGTCGACGAGGTTCACCCGCGCGCCGTTGTGGTAGATGACCTCGATCCGGTCCGCCAGGTGGGCGAACCGTTCCCCGCCCAGCCCGAGCAGCGGCTTCTCCAGGTCTCCCGCCATGGCGACGATCCGCCCGCGCAGGGCCTCGTCCCACAGCCCGTAGGCGGCCATGCTCCGCCGCAGCCGCTCCCCGGCTTCCTCGTCGTCCGCGGCCCGCACGAGGCACCAGATGCAGGCCTCCGTGCGGTCCAGCAGCTCGCGCAGCAGGAACGACCCGAGGAATCCGGTGGCGCCGGTGAGGAGGACGTGCCGGGGAGCGCTGTTCGCCCGGGGGTCCGCGGGCCGGCAGCCCTCGGTGGTGATCGCCGGATCGAGCACCGCTTCGGCGCGGAAGTCGGTGCTGTCCGCCGGGCCGGCAGCCGGACGCTCGGTGGCCTCGACGGCCGCTGCCAGCCCGGCGACGGTGGGTGCCCGGAAGAGGGCGCGGACCGGCAGTTCGGCACCGCAGGCCGACCGCACCCGGTTGATCAGCCGGGTGGCGAGGAGCGAGTGCCCGCCGAGGGCGAAGAAGTCGTCGTCGACACCCACCGCCGGCAGTCCCAGCACCTCCGCGAACAGACCGGCCAGGACCTCCTCACGGGCGTTCCTGGGCGCTCCGCCGGCGGCCCGCACGTCCGGCCCGGGCGCCGGCAGGGCGTGCCGGTCCAGCTTTCCGTTGGGCGTCAGGGGCAGGGCGCCGACCTCGACCACGGCGGACGGGAGCATGTGGTCCGGGAGGAGCTCCGCCAGGTGCCGCCGCAGCCCGGGGACGTGCAGCCGCCGCCCCGGACCGGGCACCACGTAGGCCACCAGGCGCGCGTCGCCCGGCCGGTCCTCCCGGGCCAGTACGGCGGCCCGGCCCACGTCCTCGTGCCGGGCGAGGGCCGCCTCGACCTCGCCGGGCTCGATGCGGAAGCCGCGGACCTTGACCTGGCCGTCCGCCCGTCCGATGAACTCCAGGTCCCCGGCGAAGCTCCACCGCACCAGGTCCCCGGTGCGGTACATCCGTGCGCCCGGGCCGCCGAACGGACCGGCGACGAACCGCCCGGCGGTCAGCCCCGGGCGGTGCAGGTAGCCGAGGGCCAGTTGCGCGCCCGCCAGGTACAGCTCGCCCACCACACCCGGTGGCACCGGCCGCAGGCAGCCGTCCAGCACGTACACCTCGGTGCGGGGGACCGGGCGGCCGATCGGTGCCGCGGCCGGCCATTCGGCCTCCCGTTCCGGGAGCGTGAACGCGGTCGCCACGTGTGTTTCCGCAGGCCCGTAGTGGTTGTGCAAGCGCCGCCGTACGCCCCGGTGGAAGCGGCGGACCGGCTCGCTCAGCCGCAGCGCCTCACCGGCCTGGGCCACGTCCACCAGCGCCGGCAGCGGCTCCCCGCTCTCGGCGGCCGCCTCGCACAGCGCTTCGATCACCAGGTTCGGGGCGAACAGCTTGCCGATCTCGTGCCGCCGCAGCCACGCCACGAAAGCCGCCGCGTCACGGCGGACGTCCTCGGGGGAAATCACCAGGCACGCGCCCGACACCAGCGTGGAGAGGATCTCCTGGACCGACACGTCGAAGCTGAGGGCCGTGAACTGGGCGACCCGGGTGCCGGGCCCGGCCGGCACCGCCGCCCGGTGCCACGCCAGCAGGTTCGCCACCGCGCCCCCGGGCATGACGACGCCCTTCGGGCGCCCCGTCGACCCCGACGTGTAGACGACGTAGGCCGGCTGCTCCGGTGACAGCGGCACCGGGCGATCCGCGTCGGTGAGATCACCGCCGTCCTCCCGGCCGAGGCCGAGCCGGTCGACCAGCAGCGACGGCACGTCGCCCAGCTCCGGCAGACGAGAGGCGGTCGCGGCGTCGGAGAGGACGGACGAGGGCCGGGCATCGGCCAGCATGAACGCGACCCGTTCCGCCGGATACTCCGGATCCAGCGGCAGATACACGCCGCCCGCCTTCAGCACAGCCAGCAGACAGGTCACCGCGTGCACTGACCGCGGCAGCGCCACGGCGATGACCGTCCCGGGACCGGCTCCCCGCCGCACGAGCACCCGGGCGAGCTGATTCGCCCGCGCATTGAGCTCCCCGTACGAGATCCCGGCACCCTCGTGCAGCACCGCGACGGCCCCGGGCGAGCGCTTCGCCTGAGCCTCGAACAAGGTGTGGAGCAGTCCGTCCGGCGCAGAGGCTTCGGCGCTGCCGACGCGGCGGCGGCCAGGCAGGAGCCGCTCCCGCTCCTCGGCGGTGAGCAGATCGACGTGCCCGACGGGCCGCCCGGGCACCGCGACCACGGCCTCCAGCAGCAGGCGCAGCCGGGCCACCACGGCCTCGGCCGCCCGCCGCTCCACGAGATCCGGCCGGTACTGCAGGCGCAACCGCAGATCGCGGCCGGGAATCACGGCGAGGCTGACGGGATAGTGGGTCCCGTCGGCCGTCCTGATGTCCACCAGCCGCACCCCATGGCCGGGTTCCTCCGGATTCTCCGGCTCCCCCGGCGCTCCGGTGCCGACCGGGTAGCTCTCGAAGACGGTGGTGGTGTCGAACAGCGTGCGCGCACCGGCCGTCCGCTGGATCTCGGCCAGCCCCAGATGCTGGTGTTCCAGCAGCGCAGCCTGCTCCTCCTGCAGCCGGGTCAGCATCTCCGCCCACGACTCGGTCTCGCTCCAGCGCACCCGTACGGGCAAGGTGTTGATGAACAGCCCCACCATGTCCTCGACCCCGGCGACCTCCGGGGGACGGCCGGAGACCGTGGCACCGAAGACCACGTCGCGCCGGTTGAGCAAGCGCCCCAGGAGGACGCCCCAGACTCCCTGGATCACGGTGCTGGGCGTCACTTCGTGCCGGCGGGCCCACTGCATGAGCGACGCGGTCAGCGTCTCCGGGAGCTGCGACGACACCTCTGCGGGCAGCACCGCCCCCGCCCCGGCGCCGGCCGGAGCCAGCAACGTGGGTTCTCCTGCGCCGGCGAGCGCCTCTTGCCAGGCCTTCTTGGCGGTGTCGCAGTCCCGGGTGGTGAGCCAGGTGAGGTAGTTGCGGTAGGGCGTGGGGGATGGGAGGGCGGACTCGTCTCCGTGGTGGGTGTAGAGGGTGAGGAGTTCCCGGAGGAGGGTGGGGAGGGACCAGCCGTCGAGGAGGAGGTGGTGGTGGGTGAAGACGAGGTGGTGTTCGCCGGGCCCGGTGCGGATGAGGGTGAAGCGCAGGAGGGGTGGCCGGGCGGGGTCGAAGCGCCGGGCGCGGTCTTCGGTAAGGAGCCGGGTCAGTTCCGGTTCGTGGTCGCGCGTGCCGGTCAGGTCGACCTCGCGCCAGGGCACCATCACCTCACGCGGAATCACCTGCACGGGACGATCCGCGTCCTCCTGCTGGAAGCCCGCCCGCAGATTCGCGTGCCGGCGCAGCAAGGCCGCTGCCGAAGCGCGCAACGCTGCGGTGTCGAGCCCTCCTCGGAGCCGGAGGACCAGCTGGACGGTGTAGACGTCCGGCATCTGCTCATCGAAGGCCGAGTGGAAGAGCAAGCCCTCCTGCAAGGGCGAGAGCGGCAGGATCTCCTGCAGTCCCGACGGCCCGCCCCAGGACGCGGCCAGGCGGTCGAGCCGGCCCTGGGTCAGTGGGACCAGGGGGAAGTCCGAGGGCGTCCAGCCGCCCGCTCCGGGGCGGACGCTGTGACTGATGAGCGCGTCGAGTGCCTGTGACCACAGGCCGGTGAGCTCGTGGACGTCCTTCTCGGACAGCGCTTGCTCGTTCCATGTCCAGGAAGCCACCAGCTCGGGCCCCTCGGAACCGTCCTTGGCCAGGACGTTGAGGTCGAGGTGGTGCGCCGGCCCCGGCAGTCCGGCCCCGGACGGCGCGGAGAGGGCGTCGGCTTCTTCGGCCACGGTCCATGGGCCGGTGTCTGCGGGGGAGAAGCGTCCGAGGTAGTTGAAGCCGACTTGCGGGGCGGGTTGTCCGGAGAGCCGTGGGCGGGTGCCGGGGTTGAGGTAGCGGGTGAGGCCGTAGCCGATGCCGTGGCCGGGGGTTGCGCGGAGTTGCTCTTTGACGGTTCTGAGGGCTTGTCCGGTGGCCCGGCCTCCGGTCAGGGCGTCGTGGAGGTCGATGTCGTGGAGCCCGAGCCGTACGGGGTAGACGCTGGTGAACCAGCCCACCGTGCGGGACACGTCCAGTCCGGGGGCGAACTCGTCCCGGCCGTGCCCTTCCACGTCGACCAGCAGCTCCGTCCCGCCTCTCCTGCTCAGGATCGCCACGGTCAGGGCCGTCATCAGCACGTCGTTGACGGTGGCATGGAACGCGGCGGGCACGGCCGTGAGTAGTGATGCTGCGCGCTCCGCCGGAATCGTCATGACCAAGGAGCGTGTGGGGTCGCCTTCGCGGGGCGGGCTGTCGGCCAGCATCACGCTCGGACCGTCGAGAACCCGCTCCCACCGCGCCGCCTCGGCGATCCGTTCGGGCTCCTGGGCGTGCTCGGTGAGCAGTTCGGCCCAGCGGCGGAAGGACGTCGGTACGGGAGCCAGGGCTACGGGGCGGTCGGCGGCGATCGCCGTGGCCGCGGCGGCCAGGTCCGGCAGCAGGATGCGCCAGGACACCCCGTCCACCACCAAGTGGTGCAGCACCAGCAACAACCGGCCCGGGTGCGCGGGCCCGGCGTCGAACCACACCACCTGCAGCATCGTCCCGCGACGGGGAACCAACCGCTGTGCTGCAGTGGCGCTTTCCGCAGTGATCACCGTGCGCAAGGCCGCCGCGTCCAGCCCGGCGACGTCCACGCGGCGGATGCAGGGGCTTGCCGTGAGCGTGCCGCGGGGGGCGATGTCCAGCTGCCAGTCGCCGTCGGGGTGAGTGCTCAGCCTCATGCGCAGCACGTCATGGTGATCGAGGACCGCCTGCACCGCGCCGGTGAGGCGCGCCGTACCGAGACCGGGGGGAACCCGCAGGAGCACCGACTGGTGGAACGTGTCGGGCGCACCACCGCGGTCCCGCAGCCGGTGCATGACGGGAGTCAGCGGCACCCGCCCGATGCTGGCCTCGGGGGCCTCACTGACGCCCTCGTCCCTCCCGGCCTCCCCGGCGGCCAGAGCCAGGGCTGCGGGAGTCTTGTGCTGGAACACGTCACGCAGGGAGAACACCAGCCCGGCGGCACGGGCCTTGGACACGAGCCGGATGGACACGATGCTGTCGCCGCCCAGCTCGAAGAAGTTGTCCTCGGCGCCGGTCCCGGGGACGCCGAGCACCTCGGCGAAGAGGCCGCAGAGGAGTTCTTCCCGCGGTGTGCGCGGAGTACGTGTCGCCGTCGCCGGCACTGCCGCACCGGCTCCGGGTTCGGGCAGTGCTGCGCGGTCGAGCTTCCCGTTGGGCAGGAGGGGCAGCTCGTCCAGCGGTACGAATGCCGCCGGGAGCATGTAGTCCGGGAGCGCACGCCGGGCGAAGTCCCGGACATCCGCGAAGTCCAGGGTGGTGCCGGCGTGCGGCACCACGTACGCCACGAAGCGCTTGCCGGGGCCGTGCTCCTGGACGGCGACGGAGGCACGAAGGAGGCCCGGGTGCCGGGTGAGGACCGCTTCGACCTCGCCCGGTTCGATCCGGTAGCCCCTGACCTTCACCTGCTCGTCGGCCCGGCCCACGAAGACCAGGTCACCGCCGGGGTTCCGGCGGACGAGGTCCCCGGTGCGGTACATGCGCGTTCCGGGCGGCCCGAAGGGGTCCGCCACGAACCGCCCGGCCGTCAGCGCAGACCGGTTCGCGTACCCTCGCGCCACGCCCGCCCCGGCCAGGTACAGCTCGCCCACCACACCCGGCGGCACGAGCCGCAAACCGCCGTCCAGCACGTACGCTCGCGCGTTCCACACCGGGCGTCCGATGGGCACGGCTCCCGGCGGGAGCGCGGCACCGGGCCCGATGCGGTACTGGGTACAACTGACCGTGGTCTCGGTCGGGCCGTAGACGTTGAACACCGCCGCTGACGGATGCCGGCGGCGCCATTCCGCGAGGGAATCGCCCCGCAGCGACTCGCCGGCCAGCAGCAGTTCCTCCGTCGGTGAGAATTCCGCGGGCAAGGCGTTGAGCACAGCCAGGTGGCTCGGAGTGCCCTTGAGGAAGGTGTACTCGGCCTCGGCGTGCCCCTCGCCGGGCAGCGAGCCCTCCTCCAGCGCTGCCAGGTGAATGCAGCCGCCACCCAGCAAGGGCACGAACAAGGCCGTCACGGTCATGTCGAAGGCCGCGGACGAGTGCAGCAGCACGGTTCCCCGCGCGCTCGGATAGACCTCGTGGGCCCAGGCGAGATAGTCCCCGAGCGACCGGTGCTCGACGACAACGCCTTTGGGGGCGCCGGTGGAACCCGATGTGCAGATGACATAGGCCGGGTTGGCGGAGGTGAGTGGTGCGACCCGGTCGGCGTCACCGGGATCCGTGTCCGGGAACCGGCTCACCTCGTCCGCAAGGCCACCGGCATCGAGGGTCAGCAGCAGGTCACGATCGATTCCGGGAAGGTGATCGGTCGATTCCGCCGTGGTCAGGACGGCCGCGGGGCGGATGTCGCCGAGGACGAACGATACGCGCCCGGACAGGTGCTCCGGATCCACCGGCAGGTACGCCGCGCCGGCCTTGAGCACCGCGAGCAGCCCCACCAGCAGGCCGGCCGACCGCGGGAGCACGACGGCGACGACGTCCTCCGGGCCGGCTCCGCGCGCGATCAAGCGATGTGCGAGCCGGTTCGCCCGAGCGTTGAGCTCCGCGTAGGACAGAGCGGTGTCCTCGTGGCGCACAGCCGTCTTCCCGGGCGTCCGGCCCACCTGCTCCTCGAACAGCTCCGGCAGACAGGCCGGCCGTACCGGGTGCGCGGTGTTGTTCCACTCCACCAGCAGCTGACGCCGTTCCTCAGCGGTCACGACGTCGCTCTGCCCGACGAGGCGACCGGCATCCCCGGCGATCGTCTCCAGCAGCAAGGGGAGCCGCGTCGCGACGGCCTCGGCAGCTTCTCGCTCGACCAGGTCCGGCCGGTATTTCACGCGCAGGTGCAGGCTCCGCCCCGGAATCACGGCGAGGCTCAGCGGGTAGTGGGTGCCGTCGCTCGCGGTGACGTTCCGTACGCGCAGTCCGGGACGGATCCTCTCCAGCGCGGTGGCATCCAGAGGGTAGTTCTCGAACACGGTCGTCGTGTCGAAGAGCTCCCGCGCTTCCGCCGTCTGCTGGATCTCGGCCAGGCCCAGGTGCTGGTGCTCCAGCAGCCTCGACTGCTCGTCCTGCAGCCGGGCCAGCATCTCCGCCCAGGACTCGTACCGGCCCCAGCGCACCCGGACCGGCACCGTGTTGATGAGCAGCCCCACCATGTCCTGGACGCCGGGGATCTCCGGGACACGGCCGGAGACGACACCGCCGAAGACCACGTCGTCGCGGCCGAGGAGACGCCCCAGCAGGACTCCCCACGCGCCCTGCACCACGGTGTTGAGGGTCAGCCCCCGGCTGCGCGCCGTCGTCGTCAACGCCGCTGTCAGCTCTTCCGGCAACACGATGGGGAGCACTTCCGGAGCGACCGAGGAAGCGCTCCGCCGCGCCGTGGCGAACAGCGTGGGCTCCGTTACGCCGGCCAGTGCTTCCTGCCAGGCCTTCTTGGCGGTGTCGCGGTCCCGGGTGGTGAGCCAGGTGAGGTAGTTGCGGTAGGGCGCGGCAGGTGGGAGGGCGGACTCGTCTCCGTGGTGGGTGTAGAGGGTGAAGAGTTCCCGGAGGAGGGTGGGGAGGGACCAGCCGTCGAGGAGGAGGTGGTGGTGGGTGAAGACCAGGCAGTGCCGTACGGGCCCGGTGCGGATGAGGGTGAAGCGCAGGAGGGGTGGCCGGGCGGGGTCGAAGCGCCGGGCGCGGTCTTCGGTAAGGAGCCGGGTCAGTTCCGGTTCGTGGTCGCGCCTGTCGGTCAGGTCCACCTCGCGCCAGGGCACCATCACCTCACGCGGAATCACCTGCACCGGTCGTCCCTGGCCGCGCGGCCGGAAGGCGGCCCGCAGGTTGGCGTGCCGACGCAGCAGGCCTTCGGCGGCCCTGCGCAGCACACCGGCGTCCAACGGGCCTTCGAGCTCGCATGCCACCTGCACCGCGTAGGCGTCAGGGGTGCCGGTGTCGTAGACCGCATGGAAGAGGAGACCCTCTTGCAGCGGCGAGAGCGGGAGGACGTCCTGCAGCCCCGGCTTCCTCATTCCTGGACTCCCCATTCCGCTTCCAGCGCGTCGATCTCGTCCTGGTCCAGCGAGACCAAGGAAAGGTCCGAGGGCGTCCAGCCGCCCGCTCCGGGCCGGCCGGCGTGGTGGATGAACGCGTCCAGTGCCTGTGACCACAGGCCGGTGAGCTCGTGGACGTCCTTCTCGGGCAGCGCCTGTTCGTGCCACGTCCAGGAGGCCACCAGCTCGGGCCCCTCGGCGCGGTCCGTGGCCAGGACGTTGATGTCGAGACGGCGCCCCGGTGGCAGGGCGGCGCCGGCGGGATCGAAGAGGGTGTCGGCTTCTTCGGCCACGGTCCATGGGCCGGTGTCTGCGGGGGAGAAGCGTCCGAGGTAGTTGAAGCCGACTTGCGGAGGGGGCTGTTGGGAGAGGCGGGGTCGGGTGCCGGGGTTGAGGTAGCGGGTGAGGCCGTAGCCGATGCCGTGGTCGGGGGCCGCCCGGAGTTGCTCTTTGACGGCTTTGAGGATCCGGCCGGCGGCTTGACCTCCGGTGAGGGCGTCGTCGAGGTCGATGTCGTGGAGTGCGAGGCGTACGGGGTAGAGGCTGGTGAACCAGCCCACGGTGCGGGACACGTCCAGTCCGGGGGCGAACTCGTCCCGGCCGTGCCCCTCCACATCGACCAGCAGCTCCGCCCCGGTCTCGCCTCGCCGATGGTGCCGGGCCAGGACGGCGACGGCCAGGGCCGCCACCAGCACGTCGTTGACATTGGCGTGGAACGCGGCCGGTACCTCGGACAGCAACGCTGCCGTGCGTTCCGGCGGGATCGTCACCACCACGGAGCGCGAGGCGCCGTCCTCCTGCGACGGGTGATCGGTCAGGAGCACGCTCGGACCGTCGAGAACCCGCTCCCACCATGCCGCCTCGGCGATCCGCTTGGGCTCCTGGGCGTGCTCGGTGAGCAGTTCGGCCCAGCGGCGGAAGGACGTCGGTACGGGAGCCAGGGCGACGGGGCGGTCGGCGGCGATCGCCGTGGCCGCGGCGGCCAGGTCCGGCAGCAGGATGCGCCAGGACACCCCGTCCACCACCAAGTGGTGCAGCACCAGCAACAACCGGCCCGGGTGCGCGGGCCCGGCGTCGAACCACACCGCCTGCAGCATCACTCCGTCGCCGGGCCGCAGCCGCGCACGCGCCCGGCGGGCCTCGTCCGCGATCACCGGTCCCGGAGCGCCCGCGCCGCCGACGTCGATCCGCCGGACCAGTCCGGCGGCCGTGACACAGCCGCGGGGGCTGCCGTACAACGACCAGTCGCCATCGGCCGGCCGTTCCAGGCGCGTCCGCAGGACGTCGTGGTGGTCGATGACCGCCTGCAGGGCGCTCGTGAGCTGCGGCTCGGTCACGCCCGGGGGAGTGGTCAGCAGCACCGCTTGGCTGAACTCGTCGAGAGACTGCTCCGTCCTCTGTTCCCGCAGCCAGTGCATGATCGGGGTGGCGGGCATCCGGCCGACGCCGGGATCCGGGGCGGGCCCCTGCCCCTCGCTCGCGGTGACGACCTCGGCGAGCGCGGCGGGGGTCTGGTGCTGGAAGACGTCCTTGGCGCTCATGGCCAGCCCGGCGGCGCGGGCCTGGGACACGAGCTGGATGGACATGATGCTGTCGCCGCCCAGCTCGAAGAAGTTGTCCTCGGCACCCACTCCGGCCACGTCCAGCACCTGTGCGAACAGGCCGCACAGCAGCTCTTCGCGCGGCGTGCGCGGGGCCCGCGTGCGCGGCGTCCCGGCGAGGCTTGGTGCCGGCAGCGCCGCCCGGTCCAGCTTCCCGTTCGGCAGCAAGGGCAGCTCGTCCAGCACCACGAAGACCGCCGGGACCATGTAGCCGGGCAGCGTGCGCCGGGCGAAGGCCCGCAGGTCCGCGATGTCCACGGGGGAACCGCCCGCCCGGACCGCGTACGCCACGAGCCGCTTCCCCGAAGGCCCGTGCTCCTGGGGAACGACGACGGCCCGCAGGAGACCGGGGTGGCGGGACAGGGCGTCCTCGATCTCGCCCGGTTCGATCCGGTAGCCCCTGACCTTCACCTGGTCGTCCGCCCGGCCCACGAACGCCAGCTCACCACCGGACGTCCAGCGGACCAGGTCCCCGGTGCGGTACATGCGCGCCCCGGGCGGCCCGAACGGGTCCGCCACGAACCGCCCGGCCGTCAGGCCGGGGCGGTTCACGTACCCTCGCGCCACACCCGCCCCGGCCAGATACAGCTCGCCCACCACACCCGGCGGCACCAGCCGCAAGCCTCCGTCCAGCACGTACGCGCGCACATGGGAGAGCGGCACACCGATCAGCGGCGCGGCGTCCGGATCGTCGCCCGCGTACCAGGCGGTGGCGTAGACGGTGGCCTCGGTGGGGCCGTAGACGTTCGCTACCCGGCAGTCCGGCAGCGCCCTGCGGACGTCACGCAGGAGGTGGGCCGGCAGGGCCTCGCCCGCCAGGACCACCGTGCCGGCCGTGACCTTGACGTCGTTGGCGAGCAGGGGGGAGAGGGCCGACGGCACGGTGCTGATCAGGGAGCCGGTCCACCCCCGGCCCTCGGGACGCTCGGTGAGGGCGAGCACGTCGCGGACGACCTCGATGGTCCCGCCGGCCGCCAGCGGGCCGAACACCTCGAAGACCGAGACGTCGAAGTTCAGCGACGTCGACGCCAGCACCTTCGACAGCTGCCCGGAGCCGAATTCGGCCACGGCCCAGCGGACCAGGCTGACGGCGCTGCGGTGGGAGACCACCGTGCCCTTCGGCCGGCCCGTGGAGCCCGAGGTGTAGATGACGTAGGCCGGGTGGTCGGCACCGGCCCTGCGGCGCTCCGCCGCGCCGAGGTCCGCCGCGGCCCGGCGGCCGGAGTCCTCGCTCGTGCCGGGGCGGTCGAGCACGATCAGCGGTGTCTCCGTACGAGGCAGGCCGGCGGCGACCGCGCTGGTCGTCAGCCACAGCACGGGGCGGGCGTCGGACAGCATGAACGTGATCCGGTCGGCCGGGTAGCCCGGGTCGACGGGCAGGTAGGCGGCTCCGGACTTGAGCACCGCGAGCAGGGCCACCACCATCTCGGCCGAGCGGGGCACGGCGAGACCGACCAAGCGTTCCGGACCCGCTCCCCGCTCGATCAGGCGCCGGGCCAGCCGGTCGGCCCGCTCGTTCAGTTCCGCGTAGGACAGTCCGGTGTCCTCGAACACCACGGCCGCCGCGTCGGGTGTCCGGGCCGCCTGGGCCTCGAACAACTCGTGGAGCGTGGCGTTCCCGGCGCCCGCGGCGGGAACCTCCCGGCCCGGGTTGTTCCACTCCACCAGCAGGCGGTGCCGCTCTTCCGCGGTCAGCACGTCGACCCGGTCCAAGGGCTGCCCGGGGTCCGCGGCCACCGCTTCCAGCAGCATGCGCAGCCGCGTCGCCAGCGGCTCGATCGTGGCCCGGTCGAACAGGTCGGTGCGGTAGTCGATGCTGCCTTCGAGGCCGCCCGGCGCGCCGTCGTCCGCCCGGGACTCCCGCACGGTGAAGGTCAGGTCGAGCTTGGCGACGCCGGCCTCCACGGGTTCGGGCGCGCTGGTGAGCCCGGGGAGCACGGGACCGGCCTCCGGGGTGTTCTGGAAGGCCAGCATCACCTGGAACAGCGGGTGGCGGGCGAGCGACCGGTCGGGGTTGAGCAGTTCCACCAGCCGTTCGAACGGCACGTCCTGGTGCGCGTACGCGGCGAGATCGGTCTCGCGGACCCTGCCGAGCAGTTCGCCGAAGGTGGGGTTGCCGGAGGTGTCCGTGCGCAGCACGAGGGTGTTGACGAAGAAGCCGACCAGCTCGTCCAGCGCCTCGTCCGTGCGGCCGGCGACCGGGCTGCCGACGGGGATGTCCGTTCCCGCGCCCAGGCGCGTCAGCAGGGCGGCGACCGCCGCCTGCAGCACCATGAACAGGCTGACCCGGTGGCCCCGGGCGAGGGCGAGCAGGGCGCGGTGCAGCTCCGGGTCGATCCGGAAGGCGACCGAGTCCCCGCGGTAGCTCGCGGCGGCGGGGCGGGGGCGGTCGGCCGGCAGGTCGAGCTGGCCGGGCATGCCGTCGAGGGCGGCGCGCCAGTAGGCCAGCTGCCGGGAGACGAGGCTGCCGGGGTCCTCCTCGCTGCCGAGGACCTCGTGCTGCCAGAGGGTGTAGTCGGCGTACTGCACCGGAAGCGGCGCCCACGCCGGTGCCCGGTCCCGGCACCGCGCGGCGTACGCCTCGCCGAGGTCACGCGCCAGCGGCGCGAGCGACCAGCCGTCGGCCGCGATGTGGTGCACCACGAGCGCCAGCACCTGTTCCCGAGCGCCCACGGTGAACAGCCAGGCGCGCACGGGAAGCTCAGCGGCGAGGTCGAAGGGCCGGCGGGCCGCTGCCCGCAGCACCGCGGGCAGGTCCGCGTCGCTGGTCGCCACGACTTCGAGCGCGGGCCGCTGCGGCGCGTCGGCGATGTGCTGGCGCGGTACGCCCTGCGCCTCCGGGAACACCGTCCGCAGGCTCTCGTGCCGGTTCAGGACGTCGCCGAGCGCCGCCTCCAGAGCCTCCGTGTTCACCGCGCCGGACAGCCGCAGGCACAACGGGAGGTTGTACGCCGGGCTCGGCCCTTCCAACTGGTTGAGGAACCACAGCCGGCGCTGTGCGAAGGACAGGGGAACCTCGTCCGGCCGTGCTCCCGCGCGCAACGGTACGCGCGTGCGCTCCTGCCCGTAGAGCCGCTCGGCGAGGCCCGCGGCGGTCGGTGCGTCGAAGAGCGCGCGGACGGAGATCTCGGCGTCCAGCGCCGAACGGATCCGGCTGGTCAGCCGCGTGGCGAGGAGCGAGTGCCCGCCCAGCTCGAAGAAGTTGTCCTCGGCGCCCACCTCGGGGATGCCGAGGACCTCGGCGAAGAGCCCGCAGAGGAGTTCTTCCTGCGGCGTGCGCGGGGCACGCGTCGCTGCCGCCGTCGCTGCCGTACCGGCTCCGGGTACGGGCAGGGCCGTACGGTCGAGCTTTCCGTTCGGGAGGAGGGGCAGTTCGTCCAGCGGTACGAAGACCGAGGGAACCATGTAGTCCGGGAGCGTGCGGCGGGCGGAGTCCCGTACGTCCGCGACGTCCAGGGCGGTCCCGGCTTCCGGTACCACGTACGCCACGAGACGCTTCCCGGCCCCGGCGTGCGCTTGTGCCCGCTCCGGCTCATGGACCGCGACGACAGCCCGGAAAACGCCCGGATGACGCGACAGGACGGCCTCGATCTCGCCCGGTTCGATCCGGAATCCCCTGACCTTCACCTGGTCGTCCGCCCGGCCGACGAAGGCCAACTCGCCGTCGGGGCTCCAGCGGACCAAATCCCCGGTGCGGTACATGCGGGAACCGGGCGGCCCGAAGGGGTCCGCCACGAACCGCCCGGCCGTCAGACCGGGGCGGTTCACATATCCTCGCGCCACACCCTCGCCGGCGACGTACAGTTCGCCCACCGCCCCCGGCGGCAGCAACCGCAGCCCGCCGTCCAGCACGTACACCCGCGTGTTGGAGACCGGCGCACCGATCGGTGCTGCCGACGGCCACTCCGAGGCCCGCTCCGGCAGGTGGTGGGCGGTCACGACATGCGTCTCGGTGGGCCCGTAGTGGTTGTGCAGCCGCCGCGTCCCCTCGCCGAAGAACCGGCGCACCGCGTCCGTCAGGGCCAGTGCTTCTCCGGCCTGCGCGACGTGCCGCAGCGCCGGGAGCCTCCGCCCCTGCTCGACCGCCGCGGTGCACACCGCGTCGACGACCAGGTTCGGGGCGAACAGTTCGCCGATCTCGTGCTGCTCCAGCCACGCCACGAGCTCGCCGGCGTCGCGGCGGACGTCCTCGGGGGTGATCACCAGCGAGCGCCCGGACGTCAGCGCGACGAGGATCTCCTGCACCGACACGTCGAAGCTGATCGTCGTGAACTGCGCCGTACGCGTGCCTCCGCCCGCGCCCTCGTTGCCGCCGTCGCCGTCGCCGGCCGGCACGGCCGTCCTGTGCCAGTCCAGCAGGTTCACGAGCCCGCCGCAGGGCATGACGACGCCCTTGGGCCGTCCGGTCGAACCCGACGTGTAGAGGACGTAGGCCGGGTTCTGCGGCGAGAGGGGGCGGACCCGGTCGGCATCGGAGAGATCACGCTCCGGTCTGCCGGCGACAAGTGCCTCGGTGTTCCGGCGGTCGAGCACCATGCGGGGCACGGTCCCCGCGGTGCCCGCACCGGGGAGGCCGTCCTCGACCGCGGACGTGGTCAGGACGAGCGCTGCCCCGGCGTCCTCCAGGACGAAGGAGACGCGCTCGGCCGGGTACTCCGGATCGACCGGAAGGTAGGCGGCCCCCGCCTTGAGCACGGCGACGATCGCCACCATCAGCTCGGCCGACCTGGGCAGGAAGAGGGCGACGATCCGCTCGGGTCCGATGCCCCGGCGGACCAGATCCCGCGCCAGCCGGTTCGCCCGCGCGTTGAGTTCCGCGTAGGACAGCACGGTGTCCCGGCACACCACGGCGGGCCTGTCCGGAGTGCGGGCGGCCTGCGC
The DNA here is from genome assembly GCF_042958085.1 of Streptomyces sp. NPDC008001. NCBI lineage: Bacteria > Bacillati > Actinomycetota > Actinomycetes > Kitasatosporales > Streptomycetaceae > Streptomyces > Streptomyces sp. NPDC008001. Next base: position 166,718 of record NZ_JBIBIZ010000012.1, on the reverse strand, counting down.
CTGCAGCAGCTCCGGCAGGTTCGCCGGCGGCACCGGCCGCGCCGTGTCGTTCCACTCCACCAGCAGCCGGCGCCGTTCCCCGCCGGTCAGGGCGTCGGCCTGCCCGACCGGCCGCCCGGGATCGGCGGCCACCGCCTCCAGCAGCCGGCGGAGGCGCGCCGCGATCGTCCCGGCCGCGTCCGCCGTGAACAGGTCCGGCCGGTAGCCCAGCGAGAAGCGCAGGCTCCGGCCCGGGAACACGACGAGGGTCAGCGGGTAGTGCGTCGCGTCATGGGCGGTGAGCCCCGTCACCCGGACGTCCGTCAGGGCGGCCTGCACGGCGTCGGTGTCGAGCGGATAGTTCTCGAACACCGTCGTGGTGTCGAACAGCTCGCGCATCCCCGTCATGTGCTGGATCCCGGCCAGCCCCAGGTGCTGGTGCTCCAGCAGCTTCGCCTGTTCGCCCTGCAGCCGGGCCAGCAGGTCCGACCACGACTCGGACGCGTCCCAGCGGACCCGTACGGGCACGGTGTTGATGAACAGCCCCACCATGTCCTCGACGCCGGAGATCTCCGGCGTACGGCCGGAGACGGTGGCGCCGAAGACCACGTCGCGCCGGTCGAGGGCGTGCCCCAGCAGGGCTCCCCAGACCCCCTGCACCACGGTGTTGAGCGTCAGCCCGTGGCTCCGGGCCACCCGCGCCAGCTCCGACGTCAGCTCTTCCGGGAGCTCCCGCACCACCTCTTCGGGCGGGCACACCGTGCTGCCGCTGCCGGCCGGGGCCAGCAGCGTCGGCTCCTCCACCCCCGCCAGCGCCTCCCGCCACGCTTCCTCGGCCGCGCCCCGGTCCTGCCCCGCCAGCCAGGCCAGGTAGGTGCGGTACGGCACGACCGGTGGCAGCCCGGCGGCGTCCCCGCGCCGCGAGTAGAGGGTGAACAGCTCCTGGACGAGGTTCGGCAGTGACCACCCGTCGATGAGGAGGTGGTGGCACAGGAACACCAGGCAGTACCGCTCGGGCGCGAGCCGCACCAGAGTGAAGCGCAGCAAGGGCGGGCGAGCCGGATCGAAGCGCCGGGCCCGGTCCTCGGCCACCAGCCGCGTCAGCTCCTCCTGCTGCCCCTGGTCGTCCTCGCCCGCCAGCTCCACCTCGCGCCACGGCAGCTCCACCGCGCGCGGGATCACCTGCAGCGGCTGGTCCGAGCCCTCTTGCCAGAACCCGGCCCGCAGGTTCGGGTGCCGGTGCAGCAGGGCCGCCACCGCGGCCCGCAGTGCTGCGGCGTCGACCCGTCCGTGCAGGTCGAAGGCGAGCTGGACGGTGTAGACGTCCGGCGCCTGCTGATCGAAGGAGGTGTGGAAGAGCAGCCCTTCCTGGAGGGGCGAGAGAGGAAGGACGTCCTGCAGGGCCGAGACGTCGCCCCACGCCTCCGCCAGCCGGGCGCGCCGTTCCTGCGTCAGCGCGACCAGGGGAAGGGCCGGTCCGGGGGCCGTCCGGCCGGGGTCCGCCCGGTCCTCGGAGCCCGTCCGGTCCTCCTCGGTGGCGGCCGCGGCCAGGGCCGCCGCGGTCTGGTGCAGGAAGACATCGCGAGGGGTGATGACCAGACCCGCTTCGCGCGCCCGGGACACCAGCTGGATGGACACGATGCTGTCCCCGCCCAGGGCGAAGAAGCCGTCCTCGGCGCCGACCTCGTCCACGCCCAGCAACTCGGCGAAGAGGCCGGAGAGGATCTTCTCCCGGGGCGTGCGCGGCGGACGGCCTCCCGGGGCGCTGGTGACGGCGGGTGCGGGGAGGCCCGCGCGGTCGAGCTTGCCGCTGGGCAGCAGGGGCAGCTCGGCCAGCACCACGAACGCGGCCGGGACCATGTACTCCGGCAGCAGGCCCTGCAGGTGTTCTCGCAGTCCCGCGGGCTCCACGGCGTCCGGGGTGCCGGGAGCACCGGGGGCGTCCGGAGCGTCCGTTGCGGGACCGGCGGCAGCCGGCACCACGTACGCCACGAGCCGCCGCCCGGACGGCCCGTCCTCCCTGAGCGTCACCGCGGCCCGGGCGACGCCCGGGTGCCGCACGAGCGCCGCCTCGATCTCGCCGGGCTCGATGCGGAAGCCCCGGACCTTCACCTGGTCGTCCGTGCGGCCCAGGAACTCCAGCGTGCCGTCCGGGCGGCGGCGCACCAGGTCTCCCGTGCGGTACATGCGGGATCCCGCCGGGCCGAAGGGGTCGGCGACGAACCGCAGCGCTGTCGTCCCGGGCCGGTTCACGTATCCCCGGGCCAGCCCCCTCCCGGCCAGGTAGAGCTCGCCGGTCACTCCCGGCGGCACCAGTTGCAGGGCGTCGTCAAGCACATGGGCCCGCATGTTCGCGATCGGCGCGCCGATCGACACCGTTCCGGCGAAGTCCGCCGGGCACGCCCAGGCCGTGGCGTCGACGGCGGCCTCGGTCGGCCCGTAGAGGTTGTACAGCCGGGCGTCCAGCGTGCTGCGGAAGCGGGTGATCAGCTCGGCCGGCAGGGCCTCGCCGCTGCTGAACACCCGGCGCAGCGTCCGGCAGTCCGCGGCGGCAGGCGTCTCCAGGAAGGCGTGCAGCATCGACGGGACGAAGTGGGCCGTGGTGATCCGTTCGGCGCGGATCAGCTCGGCGAGGCGCGTGGGGTCCTTGTGGGCCTCGGGCGGTGCCACCACCAGCGTCGCACCCTCGGTCAGCGGCCAGAAGAACTCCCAGACCGAGACGTCGAAGGTGAAGGGCGTCTTCTGCAGGACGCGGTCGGTCGCGTCGAGGCGGTACTCGGCCTGCATCCAGTGGAGCCGGTTCACGATCGCGGTGTGCGGGACCGCGACGCCCTTGGGCCGGCCCGTGGAGCCGGAGGTGTAGATGACGTAGGCGGGGTGAAGGGCGCCGGGCCGGCCCGCGCGGCCGGGGTCGGTGTCCGGGCAGGCGTCCAGGGCGCCGGCCGCGCCGAGCTCGTCCAGCGCCAGGCGAGGTGTGCGCGGGGGCAGCGCCCGTCCGCTGCCGGCGGTGGTCAGCACCGCTACGGGGCGCGCGTCGGCGAACATGAACGCGGTCCGCTCGGCAGGCTGTTCCGGGTCGACGGGCAAGTAGGCGGCGCCCGTCTTCAGCACCGCCAGGAGGGCCACGACCAGCTCCGCCGACCGCGGCAGGGCGACGGCCACGACGCGTTCGGGTCCGGCGCCCCGCGCGGCGAGGAAGTGCGCGAGCCGGTTCGCGCTGGCGTTGAGCTCGGCGTAGGTCAGCTCGCGGCCGCCGAAGACCACGGCCGGGGCCTGGGGGCCGCGCGCGGCCCGCGCCTCGAACAGGGCCGGCAGATCGGTCTCCGGCACCGGGAGCGCGGTGTCGTTCCACGTCACCAGCAGGTGCTCGCGCTCCTCCGGGCCGAGGACGCCGATCCGGCCGATCGGCTGCCCGGGGTCAGCCACCACGGCTTCCAGCAGCCGCCGGTACCTGCCGACCAGGGCCCGCACGGTATCGGCGTCGAACAGGTCGGTGCTGTACTCGACGAGGCCGTCGAGGCCCGCGGCGGCGCCGTCGCCGTCCCGGCGCTCGGTGAGTTCCACGGTGAGGTCGAACTTGGTCGTGCCGGTCCGCACCCCTTCGGCCTCGGCCCGCAGGCCCGGCAGGTCCAGACGGGGCTCGGCGGTGTTGTGGAAGGCCAGCGCGACCTGGAACAGCGGGTGATGGGCCAGGGAGCGGGCGGGGCGCAGGTCCTCGACCAGTCGCTCGAACGGCACGTCCTGGTGGGCGTAGGCCGCCAGGTCGGTCTCCCGGACCCGCTCCAGCAGCGTCCGGAACGCCGGATCGCCGGAGGTGTCGGTGCGCAGCACCAGGGTGTTGACGAAGAATCCGACGAGGTCGTCCAGGCCCTCGTCCGTGCGCCCCGCGACCGGGGAGCCGATCGGGATGTCCGTGCCCGCGCCCAGCCGGGTCAGCAGGGCCGCCAGCGCCGCTTGGGCGACCATGAAGACGCTCGCCCGGCACTCCTTGGCGAGCTCGGCGAGCCCCCGGTGCAGCTCGGCGCCCAGGGTGAACGTCAGGTCGGCGCCCCGGTGGCCGGCCACGGCCGGGCGCGGCCGGTCGGTGGGCAGTTCCAGGTGCTCGGGGAGGCCGGCGAGGGCGTCCCGCCAGTACGAGAGCTGCCGCGACGCGAGGCTGTCCGCGTCCTCCTCGTCGCCGAGCAGTTCCCGCTGCCAGAGCGTGTAGTCCGCGTACTGGACCGGCAGCGGCGACCACGCGGGCGCGGTGCCGGCGACCCGTGCCCGGTAGGCGGTGCCCAGGTCCGCGGCCAGGGGCGCCAGCGACCAGCCGTCGCCCGCGATGTGGTGGAGCACGAGAATCAGGAGGTGGTCGCGCGGGCCGAGGGGGAAGAGCGTGGCGCGCAGCGGCCGCTCGGTGGCCAGGTCGAAGGCGTGACGGACCGCCTCGCTCACCTTCTGCGCGAGCTCCGGCCCGTCGGTCTCGACGATCTCCAGCGGAGGCGTGGCCGGCGCGTCGAGGACGAGCTGGCGCGGCTGCCCGGAGCGCTCGGGGAACGTGGTGCGCAGGGTCTCGTGCCGGCCGGCCACGTCGGTCAGGGCCGCGCCGAGCGCCTCGTGGTCCAGGTCCCCGGACAGCCGTACGGCCAGCGGGACGTTGTACGTCGCGCCGGGCCCCTCCAGCCGGTGCAGGAACCACAGGCGGCGCTGCGCGAAGGACAGCGGGATCTCGTCCGGGCGGGCCATCGGGCGCAGAGCGGGGCGGGCCGGCCGCGCCGTGGTGAGCCGCCCGGCCAGACCGGCGACGGTGGGCTCCTCGAAGAGCAGGCGGACGGGGAGCTCGATGCCCAGCTCCGCCCTGGCCCTGCCGGCCAGCCGGGTGGCCAGCAGGGAGTGCCCGCCGAGGTCGAAGAAGCTGTCGTCGACGCCGACGGCGGGGAGGCCGAGGACCTCCGCGAACAGTCCGCACAGGAGCTCCTCCTGGGCGGTGCGCGGTGCCCGGCCGGTCGACGCCGCGCCGAAGTCCGGTGCGGGCAAGGCCGCGCGGTCGAGCTTGCCGTTGGGGGTCAGCGGCAGGCGGTCGAGGACGACGACGGCGGCCGGTTGCATGTAGTCCGGCAGCCGGTCCCGCAGGTACGAGCGCAGGTCCGCGATCAGTGTGCCGGCCCGCTGCCCGGCGCCGGGGTCGTTGGTGTACGCCGAGAGGTCCCGGTGAGCGGCGGCGGGTGCGTAGACCTCCACGGGCGTGGCCGAGGCGGCCTGCGCCGCGTCGGCGAAGACGACGTCGAGGCTGCCGTCACCGGCCGTGCCCGACCACGTCACGGCGACCCGGTAGCCGAGCTCCGCACCGAGTTCGTGGAAGGCCTCCGGGTCGGGAGGAGCCGGCTCCGCCCCCTCCCTTCCGGCGCGTTCGCGCGGAACCGCGCCGGGGCCGCCGCCGTCCAGCATCCGCATCGTGGCGAGCTCGCCGGACAGGCGGGCGTTGGGAACCCCCGCGAGCCGCACGTGCCCGGGGCGCCGGGCGGACAGTTGCTCGCGCAGTTCCCGCAGCCCGCCGGCGTCCCGCCCCCAGAGCAAGGTGCGCGCCTCGCTGAGCGGGAGGGGCTTCGCGGGCTGTTTGTGGAGCACGACGTCGTAGCGGTGCCGGGTCAGCTCGTTGTGGTGCTGACCGCGCTTGACGCGCAGGTCGACGCCGTCGACTCCGGTCACGGCGTGCTGGAGCGCCGCGAAGAAGTCCGGGTCGATCAGCAGTTCCTTGTCCCGAGCCACGCTCTGCTCGACGGCGCGGCGGATGCGGTCCGCGTCCCGCGCGGGGCCGGGGTCGTGCGCCTGTACAGCGGTGTGGAAGCACCGCTGCAGACGCAGGTTGCGGATGTCGCCCACGAACACGGCCCCGCCCGGGACCACCAGGTCCGCCGCCTTGCGCAGCACGTCGACCAGGTACTGGGCGCCGGGGAAGTACTGCACCACCGAATTGATGACGATCGTGTCGAAGAACCCGGCCGGCAGCCCGTCGAAGTCGTGGGCCGGCCGGCGCAGCAGCGTCACCCGGCCGGCGAGCCCGGGATCGCGCCCGGTCCGGGCCCGGAGCGCCTCGACGGCCGAGGCGGAGAAGTCGGTCGCCCAGTACGCCTCACACTGCGGGGCGAGCGGCCCCAGGAGCAGGCCGGTGCCGACGCCGATCTCCAGGACCCTGCGGGGCCGCAGCGACAGGATCCGCTCGACCGTGGCCGCACGCCACTCCCGCATCTCGGCCAGGGGGATGGGGCGGCCGTCGTAGCTGCTGTTCCAGCCCGTGAAGTCCTCCCCGGCCGGCCGGGCGGCGGCGTCCTCGTAGAGCGTGTCGTAGATCGACTGCCATTCGCGGACCTGCTGTTCCTCCGCGGCCCGCGGTTCCGGCACGGGGACGGGGGCCCGCCGTCCTCCGGCGTCCGCCTCCGCCGGATCGTCGCCCGTCACCGGTCCGGCCGCCCGCACCGGCACCGCGTAGGCGACGAGGCGGGTGTCTCCCGGCCGGTGCTCACGGGCGACGACGGCGGCCTGGGCGAGGCCGGGGTGCCGGGCCAGTACGGTCTCGACCTCGCCCGGCTCGATCCGGAAGCCCCGGATCTTCACCTGGTCGTCGGCCCGGCCCACGAAGTCGAGGGTCCCGTCGGCGCGCCTGCGGACCAGGTCCCCCGTGCGGTACATGCGGGAGGCGGCGGGGCCGAAAGGGTCGGCGACGAACCGCTCGGCGGTCGGGCCCGGCCGGCCGAAGTAGCCGCGCGCCACCCCGGCTCCCGCGATGTAGAGCTCACCCACCACGCCGACCGGGAGCGGGCGCAGGCCGCCGTCGAGCACGTGCAGCCGCACGCCGTCCAGGGGCCGGCCGATGGGCACGCTGCCGGGCACGCGGTCCTGCGCCCGTATCGCGTGGTGGGCGGCGAACGTGGTGGTCTCGGTGGGGCCGTAGCCGTCGACCACCACGGTGCGCGGGCAGTGGTCCAGCACCCGCCGGACCGCCGTGGCCGGGACGACGTCGCCCCCGGTCCACACCTCCCGGACGCCCGCGAAGCTGCCGGGCGACTCCTCGGCCATCACCTGGAAGAGGCCCGCGGTCAGCCACAGGCCCGTGATGCCGCCGCCGGCGACGAGGCGCGCGAGCACCCGGGTGTCCAGCTCGCCGGGCGGTGCCACGACGACCCCGCCGCCGTTGAGCAGGGGAACCCACAGCTCGTAGGTCGACGCGTCGAAGGCGTGCGGGGAGTGCAGCAGCACCCGCTCGTGGTGGCCGCCGCGCCAGCACCGGTCGGCGGCCAGGCTCAGCACGTCCCGGTGGGTGACGGCCACGCCCTTCGCGGCGCCGAGCGACCCGGAGGTGTACATGATGTACGCCAGCTGGTCCGGGTGGCCTTCCACGCCGGGGTCGGTGTCGTCCTCGCGGGCGAGGCGCGCGTCCGCGTCGACGACGAGGACCATTACGCCGGGTGCGTCGTGGGCGGCACGTGTGTCGTGCGGGTCGCGGGTGCCGGACGCGCCGTACGGGAGCGCCTGGTCCTGCGAGGCCCGGTCGGTGAGCAGCACCTCGGCCCCGGTCTCGGCCAGGATGGCCCGTTTCCGGGCAGGCGGGTAGCTGTGGTGCAGCGGTACGTAGGCGCCGCCCGCCTTGAGTACCGCCAGGACGGACACCACGAGGTCGGCCGAGCGCCGGAGCAGGAAGGCCACCCGGGTCTCCGGGCCCACCCCCGCCCCGATGAGCCGGTGGGCGAGCCGGTTGGCCCGCGCGTCCACTTCGCGGTAGGTCAGCTCCTCGTCGTCGGAGCGGACGGCGAGCGCGTGCGGAGTGCGGGCGGCCTGTTCGGCGAAGCGGCGCTGGACGGTGGCGGCGCCGCCGGCGTCCGCGGGCCCGGGGTCCCCCGTGTCGTTCCAGGCCGCGAGCAGACGGTGTTCCCGTGGGGAGAGCAGTTCCATCGCGCCGACCGGCCGGCCGGCGTCGGCGTCCAGGATCCGCAGGAACCGCCGGTGGTGGGCGGCGAGCTCGTCGTCCTCGTACAGCGCAGGGTTGGCGTCGAAGTCGATGCGCGGGCCCTGGTCCTTCGCCCGCTGGTAGACGGTGATCGACAGGTCTTCGACCTGGCCGGCCGACAGGGTGTGGGACGTCGCGCGGGACTCACCGAAACGCAGGTCGTAATCGAAGGGCATGATGTTGACGACGGGGCCGAACAATTTCCCGTCGTCACGGAACAGGTCCAGGTCGCGGCGCAGGTCCTCGTACCGGTAGCGCTGGTGCCGGAGGACGGAGAAGACCTCGTGCGAGGCCTGCCGCACGAGGTCGGAGAAGACCGTGTCCGGGCGCACCGCCAGCCGTAGCGGCAGCACGTTGGACACCATTCCCGGTATTTCCTGCGAGCGCGTCGTATCGCGGCCGGTGACCCCGAGGCCGACCGTGACGTCCCGGGCGCCGGTCATGCGGTGCAGATAGGCCGCGGTGGCGGCGACGACCACCGAGGGCCAGGTCGTCCGGGCGTTGCGAGCCGCTGCCCGCAGCCGGTCCATGCCCGAGGGGGGAAGGTGTGCTGTCACCCGCCGCACGCTGGGCGACGGCGTCGCGAACCTGCCGGCGAGGGTCGCCGGCTCGGGCAGGTCGGCGAAACGGCCGGTCCAGTACTCGCGGTCCCCGGCGAACTGTTCGGACGCGCGGTATGCGCGCTCTTCTTCCAGGAGAAGGCGCAACGGGCCGAAGGTCTCGTCGTCGACCGGAAGGCCTCTCGACAGTGCGGTGTAGATTTCGCAGATCCGCTGGATGACGAGCGCCGCACTGAAGCCGTCCATGACGATGTGGTGGACGCGCTGGTACCAGAAGAACCTGTCGGGCGCCGCCTTGAACAAGGCACAGGTGAAGAGCGGGACGGACGTCAGGTCGAGCGGTCGCGCCAGGTCGGCCTCCATCCAGGACAGGGCCGCCCGGCGTGGATCGGGTTCTCCGCTGACATCGATGAGCGGGATGGTCAGGTCCCCCAGCGGGGTGACGATCTGCCAGGGCCCGGTCGTGTCGGTGACGAACCGGACGCGGAGGGCCTCCGCCTCTGCGAAGGCTCGGAGAGCCGATTGTCCGAGCAGGGCGGCGTCCACCGGGCCGTGGATTTCCAGGTATTCCCCGAGGATGTAAGTGGGGTTCTCCGGGGCCAATTGCTGGGCGTACCAGATGCCGGACTGGGCAGCCGACAAGGGAAGACGGGCATCCCGAGAATCGAACATACTCTCCCCGCAGAGTCCAACGACCGATGCAGCCGGCGGATCGGGCGTATTGAGTGCACATCACCAAGGCGAAAAGGGATGAAGGCGAAAAGGGATGAAGAGGGGGGCGAGAAGCCCGCAAGGCGTCGGTTGCGGTGGCATGATCAGTTCAGGTCCGAGCGATCAGCCGATTGTTGAGGGTGCTACCGGATCGTGTCAATGGATCAAAACCGGCCAACGCCCCCGTCCTGAAACGGCCTTGGGGGAGTGGAATGGCAACCGCCTCCGGCCGTCTTCGTGCCCGGTCCGCCGGTGCTCGGGTGACGCCTGTGGCGGTGTGCGGACGGTTCCCGGCGGTGCTCCGGCAATGACCGAAAGGAGGGCTGCGGAGCCGGGTGTTCACCGGTCATTCACTGGACGCGAGTGCTCTTCCCCGGCTCCGGCCCCCGGCTCCGGCCCCCTTGGCGCCCCGGCTCTCGGCTCCGGCCCCCTCGGCTCCGACGGCGAACACGCTCAAGGCGCGGGTGACATGGGCCACCCGGCAGGTGCCGCACTCTGCGGCGCTGGAGGTAGAAGAAGTCCTCGACGATCGCGACCTGCCCGTGGTCGTCGAGCGCGACCACGCGGACCGCGTCGCCAACGCTGATGTGCTCGTACGAGCCGGTGCTGACCCCGTCCGGCTTGACGACCCTGTCGCGATGGAGGTCAGGAAGGGGCCCTCGTGGACCACCTCGCTCGAAAGGTGCACCACCCAATCCGCCATGGTTACCTCCTCGATCGTGGCCCCGGCGTCAGGCGGGCCTGCCGCCGGACACGATGCCGGCGGCCCGCCACGCCGCGAACAGGTCGTCGCACGCGGAACGGAAGTCGCGGGTTGTGGACGCAACGCTGACAGGCAGGGGTGCTTGCCGCCCGGGTCCGGAAGAACGGATGATCGATGAATGTTTATAAGCCGAGGTGTCTTCGATGACGTCCCTTTGACCACGCTTTTCCCCCTTCTCTCGGCGACTGGCGCCGACTCCCTGAGGGATGCCGCCCGCGCCGTCGATGCGGCTCGCGCCGACGGATACATGGGCACGTGGGAGTGGATATTGGACTACGCAGTCTTCCCAGGCCCGAAGCCGTGCACGCCCATCATCCTCGGCCTGGACCTCATTGAGGATGCGGGTGGAGGCGATCAGCTGGAGTTCCAGTTGTCTGTGGTGTGGACAGACTCAGGTCAGCTTGCCGTCGAGGCGGCGGTGAACGTGGCTTGCTCCGACGCGGCGGTGCGATACGGCCCGAAGGCGTTCACCAACCACTCCGCGCTGCTGATCGACCTGCCCGTCACCCCCAGACGGCCGAGCCGGACGATGTCCTCTTCGCGCTGAGCGACCTCCCGGAGGCGACAGCCCAGCCGCCCCCGCCGGGAGGGAGTATCAGCCGTATAAGACCGCGATGAGCGGCCAGCCATTCTCTGCGGTCTCCCGCGCGGTGCCCCAGCACCTGACCGGCCCGCTGGGCGTCCGAAGCGTTCTGGACCACGGCTGCGGCCGCGGCGCCGACGTCGTCCACTACCGCTCGGCCGGCCTGGACACCGGAGGGTTCGACCCGCACGACGGTTTCGGCTGGCCTCGCCCCGACCGGACCGGCTTCGACCTAGTCACCTCGATGTTCGTCCTCAACGTGCTGCCCGACCCCTGGCAGCGGATCCAGGCCCTCAAGGACGCGGCGTCCTTCACCCGTCTCGGCGGGCATGTCGTGGTCGTCACCCGCTCAGGCAGGGAGATCACCAAAGCCGGCCGCGGACGGCGGCTGGACGGCCCACCACGACGGCTTCTGGTCCAGCCAGAGCAAGGGGACCTTCCAGCGTGGCATCAATCCGGGCGAGATCACCGCACTCGCCTGCCGGGCCGGACTCGTCCCCACCGCCGGTGCCCCCGCGCTCCCGCTGACCGGCGTGTGCCATGCCGTCCTGACCAAGCCCGAGATGTGAGAAGTACCCGCTGTCGTCCCAACCGGGTACCGACTGGTGCATGCAGCCGCGTACCACCGAACGTACTCAGTCGCGTACGAGGTTGTGCACGAAGTCGCGTACCGAATGACGGCCGAAGCGACCGTGCGGTCAGCGGTTGCCCGTCCAGACGATCCGGTCGGCGAAACCGCCCCGTTCGCTCGCCTTGGCCTCGCGAAGCTTCTCCAGCTGATCTGCGTCGATCACCGTGTCCGCAGCCAGCGCCCGCACGACCTCCAGCACGTCCGCGAGTTCCTCAGGGGCCGTGGCGTCATCCCCGGCGAGGAACTCGGTCACCTCCTCGCCGAGCTTGTCCCTTAGCCTGCCGCGGTATTCCTCCGGCCCGCGATGTAGGTGACCGGCTCGGCCCCGTCCTCGCGGATGATCTGCGGAATCCGGTCCCGCACCAACTTGCCGGATGTGCTGTGGCGGTCCAACTGCTGCACCCATCGCCGCGGGGTGGTCTCCGGTCGCCGCCCGCTCACACCGCCGCAGCCCAGGCAAGTCGCCTCACGACCCGCCATGCGAACCGCCAATCCCACCCGCTCGGGAAGGGGCCTGCCGCGGCAGCTCGTCAGCGCCGCCCGCGCGGAAGCGGGCGACGGGTCCGCCCGCTGGCTGGGGCGGTCCCCTGCTGCGGCGGGACGGGGGTGGGTAAGGGGGGTGACGCCGAGTGCGGCGTCCCTCGCGGCGAGGGCCTGATAGCGCTCGGCGACCGCCTCGGCGCGTTCAAGGGCCAGCTGCTCGATCATGACCGTGTAGGTGCCCACTAGCTCAGCCAGTTTCCGGTTCTCCTGGCGGGCCTTGGCCAGCCCCTCGCGGAGCTTGTCGATCTCGGCCTCGGCCTTCTTGACGGGCTCGCTCTTGTGCCGGGCGGCCTTGAGCTCCGCCTGGTACCGGGCGGAGCGAGGGCAGGTGCCGGCTCGTAGGCTGCCGCCATGACCGAGACCCAGACCCCGACGCCCTCCGATGCCTTCGAGCTGCTGCTGGCCGGCAACCGGCGCTTCGTCGCGGGCACCCCCGAACACCCGAACCAGGATGCCGTCCGCCGCGCCGAGACCGCACCGGGCCAGCAGCCCTTCGCCGTGCTGTTCGGGTGTTCCGACTCCCGGCTGGCCGCCGAGATCATCTTCGACCGGGGGCTGGGCGACCTGTTCGTGGTGCGCACCGCCGGCCACGTCATGGGCCCGGAAGTGCTGGGCAGCATCGAGTTCGGCGTGGAAGTCCTGGGCTGCCCGCTGGTCGTGGTCCTCGGGCACGACTCGTGCGGCGCGGTCGGCGCGGCGTGCGCCGCGCTGGAGGACGGCATGACGCCCACCGGGTACGTCCGGGACGTCGTCGAGCGGGTGACCCCCAGCGTGCTGGCCGCCCGGGCCGCCGGACGGGTGGAGCCGGAGGAGATCCTCGCCGAGCACATAAGGCACACCGCCGACCTGCTGCTGGACCGCTCCCGGGTGCTCGCCGACAAGGTCGCCGCCGGCCGGACCGCCGTGGTGGGCCTGCGCTACCGCCTGGCCGACGGCAGCGCGGAACTCGTCGTCTCTCGCGGCCTCGATGCGGCTGTGCCCACGGCGTCCTGACCGCCGCGGGCCGCGACGGTCAGGAGACGGGAGGCACAGCGCGGGTCAGAGGTCCCGGGTCTCCGTATAGGGCGGCATGGAGCGCAGCCGCTAGTTCGCGGGCCCGGCCTTCGCTCCGCACGCCGTGCATCATGAAGTAGATCGGGCCCGTGTAGGCGTCCAGGTCGACCTCACGCTTTTCGACCAGACGGGTGATCGCGGCCCGGACCGCATCGTTCACGGCATCCTCGACAGCGTGGCCGGAGCCGGCAGTGAGCGTGTCCGCCTTCACGGTCCACCGCTGACGTCTTTCGGATTCGATGGCGACGAATACAGCTTGCTGCGCCGTGGCGGTCCGGTACACGTCGTGGAAGGCGTCGGTGCCGGTGGCGTCCGGAATGAGGTGGGCGGGGCAAGGAATGGGCAGCAGCTGCACGAGGGCATTGTGCCCAGAGGAGGAGAACAATCGCGTCCGGTGACGCGAGAGACCAATCGCCGGTGCCGGTCACGCGGTGGGCCGGGGCCCTGGCGGCGCGGCGCAGCCGGTTGGCGATCACCAGTCCTGGCCCGTCCTCCACCGGCAAGGAGGCAACGATGAGGTCGCACCCCCCGGCTGGTCGAATGCGCCCAGGAACCTGTACAGCTCGCGCGCGTAGCCTGTCAGGGACGCTGGGACCTCCACCGCGGCGTGCGCCGTCACCGGGGTGTCGGCGAGGGACGGGGGGAAGAAGGACGCCGCCTTGGTGCCCCTGCTCCTGCGCGAGCCGCGCTTCGTCGGCGACCTTCTCCGGCTCGACCAGGACGACCCGCGCAGACGGCGCGTGATGCGACGGGTGGTGACCCGGCACCCGGACATGGCTCGTGGACGGGACCTCGATCGGACACCCCAGCACTGCTTCGAGGTCCTCGCGGGTGACTCCGCCGGGCCGGAGGGTGGCCGGGGTCTCACCCGTGACGTCGACGATCCTCGACTCGACACCGGCACCGCAGGGACCACCGTCCAGGACGAAGTCGACGGCATCCCCGAGCTCGGCACGGACGTTGGCGGCCATGGTGGGGCTCACCGAGCCGAAGCGATTGGCGGACGGGGCCGTGACACCGCCGCCAAAGGCCGACAGCAGCGCGAGGGCAACGGGATGGTCGGGCACACGCACGGCTACCGTCTCCAGCCCGCCTGTGGCTTCCAGGGGGCGCGCGCGGGCCGCGTCGCAGGACCAGGGTCAGCGGGCCGGGCCAGAAGTGCTCGGCCAGCAGGCGCGCGGTGGCGGGCACGTTCCTCGGCCCAGTCGTCCAGCTGGCCGGCGCTGCCGATGTGGACGATCAGCGGGTGGGTGGGCGGACGTCCTTTGGCCGGGAAGGTGCGTGCGACCGCGGCGGGGTCCTCGGCGTTGGCGCCCAGGCCGTAGACGGTCTCGGTCGGCAGGGTCACCAAGGGTGGCCCAAGACCGGACGGAGCCTGGTCGACCGGGGCCGGCCGGCCTCCAGACACCACGTGATCTGCGACGCCACCGGCATCCCGCTGGCCGTGACCCTGACCGGCGGCAACCGCAACGACGTCACCCAGCTGATGCCGCTGCCGGCGGCGATTCCGCCCATCCGCGGCAAACGCGGCCGACCTCGCCGGCGGCCGAAGGAGGTCTACGCCGACCGCGGCTACGACCATGACTGCTACCGCCGCCAGGTCTGGGCAAGGGGCGTCAAGCCGGTCATCGCCCGGCGCGGCACCGGCCATGGCTCCGGACCGGGAACCAAGCGGTGGGTCGTCGAGCAGACGATCGCGCTACTGCACTGGTTCAGACGCCTCCGCATCCGCTGGGAAACCCGGGACGACATCCACGAGACACTCCTCAAACTCGCCTGCTCGCTGATCTGCCGGCGCTGCCTGCGACCATGTTGCGTTAGGAGTTCTTAGCGGGCCTGGCCGGATGCAACACTCTGGTCCGGTGCGCCGAGAAGGGACGCCTTCACGGCTCGCTGGTGTGGCGGTCCCTGGGATGAAAGATGGGTACGGAATTCATGGGTGAGGATCCGCTCATAGCTGCGGTTCGGAGCGGGAACGCCAAGGCGGTGGCGGCGCTGCTGGCGGCGGGCGCCGACCCAGATACTGTCGACGAGCACGGCACTCCGGCTCTGTGTCTGGCCGTGGACAACTTCGACCTTGCGGTCATCGAAGAGCTGAGGATGTCGGACCGGCCGGTCCAGCTGAACTGCACCGATGCCGAGGGCCGTACGCCTCTGCTACGTGCAATAGACCGTGGCGCCTGCGAGATCACATCCGAGCTCGTCAGCGGCGGAGCAGACCTATTGATCACTGACGCCGAAGGGCGTAATGCCCTGGAACTGGCGCGGCACTGGCACCTCACAGGGGCCGAAGCCGAGCTGCGCCGCAGGAGCGGTACGTCGGAGCCGGTCGTGAGCAAGGCGGTCGTGGACGGGTGGGGGCGCAAATGCAAAGAACTGTCACTCGGCGGCCTGACGGTCCGCAACGGGCACACCGCCATCCTCACCGAGCTTGAACCCACGTACGGGATCACACCGCCCTTCGCGGAATTGATGGGCCGCGCCCTGGACGAGCCGGACGTCGACCAGCCGGTGTGGACGGCGACGACGCTCACTCTCCAGGAGCGCCACGCGCCCACCATCTGGCCGGAGGCCGCCGCCCTGCATGAGCGCCCGAACCCTCTGGAGCGGTACTGCGGCGCCGAAGTGCTGCGTCTCATCAACCTCTTCGACGACAGCGACGATAGCGACGACAGCCCTTTTGACGGGCCGCTCGTCGACCTCTTCCTCCCCTGGGCGGCACGCGAGGAGGACCCACGGGTGATGCGGGCACTCACCGCCGGCCTGGCAGGGGCCATGGATCCTCGGGCCCAGCAGCCGCTGCCGGCGCTCACCCGGCACGGCGACCCGGAGGTCCGGCGTTGGGCGATTTCCGGCCTCGGCTGGGCCGTCAGGAAGGGGAACCCCGAGGCGCTGGCCACCCTCACGGCGTGCACCCGAGACACGGAGGCCCGGGTACGCGCGGAAGCATGCAGGGTGCTCGGCGACGTGCCCAAGGATTTCTTCACTTCTTCGGAAACGCTTGCCGCATGCCTGAACGACGAGGATGAGGCGGTCCGGGTCGCGGCGGCGATCCCCCTGTTCCTACGCGACGACACACGTGGCGACCGGGTACTGCGTGACCTCGGCCCCGTCGAACAGGGCTCGCCCTACTTCGCGGCCTTCCATGCCGTCTGGTATCACCATCGCGCGCTGGGCCCCGCCGTTTGAACTACTGAGCCTCGCCGACTCGGCGGCTCACCCGCCAGGTGAAGCGCTCAGTCGCATCGAGCAACGCCACATCGATGTGACTTGGCGCGACAGATGGCCAGCAGTTTGTCGGGCGACACAGGCCAGGGACGACCGTTGATTCCTGCTTGGCCACAATGTCGCACTGTAGGTGGCCACTCATGGCCCCGGGCTCCGCTGCTCACCGGAGAAACCGCAGGGCACGCGAGCTACCCGAGCGGCGGTCAACTCGAGTTTCTCGGCGAACCGACCGATTCGATGTGATAACCACGGGCCCCCTGGAGAGTGAGCACGATCTTCCCCCGGGCGTGGCCGGTTTCGCTCAACCGGTGTGCCTCGGCCGCGTTCTCGATGGGGAAGGTGGCCGCGATTGGCACGGTAAAGCGGCCCTGACCGGCGAGAGCGGCGGCCACGGCGAGTCCGTCGACCGCCTGCGGGTCCGCTCCCGGGCCCGACGAGCGCGTGTGGTGGACGCCGTACGCAGCGGCGTTCATGTCGGCGATGGTCACCACCCGGTCCGGGCTTCCGGTGAGGTCCACCAGGTCGGGCAGCGAGCCGGATCCGGCGCAGTCCAGGACGGCGTCGACCCCGTCCGGTGCCAGGGCGGTGGCCCGCTCGCCCAGCCCGGGGCCGTAGGTGATCGGCGTCGCTCCCAGCCCGGCGACGAACTCGTGGTTGTGCGCACCGGCTGTGCCGATGACGGTCGCGCCGCGGGCCGCCGCGAGTTGGACGGCGACCGTGCCGACCCCGCCGGCCGCGCCCTCGATCAGCAAGGTCGTGCCGGTGCCGACCTTCAGCCGGTCGAGGGCCCGCGTGGCGGTCTCGACGTTCCCGGCGGCGCCGCCGGCCTGCTCCCAGCTCAGCGCGTCCGGCTTGAGCGCCCATGCTGCCAGGACGGCGTACTCGGCATTCGCACCGCCGAGTTCCGTGACGTCGACGATGCCGAAGACCTCGTCACCCGGCCGGATACCGGTGACCCCTGTGCCGACCTCGTCGACCACCCCCGCGGCGTCCATGCCGAGTACGTGGGGCAGGCGCAGCGGCACCATGTCGCGGAACCGGCCTGAACGCAGGCGGCAGTCGGCGGGAGTGAGACCGGACGCCCGTACGCCCACCCGGATGTGGCCTGGTCCCGCGTGTGGTTCTGGTACTTCGGCGACTTCCAGGACGCTCGCGGGGCCGTACTCGGAGAATGTCAGTGCTCTCATGGCGCCGGACGTTATCCGGAACACC
Source organism: Streptomyces sp. NPDC008001 (assembly GCF_042958085.1). Taxonomy (NCBI): domain Bacteria; kingdom Bacillati; phylum Actinomycetota; class Actinomycetes; order Kitasatosporales; family Streptomycetaceae; genus Streptomyces; species Streptomyces sp. NPDC008001. The sequence continues at coordinate 149,471 of NZ_JBIBIZ010000012.1, read as the reverse complement.
CTGTCCGTTTGGCTAAAGTGAGAGCGGTGACGAACCCTTTGTCTCACTCCCTGCGCTCCGATGCCCGGGACAACCGGGAGCGCATCCTCGCCGTGGCCCGCACGACCTTCGCCGAGCAGGGGCTGGACGTGGCGATGCGCGAGATCGCGCGGCGCGCCGAGGTCGGGCCCGCGACCGTCTACCGGCACTTTCCGACCAAGGAGGCGCTGGTCACCGAAGCCTTCCGCGAGCAGATGACGGCCTGCACGGCCGTCGTCGACGAGGGACTGGCCGACCCTGACCCATGGCGCGGCCTCTGCCTGGTGATCGAGACGGTGTGTGAAATGCAGGCGCGCGACCGGGGGCTCACCGCGGCCTTCAGCTCGGCCTTCCCCCGCGCGATCGACTTCGCCGCGGACCGGGAGCAGGCACTGGGCAAGGTCGCCGAACTCGCCCGCCGGGCCAAAGCGGCCGGCAAGCTGCGCCCGGACTTCGTCCTGGACGACCTGATCATGGTGCTCATGGCCAACAGCGGCATCCGGACCACCTCCCCGGCCGCCACGGTGACCGCCTCACGGCGCTTCGCCACGCTGCTGATTCAAGGCCTGCGGGCCGGGCCGGCCCTCCCGCCGCTGCCCCCGCCGGCCCGGCTGCCGCCGGCGGTTGTGACGCAGGCCGTTTCCTTCGGAACCATCTGATCGCCCAGCAGTTGCGCCGCCCGGCCTGCTCCCGGGTCGCGCACGGCACGGTGAATCCGGCGCAGCACACGGAGAAGCTTTCTCGCCCTCGCCGCATCCTCCCACCAGCGGTTACGCACCGTGTGCAGCGCACCGGGAACGGCGCTGCCATCGTGTGGGACGGCAACAACCACATCGGTCGGCTCGACGTTGACACGCAGGACGCCACCGACGCCATCGAGGCGCTCGTCAAGGCCTCGGACCTGGGGGAGATGTGGACCGCTGACGAGTCGGGCATCACCGCGCAGACCACCGGCGGGGAACTCGTGCAGGTGCAGGAGCGGCTGCTGGCGGAGTTACGGAAGGGCCAGGAGTAGCCGACGGCCGTCTCCACGGCCTGCTGCCCTTCCTGCACGAGCTGCGCAACGCCCACTGAACCATCACGGCTCCCCGGCGGCCGACCGGGCCGCCCGGTCAGCGCCTGGGCCATGGGCGAAAGGCTCCGCAAGCTCGGCATCCGGCTCGCCGAGACCCGCTCGACCGCGCTGTTCCAGCTCACCACAGAGCTGCCCTCCGTGATCCTCGCCCGCACGCTGGGCATCCACATCACCATAGCCGTCAAATGGCAGCGAGCCGCCGTTGGCGACTGGGCCGCCTACGCCGCCGACGTCAGCAACCGCACTCGAAAGGCTCCAGCCCCGTGACCTTCCAGGACCATCTCCGAACCCTTGCCGAGCGAGCGATCAGCTCGATCCCGGCCGCCGAGGCAGAGGACATGTACGTCATCTCGTTCTTCATTGACAACGAGAGGGACGACCCACGACAGCCCACCCTGACCATCGGATACAACACCGAAGCCCAGTGCCGACGCACCGTCGCGGACGCCTCCGACGAGGCGGAAGCCCGCTGGAACTACGCCTTCTGGCTACAGAACGAGCTCACGGTCATCGGCGACCTCACCCGAGACCCCGACGGAGCCACAGCACGCCACCAGTGGATCAGCGAACTCGGGCTTTGGTACGACGAGCCCACGCACCCCGAGGACTGGATGACAACCGTGGGGCCGACCACCGCGCTGATCGAGACCAATTTCAACCAGGCATGCGTCCAGCTCGCTCGCGGCCTCCACAACGACGGGGTCATCAAGAGCGCCATCGGCAAGCCCGTGCCCGTGATCCTCCACGAGCTGGAGTACTACGAGGGGATAGCTCGCAGGACCGAGGCGGCCAACCCGCCCGGGCTCGCCGCCGACTTCACGACCTGGATCCACGTTGGATGAGGCATTGAGGCAGTTCCAATGTCCGACTCCACCATCAGCGGTCTATCCCGAGGAAGCCATCAACGGTCACCGGGCCTTCATCACCCGTCGCCGGGCCCTACGGCCCAGCAAGGAATATCCGAGCCCAACCGACCAAGGGTGGGAAGAGTTGCTCGGTCACTTCGAACGGCGGAAGGTCACCCTAGGTGACTGCGGCCGGCCTACGGCACCGGCTGCCAGCACGAGCACAGCTGCTTTTCTGAACTATCGGTAACGGGTGCGGATTACGTCTCGTCGGGGTCGATTGCGGCGTTCAGCGCGCGCAGGGCGTCATCGTATTGGCGACGGTCGAACCGGAACGGACCGAATGCCGTGTACTCGCGGGTCTTGCGATGGGGTTGCTCGAAGGAGTCCCAGATCACGAGGTCGGCTGTCGCGGTGATGCGGGCCATCAGGGGCCAGCATCCCCATTCGCCGCATTCGCAACCGAGAATGGGTGTCTTCGGCCCCATCGCATTGGCGGACCGTCCGAGGAAGTGATCCTGCATCGGGCCGAACCGGAAGAACTCCGGGATCAGACCGCCGTAGGCGTCGCCTGCGGGCTGCATCCCGGCCGCGATCTCGAACCCATCGATCAGCTCGGTGAGTGGTGCTCCGTCGATGCGGGGGACGATTACGAGCGGGCCGCCGTCGCCACGCTGCCGGCAGTCGAACCGGATGTCATTGCTGGTCATCCAATGATTGTGCCAGCGAAGCCGTTGCCTCCGCCTGGGTAAATCGAGCTGGGGCTATGCGTGACATCCGGCCGGAGAAGCGAGCAACAAACGCAAGCGTCCGCTGCCCTGTTCTTCGACTGGATCCAGGCCAGCGGCCTCGCTCGCTTGGCGGCCTGGGCCGGACTTCCCAAGCCCGGACCGCCAAAGGAATACTGAGTACATGGCCGTGACACAACAACTCGCTCGAGTGAGCGGGGCATACATCGCTCGGTGCCGCGCCTCGGCAGCGGTCAGCCCAGACGGTGATCCTGACTGGGGCCCGCCTGCCGAGGATTGGATCGACCTCGACTGGTCCCCGCGCCTTCTCCGCGACGCCTGCAAGCTCGTAGGAGTGGATTCGCCCATGTTGGAGGCCCTCGACTGTGCGCTGAACGGTGATGCGAGCGTCGACGTGTCGGTGCTGAGTCATCCGGAAGCAACAGGTGGCTTCGGGCCCACTCCCGCAGGTCTCGCGCCGGCCTCCGTGGCCGACGTCGCAGCGAAGCTTGCTGGGCTGGACTGGGACAGGGTGATGGCCGAAATTCCGGCAGACTGCCTCGAAACCTTCGCCGGCGACGACTTCAGGGGCGACCTATTGGCCTACCTGACGACCCACTTCACAGCGCTGAGGGACTTCTACGCGGAGGCCGCACAACGAAGGCTGTTTGTCGTTTCGTGGTGGGACTGAAGGAGATTCCTCGTAGTTCAGAGAAGGCTCGATGAGGGCCAACGCGGCGCCTGTCGTGTCGAGGGGTAGCGGCGTGTGCGCATGAGGGGATGGGGTCAGCCCCGGGGAGTGTGGTGCGGACGGGCTGGACCGGTCCCGGCCTCGTTCACGGACGCGCGCCGAGCGCCGTCTGCGGGTCACGGGAGCGGCGGGTGGGTGATCATAGTGTCAGACCCCCGGGTAGCGTCGCCCACCGCACCAAGATCCAGGAGTGACGCACCGATGGCATGGCAAGACCGCATACCGCCCGAGGCGATAGCGAAGTACCCGCAGCTCAGACGCTTGAGGCGGACCGAGGGGGAGCAGTACCTCCAAGCGCGGAGGGCGGTGTGGATCAGCTTCGAGTGCGAGAAGGCGGACCTCAAGTGGGCGCTGGCTGCGGGCACGAGAAACCAGAAGCGGCGGCCGCATCCTGAATGGCCGTGACCTTCGCAGTGCCGAGGAGCGACGGTTGAGGAGGCGGCTCAAGCGCCGGCCCGGCTGGAGCGGTTTCCCCGCCGAGCCCCCCATGCCGCTGGTTCGAGCGGTCACCGGAGTTCACCGCGGACCTGCGCGAGTCTGCGGGCGGGCCGTGGTAGTGCGTTGGGACGTTGACCGGGAGGGAGATGGGCCGGAGGGGGCGTGATCGCCTGATGATGGAGACGTTCGGCCGGCCCGGCACCTCCTACGGTCCGGGGTGTTCTACCGAAGCGCCGACGGCCCCGTAGCCCATCTGCTCCAGCTCGCGGAGGACGAGGACCCCGGATGGGGGCGGGGCGATATCGGAACGATGTACTTCACGATCCCCGCGCGAAGGCGTTCGTCGGCGGGGAACTTCAGCAAGGCCGAAGCGCAGGGGCGCTGCTGCTGAGCCCGCAGGCGAACTCGTCAGCCGGCTACGGTCATGATGTCGTGTTCGTGCAGCCACCGGGCGATAGCCATGGCCTGCTCGGGCGCCATGCCGCGACTCCACGCCCGTAGGGTTTCGGCCAGCGTGTGGTCGCCGGACAAGGATTCCGCGAGCGGTGCGAGCGCGAACCCCCCGAGGTAGGCCACTGGCCGGGCCAGGGCCTGGGCGGAAGCGGGGTGAGGGTGGCTCCTGAACTGGCCGGCTCGAGTCGTCCGCCGCTGCTGCCAGCTGCTGCCGGCGTGAGCCGGGCCGGTGGTCAGGGCGGGCTACCGGCTCAGTCCGGCTCATACTTGAGGCCCTCGGCCCCGGCTGTACGCGGTGCCCTCGGCGTCGCTGCGGTTGCTGCCGTCGTCACTGCGGTTCCTGCCGTCTCGGCTGCCTCCGCCGTCTGCGAGGTGCCCGTTGCCGGGGGACGGCCGACCGGGGTGGGCCGGTAGACGACGAGCGGGCAGACCCCGCAGGCGCGCGGCCCGTCCTGGGCGAACCACCGACATTCGGCGCGGATTCCGCAGCGCGGGAGGCCGTCGCCCTGGTCCGGCCCGGCTTCGCTCCGGGCGCCGGCCAAGCGGCCGACCAGCGAACAGTGCCGGCCGCTCCAGTGTTCGCAGCCCTCCTGCGCGCAGGTGTCCGCGAACCGGAAGCGGGACTCGGGGTCGCCGTGTCCTGTGCATGCCTCGATGAACTGCTCGTCGACCGGCATGGCAGGGCGAACGTAGCCGAGGCGCCCGTCCTCTCCCAGCACCGCGATGAGCACGGCTCCCTCGTGGCAGGTGGAGCTGGGGCACAGCGTGCCTCGTTCCACGGTTCCCGGGGCCGGTACCGGATCGGTGCCGGAGCCCGTGGGTGCCACCTAGACCTCGACCTGCCGCACGCGGATGCCCTGGGTGTGGCCCCCGCCGATGTGGCCGATCGTCAGGTCCTCGGCCAGCAGGTCCTGGGCCTGGGCCTGGATGTCGACGGTGGCCAGTTCCGTGAGGACGGCTTTGCGGATGGCGGCGTCGATCCGCTGCACCACTTCGTCGGGCAGGCTGATGCCCTCGAACTCGACCCGGAACTGCTGCCCCTTGTTCGCCATGGGGACGCACCTTTCTCTCCCCTGTCGCCGGCCCTGCGGCGGGCGATGGAGTGAGGACGACTCGGACGCGCGGGAGCCACTCGGCAGCCGCGGTTCCCTCAGCCAAACACCGGGCTGAGCCCGACGCGACCGCACGCCTCCGGCAGGGTGACGGGCCGGGAGCCTGTGTGCCGGCCTGCTGCACGATCACCACCGTGAAGCTGCTCACCACCGTGAAGCTTCTGAGCTCGACAGGAGAAAGTCGAAGAAGTGGTCGGCCAACGGTTCACCCAGCAACGGCTCGAGGAAGAGGAACTGCCCCTGAGGGTTCACTTCCAGCCATACTGGTTCTCCATCTGGTGTGAGCTTGATGTCGATGATTCCCATGCGCAGGCCGAGTCGTTGCAGCACGGACACGACTTGCCGGGCCATGTCCGTCGGAACACTCCACTTGGAGATGGGGACATTCAAGTCGGGGCGCCAGTCGAGGCTGTCCGTCTCGATCAAGGCAGCGTAGAAGCGGTCACCGAAGCAGTTGAGCCTCACGTGCCGCCGACCGGGGATGTACTCCTGGTATACGGCTGGGCACGCGGTGAAGGACTCTTCGGGGATGGAAAACGGATCATCGATGTACTGCGTGAACATCAACGGGCCGCTCGCACCGACCACCGGCTTGACGATGATCCGTCCCACCTGCCGAGCGAAGTCAATGACGTCCTGGCGCGACTGGGAAACGAGGGTCCGTGGAACGCGGAACCCCGCCTCCTGCGCCACGGAAATCTGGTACAACTTGTCCGCGGCGCGGTCGGTTGCTTCCGGCGGAGATACCCACAGACCTCGGTAGGCCGCCGCGAGGATACCGCCGAGAGCGCCACGGCAATCGTTGTTGACCAGGCGTCGCTGAAAGTCGTCCGACGTCTGAGCCGAGACTTGCTGGTTCGCTCGCATTCTCCGCCACCACAGCACCGAGACATCCGCCAGAGGCAGGTCAACCCCATCGGACGTCAGGACCGTGGCGGACGACTCTCCGTGAGAACTCCACGCCAGGCTGCGTCGCCCGCTGATCCGGTCGCACTCCATGACGTGAAAATCGGTGTACCCACGGCGGGCGGCGGCTTCACGGACGGCAAGGGTGTGGAGATCGTCCCTGACGGAGACCGTGAGGATCATTGCTCAGGGCAGTCCACGCAGCAATCGTCGCTGCAACCGCACGAACAGGACTCGGACGCCGACCCTGCCATCCGGCTGGCATCGATCCTGAGGCCGGTGGTGGCGCGAACGGCCTCTTCCCATGCCTGGAGTTCATCGGGAGTCTCCAGGCGGACATAGGAATCGGGCTGTGCTCTGAGGACGACCGGGGGAGGAGCCGCAGAACCGATGCTTGTCAGGCCCTTCGTCCTGCTTACGGATTCCCCGAGTTGGAATGTTGCCATCGAGATCACCTCCAGGGAAGGTGTGAGGTGTGGCTTGGATCTTTTCCTGAGCCTCTGACAGCACTACCGCTGTGTCGCTGCACGTTTTGCTGCCGTGGGCTTGGTCAGTCGGGCGGGTAATCCTTGCGGTGGCCCCAGCCGAGGACATCCTGTTCGGGTGGGGTCTTGTAGACGTCGTCCTTCGTCTCTTCCCGTGCCTGCTCGGCCCGTGCCGCCTCATCCCGCCGCCGGTGCTTGTCCTCGGCGGAATGGGGCTCCTTGTGCTTCCTCTTAGGCAGCCAGGTCATGGCTCCCATCTCATCTCTCTCGCACTTCAACCCCGTATTCAGGTTCACACGCGCGCTCGGAAGATGCATCCGCCCCGATGCCCCCCAACCCGGCATCGTTGCAGTCCGAGCTTGCTGAGCAGCGGAGAGTGACCGTGGGTGGGCTGGGGCGTAGTGCTTGTTTGAGCTCCGCGGGCCGACCGGCCGGTCAGTCCTGGGGAATTCCTTGAGACCGTCCCGGGCCGGCTGGCCGCTGGCCCCATGGCCGCGTCTTCATCCGCCGAGAGGACGACCGGCTGAGGGTGCTGCCCTGGCCGTCGGCCTTCTCGCCGGGCTGGTACTCCGGGGAGCTGGTGCCCTGCTCTTCTTCTGTTACGTCCGTGCGATACACCTTGCCCGCACGGGCATGGTGCGCTGCTTCGCGTCCCGCGCGGCGGGCACCCTGGGATCGGGCTCCGTGAGCCGCTGCCTACGACGGTTCGACGCCGGCCGCCAGACGCCGGCTGAACCCTTTCCCGACCTCCGGTTACAGGTACTTCAGGGTGTGATCTGAACCGAACCGGTTTCTGCCGCCGATGGCCGCGGGGCGGCATGGACAGCGGATCGCCGGTCGTAGACAGCAGTTACCTGTCCGGGTACTGGGCCGCCTCCGCGTGGATGGCTTCGGCCTTCTGCCTGTCGGCGACCTGATTGGACAATAGATGCAGCGCGTCGGCCGAGGCGGTGTCGTTGGGCGTGTAGACCTCGAGCCGGTGGTAGAGGTCGTTTTCGCCCGGCGTTTTCCTCCTGCGCCAAGGTGACCTCGACGGCGCCCTCGCCACCGGGAACGACTTCATCGACTGCGCGGACGGCATTCGCCCCATCAAGATCCACACCGCGGCCGACCAGGCCATGTATCGAAAGTGGATCTTGAGCTGTGAATGATCTCGGTTCATGGGTCGGGGAGATCTCACGCACGAACAGTGGGCGGTGCTGGATCCGTTGTTGCCGAAGGGCACGAGGGCCGGCGGCCACCCGTCTGGCCTCGGCGGCAGTTGACCGACGGCATACGCTTCCGTGTCCGAACCGGTGTTCCGTGGCGGGACGTGCCCGTCGAGTACGGACCGTGGGGCCGGATCTACGACCTATTCCGCCGACGGCAGCGGAACGGCACCTGGCACCAGATCCTCACCCGTCTCCAGCCCTTGGCCGACGCGGAAGGTGTGATCACACGGGATCTGAGCGTCGACTCCACGGCGTGCCGAGCTCATCAGCATGCGGCCGGCGCCCGCAAGCAGGGTGACCTGCAGAAAGAACCACCGGATGGCGTGTCAACCGAGCCCGGCGATCACGGGCCGGGACGTTCGCGCGGCGGGCTCACCACCAAGCTGCACCTGGCTGTCGGGCACGGCCAGAAGCCCATGACGATCATGGTCACGGCCGGTCAGCGCGGCGACTCGCCTCAGTTCGAGCCCGTGCTGGAAAAGATCCGCGTACCTCGCATCGGGCCGGGCCGGCCACGCCTCCGCCCCGACCGGGTGCGGGCCGACCAGGCACGCAACCGCCGGAAGATCGGCTACCGCGGCGGCCGGCCGCCGCGATTCGACCCGGCCGACTACCGCGAGCGTCACGCGGTCGAGTGCGGGATCAACCGCCTCAAGAGACATCGCGCTGTCGCCACGCGATACGACAAGCCCGCCGTCCGCTGCGAAGCGACCGCCCTCGTCGCAACCATTAACGAGTGGCTGTGACCCGCGGTCTCACGCAGCGTAATCCACGTTCCACGCCGCGGGCAGATCGCTCCCGCAGGAGACGCAGGCGAAGTCGTCCTCACGCACGATGTTGCCTCGGCACCAGCCCGAGACCCCGGTCTCTGCTTCCTCCTCCCCGGGGCTGCGACGGCCCCGGGGCCTACCCCGTCCATGCATGTCCTGGCCCGTCGCCCGACTACGCCGAAGCCTCGGTCCCTGCGCTGGGGGCGAACCCGCTCCCCTGCTCGGCGAACACCTTGATCGCGGCGCCCAGGAAATCCACCATCCCGGGGTGGTAGGAATCGTGGAACGCCCTCATGGCCTCGTCCTCGGCGTAGAAGAGCGACATGCCGACGTAAGCCTCCCTGGAGGGGGTGTAGAACCGGCTAACGATGTCGAAGTGTCTGCGGACGAGCTCCTGGATCTGCTGGTCCCCGGGCAGGGAGCCGCCGTCCAGGAAAGCCGTGATCTCCCGGTACAGGACGTCCCAGTCCTGGTGGACCCGCTCCCTGTCCACATGTTCCCAGTTGTTGGTCCCGGCAAGGCTCTTCGCCTGCTCCTCGGCCAACGACCGGCGGCACTCGTCCTCGTAGTTGTTCCCCACGGCACCGGCTCCCATCGTTTCGTTACCTCTCCGGTGGATCCCCGAGAGGCCGCCGGCATGTCGACATCGACCGGCCGCCGATGATCAACTGCCGGTTCAGGCCGAACGGTGACACACAGCCACCGGGTCGGCAAACCATTTCTTGGACCCCCCGGCGCTCCGTCCCGGTCAGCAGGCGGCGGAGAGGCGCAGCTCGAACGGTGAGCCGTCGGAGCGATGTGTCCAGCCACTCGACCGCGCGGCCCGGATTCCCGCGGCGACCGTGCGCGGCAGGACGAGCTCGGCTGGCACCGGGGCCGGTTCCATGACGGCCGGTCGACCGGTCTCCACGACGGAACACCGGTTCGGACATGGAACCGTATGCCGTCGGTCAACTGCCGCCGAGGCCGGACGGGTGGCCGCCCGGCCCTCGTGCCCTTCGGCAACAACGGTTCCAGCACCGCCCGCTGTTCGTCCGTGAGATCTCCCCGACCCCATGAACCGAGATCATTCACAGCTCAAGATCCACTTTCGATACACGGCATACATGTGTACTCGACTCAACCGGCTTCGCGGCAATGCTCGAAGCGGATCAACTGCGGAGGAAGGCTGCCGGGCTCGTCTCGTAGCCACGCGACGAGCCCGGCGGCACCTCCACGCTGATGACGATGCCGCACTCTTCGGAGCGATCCTCGCTGCAGGGCTCCACTCCCCGCAGCCGGGCCCGGCGGAGAGCTCCGCGGCCTTCCACCCCGTCTTCGGCTGGACCCTGCCCCTCATGGCCCTCGCCTTCGTACTGGCGCTCGCGATGCGCGAGGAGCCGCTGTCCGAACGCGCCGGTTGAAACCCCCACCAGCAAGACCGGGAGTTGCCTCGAGCCGACCCCGACGACAGGTTGGTGCGCCACTCCGGCAGCCTTGGGCACGCGGCCGTCCACGACCTGCTCGCCCAGGGCAAGGGCCTGTGCGGCATCGCCCGGCGTCTTCGTGACCGCCACCACCTTGCTCGCGCGCTCATTGGCGTTCGTGGTGCAAGCCCGCCCCATGATGACCTCTCGCAAGTCCCGAGTTGCGGAACCCCGAGACAGACCGAGGCCCATGGAGTGCGCTGGTGCCGCGCACGGCTAGTGAGATGTCGGCCCGAACATGAGTCCTGGTCGGGTAGCCGGGTCTCACGGCAATGTGACCCGGCTACCCGACTTGGCTACGGGACGTCGACGCTCGCCGCAATCCGTGGGCTCCCTTGGTGAGCCCTGCGGGACCGTTCCCGCTCTGGTGTCATCGTCGCGCCATCGCGCGGGGTGTCGGGCACGTCAGCCTCCGCTGCCAGAATGTCGCCAAGGCCGTGCTCCGACAGTGTCCAGGGGCGCACAATCTGCCGGGCAGGGGCTCACAACCCGCGCGTGGAAGCACTCGCTCGGGCATCGATCGTACTCAGCCCCTATCAGCTCCGCCGGGTCACTGAAGTACGGGCACGCCGCTGTCTCCATAATCGTCGGCGAGCTCTCCGCCTCCTCCCGCAAGAACGCCCTCGCCGCCGCGCTGAAGGAGTACGGATCCTTCAGAAGGACGATCTACGCCGCGACGTATCTATCCGACCCGGTCTACCGGCACCAGATCGCCCGTCAGCTCAACAAGGGCGAGTCCCTGCACTCCCTGCGCCGCCAGCTCCTCTACGCCCGCGAGGGCAAGGTCACCCGCAGCCGACCCGAGCAGCAGAGCGAGCAGGCGTGGTGTCTGACCGTCACGACCACCGCCGTCATCTGCTGGCACACCGAGTACCTGGGCTTGGCCGTCGACACCCTGCGCGCCGCCGGCCGCGAGGTCGACGCCGATGTGCTCGCGCACATCTCCCCGGCCCGCAGCTCAGCGGTGAACTACTACGGCTCGATCACCGTCGACCACGAACGTGAACTCGCCCAGCTCGACGTCCGTTGATCAGTCCGGGGTGTGTTGCGATGCGCGGTGCTCGGGGATATTCGCTGGCCGCTGCTTGCTGGTGGCGTTCATACTGCCGCAATGGATCCGGTGACTCTTGAAACCGACCGTCTGGTGCTTCGGGCCTTCACGTCTGCCGACGTGGATGCGGTGTACGAAGCCTGCCAGGACGAGGACATTCAGTTCTATACGCCGGTGCCGGTGCCGTACCGGCGTGCGGACGCAGAGAAGCTTGTCGGCGAGAAGCTGCCCGTTCAGTGGGCCGAGGACAGGGACTACACCCTCGGCGCGTTCCGTAAGGATACCGGCGCCCTGGTCGGCTCGTACTGCCTGACCCTCGTCAGCCGTGGCGTCTGGGAGCTCGGTTACTGGGCGGTCAAGGAGCAGCGCGGACGCGGGTACTCGGTGGAGGCCGCTCGGGCCCTGTGCGACTGGGGCTGGGCCACCCTCGACGTCCACCGCATCGAGTGGTGGGCCATGGCCGGGAACACCGGCTCGCGTGCCGTCGCCGAGAAACTCGGATTCACCGTCGAAGGGACACTGCACAATCGCAACATCGCCAACGATGGCAAACCGCACGACTGGTGGGTGGGAGGACTGCTGAGGCCCTGATGCTCGGGCCGGTGCTTCGCCGGCTGCGTTTGCTCTTCTGCAGGGAAGTTCCCAGCTCGGACAGCTCTGACAGAAGAGCCACACCCATTGATCCTCGGCGGCCACCGTGACATGGCAGTGGCCGCACGGGTTCCTCGAGCGTGACCAAGAAGTGGGCCCGTACGGCCATGACCCATCCTGCCTTCTGCAGCGCCTCGCGTGCACACCTTGGCTATTCAGTCGCAGAGTTGGCGGATCCGTGGCTCGCCCGTTGCGAGTCGGAGCTCCGTGAGCGGCGTGGTACCGAGCGACAGCGGGAAGCCGGTGCCGGCCCGAAGCGCGACCTGATCTTCACCGACCTCCTGCTCGTCACCCTGGTCCACCTACGCACTAGTCTCCCGCACGCCGCGCTCGACGAGCTGTGCGGCATTGCCCGCTCCACGATCTCCCGCGCCATCGGGGAGATCCGCCCGTTGCTGGCCGTGCGGGGCTTCGCAGTCCCCGACCAGTCCGGTGTGCGACTTCGGAGACCCTGGCGGACGTGTTCGCCTACGCCGAGGCCGCGGGGATGTGGTGGCGGATCGATGGCGCCGAGACCCGGATTCGCCGCCCGGAGGCAGGCAGGCCCGGACGGCGGGCCTTCGTCCCCGGCAAGAAGAAGCAGGACACCATCAAGACCACCAGCATCAGCGACGGCCAGGGCCGTCTGCTGTGGTCGGGTGCGAACTGCCCGGGCCGCATGCACGACCGGACCGCGATGCGCACCGAGGGTATTGCCGAACAGTTCCGGCTCCACCCGAAGGTGACGACCGAGGTTGGCAAGGGCTGCCGGGGCTGGCCAACGAGTTCCCCGACCAGATCAGCGCCCCTCCGAAGAAGCCGAAGGGCGACGCGCCGCTCGGCAGCAATGCGCCTGGCTGGAGATGCGCCGACGGCAGTCCTCGGAGCAGATCTGCGTCGAGCACGCCAACGCCGAATTGCGGCAGTGGTGCCCGCTCCAGCGCCACACCGGCTCACGCGAGGGCTACGCCGCAACCACCAGGCGATCGCCTCATTGGTTTCGGACCGTTCGGCTCGCCGACCGACCCGCCGCAAGCCGAACACCGAGCTCGTGCCTGCCCGGCAGGCCGCCTGCTGGTCAACCACCAGCCGACCCGCCAGGCCAGCACGCCCAAGCCCTAATCGCGGACGAAGCCGTAAGGCGTACCTGGTCAGCGATCAGGGTCCGGGCCGAATTGCTCACTCTCCGTGGTCCAGTTCTCGACACACTACAGAGGGAATCAGCGTCGCGGTGCTGAGGAGCCGCTGACCCTGGGCAGCTTGTCTTGGCCATGGGCGGTTGGCTACTTGTACCAATCGCCTCCGCCATCATCGACGAGTGCACGCTCGGGGTAGTCCTGCAGGCCCCGGGCTACCCATCGGCGGCTGTGGTCTTCGTGCTGCCACACGAAGATGTCGGGCCGGGGCGGGGTGCGGACGAAGGCGAACTGGTCGCCGCCGCCGTTGTCGCCGAAGAAGATGAGTGCCCCGAAAGGCATGTACAAGTCGGCGAGGTAGCCGTCCGACCAGAAGTGAAGGTTGTCCTCGACGATCCGCTCCAACGGCCAGACGGTGTCCACGCCGTCGTGTCCCACGATGCCGTCGGTTCCCTGGAGCAGACTGACGAGCTCCGCCGGCAAACGGCACCCCAGCTGCCGCTCAGCGGCGGCCGGCCTGGCTGCGGTGGCAGGCTCCTTGAATCCGGCTCCGGAGAACGTCTGACATGCTGCTTCTCGCCACATGAGGGAAAGCGTAGTCCTAGCGAGAAGCTCGGCTTTGCGCCTGACTTCCGTGCCGGGTGCACGGCGTTGCCGACGGTCTCACCGCTTGCCTGAACGGCGTCCCGCTGACTGAACTCAGCCCGCCTCGGCAAGCCCTCCCCGAGGGGCCGTGGCTGTATCGGTAGGGCTTCCAAGGCGCCTTCGTGCCTGTGGTCAGGGCACCACGCCGTGCAGTGGTGTCTCTCCGGGGGCCCTATCTGTTTGGTCAAGGTCGAGGACCAGTAGGTTCGTGTGGTCGAGGGTGAGGCCGAACCGTAGGGGTGCGCATGGGGGATAGCCAGGTCACGATCAAGCTCACGAGTGACGAGGCGTTGGTGTTGTCGGACTGGTTGGAGAAGCTGCAGATGACGGACTTGAGCCGGGTTGTCGACGATCCGGCGGTCTGGGCGCCGATCCATCGCATCGCCGGGACGCTGGACAAGTCACTTCCTGGGCTGTTCGCGCCTGACTATGACCAGCGGCTTGAGGCCGCTCGCCGACGGCTTCGGCCGGAGGAGGACTGATCGATGAGCCTGGACTGTCACCTGGCTCCTGCGGGTTTGGGTTCGTAGAAGGTTCCGTCGCGGAGCATCGCGAAGAGGACGTCAGCCCGGCGTCTGGCGAGGCAGGGCAGGGCCTGGATGCGGTGCTTGCCCTGAGCGATCTTCTTGTCGTAGTAGGCCCGCGATGCCGGGTCCCCGAGGGCGGCGAACGCGGAGAGGAAGAACGCCCGTCTCGGCTGCTTGTTTCCCCTCCGGGACGGCTGCTCGCCGCGGATCGATGACCCCGAGCTCCGGGTCGCCGGGCGAGGCCGGCGTAGGCGGCGAGGTGGCCGGTGGTCGGGAAGGTGCTGCCGTCGCCGGCCTCCCGTCGCCCGGCGTTTTTACAAGCCTTTTCATGTGGCTGCGATCTTGCGGCACGCTGGCCCGGTGCCGAATCTGGTTGAGCGGTTGGTGCCCGACGGTCTGGGGAAGTTGTTCCAGCGTGTCGTGCCGTCGGCGCCGGTCCGTCGGCAGGGGGAGGGCGTCGGCGGCATGGGGACCGTGACAAGCTGAACCACCTGGTCCTGGACGAGCTAGGTGCCAGGGTGATCTGGACTGGTCCCGGTGCGCGATCGACTCGGTCAGCATCCGGGCCCCTCAAAGAGGGCGGCTGACGAGACCGAACATGACCGATCGTGGCGAGAACGGCTCGAAAATCCACCTCGCCACCGACCGCAACGGCTTTCCCCTCTCGATCGGCATTACCGCCGCCAACACCCACGACAGCCAGGCCCTCGAACCGCTCGTCCGGGGTATACCGCCGACCCGGCTCCCGACGCGGCCCACGCCGACGCCGACCGGCCAAACTTCACGTGGACAAGGCCTATGACTGCCTTCACCTACGGAGACGGCTCCGCTCAGGGCACATCGCACCCCGGATCGCCCGCCGCGGCATCGAGTCGTCCGAGCGTGTCGGCCGGCACCGCTGGACCGTCGAGCGCAGCGTCTCCTGGCTCAGCGGCTGCCGCAGACTCCACCGCCGCTACGAACGCAAACCCGAGCACTTCCTCGCCTTCGCAGGCATCGCTGCAACCCTGATCTGGTACCGCCGGCTCACCAAATGAAACGGCTTGTCAGCCAGGGCTGGGGAAGGCCGTTGGAAGGCCCTGGGTCGGCCTGCAACCTGACTCTCGCTGCACGAGGTTGTGCGGACCTGGCAGGTCCGCCTCAACGCCGCATCGACCGTAGGGGCCTTCAATAGGGCGACCTGGATGACGAGACGACGCGGACTGGAGCAGAGCCTGCGGCTTGCCTGCGACGTGAGGTCAGGCATCGCAGGGCCACCTGTCACCGGCGGACACAAAGGCCGTCATCGGGCCCGTATGACATCCCGAGCAGGCGGTGAGCTGTGCGGCTCACAGCCTGTTTCCCCCGGTGGGCAGCGTGATCCGTGAGGCTGTGAGCAGTATTTGGGCGTCAAGAGCCCTCTGCCCGACGCCGACTGTGATGCCGTCCGCATCGCCGACGCGCCTCGCAACCGTCCGCCGCGTCCGGGGCCCCGCTACAGCATCATCGGTTTCCATGCCAGGTGGACGGGGCGTGGTTGCCGTCGGGACGCTGCCTCGTAGGGGCAGCGGGATTGAGGAGTGGTTGACGGTCGGTGAGAGAGATTGCTGGCCGACTGGGGCCGGCTACCGTTTGGGTTGGCCCAGACTGTCGCTTCGGTGGAGCCAAAGGGTCGCGCCCGGGTCCGCGTAGGGAGCGCGGTTCCGGGTGGTGTCGTGTGCGCATCGCAGGCTGACGGTTGTCGGGCCCGTACTGGAGAAGGCGCCCTGGGCGGCGACTGTGGCCGCGTACACCCCGCTGCCTGCGCCCGTGGAGGCGTTGCCGATCATGCTGGTTGCTCCGCCGACGGCGGTCTCGCCCGCGTAGAGCGTGCAGCGGGTGTAGTCACTCGGTTCCCAGCTGACCAGCGTCGCGTTGGTGGACACCACCCACGAACCGGCGGGCACTGACTCCGAGATCACCGTCGTGGGTACACCGCCCGTGGTGCTGAGCAGCACCCCGGACGAGGTCTGTCTCACCACGTCCTGTGAGGTCGTGAGGTGCCGCTCGGCCACGACGGATGGGCCGCCCGGGCCCGCCGACGCGGAGGAGGCCGTCAGGAGGCTGCCGGCCATCAGGCCGCTGATGCCCAGCACCGTCATCAGCCAGGAGGACTTCTTCATCGTTCCTGTCCCTTCGCTCGGAGCGGGTGCGCGTCGTGCGCGCCTTGCACGCCACAGGATGCTGGAGCGGAGGGTTGAGGGACAGGGTGAGTCCGGCCGATCGCCGGAGGCCACATGGTGTACCCGAAGCATCGAACTTGCCGCGAGGTTTCCGTCATGGCCATCTGGAGACGTTACTGCGGTGTATGTATGGGGCCGAAGCAGTACTCTCGAAAGCCAATGGATCTGGCGCAAGGATTGGGACGGAATGCTGCTCCGCAGCAATGCTGGCGTCCGGGCGGAGACCATTCGAGATTTGCCCGATGCCTTGCTCCTGTTGACCCCCACCGGATGGGATCTCTCATTTCGGCCAGGTGAAATCTGCGTCGTAGAGCCTGACGGCCAGGGTAGGTGTCAACTTGTGGCCACGATGCGCAGAGCGCTGCTACCTCTCATGGAAATATCAGTATGCCCCCCACGGAAAATGGTGTTCTAGGCTTCAATAGCTTCGAAAACATGGTGAGATTTTTCTTCTTTCCTCGTGGGTGTTCATGGATACCGCATCTCCTCCAACGTTCCCACTGAACGTGAAGAGCGCGAGAGGGTCGGGTCATGCCGCCAGCTAACTGCCCCATCCGCATCCGGAATGGGCACACATAGTGGCCTGCTGTCACGCTCACGCAATCCGGTCGAATCCCGGCCCTGGCCTGCCAGGTAACAGCCTCCTGTACACGCTTTGGCCGTGCATCCAAAGTGGCCGGTAGCGAGCTTTGGGGCATGTTCGAGAATCCGATAGCTGCTCGTATCGCGGACCTGCGATGGTGTCTGTCATGGATTCCGGCGGTAGTGAGGATCCGTACTTCCAGCGGCCTCTTTGGCTGCAGACCCGTTGCACCGGTCACATCTTGTGGGCATACGAGCACTCGGTCGTGCGCTTGCGCTCCGTACTGACAAGCCCGGCTGCACGCGAGTGAAAGTGCGAGCCACGACCGCGCGAGTCTCCGTTCATCGCCACACGGCCGGGGATAAGAGTGAGGAAGGTCGGCGCCGACGCTGGCCGGCGACCGACAGGAGCAGCCGTGAGCGCGGTCATCGGGACCTGGAACCTGGAGAACTTCTGCCGGCCCTTACCGGCCGGCAGCCCGCCCAACCCCAACAAGTGCGCCGCTAAGGACCATGCGACCTACGATGCCAAGGTAGATGCCCTGGCTGACGTCATCACTGAGATTGGTCCGGACCTGCTCGGGGTGCAGGAGGCCGGCAGTCAGGAGGCCCTGGACGACCTCGTGGCCAAGCTGCCCGGCACCTGGCACACCGCGCTGTCGGACCACCCGGACCCACGACGTCATCGTCTTGGGCGGCCTCAACGACGAATGGCAGGCCGCCACCACCCAGATCCTGTACGGTCCGCCCGGCTCGCAGATGGGCACCGGCGGCTTCGACCACCCTGACCCGGGCGATGCCGAGCGCCTGTGGAACCTGGCCCAAAGATCCTGGAACAAGGCGGCTTCGCGCGCATCTTCGAGGGCCAGCACGAGCTCATCGACCACATCATGATCAGCCATTCACTGCTGGCGAAGTTCCAGAAGGTGTCCACGGGGAACGGCCAAACTGCCGACGGTCGTGGAGGCCCGGCCGGCGGCCCCGCACGACAAGCCGTCTGACCACTCGCCGTGGTGGCGATGTTCAATCTGTAGGAATGCCAAGGGTCAGCGCCGCCGGGTGGCGCTGACCCTGCTTGCGAGCAATCGTGCGACTGCCGGCAGCGGTCAGCCGCTCGTTGATCTCGTCCATGTGCTGCTGGACGAGCTGTTACTCGGGCAGGTGGTGCAGCCTAGAAGCCCTGGCCCTGCAGTAACCGTGCTGGGCGCGGTCGCGAAAACGGGAGGTGGCATGAAGGATCCCCGAACGGTCCTGACGCAGGCAAGACAAGGTCCCGTACCGGAGAATTGGCGGGTCTTCACCAAGAAGCGGGGGAAGGTGTCCGGCTTCCTGCGCGGGACGTCGGACGATCCGGATCCGCTGTTGGTCATCACCCCTGGCGAGGTCATCGAGTACAAGAACGAACGCAAGCCGCTGGCGATCGTCGATTTCAACGATCTAGCGGGAATGACGCTGAGAGCGACCGCACGCACCTCCTCCGGAAGCATGCTCGCGGATCTCGACGTATGGGTGGACCTCAACTACCGCGACGGCCGGAAGGAAAAGTGGCGATCCGCATCCTTTGCGGACGACCTGCAGACGATTCAGGCATTCATCGAAGCGTACGGTGTCCACAAGGCACTTCACGGTCGCCACTGACCGCTGGGCTGACGGAGCTCGTGCAGCCTGACGCCGCTCAGCGGCCACGGCCGCCGTGAGTGCGCCGTCTCAAGGTCTGCACCGTCGAGCCCAGCCTGCTGTTACCCCACGCCGTCGAGACCAAGTGCCGTCGGACCAAACGCAAGACCTGTGGCGTACCTCTGGACGGCCTTTCGGTCGAGTCCTAAGGGTTGTCGGCGAGTGTCGGCGTCGATGACGACCTGGTGGTTCAGTCCCTGGTTGGGGGGGCAGGGTGCCGTCCACGATGAGCACGGCGTCTTTGACGAAACCGCTTGCGGGACTTGAACGCGAGCAGTGGCCCGGCATGGTCGATGATCCGGTCCGCCGCAGACTTCGACACCCGAACAGCGGAGCAAGCTGCCGCATGGTCAGGTCCGTGCGTCAGTACGCGGCGACCGGCAGGGCCCGGTCCTCCAGCGGAGGGCTCCACGGCCGGACCCTGCGGACCGCGTCCGCACCCTCGCGTCGCAGACCCGTCACCAGCTTCCCGAAGGCACACGGGCTCAGTCCGGTGAACGGGACTGTCCAGGACGGCTCCGACGCCGTGATCACACCGGCCATGCCAAGATCATCTCAACTGCGACCGTCCCGCCTCCGCATCAATGTGCACAGTGCCGGTGGCCTTCGGATCGACAGCAACCGCTCCCGCGGTGGATGACCGTCCTGCTCGCACGCCGTTTTCTCAGCGAAGCATCTTCACCATCAGATGTTCCCTGGTCACCCCGTCGGACAACAGGTCTCCGAGTTCTCCCGTATCGAGGAAACCGTTGCGGTGATACAGCGCGACAGCGGACTCGTTGCCCGGTAGGACCGCGAGCTTCAGAGCCGTAGCACCCCTCTGCCGGGCCCACTCCTCGACTGCCGCTATCAACTGGTCTCCGACGCTGCGGCCCCGCGCCTGGGGGCTGACCCACAACGACCTCAGTTCGCATGCGCCATCACCACCCCCGGGAAGACCGGCGGCCATCCCTACGGCTCGGCCGTCCAGCAACGCGACGATGCTGTAGGTCGCGGGCATCGCGAAGCGGTCACGCCACCGCTCCTCCCCACCGTTGTGCCATTCCGCGAGCCCAGTCTTGAAGGCGTGAGGTGCCTCCCTCAGTGCAGCGAGTCGAACCTCCCGCCACAACGGCCAGTCGCTCATCGTGAGAACCCTCAGGTGCACCATGCCCACGAGTCTGCCGCGACACTCGGGCAGCAGTCCACGGGGAGTCCACAACACCCCCGGTTCGTCACCGCTCCAGCTTCGTGCCTCTCCTCGGGCCGGCGGGCGGTGACATGTGCCGTGCCCCCGAATAGGCCTTCGGGGAGGATCGGTCCGGGTTTTGGCGGTAGCGGGTGAGGGGGTGCTGGCCTTTCTCCGCGCTGGTGGTTGTCTGAAACTGGTCCTGCGGTGATCGTCATGGCGAGGGGTGAGTGCCCCCGGTCAGTAAGCCAGTGCGGTCATGTGGTCGGGGTGGTGGGCGGCGACGTCATGGGCGGCTTGGACGAAGGCGGCGACGGCTGCGGATCGCGAGGTCTCCGGCCAGGCGACCATGACCGCGCTGGGGCTGAGGCCGGTGACCGGCCGGTATGCAATGTCCGGGCGCTGGTGCCGCTTGGTGGTGGAGAGTGACAGAAACGCCACTGCCTGGCCCAGCGCGACCACCTCCAGGAGTTGCTCGACGCTGGCCACGAGCGGCCCCTCAGGAGTGTCGGCCGGCGCCAAGCCTGTGTGGCCATCGCCTGCTTCCGCCCCGTCGCATCCTGTGTAGTAGGCGGTGGTGGAGAGGGCATCCCCTTTCCAGCGTGTGATCGGTTCGCCCTTGAGGTCGGTCAGCCGCAGTCGCCGGCGTCCGGCCAGGCGGTGCGCGGCGGGGAGAACGGCCAGTCGCGGCTCGACCACGAGCATCTGGGAATCCAGCCCTTGACCGTCGAACGGGCTGCGCAGTAGCGCTACGCTGGCAC
Source organism: Streptomyces sp. NPDC008001 (assembly GCF_042958085.1). Taxonomy (NCBI): domain Bacteria; kingdom Bacillati; phylum Actinomycetota; class Actinomycetes; order Kitasatosporales; family Streptomycetaceae; genus Streptomyces; species Streptomyces sp. NPDC008001. Next base: position 128,835 of record NZ_JBIBIZ010000012.1, on the reverse strand, counting down.
GGCCGTCCCGCAGCATGGCGATCGGCTCTCCGCTGCCGCCGACGACGACTTCAGGCGGCGGCAGATGCGAACCCGTTCCCCGGTAGACGGCGAGGATCTCCCGCAGCAGCCCGGCATCGCCTCCCGGCTTGTTCTTCAGGCAGTGGTAGAGCTGTCCGAGCATGCGGTTGAAGAGGTGCCGTTGGGCGGCAGCGTGCCAGTCTCGCCTTCCACTGAGCGGTGCCCGAGCAGTCCGGATGCCGCTGATCAGCGAAGGGCTGATGACGGGGCCCGCGGGAGGCACGTCAACGTGCTTAGTGACTGTTGTCTTTCCGGACTTGAGGGCTGTGTTTCCGCTGTTCAGGAATGGGGCCGACGGCCTCGGGGAGTGGTGACGTGTCGTGTCGTCGCTCTGGTGGCGGTCGGGTATGCCGTCGGTCGTGGGGCTGCTGGAACAGCGTGAGCTGACCGCTCGCCGTCGTGTGGACGCGCTGCGGGAGGAGGCGGACCGGATCCAGGCCGAGCTGGTCGCGGCCGAGCTGGAGTGGAACGAGGGGGTCGTCGTCCGTTCACGCGTCGGCGAGGTGCTGTCCCCGGGCGAAGGAGACGCCGTCGGCCCGGACGCCACCGAGGAGCCGTCGGATCGCGGTGATCCGCCCGCGCCGCCCGCGTCTTCGGCGGCGGCGAGGTCGAAGTCGGTGGTGCCGATGCGGCGTGCGGGGCTGGCCTGGTCGGCGCCGTCGGTGGACTACCAGCGCATCGTGCAGGCTCTCGCGGACCGGGGCCGGCTCGGTCAGGGCCCGCTGACCTGCCAGGAGATGGCCGGCTGCTTCGGCCTGGACCCGGTGCCCGCGAAGATCGAGGCGTTGCGGTCAAAGGCGAAGCGGCTGACAGCGCGCGGGTGGCTGGCCGAGCCGGCGCCGGGCCGATTCACGCTCGCGAAGGCCGTGGCCGGACCAGGCGGCGGGACATGAGCATCGTCACCGACCAGTAGACCATCGCCTCCGCGCTGCTGGTCGACCGTTCGAAGTCCCGCACCAGGCGGCGGCTTCGTATCAGGTGGGCGAAGAACCGCTCCACGATCCACCACTTGGGCAGCACGACGAAGCCACGCATGTCGTCACTGCGCTTGACGATGGCGAGGACCAGGGCGAGGTCGGCCAGGCTGTACTCGACGAGGCTGCCCGTGTAGCCGCCGTCGGCCCAGACCAGCGACAGCCCGTGGTGCGCGGCGGCGACCCGGGTGAGCAGAACCTGCCCGGCAACTCGGTCGCCGATGTCCGTCGAGGTGACCATCACGGCCAGCAGCAGGCCGAGGGTGTCGACCACGGCATGCCGCTTGCGGCCGTTGATCAACTTGCCGCCATCGAAGCGGCGGCTGTCATGGCCGACGACGGCGTCCGCCTTGACCGTCTGGGAGTCGATCACGCCCGCGCTCGGCTCCGGCTCCCGCCCGGCCTGCTCGCGGACCCGGCGGCGGAGCCGGTGATGGAACTCCCGGGCCAGACCGTGGTCGCGCCAGCGGCGGAAGAACGCGTGGACCCGGTCCACGGCGGGAAGTCGGTCGGCATCGCCCGCCACTTCGTTCCGTTGTCGACGAGGTAGAGGACCGCATCCAGCATCGCGCGGTGGCAGTATGCCTCCGGCTGCCCGCCCCGCCCGAGCAGCCAGCCCGGCACCGGCAGCAGCGGCCGCACCACCGCCCACTCCTCATCGGACATGTCCGTCGGGTAGCGGCGCGCACGGACCCCGTGGTCGGCGGCATTCCCGAACCGGCGTGCCAGGCAGTCACATGCGAGAATGGCCGAAGCGGACCCCGCTCCCGCGATGCCGTACAAATGCGACAACAGGCCTCCTGGGCCGCTCTTTGGCGTAGACGCCCTTCGAGCTGCCAAGAGGCCCTGCTCTCATGCCCCGCACCCGCCACAGTCACTCGATCGAGACTCCCGTTCGACCAGCACCCCTCAAGATCGGACGGTCAGGCCGCTGAGTATTGCCAAGTGCTGTCTGCCCCGGTCGTGCCAGGATGCTTGGCATGTCTGCTCGTGCACTGAGCTTCGGCGCAATTGCGGAAGCCTACGAAAGGTTCCGGCCGGGGTATCCCAAGGAGCTCTTCGACTTGGTGATGACGTACGCGGGCCGGCCGGTTCGGACGGCCTTGGAGATCGGTGCGGGGACCGGCAAAGCAACCCGCCTGTTCGCTGCTCACGGGGTTACGGTCACGGCGACGGAGCCCGACGCCGCCATGCTCGCCAAGCTGAACAAGACCGTGCCCGCGAACGTGACGACCGTGCGAGCCGCATTCGAGGACCTGCGGCCAAGTGAAACCTACGGGTTGGTATATGCGGCGGCCGCCCTGCACTGGACACGCCCGGAGGGTCGGTGGTCAAGAGCGGCCGCGTTACTGGAACCGGAGGGCGTGTTCGCCTCATTCGGTGGTCAGGTTCAGCTGGCCGACCCAGCTGTCGAGGAGTCTGTGCGTGCGGCGCGGGCGCCGTTCCTGGAAAGCGACGAGGTTCCATCTCCCGACACAACTGCTCCTGACGAGGAGATGCAGTGGCCAGGCACGGAGCTGCAGCAGTCTCCGTTGTTCCTCGACATTCGGCAGGCCGTCGTCAAACGGCGCTTGACGATGAGCGCTCCTGACTACGTCGGCTACCTGTCGACCGTCTCGGCGTACCTCCAACTGCCGCAATCGAAGCGACAGGAGGCGTACGACGCGATCACGCGCGTCCTGCCCGGGACAGTCGAGATCGCCGCCGACATCATCGTCCATCTCGCGCGTCGGCGGTCCGAGTAGGGGCGACACTCCTCCGTGGGCACCACGGCGAGCCTCACACGATGGTCTGCGCCGAGACGACCGTATACGCGGCCTCCTCATGCCCAGCACCCACCCTGGTCTCCCGATACCGAGACTCCCGTTCGAGCGACACCGCTCAAGATCGAAACAACAACAGCCACTTAGGGGCTTTTCGAGCGGGTCAGGAAGTAGTCCGTGCTCGTGAACTCCTCGCCGCTGTTGTAGCGCACGACGATCACGAACCCGCCTTCCAGCGAAACCGTAAATACCGGCCAGGCCGGCCTGTCGTGCAGCCGCCCCAGCATCGCGCCTGCATCGGCGGCACCCACGCAGTGCTGATGCATCCGGAGGGTGCCCGTGGTCATCCGGCGCGGCATCCAGCCCGTAGTGCGCTCACCGGCCGGGTAGCCCTGGCGGTCGCGGTCCGGCTGCTTGTCCTGGCCGCAGGCGAAGGCGCGCGGGTTCGCTGATTCTCGGACGTCGCTACGCCGGAACCCGCACGCGAGTCCCTTTCGTGGGCGCTTCGTGTGCGGGCTGATGGTGGCAAGGGCGGGCACTCCCGCCGAGCCAGGGTCGTGTCCTGGCTCGGCGCATGCCTGAGTGTGGATGCGGGCCCCGGCTCTGAGGTGTGCGACTGAGTCCGGGGATCTGAGTGTGTGCGTCGGTCAGTCGACTGGGTCAGCCGCCAGGACCCACAGTTTTCCGTCCCCGCAGGTGATCCGCCTGCCGGTACCCGTTGGCGGTTGCTGCAGTGTGGTGCGGCGCAGCTGCCAGCGAGTACCGTCGATCTCCGCGATCGGGCCACGTGTCCGGGGGTGGTGGCCGGCGATGTTCCAGGCACGGACCTGGGTGTGGATGTGCGCGGCCGGGGCCGACCAGTCCACGGTCGCGTAGTCCTCGTCGAAGAAGCCGGCCCAGCTGCCCTCCCGCGCAGGCTGCTCCTCGCCGGGGTCGTCGGCGGCGAGGCGTTCGAGGACGCCGGGCAGCAGGGCTGAGGCCGCGTCCAGAACCCGGGCGTTGACGCCGGTGAACGACCACATTTCGGGGTCGAGGGGGATGGTTGTGCGGGCGAGGACCCGTCCGGTATCGAGGTCCGCGTCCATGCGGTGCCAGGTGACGCCGATCTCGCGTTCGCCGTTGCGTACCGCCCACCCGACCGGGTTGGGGCCGCGGTAGGAGGGGAGGCGGGACGGGTGGCAGTTCACTGTGCCGAGGCGAGGTGCCGTGACTGCGGCTGCCGGGAGCTTGCGGGGATAGCCGTAGCTGACGGCTACGTCGGGGGCGTAGGCGTGCAGCAGTCCTGCCACCGCGTCCACGTGGGCGGGCAGGGCCAGGTCGACGCCGGGCGGCAGGTCCCGTTCGCCGAGCAGGTGGCCCGGCCAGTCGAGCGGGCGCCGCAGTCCGATCACGACCGGCACCTGGTGGCCCAGGGCGCGGACCGCCTCCACCAGGGGCGGCGCGGTCTGCGGGAGGGCCGCGATGACGGCGATGCGCAGGGGTCCGGTCATCGTGCGGGCTCCTCGGTGCGCAGTGAGGCGGGGCGCTGATCGGTCCAGTGCGTCTCGATCCAGTCGAGGCAGGTGGCGCGGTCGGCACGCGGGTGCGCCGTACGCCAGCCGTCGGGGGCGGCCAGGTGGGCGGGCCACAGGCTGTACTGGTCCTCGTCGTTGACGAGGACGGTGAAGGTGGCGTCGGGGTCGTCGAAGGGGTTCATCAGGGGGACTCCGTCGGGGTCAGTCGTTGGGGGTGAGGGCCGCGGCCAGGGCTGCGGGGGTGGCGCGTTCCATGACCTGGGTGAGCGTCGCTTCGGGGGCGAGGCGTTCGCGCAGCCGGTGCAGGAGGCGGGCCGCGAGGAGGGAATGGCCTCCGAGGTGGAAGAAGTTGTCGTCGATGCCGACCTGGTCGAGGCCGAGGACCTCGGCGAAGGCGTCGGTCACGATCCGCTCGGCGGTCGTGCGCGGGCCGCGGACCTTGGTGGTGGTGCGGGCGGGCTCGGGCAGGGCGCGGCGGTCGACCTTGCCGTTGACGGTGAGCGGCATGCGGTCCAGGACCAGGATTCGGGCGGGGAGCATGAAGTCCGGCAGGATCGCAGCGAGCCGGTCCCGCAGGGCCGCGCCGTCGAGGCCGGTGCCGACCGCGTAGCCCGTGAGTTCCTTGCCGCCACGGCCGTCGGGGCGGGCCAGTACAGCTGCCTGGACGACGCCGGGGAGCGCGGTGAGGGCGGCGCGGACCTCGTCCGGCTCGATGCGATGCCCCCTGATCTTGACCTGGTCGTCATTGCGGCCGCCGAACTCCAGCGTGCCGTCGGGAAGCTGACGGGCCAGGTCGCCGGTGCGGTACATGCGGGCGCCGGGCGGTCCCCACGGGTCGGCGACGAAGCGGGCCGCAGTGAGGCCGGGCCGGCCGAGGTAGCCGCGGGCCACCTGGTCGCCGCCGAGGTACAGCTCACCGGCGAGCCCCTCGGGGACCGGGCGCAAGCCCGCGTCCAGGAGCATGACCCGCGAGCCGGGGACCGGTGTGCCGATGCCGGGGCGGGCGGGCCAGGCGTCCGGCTTCCCGGTGACCTCGCCCGCGGTCACCACATGGGTTTCGGCGGGGCCGTAGTGGTTGTGCAGGCGCTTGCCGCCCCGCGCGCACAGGGCCCGCAGTTGTGGGCCGACCACGAGGGCTTCGCCCGCCTGCACCAGGTGCCTGAGATCCGGCAGCGTCTCCCGTTCCCCGTCGGCGAACTCGCACAGCGCGGCGAGAACAGGGGTGGGGGCGAACAGTTCGGTCACCCGGTGCTCGCGCAGCCACTGTGTCCAGGCGGCGGCGTCCGCGCGTGTGTCGGCGTCGGGCACGGCCAGCGTGCGGCCGGTGCACAGCGCGGTGAGGACCTCCTGCGTGGCAACGTCGAACGCCATGGATGTGAACTGGGCCGTCACCGCGCCGGGTTCGGCGGGGAACCGCTCCTCGTGCCACTCGACGAGCCGGTCGAGGGCCCCGCCCGGCATCACCACGGCCTTGGGCACACCCTGTGTCCCGGAGGTGTGCACGACGTACGCCGGGTGCCCGGGATGGCGCGGCGGACGGGGCACTGCCTCAACGGGCTTCGGCTGGACGTGCTGCGCGTCGAGGAGCAGGCGTGGCACCCCGGCCGGAATCTGAGCCAGCGCCTCGTCGAACTCGGACTGGTGTACGAGCAGGTGTGGACGGCCCTCGGCGGCGAGTGCGGCCACACGTTGCGCCGGGTGGCGCGGGTCGAGCCACAGGTAGGCGGCTCCGGCCTTCAGGACGGCCAGCATGGCTGTGATCGCGTCCCGGCCGCGCCGCAGGCACAGCGCCACCACCTGCTCGGCACCCACGCCGCGCGCGGTCAGTTCCGCGGCGAGGCATTCGGACGCGGCGTCAAGGCCCCAGTAGGTGAGCGGGCCGCGGCTGTCGACAACGGCGACCCGGTCGGGAAAGTCCTTCACCTGTGCGGCGAAGCGGTCGAGCACCGGAACCGGGACCGTCGTCTGCGACACGGGCTGCCGTGCGGCAGGCAGCATCGCAGCGACCGGCCGGCGCGCGGGGACATCCAGATCCTCCGCGAGCGCACCGAGCGCCTCAAGGAACCGCTCGCCGATCTCGCGCGCCGCGCTCTCGGTCAGCCGCCCCGGCCGGTACTGCACCCGGACCCGGATGCCGTCCCCCATCGACACCAGCAGGCACAGCGGGTAGTGCGTACCGTTGCGGACCTCGCTCGACGTGACCCGCACGCCGGCACCCCACTCGGCGGCGAAGGCGTCCGTGTACGGCTCCAGCACCGCGACGGTGTCGAAGAGCTCCCGCAGCCCGGCAGCCCTGGTGATCTCGGCGAGCCCCAGATGCTGGTGCGGCATCATCGAGGCCCGCTGCTCCTGGAGGTCCGCCAGGAGCGTACCCCGGTCCGTCCCGGCTTTGATGTCCAGGCGTACCGGCACGGCGTTATTCATCAGCCCGACCATGGACTCGACGTTGTCCAGGTGCGGCGGACGGTCGGCGGCGACCGTGCCGAAGACGATGTCGTCGCGTCCGGTCAGCTGGGCGAGGACCAGCCCCCAGGCACCGAGGACCAGTGTGTTCAGTGACAGGGCGCGTGCACGGGCCTCTGCGCGCAGTGCCCTGGTGTGCTCGGCGGGAACGTCGAGGAGCACGGTCTGCGGCCGGGCCACTTCCACGGTGCCAGGGGTGGTGAGGAGAGTCGGTTCGCTGACTCCGTCCAGGAGGATCTGCCACGCCTTGGCCGCCACGTCCGTGTCCTGGGAGGCGACATGGCGGAGGTAGGCGAGCGCGGACGGGCGGGTGGCGGGCACCGGGGTGCGTCCGGCAGCGGCCTGGCCGTAGAGGTCGGCGAGGTCGGCGAGCGCGACCTGCATCGACCAGCCGTCCATGAGGATGTGGTGGTAGCTCAGCAGCAGCCGGGAACGCCCCTCACCAAGGCGCAGCAGTACGGCCCGCAGCAGTGGCGGCTGGGCCGGCTCGAAGGGTTCGTCCCGGTCCCGGCGTGCCTCCTCGTCCGCCTGTTGCGGCTCCGCCACGTCCACGACGCGCAGCGGCACTTGGACGGTGTCGGGCACGCTCTGCACGGCCTGCCCGCCACAGCTCCACCGGAAGCCCGCCCGCAGCGCGGGGTGCTGGGCGGTCAGCGCCGCGAGCGCCGCTCGCAGGGCATCCTCGTCCACGTCTCCGGCGAGGTCGAGGACGGTCTGTACGTGGTAGGGGTCGGGTGCGCCTTCGGGTGCGCGGTGGGCGTGGTAGAGCAGCCCTTCCTGGAGCGGGGAGCAGGGCCACCGCGCTTCCCCGGAAGCCGTCAACTCTTCGAGTGCCGCTGTCCATTCATGCGCCAGTGCGGCGACGTCGCCGGCGTCCACGAGCCGTGTCGCCCAGCGCCACTCGGCGGTGAGCACGGGCTCACCGGAGCGCTCGTCGATGACGGCGTTGATCTCCAGCGGGTGGGACAGTGGTTGCCGCGCGGCCCGGTGGATGCCCAGGACGGGGGCCTCGGCGGCATAGGGCCAGGGGTCGCGGCCCTGGACGGCGTAGCGCCCCAGGTAGTTGAAGAGCACGGGGCGCGGGGGCGCGGCGGCGAGGAGGCCGGATGCCTGCGGGTGCAGGTGTCGCAGCAGTCCGTAGGAGGAGCGGTCCTCGGGCAGCCGCTGCCACTGCTCGCGCACCGCCACCACGGCGTCGGCGGGGTCGGTGCCGGGTGCGGGACATGCCAGGCGCAGTGGATACATGCAGGTGAACCAGCCGACGGTGGCCGACACATCCAGCCCGGCGGCGTGGTCGTCGCGGCCGTGGCCCTCGGTGTCCAGAACCAGGGTGCGCAGCGAGCCGCACCGGGCGGCGGCCATGGTCAGCGCGGTGAGCAGAAGTTCCTGCGTGGTCGCGCCGTGGCGGGCCGGAGCGCTCGTCAGGAGGGCCCGCCCGACGTCGGCCGGCAGCGTGCTCTGAAGGGTCCGGGAAGTGGCGATGGTGTCGAGTGCTGGATCCAGCGGCCCGGACGCGGGCCACGTCTGACCGGTCGGCGCGGTCGTCGCCCGCCAGTGCGGCAGGCTGGCCAGGACGTCGGCGCTCTCGGCGCGGGCGTTGTGGGCCTTGACCCAGCCCCGGTAGGGGGCGGCCGCGCCCCAGGCGGCGAGTGACTGCGGGTCCTCGACGGCCCGGGCCAGATCCGGCAGGAGCACCTGCCAGGACACGCCGTCGACGACCAGGTGGTGCACGGCGATCAGCAGTCGCCGCGCCCGGGGCCACCACACCGCCCGCAACACCTTGCCTGCGGGCAGGCCCAGGCGGGTCATCGCGCAGGACACAGCCTCCCGCACGTCGGAGGGGCAGGCGTCGGTTTCCCGCACGTCGATCAGATCCGCCGCGTCGATCTCCCCGGGCGCCAGGATCTCCGGCTGCCAGACGGCGTCGGGGGACGGGTCCGGCAGGCGGGTGCGCAGCGCATCGTGGCGGTCCAGGATCACCTGGAGTGCGCCGACGAGCGCGTCGCGGCACATTCCTGACGGCGTCTCCACGAGGACGGACTGCACGAACTCCTCTGTTCCGAAGCCCTGTTCGCGCAGCCACAGTGCGATGGGCGGCAGGGGGAGCGGGCCGGTGGCCGACTGGTGCAGCAGGTCCGCCTTCGGTACCGAGGCGTGCGCCGCTGCCGCGAGTGCGCCTGGCGTTCGCAGGGTGAAGACGTCCTGCGAGGTGATCGCGACGTCCTCGCGGCGGGCCCGGCTGACCAGGCGCATCGCCGTGATGCTGTCGCCGCCGAGCGCGAAGAAGTCATCCTCGGTGCCGACCTCGGGGGTGCCGAGGACTTCGGCGAACGCGGAGCACAGCGCCTTCTCGGCAGGGCTGCGCGGCAGCCCCTGTCCGGCGTGGGCCGTACGCGGGGCGGGAAGGGCGGCCCGGTCGATCTTGCCGTTGACGCTGAGGGGAAGGGCGTCGAGAACGACCACCGCCGAGGGCACGAGGTATTCGGGCAGGATGCGGGCAAGTTCGGCGCGCAGAGCCGCGCCGTCGAGGGCGGTGCCCTCACCGCCGACCGCGTAGCCCACGAGTTTCCCGTCGCGGGCGATGACGGCCGCCTGTGTCACGCCGGGCAGCGCGATCAGCGCGGCGCGGGCCTCGCCCGGCTCGACGCGGTGGCCGCGGATCTTCACCTGGTCGTCATCGCGGGCGAGGTAGGTGAGTGCTCCGTCGGGGCCACGCACAGCCAGGTCACCGGTGCGGTACATGCGCGAGCCGGCCCGGCCGTGCGGGTCGGCGACGAATCGCTCCGCCGTACGTCCTGGCAGTCCCAGGTACCCATGGGCGACCTGCTCGCCGGCGACGTACACCTCACCCGGCTTCCCCTCCGCGACCTCGGTCAGGTCCGGGCCGAGCAAGCGCACCGTGACCGCGGGCAGCCCGGTGCCGATCGGCACCGCGGTGGAGGGGACAGGTTCCCCGGCCGCCAGCGTGTGCAGCGTCGTGAACGTGGTGCACTCCGTCGGCCCGTACACGTGGCCGAGCGTCAGCTCGGGACAGACCTCGCGCACGCGGGCGAAGGCGCGCGGATCACACGCCTCACCCCCGGTCAGCACCGTGTGCAGCCCGCGGAGCGCTGCGGGTTCGTCCGCCGCGATCTGGTTGAACCACGCCGTGGTCAGAAACACCCCGGTGACCCTGTGCGCGCGGACCAGCGCTGCGAGGCGGTGGGCATCGATCCGGTCGTCGGCCGGCACGACGACCGTGCCCCCGCGGGTCAGGGGCAGCCACAGGTCGTGGGAGAGCGCGTCGAAGCCGAGCGCCGAGACCAGTGCGGTGACCCGGTGCCCCGGGCCGTCCCAGTGCGGGGCAGCGGCGAAGTGCCCCAGATTCCGGTGCGTGATCTGCACGCCCTTGGGGCGCCCGGTGGAACCGGAGGTGTAGAACACGAAGGCAGTCCGGTCGAGTTCACCGCTGAGGCCGGAGACAGGCAGGCCATCGGCCGGCGGAGCGCCTTTCGCCATGGCAGGCACGACAGCCGGGGTCAGCACCGCGGCACACCGGGCGTCTGCCTCGACGGCGGCGAGGCGCTCTTGGGGCAGCCGCGGATCGAGCACGACAGCGGCGGCCCCGGTGTCGAGGACCGCGAGCAGTGAGGCGATCAGCCGAGCCGAACGGGGCAGCCTCAGCGCGACGGTCGCACCGGGACCGGCCCCCCGGGAGCGCAGCCCGTCGGCCAGCACCGCAGCCCAACAGGACAGTTCGCGGTAGGACCAGGTGTCACCCGACTCTTCCACGACGGCCGCTGCTGCCGGGAACTGCCGGGCAACAGCGGCAAAGGCACGGTGGACGGGCAGATCCGGGGGCAGGCCCCGACTACCGCTGAGGGAAGCTGCCCCGGCGGAGACTGAGAGGTTCATGGGATCATGAGAACCGCACCATCCAGGTGCCATGGCACCTGGTCACCCGCAGGAGTGATCATGACCACCCTAAAGAGATCATGGTTGCGGGTCCCTCAGACAAGGTCCCATCGTCGAACATTCGCCGCGCATCGAGAGCCGTCCCATCGCGCATGTCGCAGTCCAGGCGGGAGTGTCACGAACCACGCTTACAGATGGCTGCGTCACCGGCGCCGCCGACCGTGAGGCTCAGCTGGGCGCGCGGGTTCTAGGCTGGGCCCGCCCGCCCGCTGGTCACGAAGGAGAGGAGCCAGGGGTGGTGAACTCCCCAAGAACTGCCCGGCCTGTACGGCTTGTCGGCGGCCCGTGGTCGCCAGGGGCCTGTGCCTGCGTTGCTCCAAGCGGGCCCGGGCCGGCATGACCGTGGTGTGCGCGACCGGGTGCCGCGGTGCGGCTGGAGGTGTTGCTGGGCATCGGGCCGGCTGTATCGCCTGACGTCGTGGTCCGGTCCATAGGGGCAGTTGCGGCCTGCCTCTTTTGGAGGCGGGCCGCAACCGTCTACCCGGCGGCCTCAGGGGGTCTGCTCAATCCGGAAGAAGGCTTTACCGGCTGGAGCTCAGCGCCGAGGGCTTGGTGCAACTCGACGGCGCCGGGGCTATCGCGGCTGGCGGCCCAGTCGACGCGGGAGCACCCGGCGGTTGGTGTTGCTCTGCACACCTGGGGGCCCGGCTGTCGTTGTTCGTGGGCGTGTCACGGGCCGGTGAGGGTGCTGTGCCCGCCGGTGCGTCGCCAGTGGATGTGCTGCGTGCCCCGTATTCGTTCCGTCTCGTACGCCGAGGTCGCACGCCTCCGGACCGGGTGAGCTCGTCGGTGACGGCCGCTTGGCCGGCTGTCACGCCTTCGCCGCCTTCCGGTCAGGAGGTCTTCTGCAGCAGCCAGGCGTTCGGGGTGAAGGAGGAGTTGACGAAGACCACGCAGCCGCCGCTGTAGTAGGTCTGGATCTTGGTCCAGCCCTTCGGCGGTTGTGCGCTGGCGCAGGCGTTGACCTGGGTGCCGACGGGGAGGCCGTCGAGCTGCTTGATCATCTTGATGTTCGAGCCGCTCATCACGCGGCACGAGGCGCTGGTGCCCCAGTTCACGTCGACCCAGCCGTCCGGGGTCATCGAGTCGGCGCACACCGTGCGGGTCTCGCCCGGCGATGCCTGGGCCGGGCTCGCCGTGACGGAGGCGACGAGTGTCGCGCCGAGAAGTGCCAGACCCGCGGTGCGGAGTCGTCTCATGGAGTGTCTCCCAAGTGTGAAGAGTGCACTGATGCGCTGATGAGGGATCAGTATTGGTCACGGGCATTCAATGGCCTATGTAAAGGTTTTATGAAGAGTATTTTCGGCCGCGAAAGGCCGAGAAGGGCCTTCTCAAGGTTTTCTGGAGGCTTTAAGGAAGCCGCCGTGCCGCTTGTGCGGCACAGTCGTGGGCGGCGGTGGACGCCCGACGCAGACCGGATGCGCTTGTGTGAAGGCCCGTACGGAGGCCGGGGGCGAAGACACGGGTGAGACGTGGCGGAAGGCACGGCGCTGTCCCAGGGTGAGGCAGTCGACCGCCACCATCACCGGGCCGACGGTCCGGCTCAGCGAGCACGACGCCCACCAGTGAGCCGATGACGATCAGCAGGGAAAGGTCTCCAACGCCGTCCAAGCCGTCCTGGACACCTGGCGGAACACAGCGGCCTGACCGCCCCCTTTGCTCGGGCCGAGCGCCCGGCCGCGAGGGTCACGGGCGTGGCGGCGAAGGCGAGGCTGCCGCGGGGTGTCACAGTTTCAGGACGACGATGCCGAGGCTCAAGCCGCTGCCCATACCGATCAGGGCGACCAGGTCTCCGGGGCGAACCAGGCCACGGGCGCGGCCGCGCACGAGTTGCAAGGGAAGGGTGGCGGCACCGAGATTGCCGTGTTCGGCCACTGTCGCGATGGTCAGCTCCGGCGGGATGCCGAAGGCCGCGATGGCGGCTCGGTGGTAGAAGGCGTTGATCTGATGCAGCCCGACCAGGGCGAAGGAACGCCAGCCTTCTTCCGTCGGCAGACGACCGTACTCGGGCGTCAGGGGCAGCGGATCGATGGCTGACTCGGCCAGGCGTCGTGATGCGGCGAAGAGCGCGGCGCCGTCGATTTGTGCGTAGCGTTCGTCGTCGTCCAATGAGGAGTCTTCGCGTGGCCAGCGGGAGCCGCCGCCCACGGTTGCCAAGGGCCATTGGGCGGAGTCCGCCCAGAACGCGGTGTGAAGCACGCCGGGATCGTCCGGGCCGTCGGTGCTTGCGGTCAGGATGAGGGCGGCGCCCGCGTCGGAGAAGGTGAAGCCCGCCAGCGAGCGGGTGAGGTGACGCCGTGTGGGAATGGTCCAGCGCACGACGCGGGAACTGCACTCGCCGCAGGTGATCAGGATGGTGCGGTACATGCCGGCGGTGATGAGTGCGGTGGCTGCTTCGATGGCGTTCAGGACGCTGTTGCAGGCGTTTTTGATATCGAACACAGGACAGGACAGGTCAGGCCCATGGCCGCGGCGACGATGTGGGCGGTGGCGGGCTCGGCGACGTCCTGGCCGGCTGCGGCGAAGATCATCAGGTCGATGTCGGCCGGCGTGAGCGCGGCGTCGGCCAGGGCCTGGTGTGCGGCGAGCGCGGCGAGGTCGGAGGCGTTCTGGTCGTCCTCCATGACGTGGACGCCGTGGACGCCGGTCGTTTCGAGGAGGAAGCCGGGGTCGGGTACGTCTGCCGGGTCGAGGCGGTAGGAGATCTTGCGTTCGGTCTCGGCGGAGGACCTCCACCGCGGGGGCAGGTGAACGGCGGCTCCCACCAGGCGGGCGCGGTGTCCGGTCATCGGATGGGAGCCGTCGGCGGGAGATTCGCGGGGGTGCGGGGAGGCCGTAACGTGATGACAGGCCGGGCCCTCTTCATCTTCGATCGCATGGTTGGTTTCCTCGCGTTCTGTCGTGCTGAGGGGAGTGGATGTCGCGGGCTGGTCGTTGACGTCACTCCGTCGGGGGACGGTGGCCCAGGCGGATGAGAAGGCGATGGGCGATGCTGGTGAAGTCGGTGGCCGTGGCCAGTTCCATGACGGGTACCTCGTGGCCGAGTTTCCGGCTGAGCCGGTGGGCGAGTTCGATGCCCATCAGCGAGTCCACCCCGAGTTGGTCCAACCGGCGAGTTCGGTCGATGTGTTCGGGGGATGCTTGCAGGACCTGCGCGAGAAGGCCGATCAGGGTTTCTTCCATCAGGACGAGGGCTTGCTCCCCGTCGGCTTGGGCCAAGGCCTCGCGCAGGGCTTCGTCCGCGTCCGTCTCGTCGGTGTCCGGGAGCAACCCGGCTGTTCGCGGAGCTGCCAAGGCGGGCAGGAAACGGCTCAGGCGGCGCCAGTCGGCGAGAGCGATGGAGGCCACGACGATGTCGGGTCGTGTCAGGAGCCGGTCGAGGGCGGCCAGTGCTTCGTCGGCGGGCATACCGGTCAGCCCGATGGCCGCAAGTTCGGAGGTCAGGCCGGTGCGGTGGACGTATCCGGTGTCGTTGATGGCGCCCCACTGGACGGCCAGCGCGGGCAGGCCGGCGCGGTGGCGGTCGCGCGCCAGGGCTTCCATGGCGGTGTTGGCGGCTACATAGGCGGATTGGCGGAGGTTGCCGACGAGCGCTGCCAGGGAGCTGTAGACGATGAAGAAGTCCACGTCGCGGTTGCGTGTGAGGTCGTCGAGGCAGTGTGCGGCCGTGACTTTCGGGGCGAGGACGTCGTGCAGGCGGGCGTCGGTGAGTTCGGTCAAGGGCGCGTCGTCGAGGACCATCGCGGCGTGGACGACGCCGGCCAAGCGCCGGCCGTCGGCGTCGAGGCCCGCCAGTACCCGGCGTAGCGCGTCGAAGTCGGTGGCGTCGACGGCGTGTGCCTCCACTCGCACGCCGCGCGCTTGGAGGTCGGCGACGAGGGCGGGCGCCTCGGGGGTGTCGGTGCCGCGCCGGCCTAGGAGGGTCAGGTGGCGCGCCCCGCGTCCGGCGAGGTGGCGGGCGGTGGCCGCCCCCAGACCGCTGAGGCCACCGGTGATCAGATAGGTGCCGTTTTCGTCCAGCGGAATCGGGGCTTGCGTCCCTCGGACGGAGACCGGCTCGTCGAAGGTCACGACAACCTTGCCGAAGTGCCGCGAGTGCTGCAGGAGGGTGAACGCCTGCTGGATCCGGGTGGCGGGGATGGTGCGATGGGGGAGTGGACGGTATATCCCGCTCTCCACCGCTGTGCGCAGTGCCGTCAGGTGGGACCTGGCCAGAGAGGTCCCGGCGATGAGAGGAGGGCCCAGGTCGACGCCGAAGAAGGCGGTATTGGCCAGGAAGGGACCCATCGGCAGCGCGTTGTCGGCCAGGATGTCGCGCTTGCCCAACTTCACGAATCTGCCCCCGGGTTTGAGCAGGTACCAGCTGCGTGTCAGCGACTCTCCGGCCAGGGAGTTGAGGACCACGTCCACTCCCTGGCCGCCGGTCAGCTCCTTGACGTGGTCGGCGAAGTGCGGGCTGCGGGAATCCAGCACGTGGTCGGCGCCGAGGAGGCGCAGCAGGTGGCGTTTGGCCGGGCTGCCTGCGGTGGCGATGAGGCGGGCGCCGACGTGCCGGGCGTGCTGAAGTGCGGCCAGGCCCACGCCACCGGCCGCGCCGTGGACGAGGAGCGTCTCGCCCTCTGCCAGGCGGGCCAGGTGATGCAGGCTGTGGTACACCGTCAGGAACGCCACGGGCATGGTGGCGGCTTCGGCCGGCGTCATTCCTTCAGGTACGGGCATGAGCATGCTGGCATTCGCCAGGGCGTGGGTGCCGAAACAACCGTCGGCCGGACCGGCCACGCGATCACCGACGGACAGCCCGGTGACGCCGGACCCCACGGCGCAGACGACGCCCGCGCACTCCATGCCGAGCGGGACGGTATCCGGACGCCGGTCCAGAGGAAGAGCCGGGATGAGTCCGGTGACGGTGGTGATGTCGCGGTAGTTCAGGGCCGCGGCGGCGACTGCCACGACGGCTTCGCCCGGCCGGGGCTCGGGAATGGTGGTGGTTTTCCATGCGAGCCGATATTGCCGGCCGGGACGCTCGACTGCCAGGGTCCAGGCGGGCGCGGCCCCGTTCGGCGAGGGCGGGGGACCCGCGGGAACGACTCGTGTGACGAACCGGCCCTGGGGCGTGAGCAGCACCTCGTCCTCTTCCGAGGGCGACCTCAGCTCCGCCCACAGGCGTCGGGCGAAGTCGCCCGCGCCGTGCGCGTCAGGTGCCACCGCCCCTGTGAGGGCGACCCTGCGGACCGTGAGAGAAGGATGTTCGTTGGCCAAGGTGCGCGCTGCGCCCCAGAGGGCCGCTGCGGGGCCGGAGGTCGCCGGCGGGCAGTACGTGACCCCGTCCGGGGAGAGGGTGACCAGCCAGACCATCGTCCGGGCCCGGGTGGGCGCCTGCTGCCGGGCGGTGGCCAGGGCGCGCAGTACCGCGAGAGCGTGTACGGCGCGTTTTGTGGTCTCCGCGGGCGTGGTGGCAGAGGCCTGTGTCGACATCAGGACGATGCCGGCCGGGCCTTCGCGGTCTGCCAGGAACTCGGCCCACCCGCCGGCCTCGTGAGGGGTGAGGACGGCACTGACCGGGTCGTCGTCCTGAGCGCACAGCACCTCGGTGACGGCTCGCTGGGCGTCGGGGCCGCTGTGGAGGTCCACGCAGGCCACCGCCCACCTCCTCGGAGCGGCGTCGGACCGGCCTTCGGCCGTGGTGACCGGCCGGCGGTCCGCCGGGTGCGGAGCGCGCGCGGCCAGGAGGACCGAGTAGTCGCTGCCGGCGGGTTCGGTGACGTCACCGGTGTGCGCCACACTGGTGAAGCCGCAATCCCGGAGGACATCGGGCCACGTGTGGCGGGGCAGCAGGGGGCCGTGCGGGCGTAGTCCGGTGTCGGTGGACCCCCAGTAGGAGTCCAGGAGGCCGAAGACCGGCACCAGCATGTCGTGGGTGTGCGTCTCCGCCGCGAGCAGTTGTCCTCCGTCGGCCAGCAGGCCGCGGATGCGGCGCAGGGCAGCCTTCAGGTCGCGGGCGGTGTGCAGGGCGTTGGCGGCGATGACGAGGTCGAAGGAGCCGGGGCTGAAGCCTTGTTCCGCCGGGTCGCTGTCAAGGTCGAGGACCTGGTAGTCGACGAAGTCGTAGGCGGCGAAGCGGGAGCGCGCCTGGACGAAGAAGGAGGCAGAGACGTCGGTGTAGGTGTAGCGGGTGCCCTCAGGAGGCAGTTCGGGGAGCAGGTCCGCGGTGGTGCCGCCCGTGCCGGCGCCGACTTCCAGAATCCGCAGTGGTCGCTCGGCCGGCCAGTGGGCCACCATGGTGCGCAGCGCGAACCGAGCCAGTCTGTTCTGGCGGCGTGTGATCCATGAGTGGTCGTAGAAGCGGGTCGCCAGAGCATCGGGCTCGGAGAACAGCAGCTCCAACGGGTCCGACTCCGCGCGCAGTACCTTCGGCAGCTCCCGGCCGCAGATCCCGTAGATGAGGGCAACCATCGATCCGCCCGGGTGGTCGCGCAGCAGAGCGGCGAACAGCGACTCGGGCGTGGGGCGGGCCGTCGGCTGCCACCGGCCCTTTCCGTGCTCGGTCAGCATCCCGCATTGCACCGACAGGTCCATGAGGGATTCCAGGAGCCGGCGATGTCGTGGTGACACACCGGCGACGATCAGATCGTCCGGGCAGAAGGAGGTCGCGCCGGGCACGATCTGCTGCAGGGCAGCGGTGACGAAGTGCGCAATCAGCTCCGAAAGCCGGGTTTTCAACGTGGCGTAGAGATGGGCGGGCTGCTCCGCCTCAAGGCCCCCCAAGACGGTCCGGCAGGCAGCGAGGACCTCGTCCGGGCCGGGCAAGGGCGCCGGATCGGCTAACGGCCCGGGCCGGGGGGCGACGCGCAGCACCTCGGTCAGGACGGTCGGTTCGGGCGAGCCGACACCCTCGAACCGCCGGGCGCGGCACGCCGACAGCTCCAGGGCGACTGCCCCGTCGGGCCCGGCGACGGTCACGTCCCACTCGGCTTCCTGGGCGCTGACCGAACGGGACTTGAGGTGGATCAGCCCTTGGGCCGGCATGGTCCGCCAGCTGCGTACGCCGCCCAGGCCGGTGGGCAGGTAGAGGACCGGCCGGTCGTTCCCGGTGGCGAGCAGCGGCAGCAGGGCCTGGAGAGCACCGTCCAGGACAGCCGGATGCGCCGGGTGCCGTGGGTCGAGCTCGCCGGCAGCGGCGTAGTCGGCCAGCACCTCACCCGCTCCTGTCCACAGGCGAGTGAGCGTGCGAAACGTCGTCCCGTACCGCAGCCCGGCCCGCGCGCACAGCTCGTAGTGCTCCGGCGCGGAGAGGGAGCCGGTCAGGCGGGAGCGGATCTGCTCGACATCCAGCGCGGGGGGCCGGTCGGCCAGCAGCCGCCGCACTCGGCCCCGGGCGTGTTCCGTCCAGTCCCCGTGGTCCGCGGTGCGGCCGGCGACGGTGAAGGCACCGTCGCCGGCCAGCGTCGTGTGCAGGCGCGGGTTCATCGTCGGATCGTCCACCGGCACGGTCAGAGCCTTCACGACCGACAGCCCGATGATCTCCACCGGTCCCTCGCCGAAGACTTGCCGGCCGGCACCCAGAGCCATGTCCGTGTAGGCGGCGAACGGCAGGACGACCGCGTCCCCGACCCGATGGTCCTCAAGCCACGGCACGACCCCGGGGTCGAGTTCCTGCTGCCACGCCGCGGCCGACGAGGACTGCCTGACGCCCAGCAGCGGATGCTCCGCCGAGGCGGCCGCGCCCTCCTCGACAGGCGCCTCCCGCCACCATGCCGGGCTACCTGTCCAGTGCCGCGTACGCTGCCAGGGGTACGCCGGCAGAGAGACCACCCGGCCCCGGCGCGGAAAGACCCGGCCGTCGTCCATCCGGGCCCCCGCCGCCAGCACGTGCGCCAAGGCCGTGTCCGGCGCAGCCGGGTCGTCTTCGCCGCGGGACAAGGTGGGTACGACCTCGATGGGTCGCGCACTCCCGCCGTTGATACGGCGCAGGTAGGGACTCAGGACGGGGTGCGGGCCGATCTCCACGAGCACATCGCACCCACCGGAGCCGGCCATCGCCTCCATCGCGTCGTGGAACAGCACCGGTTCCCGCACGTTGCGCCACCAGTACCGGCCGTCGAGCGCTTCTCCGCCGAGGAGGCCACCGGTGACCGTGGAGTACATCGGGATCCCGGGGACGTGGGACTGCAAGCCGGTCAGAGCCCGCTGCAACGGGAGCTTGAGGGCTTCCATGGCCGGGCTGTGAAAGGCGTAGTCCAACCCGAGATCCTTGAAGAACGCCTCCCGGTCGGCCAGCGCGGCCTCCAATTCAGCCAGCGCCGCTGCCTGGCCGCTCACGGTGACGTCGCGGGCACCGTTGACGGCCGCGATCACCAAGCGTCCCCTCACGCCGAGGGACACCAGCAGCCGCTCGGCGTCGGCAAGCCCGAGCCCGACTGCGGCCATCCGCCCGGACCCCGCCGTCACGGCCTGGGCCCGGCTGCGCTCCGCGATCACCCGGCAGGCGGCTTCCCGGTCCAACGCCCCGCAGCAGTAGGCCGCCGCCACCTCGCCCACGCTGTGCCCGGCCACCGCCTCCGGCACGATGCCGCGCGCACCGAGCGCCGCCGCGAGCGCCGCCTGTAGTGTGAACAACAGGGGTTGCCCGATCTCGGTCCGCTCCCACCGCCCGTCGTCGGCCGGCGCGGCCAGCTCCTCCACGACCGACCAACCGAGGAGCGGCGTCAGCAGGGCGTCGAGCGCGGCGGCCTCCTGGCGGAAAGCGGTGTCCTCCCGCAATAGAGCAGCGCCCATGCCCGCCCACTGGGACCCGTTGCCGCTGAAGACGAACCCCACCCGGCCGCCGCGCACCCCTGCCGCCCGGGCCGTTCCCGGAGCGGCATCGCCCCCGGCCGCCGTCCGCAGCCTCTCGGCAGCCTCCTCGGCATTCGCCGCCAGCACCACCAGACGCCGCTCGTAGCGGGCACGACGATGCCAGGCGGTGAACGCCACATCGTAGAAATCCAGCCGGTTCCGATCCCCCGCCGCCTCCCGCTCCAGGTGATGGGCCCAACGATCGGCGGCAGCGGACAACGCCTCGGACGTACGGGCCGAGACCAGCAACGGCAACCGGCCCTCGCCCGGCCCCGCCACAGCCGTTTCCTCGGCACCCTTCTCCGGCGCGGGGGCGGACGCCAGCACCACGTGCGCGTTCGCCCCACCGAACCCGAACGCATTGACGCCCACCACGCCCCGGCCCACCTCGGGCAACGGCCGCATGACCGTCACCGGCTCCAGGCCCAGCCCCGGGAAATCGATGGCGTCGTTGAGCGGAGCGGCGTGCAAGGACGCCGGGATACGCCCCTCGCGCAGCACCAGCAGTGCCTTGAGGAGTCCCGCTACGCCCGAGGCCGCCTCAAGATGCCCCAGGTTGGACTTCACCGACCCCACCGGCAACGCCCCACTACGACGCCGTAGGCCCAGCGCCCGGCCCAACGCCTCGCACTCCAACGGGTCCCCCACCGCGGTACCCGTACCGTGGGCCTCCACGTACACCACATCGTCCGGCCCCGCACCCGCGGCGCCGAGGACGTCTGCCAGCAGCGCGGCCTGGGCCCCCGCACTGGGTAGCGCCAGCCCGGCTGTGCGACCGTCGGCGTTGACCCCGCAGGCCAGCACCACCGCGTGCACCCGGTCACCGTCCGCCAGGGCCGCCTCAAGCGGCTTGAGGACGAACACCCCGCCGCCCTCGGCCCGTACGTACCCGTCCGCCGCGGCGGAGAAGGGCCGGCACCGCCCCGTGGGGGAGAGCATCGACGCGTGCGAGAACCCCACGAATCCGGCAGGGTTGATCAGCACGTTGGCCCCGCCGGCCAGGGCCAGCGCGGCGCGCCCGGACCGCAGGGCCTCGCACGCCTGGTGCACGGCCACCAGCGCCGACGAACACGCGGTGTCCACCGCCAGCGACGGCCCGCGCAGATCGAAGACGTAGGAGAGGCGGTTGGCCGTGTTGCAGGACGCCGAGCCGCTCATCGAATAAGCATTGGACATTCTGGTGCGCCGCTGCAGCAGGTCCGCGTAGTCCCGGGACGACACCCCCATCACCACCGCGGTGTCGCTGCCCGCCAGCCCGGCCGGGTCGATGCCGGCGTCGTCGAACGCCTCCACCGCGCACTCGAGCAGCAGACGCTGCTGCGGATCCACCCGGGACGCCTCCACCGGAGCGATCCCGAAGAAGTCCGCGTCGAAGCCCGCGACGTCCTTCAGGAATCCGCCGCTCGCCGAGTACGACTTGCCCGGTGCCGGGTGCCCGGGCCTGCACCACCGGGCGACTTCGAACCGCCCTTCGGGCACTTCCCCGACCAGATCGCGGCCTTCTTCCAATGCCGCCCACAGTCCGTCCAGGGAATCGATCTCGCCAGGCAGCCGGCACGCCACACCCACGACGGCCACCGCTCCAGCCGGCCACTCACCCCTTGCGGCCATGTGCCCGTCCGCATCACCCGAACTCGGCAAATCCCCCACCCCCGGCGTGACTTGACCCGCATCGTCAGACCCTTCCCCCTTCTTGCGCCCCCCAAGGAGGAAGGAGACCTTCCTCACCCGTACGGGGCTCCCCGGGCACACATGAACAATGGCCGCGGAGGGGCATCGTTTGCTTTCGAGTCATCGCGGAGATCGCGTCTCTTCTCCGGTGCTCCGAGTGGAGCTTCAGCCGAGCGAGCGGGTGCCGGAGTGCACGGGGCGCGGCGGAGGTCTGCGAAGCGGTGGGCGACGCCTCGTCCGGGAACGGGCGGCCGCAACCGAGCGACGCTGCAGCGCCGCACCAGCGCAGGAGCGGTCTGCGCGCTGCGTCGACCCGTACGAACGACGAGAACGACCAGGACGACGACTGCCCTACCGGAAACCGACTTCACCTGACCAACTGTCGCAGTGGCCCCGAGATTCACGCACATCTGCGCTCGGGCCCGGCCGGATGGTCTGGGCGAAGGGGTCGTGGGTGGTCGCGGACAGGCTCAGGTGGTCGTCGGCCAGGTCACGGATGGCGCGTTGCTGGCGTACCGGCGAGGAGGCCCGGGGGCGCGCGGCATGGTCGCCTCGATGTGATGGCCCGGTCGCCGCGGTGGCGGTGCAGTTCGTCGAGCATGACTGGGGAGACGGCGATGTCGGCGACTGGGATACCGAGGCCCGCAAGGGGAAGAGCGATGCGGCCGGTCCCGACCGCGAGTTCCAGCGCCCGGCCTCCAGTGCCGGCCAGCGAGGTACCTGGTTCAGCCTCCGAGGCGGTGTGCAAGGTGGAGCAGATCTGCTAGGCGCAGTACCCGTCCGTGGAAGCCTGGGAGGGGGACGTGGAGCGGCCGGGTCCAGCGGGCAGGGATGGCATCCAGCCCGTAGTAGGCCCCCGCGAGGCCTCCGGTCACTGCGGCGACGGTGTCCGTGTCACCACCGAGGTCGATTGCCGCGCGTATCGCGTCTTCGAAGCTGGTGGTGGTGCGCAAGGCCCAGACAGCGGAGCCCAGGCAGGGCCAGACGGCGCCGTTGAACTCGGTCGCCTGGTCGGGGTGCCAGTCAGGCGCGAGGACAGTGGTGTAACGGTCGCGGTGGTCGGGGTGGACACGAGCCAGGATGTCCGGGAGTGCGGTGAGGGGGTCGGTGTTCTCGAACGTGACGCGGATGAGTTCGTGGAAGATTGCGGTGCCTTCCCAAGCCGCGCGGTCACCGTGGGTCAGGGCGGCGATCCGGCGGGCCGCATCCATGGTGGCCTCTTGGCCGGCGGCAGCGAAGTGGACCGCGGAGGTCGATGCCCGCATCAAGGAGCCGTTTCCCGCTGCTCGCTGGTTGACCTGGAAATGGACCGCGGCGGCGCGGTCCCAGGGCATGCCATTGGTCAGGACATCTTCGGTCTGCAAGCCGATGTCCTTCGGTTCTGAGGCTGCCCACCGCTGAAAGCGGGCGAAGACGTCCGGCAAATCCAGTCCACCGCGCTCCAGCAGCGACTCCGCGACCAGGACGGCCATCTGCGTGTCGTCGGTCGCCTCGCCGGGGTCCCAGCCACCGCCTCCGCACATCTCGCCACCGGCACCAGGCGTGGGAAACCGCGCGGAGAACGCTCCCGGGAGACCGAACTCGAAGGGGCCGCCCAGCGCGTCACCCACTGCTGAGCCGACGATCACGCCGGCGGCCCGCTCAATCCGCTTCATTCGCGCAGGTTATCTGTACCGCGCAGACGAACGCGGCGCCCTACTATTCCTTCCGCTCCCGGACCATCGGTGGCGAACGCATCGCGTCCGAGCGCCGCCTGAGACATCCGGGGCCTGGTGTGCCGGGCCAGGTTACATAACGCCGGCCGGCATGCAGTCACCTGGCAGATCCTGTTCCCTGGCCGTCACGATGTCTGGGAACGCTCGGGCCATAGCGGCGCCTCGGCGGGAGACGACGTCCCATTTCAACTCATCCGCGCTCTGTCCGTCGAAGACAGGCAGCCGGTCCACGGGCGTGTCGAGCATCGGCTCCGGCAACGCACATCTTGCTACCGACCTACCGGTGGGCGACGGCACGGCCTAACCAGCCCGCACCTACCGGGCCGGGGGTGTTGCTTAGAGTATGTCCATGCCTCGCACACGCACCATCGCTACTTCCCTTGCTGCTCTCGCCGGCCTTGCGGCCCTCACCGGGTGTTCCTCAGAGGCATCAGGAGAGGGGGCGGGTAAGCCCATAACCCAGCAACTCTCCCAGGGGCAGATCACGCAGGCACTCCCCGGAGCCGGTGAGGTGATCAGTGAGTGGGAGCCCTACAGGAACAAGGGCGTTGTGAAGGCTCCTGATAGCTGCGCGCTGGTGGACAGCCCGGCGCCCAAGGGCTGGGTGCGTGCGGGCAGGGCCTCGTACCTCCACAACGGCTCCACCGACGACATGGCGTATGCCACGATCTGTCTGTTCGACGGGCCCGACAACGCGAAAAGCGCCTATGCGGCCTGGCAGGACAAGAACCTCCAGGAGCAGGACAGCAAGGACACCGTGGGTGAGGAATCGGTCTTTCTCGTCGACCCCGATGCCCAGGGCACCGTCTACGCGCTCAGCCGATCCGGCAGCGTTGCCATCAAGGTGGAAGTCCAACACACCCGAGGCGACACCACAGGCGCCCATGACATGATCGCCGCCACGCTGAAGCGGCTGCAGCAGGTCCAGGACGGCGAGCGTGCGACGGCCACCGCCGCGGACGAGGCGGCCAAGGCCGCGAAGAAGTAGGCGGCGCACAGCCGGTGCTGACACTCACCAGGAGGCCTTGAAGATGCTGCTCTCCAGTGACCTGAACCAGCCTGAACTGTGCGATGGCGCCGAGGGCTGAAGCGGCTTCGCCGAGGTGGCCGTCGCCAACGGCTTCGGCCCGCCTACCCGGCCCTCCGCGCATGTACCGGCCTCGGCTGACGAGCCGGCTGGCCCCCTCCCGCTGCCGCACCCTCTCGAGAACCGCTATGCCGCGATGAGGCGTACGAGGATGGCCGGGCCAGCTCGCTGGATGTCGTCACTCGCCCCCGGCTGAACCGGGCATCCACGATCCACCCCGTAATGCCGAGCGCCAGGTGCGGCCGACGTGCCTTGCTGCCCGGCAGGTCGTGATGCTGCGTGACCGATCTCGCGAAAATGCCACCTGCCTCAGACCAGGATGCAAGACTATATGCCCGCGATCGGCGGCTGGTCGTGGTGTGCTGCTTCCAAGGCGGGGAGACGTGGCATTCACTGAGGCTGAGGTTCTTGACGTGGCCCGGGCGATCCGACCTCACCTGCCGGAGCTCCTCGGGAGCCTGGCGCCGGACATCACCCGGGAACTCGCCGCCCTGATCGATCAAGGCTCGCGGGGCGAAGCGGTGAAGGTCAAGGTCATCGGTCTGCTCGCCGCGCATGAGCCCACCCGGCGGTGGGCCAACGACCTGCTCACCGTGCCTCGGCGCGAGCGAGCGTTCGAGGATCTGCTCGGGGATCCGCAGCGCATCCGGGTCGTACGGTACGGCTGCCCACGCTGCGATCGGCCACCGTGGTTCCGGTTCGACCTGCGCGACGAGATTCCCGTCTGCCCGGACGACGGCGTCCCGTACGAGGCGCAGGAAACCGCGTGATCGGGAAGTTCTGGGAGACCTTCGCCGGCAAGGCGACCGAGCAGTGGATGGCGCGCCTGCTGACGCCCGCCCTCGGGTTCTGGCTCGGCGGCCTCGCTGCCTGGATCTGGGGGTCTCCCAGGGGCTTTACGGCCAGGCTCGACGAACTCGGACGGCAGGCAACACGGCTGCCGGTCACCCAGCAGCTGGCGCTGCTTCTCGGCGCACTGTTGGTCGTCACCCTTTCAGCGGCCTTCGCGGAGCGGATCACCCCGTCCATCCTCCGAACGCTGGAGGGGTACTGGCCCCGGCCGTTCCACCGTCTCTTCGTGCCCTGGCACTTCTACCGGCGGCTCCGAGCCCAGCGCGCCGCCCAGGCCGCGGCAGCCGAGGCCCTGCGGACCGCGTCACCGTCAGCCGCGCCCTCTCCCGCCCCGGTCGGCCTTCGGGCGCTCGCGACGGACGCCCGCGCCGCCTGGCGTGCCTACCAGGCGCAGGAGGGGACGGCCAGGGTCCAGCGGCCTCTCGTACGCGCCCAGCTCACCCTGAGGACCATCCCGGTCGACCTCGATCTCGTGATGCCGACACGGCTGGGTAACCTGCTGCGTGCCGTGGAGAGCCGCCCGCGCGACCGGTTCGGCCTCGACGTGGCCGTGTGCTGGCCCTATCTCTGGCTGCTCCTTGACGAGCCCACGAAGGCAGAAGTCGTGGCGGCGCGAAGCCGGCTCAACACGGCCGCCCGGGCATGGTTGTGGAGCATCATCTTCGTTCTCTGGACGTTCTGGGCGTGGTGGGCGCTTCCGGCCGCGATCACGGCGAGCGTTCTGGTCTACCGCCTCTCGCTCCTCCCCTCGGCGGGGTTGTACGGGACGCTGGTCGAGGCGGCCTTCACGCTGAACCGGCACCGACTCTACGAGGCCGCGCACCTCCCTCCACCCGCCGACCCCACCGAGGAGACCGAACGCGGTAGAGATCTGACCGCGTACCTCTGGCGAGGCATACCACCGCAGGCCGGGGATGCCTTGCACCGAGCCTCCCCGGGAGATCCGTCAGGTGAAAGGCGGCTGACATGACGGATGCCCACGCACCGATCGTGCGGATCGACGGCCGTTCGGTACACCTGGTGATCGGCGCCTACGAGATTCCGGCGAAGAACGTCAGACACGCCGAACGACTCCTGGCGGGCGTCTCCCGGTTCCTCACCCCCGAGACCCGTGCGGACGAGGCCGACGCGCTGAGCGACTTCCCCGAACTGCTCACCGATATCGGTGAACAGGTGGCGAGCGCGGTCATCTCCGTCCTCGCCCCGACGCTCGACCGCGAAGGTCTGGACTTCTTCCTCGACCAGATCAAGTTCCTGAGGCATTGTCGCGAACTCGGTGTCGGACCGGCGGTCCTGGAACGCGCGCTGCGCGAATCGTGGGACCGAATGGAGCTGGCCGAGGGCCTGCTGCGCAGATCGATGGCCACGGGCAGCCAGGCCGACATAGCGGCGGCCCTGGCCGCGTGGCGGGACGTCCTCGCAGATCAGCGGCTCATGGAACCGGACGCCACCCATGGCCGTGTCCGGTGGCTGCGCCACAACGCCGGCCTGGCGCACAAACACGCCTACGAATCCACCCGCGATCTCGACGTGCTCGCCACGGCGGTCGAGCTGTTTGAAAGCGCCCGCGATCACGCCGGAGAAGGTTCACCGGCCCGGTGCGAGGCGCTGTACGAACTCGGCCGTTCGCTGCTGTCGTTGGCGGAGGCCACAAGCGATCCGGTCGACCGGGCACGGGCCATCGCCGCACTTCGCGCGGCGCGCGATGGGGCACTTGCGGGCTCGCAGGACGCGATGGTCTACGAAGCCGCGCTCCGCGATGCGGAGCGGCCATGATCTGGAACAGGCGTAGCCGCGCCGAGCGGCGTGCGGCCAAGGTGGACCGACTCCTCGAGGTCCTGGTCGCCAAGGGAGCCTCGATACAACCAGCCGACGAGATGACCACCATGTATCCGCGTTCCCCTGCCGCCTGGCTGAATCTCGCGATGGCCCACTCCGGCGACGGCGACCTCGGCACCGCACTCCCGGCCTACCACCGCGCATTCGAGTTGTCCCGCGGGTCACCGCGCGTCGCCGACTACGCGATCAACCTGGCCGCCATCCTCTTCATCCGTCAGGGCCGTGGCGGACCCGTCGACGACTTGGAGCGCGCGGCGGAGATCCTCGCCCTCGCCCTCGCCGACCCCGCGATCGGCAAGGGCAGGTCCGCGGTCCTGGCCATGCAATGCAAGGTCTGGTCCGCCCTCGTCACCCGCACCGAAGAGAGCCATCATCTCGCCCGAGGGCTCGCCGCCGGCCGTCAGGCGATGGCGACAGCTCGAACGAGAGACGATCGCATCGAGGCGAGGAAGCAGCTCGGCGAAGCCCTCGTCGTCCAGCACCATTTCCGCCAGGACCCCCGCCTGCTGACCGAGGCAGTCGGACTCTTCGAGCAGGCGCTCGGCCTCACGGGACGCAAGGACGCACACGGCCAAGCCATCCTGCGGCACCGTCTCACCGAGGCCTGCCTCGACCTGTACCGGGCGACGCGGGACAAAGCCGTGCTCCAGCGTGCCGTCGAACTGGCGCGCACGGGCGTGACCGACGCGCAGGACGATCTCATCGAGCGTGGCGCGGCACTTCAGAATCTGGGCCGCGCCCTGCGGGAACGCCATGCCGTCTTTGGAAGCCGTGAAGACCTCGACGAGGGGATGACCGCGCTTCGGTCAGCGACGGAGGCTGCGCTCTCCGGCAATCCCGCCGCCAGCATCAGGGCGGCCGACGAACTCGGCGACTGGTCCCTCGAACGCCGCTCGTGGCGCGAGGCCGCCGAGGCCTTCACCGTGAAACTGTCCCTGATGCGAAGGCTGCTGGAGGCCCAGGGCGATCCAGCCCATCGGCGGCGGATGCTCGGCCTGGACGTACGACTGGCGTCGAAGGCTGCCTATGCGTGGGCTGAGGCGGGACGGCCGGAGAAGGCGCTGCTCACCCTGGAGGAGTGGCGCACGGTGCTGACCGATCCGCAGTTGCCCGAACTCGACGAGTTGCTCGCCGCCTGCAGGGACACGCCCACAGTCTTCTTAGCGACGTGTGAACAGTCGGGCTTCGCCGTGATCGCCCGTGAGGGCCGGGCGACCTACCTGCCGCTGCCCGATCTGGCCGCGGATCCCATGCTCGGCTGGTCGGAGCGGCTCTTGCGCGCCAAAGAGGAGCGGGGCACCGACCGTGACACCTGGGAGCGGATGCTGGACTGGGCAGGCGAGTGGCTCTGGAACAGCGCGATGGGGCCTGTGCTCGCGGAACTCGGCGATCAGCCGCGGATCGCGCTCGTCCCGTGCGGTCCTTTGTGCGTGCTCCCGCTGCACGCGGCCTGGCGGCCGGACCCATCCAGGCCCACCGGCCGCCGGTACGCGATGGATGACACGCTGATCGTGTACGCACCGAGCCTGCGGGCGCTGGGACGGTCGCAACGGCGTGCCGCGCAGGCCAGTGACGAGGTGCTCCTCACGGTTGAGGACCCATCCGATCCCGGCGCGGCGGATCCGCACCTGCCCCAGCTGCCGTTCGCCGAGATCGAGGGAGAAGCGGCCGGCGCGTACTGGGCGCGCAAGACACGGCTGGCACGCGACAGGGCGACCAAGCAAGCGGTCCTGAGCACCCTGACCAGGGCGGACATCGTGCACTTCGCCTGCCACGCCATCCCGCAGGGCTGGGACGGCGGAAACGCCGGCCTGGTACTGGCCGGCGGCAGGACCCTCACCCTCGACGACATCTTCTCCCTCACACTGAACACCCGGCTGGCCGTGCTTTCAGCCTGTGACACCGCCACACCCCAGGAGCGGTTCCCGGACGAGGCCGCAGGCCTCGCCGGCGCGTTCGTGCGCGCTGGAGCCGCCGGCACCGTCGCGTCCCAATGGCCGCTGCCCGACCGTGACGCCATGATGATCATGACGATGTTCTACGGGTACTGGCGGGCAGACGGCCTCCCACCGGCCGAGGCGCTGCGCCGCGCCCAACAGTGGGTGCGCGACACCACCAACAGGGAGAAGAGTGCCTTCTTCGCAGCACACCTCGACACCTCCGACCGTTTCTCCCCGGCCGTCGCGACGGCCGGCTGGGAACAGGTTGTGCTGGCGGACCCGGAGGAGCGGACCATGGCCGCACCCATCTTCTGGGCCGCGTTCACATTCACCGGCGCCTGAGGCACGTGTCTGTTCCATCCGCGTGGCCGTCCCCGCGAGTCGCCTCACGTCTACCGGGCCGCGTGGTGAAGGTCGGAGATCTCGTCGCGCGAGACGCCTTGATGCCGAAACCCTGCTGCCCGTGTTGTACCGCAGCAGGGGATCACGTGCCGAAGCGTCGATAACGCTACGAACCTGCGCGTTTGGAAGATCTTGGAAATTTCCATGTTGCTTTTCTCCGTTCACCTTTACCGTATACATAAAGCCGGTCTTTGACGAGAGGGGTGTGACGTGTCCGATGAAGTGGTAGGGGTGATCGAAAACACGGTCAACGCGACCCGGGTGACGGATGTGGAAAGCGACATGGTGCGGTTGGAGTATTCGGCCACGGGTGGGGGAGAGGTGAACGGTCACCAGGTGGCCGATATCGCGACCCACACCTCGGTGCGTCTGGCCGACGGGACGGAGACAGCGACCGTGAGGATCGTGGTGCACGCGGTGCAGGGCGGTGACCTGCTGGTCCTGACGGGTAGTGCGTCAGGAGCCGTGCATGGCGACTCGGTGCGCTTCGAGGGCGTTGTGCATGCGCGCAGCACTGCCGAGAAATTCCGCGACCTGAACGGGAAGCCGTTGCTGGCCCGGGCAGAAATGACCGGCAGGGGAACAGTGAAACACGTGTGGCGGTATTTCCCCGAGTAGCGGAAGACCGCTTTCGTCAGCCTGTTCTCACCGTCAGGTGGCGCCTTGTGTGCTGTTGGGCGACGAATGTCGGTAGGAGTGTCGTGCAGGCGGCGAGCGAGCGATGCCGTTCCAGCGCGGCCTGTCGTCCGGAATCTGCGGGTTGAGTTCCTGTTGAAGCCCGAGGAGCTCGCAGGTTCCTTCCGCGGGCTTGCGTAAAGGGACAGTGCGCGCCACCCGGGGGAATGATGACCGAATACTGTGACGGCTCCTTCGGCACACCCGTCGAGCCGGTTGCTGTGGTGGGGGCGTCGTGTCGTCTGCCGGGTGGTGTCGACTCGCTGGGCGCGTTGTGGCGTCTGCTGGAGGAGGGGCGCGAGACGGTCGGTCCGGTACCCGAGGACCGGTGGGACGCTCAGGCGCTGGAGCGGGTTCTGCCGGAGCAGGTGGCGGAGTTGACGCGGGTCGGCGGGTGGCTCGCGGGGGACATCGGCGGGTTCGATCCGCAGGCGTTCGGGATGTCGGGGCGGGAGGCGGACTGGCTGGATCCGCAGCACCGGCTGCTGCTGATGGTCGCGTGGGAGGCGCTGGAGCACGCCGGGATCCCGCTGCAGGCGCTGCGGGGCTCGCGTACGGGTGTGTTCGCGGGGATGTATTCGATGGACAACCTGCTGCGGGGGCACCGGCGTCCGCAGGAGGCGGATGCGTACTGGTTCTCCGGTGCCGTGCACGGGGTGGGGGCAGGACGGTTGTCGTACCTGCTGGATCTGCACGGCCCGAGCCTGGCGGTCGACACTGCATGCTCCTCTTCTCTGGTGGCCGTGCACTTGGCGTGCCAGGCCCTGCGGGCCGGTGAGTGTCCCCTTGCGGTGGCGGGCGGTGTCTCGGCCGCGTTGGGGCCGGAAGTCAGTGCGGCCTCGGCCCGGTGGCGGATGTACTCGCCCACCGGCCGGTGCCGGGCCTTCGACGAGGCGGCCGACGGCTATCTGCGGGCCGAGGGGTGCGGTGTGGTGGTCCTCAAGCTGCTGGCCGCCGCCCGGCGCGACGGGGATCGGGTCCTGGCGCTGCTGCGGGGATCCGCCGTCAATCAGGACGGCCACTCCGACCAGTTGACCGTGCCCTCCTCCCGGGCACAGGCCGCGGTGTTCACCGAGGCGCTGGGTCGCGCCGGAGTGGAGGCCGGGCGGGTGGGGATGGTGGAGGCGCACGGTACGGGAACACCGGTGGGTGATCCGCGGGAGTTCGCCGCGCTGAAGGAGGTCTACGGAACTGGGTCGGGGCGGTGTGCGATCGGGTCGGTGAAGACGAACATCGGCCACACCGAGCCCGCCTCCGGTGTGGTGGGACTGTTGAAGGCCGTCGTGTGCCTGCAACGGGGCCGGGTTCCGGCCAGCTTGCACTTCACCCGGTGGCACCCGGAGATCGATGCCGGCGGGTGCCGGCTGTTCGTGCCCACGCGGGCCACCGAGTGGCCGGTGCCGGGCCGGCCTCGGCTGGCGGCGGTCTCCTCCTACGGCGTCGGCGGCACCAACGCGCACGTCATCGTCGAGGAAGCCCCTGCCGTACCACCACAGCGGTCACCGGAGCCCAAGCACAAGTCCCGGGCCACGGCCGGGACATTCCTGATCAGCGCCGCTTCACCGGGAGCCTTGCGCAAGTCCGCAGCGAAGCTGGCGGACTGGCTCGAGGGGGACGGGGCGGGGGAACCGCTGCCGGATGCGGCCTACACGCTGGCGGTGCGGCGCTCGCACCAGGCACACCGGGCCGCTGTGTTGGCCGGCGACCGCAGTGAGCTGGCCGAGAGCCTTCGCCGGCTGGCGGCCGGCCGGCCGGCGGCCACCGTGACCACCGGCCGGACCGGCCCGGCACAGGACGGGGCGGTGTTCGTCTACTCCGGTCACGGCTCGCAATGGGCCCGCATGGGCCAGGGGCTGATCGGCCGGGATGCGGCGTTCACCACCGCCTTTGATGAGCTGGAGCCGCTGGTGCAGGCGGAAAGCGGCTTCTCGCTGCGCGAGGTCCTGGCCTCCGGCACGGTGGTGAGCGGGGTGGAGCGGGTCCAGCCGACACTGTTCGCCCTGCAGGTGGCGCTGACGGCCATGTGGCGTGCCCGCGGGGTGGTACCGGCAGCTGTCATCGGGCACTCGATGGGCGAGGTCGCTGCTGCGGTGGCCTGCGGGGCGCTTGCCCTGCCCGACGGGGTGAAGGTGATCTGCCGCCGCTCCCGGCTGCTCACCCGGGTCCGCGGCGGGGCGATGGCGGTGGTCCGGCTGCCGGCCGATGAGGTGTCCAGGGTGCTGGCGGACGGCAGCTGCGACCGGGTCGAGGTGGCGGTCGTCGCCTCCCCGAGCAGTACGGCGATCTCCGGGGACGCGGGCCAGATCGAACGGCTTCTGCACCAGTGGGAAGAGGAAGGAGTGGTGGAGGCCGCCCGGGTGGCGGTGGAGGTGGCCTCCCACTCCGCGCAGATGGACCCCATCCTCGCCCCCTTGCGCGACCGGCTCGCTGACGTGCGGCCACGGCCCCCGTCCATCCCCTTCTACAGCACCGTCACCGAAGACCCCCGCGAGCCGGTCAGGCTGGACGCCGGGTACTGGGCGGACAACCAGCGCCGGCCGGTGCGGTTCGCCTCAGCCGTCCGGGCCGCGCAGGCCGCGGGCCACCGCCTGTTCGTCGAAGTCAACGCCCATCCGCTGCTGGCCGGTGCGATGAGCGAAACACTGGCCGCCCACGGTGCCGGCGAGTCGGTGGTCGTGCCCACCCTGCGGCGGGAGGGGGACGAAGAGCAGGACTTCGCCGCTCACGTGGCCGCGGTGCACTGCGCCGGCTACCCGGTCCCCTGGAACACGCACCTCAGGGGCCGGCTGGTGGACGCCCCCGGCACCTGCTGGGAGGAGCAGCACCACTGGATCGAACCGTCGGAACTGAGCCGTGGCCTGACCGCCGCCCACGGCGGCTTCCCGGACACACACCCGCTGCTGGGCGTACACGTCCTCGACCCGGCCGAGCCCGGGCGGCATCTGTGGCAGGCCACCGTCGACCCGCAGCAGGAGCGCTGGCTGAAAGACCATCACGCGGCCGGAGAACCGGCGATGGCCGGGGCCGCCTGGTGCGAAATGGCCCTGACCGCCGCCGCCCACACCTTCACCCAACCGGTACAGCAGGTGTGCGTACGAGAGGTGACGTTCGACGCCTTCCTCCCCCTCGGCGAAGAGCCGCTGCACCTGGCCTCCTCCGCGCAAGGGGGCGGCGGTACGGCCACATGGAGGGTGACGGCGCGAGCCGGTGACGCCTTCGAACCCTACGCCGGTGCCACCCTCGCCCACGCCACCGACGACACACCACCCGCCCGCGTACCGGTAGAACGACTTCGGCGCGCCTGCTCCGTCCAGCTGGACATCGCACCGGTACGAGAGCGCTGGGCTGCCACCTGCTCCGTGGTCTATGGCCCGGCCTTCCGCACCGTACAGAGCCTGCACCTGTCACCGGATACCGGGCGGCCCGAAGCACTGGCCCGCCTGCACATCCCTGACGCGGCCCGCCCGTACACCGATCGCTTCGCCTGGCACCCCGTACTGCTGGACGGGTGTCTGCAAACCCTTCTGGCCCTGTGGACCAGCCGCGTCGACCTGCCGCAGGGCACCGCCTACCCCCAGAGCATCGGCGAGTTGCAGGTACACGGAGACACAGTCACAGGCGTGTACTGCCACGTCCGCATCGACGAACTCGGAGACCACACCGTCACCGGCTCGCTGCGACTGCTGACCACCGCCGGAGACGTGGTCGGCCGCGCCGAGAACATCCGCTTCGCCCACACCCCCGAGCATCCCGGCACCGGTCGCCTGCAGCGCTACCTCATCCAGCACCGCTGGCAGCCCCGCCCGCTGACCGCCCCTCGCAACCGACAACCCGCCACCTGGCTGTTGATCACCGAAAACGAGGATCTCCACCCCTGGCACCGCGAGCTCGAAACCGTCCTCAACCGGCCCCCGGTCACCTGCAACCGACTCACCCTGCCCCTGGACGACGAAGCCGGCCAGGCCCGCCGGAGCCTCGACCAAGCCCTGCGCCACAGCACCGAGCCACCCACCCATGCCGTCGTACTCCTGGAACCGGACAACGGCGACGGCATCGCTGCCGTGCAGCGGGCCCGCCGGCGCACGGCCCGCCTCATCACCGTCGTGCAGGCTCTGGCCGACTGCCGCCCGCCCGCCCGCCTGCACATCCTCAGCCACCACGGCCAGGCCACCGGCCCGCAGGACACCGTCGCACTGGGCCACGCCGGGCTGCGGGGAGCACTGCGCACCCTCCTGTACGAGCACCCTGAACTACACCTGGCCCTCTGCGACACCGACACCCGCACCCCTGCCCAAGCCGTCGCCGCCCAGCTGCTCGCCGACGACACCGAGGACGAGGTGGCCTGGCGCAACGGCCTGCGCTACGTCGCCCGCCTGGCGCCCGCCCCACTGAGCCCGGCCGAACGCCGCACCACCGCCTGCCGGCTCGACCAGCACCCGGTACGCGCCGAACCCGACGGCACCACCGTCACCTTCACCGCCGCCGAACCACTCCCCGAGCCGGCCCGGCACCAGGTGAGGATCGCCGTACACACCACCTGCCGCCCCCAAGCCGGCCCCGGCACGCCACCGCCGGCCACCTGCGCCGGAACCGTGACGGCAACAGGGTCCAGGACGACCCTGGCCGTCGGGCAGCAGGTGGTCGTCCTCCTTGCCGAAGCGGACCTGGTCAGCCATCTGACCGTCGAAGACCGCTGGTGCGTACCGGTGCCCGCCCACCTCGACGCCGCGCCCCTGGCCGGCTCACTGCTGCCCTACCTCACCGCCCACTACGGCCTGCACCACGTGGCCCGCGTCCGCCCCGGCGACCGCGTCCTGATCCTCGGCTCCCAGCCCCTGGCCACGGCCCTCCGGCACACGGCCACCGCTGCCGGGGCCCAAGTGCACACCAGCACCGCGGCCACCGACCGCAGCGGCCTGTGGGACATCATCATCGACACCACCCCCGATCCCGATCCGCGCCCCCACCGCCTCCTGGCACCGGCCGGCCAGCTTCTGACCAGCGTCCCCCACCCGGCCGGAGCCGGTGCGCAGGGCACCGCAGCACGCGCCATGAACATCGCGGCAATGCTCAAGGCGACCCCCGGTGCCGTTGCATGCCTGCTCCGCAACGTCACCGAGGCTCTCGACCGGGAGACACTGCCGCTGCTGCCCGTCACCCAGCTGCCCCTCGAGCACACGACCCGCCAAGCCCCCTCCGGCGAACTCGCGGCCTACCGGTGGCCCACCGGCACGGTCACGGCCTCCCTGCCGCCGGACCGCGTCCCCCTCGTCCGCCCCGACGGCGCCTACGTGATCACCGGCGGGCTCGGCGGCCTGGGCATGGTGCTGGCCCGCTGGCTCACCGGCAAAGGCGCGGGCACCATCGTTCTCAACAGCCGCACCCCACCCGGCCGGCACACCCAGACCCTCCTGAGCGAACTGCGGCACACCGGCACCCGGATCGAAGTGATCTGCGCCGACCTGGCCGAGCCCGGCACCGCCGAACATCTGCTGCGCACCGCCGAACACCACGGCCACACCCCGCGCGGGGTCATCCACGCCGCGGCCGTGGTCGACGACGCCACCGCCACCGCGCTCACCGAGGATCTGCTGGAGCGGGTCTGGCGCCCCAAGGCACAAGGAGCATGGCTGCTGCACCAGGCCAGCACATCCTTCGACCTGGACTGGTGGGTGGGCTTCTCCTCCTTCGTCCCCCTCCTCGGCTCTCCCGGCCAGACCGCGTACGCCTCCGCCTCCGCCTGGCTGGACGCCCTCATCACCCACCGCGCCGCCGCCGACCTGCCCGCCACCGGCATCAACTGGGGCGCCTGGGCCGAGACCGGCATCGGCGCCCGCACCCTGGGCGACCGCGGCTTCGCCACCATCCCCCTCGACGACGCCCTGGCCGGGCTCGAACTCCTGCTCACCCATGCCCGCACCCACACCGGCTTCGTCACCCTCGACCTCGCCGGCTGGCTCGAGCCCTACCCGGCCGTTGCCGCCTCCCCCTACCTCAGCCCCCTCCTGCCCGCCGCCGCATCCACCAGCCAGGCCGACGACCCCACCGGCCGGGACGCGCGACTCCAAGCACTGCTGCAGGCCCCATCCGGCCGACGCCACCAGCTGCTGCAGGACTTCCTTGCCGATCAGGCCGCCGCCCTTCTGGGCTGCTCACCCCACCGCGTCGAGGCACAGATCCCGCTGCCCGCCCTGGGCATGGACTCCCTCATCACCGTCCGGCTCCGCAACCGCCTCCAGCAGTCCCTGAGCATCCCGCTGCCCCGTACCGTCCTGCACAGCGGGGCGACCATCACCGCGCTGGCCGACTACCTCGACAAACATCTGCCCCAGCCTGCCCGCACCAGCGTGGAACCCACCCCCGCCCCGCGGCCACACGGCACACCCCACACCACCGCCGAGACACCCCCACCACGCGGGCACACCACTCACGGACAACGCCCGACACCCTGACCAGCCCCAACACAGGGACAACCCGCCCCCCGATCGGACTTGCCGGACCACACCGCCGTCTGGGTCCTCGACCGCCGCCCAGGCAGCCTCCTGGGCGACGAACACGTCCGGCTGGAACAACACCGGCTGCCGCCCCTGGCCGAAGGACAGGTGCCGATCCGCAACACCTACATGTCCGTGCACTCCTCCATGCTCGGCCGCATGCTGCCCACCCCCACCGCCCAGTACTGCGGCGTCCGCGGCCCCCTCAACCCCACTTCCCCCTACACTCCCTACGACGTCGGGGCAGCAATGACCGGCCCCGCCATCGGCACGGTCCTCGCCTCCCGCGCCGAGGGCATGAGCCCCGGCGACCTGGTCCGCCACGACCTGGCCTGGCGTACCTACGCTGTCGCCGACGCCACCGCTGTGGAAAAGCTCCCCGACACCGGGCTGGACCCCACCGTCCACCTCGGCCCGCTGGGCCTGAACGGCCTGACCGTATACGGTGCCCTCAAAGGGAGCGAGGCGATCACCAACGGCGACACCGTGTTCATCTCCGCCGCAGCTGGCGCGGTCGGCGCCATCGCCGGCCAGATCGCCCGCCTCCAAGGCGCCGGCCGCGTCATCGGCAGCACCAGCACCCAGGCCAAGACCCGCCTGCTCACCGACACCCTCGGCTTCGACACCGCCATCAACTACCGGCACGGCAGCCTCGCCGACCAGCTCGAAGCCGCCGCACCCGACGGCATCAACGTCTACTTCGACAACGTCGGCGGCGACCACCTCGCCGCCGCCCTCAACGCCCTCACACCCCACGGGCGCATCCTCCTGTGCGGCATGCACTCCCAATACACCCAGGACCACATCCACTGGCCCGACAACTTCCCCCTCGTCATCGGCAAAGCCCTCCGCCTCACCGGCGTGAAGGTCTTCGACTACGCCACACGCTTTCCGGAGTTCACCACCGACATGACCACCTGGCTCACCACCGGAGCCCTGACCTGCACCACCACCATCACCCACGGCATCGACAACGCCTACCAGGCACTGCAGAGCCTGAGCACCGGCCGGAACACCGGCCAAGCCCTCGTCTCCTTCCTCCCTTCCACGCCGGCCCCGCCCGACGGCGCCGCGTAGGGCACTGCCGTCCTCGCCGGGCAGGGCATTGCCGTCCTGCTGAGGGAAGGCCTGTCATCCCCCCACGTCAAAGGGCAGCACACCTCGCGGCGTTCCGATGCGCCGGACCGGGAGGAGTGGGGCTGCCGGATTCGCTTCGCGCTCCTGCAGGCCTACCGGAAAGCCTGTACCGGCGGCCGTCGCGACCACAGCGCCCAGGCCGAGGTCCGGTTCCTGACGGAGAATCCGCTGATGGATGCTGACCAGCGAGGGTGAGGGTTCCACCCCGTACGCGCCGACCAGGACGGACCGCGCGTCCTGGAACGCGCCCAGCGCCTCGGCCTGTCGGCCGGACCGGTACAAAGCGATCATCAGTTGGCCGCGGAGCTGTTCCCGCATCGGGTGGGCGCGAACCAGTCCCTCCAACTCGCCG
This sequence comes from Streptomyces sp. NPDC008001, assembly GCF_042958085.1. NCBI lineage: Bacteria > Bacillati > Actinomycetota > Actinomycetes > Kitasatosporales > Streptomycetaceae > Streptomyces > Streptomyces sp. NPDC008001. The sequence continues at coordinate 91,108 of NZ_JBIBIZ010000012.1, read as the reverse complement.
ACGAGTGGCCCGTGCTGCCCAGCGGCCAGCGCCGCCTCGATGCGGTCCTCCACCACGGTGAGCCTGAGCCCTTCCAGCCGCACCGCCTCGCAACCGACCACGGACAGGCCCTCGAACTCCGCCAGGGCAGAGCCGCGCCACAGTGCCAGGGCCGCAGTGAGCAACTCGTGAGCCGGCCCGGGGCGCCTCTCGGCCAGGGCCTGGTGTCCCTGGGCGGCGAGCCGCTCGAACCGGACCGCGTCGACCGCCTCCGGGTCCGTCGCCAGCTGGTACCCCGGCGGGCGGGTGACCAGCACCTCCCCACAGCCACCGCGCGGCGGACCTGCCATCGCCCGGCGCAACCGCGAGACGTAGGTGCGCACGGTCCGGTGCGCGTCACCCGGCGCCCGCTCCCCCCACAGCTCGTCGACCAGCGCCGCCACGCTCACCGTCCTCCCCACATCCACCAGGAGCCGGGCCAGCACGCCCCGCACCTGCGGTCCGCCCAGCGGCATCGCCCTGCCGTCCCCGACCGCTTCCAAGGGACCCAGTAACCTGAACTCGAATCCGCCCTGCTGGGTCACCACCGGCGATCCCCCCTCCCCGTCGACGATTCGCCCTCAACTCCCGTTGCCCGTACGGACACAGGCGTTCGATCCGCACCCTCCACGGTGTACGATCCCGCGCGTGCGGGTGTTGCAAGGGCTGCGCGGTTCACTTGCCCGTTGTGCAGGAGCCGGCCTGTGGACCCGCCACGTCGGGGTTGGGGGCACTGATGGTCCAGCACGGATCAGCGCGACAGACAGCGCGGGTGGACAGCTTCACCGACTGGCGCGAGCTCATCTGCGAGGCGTTCCTGTCGCTGACCCCGGAGTCGGACCGGCGCGACGGATTCACCGGCGCAGTTACCCAGTGGCAGTTCGCCGGCCTGAGCCTGGCCAGGATCGACTCCCAACGCCAGCGGGTCAGCCGCACCGACCGGGACATCGACCGCGCCCCGCACCGTGGCTACTATGCCAACCTCCAGCTGCAGGGGGTCAGCGGGATGACACAACAGGGCCGTTCCACCGTGCTACGACCCGGTGACCTGGCGGTGGTCGACACCGCGGAACCGTTCACCTTCGACTTCCCCGAGGCGTTCGTACAGCTCTCGCTGTACCTGCCCGGCCCGCTGCTGGAGAGCCAGCTCGGGCAGGGCGTGCCGACCGCGACCCGGGTGGACACCGGTGCCAGAGTGGGTGCCGCGGTCCGGCACGCGCTGGGCGCGTTGAGCCGCGGCGACCTCGCCCCGCAGACTGCGGCGCGACTGGCCACCCACACCTGCGGACTGATCGCCGTGGCCCTGGAGCAGCCACTCGCCGCCGGCATCCCGGCGGTGCGAGGCGACCGGCTGCACCGGGCCGCGTTGGACGACATCGACGAGCACCTCACCGACGACAACCTCTGCGCGCCGGCCACCGCCCACCGCCTGGGGGTTTCGGCGCGGCTGCTCTACGCGGTCTTCGCCGGGCGGCAGCGCAGCTATGCCACCGAGGTGCGGCACCGCCGCCTGGAGCACGCCTGGCGTGAGCTGCAAGACCCGGCACGGTCATACCTGCGCGTCATCGACGTGGCGGTGTCAGCGGGGTTCGCCGACGTCACCAGCTTCCACCGGGCGTTCCGGCGCGAGTACGGGTGTACCCCGCTGCAGGTGCGGGAGGCGGCAACGGGTCCGGCCTGGTAGCCCAGGACCAGGCCGCCGCCCCGCCCGCCAACCGGAACTGCCGTCCCACAAAGTCCACCAGCCGGGCCAGGTTACCCATCGCGCCTGGGAGGGTGATCAAGCCGGCGTGCCATCAGGTCTGGTGCCGCAACGAAGCCGTCAGGACGACGGCACCGATGATGATCACGGCGCCGAACACGAGGAAAGCGATCGCCTGCCCGAACCGGTCGGTCACGAGGCCGCCGGCCAGCGGACCGATCGGCTGGGACGCCATGGAGATCAAGTTCGTGGCGGAGCTTACCCGGCCTGTGAGCTCCTCGGGGGTGAGCTGGAGCAGCTCGGTGCTGAACGCGACATTGCCCACTGCCGTGACGCACAGGACCACGGCCAGCAAAGCGCCGATCAGCAGCGGTGCGGTGACCGCCGCGAGCAGTGGCACGATGACGCCCGCCGTCCAGCAGCAGAGGGTCACCGCGGACCGGGTGTGCTCGAACGCGCGAAGCCGTGGCGCGAGCAGAGCACCGACGAGCGAGCCGACGGCGGCCAGCGCGACAATCCCTCCGCTGGAACGTCCGCTGGGGTCCGTCCGGGCACCCGTGGTGAGCGCCACCAGCATGACTCCGCCGAACGCGGCGTTGAGCCCACCGCCGAACACGACCAAGACTGTTCGCACGTAGCGCTGGCGCCACACGAACCGCAGTCCGGCCACCATGTGCCGAGGAGTGAGCGGGCGTTCCGTCCGGCCGGGTGCCGACCGTGCCCGAATCGCCAGCAGGCACCAGAACGACACGAGCAGACCGCCGGCCATGGCGGCGAACGGCACCGCCGGTGAAACCCCGAACAGCAGACCGCCCAGCAGCGGGCCGGCGACCGCGGCTCCGGCCTCCCGTGCCTGCAACCGGGACAGGGCGGGGCCGACCTGGCCGGCGGGGACGACCGCCCGCAGCAGCGCGTTGGCCGCCGGGAGATACACCAGGCCCTGGACCGAAACCACCGCGACGGCCGACAGCATCAGCCATAGCATCGGATTCCCGGCCAGAACCGACATGGCCAGCGTGACGGACACCGCCACCCCGGCGAGCTCACAGCCGAGCATCAGCCGTCGGCGCTCGACGGCATCCGCGACCGCGCCGGCCGGGATGACCGCGGCGACCAGGGTGATGCCGGCGACCGAACCGACCAGCCCGGCCTCGGCCGGGGAGCCCGTTTCCCGAAGGACCAGCAGCGGCAAGGCGAGTGTCCACATCCGGGAACCGAGGTTCGCCAGCAGCCCGCCGAACCACAGCAACCGGAAATCACGGTTCTTCCGCAGCGGAAGGCCGGTCGTCGTGCCGTCCACGCCGATGCCTCCTCGACCGCGGCAGGGCGACGCGGTTTGCCGACTGCACCCGGCAGTGGCAAACCGCGCCGTTCCCACGCACCTCAGAACCGGAAGTTGGTCTTGCTAGGGGACTCGAAGCTGAAGCAGCTCCGGCTGTCGACCGCGTCGGCCACAGCAAGGTTCTGCAATACCAGAATGGACGCCATTGTTTTCACCTCCCTCGCTTGACTGGCTGGGCTGTCGGCGATCGCAGGTCGAGGAGCGGCAGGAACGCCGCCGTACCCTCGTACACCGCGTGCAGGGCCAGCAGGATGCCTGCCGAGCCCATCGCCAGGTCCATGGAGACGCGCTGCAGCTGCTCGCCGGGGAACGCCAGGTTTCCGCCGCGGTCCAGGGCGTGCCAGCCGAGCCGTCGCACGTGTTCGCGCAGCGCGGGACCGTCCTCTTCGATGCCGAGTTGCGCGATCATCGCGATGATGCCCGCGCGTCCGCTGAACATCCCGGGCTGATAGACGAATGGCACCGAAAACCCCCGCCGGATACCGGCCAGGATGCGGTCCAGCTCGGGATCGTCGCGTCGCCGCAGGTACTCTCGGACGACGAGCCCGACGCCCCCGCTGCCGCCGTCGAGGTAGAACAGATATCGGTGGCCGTCCCGGAGCTGGAAGGTGCCGTCCGGAAGTAGTTCGCCCCGATCGAGGTCGGCGCGCAGGGCCCGGTGGGCGAGATCCAGATAGCGGGATGCACCAGTCTCCTCGTGCAGCCGGAGGAAAAGCACCGCCATTCCGGCGGGCCCGCGCAACAAGCCTTGGCCCCCTGTCCATTTCGTCCGCCTCGCCAGCACGGCGGCGGCGTCTTCGCCTGCGCGCAAGGCGGCCTCACGGAGTTCATCGTCGCCGGTGACGTGCGCGAAGCGCAGTAAGTTGAGCGCCCGGCCGGCCGTCCCGGCGTAAAGGTTCGTCGAAGACCGCAGGTGGTCGAACTGCCGGGCCGACTTCAGCATCTCAAGTGCCTCATCGTGTCTGCCGAGCGTGTCGAGCACCGCGGCGACGCCGTGTGTGCCGGTGTAGAGCCCATGAGGCGGCCGTCCGGGTGATTCCCGGGCAGCACGGACCAGCCAGGCGATGTAGTCCTCCGGTACGGTGGCGCCGACCTGGTGGAGTGCGAAGAGCACTCCCGCGGCGCCGTGCGCGATCCCGGCACCGCCGGTGCGGAACTGGGCGGGCCCGCCGGGGAACAGCCGATCCGGGCGGTCCGGCGTGGCGCTGGCGTGGATGCCCGCGACCAGGGAATCCCGGATCCGGGGCCAGGACGGGTGTTCCGTCATGAAGAACTCGGCGGCCTTATCCCGCCCGAGCTCCGTGCCTTCGGGGTTCAGTGTTCGCATCAGCTCGGTGCCCAGCTCGGCGGGCATTCCCTCGGTCTCGCAGGCTTGCCTGACCAGCGTCGTGACCTTGCGCCGGTCCAGATCGATCAGCTGGTTGGACATCGTGAACAGGTAGAGCCGAAGACAGCTCAGGGAGTGGAGGTCTACCGCTGCGCCGGTCGCGTCGGCCGGGGCGGTGAACCCCGGCACCGCCACCTCCTGCGGCGCCTCGTCGGTCAAATCGGTGGCGAACTCGAAATCCACGAACGCGATCCGCCCGTCCGGCCGAATCAGAACGTTTCGCGGATGCAGGTCCCCGAAGCCGACTCCGCGAGCGTGCACGGCCATCAGCGCCTGCGTCACCCGATCGAGCACTTCGACGGCCCAGGTCCGGTATTCGGCGATCTGCGCGGCAGTCGGTGCCGGATGCACCATGGGACGGTGACTCTGGATGGCCTCCAGCAATGTCATGCCGTCCACGTACTCTTCGACGATGAAGTGGTGGTCCTGCACCACGAGGTAATCGAGGAACCGAGGCACGCAGTCGAGCCCGGCGAGCCTGAGCAGCGCGGTCCGCGCCAGGCCCAGCCGGGCCACCGCGTCCCGCTCGTGCCGGTCGACGCCGGCGTGCGGCCGCGCCTCCCGAAGCACCACCTGTGCACCTGACCGATCCTTGGCGAGGTAGATGCCCCCGGCGTTGGAGAAGTGAAGCGCCTTTTCCACCTCGTAAGGAAGTGCCGCGTCGCCACCCGAGCGGAGAGCTTCCAGGTGGGGCGCCAATACCTCCGGCACCCGGACCCATTCCGGCATGGTGAAAACCGGTGCCCGGCGATCAGGGACGAGATTTCCGTGCGGATCCTTGATGGCCAGTACCGGTCGGTCGTCGTCGCCCTGGCACCACATCTCGGTGAATGCACCGTAACGCACGTAGAGCGGACCAGCGCCGATGCGCAGATCACCCAGGACGTACGGACCGGCCATACCGCCGAGCCGGTCGCCGAGCGTCTTCAGCGCGTGAGCGAGTTGCACCTCGTCGCGCGGGTACAGAGTCGCGAGTTTGCCACTGGCGCCCCGCGTCGCGTATTTCGCGTTGGCCAGCAGAGCCGCGTCCCGGCTGCGAAGGAACTTGAAACTCATCGCGTTCGCCACGCAGTAGTCCCAGACGGCGTCGAGACACTGCGGTGCTTCGGCCAAGGTCACCGAAACGTGGATCTTCCACCCCTGGGAGGGGGCGGCGGCGTGGGGTGCGTGGAGACTGACCCACATGTCCCATTCATCACGCTGCCAGCCGCCGGGAGCAGGACGGTCCGCCAGCCCGAACCGGTTGCCGACGTCGTCCATCCGGTCCGGTGTCTCGAAGAAGGTGTCGTCCGCCAGGCAGTAGGCCCAGTAGCTCTGCTCATCCATTTCGGTCCCCGTTCTGATGCGGAGCGAATGCACCGCTGTCACCGCCGAGCCCCGCTGCACGATGTGGTCGATGCTGGCAGTCGCCGTCGACAATCCGTCGACAACCGGTCGACAGGTGGATCAGCTCGGCCCGGAGACCCGGTCCCGGATGGTCAAACAGGCTGGCCAGATCGCCGAACGGATCCGTGTCCGGCTGCCGACGATCAACGCCGCGCTGTCACCGGCCACCGAAGGCGCGAGCAGCCGGCTCAGCCGGCCGGTTTCCGCGGGCTGCTCGGGTTGGCCAAGCCGACGCCGAAGTCACTGCGCGGCGGGTCTGGTCGCGGGCCTGGGCGCCCGAAGGGGCAGCCGGGTGTCACGCTGGCCCAGGTCGCCGACCCGGACCACGCGACCGTGGTGACCGTGACTGCTGCGATCCTGTTCATGGGGCAGGTCCCCGCGGCCAGAGGTCCGTCCCTGCACATGCGGGGGTAGCCCGCGGCATCACGGCGATCAGCTGTGGCAGGCCTCGTCGTCCCCGCACGCGGGGCCCCTACGGATCTCGCCAACCTGTAGGGTGGCCCCCAGGGCGAGCAGGTGAGCCTGAGCGGCGTCCAGATCGTCGACGCCCAGTTCTATATGGGCCTGCTTCTCCTGGGAGGGGTCCGGCCAAGTGGGGCGGCGGTAATCGGTGAGCCGGTTGAATCCCAGTCCGGCGGCTCCCTCTTGGCCGAGCAGGACGAAATCGTCGGTGGAGAAGACCACGGGCAGACCGAGGACCTTTCCGTAGAAGTGGGCCAGCTCGGCGGGGTCGAGGCAGTCGAAGGTGACAGCCGAGTAGCGGAATGTGGGTACTGACGTGTCTTCATGGCTCATAGGCGGGAGCGTATGAGAGATCTAGGGCAGGCTGGGTCCTAGATAGTCGGTATGGTCGGCACGTTCTGCGTCGTCCAGCGTCTTGTGGTGCGGCAGTTTGGAGAGCCGCAGTCCGTTGCGGAAGTGGCGGGTCGTCGCGGGCGGCAAGTTCTTCGGACAGCACGAGGCTGAGAAAGTCGAGGTAGCCCATTTTGGCTTCGTCGGCCCGATGGACGTATTCGTTCAGGGGCTCGGCCAGGTGGGGCAGGCGGGGCTTGGCGGCCGTGGTGCGGATGCGGGTGGCGGTGTCCCCAAATCAGTAGTCGGCCGTTGTAGGTCAGTCTCGATCCTGATCTCCCGGGCGGAAAGAAACGTCCGGCGCTTCTACCCGCTCATCCTCGAGGGGCTCCCATTCCTCGGCGCACATCTCCGCGCAGCTCCGGGCTGACCGGGGGAGGCTCCGAGCATCAGAGAGAGCCCGATGAGTGCGGACCAGTGCGCGCCGGACACGCTCATTGGTATGACGTGTGGGGTTACTGGAACGTCAGTACCTCGACCCCCTGCGCGCTGGGCACCCCCGATGCCGCGCATGCCAGCAGGTCCGGGTTGACCAGGGTGATCGTTTCGGTTGCTGCATCGTCCTGGCCGTATCCGTCGGTGACGGATCCCGTCTTCACCACCTCGCTGGTGGCCGTCAGCCTTGTCACCGAGACGGTGGTCCAGCGCAGGGCGGACTTCCGGCCGTTGTTCCACTTGTACTCGACTGTGGACTCCGGGCCGAAGCCGAGGGACTGGCAGGACGAGGGGACGGTCACCTCAAGATCACCGCGGCCGGACGTGATGCCGGCCGGGTCTGCGCAGGTGGACCATGTTTCGGTGACCTTCACCTTAGTGAGCCGGGTGGTGTTGGTCAGGGGCGGGTCGAAGGTGGTCTCCTGCGTCCCCTGGCACTCCAGGTCCCCGACGGCGGCGTGGGCGGTGGCGGGGACGAGGAGACCGCTGACCGCGAGGGCGAGCGCAAGGGTGGTGCCGAAGGTCCGGGAGCGTATGCCGGCGAGCACGGTGCCTCCTATGGCTGTTCGGAACAGTGGTGCACGGTTCAGCCATTAGGGCAGAGGTATCAGCCAGCTGGCCAGATCGGTATCACACCCTCGCGCAGCACAGGCGCGCTAGCCACCCGCTCCGCGCCCCTGGGCGCCCTCCAGTGCACCAGCACCTCGACGAGTGGGCGTGCGCCATCTTGCACCCCCATCGCGCCCGTGAACTTTCTCTCGCCGCTCGTGCGCCGGGCACTCCCTCGTCACCTCACGCGCCCCGGACCTGCCCCTCGTGTTGCGGCCGGGGAGACGCCAGACTGGCCCCTCGCCGCTTTCCGCTCTCGGCAAGCGGGTCGTACACGGCGTATCCCGGGGGAGGAATCAGTGAAGGTCGGTTCCTGGAACGAGTGGGATCCGCTCAGGCACGTCGTCATCGGCCGGGCCGATGGCACCATGGTGCAGGCTCCCGAGCCGGCGGTCGTCCGGGACTGGCCCGAACACGGCTTTCCGCGCGGAACGTACGGACCGCTGCCCGAGGAGATGACGGCGGCGGCCAACGAGCAGCTGGACAATTTCGCGCGCATCCTCAAAGAGCGCGGAATCCGGGTCGACCGGCCCCGGCCGCTGGACTTCGGCCGGCAGGTCAGCACCCCTGAGTGGTCGCAGCAGAGCATGTTCGGCGCCATGCCGGTGCGGGACGTCCTGGTGGTGATCGGAAACGAGCTGCTCGAGGCGACCATGTCGTTCCGCAGCCGCTGGTTCGAGTTCCTGGCCCACCGGCCACTGATCGAGTCCTACTTCCGCGCCGACCCGGACATGAGATGGGAGACGGCCCCCAAGCCCCGGCTGACCGAAGCGTCGTACCGGCCGGGCTTCTGGGAGGAATACGACGCTCTGCCGGTCGAGGAGCAGATCACCCGGGTCAGAGCCGGGGAGCTGGTACTGACCGAGGCCGAGCCGCTCTTCGACGCCGCCGACATCGCCCGCTGCGGCAAGGACCTGTTCGTCCAACGCTCCCTCGCCACCAACGTGGCCGGAATCCGCTGGCTCCGGCAGCATCTGCCGGAGCACCGCGTGCACGGAGTGACATTCGAGAACGCGCACCCCATGCACATCGACGCCACCTGGGTGCCGCTCCGACCCGGCCTCGTCCTGCACTGCGCCGAACGGCCCGCCGAGGAGGAACTGCTGCACCATCTCAAGGTCAACGACTGGCAGGTCGTCCAAGCCGCCACCCCCGGACGGCAGAGCCCGCCGCCACTGTCCGCGTGCAGCCGTTGGCTGTCGATGAACGTACTGGTGCTGGACCCCGGGACGGTCTGCGTGGAAGCGAGCGAGACCGCGCAGATGGAACAACTCGACCGGCTTGGCTTCGAGGTCGTCCCAGTGCCGTTCTGGGACGTCGCTCCCTTCGGCGGCGGACTGCACTGCGCCACGCTCGACGTCCACCGCGAGGGCGAGCTGGAGGACTACTTCCCCAGGCGGTCCGGACGGTTCTGAGGCCGGGGCTCAGTGTCCGTGGTGCACGTCCTCGGTGATGCAGGTCGTGTCGCTGAACACGGCAACGTTGGGATTGCCGCAGTTGTTGCTGTGCCCCGTCGCGTTCCAGGAGGCGACGTTGGACAGCAGCCCACCGTCCACCCGCTCACCGTCCGGCCGGCCACGGTCGGCGTGATCGCGCTTGGCCCGACAGACCGACTTCACTCCCAGGCTGCCGATGGGAGCTCCGCACTGGTTGGCGTGGCCTGTGCTGGTGCTGCTGGCCAGCACCGACAGGACACTGCCCGCAATGTCCTCGCCGCCCGTGCCCTTGCCCGCGTGGGCGTAGGCCGCACCTCCACCGCCGCATACGGTGATCGCCGAAATAGCCAGTACGGCCAAGATCCTGGCATGACGAGTCATGGTGACCGTCCCCTTCCCCTGAGTGTTGCCGAGCCGAGTGGACCACCCTGCGCGGTCCGCTTGCACTAACCTCCGAAGATCGCAAAAGTCACGCCTCCGCGCGAGCCGCCCCCGCCGGCAGCGACGGTCACCGCATGAGGCGGAGATCCCCACCGCTGATATGCGCCTGTACTCGCTATAGGCGACCCTCGTCCGGCAAACGACTCAGGCCTCATCACTCATGCGGAGCACAACGGTCTGGTTGTCGTATCTATGTGGGCCGCACCTCGTTTCCTGTGTGCAACCGGTCTGACCGTGCTTTCGGGGCTTCGCGTGCTGCTGCTTGCGAAGCAGTCGGCCACCAGAACTCCTCCAGAGACGCTCTCAATGAAGCTCGTCGCTCCCGGGCGGTCGTTCGCCGTGCTCACGCTGGCTCTGGTCACCTGCACCGGCGTTGCCGTCGGCAACGCCGGTGCCGCAGACCACGACCACAGCAGCGGCTCAACGCCACCGCCTACTACGGGACCCCCGACGTCGTCGCCCGCCAGACCAACAACCTGAAGGCCAAGATCACCCGCGTCGACGGCACCCCTGCGGCCGGCCTCCCCGTGAAGTTCACCGTCAGCGGAGACAAGTCCTTCCTCTGCGAGGCCACCACCGACACCAACGGCTACGCCGAGTGCAAGAACTCCCTCCTGCCTGCACCACTGCCCCTCACACAGCTCGTCTGAACGGGTACGACGCCACCTTCGACGGCAACAGGGACTACGCACCGGTCAGCGCCCACAACTCTGTCCGGGCACGTTAAGGCCAAGAGCACCCCCTCCTTGCCGGCCTTCCGGACCAGCCCATGGCGCCTGCGCGACCAGCATGAAGCTGCTGAAACGCAGGTGCTGTGACATGTCACAAGCCTTTGCCGTCCGTGCCCGTCGTAAGCGCACCGGGCCGCCCGAGCTGCCAGTGGGTGAGCATGCGGCATCACGATAGTCAGAGGACACCGTTCAGTCTGGTCTCGGCGCCGCTGCCGAAGGCGGCCGACGGCTGCCTGGTCCGTACGAGCTGGGCTATGGCTGCCTCGCCGGGGACCGCGGGGTGAGCTGCTGTTCGGCGGTTGCGACTGCCGTCCTCGCGAGCTCCTCCGGACTGCGGACGTCCCGAGCGCGGAGCCGGCGAGTCAACCGGGCGATGCCCATGCGGCGGATCGCGGCCGGGGTCCGGTGGCCGTCGAGGAGCACGAGCGGGCCGGTGCTGGTGAGGATGAGAGCGTGTTCCAGCGCAGGGAACATGCAGGTCAGCGTGGAACGCAGGCGGTTGAATCGCCCGCGTCCGGTCACGGACAAGGTCCGTGCGGCGGTTCATGAGGATCTTCAGCTCGATGGTGGCCTCGTCGGTGGGCCTCATCGGCTTGAGGCCGCGGCGGATGCGGGCCTGGTCCGCGATCATCAGGGCGTCGCGGGCGTCGGTCTTGTCCTCGCCGCGGTAACCGTCGCCGGCCCGATTGACGACCCGGCCGGGGATGCAGAGGAGCTCGTGGTCGTGGCCGCTCATCAGGGCCGGAGAGTGCGGGCTCGCCGCCGGCCATGTCGACGGCCCAGGTGACAACTCAGGCTCTCCGTTCGGCGCCCGCCGCGACAGCAGTTTCGCCCCATCCTGGTCGATGGCGACGCAGTGTGGTGGGCCCTGTCGCAGACGACCTCGCTGACATGGCCTTACGCAGCGATCTTTGTCGCACGTCCCAATCCGGCGGCCGGGTCTTCGTGGGGCGCCGGGCAGTCAAGCCACTGCGGCTACGGACGGCAGCCAACTGGAAGGCGTACCCGGCACCTCTGGGCGGCCCAACCATACGAAGGGCTCGGCCATCCCGTCCCAGGAACGTAAGGCCAACTGGCGCGCTCAGTCACAGCGGCGGGACACAGGCCAGCGCCGCACATCGATTGGAATGGCGGCATCCCGACGCGCATATCGGTGATCTATAGGCGATGTGTCGGTTCCCACTGGAACCGTTGGTGACAAGCCGCTCCCGCCCCGGGCGGTCGTGACCGTCTCGTCCTTCCGGACCAAGGGAGCCTGCCGTCATGTCGTTCGCATCCTCCACCCCGCCCTGGGACGTGCACCGACTACCGCGTGCCGAGGGACGCGTCTTCCTGGTCACCGGCGGCAATGCGGGTATCGGGTACTTCATCGTGGAGCAGCTTTCCGCGAGTGGAGCCACCGTCGTGCTGGGCAGCCGGGACCCGGTGAGGGCCGAAGCGGCCGTCGCTTCGATCCGCTTGCGTGTGCCTGGCGCGCAGGTGCACGCCATACGGCTGGACATCGCCGAGCTGTCGTCTCTCGGCGCGGCGGTGGAATCCCTGGAGGCGGATCGTCTCGATGCGGTGATCCACAATGCCGGGGTTGCGCTGGACACCCCTCCACGCCGCGAGACAGGGGACGGTCATGAGCTCATGTTCGGCACGAACCACCTCGGGCACTTCGCACTCACCAGCCGGCTGATGCCGCTGCTGGCGGCCGCGTCGGCGGCACGGATCGTGACCGTCGGCAGTTTCGCGGCGAAGTCCGAGAGGCTGGACCTGGACGACCTCCAGTCCCGGCGGGAGTACCAGCCCAAGCGCACCTATGGACGATCGAAGCTGGCACAGATGCACTTCGGGCTCGAACTCGACCGCCGGCTGCGTGCTCTCGGCAGCTCGGTGGAGAGCGTGGTGGTCCATCCCGGCGGCGCCCTGGACGCCCTCACCCCGTCACGACCGCCGGTCCATGTACGAACCGTCGGCGCACGGTTGCGCGCGGCCCCCGCCGCCCTTCTCGTCCAGGGCAAGCACGCCGGCGCGTGGCCCGCGGTCCGAGCGGTACTCGACCCGGCGGTGCGCGGGGGTCAGCTGTGGGGACCACGCCTCTTCAGCCTGCGCGGCGCACCTCGGCAACAAGCGCTATGGACTCATCTCACCGATACCGCCGTCGCGGCGCGGTTGTGGGACGTCAGCTGCGACCTGACCGGCGTCGACCCCGAGGCCACACCCGGATAGGCCAGGCGAGCAGGCCAGGGCGCGGCCAATCGGATGTGCTCGGAGCGGCCAACTGGCTTGCTCAGCCACAGCTGCTACTCCTTGATCACCATTCTCCACAAGGGCGACCACGGCCTCAAGATAAGAGGCTCCCGCACAGGCACTGATCTTGACATTTATGGTCTGGAATCGAACGCGGCCCGAGCGCGGGCGGAGGCGGGGGTATGTGTTGTTTCTCCCGCCGGGGGGACATACCCCCAATCCGGAGGCTGCCGCGCATGGGCAGGCCCGGCTACAGGGGGTGCCCTCATTGGGGGGAGGCGGAGGGCCACGCCCACGGGCGATCGGGATGGCCCCTGGTTTGAGTCATGTGACAGAGGCGTGACTGCCAGGGTAAGCACGGGCTCGGCGGTAGCGCTCACAGCCGCCCGTCATGCCGGTGGAGCACCGGGTCTTCCTGTACTGCGGGGACGCAGGGAGCAAAGTCATACCCTCTCGGGGCAGGCCCATCCGGAGAACACCGAACGCAGGGTCGCCGCCACGGCTGGCTTGGGCTTCGTGTTCTGGCTGTCTGTGGCTGCTTCGTTGCGGCATGGCGGGCTGGCATTCCCGTGTGCCGGAAATTCGTGACTGTCTGCCGGTTGCGCGTAATTGGGCGAGTGTTGCTCGGTGAAGGCCGGCACTGGGGGCATTTGGTGCAGTAGCCGGTGTCGGATGAGGCCGGCTGGAGAGTGAACCGTCGAGGGAAGCCTGTCGGCGAGGGCTTCACGTAGGTCAGCCATTGCGGCGCCGCGCTGGAACCATTCACTGGCCAGTGGGGCCACGCATGTCAGCCCGCGGCCGGACAGTCGAATCGTTGTTCGCCGTGTGAGACGACTGCGAGGGCCAATGCGCCGCGCTCGGCCAGCGGTCCGGGGACGGCATGAACACCCGGTGCGGGCTTCGCGGTCTCGGCGGAAGAGAGCTCTTCCTCGTCAGCTCTTCCTTGCCCTCGATCCGGGTAGGGGGATCCTCCGGACCGGTTGATGTCGGGGGAGGGGAGGGAGGTTTGTAGCTGTTCTGCTCAGTGTTGTCTTGGGAACGGCCGACGGGCCGGTTCTCCGGCTGACCGACGGCCGGGATGAGGTCCGCCGGGCGACCGCCCCGCACAGCGATTGCGGCCTGCTCGATAAGCGCCACGTTGGAGACCAGCTGCGTGGTCGACCACCGGCCGCCCTCGCCTGGCACCGCCACTCATGGAAGTAGTCTTCCGCCGCGAGCTGGCGCTTGGCGCGGAGGCCGCGGCTCCGGCGGTCGGGAGCACTGGGACGAAGCGACCTCTGGTGAAGAAGACCGCTTCCGAGAAGACCATGGCGACGAAGACGAGCAGCGGGCGTAAACGCCCGACCGGCTGAGGCGGCTTTCTCAGCTGGATCGGATCCTTTGTGACCCGGCCCGAGGCTGCGCCGATGCCCGGGTGCGAGCGCCCGCGGTGGACGGTCGCCCATGCGGTGACGACGCTGCGGGCATAGGCGCTGGGCCCATGGACGGCGACCCCCTCGACCGGCCGTCGGACCTGCCCCTCTGCCCCGCTTTTCCTGGCCCTGGGCAACCTTCTGCACGAGCTTGTAGGTGCTCGGGGCCTGCTGCTCGGCGTCCTGCTCCACCACCTGGGCGTTGTGCGCCCCGAGTGCTTCCAGCAAACGGACCCTAGGACGTACCCGGTGGGTCAGGCGGCCGACGAAGAATGGCCCCCGTTGAGTCGGTCACTTCACCTCCACCCGCACCTTCCACGGCGTGACGACGAGCGGGCACAGGCGTCCGCCGCCGGACCGGCAGTGCTTCGCCGCGCTGATCGCGGCGATGCCGTCCTTCACCACGCGGAAGCGCGCCGTGGCGCCGCCCGTCGGGGACTTTCTGCCCGCGGTCCGGTGGAGCACGGTGGAGTCGCTTACCGGGATGCTCCAGGAGTACGTGAGTCCGTTCTCGCGGGAGCCGGTGAGGGTGACCTCGATGTCGTCACCGGTGTGCGCGGCCACGGTCCGGCCGTTGTCCGCGTTCGTGAGAGCAACGCGCTCGGCCATCTGGTGCGCTGCCCGGCCGTGAGCAGCCGCCGGCCCTGCCGCAGACGCCACGACAGTCGCCAGGGCCAGCCCTACTCCCCGTGAAGCGGCAGACCATTTCATTCCCACCACGTTTCCCTCCCCTTGGTCCCGACGGGCCGGACGTCCTTCCCGACGGCAACAGCCGACCTCATCTTTCCGGTCAGCCCGGTGCGACAGGGAAGGGGCGGCTTCAAAACCACCCGACCGAGGGTTGTGGCGCCCGACCCGTCGGACACGCCCTAACCCAGGGCAGAAGCGCCCTTGTCTGCTGGCAAGGACCGGTCCATCGCGGGGCGTCACGCCTGGCGGGTCGGCAGCACCATCACCTGTCGCAGGTTCACGTGCCGGGGGCGGCTGGTGACGAAGCCGATGATGTCGGCGATCTCATCGGACGACAGAGCACCGACCGCGTCTTGCAGCCCCCGCAGCTCCTCGGCGATTGCCGCGTTGTCCATGTGCTCGCTCAGCTCCGTGTCGGTCATGCCGGGCTCGATGTTGGTGATGCGGACGTCCTGCGGGCCGAGCTCTGTGCGCAGCATGGCCGACAGGTGGGTGAGGGCGGCTTTGGTGGCGCTGTAGACGGCGTAGTTGGGGAACATCAGATGGGCGGCGATCGACGAGACGTTGACCAGGTCGGCGGTGCGGTCGTCCCCGGCCGCGGCGACGAGGTCGGCGGTGAAGGCGCGGATGATGCGCAGGGCGCCGGTGATGTTGGTGTCGATCATCCGCGACCACTCGTCGACGCGGCCGTCGCCGATCGGGTTGGGCAGCATGACGCCGGCGTTGTTGACGACGAGGTCGGCGGGGCCGTACGCCTCGTGGACCGCGGCGACCGCCGCGTCGACGGAAGCCTGGTCGGTGACGTCCACGGGGACGGCCAGGGCCTGACCGCCGTCGGCGATAATCTTCGCGGCCAGCTCGTCGAGCCGGTCGCGGCGGCGGGACAGCAGTGCGACACGGGCGCCGTTGGCGGCCAGCAGGCGAGCGGTGGCCTCACCCATGCCGCTGGCGGCGCCCGTGACGACTGCGGTCCGTCCGGCGAGGGTGGCGTAGTTCATGGAAGGCTCCTTTGCGAGGAACGGATGACCGGCCGGCACCGGTACGGCCGGCGGCAAGTCCCATCCTGTGGGTCACGCGCCGGGCCAGCCAGGAGGGCGGTTGTCCTGGTGCTGCCACCACCAGGAACCGGGCTGTGGCGGGCGGTACGGATGCGGGAACGCCGCGGGGAGCGGGGGAGGAGCTGCTCCCTGGGGCAGGACTTCGGCCGGGTGCCGGGGGCGGGCCTCGACACCGTCATCGTCGATAAGATCCTGAAGAATCCAGCACACCAACAGCGACACCGTCGAGGACTCCTCCCGTGACTACCATCGACGGCCTACGTGAGATCTGCCCTGCGCCCGGTGGTACGTCGCCTGTCGACTGGCCCACCATCGAGCAAAACTTCGGTATGCCCCTGCCAGACGACTACAAGCAACTCGCCGACGCCTACGGCCCTGGCACCTTCTGCGGATTCCTCCACCTCTACCATCCCCATGCCCCCACCCAGTGGGTGGACCTGACCGGCCCCATGCCTGCCACCATCCGGCAGCAGCTCCAGCACGACCGCGACAGGGGCACCCACCCCGTCCCGCACGACCCGCGGCACCTCTTCCCCATGGGGGCAACGGACAACGGCGAATACCTCTTCTGGGTCACCGAACCGCCCACTGTCCCCGATCAGTGGCACATCGCCCTCAACGAAGCCCGCGGACCCCGCTGGTACGCGTATGAGGGCGGGATCGCTGACTTCCTCGTCGCGGTCCTTACGGGCCAGGCAAGGGTTCTCCTCTTCCCGAAAGACGTCCTCGATCAAGGCGTCTACTTCACTCCCTCGGTGCCGGCCCCACGGCAGTTGCACCAGGAGGTGCCGACCAGCACCGCCATAAGCACCCAGGAGATCCGTACCTGGGCACGCGCCCATGGCTACGACGTCCCCGACCGGGGCCGCATTCCCGGCGGCATCGTCGACGGCTGGAGGCAAGCCCACGGGCAGTAGCAGCCAGAGAGGCCCATACCCGCTACCCCGGACGTCACCCCTGGTGACAAGCAGGCTTCGAAGAGGCGGGGTGCCCACGGCCAGCTGCTGTGTACCAACCGGTATCTCCCGCGTCGCCGGGGGGTTGGGCCGTCCTGCGGTGAGAGCCTCTGGGCGGCGTCGGTTTGGGGTACTGGTTTCGGGATGCAAACGGGCAGTCGTCCTCGGTGGTCCGTGCGCTGGCCTCGTGCCCGACCCCGCCACGCTGGACCACCTCCTCGCCGACACTGCGGCCGCTGCGAGCATCTGGGCAAGGCGTACGGCGCCGTAGTGGTCGCCTGGGCCAGGTGGAATCTGAGTGGCGCCCGGAGCCGGCTGCGTGCGATACGGCCTCAACGGCCGGATCGGCCAGACTCAGAACTCCTAACGGAGTGATCTTTCGGGTCAGGAGTCGATCTCCCAGTGGAGGGCGCCGGCCTGGGCAAGGGGTTCCAATGCTTCGACGAAGGGCGCCTCGTCCGAGCCAGGAGAAAGGTTCACGGCAAGGTAGGTGCCTTCAAGCCACTCATGCGGCAGGCCGGCCTCGACTGCCCTGCCGTGCAGGAACTCGTGTACCTGGTCATGGTCCGCGTGTTTCATGACGAGTGCGACGCGAAGGGTCCTATGGCCGGACTTGCGTACGACCCCGGTCACCAGGTGGTTGCTGTTGATGGTCACCACGTCGCGGTAGCAGATGCCGTAGGTGAAGAACGGCAGACAGGCCACCTCGAATGTGTTCTTGGTGAGCTGGCGGGTCCACAGCTGCTCGCGCCAGCCGTTCTGCCGGTCCGACAGGTCGCCGTGGATCACGTAGTTGGTGGTGCCCCGGCCGACCGGGTCCTCGTGCGTGATGATGGTGATGGAGTGCCTCCTGGAGCTGGGGCCCCACCCCAACATCCAGACCAGCTGCCTGGTCTCGATGAAGCGGGGCGTGTTCAGACGTCGCCGGCAGGGCGGCGTCCCCAGGCCGAGATCAGCGGCGCCAGTGTCAGGTCGAGTTTGCCCGCGTGGATGGCGGCCAGGTGCGCGTCGATCTCGGCGTCGTCGGTCAGGCCGGCCGCGAGCAGTTCGCCGCGCACGTGCCGGATGGTGGCCGCTTCCAGCCGGTCGCAGGCCAGGCCGCCGACCGGGAAAGAGCCTGCCGCGGCGACATCGACCAAACCGGCCTCACGCAATGCCCGCGGTAGTGTCCGGCCGTAGCGCAGGTCCGCGCCGCGGCGCTTCAGCAGCTCTCGGACTGCGTCGCGCAGCCGGTTGGCCCGCTGCTGTTCAGGGCCGCTGTCGTCCAGGCATGCCAGTGGCTGCAGAGCGGTGTCGGCGTCCTCGATCAGCAGCCAGCCGCCGGGCCGTAGCGCTGCCACCATCGTGGCCAACGCGCGTGCCCGGTCGGGTACATGGACCAGTACGAGCCGGGCGTGCACCAGGTCGAACGTCCCCGGCTCCGGGGGCGGATCAGCGGCGACGTCGTGCCGGCGCACCTCGTACCCGTCGCCCGCCTCCAGCCACGACGGGTTGATGTCCGTGGCCAGTACGTGCCCGGTCGGGCCGACGGCCGCCGCTAGCGCCTGCGGGATGCCGGGACCACCGGCCCCCACCTCCCAGCAGCGCGAGCCGGCCCTGACCCCCAGTCGATCGAAGTGCCCGCGCGTCACACCGTCGAACAGCTCGGCCAGCCAAGCGAATCGCTCGCCCGCCTCGGCGCGCGCGTTGTCCAGCAGGTACCCGCGGGCGGGAGTGGGCTCTCCACCGAGCGTGGGAGTTCCGCCTGTCGGATCCGGTCGGTTATCGACGTGCGGCGGGTGTGGCGAGGAAGTCATGGCTCCATGGTCAACCTTCCTGGGCCACCAGCGCCACGATTGACGGGAGAGGGATGCCTCACACGGCCAGCGAATCCCGCACGTCCTCCAGCACGGTTCTGCACCGTGACGCGCACTGGAAGGGGGATATGTATTCGGCCCCACAGTCGCGTACCAGGCGCGGGACAGGGCGATGACCGGCCTGTCGGCGCGGGCGGGTTCGGACTCGTCGCGGACGCGCACCGTGTGCTGGTCATCGTCGCGGTCGAACAATTCCTGCCCGACATCGTGGTTCCGCAGACTGACCCCAACAGCGGCTCTCAGGCCGGTGAGCTCCCGTGCTCCGGTCCAGCACGAAGGATCACGCGAGGAGTGCTGCCGACATACGCCGAACTCCCGGGTGAGTGACACCGTTCGACCGCCTGTGCGTCTATGGCAGGTCAGAGTAGGCGAGGTGGGCTGCGCACGACCGGCACCGGAAGAGATACGCCGTCGGCTGGTCGTCACTTGTCCAGCGAGCCGAGATGATCCTCGACTTGGTCCACCTGCCAGCCCCAACCGGTCGTCTCCCGCCGCAGCATCTCCAGTGCGTCGGGATGAGCGGAAAGTTCAGCGGCCCCGGCCAGGCCCAGGAACGCGGCGCCGTCGCCGCAGTGGAAGAACCACTGAGGTTCCTGCCACGCGGCGAATCCCGGGGTACGCCTGTCGACGGCCTCCAAGACTTCATGGGGCACGTCCTCGCCCAGGCCCGTTCCCCCCGTGAAGCGAGCGTCGAACCGATCTGCGGCGCTGCCGTCCGCAATGCACCACGGGCACAGATGGCCGTTGAGTCGCTCGGCTGCATAGACCGGACCCCTGTAGGTGTACCCGCATTCCCGCCTACAGCAGATGCACATGGCACCAGACGGAACCACCACGCCCGTAGCAACAGGGTCAGGGTGGTGCGGGAGTCGGAGAAGACCAGGCGTAGGGCCTGTGGGCTGTAGGCGAGTCCACCGTGGAGGCAGGCGTCGCGGTAGAAGGCCGCGTCGGGGAGGTCGGATCCTCCCGTCTCTCCGTCTGTGAAGCAATTGAGCGCGAAATGGCCGCCGGGCGCGAGGTGTTGGTCGAGCAGGGCAAGGTAGCTGATGCGACGGTGGGTCGGCAGGTGGTGGAAGCAGCCCGAGTCGTAGATCAGGTCATAGCGTGCGCTCAGCTCGGTGCCGGCTAGAGCGAAGGCATCTACTGTGTGGAATCGGATGCAGGCCCCGGCCTCACGGGCGCTACTCGGCCCAGCTGACGGCTGCTGGGGAGAGGTCGACGGCGTCCACCGGGAAACCGTGGGAGTTGAGGTAATGGACGTTGCGTCCGGGGCCGCAGCCCAAGTCGAGCGCCCGGCTCGGGGTGATGAGCCGGCGTTCGAGGTATGAGGCAAGGTTCTCGTCCGGCTTTGCCGCGAAGAACGGCACTGATTTGGAACGGTCGGCATAGAAGGTGTCCCACCGGGTTGCTGCGTCGTTCGTCCAGCGGTCGGTCTCCGGTGTGAACAGGTAGTCCAGGAGTTTCAGCACGTCTTCAACGGTGCGGATGTGGCGGTCCATCCAGCCCCCTCCTTTCGTGATTGAGGAGACGGTACGGCCAGACAGTGCAAAATCCCAGGCCAGCGCATTTGGTGCGACGGCTTGCAATGGCGCTGGCGGGCTTGGGAGAGGGGCCGCGAGCCGAGCCCGCAGCCCTGCGCGCGCGGCCGCTCCTTACCCTGCTGAAGGGCATACGGCGGCTCTTGGGGTGGTGCTTGGGCCAGTTCCTGAAGTTGTTCCTCAGGCGGCTGCCGCGAGGCTGACGGAGCCGCCGTGGGGCGGCGGCGCTGCCAGATGCGGCGCGCCATCCGGTTTCCTTCTCCAGCTCGCGGCGGGCGGCCGTGAGAGGTTCCTCGTCCGGCTCTGCTCGCCGCCCATCCTCGAGTGGCAGGGCTCGACCAGCCCGGTCGAGCGCTGCGGCACGGACCCCGTCCGCCACCTCGACGTGCTCATACGCCTCTGTCTTACTGGGGCCCTCGAGTGAGCCGAGGAAGAGTCTTTTTTAGGGAGTGCCCAGAAGCTCCATAACCCGTTCGCGAACTACATTGGAAAATCTCTGAACGTCTTGTTGGTTCCCTCCCTGCTCCTCAACTCTTTCCATCGGAAGGCACATGCTGATAAATATGCACCTCTTGGCTGGTTTCGCCGACAGGGCTGCCGACCACACCACGGTCCGGCCCGACGATTTCCGGGCGGACTTCAGTCTCGTAGGCGGTCAGTGCCCGCATGGCCGGCCGACCTCGCATGAAACCGACTCCCCTCATCGGGCCCGCAGCCCTCCTTGGAATCGGTCATCCAGGGAACCGGGAGGTGCTCTACCGGCGGACGGCCGAGATCAGGCCGCCGGGCCGCTCCTCGGGCTGCGGCGGGGTGCTGATCGGACGGCCGTAGGCGGCAGCACGCTCGCGCAGGGTGTGGCATTCAGCCTCCCAGCCGTGCCCGGCCAGCCACCCCACCGGGTCGTCAGGCATCTCCGAGACCCACAGGGACGTCGGCGACCCCGGCACGGTATCCGCGCCGAAGCGCTCGATCACCCCGCGCGAGCCCAACGTCAGTCCCATCCGGCTGCCCGCCGCCGACTGCGCGCTGATCCGGGCCAGCAGAAGCTCCACCGCGTCCTCGGGCAGATAAATCAGCAGTCCTTCGGCGATCCACACGGTCGGCACGGCCGGGTCGTGCTCTGCGGCAGCCAGCGCGCCCGGCCAGTCCTCGTGCAGATCCACCGCGACAGCGATCCGCTCGCAGCGCGGGACGGCCCGCTCCTGGCGCAGCACCGAAGCCTTGAAGTCCAGTGGGGCTGCAGTGTCGACCTCGAACAGCCGGGTGCCCTCGGGCCAGTCCATCCGGAAGGCCCGGCTGTCCACGCCGGCGCCGAGCAGCACGACCTGCCGGACCCCGGAAGCGGAGGCCTGCTGCAACAGATCGTCGAGGAACTTCGTCCTGATGACGATGGAGAACGACACGGCCAGCCGGCGGCGTTGCGCGGCCTCGTCATCGGGCCGCGGCGGCGGCGAGGGCCACAGACCACCGGCGGCGGCGAAGGCCTGCGCCAGCGGGTCACGGAAGAGCGCGTTCTCCCGCTCGGTCTCCAGTGCCCGCACTCTGGCCACGCCCACCGCCGTGGCCCACACTCCCGACGGCTGCACCCGCTCCTGCTCATCAGTCACCGCGCCAGCCTAGATGACCGACTGCAGGGGCCTGATGAGGAGAGACGGGTCATGCGCGGCCGGCCGGTGATCCGCGCACTGACCGCCTACGACCACCACTCAAACCACCGTGAGGCGAAGTCGGCAGACACCCTTAATGTGAGCGCTAGGAGGCTCGGGTTGCTGGTCCGAACAGGGTCAGGTCCGGCGCAGACCGGAAGGGGCCGGCAGCCGTGCTCGGGCCGCGGCGCGTACCTCGGGCGTCTCCATCGGATCATCGCGCAGGAGGGCGATCCGCCCCAGGGTCTCCGGGGTCGCGGGCGCAGAGGAGATCCCCAGTAGCCGCGCCCTCTCCTCGCAGTCCCAGAGGGACTCGGTGTACACGTACTCCAGGCCTTCCTGGTTGATGGCGGCGAGTGCCTCCAGATATGCGGTCCGCTCATAGGAGTGCGGGGTGCACAGCCAGAAGCGCCGCAGGTAGGGCGCCGCGCCGGCGGCGTCGGACCCGAACCGGGCCAGGCGCCGGGCCGTCCGGTCGGGGCCGCACCAAGTCCGCGCCGCCCATTGCTCTGCGAGGTCTTCCACGAGCCCTGGCAATGCATCGGGCTCTGGGTGATCGGCCAGGAGATCGGCTCCCAGCTGCGCCAGCCAGGGGCGTTCGTCCTGCGCCCAGCCGTGGGCTGCTGGTACGGCAGCGGTGCCGAGGCGCTCAACGGCCCGCCTGAGCGGGAGCAGGGGCCGGTGACCATCCGCAGTGGCCAGTGAGGGGACCAGCGGGATCAGTTCCTCAGCGGGTTCCCGGCTGTTCAGCGCGCGCAGTGCTTCGCACTCCATGGCATCTTCCGCAGGAGCGTCGGCGAGCACGGTGAGGAGCTCTGCGGTGCTGAGCCCGGTCAGTGACGGCCGCGGTGTGGACGGGCGGCTCTGCACGTGGATCCCGAACCGCTTCCACGGCTCGAAGGGCCACGGAAGCTCCGCTTCTCCACCGATTCGAGCGCGTGCGACATCACCGAGGTCTTCCCACCACTCTGCCGGCCACCCGGCTGATACCGATTCCAGGACACGAACCCAATGTTCGCCTCTTCGGACATACTCCCGAAGCCCTTCCCGTGCCTCGTCCGATCCGGCGAGGGCCAGCAGCTCCAGGACGTGGCAGGCCCGCAAGCAGGACTCCTCGTCCCCCACCAGCTGGTCCACGATTGGTGTGAGGGACAGTTTCAGGTCCTGGACCAGCCGCGCCAGGTACAGAGACCGATCGTCGGTCCCGTCCCACCGCCACTCACGGCGAATCCCGTCGTACACCGCTGCGGCGGCACCCTGCGGATTCTGGAGTGCGCGGGCCGCACCCAGGCCACGCCCCCGTTGCAGCAGGCCCTCGAGTGAGTCGGGGTGGGCGTATGTCATCTCGTACTCATCGCTCATCACCCGGAACTCTGCCCGATTCGGGCACCGGCCCGCCAGGCGATATCGTCGGGCCCCGTTCCGGCCGAACACACCGAGCCCTCGACGAGGCTGTGGTGCTGTCGAAATCCATGAATAATCCGTCCACCTCGCCGGAGGGTGACGTTCGCCGCCCGGGCCAAAGCCCCCGGGTGCGTTCCGCGGGCCATCCACGAGCGGCAGGTGATCAGGTGCACCACCCGTCGCCCCTCCGCCGCGCGTGCCGGAACGGGCGCCCGGTCAGAACAGGCCTGTCCTGGAGTAGGTCCGGGATTCCGGCAGGGCACCCCGGGAGACGAGCCACGGCCGGGCCGGCGGGAGGTACAGACCCAGGACGGTGATGCCGGGCGCATGACTTCCTCCACGGTCCGCTCGACGGTCTCGCCCTCCGGGGGGGGGGGGCGTGCTCGACGGCCAGCTACACGTACGCCGGAGCCGTCTCCACAGAGCCGTCTCATTCGGGCTGGTGCAGGTCTGGGCACATGAGGTGTAGGCAGTCGGCGCCGGCGGTTCTCGGCCACTGTGCCGCAAAGACGTTCCCTGCAACTGACGTTCGGCGTACGCTCGTTGACCGCGTCGCGCCCCACCAAGGGCAACACGGCCCACGGGAGTCGCACGGCGCAAGGGGGAAGCGTCTTGCGAATACAAATCGTCAGAAGCCTCACCGTCTCCGCCTTGGCGGCCGGACTGCTCGTCCCGGCCGCGGCATCTTCGCAGGCGGCTGTGTCTCAGCCGGCCGCCCCGGCAATGATCCAGGCCGACATCGCCCCGGTGGCCGTGGAGACCGCCCCGTCGAACACCACCGCGGGGGTGGTGGCAACGCCGCAGGCCAACGCCACCTGCAAGATCAACATGATCTCGATCAACCGGTTCAGCGAATGTGAATGGGTCACCCTGCGCCTGAAGGTCATCCGTGTCATCAACGGCGTACCCCGACAGGTCGGCACCGCCACCTTCACCGCCCGTCACACGATGACGCTGCACTCGAAGTCGGCGAACTGGGACGAGAAGTTCCAGCTCTCCAAGGCCAGCACCACCGGCGAAGGCAAAGGGATCACCGTCAGCGTCAACGCCACGGCCGGGAACGGCACCACCGCCAAGACGCACTACAGCCCGCACCTGCTCGACACAGCCTCGTCAGGCAGCGTTGCCTACACGACCGGGGCCATGCGCAAGGGCCGCATCAACAACAAGACCCAGACCAGGTACACGTTCCAGTACACCAAACCGGGCTATGTCCCTGGCTCGACCACCTACCCCTCGGCGACCTGGCGGTGTGACAACTACTACGGCACCTCCGGCTGTGCCATGACCGACCAGCCCACCGCGGTGTCGATGGTGGGTATCCCGTGGATCGACGACGGGATCCGCACGCTCCGCGCCCGCGGCGGCCGCTACGGCGACCCGAACGGCGGTAAGCCCCTGCACTGGATGATCAACACCAAGCAGAAGAACGACAACCGCAGGGCGGTCTGCGGGGGCCGCACAGTGCCGCCGGAGATGAAGCGGGTGGGGCGCACGTACTGTGACGAGTACCCGTTCGCCTCCACCTACGAGGGCGGCAAGAAGCTGCCGGCTTCACAGCGTGAGACGACGTGGGTGAGCCCGAACGAGAACAACACCCAGGGCGCCCGCATCACGAACTGGCGCCGGCCGATGCACGTCATGGACAACGACCCGTTCTACGTCATCGCCTGACCGTCATCGCCTGACCTCTGACAGGCTGGACCGAACGGCAACACAGGGCACCCCCGAGAACCGGGGGTGCCCTCCTGCGTGAGGAAACCACCGTGATCATCGCTGAGAGCACCCTGACGCCGGAGACCGGCGAGTACGGCTACCTCCTCGCACTCGGCGAGGAATACGAATGGCCGCCCGAGTGGCCGTACGGCTGGCGGTGCGGGCCCATCGGGGGCGACACGGCGCACATCCTCACCGACACCGATACCGGCACCATCACCATCACCATCCAGACCCACGACGAGCCGCCCCCACCCGAAACCCGCCCAGGCTGGGGCCCGGCAGAAGAAATCAGCCTGCACGCCACCGAGGACACCCCCGTCATCTACATCCTCGGCAGCGGCGACTTCGAAGAGGCCGAACCCGACGACGGCCCACTCACGCTGCCCACCGACCAGGTACCGGTGTGGATCCGGATGCGCCTGTACTGCCGCACCACAGACCCCGAACCCGGCGTCGGCGACCGTGATGAGCACCACCTGATCCAATTGTGGACCGCCCCGCAGAAGCCGCCGGTGCACCCGGAACTGACCCCATCCGATCTCGCACTCCGCCGCTCCTACAAGGAGGACTTCGACCAGAGCACCGCCGCCTGGCGGCAATAACCGTCCGCCCGCGGGCCGCATCTCCCCGCGTGCCCGCGCGACGGCCGGCACACCGTTGGTGGTACTACGGCCCAGGCCCTGGCCGCTGGGGTTACTTCAGGGCGGAGTCGGCGGTGCTCGAGGCGCCGGCGGTTGCGGTCTGGGCGGTGGCGTTGAGGGTGTCCTTGGCGGAGGTGAGCGGGCCGGGCTCAGGGGCGGGGGGCAGGCGGCGGGTCGGAGAGGACGGCGGCTGCTCGGGCGAGGAGGACGATCCGCCCTTGGCGTCGTACTGGTAGGAGTCGGTGACCTTGTGCTCCTTGGTGATCTCCCCCGGTGCCGGGGAGACGATCGCCATCGCCATCGCCATCGGCAGCGGGCCCAGGCCGTGGCCGTGATCGTGGTCGTCGGCCATTGCGGCGGACGCCAGAGCGAAGACCATGGCGGACGCGGCGACGGCCACCAGGGTGGCGGTCATTCGGGTACGTGCAGCAGACATCAACTTGCCCGCGATGAGCTTGGCGCGCCACGTCTGGTGTTCGACAGGAGCACCCCGCTTCACCTCAGTCCCGTCCGGCAGGGTCTCCACGTGGGCCCAGGGGACGGTCAGGGAGCCGGTGCGGTTCTTGTGCTGGGCGAGGGCTGCAACACCTCCCTCGAACGTCTGTCTGTTCATCTGCTCTGTCTTTCACTCGGGGAGTTGCGATGGGAGGAGCACTTCGGGCGGGGCCGGGGGATTGTGTCGCGTTCTCGCGAAAATCTCCTGTCGACCCTTGAACCGTGCGGACGCTGCCGGGCCGCAGCCGTAGCGAAGATTCGCGAGAGCTTGACAAAGACCCGAACTGTGAGGTCCAGGCCCATATGCCGAGACGGGGTGAGAGACAGCGAGCCGAGCGATCAGGAAGACGTCCGAGCGGTCGCTCGACTGTAACCACACCCCTTCTTCGCGAACCCTCACACCTCCTCAGCCCCCAGCTGATGGCAACCTGGCCGGATTCCGGCGTGGTGGTGGTTCGGAAGCTCTGCGGGGCCCGCCGTGTCCCTCTACCGTGGTCGGGAGACCCGGGGAGGCTGACGTGAAGGTTGTGCAGGCCAAGCACCGCTCGCCCATCGGAGATGACGGGCATCAGCCCAACCGGCCCGTCCCACCGCCCCCTCCGCCTCCGCCGGCTCCGGAGAAGAAGTAGCCACCGTCGTGCAGGCCTTCCCGGATGCGCCCGCTGCACACGTGGACCAGCTGTTGGCCGATGTCACCGAGCTCCTGGGCCGGCAACTACCGCCAGAGTATGAGTGCGCGCTGCGCACGGTCCCTCGGCACCTGTTCCTGCCCAGCCGGCTGTGGCTGCGCGACGGCGAAGGCGGCTACCGGCCCTGCGACCGGTCGACGGACCCGAACGAGTGGCTCACCGCGGCCTACACCGACACCCCGCTCGTCACCCAGTTCACCGATGGGCTGCCCTCCTCATCAGCCTCCATGCCCTCCATGGTGCTGCGCACCTTGCTGCTGGCCGGAATCGGCGAGGCCGCAGATGAAGTCCGGCCTCGAAGGGTTCTGGAACTGGGGACCGGAACAGGCTTCAATGCCGCCCTGCTGTGCGCCTTGCTGGGCGATGGCGCAGTCAGCACGGTCGAACTGGACCCGCTGCTCGCCGCACAGGCGGCGCGGAACCTGCAGACCGCGGGTTTCGCACCGGTAGCCTCCTGCGGTGACGCGGCCGCCGGGTGGCAGCCCAGGGCCCCGTACGAGCGAGTGATCGCGACGTTCTCCGTCGACAGGATCCCGCCGGCCTGGGTGCAGCAGACCGTAGTCGGCGGGCGCATCGTCACCCCGTGGACCTCGTCCTGGTGCCGCTACGGAACCCTCGCCCTCACGGCCGGCCCCGACGGCACCGCGCACGGACGGTTCCACGCCTTCGCCTCCTTCATGCCCATGAGACGAAGCGGCCAGGACACAGCGGGACCTGCAGCCGTTTCCGTCCGGCGCAAGGGAGTGACGAGCTTGTCCCCGTGGCTGGTCGCGGGCGGAGATCTCGACGCCGAGTTCCACCTCGGCCTGGCCGTCCCGGGCGCCTCCTTCGCCTGGGACACCAGCGGTGAACACGCCCCTGCTCGCCTGCACATCGCCGACGACGAAGGACCGTCCTGGGCAGCTGTGGATTACGACGGTCACAGCGCTGACCGGTTTACTGTGATCCAGGCGGGCCCGAGGTTGCTCTGGGACGAGATCACCGCCGGGTACACCCACTGGGAGACGCTCGGGCGCCCCCGCATCGGCCAGTACAGGCTCAGCGTGGACACGGCCGGAGAGCACACCGTGTGGGTGGAGACAGGACGCGGCAGGTCCGGGATCGTTCGCGGGAGACAAGGGGAAGCCGGCGGCGGTCAGCAGACCTGATGCTGTAGACCCCTTGCGCGCTCCGGCCGCAGGGAGGACCGCACGGCTGTCGGCCACTGGCGAGCGGAGGCACGGTGTCAGAGTTCCAGTTCTACCAATTCGTCGCCACTGAACGGCCGTTGCGGCACGACCAGCTCGCAGAGGTACGGAAGTTGACCACCCGCGCCCGCCTCACGCCGACCTCGTTCGTCAACACCTACCAGTTCGGAGATTTCAAGGGAAGCCCTGAGGGCCTGGTGGCCGACCTCTACGACGGACACCTGTACTTCGCGAACTGGGGCACCCGGCGCGTGATCCTGCGCTGGCCCGCCGAGCAGCTCCCCCCAGAGGTGGCCGAGAGCTACTGCACCGGCCCCTCGGCCACCGCGCGCCGTCACGGTGACCAGGTGCTGCTCACGCTGTTCTCCGACGACGAGGACGGGGAACTGGACGACTTCAACGATCTGTTCGACTTCAGTGACGTCGACGGCGACCGTGGGGAGCAGTGGCTGCCCTCCATCGCCCGGGCCCGCCCGGACGTCGCCGCCGGCGACCTCCGCCTCCTCTACCTCGCATGGCTGCTGTGCCTGCAGGCCGGCCAGGTGGACGACGAGGGCGCCGAACCGCCCCTGCCCGCGGGCCTCGCAGAGCTGTCGGACAGCCTCAGTGATCTGGCCGTCTTCCTGCGCATCGACCCCGACCTGATCACCGCCGCCCAGCCCCTCCCCGACCTTCCGCCCGCACCCAGGCGGACCGACTACGCGAAGTGGATCCGCCGGCTGGATGCCACCGACAAGGACACCGCGCTGACGCGCCTGCTCCACGACAACGACCAACACGTCCTGACCGAACTGCGCCGCCGCTTCCACCACGACCACCCCCGCCCCGCACCCGCCTGCCCCGGCCGTACCGCCGCCGAGCTCCGCGCCGCAGTCTCCGACCAGGCCGCCCTGCGCGTCGCCCGCGAGCAGCGGGAGGCCGAAGCCTGCCACGAGAAGGCCCAAACAGCAGCCCGGACCGCCCAGCTACGCCGCCTCGCCGACCTCGCCAAGGACCCGGAAGCCGGATGGAAGCGCGTGGGCGAGCTGATCGCGAACCGGACCGGCGTCCACTACCCCGACGCCGTCCAGATCCTGGGAGACCTTGCCACCCTGGCCGACAGCGACCACACCGGTGACGTCTTCGACCAGCGCTACCAGCGCTTCCGCCTGGCTCACACCACCAAGAAGGCCCTCCTGCGCCAACTCGACGCGGCCGGACTCTAAAACACAGCGCGCTGGTCATGCAGTCTGTGGGCCATAAGTCCGTGATCAAGGCCGGCTGACTGGACCGCCGGGTTGTGGCCGCTGCTGTCCACCCCGCTGCGGGAACCGGACTGTTCGCCAGCACGGACGGCCTATGAGGGGGAACCGGCCCGCCGCCAGGGGGCCGGTCTACCGTGCCGCGCATGCGAGTTCTGATCATCAGCGGCAGCGGCTTCCTGGGGGCCGAGCTGGTCCGGCAAGCGACAGCGGCAGGGCACGCCGCGGCCGCGACGTACGCGACCAGCCCGGCGACGTCTCTCAGACCGTGTGGTGCCCCCTTGACCTGCGGGACGCGGTCCGCCTCGACGCCGTCATGGCCGAAGTCAGCCCGCAGGCCGTCATCGACACGTCGAGCCGCAAGGACGACTGGGCGGTAACGGCCCAGGGGCCCGTCCGGCTCACGAAAACCGCGGCGAAACACGGAAGCCGCCTGGTCCACGTCTCCAGCGATGCCGTGTTCTCCGTCGCCCGGGTCCACTACGATACGAGACCTGTCTCCCTGACCCCGTCACCCCGTACGGAGCATCGAAAGCGGCCGCGGAGACCGGATTCCTCGCGGTCTATCCGAAGGCAGTTGTCGCCGCCCGCACGTCCCTGATCGTCGGGAACGGGGGGTCCGTCCACGAGCCACTGGTGCACGAGCTCGTCGCCGGCACCCGCAGCGGTGTCCTGTTCACCGACGACATCCGCTGTCCTGTACACGTCGCCGACCTGGCGGCCGCCCTCCTGGAGTCGGCGTCGAACGACGCGTCCGCATCCACCATCTCGCAGGGCCCGACGCTGCGAGCCGTCACGAGCTCGACACCCTCATTCTCATTGCCATGCGTGACGGTCTCGACATCTCCCGGCTGCCCGAGGGCCTGCGAGCTCACAGCACCCTGCCCGGCGCTCTCGACGTGCACCTCGACAGCCGGGCAACCAGGCGGAAACTGACCAAAACACTTCGCGGCGCCCGGCAGTTCTGCATGGGCACCGGTGTGACCGCCCAGCCCGTCGGCCCATAAGCCGAAGCGGCAAGACCTGCACACCGTACCGCTGGCCGTCCTGCGGCTGCCGCTGCGCGCCCGCATACAGCTGTTGCAGGCCGCGCCCCGCCTGCCCTACGCCACACCGAAGGATCTGGGCATGCTGCACGCGGCCGTGCTGTCGGTGCGGCCGCCGTGGTGGCGCGGACGGCTCGCCTGCATGGAAACGAGCCTGACCGTGGCGATGGCCGCCGCGCTGACGGGCCGCCGGGCCCGGTGGGGCTGGGCGCCCGGTTCTTGCCTCACGCCGCGCACGCGTGGGCGGAAGCCCCCCGGCGGGGCAGCGGGCCGGGATGGCGGGCAGGACGCCGTAGACCGGTGTGACTGAGTCCTTGAGAAGGACCGTTGGCCCTTCCAGCGTCATCTCCCAGCCGACGCCGTTGCAAGCGGGAATGGCTGAAAATCCATGAACTCCCTTTACACGCAGGGCCTTTGTGCCGCTTGATACCTGTTGCCGCCTGGCCGCCCGGTCGACCCATCGGTCACCGCGAACAACGACCGGAAGGACCGCTCATGCCGTTGACCGATGTGCTCGCCGCCGTGCTGCGGAGACGGCGTTGACAGGGCCCCGGGCCGCCTGGTGCCCGGGCCGACGGGAGAGGACGGATCATTGAGCGGAGCGTTGATGAGACACACCCATCTGATGACGCGGGAACCGGTACGGCGGCGGACTGCCGCCGTGGTCGCCGCCTTGGCCGCGCTGGCGGCCCTGGCCGCCAACGTGACGGTGGCCGCCCCGGCGGCGCAGGCGGTGAACAACGGCGGCACCTCGCCGTTCGCCACGTACAACATGCACGGCTCCGACAACGGCCAGACCTGGCGGTCGGAGATCGAACAACTGGCCGCGAACCACGCGGTGGTGGCGCTGCAGGAGGTCGGCGCCGGGCCACCCATGCCGGTGAACGAAAACCGGGACAACTACCGGCACATCCGGCTCACTCCCAACCGCGACCCCCAGCCCAGTTCCGTCACGCTGGTTGCCTGGCCCATCGGCAACAACGCCACCCGCTACGTGTACTACCTGCAGAGCGACCCGCGCAGGGTCGGCCTTTCGGGACAGGACACGTGGGACGGCGGCCAGATGAACCTGGCGACGGTCACCGACTCCCGGGCCGATGAGGTCCGCGTGATCGAGAACCCCACCTACGACCCCGACCCGAACGCCCCGAACAACCGTTACCGGGCACGTCCCCTGCTCGGTCTGCGGTTCGGGAACACCTGGTACTGGAACACGCACGCCCGCGGCGAGGACGTGGTCCGGCGAGGCAATCGCCCCGGGCTGCTGGACCAGGTCCGCGACTTCGCGGCCAGGGACCGCCGGAACTGGGTCCTGGCCGGCGACTTCAACCTGAACATCCTCAACCGCTCCAATGGCGAGGCCCGCAACCAGTCGCTGCACCTGCGCGCCGACGAGACCCTGCTGCGCACCGGTCAGCCGACGTTCATCAACGGCGACCATCCGAGCGAGCTGGACTACGCGATCACGCACGGCCTGCCGGGCGGCTTCACCGCTATCCGCCCGCAGGGCGCCGGCTCCGACCATGTGCCCGTGTCCTTCGCCCGCACACCCCCGCCGGCCCAGGCGCCGACCCGGTCCCACGTCTACAGCACCGTGCTGGCCACACCCACCGGCAATCTGCTCCAGGAGAACCCGGACCGCTCGATCGGGATCGGCGACGCCCGCTACGACAACAACCAGACCTTCCAGATGTTCACCACCGGCGCGCTTACCCATTACCTGCAGAACGTCGGTACGGGAGACTGCATCGCCATCGCGCCCGGCACCCGGCGGGATGTGTCCTCCCGGATCGTCGCCGGCAAGTGTGACGACCCGCGGGCGCAGTGGACGGTCAGCCACCTCGAGGACGACGTGGTGTGGAACGAGGACAACGGCGGACCGCAGCGCTGGCAGAACGTGGCCTTCCCCGGGCTCTGCCTGACCCCGTCCAACAGGTCGGTGACCGCGGAACCGTGCACCGAGAACGCTGCCCAGCGGTGGTGGGACAGCCCTACGGCCGTCCCTGCGAACGGGCAGACCACTACGGGGAACGTCCGGCTCGAATCCTCATGGCTCGGAGGCCGGCTTCGGCGGAGCGGCAATGTCCCCGGGACCGACGCCTACACCCAACCCACACCGCCCAAGCAGTGGTGGATCTACTGGCTGTTCTGGGAGCGCAAGGACTTCGGCTGGAACATCCAGCGGATCAGCAAGGACGACAACCTGGTCCGGATCCAGAGCATGGACGGCAACAACCAGTGCCTGGGCAGCCGGGACGAGCACGCCACCACGAAAGCGGATGCCGTGCTCCAGACGTGTGACGACGCCCGCGGCGTCGCCGGGGCCGGCCAGCGCTGGCTGGCCGAGAGCTACGCGGACGGCACCATCCGGTACCGCAACGAGGCGAACCACCTGTGCCTGCGGGCGCCCGACGCCGACCACGGCAAGGCCGAGCTCTACAAGTGCCAGGACATCCCGGCCGAACGCTGGAACGTGGTGAACCCCTGAATCCCACCGGGCCGCCCGGACCGCCGCACGACCGGCCCGGGCGGCCCGGCTCCCGAGGCCGGGCCGACCCGGCTTCGGGGGACTAAGGGCCCGGTCGCCGCCATCCGAGCCGGGGTCGGCCGGATGGCGGCCTCAATGCCGCCCAGGAACCCCAAGACCGGCAGCGGTCGGCGCGGGAAGGCGGCCACGTCCTGGACCGGGCAGATCACCTCCGCCCGGGACGCCTCCCACACCGTCGTCCACCGGCGCGTCCACCCCTGGTCTGGTCTCCAGCGGCGCGTCCGCCGCCGGGGCGACGGTGTACAGCACGACGAGATCATCCAGAGTGGTGAAGGCGCTGACCATCACCTTCGGATCGAGAAGCCGCCGGGCTCCTCGGAAGGCTCTGGGCAGCGACGCTTCGGGCCGACGCCGCGGTGTGAGCAGAGGCACCCCCCACTGTCTCGGCGACACGGTTGGCCAGGTCCTCCCACGGACGCGGAGCGACGACCGGCACGTCGGCCGCCCGCGCCTGCGCGGCGAGCCACCGGCCGTACAGCACGCTGACGCGTGCGCGATGGCGCTGCGGTCCGGCCTCCGGCTCCCGGCGCAGATAGTTGGCCGTCACCTGTCCCTCGTCGTCCTCGTGGAGGAAGACGGCACGGACCGGGCCTTTGGGCGTCGCCGGTCCGGGCAGGACGTAGTCCCCTTCCAGGATCACCGGGGTGTCGGTGCCCACATGGTTGGCCACCA
The DNA here is from genome assembly GCF_042958085.1 of Streptomyces sp. NPDC008001. NCBI lineage: Bacteria > Bacillati > Actinomycetota > Actinomycetes > Kitasatosporales > Streptomycetaceae > Streptomyces > Streptomyces sp. NPDC008001. The sequence goes on along the minus strand of NZ_JBIBIZ010000012.1, from coordinate 57,736 downwards.
CCGCCTCGATCGCCGGCACCAGCGCCTGGGCGATCGCGATCTGCCGTTCGACCACCGACTCGGGCGTCCGGCGGGCGGCCTCCGGGTGAGTGCGCCAGAAGTGGACCTCCGGCAGGTGCTCGGGCAGTGTCACCGCGAGGAGGGCCTCCACGATGTCGTCGACCTCCACGACGGGGACGTCGTACCGTCGTGCCAACGCCCGCCCGACACTGGTCTTCCCCATCCCCGACGCACCCCCGATGACGAGCACCCGCCAGTCGGGAAGAATTCTCATCTCATCAGTACCGTCCACGCGGGCAGAGTACTGCAGCCGCTTCTTTCACCTGGGCCACACCAGCCGCAGTGGTTCCCGTTCGGGGAACGGCCGCGGTGACCGTTCCCCGAACTCTTGCGCAGCGTTCCTATTTCGGCCTGACGGCTCTTGACCTGCTGGTACAGGGTTCAGAAACAGGCATATGGCGATGACGCGCCGCGCGGGTGTCAGGGGGCCGGCCGGTCGGGAGGCCGGGGACCGGCCGGGGCATGGTGCGGCGGCCGGGTTCTGCGCATGTGCACCCGGGTCCGTACAGACGGCCGCCGCTGTCAGGGTCAACGACAACGCCCTGGGCACCGTCACGCTCCTGCACGTGTTCATCCACGCGGAGCGGAAAACCGGTGGCGCCGTCACGGTGGCCGGGGCTGCGCTGGCTGCGGGCATACTGCTCGGCATGGAGTCCTCGCTCGCCACCCGGATACACCTGCTGGTCACCTTGGTGCTGGTGACGTGCGCGGTGCTGGGCGGAGCCTGCTTCGGCTTTCTCGCAGGCGGCCGCATGACGGCGGTGATGGCCGCGGGTGCAGCCGGTCTGGGCGCGGGAATCGGATCGTTCCTCGCCCGCCGCCAGGTAGTTGCCTTCTTCCAGCCCGAGGCCGTCCTGGCTGACGGGTACGCGGAGGGCATCGCCGACGCTGTCCTGATGAGCATCGCGACCTACCACGCGGCCGTCTTCCCCCTCACCCGGGATGGAGTGAGCCAGGAGGAACGCGACGCCCGCCGCACTCTCGCCTACCAGGCCTGCGCCTTGGACGGCCTGCCCCTGCGGGTACGGGTTGCGGCGGCCGGAGCCCTGGAGGCCATCGACCGGGGCCTGGACGTCGAGCACGCCCACACCGCGATGAAGGACCTGACCCTCACCGTCTACGAGCACCGCGCCGGCCGCTGACCCGGCGCCCCCACAGAAGGGGGCCGTGGCGGTCGAGCGGGACAGAGGCGCGGTCCGCCCGCCGAAGGCATGCTCCGGACTGCGGGGCAGGGTGGGCTCCCGCAGGCTGGTGGCATGCCGCGAGGACATGCCCTGTGGCCGGGTGCGATCGGATTCGGACTGGTGTCTTCTCTGAACTCTGGCGCGTGCACGGCGTCAGCTGCGCATAGGCCGGTTGTGCCGCTTCGCACCCTGCGCCACCAGGGGGTGGGGCGCACGCAGCAAGGACGCGGCTGGGGCTGTCGGGTTGGCTCGCTGTCAGAGGGTGTCGGCAAAATCACCGTTATGAATGGCAGACGTACCACCCCGCCACGGCCGGTCGACATCGCCGCGGTCTTCCCCGCGCTGGCCCCGCTGGCCCGCCCAGCAGTCCGGTTGCACCCGCGTCCCGGCTCTCCCACAGTGCACGACAGCTCGATCGGCGGGCCTCTGCTGTGGCCCGCACAGCAACCTTGGCAGTACTGCCGCATCGAGCATGAAGGCCTCCACCCCCTGGTGCCCGTGGCCCAGTTGTACGCGCGGGACATACCCCTGCTGCAGCCGCCCGGGCGGACCGACCTGCTGCAGGTCCTGTGGTGCCCCTCGGAGCACGCGCCGGACTCAAGCATTCCGATCGAGTTGTCCTGGCGAACCGCCGCGGATGTCACCGACGTGCTGGCCGCGCCGCCCGAGCCGTTCGACGCGGACGAGGACCTCTACGTGCCTGAGCCGTGCGTGCTCGCGCCGGAGCAGGTCACCGAGTACCCCGATTCCCTGGAACTCCCCGAGGAGGTGAAGCAGCAGATTGCGGACCCTGCGCCTTGGCGGGCGGCGGGCATTGCGATTGACGATGCCGGACCGCTGGTGCTCTATGACAAGGCGCTGTCCTACGCCCCTGGCTGGAAGATCGGTGGCTGGGCCCCCTGGGGACTGACCGATCCCGTGCCGCGGTTCTGTGTGGCCTGCGGTGCAGCGATGACGCCGCTGCTGACCATCTCCTCGTCAGAATGGCACCGCCACAGCACGAGCTGGATCCCGAACGAGGACCGGGGCCCCGGTGCATCCGACGACAGCTGGTCCAATCCTCCCGGCATCACGGTGCTGGACGCCAACCACCTCCAGCTGTACGCCTGCCCGGCGAACGGAGGCCACCCGCACACCGTTCTGGTCCAGTGAGGAGCTGCGGAAGGCCCGAAACCGGGTGACGGAAGGCCGCACTCCTCCGCCCGACCGGGGCTGTCGGGTACGTCGCCGCGGTGGGAGAAGCGTTCCCCCGCGGCCACCCCTGAATCGGCTCCACGCTCCGCGGTAGCCGGGTCAGGAGCTCGCGGTGCAGCTGGCCTACGTCTTGGCCCCGGTCTTCTTCTCGCCGCGGGCGGCCCGGGCGGCACCGGTGGCGGCTGTCTCGCCGGTGTCCTTGGGTGTGCGGGCACGCTCGACAGTGGCCCGCAGGGCCTCCGTAACGTCCACGGCGCCGGTCGGGGCGGCCGCGAGCACGCCTGCAGCTCGGCGAAGAACTCGGACACAGGCTCCACCACCACCCCGCCGGCATCCAGCAGCACATACGGCTGGGCCGGGCTCGCCACCTCCTCCAAGGCACGAGTCTGGGGCAGCACGAAACCGCGTCGAGCTGCCCACCGCTCTCGTACAGGCCGCCGCCGGGTCCTGCAAGCGGCCTCCGCCGCGGATCCCCTGGACGAGGCCACCCGCAGCAGCACGGCCGAGATCGCCGCACTGCTGGCCAAATTCGTGGATGACGGTTCCTGAGCCCTTGCCCCGGACGCGCACTGCACCAGCTCGTGGAGCGACTGGCTTCTCGGTGCGCACTGTGCGGGGCAGTGCACACGGTGCCACCGGTGACCACTTCATCGCCGGTTCGCGGGCCGTTTGCGACTGCGGCGGACAGATGCCAGGGTGCGCGCCTGCTGGATGGTCAGGGTGCCGTCGGCCACGGCGGCCTGGAGATCCGGCTGCAGTTTGAGAAGAGCCAGCCGTTGAGATGCGGTGGCGCCCGGCTGATTCCCAATGACTCGGCGAATTCGTTCTGGCTTCTTTTCTGTCCGGGCGCCCGGAACGCGGCTGACAATAGCTGCGCCTCGTCCAAGGGGCCCAGGTGAGTCCGGTTGCTCCGCCGCCCTCACCGCGTAGCCCCGGGACCGGCGCCCACGCCGGCTCCAAGAGAGCGACGACGGGTCATGCCGGATGTGCCCGAAGGCTCGGCTCATGGGCCGGTGAGGATGTCGTGAGTGCCGATCCGGTGCCAGACGATGTACTGCTCGCCGCTGACTATTTCCGGGCCGTGCTGTCACGTCGCCCGGCTGTTGCCGCCCAGGGTGTGCTCGAAGATGCCGGGTGCGCGCCGCACGCCCTTGACCCGCAGCCTGAGGCGGAACGTGCGGCCGTCGCGCGGGTTCTCGACGCAGGCGGCCACGGCCTGGTGGAAACGGTAGTGCTGCTCGGGGGTGAGGCGGTCCAGGTCGGCGGTGAAGCGGGGCAGGGCTCCGTACGTGGGTACGACGAACTCCTCCGGGAAGCACGAAGCCCCCGGCCGGGCGGCCGGGGGCGGTGGTGGCTGTTGGTGTTGAAGGGCGTCGGTGACGTGGTGCTCAGTGGGTGGTGGTCGGGGGAGTGGTGCGCTGGTGTGCGTCGTTTACGACGGGCGGCGGCACGGGGAGGTGCCGCCCCCTTGGGGAACCGGCCTAGCCGGCCCGGTTCTTCGTGCGCCTGGGCAGGAAGAACATCAGGGCCCACATCAGGGCGAGGAGGCTGCCGACCCACCACAGCACGGTGACGAACGCGTCGCGGTTGACTCCGGCGTCGGGCGAGCCGCCGGTGGTGGCGAAGAACACCAGGGCGGTCAGGGCGGTGCCGAGGGCGATGCCCAGGTGGATTGCGGTGTTGAACAGGCCGGAGGCGGCTCCGGCGTTCTCGTGCGGGACGCGGGCCAGCGACAGGTCGGCGAGCGGGCCGCTGACCATGCCGAGGCCGAAGCCGATCAGTACCACCGGAGCGGTCATCGCCGGCAAGGTCAGGTCCCCCTGGGCTGTGGCGGCCTGGAGGCCGTAGGCGGCCATGGAAGCGGCCGCAATGAGGGCTCCGGCCTGGGGAAGGCGGCGGGCGAAGCGCCCGCCGCTCTTCGCCGCGAGCGTCGCGCCGGCCAGCTCTCCGAGGGAGAGCAGTACGAAGGCCAGGGCCGCATGGAAGGGGCTCATGCCCAATCCGTGCTGGAGGTAGAGGGTCCAGGTCATGAAGAACAGCCCGCACAGCAGGCCGTGCACCAGCTGCGCGGCTGTGCCGCCGGAGAACGGCCTGCCCCGGAAGAGGGACAGGGGCACGAGAGGTGCCTTGTTCTGCTTACGCTGCTGATGGCGCAGGAAGACGCCCAGCGCAAGGAGACCGGCGGCGAGCAGGGCGAAGCACCACACCGGCCAATGATGGAGGTGCCCCTCGCTGAGCGGGAAGACGATCAGGACGATGGCCAGCGCGGACAGCAGCATGCCGGTGAGGTCGAGCCGGTCGGCCTTCTTCACGGTCGACTCAGGGATGAACCGGCGTCCCAGGAGGAGCACGGCGAGGCCGACGGGCACGTTGATCAGGAAGATCGGCCGCCAGGACAGCCCGAACAGGTCGGCCTCGGTGAGCAGGCCGCCCACCACCGGGCTCAGGACGTTGGCGAGGGAGAGGACCGCCCCGTAGAGACCGAACGCCTTGCTGCGGTTTCGTCCCTCGAAGGTGACGTGGAGAGTGGCCAGGACCTGCGGGATCATCAGGGCCACCGCGATGCCCTGGAGCATGCGGGCACCGACCAGCACGCCGGGCCCGGTGGCCAGACCGCACAGCAGCGAGGCCGCGGTGAACACGATGGTGCCGATGAGGAGGATCTTTCGCCGGCCGTGGAGGTCGCCGAGGCGTCCGCCGGTGATTAGTCCGACGGCGACGGGCAGTGAATAGCCGGTGGTCAGCCATTGCACTGCGGCCGGTCCGGCGCCGGTCGACTCCTGGATCGCGGGCAGCGCGGTCAGGACGACCGACTGGTCGAGCATGTCCATCAGCTCGGCGCCCAGCAGCACCAAGAGGGCGATCCAGGCTCCCAAAGCCGTCTTCGACGGTCCGGGTGTGGGGTGGGTTGGGGGCTGGGTGGTGGGCTGTGGCTCGTTGTCGAGCGCGGGGGAAGGCACTGTGGGGGCTCCTGATGCAAGGAGTCGGGGAGCCCTGCCGTCAGCCGCGCCGGGGCCGGAAAACACGAAACCCGGGGCAGTCGGCAGAGCTGCACCCGGAAAACGACAGGGAAACGCGGGGGTGGGTGACGCAACTCAGGCCAGCGCGGCGTCCGCCCCCGGACACGTTCAAACGATCAGAACGTGGGGAACTGCGGACGGCTACTTGGCCTGGGAGATAAGTCGTCACCTCGAATCACAGCGCCAGGCCCCGGCATGGGCACAGGCGGAATTCGAAACAGGGTAAAGGCCCCTCTGGCGCCCATGCAACGCGATAACTCACACACCCTGCGGCACCCGCCCCGCCCGGGCCCGCACGCCCCGCCGCTCACGCCGCTGCTGTGCGTTCGAGCTTCTGTCGTTTTCTCGCGACTTCTTGCTTCATGAGGTCGTCGGTCCGGGTGCTGTGCCAGATGGTGCCTTCCCACTTCACGTATCGAGGGTCGCGGTCACGCAGGAGGACGGGTTGGAGGTGGCCGTGGAAGAGGAGTGCGCTGCCCTGGCCCTTGGGGCTGCGGCGGCTGAACCACATCGCGCTCTTCTCGTGCCGGGCGAGCCGGTTTGCGGCGAGGCTGGGGAGGGTGCCGCTGACGCGGCCGGGGGTGTAGGTGGTCAGTGGCCGGCTGGGCGGCCGCCAGGAGTCGGCGAGCGCCAGTGCGCGATGGCGTCGCCGCCGCGGTCGGGCGGGCTGTAGGGATAGGTGACGTGTGTGGCGGCCTCCGCGAAGAACCGGGCCTGCCCGGCTTCGGAGCCGTCGGCCATCCGGCGCCAGTAGGACGAGGCGATCATCGGGGCGAGGGTGACGGCTTTGGGGATAGACCGCGGCGGACAACCGGGTGGTGCTGTAGTCGACGTAGTCCTGCTTCTCCCGGTCGAAGGGGATCAGGAGGTCGAGGCGGTCGTCCCGGGTGTCCCAGGTGTCGAACGGCTCCGGGTGCCCGTCCACGGACCAGGTGTGCGCGCAGATCATGAGGGCGGTCAGTACCCCGTCGTTGGTGGCGGCCCAGTCGTAGCGCCGCAGGACGGGCAGGTGGCGTCGCTGGGCGTCGATGCTGTCCGGGAGTCGGGCGAGATCGACGGCGGGGTGGTCGATGCCGGGTGGGCCGATCCACCGACCGTGGCGCAGGCAGACGTAGGTGTAGTGGGGAAGGAGCCGGTGCACCCGGCCGCTGAGATGACGGGCGTCGCAGAGGTGGCAGCCGGTCTGCGGCTGGTGACGGAACATCTCCCGGTCCGGCGGCGGGTCGCGCAGCTCCGGCATGGCCCCGGCGAGGACGTGGACGCTGCGGCCGGTCAGCGCGGCGGGCCGTTCGGGGACGACGGCGCGGCGGACGGCGCCGGGACGCTCCCACTGGGGGATCTGGGCCTGGGCCGACCGCGGCTACGCCGGCGACCTCGTCAGCTGGGCCCGCGAACGCCTCTGGCACACCCTGCGCATCGTCTCCAGGCCCAAATGCGTCAAGGGCTTCGTCGTCATGCCCCGACGCTGGAAGGCCGAGCGCGCGATCGGCTGGTGTATGAACGCCCACCGCAACGCACGCGACTATGGGCGGCTGCTCCAGCACTCCGAAGCCCATCTGAAATGGGCACTCATCACCGTGATGCCCCGACGCATCACCCGCATAAGCCCCCGCACCAGCCACTGGAGGAAGAAGAAGAGGCCCTGTTCATGTGACGTCAGCAATCGCGGACAGGTTCAAGGAACGCGAGCCGATTGCCCACCTTGTCGAACGGGCGGTGGAGGAACTGCATGAGGCGCGGGTGCTGTGGCTCGCGCGGGCGGAGCAGTACACGATGCAGCGCCTGGCGGAGAAGCGGGCCGTAGCGAACCCGCGACCGTGGTGGCTGCGGAGCAGGTGGGACGGCCCGGACCGGGCCTGGTACGACGACCCGTTCCGCCACCCGTCGCTGCGACTGTCCGAGTACGTCCGGCGACAGAACGCGATCCTGGACGGCGTCGATCTCCCCGGCTGCCCGGCCTGCGGGGACGAGGGACCGCGAGTGCTGAGCTCGACCGGGCATGGCTGGATCGAACTGTGCCGTGGGTGCGCTTGGGCGCCGGCGCCATGCCCGTGCGGCCGGCGGCATCGGTGCGTACCGGAGACGCCATTCAACTGGAACGGGCTCTGGCGGCGGGCACACATGAGCGATGACGGCATGCCGAACCCGCACTGGCCTGCGAGATAGCCACTCGGATGCGGCACGGCGAACGTTCGGGAAGCCAAAGCCCGTAAACCCCGGCGAACCCACGCGCAGGACCACCACTGCCATCAGCTGACATGCAGGTTCCGGCCTCCCAACGCTCAGGATTCCGGGAACCCGCGCGCTTGGCTTGCGAGCTGGCCGAGGACGAGCAGGCCTGCCGTGACTTGATGCCGGCCGCTGGCAGAAGGTCCTGGACCGCTATGAGGCAACCCAACCCGAAACCCACCTGCTGCGGGTCAGGCCGCCTTCCTGTAGTTCCCCGAGTAAGACCAGCTCCGGCGTTCGGGGAGTGCCTCCTCGGAACCGATCGGGGCGTTGTGCAGGCCGCCCGGGTGAGCGACCCTGAAAGGGGCGCCAAGGCGTCCTTTTCCCGGGTGGGGAGGTGCGGGCGATGCCGGAGAAGCGGCCGTGGGGTTACCAGCCTCGGTGGCGCCGCCGTCCCCGTACGGTCGAGCTGCTCGTGGGCGGTGGACCGGGTCCTTGCCCGGTACGCAGCGCAGCTGCCGCTCACGATCCGCCAGGTCTTCTCTCCGTAGTCTGGCTCTGTCTCATCACAACGGATGGTTTGATCATCTAGCAGGCCTGCGCGCAAGCCCTTCGAGACGTCGGCTGGCAGGTCCTGGAGTACCGCGGAGCGCGCAGGCACCGCTGGCTGGAGGTCGAGCCGCCCCCGTAGGCACAGGCGTGAGGGCGGCATTGGATGCCCGCGTCCAGGGATCGCCGGTATCGGTGTCAGTGCCGCCCGCTAGTGTTCGAGGGAGGCCTCTCGGGGGCCTACCGGGCCGATGCGGTTGGCACTTCGCCGCGCTGCGCCTGCTTGATCCGCTCGACGGCCGTCCTGGGGACCGGCATGAGCCGGTCGGAGGGAACGTTCGCCCCCCTGCCGCCAGGTGCCAGAGGTTCACAGGTCCACGCGTTGACGCGAAGCCGGTTTGGGCGATCTTGGATCCGGCTCCGGCCAGGCTGACATGAAGCCCGTTGAGCTCACCGAGCCATTGCATCCCGCCGACTTGATTACCGCCCTTGAGGCCGCAACCCGGGCGATACAGTGCGATCAGCGCCCCTGACCGCCACCCCGTCGGCCAGCCGGCCCTCCCCGTCGATGCAGGTCTCCTACCCTGGGACCGAAGACCCGTGCTGCACCATGGAGGCGGCGCCTCGTGCGGCATTGCCATGAGAAGGCGCAAGGCGGTAGCGCAGCGGGTATACCAATGGGCATACTCAGTGTATGGACGACAGTAACGGCAAGGACACCAGCGTCAAGGTCGACAAAGTCACCCATGCCCGCCTCAAGGCGCTCGCCGGGGACAAGCCGCTCAAGGAATTCCTCGCGGACCTCGCGATGCGCGAAGAGCAGCAGCGCGCCCTGGACACCGCGACCGAAGCGTTCCGACGCGTGCTGACCCCGGACGTGCTCGCCCGGTTCGACGCCGACTTCGGCGGCCTCCCGCCGGTCGTGCACCAGCCCCCGCAGGCGGCCTGACCTCAGTGGATCTCCTCGTCGACTACCGATGGCTCCTGGCCCGCCAGGAAGACATCCTCCGCACCGACCTGACCGTCAACGACCTGTCCGTGCTCGTCGGCATGGCCGCCCGCCACCGAGTCGACCCGCCGCGCCTCGACCAAGAGCATCCCGACGCCTACTGGCGCGCCGCCGTGTTCCTGGAGGAATGCGTCCTGCTGCGGCCATTGCCCGCGCGCAACGAGGCGTACGGATACGGCCTGGCTCTCGCTTATCTGGAGGCCTCCGGCGAACGCGTCGACACCTCCTACGAGCCGTGGCACGACCTGATCAGGGACATCGCCTCCCTGCGCCTGGACTCCTACCAGATCGCCGACCGCCTTCGATCCTGGGGAAAACCCTGACGGCGACCCGACCTTCCTCGGGCTCACAGTCGTGGCGACTGCGCCCCCGCACTGTCGGGACCCTGCCCTCCGCCGGGTGGTCTTTCGGGAGTAACAGCCCGCCCCTACCGTGGTCGGTCTCATACGAGGGATGGGGGCGCGCGTGGGTCGGCATGACAAGCAGGACGACGGGGGCGGCAAGGGCGATAAATTGCCGGGTCAGCCGTGGACGCCTCCGAAGGAGCCGCCCACAACGGACGGCGGTTCCCCCGGGGGCGGCGGAAAGCACGGCAAGTGAGCGCCTGGCGAGAGCTGGTCGCGGGGCTTGCCGCGGACGGCACATTGACCGCCGAGTGGACGCCGGTGTTCGAGGCCCTGCCGCGGAGCGGGTTCCTGCCCGGCGTCATCTGGCGGCACCACGTCCCCACCGGCCGCGTAGAAGCAGTCGATGGGACTCGGGAGCCGTACCGGTGGCAGATGGCGGCCGAGTCCGGCGATCCGCTGGTGACCCAGTGGGACGACGGCGAGCACCAGGGGCTGGAGCAAGGGCGGGTGGCGTCGTCGTCGGCGTCCGCCCCGTCCGTCGTCGCGGCGATGCTCGCAGACCTCGATGTACGCCCCGGGCAGCGGGTTTTGGAAGTCGGCACCGGCACGGGCTGGAACGTCGGCCTCCTGGCCCGCCGCCTCGGCGCCGAGGCGGTGACCACGGTCGAGGTGGACCGGGATCTCGCCGATGCCGCCCGCGCGGCCCTGGAGCGGCAGGGCCTGGGGGCGGTCACGGTGGTGCACGGCGACGGCTTCCAAGGTCACCGCCCCAGGGCGCCGTACGACCGGGTGATCGCCACGTGCGGCGTGCATACGATTCCCCCTGCCTGGCTGCGACAGTGCCGGCCGGGGGGCCGGATCGTGGCGCCGTGGGGCACCCGCTTCACCCGCACGGAAGCCACAGTGGCACTCACCGTCGCCGAGGACGGGCGCAGTGCCAGCGGTCCGTTCACGATGCTGGTGCAGTTCATGAGCCTGCGCGCCCAGCGCCAGGACCTCCCCTCGTACGCCGACTATGTGACCGCCGAGTCCCGGGAGAAAGCCGACCGGGGCACGACGGCGCTGACTCTCGGCGAGACGCTCGCGAATGAGTGGGACATCTCCCGGTTCGTCCTCGGCCTCCTCGTCCCGGACTGCGCGGTCGTCTTCGACACGCCGCAGGGCGGCAGGCGGCCGGTATGGCTGTGCGGCCTCGGCGACGACCGCTCCTGGGCGTGCGTCCTCTTTCGTGAGGACGAAAGACCGTCCACGGTGTACCAGTACGGCATCCGCCGACTGTGGGACGAGGTCGAGGCGGCTGACGCGTGGTGGCAGGAACAGGGCAGGCCCGGTCTCGGCCGCCTGGGCCTGACCGTCGGCGACCACGGCCAGCAGGTGTGGGTGGACACCCCAGACCACGTTGTAGGACACGCCGTGTCGGTATCGGCGGGAGAGCAGGGGAAGAGTCGATGACGAATTTCGTACGCTGTGGTCCCGATCGGCGGTCCGCATCGGCTTGAGGCGCCCGGGGTGGGCCTGCAGGGCTCCCGAAGTGGGGCTGGCCGACCTTCTGCCTTTCGCTGGTGCGCTGCGAGGTGTGTGCTGGTCTGCGACGGGTGCCCCCTGTCCGCCTGCCTGGCCGTTCTCGCACGGGCTGGTCTGTCCGCTCCTCGCCCCCCGCCTGTCGGGGACGCGCGAAATTTTTCAGACGACGCCCACAAGCGTCAACTGGACACCGACACCAGGATGAACAGGCCCTTCCACAGGCCGCTGTGCGATCACAGGCCACTGCCGGGCGAGGGGGTGCCGGGTGGCCTTCCCCGGAGCACCCGGGGCGCGGACCTGCCCCGGGGGAAGGCCGGCCCCGGGACTGTGCATCACCGCGTCCGGGACGATCGCCACGCTGTCACGCCGGGCGTGCCGTTGACGCCACGATCACCGACGTTCAGCCGGCGGACAAGGCAGTCAGACAGCTTCTCGGAAGCGTCGTTGACACAGCCCTGCGCCGCTGGACCGCGCTTCATCGGCGGGGTTTCCCTGCCCGGGGTCGAAGAGGAAACGGTAAACCTCTCGATCAGGCGGCCCTGTTCCTTTGAAGTGATACGGCAGGGCGGCGCCGGCTGACGTGCGCCTTCGCCCGGTGAGGCTGTCCGTCCTCCCGGGGCTGACACGTGCATCGTGCCTTTCCGGCTTCCCGGTCCCGTCGCCGCGAGCCCTGCGTTCTTGCGAAGACCTTCGTCAAAGGAAGTGATTCCCTTGCGCCGTCGAACCACCGTTGTGGGCGCTCTCGCCGCCTGTCTGCTCCTCGCCGTCCCGGCCTCGGCCGCGACGCCCACGCCCGGAACCGCCGGTATCGGAGACCCGTACCTTCCCTACGCCGGCAACGGCGGGTACGACGTCTCGCATTACGACCTGCACCTGAAGTACCAGCCGACGTCGGGGCGGCTGGACGGCACGGCGACGCTCCTCGCCACCGCCACCCAGGATCTGAGCCGCTTCAACCTCGACTTCGTCCTCGACGTCCAGGACGTCCTGGTCGACGGCAAGAAAGCTGCCTTCACCAGAGCCGGTGCACAGGAGCTGCAGATCCGGCCCCGTACCCCTCTGGCCAAGGGACGTCCGTTCACCGTGGTGGTCCGCTACAGCGACACCCCGTCGGAGAAGAAGATCGACGGGCGTTCCTCGTGGGCCCGCACTCCGGACGGGGCAGTGGTCGCCGGGGAGCCGGCCGCGGCGGCTTGGTGGTTCCCGAGCAACGACCACCCCCGTGACAAGGCCACGTACGACATCTCCGTCGCCGTACCGGAGGGCCTTCAGACCGTCAGCAACGGCATTCTCACCTCGCACGCCACCAAGGGCGGCTGGACGCACGACACCTGGCGCTCCACCAAGCCCCAGGCCACCTACCTCACCACCTTGGCCGTCGGCAGGTTCGACATCACCCAGGGCGCCACGTCCGGCGGCGTGCCGGTCCTCAATGCGTACAGCAAGGACCTGGGCGACAGGCTCGCACCGGCCAAGGCGAGCATCGAACGCACGGGTGAGGTCATCGACTGGGCGAGCACGCTCTTCGGCCCGTACCCCTTCGAAGCAGCCGGCGGCTACGTGGCGAACCGCGGCGGACGCGGCGCGCTCGAGACCCAGACGCGACCGGTGTACGGCTCCGGGGCGTTTCAGAACGGCGCTGCGATGGAAGTGGTCGTGCACGAGCTGGCGCACCAGTGGTTCGGTGACAGCGTCTCGGTGCGCAACTGGCGCGACATCTGGCTCAGCGAGGGGTTTGCTGAGTACACGACGTGGCTGTGGTCGGAGAAGGAAGGCGAGGGGACGGCCCGTGAACTGGCCGCCTACGCATACGCTTCCCTGCCCGCCGACGACCCGTTCTGGAAGGTCCGTCCTGCGGACCCGGGCAAGGACCACCCGCTCCACAACGCGGTCTACGTGCGGGGGGCCATGGCACTCCAGGCACTGCGCGAGCAGGTCGGTGACAGCACCTTCTTCACCGTGCTCAAACGCTGGCAGGCTCAGGGACGCTACGGCAACGCCTCGGTGGAGGACTTCACCCGCCTCGCTGAGCAGGTCTCCGGCAAGCCACTGCACCGGCTGTTCGAGACCTGGCTGTACACCCCGAACAAGCCGGCGCAGGCCCCGGGGACGGCCGGCACCGCCGGCCGGAGTGCACAGCTGAGCCGGCCGGCTCAGCCGAAGTCCTGGAAGAAACTCGAACAGGCCCGGCTCTCCCTGCGGCACTGACCCTGCAACGGGCTATTCCAGAGGCTGACGCCTGACGCCGGCGCTCACCGTACGGTCCGGCTGCAGCTCACGTTCGGCTTAACTTCAACCCGGGCCCATTCCGTTGCGTCGGGTCGGCGGTCCGGAGCGGCTTGAGAGGTGTCGGGGCGGGTATGCCGGACCTCCTGAAGCCTGGCCGGGCATGCCCTTTGCATTGCGGTCGGCATGCCGCTCCGGACCCCGTGCTTCGCCGGGCCCCCTCAGCGACAGGGGGTGTTTGCTGGGAGGTTGCGGATGGTCTGGTGCCAGCGGTGCGTTCGGCTCAGGTCACAGATGCGCTCGGCGGCGGTTTTCGGATCGAGTTCCCATATTCGAATGGTGGGGTCTGTGTTCACAGTGGCGAGGAAGTGGCCTGTGGGGGAGAAGGCTAGCGCGGAGAAGAAACCGAATGGTGCTGTCAAGGTGGCCACCGAGCGGTGGTTGTCCGTGTCCCACAGGCGGATGGACCGGTCGATGCCGGAGGTGGCTATGGCGTGTCCGTCCGGTGAGAAGGCCAGCTGTTGTGTGGATTGCGCGTGGCCGGAGAGGCTCGTGATGTATGTGCGGGTTTCTGCGTTCCAGAGCATGACGTCGCAGCTGGTTGCGGCAAGTGTGCGGCCGTCGGGGCTGAACCCGAGGGAGTGGATGCTGCACGTCTGGTCTGTGCGGGGCAGGGTGGCGGTGAGCTTGTGGGAGCGGGTGCCCCATAGGCGTGCGGTGGCGTCGTAGTTGCCGGTGGCGAGGGTGCGCCCATCGGGGGAGAAGGCCAGGGCCGAGATGCCGTCAGGCTCGGGGCCGAGGACGGCGATGGCACGGTGTGTGCGTGTGTCCCACAGGCGTGTGGTGCGGTCGCTGCCTGCGGTGGCCAGGGTCTGGCCGTCGGGGCTGAAGGCTGCGGCGAGGATGCTCGAGGTGTGCCCAGTGAGAGTGGCGGTCTCCCGGCGTGTGGTCATGTCCCACAACCGTGCACTACGGTCGCGGCTGGTACTGCCAAGCATCCGGCCGTCAGGCGAGAAGACCAGCCTGGTGATCCCATCGGTGTGTCCGGTGAGCCTGGCGAGAAGACTGCGGGTGGTGGTGTCCCACAGGGTGAGAGTTCCGCGGACGTCGCCAGCGGCCAGAGTGCGTCGGTCCGGGGACAGGGCCACTGCCGCCAGGCCTTCGTCGGTGCCGGTGAAGGTTCCTACTTGCTGAAGTGTTGAGACGTCCCACAACTGAGGGCCCGGGCCGGGGCCACCTTTTCCGGCAACTGCTCCGGTCACCATGAACTTGTTGTCCGGGCTGAAGGCCACGCCGGACAGGCCGGTCGCTCCTGTCAGCGTTCCGGTACTGCGGTGACTGGTCGTGTCCCACAGTCGGGCGGTGTGGTCGTAGCTGACGGAGGCGAGGGTGCGGCTGTCGGAGGAGAAAGCCACCGACATAACGGACTGTTTGTGTCCGGTCAATGCAGCGAGGAGACGGTGCGTCCGTGCGTCCCACAAACGCACGATTGCGTCGGTGCATGAGGTGGCCAGCGTGCGCCCGTCAGGGGAAAACGCGACACCCGTGACAGTGTCGTTATGCCCAGTGAGAGTGGCTACTTCCCGGTGCGACGTCGTGTCCCACAACCGGGCCACCTTGTCGTGATAAGTGGCACCCACTGTGCGGCCGTCGGGTGAGAAAGCTACCCGCCATGCCGGGCTGCTTCCGCTGGCGAGTACAGCTGTCTGGCGACGTCGGTTGACATCCCACAGGCGAACAGCGCCGTCATCCCCTGCAGTGGCCAACGTCTTCCCGTCGGGGCTGAAGGCAACTCCGGAGACGCCGCCGGGATTGCCGGTGAGCGTGGCCATGAGCTGGTGCGTAGCTGCATCCCACAGCTTTGCTGTCCGGTCCTTACTCGCCGTGGCGATGATTCGGCCATCTGGTGAAAAGGCCACAGTGACGACCTGCGTGGTATGTCCGGCCAGGGTTGCGAGGAGCCGCTGTGAGGCCCGGTCCCAGAGCTTGACCGTGTGATCGACACTGGCTGTAGCCACGGTACGGCCGTCGGGACTGAAGGCCACCCCATAGACGTCATCCGTATGCCCGGTGAGCTGGTTGCCCGGAAACTGGGCGTAGGAGCTGAGCAGGCTGTTACGAGCCTCGGCCGTCGGGGAGCGGCGGTACGCGTTCAAAGCCAGGAGCATCGAGGTTTCCGGCTGGTCCTGCAGCATTGCATCCGCTCGGGCGGCGAGTTCGCGGGAGATGGCGATGCGACGTTGACTCTGCGCGGACTGGTTCTGCTGCAAGGCCAAGGTGCCGGCCACAAGAGCAAGAACCAGCAGGGCTGCGAGGCTGGACGCCAGGATTCGCAGGCGCCGGACACGGCGCTGCTCCCTGCGTTTCTCAGCCGTCCCGAGGGCGATGCCGGCCTCGAGAAAGGCTCGTGCCACCGGGCTGAGCTCGATCGTGTCCTCCGTGGCTTTGAGCCACTCGAGAGTTACGGTCAGGCGGTTGCCTCGGTAGAGCAGGCTCTCGTCGCGGTCTTGGCTCTCCCACATGGCGGCGGATTCTGTGAGGAGCTGGCGGGTGCGTAGATCGGCCCGGCCGTCTTCGATCCACTGGCGCAGCCGGGGCCAGGCGCGCAGGAGGATTTCGTGCGCGAGCTCTACGTGATCGGCGCTCATGGTCAGCAGGCGGGCACGGGTGAACACCTCAAGGACACGTTCGACCGTCTCCGGTGAGGGGCTGCTGTCCAGCAGGCCTATTCGGAGGGTGCGGTGACTGGTCTCCTTGTCCTCTCCGACCTGGACCAGCTCGAGCAGAACGCGCCGGGCCACCGTGCGCAGCTCGGGGGGCAGGCCGGTGTAGGCGCGTTCTGCGGTCGCGGCGACGGCCCCGGAGATGCCTCCGGTCAGCTGGTAGCCAGCCAGCGTCATAGTGCTGGCCTCGCGGTGCTGCCAGGTGCTGAGGAGTGCGTGCGAGAGCAAGGGCAGGGCTCCGGCACGGGAGATGCTGGCATCTGCCGCGTCTGCCGCATCTCCGGGCATGAGGCCAATGTCGCGGAGCAAGACCTCCACGAGACCGGCCTCGACCTCAAGGCCGGCTGCGCGGGCGGGCGCAGTGATGGCTTCGCGTAATTGGGCGTCGTTCATCGGCCCCAGGGTGACGTGGCCGCGTTGCAGGGAGGCCGCCAGACCGGGGTAAGCGAGGCAACGGTCGTAGAAGTCGGCACGTACACCCAGGACGACGAGAGCCGCGGGCGATCCCCTCCCGTCGCGCCGCACTGTTGCGAGGGCGAGCAGTACCTCCACGAAGGCCGCCCGCTCCCGTTCGTCCCGGCAAAGAGTGAAAGTCTCCTCGAACTGATCCACCACGATCACCAACGAGGCCGGCACCTCGGAGTCCGTATAACCCGTGCCTGGTCCAGGTCCGGAAGCCTCCCCGGTGGGACGAGGGAGACTCCCCGCGGCAGTACGCACCGCCGCCGTAAACGCGTCAGGCCCTTCCTCCAAGGCCTTCTCCAGTAGTCGCCGAGACCCCCCGGTCGCTGTGACCACCTGGCCCAGGAGCTCCTCCACAGGGTGTTCGCCCGGCGTGAGCAGCAGGGAGGGCCAGGCATGCGAACCGCGGGCCGGCAGCACCCCGCGAGCCAGAGCCGGCATCAGCCCGGCCCGCAGCAGGGAAGATTTGCCCGCCCCGGAAGGAGCCATCACCAGCAGCGGCCCCCCGGCCCGGAGCCGCTCTGTCAGCTGGGTGACCACGCCAGCGGTGGCTTCGTCACGACCGAAAAACCACCGGGCATCCCCAGCCTCGAACGAGAACAGCCCGCGATACGGACATACCCCTTCATCCCGCGACGGCCCCCTGCCGCCGCCTGCAGCCGTCACCGGGACGAGCAACTCAAGTGCGCCGCCAGTCTCCAGCGCCTGATCACAGGCACGGGCGAGTTCAAGCGTCAGCGGCTTCTCACCGTTCTCGACCTTGCTCAGATAACCCTTGCTGTAAAAAGCCAGGCTCGCCAACCTGACCAGCGATACACCGCGCTCGAGCCGCAGCCGGCGCAGCTGCTCACCTGCCTGGGCCGAGCCGCGCGGCGGAGCCTCGGAGGTCGGGCCGCCGGGGTCACGGTTTTCACTTTCACTCACTATTCCCATCCCTGAATATCTGGTCGGTGCGTCATCTCGCACATTGAAATCGCAAACCTCGGCGACGCGTGCTGCTTTTGAGGGGCGTGAATGGGGTCTGAAACTCGTATCCGCTCCCTCGGCTGCGAGACCGCGTCTGTGGCGGCCTCGTTCCTCCCGGAGAACCGCCGTGCGTCCCTGGACCTGGAGGGGGCAACCCCCGGGTGCGGACGCAACTCCGCGCCCCGGGGTATGCACTCGCCGCCGACGCCTGCTGTCAGGAGCAGTTGTTCCGGCATCCCACCCGTGTTCAGCGTTCCATCGCAGACAGGAGCCAGAGCCAGGGGCGGCGGCTTCTCTTTATTTGTTCTCGGCTTTGCTGAGGTACCCCTTGCTGTAGAAAGCGAACCGAGCCAGATGCGCCAGCGAAGCACCTTGCTCAAGTCGCACCTGCGGTAACCCTTCGCCAGCATGAGCGGGTCCTGAAGAGGGGGCCCGGCTCTTGAGCCGCCAGGATCCTGGTCTCTGTCATTCACTGCTGGTCTCCCCCTGTCCATCGCGTGGGCGGACCCCCGAGGACGGAGAGTCTTCGTGCCTCCGATACTGATGGCGCTTGCAAGGACACCGGCGAGAGCGTCCCGGGAAGATCGTTCCAGTGGGAGACCGCCGGGAGCAACCGCACTTCAGGCCGCAGTACAGCCTGGGGCGAGATGGGTAACCGCCGTCCGACGGTGCGGGAAGCCCGGCGGTTGCCGGACACCGGGGAGCGGCTTCCTTGACCACATCTGTGCAGGTCAGCTCCGGTTTCCTGGTCTCCTGTGCATACAGGAGACCAGGAAACCTCTGGACCCCTAACCGTCCCAGGCGCTGCACTGTTGGCCGTCAGCCCGGGCCGGCAGAACAGCGACCGGTGCATGACGCCGGATACGGCAGGCGTGAACCGGCGGGCGGTCGGGGCCGCGCGGGGGTCAGCCCTGAACCGTCTCACCAGCAGACCCGAAATACAGGCCGGTTCCCTTCTTCCCCGACATATTGAGGAGAACATCAGTGAAACGCACAGTTCTTCGCGCGACAGGGGTATTCACACTCGTGTCGGCTGCTCTCAGCACAGCGGTTCCCATAGCGGCCGCCGCCGGCGGCCATACGGCGGGCAGGCCGGCCGCAGAGGCGGTGAGGACCGTCGCCACGGAGCCGTCCGTAAGTGTCAAGAAGATCTTCAACGGGCAGGGGACGGTCCCCTCGGTGCTCGTCTCCTTCGACTATGCCTGTACATCGGCGACGCAGCGCCTGGATGTCACCCTCACCTCCTTTCCGCCTCTTCCCGCCCCCGCCACGTACCTGAAGGCGACCAAGGCCAAGGGCGACTTGCGCTGTGACGGCGTACAGCACGCGAGCTTTGTCGAGTGGACCAACCAGACACTCGACAGGAACACCCCCGCGCGAGCGGTCGCGGCGCTCTACGACACGAACGGCGAGCTTCAGGTGCCCATGGCGGAGAAGACGATGCAGCCGGGGACGGGCACTCCGGACATCGGCTGACGGTCCGCGGAATGCCGCCCCGTCCGGGCGGCCGGACCGCCGCCCTCACGTGCGGCCGGACCGGCTGCCCGGACATCACGGGCAGGGCGCCCCGCGCGGCAGTCCCGTCACCAGGGCGTGCCACTCCTGGGTGGTGCTGAGGGTGCAGACATGGCCCGCGATGCCCTCGGCGTCCAGTGCCCACAAGCGACTGGACCGGTCCAGGCCGACCGTGGCGAGGGCGCGGCCGTCGGGGGCGTAGGCGAGGGAGACGACGGTGTCGTCGTGGCCCGCCAGGACGGCGGTGGTGCGGTGACTGCCGGTGTCCCACAGGCCGACCGTACGGTCGGCGCTGCCGCTGGCCAGCGTGCGGCCGTCGGGGGAGTACGCCAGGGCCTTGATGACCCCCGTGTGGCCCGCAAGAGTCCGCATCCCGCGGTGGGTGGCGGTGTCCCACAGGCGTATGTCTCCGTTGGATCCGGCCGTGGCCAGGGTCCGCCCGTCGGGACTGAACGCGACGGCCCACGTCGTGGCCGCCTGCCCGGCAAGGGTGGCGACGAGGCGGCGGGAGGCGACGTCCAGCAGCTTGACGGAGCCGTTGGCGTTGCCGGTGGTCAGAGTGCGCCCGTCCGGGCTGAGCTTGTCGTTTAACGAAGCGGGTCCCTGGAACCGCCGCTCTGCGGGTGCGGGAGTGGTGGAAGCGGCTGTCGTGCTGGTGATTCTGCGCCAGGATGAAGCCGTGGATGACATCGTGTGCCGCCCTGCCCAGCACCATGAGTTAGCCGCCGTAGCTGAGTTGCGGTGGCGGTGGGTGCAGGAGCTCTACGGAACGCCCGACATCAAGCTGGACGAGTTCGTTCCCCGGTTCGTGGCATGGGCCCGGGAGACCCAGTCCTCGCATCGGTGCATGGTGATGGTCCGTGACGACGTTGTGATCGGCATGGCTTGGCTGGCTATCACGCAGCGTGTGCCGCATCCGCGCGCGTTCGAGCGGATGTCGGGGGACGTGCAGTGCACATACGTCGTGCCCGAGGAGCGTGACCGCGGCCTGGGAGGCGAGCTGATCGAGGCGGTCTTGGCGTGGGCGAGGGACTTCGGTCTTGAGCGGGTGACCGTTCACTCCAGCGACCGGGCGATTTCGGCGTATTCCCGTCATGGCTTCGAGGTTTCTCCGCGTCTGCTCCAGGTCGAGGTTGGGCAGGGTCGCGCGGGGTGAGTCCTCTGACCGGTGGCCGGGGTGAGTCGCTGGCCATGTTGTCGCAGTTCCGGGCGGACTTCTATGGGTGCCTCACGAGTCGCTCGGATGCGTTGTTCGAGCTGACGGACGCCCTCCTTTGCACGGAGGGCCCTGTCAAAACGCTGGTGGATCTCGCGCTCGCGCCAGAGCACCGGCGAGGTCACGGAGCCTTGTACGGGGGGCTCAACCAGCGGCGGATCGACTACGGTCGGCTCCGTCGGGCACTGGCCGGCCTGCCGTTGCCGAGAGCCGCGGACGGCAGGCTGGTCCTGGCCGTCGACGTATCGCCCTGGCTGAGGCCGGACGCGGCGACCTGCGCGGACCGTTCCTTCTGCCATACCTACGGCAGAGGGCAGAACGAGCACCGGATGATCCCTGGCTGGCCGTACTCGGTCGTGGCCGCGCTGGAGACCGGCCGCACCTCCTGGACCGCCGTGCTGGACGCGGTCCGCCTGGAGCCGGGTGCCGATCTCGCGGCCGTTACCACCACCCAGATCCGTGAGGTCACCGAGCGGCTCATCGCCGTTGGTCAGTGGCGGGAAGGAGACCGGAGATCCTGGTCGTTCTGGACTCCGGATACGACGCACCTCGCATCGCTCACCTCCTGTCCGGCCTGCCGGTGCAGATCCTTGGGCGGCTTCGGTCCGACCGGGTCATGCGACGACCGACACCACCACGCGTCTACGACCCGAGAGGCGGGCGCCCGCCCAAGCACGGCGGCGAGTTCGTCTTCGGCGACCCTTCTACGTGGGGCACCGAGCAGGCCGTGACGACCACGGCCACCCGGCTCTACGGAAGAGCCACCGCGCAAGCCTGGGACCGGCTCCACCCCCGGCTCACCCGCCGTGCAGCCTGGCTCGACCATGAAGGGCCACTGCCCATCATTGAGGGAACCGTCATCCGCTTGGCCGTCGAGAAACTGTCCTCAGGAGGAGTCAACAAGCCGGTCTGGCTCTGGTGGTCGCGAACCGCAGCCACGGCTCAGGACATCGACCGCTGTTGGCAGTCCTTCCTGCGACGCTTCGACATCGAGCACACATTTCGCCTGTTCAAGCAGGCCCTGGGATGGACGAAGCCTCGCCTCCGTGACTCCGCTGCGGCAGACCGCTGGACGTGGCTCGTGATTGCTGCCCACACTCAGCTCGGTCTTGCCCGCCCACTGGCCACCGACCTCCGGCGGCCCTGGGAAAAGCCGACGCCACCGAACAAGCTCACCCCGGCAAGGGTCCGGCGAGGGTTCAGAAACCTCCGCACGAAAACGCCCTCGCCAGCGCGTGCACCGAAACCGTCCCGGCCCGGCCCCGGGCGCCCGCCCGGCTCGAAGAACCGGCAGTCGGCCACCCGCTATGACGTGGGACGCGTCCTAGCCACCGGCCAGGCATACAGCCGACCCACTCATCACAAGGTGGGCACCAAACCGCGCCGCACCGGATAAACGGCAAGCTCAACCACGGTGGGGCAACACCCGCTGGACCAAGGCGCGGGACGGGCCCCGGCCGAGCGCACTCCGACGGGTGCCCGGCTGCCTGCGCCGGCCCCCCCGCAATCCCACTTTGCACTCTCGTCCCCCTGGACTTCGCCGCCGGTACCCGACTGAAGCGCGAGCGAGGGTGCGGGGTGGTCGGTGATGCGGTCGGCGGCCGGCTTGTAGACTCCGCACAGCGGGGCGAGTCGGCGCAGGGTGAGGCTGGTGCCGTAACTACCGCTTCTCCGTAAACGTGCAGGGCATCATCGACGCCGGCACCAAACTGGTGGTCGCCGCTGCCCGGCCCGCTCCGGGCAACACAGCCGATGCCCGAATCCGGCGGGACTCCGGCCTGCCTGCGCACTGCCAGGGCGTCACGGTGCTCGGTAAGGGCGCCTGTATCCACACCGGGCTCACCGTCCCGCACTGCAAACGCCGGGGGCGGCCGCTCCTGCCGGGCGAGGAGAGGGGCAATGCCGGACACCGCAAGGTCCGCGCCCGTGTGGAACATGCCTTCACAAGGGTGAAGAGCTACACGATCCTCCGCGATTGCCGGCAGAGTGGCGACGGCCTCCATCACGCTGTCCAGGCAGTCGCCCACCTGCACTGTCTCGCCCTGGCAACATGAGCAGAACCGTCCGGGCCGGGCCCTGACCTGCCAGGTCACAGCCTTATGCAACACGCTTTGGACGACCGGAACGGATCAAGCGCCGAGCAGCGAAGGCATTCTCCGCCTCCTGCGGGGAGCTGCTCATTCCGTCTATCCGGCCGTCTTTGCACCGCCGCCGCGACACCACCGGGCGATCAAGAATCGATCAAGAATCGATTGGCAATGCCAACCGGTGTGCGTGAACGGACTCTTGCGTGGAATCGATCCTGCTGGCAGGGTTTGAGGTCGGTTCGGCATTGCGTCGCGGGGGAAACTCGATGTTGCTCACCTTTCCGATGGCCCATGACAGCCCTTTCCCTCCTTGGTTCCTGATTCGCCGCGCTGCCTGACGTCATCCGCAGCCAGATAGCCGTGCGGCGGCCGGCAGGTCCGCCGGAGTTCGCTGGGGGGAAGAGTGGGGGAGCATGTCTCGGCAGCCGCACAGCAGCCGATGCAGCAGCACTTAAGTCGTTCAGAATTGTACTTCAGCGGACTCTTATCGGAGATCACGCGAGTACCGATAAACAGCATTGTGGTCGTGGGCTCGCTCCGGGCGGCCGGGGAGGACCCGAGACACATCACCGCGCTCGCCGAGGTGTGTTCCGAACTGCCGCCCATAGTGATCCACCGGAAGACGATGACGGTCATCGACGGTGTGCACCGGCTGCGGGCGGTGGCCAAGAGCGGCGCCTCGCACATCAGCGCCGTCCTCTTCAACGGGGGCGAGCGACAGGCTTTCGTCCTCGCCGTCAAGCTGAACAGCAACCACGGACTGCCCCTGTCGCTGGCCGACCGCAAGGCCGCGGCCCTCCGCATGCTCGCCGACTTCCCCGAGTGGTCCAACCGCCGGCTGGCGAGTGTCGTCGGTCTGTCGGACAAGACCGTCGCAGCGCTGAGGCGGCGGTCGGGTGCGGAAATTCCGCACCCGACCGCCGTACGGGTGGGTCGTAACGGGGTGGCCTACCCGCTGGCGGCGGCCGAGGGCCGCGGTCGCGCGCTGGGGTACCTCGCGCGAAACCCCGACGCGTCCGCGCGGGAGGTGGCGCGGGCCGCCAATATTTCACTCACCACGGCGAAGGACGCCCGGAAGCGGGCACGCGAAGACCGAGGGGAACCGCAACCGCGGGCCGTGGTGCGGCCCGATGACGAACCGGTCCGGGAGGACGGGGCCGGCCACCGCCCCGCACCGGCGGAACGTCCAAGGGCTCACCCGCCGTGCGGGGACCTGCCGTCGGCGATCCGGCGCCTGAGGGCCGATCCTTCGCTGCGGTTCACCGAAGTGGGCCGGAAGCTGCTGCGGACCCTGGATCCCTCGGCCACCCAGCCCCACGACTGGGCTGCGATGGCGAGCAGCCTGCCCATCCACTGCGCGCCGCTGGTCGCGGAGCTCGCGCGGCACCACGCCGAGAGCTGGCAGCTCCTCGCCGACTCGCTGACGGAACGGATCAATTCCCGGGACGCCGACCCGTAACGGCGGCCTGCCCGGCATCGTGCCCCAGCCGGTGCCTCCCGATCGATGTCCACTGCTGAATGCGCCGAGAGGGCGTCCCTGCCTTTGCGGACTCCTTCGGTGATCTCCTCCGGGGACCGCGGCATGCCTTGCCCCTTTACGGGAGGTGGGCCAAGAATTGCGGTCCCGGTGATTTCGGAAACGGATCTACCGCCTTGTGAATTCCGCATCCCCGGTGGCGAATTCACGGCGTGTGATGGCAGAATTGCGATCTGATGTTCGAACGGTTGCGCGGCCCGAGTGGTGCTACGCACGCTGACTCCCACAAAATTCCGGAGTGGGGGAGCGGGGGGAATGTGACTTCGTACAGCCCAGGCCGGGCCGGGCGTGAGCAAACGCCTGATTCCCGGCCCGCAGTTCCCGGCGGCCGGTCCCTGCCGGGGATGCCCGCCCATTGGTACAACTTCCTTCCGGACCTGCCGGGCCCGATGCCCGAAGCCAGGGACTCCGGAAGCCCTACCGCCGCGGAAACAACCGCGAAGATCCGGCCCCAGGTCCTCATCGAACAGAACGCCCCCGAAGACCGGTGGATCGCCATACCGGAACCGGTCGCGGAAGGGCTGAGGCACTGTGGCCGGCCGACGCCGCTGCACCGCGCGCACCGGCTCGAGGAGCATCTCGGCACGGGCGCGAGGATCTACCTGAAGCGTGAGGACGTCCTCCCCAGCGGCAGTTTCAAGCTGAACACCGCGATCGCCCAGGCGTACTACGCGGCCGAGGAAGGGCGGACCACTCTCGTCACCGAGACGGGGGCAGGCCAGTGGGGCATGAGTGTCGCCCTCGCGGCGCAGATGTTCGGTCTGCGGGCCGAGGTCTACATGGTGAAGTGCTCGCTGGAGCAGAAGCCCTACCGACGGCACTACATGGAGCTGCTGGGAGCCGAGGTGCGGCCGTCGCCGTCGCCCCACACCGCGAGCGGACGGAAGATCCTCGCGGAGAACCCGGGCCACCCCGGCAGTCTCGGCACCGCCATCAGCGACGCCATCGAGCACGCTCTGGGCAACCCGTCCGCCGCGTACCTCGCGGGCAGCGGGATGCCGCACGTGTACCTGCACCAGACGCTGCTCGGGCTCGAAGTCGCCCAGCAGCTCAAGGACGTCCACGGCGAGGACCTGGGCGTCGACGGACGCGGCGACCACCTCATCGCATGCTCGGGCGGCGGCAGCAACCTCTGCGGTCTCATCGGCCCCCACCTGCGGGCCAAGGCCGACGGGGCGGACCTGCGCTTCCTCGCTGCCGAATCCACGGCGGCGCCCCGTCTCACCCAGGGCGTCTACACATACGCCCGCACCGACCTCGGCGGCCTCACACCCGAGGTGCTCGGCTACACGATGGGAGAAAGCTTCATCCCCCCGCCCAACCACGTCGGCGGCCTGCGCAACCACCACAGCTCAGCCCTGGTCAGCCTGCTGCGGCACAAGGGCGTTCTGGACGCCGTCGCCTTCGAACAGCGGACCGCACTGGAGGCCGGCCGGCTGCTGCTGCAGACCGAGGGCCTGCTGCTCGCCCCGGAAACCGGTCACGCGGTCGCCGCGGCCCTGGACGTCGTGGCCAAGGCCGACGCGGAGAACCTCGAACCGGTCATCGTGGTCCTGGCCAGTGGCTCCGGCTTCCTGGATCTGCAGGGATACAACGAAGTTCTGCTCGACGCATAGCCGCACCCCCGTTCACGGCATTCTTCGCACCCTGCGATTGGGAAGCCATATGCGCTTGGCGACATTTCAGCCCCAGCACGGCGTCCACTGCGAGACGACCACCCTGCGCAACATGCTCCACCAGGCCGGAGCCGCCATGTCGGAAGCCATGCTGTTCGGCCTCGGCCAGGGGATCGACTTCCAGTACTGGGACGCCCCCGACCCCGGCCGCGCCACACCGATGCTCACCGGCCGGATCGAGCCCGCCCAGCTGTCCCGCAACGCCTGCTCCGCCCTGGGCGTGGAACTGCGCGCGCTACAAGCACCCGACGCGGAAACGGCGAGCACCACTGCGTCGGAACTGCTGGAATCGGGACATGTCGTGGGAGTGTCCGTGGACATCTTCTACCTCGACTACTTCACGTCCCGGAGCCATTTCGCCGCGCACTACCTCGCGCTGTACGGACTCGACGACACGCACGCCCACGTCGTCGACACCGAACAGCAGGGCGGAGCGCAGACACTGCCGGCGGCGTCGCTGCGCCGCGCACGCGCCTCCGACGAGGGCTTCATGCCGTCGCCTCACCTCTACCTGTACGTCGAACAGGTGCCGGAACGGCTGGCCACGGACCCCGACGCGGTGCTGCGCGAGCAGATCTGGAACGCCGTCCGGCTGACCGCGGAGCGGATGACCGCGGACCGCGGACCGCGCTACGGCCTTCCGGCGCTGCGTCGTGCCGCCTCGGAGGTCGAAGGATGGCACGAGACCCTCTCCTCCCCCGAAGAGACGGTGCCCGGGGTCGGTCGCTTCTGGCGCTTCGCCGGGACCGGAGGAGCCAACTTCCGCAAGCTCTACCGCGAGTTCCTGCAGGAGGCCGGTCAGCGGTGTGACGACAACGAACTCAAGGCGTTCGCCGAGGAGTTCGGCGACGTCGAGCGGCAGTGGGACCAGGCGATCGAGATGCTGACGGCCTACCCCGGTACGGACGGGCGAAGGCAGCTGGCAGCCGTCGCGGCACGGCTGGAGGCCATCGCCGACGCCGAACAGGCCCTCTTCGAGGGGCTGCTCGTGCCGGCCGCGAAGCGGGCGGGTGATCCGGCTTGACGGTCACCCGCGTGAAATCCATCTGCCGCATGTGTCACGGCGGATGCGGCGCCATCGTGGAACTCGTGGACGGCGTGCCCGTCGACATCCACGGCGACCCGGACAACCCCACCAGTGAGGGCTACTTCTGCATCAAGGGCAAGGCGTCACTGGACCTGCTGAAGAGCCCGGACCGGCTGACGACACCCCTGGTACGGACCGGCCCACGCGGCTCGGGGACGTTCGAACCACTCGGCTGGGAAGCCGCCCTCGACCGCGTCGCCGCGCAGCTCACCGCGGCCATCGACCGGCACGGGCCCGAATCCGTCGCCCTCGGCCAGGGGACCGACCGCAACTACCAGGAGTGGGTGTTCCGGCTCGCCAACGCGATCGGCACACCGAACGTGGTCGGCCCGGCACACGTGTGCTTCTACCCGCGGGTCATGGCCTCGATCATGACCTATGGCGCCTTCACGTTCTGCGACTATGACGGCGACCCCGAGGTCATCCTGCTCTGGGGCAGCAACAAGCCGAGCACCCACTCCGACGGCGTGATCGGCATCAAGTTCCTGCGTGCCGTGGAACGGGGCAGCCGCGTCATCGCCGTCGATCCCCGACGGACCCCGACCGCCGCCCGGTCCGGCCTCCACCTGCCCGTCCAGCCCGGCACCGACTGTGCCCTCGCCCTCGGCATGATCAAGATCGTCATCGACGAGGGCTGGTACGACCACGACTTCGTCGCCGCGCACACCTCCGGCTTCGACGAACTTGCCGAGCACGTCAAGGCATACGACGCCGAGCGGGTCGCGCGGATCACCGGGCTCGCACCCGGGCTCATCCGCGAGGCGACCCGCACCTACGCCCTCGCCTCCCGGGCGTGCATCGAGGCCGGCACCGGGCTGTCGCAGAACGAGAACTCCTTCGACACCCATCGCGCCATCGCCCTCCTCGCCGCGATCTGCGGAAACATCGACGCCCCCGGCGGTGACGTGATCTGGGAGCCGATGCCGATCGAGGGCCGGCGGGCCTTCCCCCGCTCGGACCTGCTCCCGGAGGAACAGGCGAGGAAGCGGATCGGCAGCGACAAACACAAGATCCTGTCGATGTCCGGCTGGGTCGCGCCGGGAGACCTGCACGAGGCCATCCTGACCGGAACGCCCTACCCGGTCACCTCACTGGTGATCTTCGGCAGCAACATCCTGGCCTCGCACGAGAACACCGAACTGGTCCGCGCCGCGCTCGGCAAGCTGGACCTGGTCGTCGTCTGCGACCTGTTCATGACGCCGACCGCCCGGTACGCCGACGTGATCCTGCCGGCCTCCAGCTGGCTGGAACGCGACCAGGTCGTCGAGTTCAACTCCTACATCGCGGCCCGGCAGAAGATCGCCACCGTCGAGGGCTGCCGATCGGACGAGGAAATCATCCTCGCGCTGGCCGAACGACTGGGCCTCGCCCGGCACTTCTTCCCCTCCGTCCCAGACGCCCTCGGCGCCAAACTGTCCGGCATCGGCCTCACCTGGGAGCAGTTCACGAAGATCGGCTACATCCGGAACGAGAAGCGGTACCGCAAGTACCGCGACGCCGGGTTCCGCACGCGGTCCGGGCGTGTGAATCTGATGCACCCCGGTCTGCGGGCCATGGGCTACGAGCCGTTCCCCGTCTACCGCCACCCGCCGCAGGCGGACCCGGCGCTGCCGTACGTGATGACCAGCGCCCATCCGCGTCAGTTCTACAACACCGAGTTCCACCAGCTGCCGATCACCTCGCGCAGCCAGACCGCGGCGCGGGTGACCGTCCACCCGGACACCGCAAAGCGGGAAGGGCTCGCGGACGGTGAGGAAGCGGAACTCTTCACCCGGGCCGCTGCGCGCGGGGTGCGCATGACGGTCAAGATCTCCGACTCCGTCGCACCGAACGTCGTGATGGCGGACGCCGGCTGGTGGTATCCGGGCGAACCGTCGATCGACGAGTCGCTCAGATCCTCGGTCAATCTCCTGACGACCAACGACCGTACCGACGTGCACATGGGGAGCGCGACGATGAGAGGTGTAGCAGTGGGCATACGGCGGCCAGGACCGGATCGTGGCTAGCGCGCGGGGCACCGTCGCCTCCCGGGTGCCGGAGACGGACGAGGGCCTCCAGGGCGACGCACTGGCCCTCAAATACGACGAGATGCAGCGGCACATTCGCGACAACGGCTGGCTGCAGGAGAAGATCGACGACATCCTGGCGGCGGGGATCGACTCCGGCGAGGTCCTGGAACTGGGATGCGGCCCGGGCTACCTGGGCCTGGAATGGATCAGCCAGGCGAACGATTCCGCCCGGCTCGTCGGCCTCGACATCTCACCGGCGATGCTCCGCCGGGCCGGCACCAACGCCGACGAGTACGGCGTCGCCGAGCACTGTGCCTACGAGCGCGGCACGGTGCTGGCCCTGCCGTTCGAGGACGACCGCTTCGACCACGTCATCAGCGCCTCCTCGCTGCACGAGTGGGCGGACCCGGTGACCGCCCTGTCAGAGATGCACCGCGTGCTCCGGCCGGGCGGCCGCTACTGCATATCCGACCTGCGCCGGGACGTCGACCGGACGACGTTCCAGTTCATGAAGGCGAACATCGCGGCCGACATGCGCCCGGGCTTTCGCACCTCGATCCGGGCCTCGTACGTCAAGAGCGAGATCGAGGACCTGCTGGAGGGCACCGAGCTCGGCACGGCCGTCGTGACGGAAGTGCAGATGGGCCTCGTCATCACGGGCAGGAAGGAAGCACCATGAACGCACTCGCGGGAAGTTCGCCGGCCATCACCGCCACACGCGACGGTCGCTTCCCCCACCGCGCCGGTTTCGACCGGACCTGGGAGGAGGTCCTCCAGACGTCAAGCATGTGGAACGACCTCGACTGCGGCCAGTACCTGGCGGCCTGGTGCGGATACGCGCCGGACCACGTTGTCGAGAAGCTCGCCGGGGTCAACCACGTCGGCATCTACATGGGCGACTACGACAGCGACGAGCAGGTGTTCGACTGGAACGCCTACCTGAACGGCCACCGGGCGTCCGGCCTCCTCACCACCGTCGAGATGGGCCCGTCGTACATCTCGCCCCGCCAGTACGGCACGCCGGGATGGTGGAACTCGATCACGCTTGCCGACGGACGCGTCATCGAGATGTTCGCCTGCCGCCGGTTCGGCCCATGGGCGAAACGGCCCGCCGGCGAACGCGGGCGGCTCATGTCGCACGTCGCCATCGACGTGCACACCGACGACGACGTGCGCTACCTCCTGGACGTCCTCGACCGGGACGTCGACCACCTGGAGAACATCGCGTTCACCGAGGCCGACGAACTGGGCCACACCTACGGGCACCTGCGCAACAACGACAGCGGCTCCGTGCTCGAGATCGTTTACGAGGCGCCGCGCGGCGGAAAGGGGCACGGCGATGGCGGTCATTGAGATCTCGCCGTACTCCGGCGAGCATTGCGAGTCCACCGCCCTGCTCAACATGCTCCGCAATCACGACATCGAGCTGAGCGAGCCGCTGATCTTCGGCCTGGGACAAGGCCTGTCGTTCCTGTACTGGCACTCCAAGCAGATGCCGAGCCCGTTCCTCGCCGGCCGGGTCAAGCCCGACCACCTCATGCGCAACGTCGCCGGTGCCCTCTCCCTCGAACTGCGCACGCAGGAGACGACATCCCCGGCGAAGGCCGAGGCCACCCTCGTCCAGGCCCTCGACGAGGGCCACGTGGTGGGACTCAAACTCGACCGCTACCACCTCGACTACGCGCGGGAGAACCACCACTTCGCCGCGCACTACCTCGCCTGCATCGGCTACGAGGACGACCGCTTCGTCGTCGTCGAGACCCGGTCGCTCGGCGTCCAGTCGACCTCCCGGGACAGCCTCGCCCGGGCCCGGGCCGCCAAGGGACCGATGTCCTCGCGCAACCTGTCGGTGCGGGTGGACCCACGCGGCTACGACGAGTCGATCCTCGCCAAGGCCTGCCAGGCCTCGGTCCTCGCCACCGCACGGGAGTTCCTGGCCCCGCCCATCACCAATATGGGCCACAAAGGCATCGCGAAGGCCGGCTCGCTGATGCGGGGGTGGCACGACAGACTCGCCCGTCCCGTCCAGGCGATGGCCGCCGTCGGCACCAGCATGGAGGAAGGCGGAACCGGCGGCGGACTCTTCCGCACCCTGTGGGCGCAGTTCCTGGAGGAGGCGCACGAGCTGACCGGCATCGCAGCCTACGACGACCTCGCCGTCGAGTACCGCCGCATCGCCCGGCGCTGGACGGACGTGGCGAACCTGCTGCGTGACACCGACGACTCCGGCGCCCGGCGCGCACTCCACGAAGCGGCGTCCATCGTGGACGGCCTGGCAGCCCAGGAGCGGACGGCCATGGCCCGGCTGGAGGAGGCCTCCCGATGACCACGCTCGCCCGGCCGGCCGGCCACGACCCGCGCACCAGGCTGCGCGACACCCTCGTCTCCCGCGTCGACATCGCACGGAAGGTCGCCGCGGTCACCGCACTGAACCGCACGGCACTCGACGCCTGGGCGGCGGAGGCACTCGCCGCGACCGTGGAGCACGCCTGCCGCAACTCACCCTTCTACGCGGCCTTCGTCCCGGCCGAGACCGCCCGGGCGGCCGTGCAGGGCCGCCCGCACGCCTTCGAAGCCATCCCCTTCACCAGGCGGGAGCACCTCTCCGCCGCCTACCCGCTGGGCATGCTCGCCGTGCCGCGGCGCGAGGTGATCCGGTTCGACGAGAGCTCCGGCACCGGCAACGGGCGCCCGATCGCGGCGTTCTTCACGATGGCGGACTGGCTGGAGAACAACCTCACCGTCGCCGGGCTGCTGTCCGCCGTGCTCGACGAGCGGGACGTCGCGGCCATCGCCGTCCCCTACGAACTGGCCGGAGTGGGCCAGGACCTCGACCGGGCCGTCGAGATCCTCGGCTGCACCATCGTGCCCCTCGGCGCGGCCTCACCGTCCTGCACGCCGGACCGGATGGTCGACGCCCTGCAGCGTTCGGGCGCGACGACACTGGTGTGCTCCGGCACGCGAGCCCTCTTCCTCGGCGAGACCGCCCGCCGCCGCGGCATCGACCCGCGGGCCGGCCTGAGCGTCACGAAGATCCTCATGGCGGGCGAGGGCGCGTCGCCGGCCAAGAAGCGTCGCCTGGCCGACCAGTGGGACGCCGTCGCGTACTCGATGTTCGGCATGACCGAGACCAACACGCTGGCCATGTTCTGCCGCGAGCGCGAGCTGCACCTGGTCGAGACCCGGACCTACTTCGAGGTGGTCGACCCGCCGTCCGGCGAACGGCTGCCGGACGGCTCCGTCGGGGAGCTGGCCGTGACGACCCTGGCGAGCCGGGCCATGCCGCTGCTGCGCTACCGCACCGGCGACATGTGCCGGATCGAGGCCGCACCCTGCGCGTGCGGGTCCCCGCTGCGCCGGCTGCAGCACCGTGGCCGGATCGGCGACCGGATCCCGGTCGGCGACCGCTGGACGTCCCAGCTGGAGATCGAGGACATCGTCCTGGGCGCCATGACCACAGGCCCCTACTACTTCGCCTTCGACGTCGACGGCGACGTGCTGGAGATCGCCCTGCCGCCGTCGAGCTCCGGCGACGCGACCCGGGCAGCCGTCACGGCCGGGGTCCGCGACCGGCTCGGAGCGTCCACCCGCTTCGGCCTGCTGGACACCGAGCGGTTCGAGACCGCGCTGCGGACCTCGGCCAAACCGACGATGCGCAACTTCAGTCCCCACGGGGGAGGAGGAGCCGCCGGTGAGAGTTGAACTGCCGCTTCCCACGCGCGTTCCGATCGACGGGCGTTTCGAGATCGACGACACCTGCATCGACTGCAAGCTCTGCAACGACCTGGCGCCCGACAACTTCGACGCGGATCTCGACAACGACGTCCACTACGTGTGCAAACAACCCGATACACCCGACGAACTGGAGCGGGTTCTCGACGCCTTCGACTCATGTCCCACCGAATCGATCCGGTACTCAGCGGCACCCAGCGAGGAGTGATGGCGCAATGGCAAGCCTGGACGACCCGGTGACAGCCGAGATGTGCGCCGCCGGACGGAAGACGACCGAACTGGGACCGGTGGCCGAGACCTACGACCAGCTGCACCGCATCGATCTGCTCGGCGAGGCACGGGCCGCACGCGGGGTGCCGGAGGGCACCTACGACTCGACCGTGTGTGCCGTCCTCCAGGCGTCGGAAGTGTGTCTGCTCAACCTCGCCCGGCTGGCGGGCAGGACACAGCAGTGCCTGCTCACCGGCGGCATCCCGGCCGCCTCCCGCTACGTGCAGTGGGCCGTCGGCTTCCACCGGCTGCTGCGCAGGCTCGGAACCGTGATGTGCGACGTGCGCAGCGTCTTCGGGACCGGCGTGGCCACGGGACCTGCGGTCGTGAGCATCTCCGGGTCGGCCGGCTACGCGGCCTACGTGGAGTCACTGCGGGGCCTGGAGGACGTCGCCAAGGGCGCGCTGCTGGCCGGTGCGCCCGAGCTGACCCGCACCACCATCGCCACCAAGAGCATCGACGACCCGCTGTACCGTCTGCTGCACGGCATCCGGACCGGCTGCCACGACGCGACCAAGTGGGAGAGCGACCTCACCGGAGTGCCCGTCGGGGTCAGCCGGAACACCGACGAGCTGATCTCCGCCGAGACCCTGGCCCGCGCCGTCGCCGCGACCGAGCTGAACGCGACCACCCTGCACGGCGAGTTCGTCGCCCTGCACCAGGTCCCGGAGATCCTGTGCGCCGAGGCGAACGATCACCTCGAGGTCGCAATCCGGGCGATCCGCGGCCGGGCCCTCAGCCGGGCGGCGCAGCACCTGACGGCTTGCCGGGAACTGCTCGACCCGGTGATCGAGGCGCAGCGGGTGATGGCCGAGCACCTGGCGACGGGGGAGTACCACGGCTTCCGCACCAACCTGGGGCCCGCCAGCGGCACACACTCCCTGTCGATCAAACAGCACATGTTCCGGGACCTGTTCAAGCACCTGTGGAACGACCTGGAGGCTTGGCTGCACTCGCTCGGCGGTCCCTCACTCGACGAGACCCTCCGGGACATCGACGCACGCCGCCACGACGACCCGGAGGCCTGGCTGCGGCACACCGTGGTCGACCAGGCGTTCAAACTGCACTCCGCCCACCAGCAGTGGCGGCATGAGCATCTGCACATGCCCCGCAACTGCCTGGGCAGCGGCGGAACCAAGTCCATGATCGGCATTCCGGACGGCCCCCAGGCGGTCTACAAGATGCGGGACGCGGCCAACGCCCAGCAAGCCCTTGCCACGATCCACCGGGCACGCCGCACGCCCCTGACGAACGCCGTTCCGGACTCGCCCCTGGCCAAGCTCATCACCGACCCCAGCTCCCTCGACTCCGAGCTGATGCGGGTCGTGGGCGAGGCGACACGCGAGTACTTCCCGCAGGTACAGGAGCGCAGCTACCAGCCCTTCCGGTCGGGTGCGGCCGAGCGGAACCCGTAGGAGCGCGGACGGTGACCACAACAGGACCCACGGCCTCTGACAACATCATGCCCACCGACGAGATCACCTCTCCGCCGGGCTCGCTCACCGGGGCCTGGCGGGGAGCCGAGTACATTGCCAGCCTCAAGGACGAGCGGGAGATCTGGAGCGACGGGCGCCGGGTCGACGTGACCGGCGACCCCGGGTTCCGGCCCATGCTCACCACACTGGCCGGCCTGTACGATGCCCAGCACCTGCCCGACCGGGCGGACGAGATGCTGTACCGGTCGGACACCTCCGGCAACCCCGTCAGCCTCTCGTACCTGGCGCCGACCGACCGGGACGGCCTCAGCCGCAAGTGGGCCAACTCCCACCGGTGGGCACAGGCCTCCTACGGCCAGCTCTCCCGGATCCCCGACTTCATGTCGAACGTCGTGGTCGGCCTGTACGACTTCCGGTTCGAACTAGCCAAAGTGAGCGCCGAGTTCGGACGCAACGCGGAGAACTACTACCACCACTGCCGCGAGAACGACCTCACGCTCACGCACGGCCTGGGCGACCCGCAGATCGACCGTTCCTCGACACCCGCCGACCGGCCGGAACTGGGCCTGAGGGTGGTGCGGCGCGGTGCCGACGGCATAGTCGTGCGGGGCGCCAAACAGATCGCCACCCTGGCACCGTACGCCCACGAAGTGCTCATCTACCTATCTCCCGCCAACTACCTGCGCGAGCACCCGAGCTACGTCTGCTGGTTCGCCGCACCCCTGGCAAGCCCGGGCCTGCGCGTCCTGTGCCGCACGTCGTACGCCGACGGCTCCGGCGGCCTCTCGGCCCACTACGACGAGCAGGACGCCATGCTGGTGTTCGACGACGTGTTCGTCCCGATGGACCGGGTGTTCCTGCTCGACGACTCCCAGACGGCCGTCCGGGGCTTCGGCGAGCTGAACAAATGGTCCCTCTACACCGGCCAGGTGCGCTACTACCACCGGCTGCGCACCATGCTCGGGGTCGCGTCGCTGCTGGCGCAGGCGATCGGCGTCGACAAGTTCCGGCAGGTCACCGGCCTGCTCGGGGAGCTCACCTCCTATGTGGAGATCGTCCGGCTCGGTCTCACCGCCGTCGACGCCGAGAGCCGGCCCACCGCCTCGGGGCTGCTCGCCCCCGGCTCCACAGCCGCACTCGACGCCGTAGCCGGCCACTTCTCGACACGCGCCTCGGAGATCATCCGGCAGATCGGGGCCTCGGGCCTGATCATGCAGCCCTCAAAGGCCGATCTGGGGACGTCCGAGCTGCGCGCGGTGCTGGACACCTACATGTGCGGGCGCGAGATGGGCGTGGACGAGAAGTCGCGGATCTTCCGGCTCGCCGCCGACCTGGCCGTCGACCGGTTCGGTATGCGCCAGGAGCTGTACGAGACGTGGAACCGCGGCGACCTCGCAAGGGTCCGCTCGATGCTCTACACCCGCTACCCCGACCTGCGGCGCTGCGAAACCCAGGCCCGCGACCTGGCCGAAGGGCGGAACGACAACACATGAGTCTCGACAGCATCCGGCTCGAGGGAGTCACGACCCACAACCTCAAGTCGGTCGACGTCTCCCTCCCCAAGGGAAAACTGATCGTCGCCGCGGGCGTCTCCGGATCGGGCAAGTCGTCGTTGGTCATCGACACCCTTTTCGAGCACTCCAAGACGCTCTATCTGGGGGCCCTGTCCAGCAAGTCACTCGACATGGGCGACGGCGACTACCAGTTCGACCGGATCGCGGGGACGCAGCCGCCGGTGGCGCTGCGCCAGCGCGACGGCGCCTCCTCCAACCCCCGCTCGACCGTGGGCACCCTCACCGGACTCGACGGCCTGTACCGGCTGCTGTTCGGCGCCGGCTCGCGTCCGGTCTGCCCGGCCTGTCTCGGCCCGACCGGTGCGGACCTGTTCTGCGACGCCTGCGGCTGTTTCGCCGAACCGCACTCCGCCAAGCACTTCAGCCCCAACCGCAAGGAAGGCAAGTGCCTCCGGTGCGACGGCATCGGCGAACTCGTCGGCTTCTCCCTCGGCAAGATCATCCCGGACCGGTCGAAGACGCTCACCGAGATCTGGGACGGGGCCGACCCCGGAACCTTCGCCGTCCCCAACGTCCGCAAGGCCTTCGAGGCGATGGCCGCGGACATCGGCCTCGACCTCGACGTGCCCTTCGAGAAGCTGAGTCCGGAGCAGACCGAGCGGGTGCTGCATGGCTCGGACACCGTCTACACCCTCAAGATCCGGAAGGTCACCAACGACTTCCGCTTCGAGGGCATCCTGGGCTTCCTGGAGCGGGCGTACCGCAACGCCTCGTCCGCCGCCCGAAAGAACGCCTTCACCAACTACCTCGGACGGGAGATCTGCCCCGCGTGCCACGGCGGCAGGCTGCGTCCCGAATCGCTCCGCGCGACAGTGGCCGGGCACACCTTCCCCGACTTCCAGGGCGACGAACTGTCCCGTTCGATCGCCCGACTGCGCGAAGGACTCGCCTCCGGCGACGTACCGGCGCAGGTCCGCGAACTCGCCACCGCGATCGTCAGGCAGAGCGCGAACATCGAGGACGTCGGCCTGGGGCACCTCCAGCTGCGGCGGCCGGTGACCACCCTCTCCGGCGGAGAACTGCAACGGCTGCTGCTCGCCCAGCACCTGGCCAGCGACCTGACCGGGGTCATGTACGTGCTGGACGAGCCGACCGCCGGTCTCCACGAGGCCGACACCGGCAGGATCCTCGACTCGCTGCGGCGACTGCGCGACCTCGGCAACACCGTCATCGTCATCGAGCACGACGAATCGGTGATCCGAGCCGCCGATTGGGTCGTCGAACTGGGACCCGGCGCCGGGTCCCGCGGCGGTGAGATCATCTTCGAGGGCCGCTTCGCCGACTTGCTGAAGTGCGGCGACTCCCCGACCGCGGCCGCCATGGCCTCGCACGGACCTGCGCGCACCAGGACCGACCTGTCCGGCGCGCCCTGGCTCGAGGTGCGCGGCATCACCCGCAACAACGTGCTCGACCAGACGGCGAGATTCCCGCTCGGCGCACTGACCTGCGTCTCCGGGGTGTCCGGCGCGGGCAAGAGTTCACTGGTGGCCGGCATCCACGCCTCCGTCTCCCGGGCCATCACCCAGCGGTCGACCGGCGCGGCCGAGAGTGCGGGCATCGAGGGCGCCGAGTTCTTGGACGACGTCATCCACGTCGAGCAACGGCCGATCGGCCGCTCCAGCCGGAGCACGCTCGTCACCTACATCGGCATCAGCGACCACCTCCGCGACGCCTTCACCGCCAGTGAAGAGGCGGTCAAACGCGGGCTCGGACGCGGCGAGTTCAGCCCGAACGTCGCCGGCGGCCGGTGCGAGTCCTGCAAGGGACTCGGGCTGGCCGAGATCGAGATGACCCTCTTCAAGAGCGAGTTCATCGTCTGCCCCGAGTGTGAGGGCCGCCGCTTCCAGGAGCACGTCCTCGACGTGCGGCTGAACGGCAGGAACATCCACGACGTGCTGTCGATGACCGTCGAGGACGCCCTCGCGTGGTTCGACGCGCAGAGCAGTCCCAAGGTCGTCCAGGCGCTCAGTGTCCTCAGCGAGTTCGGCCTGGGCTACCTGCAGCTCGGCTGCTCGACCACCACCCTGTCCGGCGGCGAGGCGCAGCGGCTCAACCTGGCGAGCGAACTACTCAAACAGCGCCGCAGCCGCACGTTGTTCATCTTCGACGAGCCGACCCGCGGTCTGCACACCGCCGACATCCGCCATCTGCTCGCCCTGTTCGAGCGGCTGATCTCCACCGGCAACACCATCGTGGTCATCGAGCACAACGTGAAGGTGATCGCCCTGGCCGACTGGGTCATCGACCTCGGACCCGGCGCCGGCCGCGAAGGCGGCCGTGTGGTGCACAGCGGGACACCCGGGGAACTCGCGGCCGACCCGGCCAGCGTGACCGGCCGGTTCGTACGCCGACTGCGCGACGAACCCGCCGCGGCGGTGCCCTTGCCCGCACCCGAGGAAGGCTCACCGGCCAGTGCGGCCCCGGACCTCGGGGTCATCGGTGAACTCCTGCCGAGGGCCGTCACGGTGGTCGCCGGCACGACCCGGCAGTCCGAGCGGAAAGGGCCGACACCGTACGGACTGGTGATCGGCTCCCTCACGGTCGTCTCGGACGAACTGGCCCTGATCGGCTTCCTGGTGCGCTCGGGCAGCACCAGCTGGAACGCCATCGCGGACACGGGCCGCTTCTGCGTCAACATCCTCGGCGAGGACCAGCGCACCGTCTCCGAGGCCTTCTCGCAGGGCAGGCCGGACAGCCGCTTCGACGCCCTGACCTGGACACCCTCGGCCAACGGATGCCCGCGTCTCTCGGATGCCCTCGGCACCATCGACTGCGACCTGAAGTCGTCCTACCGGATCGGCGACCACGAATTCGTGCTGGCGACAGTCGCCGGCGTCGACATGGAGACCGGCACCGGACGCCGGCCCCTGCTGCGGGCCGAACAGGGTGACAGCACTCTCGACGACTACGGGTGGCGCCGGTTCGCCCGGGAAGCGGAGGCCCGGTGACGACGGCCGCGTCCATCACGACGCACTACGAGCACTTCCTGAGCCTGCTGACCCGGGACGCCCACGGCCCCGCGCGGACCCCCGCCGCGGCGGACAGCCGGGACACGGTCCACGCCCGCTACGGCGAACGGGTCGACCCCTCGGGCGGAACACAACCGATCGTGCTGACCCGCGACGAATGGATCCGCAACCAGATCGACCTCACACTCGCGCTGGACCGGCTGCTGACCGAGGATGACGTCGTCGTCTCGGCCGTCCCCTACGAGCTGTCATTCATCGGTGCCGAGGTGGACCGCGTGATCGAGATGGTCGGCGCCTCGGTGATCAGCGTCGGGACCAGCGGCACCATCTGCCCGATGCCGCGCCTGCTCGGGTTGATCGAGCAGTACGAGGTGACGGCCCTGGTGTGCTCGCCGCGTTTTGCCGCCGAGCTGGCGGGCCTCGCGGAGTCCCTCGGCAAGCGGCCGCAGGACACGGCGATACGGAGGATCATCTGCGTGGGAGAGGTCTCCTCCGCCGAACGCCTCGACCGCATCGGCACCACCTGGGCGGCGCGCACCTGCGCCCTCTACGGGACACCTACGGCACCGACGGTTGCCGTGACCTGCGAGCAGGGCGCGCTGCACCTGTGCGACCACCGGCTGCGGGCGGAGGTGCGCGGCGGCTGGCGGGGCGAACTGCTCCTGGACGGCATCCCGACCGGCGAGGCTGTCGAGCTGTGCCCGGCGGACCACCGTTGTGACTGCGGTTCCACCAGCCCGGTCCTGGTGCCGCTCGGCAGCATGACCTCGGCGGTCCGCGGACCGGACGGACTGGTCACGGCGCTGGACGTGGAGCGGATCGTGTTCGGCCACGGACGACTCGCGCCGCACTTCGTCTGCGTCCTCCGGGACGACACCTTCCACGTGACCTGCGCCGTGCCCGACCCCCGAGCGGTCGACGTGGGCGCGCTGCGCCGGGCCGTCCGCGGCGGCATCGGCGAAGCACTCGGAGTCGAGGCCGAGGTCACCGTCGTCGGCGTGCAGGACTGGAGCACCGCCACGTCATGACCCGCACCCGGCCGCGGCAGGCAGCCGCCGCGGCCGATCCACCGGTGGCATCCCGAGGAGACAAGACGCATGAGGGTAGCGGTAGTACAGACCCAGTGGGCCGACGATCACGAAGACGGCGTGCGCAACGCCTACCAGGCGATCGAGGACGTCTGCGGTGCCGGCGACACCGACCTGGTGTGCTTTCCCGAGTTCCTGCTCGGCCCACCGTGGTACATGCCGGGGCAGGACGGGCGGAGGGGGCTGACCGACACACCCATCCCGGGACCGGTCGTCGACGGCTTCCAGTCCCTGGCCCGCAAGCTCAACACACACATCCTGCTCGGTTCGCTCGTCGAGGACCTGCAGGACGGCACCTACCGCAACACGTCCCTGCTGATCGGCCGGCAGGGCGTCATCACCGGACGCGCCGTCAAGGCACACGCCTTCGGCAACGAGATGGTGGTGTGCCGCCAGACCGACTCCCTCGGCGTCCTGTCGACCGAGTTCGGGCAGATCGGCATCGCCGTGTGCTCGGACTTCTGGATCCCCGAGGTCGTCCGGATACTGGCGCTGGCCGGGGCGCGGACGGTCTTCGTGCCCGGCGGCACGCTCGGGCAGAACCAGCCGCTCATGGTGAACGCCCTGCGCACGGCGGCCTACCTGAACGACGTCAACATCGTCTACGCCAGTTCGGTCGGCGTCGTCCGTGGCAAGCGCGGGGACAGGCTCGTGGAGATCCACTTCGCCGGCACCAGCCTGGTCGCCAGTCCGGACGGCGTGATCGCGCAGGCCGGCAGTGACGAGCCGGAGACCCTCGTCGTCGACATCGAGGAGCCCGCAGCCGGCGACGGCCGCCGCTGGCAGCAACTGCGCAGGCCCGAGGCGTACCGGGCGCTGCTGACCCCGTACGCCGGAGCGGACCGGGACCTCGCGGCCGAACTGCGGGCGAGCCTGACCGGGGGCGGCGGTCCCGAGCAGGGCCGGGCCGTCGCCGCGACCAGCACACATGAGGGGACTCGTTCGTGACCATCTTCATAGCGCAGCACGCCCGCCGGGCCACACCGGAGACGACGGCCTCCGCCGTACTCGACGATCTGGACGGCCTGGTGACCGACGAGGCGTCGTTCGTCGTCCTGCCGGAGAACGCGTTCACCGCCGAAGGCGACGTCCGGGCGCTGCCCCTGCCGCTGCGCGAGCGCTGCCTGGCCCGCCTGTCGGCACTGGCGCGCGCCCGCGGCACCTACGTGCTCACCGGCTCCTGGGCGGAGGAAGGGCCGGAAGGCGCCCTGGTGCAGGTGGCCAGACTGCTGGATCCGAGCGGATCGGAGTGCGCCCGGGTCGAGCGGCCCGTCCTCGCCGACGGGACGACCGGCACCGGCGACGACTTCCCGGTCGTCGAGACGCCCTTCGGTAAGGTCGGGGTGTTCCTGGGACCGGACTTCTGGCTGGTCGAACCGCCGCGCATCGCCTGCCTGGCCGGTGCCGAACTGCTGCTGGTCGCCGGGTCGCTCGACGGCAGGCAGCAGGAGTCGCAGCGGGCCGCGGTGTGGGGCATCGCCACCCTCAACACCGTCGCCGTCGCGTTCGCCGGGGCGCTGAGCGAACGGTGCGGCGGGGGCAGTGCCGTGGCGGTGCCCGAGGGATTCGTCACCGAGGCGGGCACCGCTGAGGGCGTCGTAGAAGCGCCCTGGGACGTGGACAAGATCCGGCGACTACGCGAACCCGACCTGCGCTTCCAGCAGACCCTGTGGTTCGGGCTGTGGGCGCGCCGCACCGAGCTGTACACGGGCCTGACGGCGCAGGTGAGTTGAGATGCGCGCAGCCGGTGCCCCCGCCGCCGACGTCCGGCGGCGCATCGCCGCCGAGATGGCGGACGACGTGCCGTGGGAGAGGGTGCTCAACTCCATCTGCACCGAACCCCATCCGCTGGGCGTGGAGATGGCCTCCGCCGCCGCGCACACCAACCTGGGTGACGTGCGCATCTTCCGCGGCACCAAGAGGATCGAGCGCAAGGTCGTCGGCCTGCTGCTCGACCTGCTCGGCAACCCCGGCGGATCCGGCAGCCTGGTGTCCGGAGGGACCGAGGCGAACCTGATCGCCATGCTGGTGGCCCGCGAGGCGGCCCGTGCCCGGGGGCGGCTGACCGACCGGCCCGAAGTCGTCGTCAGCAGCACCGTGCACTTCTCCTTCACCAAGGTCTTCTCCCTGCTGGGCCTCACGCCGGTCGTCGTGCCCGTCGACGAGTCCCTGCGGCTGCCGGCCGCCGAGGTGGCCCGGAGCATCGGCGAGCACACCGTCGCGGTCGTCGCGACCGCGGGCAGCAGCGAGTTCGGCGTGGTCGACGCGGTCGACGAGATCGGGCCGGTCATCGCGGGACGGGGCGTGCACCTGCACGTCGACGCGGCCACCGGCGGGTTCATCATCCCCTTCGCCCGCGAACTCGGACACGACCTGCCGCAGTTCGACTTCACCGTCGCAGGCGTCGACTCGATCACCATCGACCCGCACAAGTACGGACTGGCCAACGTC
The DNA here is from genome assembly GCF_042958085.1 of Streptomyces sp. NPDC008001. Taxonomy (NCBI): domain Bacteria; kingdom Bacillati; phylum Actinomycetota; class Actinomycetes; order Kitasatosporales; family Streptomycetaceae; genus Streptomyces; species Streptomyces sp. NPDC008001. Next base: position 15,656 of record NZ_JBIBIZ010000012.1, on the reverse strand, counting down.
CCGGCCGGGGCGATCCTGTTCCGCGGCGCACAGGACGCCGGACGCTTCGCCGTCGACTCCTTCTTCATCGACACACCGGTCCACAACACCCTGCTCGGCACCCGCCCCGGCTCGGCCGCCGTGTCGGCCTACGCCGTGCTGGAGCACCTCGGGCGCGACGGCTTCCTCGGCCTCACCCGCACCAACTACGAGGTGACGCGGTACCTGGTGGACGGGCTGCGCGCGGCGGGACACGAGCTGTTCACCGAACCGCAGCTGAACATCGTCGTCGTCACGATGCCGCACGCCGTGCGGATCTCCCAGCTGCTGGAGTCGCGGGGCTGGATCGTCTCCACGTCGAAACGGTTCGGTGAAACCCTGCGGCTGGTCGTCACCCGGCACGTGACACCGAAAACGGTGGACGAGTTCCTCCCCGAGTTGGAACGGGCCTGCCGGGATGTGGCTGCAGAGGTGGCACCGCGATGAGTCTCTTCCGTGGCGCCCGGACCCGGCTCGCCGCCCTGCAGATGCGGACCGAGCCCGGGCAGCGAGACGGCAACCTGGCGCGGGCCGCGAAACTGCTGTCCACCGCCCGCGAAAGCGAGGCCGACCTGGCGTGCCTGCCGGCCACCTTCGCCACCGGCCTGAACTTCCCCACCCTGCGCACCGACGCGACCCCCGAGGACGGTCCGGTCGTCGAGTTCCTCGCCGAGCAGGCCCGCACCCTCGGCATGCACATCGCCGCGGGCGTCCTGCTCTCCGCCGGGCGGGACGTCTACGACGCCGCCGTGCTCGTCGGCCCCGGCGGAGACCCGCTCGGCTGGTACCACCGCGCCTGCGTGTGGGCGGGGGAGCTCGACTACATCTCCACCGGCTCGCCCGGCGAGGTGATCGACACCCCCGTCGGGCGGATCGGCCTGCAGGTCAGCTACGACCTGCGGTTCCCCGAGGCGAGCCGGCAATACCTCGCCCAGGACGCCGACCTCGTCGTCTGTGTGGCGAACCTCTTCGGGCCGTTCTCCCACCCGCTGCGCTCCCTGTGCCGGGCCCGGGCCGCGGACAACGAGTGCGCACTGGTGTTCGCCAGCGGAGTGGGAGAGAACCGCTTCGCGAACATGACCTACGTCGGCCGCAGCATGATCGTCGACGGCCTGGTGCAGGACGCCCGCGAGGACCAGGACACGGACATCCTCGCCGAGGCCGCCCCGGGCAGTCAGGAAACCGTGATCCACGCGGACGTGCACTGGAGGCAGCGGCGCAAGATCCGCGCCGGGCTGCCCTTCCACGACGACCTGCGCTCGACCTGGACCACGATCCACGGAGGGCACGCCTGATGAGGGCAACGCGTATGCAGCCGGAGTCGGGGTGGCTCGGCGACGTGCTCGGCCTGGTCGTCATGGACATGCGACAGTTCTTCGACAACCGTCTGTTCGCGGTATCCACACTGCTGACGTCCGTCTCGATGGTGCTGGCCTTCGGGGCGGCGACCGACCAGATGGCGAGCCCGGCACCGACAGCCGCCAGCTACTTCGGCTTCGTCTTCCCCGGCATCATCGGCGCCGGCATCATGTTCAGCTGCACGTACACCGTCGGCTACACGGTCATCATCGACCGCAACCGCCGCACCATCGAGGACCTCATCCTCTCGCCCCTGTCGTACTCGGGATTCCTGCTCGCCCGGATCACCGGCGTGGTCCTCAAGTGCCTGTTCCAGTTCGTGCTGGTGCTGCTGCTCGGCGTCGGAGTCTTCGACGCCCGCATCGAGTCGGTGCCAATGGTCACGCTGGGCTTCTTCACCGCCTGCACGGCCTTCGCCGGCCTCGGGATCCTCATCGCCACCTACACCAACGAGATCTCCTTCCCGGCGGTGGTCAACATCATCGTGATCCCGCTCATGTACTTCGCCGGCATCTTCTTCCCCCTCGGCAACCTCGGCACCTTGGGCGACGTCTTCGACAAGCTGCCCCTCGCCGTGCACGTCGATATGTTCCGCGCCGCCACCTCGCCAAACGTCTCGGCCACCGGGGCGTCGGTGCTGGCGGTGGCCTACTCGTTCCTGGCCCTGTCCGTCGCCGCATGGGCCTTCCGCAGGAGGATCGGTCATGGCTGACCCCACGAGCACCGCAGCACCGGTCCTGTCGGTCACCCGCCTCGACCACCGGGTGAGCCCCGACTTCGCCCTGCACTCCCTCACCTTCTCGGTACACGCGGGCGAGGGCGTGGCCGTCATCGGCACCAACGGCGCCGGCAAGACCACGCTCATCCGCCTCGTCGCCGGCCTGCTGCGCCCCTCCGGCGGCGAGGTGCGCATCTGCGGCACCCCGCCCCGCCGCTGGGGCCAGGTCGGCCGCCACATCGGCTACGTCCAGCAGGCCAAGGACCTCCCGGACGGCGTCAGCGTCGAGACCTACGTCAAGCACCAGCTCAAGCTCCGGCGGGCCGACCCCGGCCGGTACGAGGAGCTGATCGCCCTGGCCGGCCTGGAGCGCTACCGACACCAGTACGTGCGCAGCCTCTCCGGCGGCAGCCAGCGCAAGCTGCACGTCATCTGCGCCGTCGCGCACCGGCCCGACCTGCTGATCCTCGACGAGCCGACCACCGGCCTCGACCCGGCGGCACGCGAGACGCTGCTGGAGTTGCTGGCCGGCCTGAAGAAGGACGGCGTCGGCGTGCTCTTCGCCAGCCATCACCGCGACGAACTGGTCGCGCTGGCCGACTCGGTCGTGGTGCTCCACCAGGGACGGCAGATCGAGGACGCCTCGCTCGACGCCGTCACCCGGTGGGGCGAGCGCTCCAGCCTGATCCTCGAGGCCTTCACCGACACGCACCTCGTGCGGCTGCGCGACTGGGCAGAGCAGCAGGCGCGAGCCGGCGGCCTCATCCGCTCCGCCGACACCGCCGACCAGGGCGTGCGGCTCGACCTGGCCGACGGCGACCACCAGGACACCCTGGCCGAGGTGGTCGCCCGGGCCCACGCAGCCGGCCTCGCACTGCGTTCCGCGTCCTACTTCCAGCCCACTCTGGCGGACGTCGTCCGTTCCATCGTCGACCGAGTCGAACCGGAGGACATCGCATGAGCATCACCACCACGACCACGAGCATGCCGTTCTGGAAGGAGTACCCGGAGCGCGACAGCGAGTGGGTGCGGCAGTACCCGACCAAACACGTGCCGGTGAACGAGGACGAGGTGTTCGCCCGCAAACCCATGGGCGTGTACGTCCACATCCCGTTCTGCAACCGGCTCTGCTTCAGCTGCCCCTACATCAAGCACCAGACGGACCGGGACCTGACCCGCACGTATCTCGACGCGCTGAAAACGGAGATCACCAACTATGCCGAGCGCCCCTACATCCAGGACCACGTCATCACCCTCGGCTACATCGGCGGCGGCACCCCGACCGCACTGACCGCCCCCCAGCTCGACGACCTGCTGGGCCACATGTTCAGCAGCTTCGACGTCGAGGAGGGCGCCGACTTCTCCATCGAGACCACACCGGTCGACATCACCGAGCGCAAGGCCAACGTCCTGCTGGAACACGGGATCCGGCGCATCAGCCTCGGCGTGCAGACCTTCGTACCGGAGGAACTGAAGAACATCGGCCGGCCGAACGACCCGGAGATGCTCAAGGAGAGCATCCGGCTGCTGCGCCGCTGCGGCTTCGAAAACATCAACATCGACCTGATGCACGGCATCAACGGGCAGACGATGGAGAGCTGGGAACACAGCCTCGACGTCGCCATCGACCTCGGGGTCACCTGCATCTCGTTCTACACGTACATGGAGTTCGCCCAGGTCTCCACCAAGCGCAGGAAGCTGCCGCCGGTGCCCGAGAAGGCCGTGGTCGACGACATGTTCCTGTTCGCCGCGCAGAAGCTGTCCAAGAACGGCTTCCTGGGCTACTACGGCGACTGCTTCGCCAAGCCCGGCTACCAGCCCAAGTACGGCGAGACGTCCTGGAGCGAGGACATCCCCATCATCCCGCTCGGCCCCACCGCCACCGGGCACCTGCGCGACCACTGGTACTTCAACGAGCCCGACATCGGCCGCTACATCCAGACGGTGATGGAAGGCCGGCTGCCGATCTCCATGGGCAAGCACATCACCAAGGCGGAGTCGATCCGGCGCTCGATGGTCCTCGGGGTCAAGGCCGGACGCGTCAACCGCGAGCGCTTCCGGCGCCTCCACGGCGTGGACTTCACGGAGATGTTCCGCGCGGAGATCGACGACCTCGTCGAGAAGGAACTGATCACCGCAGACGAGAACGGCATTGAGGTGACCGGCCCCAAAGGCTGGTACTACCTGGACAACATATCCAAGGCGTTCTACTCGCCGGAGTACCGGCGCTACCCGCAGCACCTGGGAGCGGACATCTCCAACTTCATCTCGCGCCAGCCGATCCCCCTGCAGCTCACCACGCGCCCGAAGGACCAGGAGGCCGGCTGTGACCACTGAGAGCCGACTGCTGAACCTGAGCGAGCGCGTACCGCAGGCCTCACCGCACGACGACATCGACAAGGTGCGCCTCTACGACCTGGGCATGCGCCGCTCGGCCCTGATGGCGTACAAGCGGCCGAGTGACCGCATCCTGGCCAACGTCCGCAAGGGCATGACCGACCTGGTCGAGGTCGGCTTCAACACCGGCCTGCTGTCGCTGCACGTGGCAGGCAAGCTGCCGGACCTGGCCGTGTCCGGCGCGGAGGAGAACCAGAACCTCGTGGACGTCGCCGAGGACAACCTGACGCTGGCCGTCTGGGCCAACAGCGCCGGCGACGTCGAGTTCGAGATGGCCAAGCTGAACCGGCTGCCCTTCCCGGACGACTCCGCCGACATCGTCTTCTCGTTCTCCTCGCTGCACCGCTGGCGCAGGCCCGTCGAGACGCTGAAGGAGTGCGCCCGCATCTGCAAGCCCGACGGCATCGTGATCATCGAGGACATGAACCGGCACGCCGAGGAGGGGCACATCACCTTCATCCTGCAGTTCGTGAAGGAGGGCGGCGACGAGTTCATGCGCTCGCTGCAGGCCGCCTACACCCCCGACGAGGCGGCCGCACTCCTGCGAGAGGCGGGCCTGACGGACTGGCAGGTGGCCGAGGAGGACCTCGGCCTGGTGATCTCCTCGCGGCCCCTCGAACCGGTGAGCATGTGATGCCCGGGACGAAGATCGCCGTGGTCCAGATGGAGTCCAAACTCGGCAAGCCGGCCCAGAACCTGCGCCGCGCCGAGCACTACATCGGTGAGGCCGCCGCGCAGGGGGCGGACCTGATCTGCCTGCCGGAGGCGTTCTCCACCTCCGGCAACATCCTGGAGGTCGCCGACGTGTCGGTGCCCGTCCCGGGGCCGGAGACCCAGTTCCTGTGCGAGCAGGCGAAACAGGCCGGCGTGCACCTCGTGGCCGGCCTGCTGGAGCGCGGCGACGACGGCAAGTACTACAGCACCTCGGTCCTGTGCGGCCCCGAGGGAACCGTGCTCGGGCGCTACCGGCGCGTGCACTGCCACGAACTGGAGGCGCGCTACCTCACCAGCGGATCGGAATACCCGGTCTTCGACGTGGAGTTCGGCCGCATCGGCCTGATGCAGGGGTACGACATCAACTTCGCGGAGGTCGCGCGGGAGTACTGCCGCCGCGGAGTCGACATCATCGTGTGCTCCGCGCTCGTGCCGGAGATGTTCGCCTACGTGGCGAACATGCGGCTGCCGGTCAGGGCCGTGGACGCCGAGTGCCTCGTCGCGTTCGCCTCCGGCATCGGCAACAACCTCTACGCCGGATTCGGTTACATGGGACGCAGCCAGATCCTGGCGGACCCGCTGTTCCTGGAGGCCGAGCGGTTCGACTTCGTCGACGGCGACGAACGGATGGTGGACCTCGGCAAGGAGCCCGGTGTCGGCGTCGCCGAGGTCGACCTGGAGCGCATGCGCCGCTACCGAGCCAAGGCCACCCTGAGCGGCGATCTGCAGCCGGCGACGTACTGGCAGCCCTGACGAGAGTGAAGGCCCATGCGCGTACTGCTCATCTCCACCAACAAGATCCGGGTCCCGCGGCCCGCGCTGCCCATCGGCATGGCCTACATCAGCGCCGCGCTCAAGCACGCCGGGCACCACGTCGACGTCCTGGACCTGCTCTGGGAGTCACGCGAACTGAAGGCGGTCCGCGAGAAGCTGACCGCCGAGACGTACGACGTGGTCGGCATCGCCGTGCGCAACCTGGACAACCTGACGTTCATCGACCCGGTGTTCTTCGGCCCGATGACCGAGAAGATCGTCCAGTGCGTCCGCAAGTACACCAGCGCCACCGTCGTCCTCGGCGGATCGGGCTTCTCGGTCGAGCCGTTGTCGTTCTTCGAGTACGCCCAGCCCGACTACGGCATCGCCGGGGAGGGCGAGGCCGGCATCGTCCAGCTGCTGGACTACCTGGAGTCCGGCGGACGGCCCGAGTCGATCTCGGGACTCTGCTATCTCGACGATGACGGCAAGTTCTGCCAGAACCAGTCGAGTCAGGCCTTCGACCTGGGTGCACTGGAGCCCGACCGTACCGTCTACGACCCCCGGTACTTCGAGGAGGGCGTCTCGGCCGCCTCCGACCTCACCCGCGACCACCAGCCGGCCATCGAGACGCTGCAGACCAAGCGGGGCTGCAAGCTGTTCTGCTCCTACTGCATCATCCGCAAGACCGAGGGCAAGGGCGACCGCTTCAAGGAACCCGCCGAGGTCGTCGGCGAGATCCAGCGGGCCATGGCCGAGAACCCGGCCGTGCGGGAGTTCGAGATCGTCGACGCGACCTTCAACTACCCGATGGAGTACGCCGCCGAGGTGTGCGAGGAGATGATCCGCGCCAAGCTCGACGTGCCCTGGTACTGCCAGCTGACGCCGAACGCGGTCACACCGGAGTTCGTGAAGCTGCTGCACGCGGCGGGGTGCATCCGCGTGGACCTCGGCACCGACGCGCTCACCGACGAGGCCCTGGCGGACCTGATGAAGGGCTTCGACATGGCCCGCGTCCTGGACATCGACCGCCTGTTCACGGCCAGCCCCATCGAGCACACCCACTGCATCTTCCTCGGCGGGCCGGGGGAGACCCCGAAGGCGCTCAGGGAGTCCATCCGCTTCACCGAGCAGTACCTCAACCCGGCCCAGATCTACGCCAACCTCGGCATCCGCATCCTCAGCGGCACCAAACTCCAGCGCCAGGCCGTCAAGACCGGGATCCTGCGCGAGGGCCAGGGCACGTTCGTCCCGGCCTTCTACGTGGAGCCCGCGATCCTCGCCGACCGGGACACGCTGGACTTCGTCCGCAACGCCTACCTCAGCCACAAGAACTGGTACCTGTGGTGGGGCCTGGGCGGGCAGAACCTGACGGACCGCTCAAAGGACACCATCCAGGCCGTGGCCGACATGCAACAGGAGTACGAGTACGTCATGCAAGGCAAGCCCCGGCTGGAACGCGCACCGAAACCGCTCCCGACCCAGACCCTGAAACTCACGATCGGCACCCCGTGACCAATGTTCCAGCCGCCGCCGACGAACTGGTGAAGGCCCTGGCGGCCCGCGCCGACCCTGACTTCGCCGTGCGCATGCAGCGGTACTTCCCGCACGAGATCCGGGCTCTCGGCGTCAGCAACGCCGCAGTGGACGAGATCGCCGGCCACTACTTCCGCCAGCGGCCCGGCATCCCCGCGGCCACGCGACTGCACCTGGCGGAGGAGGTGCTGTCGCGCGCCGCGTACCACGAGGAGGTGCTGCTGGGCTTCGCGGTCCTGCACAAGGTCGCCAAAACCGGGCTCGGACCCGAACTGCTCGACCGCTGTGAGCACTGGCTCGGAACGTACGTGTCCAACTGGGCGCAGTGCGACGACATGTGCCTGAAGCTGCTGTACCCGTTCTTCCTCGGGCACCTGGAGCTGATCCGGCGCACCCGGGACTGGACGGGCTCCGCCTCCCCGTGGGTCCGGCGCGCGGCGAACGTGTCCGTCGTGAAGTTCGTGCGGCGCAAGGTGGGCCGCAGGGTCTTCGAACTGCCGACCTCACACGTCTTCGACAACTGCGTGCGGCTGATGCACGACGGCGACACGTATGTGCAGAAGGGCTCGGGATGGCTGCTCAAGGTCACCGCCGAGGTCCATCCCGACGAGGTGGCCGCGTTCCTGCGCACCTGGCACAAGGAAATGCCCCGCGACACGTTCCGGTACGCGGTGGAGAAGATGGACCCCCGGCTGCGGCGGTCCTTGATGGAACTGGGACAGGGGTGACGTCATGAACGCGACCGGCCGCTACGTCCACCGGCGCGGCATCCACTGCGAGTCGGCCTGCCAGTGCGCCGTCCTCGCGGCCGGCGGGTACGAGGTGGACGAGGAGACCGTGTTCGGGCTGGACGGGGGCTTTGGGTTCTCGTTCTTCCCGGCGGCCGGCAACGCCCCGGACCTCGCCGTAGGCAAGCAAGCGGTCATGCCGCTCAGGGCCGCGCGGCTGATGGGAGTCGAGGTCCTCACGCACACTCCGAAGTCCGGCGCAGGCCTGGCCGGGCTGCTGGAGTCGGCGCCGGCCGTCATGACCCGGGTCGACCTCGGCCTGCTGCCGTACTGGGGACTGGAGGGGCGCTCCTCCTTCGGCGGGTACTTCGTCAACGTCGTCCGTCCCCTCGGAGCAGACGCGTTCGAGGTGTCGGACCCGGCGTTCGACGAGCCCGTCACCGTGGCCACGGCCGAGCTGCAGGCGGCCCGGTCCAGCCGCAACTCCCCACCGCTCAACCCGGACAGGAAGGTCTACGTCTTCGGCGCACCGCGACGTACCCCGCAGCTCGACCGCGTCGGCCCCGTGGCCGTACGCACCCTGTGCCGCGAGGTCCTCAAGCCCGGCAGCCGGAACCTCGGCATACCCGGGATGAAGCAGCTCGCCGCCACTGCCCCGTCCTGGCCGGACTCCAAACGCGGCGAGGTCGAGGACGTGGACCTGACCGGCCGGGTGATACGCACCGACGCCCTGACGCGTCAACTGCTGCATCTGGGACGGCAGATCGAGTCCTTCGGAACCGGAGGCGGCCTGTTCCGCCCGATGATCGGCCGCTACCTGAACAGGGTCGCCGACAGCACCGGCGAGGCTCGCTACGCCGAGGCGGCCGGGCGGTTCGCCGACAGCGGCCGACTGTGGTCGGACCTCGGCTCCGCGCTGCTGACGGCGGGAACCGTCGCCGCCCGGAGCGACCTCAAAACGCTCGTGGACGCCGTGTCGGACACGGCGCGATCCGCGCTGGATGTCGAGAAGCGGGCGCTGACCGCCCTCACCCCTCTGTAGACGCGAGGTCGAGACATGCCCACCGAGGACGAGACCATACTGCTCCAGGGGCCCCGGCACTGGAACGAGCACGCCCGCCGGCGCCGGGCACGGGGCACCTTCCGTCCCGATCTGCGCAAGGCGGTGCTGCACGGCGCCGATCTGCAGCGCGCCGAACTCGCCGACGCGGACCTCACCGACGCGGTGCTGACCGAGTCGTACCTGATCTCCGCGGATCTGCGGGGCGCGAACCTCGAGGGCGCCGATCTGTGCGAGGCATATCTCATCCTGGCCGAGCTGACCGGCTGCCGCCTAGTGGGCGCGAACCTGGACGGCGCGGACCTCAGCGGCGCCGATCTGACCGGCGCGGTCCTCGACCCGGACTTCCGGCGGTCCGCCGTGATCTCGGACTACCTCACGATCTGGCCATAGCGAATGGAGCTCCTCATGATCGTTCTGGGCTACAACGGGTTCGGCAAGTCTGCGGAAATCTTCGGACGCCTCTTTCGCGCCACCGGCATCGACCGCCATCTGCTCTACGGCCACGACTCCGCCGCCGCCCTCCTCGTCGACGGCGAGCTGGTAGCCGCCGTCGAGGAAGAACGGCTCAACCGTGAGAAGAAGACGTCGAGCTTCCCGGTCAATGCGATGCGCTGGTGCCTCGACTCGGCCGGGATATCGTTCGACGACGTCGACACCTTCGCGTTCTCCTGGCAGTTCTCCGAGGACGTGCTGAACAAGATGATCACCGAGATCACCGAGGATCCCGCGGCATCCGTCGAGCAGAAGTTCGCACGCCTGCAGCGCCTGGCGCAGACGCACACCGCCATGTTCAGCGAGACCGCGACCCGGGCTGACTTCCTGGAGCACACGGGACACCGGCTCGACCCGGACAAGCTCGTCCGGGTCCCGCACCACCTCGCGCACCTGATGACGGGGTACCACCTCGCAGGCGGCGGGGACGCGGCCTTCCTGGTCAGCGACGGCCGCGCCGAATGGCTCTCCGCGATCACGGGGGAGGTGCGCGACGGCGAGGTGAAGATCTTCGACGACATGACCATCGACTCGCGGCACTCGCTGGCGATGCTCTTCTCCGTGGTGACGCGCTACCTCGGATTCGTCCCGAACAACGACGAGTACAAGGTGATGGGCCTGGCCGGTTACGGCACGCCCCCGGAGCCCAACCCCTTGCTCGAGCACGTGGTCGAGACGTGCCCCGACGGCACCTACCGGATCCCGTTCCCGGCGAACGCCGTACCCGCCTACTACGAACTTTTCGACCGCATCTTCGGCGGGGACGAGCACAGCCGCGAGGACTTCGACTACCGGGTCCGCGTGGCTGGCGCCGCGCAGCACATGCTCGAGACGGTGACCGCAGGGCAGATGCGCACACTCGAAGCCCGCAGCGATCTCCCCCGCGTGATCTTCGAAGGCGGTCTGGCCCTGAACTGCGTCAACAACAGCAAACTGCTGGAGCATTCACGCTTCACCGAGATGGACGTCAGTTTCGGCGCGAGCGACGTCGGCGTGGCCATCGGGGCGGCTCTGTTCGCCAGCGGGCAGGCCGGTACACCGCCCAGGATCAGCACCTCTCCCTACCTGGGGCCCGGCTATGACGGACAGGAGATCCGGGCGGCGCTCGAGCAGTTCCCCGACCAGGTCGTCTGGCGGGAGCTGGCCCCCTCCGATGTGCCGCGGGAGGCAGCGACCCTGATGCAGGAGCGGTGCGTCATCGGGTGGTTCCAGGGGCGTATGGAGTACGGGCCGCGCGCCCTGGGCAACCGCAGCATCCTGGCCAACCCGAAGTTCCCCGACATCAAGGACATCATCAACGAACGCATCAAGCACCGCGAGCAGTTCAGGCCCTTCGCCCCCGTCGTGCTGGAGCACCTGGCACCGGAAGTCTTCGAACTCGGCAAGAAGACGTCGTCGCCCTACATGACGTTCGTGGTCCCGGTACGGCCCGAGTACCAGGAGAAGATCCAGGGCGCCTGCCACGTCGACGCCACGTCACGGATCCAGACGGTCACCGACGAGAGCAACCCCCTGCTCGCCCGGCTCCTGCGCGAGTTCAACGAACTGACCGGCATCCCCTGCCTGATCAACACCTCGTTCAACGTCGCCGGGGAACCCATCGTCTGCTCGCCCGCGGACGCCCTGTCCTGCTTCCTCAAAACGGAAATGGATCACCTGTTCCTGGGCAACTACCTGGTGTCCCGCGTCTGAGTTGACGAAGCCTCCCTGATCCATGCGTCCGCAATCGAACTTTCACAGGTTGCGCTACGCTCTACGCGACGGAAGGGAGACGTGAACAGATGGCGCTCTTAGAAGCAGAACCGTACACCGGTCAGCATTGTGAATCGACCACGCTTGTGAATTTGCTGCGGCAGCGGGAAGTCGACATCTCGGAGCCGTTCGTCTTCGGCCTTGCCGGCGGCCTGTCGTTCATCTACTGGCGGACGAAACAGATGCCTACGCCGTTCGTCGGTGGCCGCATCAAACCCGATACGCTGACGGAAAACCTCGCGCAGGCTCTGAAACTCCGGCTGTCCGTGCACGAGACGTCCTCGGCGAAGCGGGCGAGGGACCATCTGCTGGCCGAGCTTGCTTCCGGCACCGTTGTCGGACTCAAGCTCGACCGCTACTGCCTCGACTACTCGACCGACGACTTCCGTTTCGCAGCCCACTACGTCGCCTGCGTCGGGCATGACGACAAGGACCGCTTCGCTCTGGTCGAGACGCAGCCGCTCGGCCTGCAATGGGCGTCCGCCGAATCCCTCGCGAGCGCACGTAACCCGCGCGGCCCAATGAGTTCCCAAAATCGCGCATTCACGCTCGACCTCCCGAAGGATGGCCTTCCCGATCTCGGAAAGGCGGCCCGCAAAGGAATCAGAACGGCGGCGGAGACCTTCCTGAATCCGCCGATCTCCAATTTCGGCTACAAGGGCATACACAAAGTCGCCGACCTGATGCCCCAGTGGCTGGACGACCTCGAATCGCCCGCCAACGGGCTCGCGGAAATCGCCACGATCATGGAAGACGCCGGTACCGGCGGAGGCCTGTTCCGCAAGATGTGGGCGGAATTCCTCGCGGAAACCGCCAAGATCACCGGGATCGAACAATTCCAGGAAGCCTCGGACGCATACCATGACGTGTCGAAGAAATGGACCGAGGTAGCAGCCCTCGTGAACGAGGCGGGAGCCTCGTCTTCCCGGGAATCCCTCAACAGCGCCTCGAAGATCGTTCGTGAGGCCGCGGACAAAGAGCAGCGGCTGATGCAACGCCTGCTGGAGCTGTCCAGCTGAGAGAGCCGCCGGCGCGGTCCCCGACCGCGGCTTCCACCCGGCCTGGCCTCACCAACGCATGCCGAGGGCATTGAGGTCGGCGCGACGTTGTTCGATGAGTTTGTCGGCGCGTTTGCGGATGTTGTCGAGGACCATGCCGAGCTTCACCGTCAGGAGCTCCTCCGCGCTGTCCCGGCGGCCTCCTGACTCCAGGCGCTCGACATGCTTCCGAGGCACCTGGAGGTGGCCTTCGCGGGCGTGGAACTGACGTGCCGCCCGGAGATTGAGGGCCCACCTGTCCTCCTGCGTGCGTTTCACGGGCCGCTCGTGCCCTTCAGCCGGGGCGAGGCCGAGGACGTTCTCGAGGAGCCACTGCTGGACGGGCAGGAGCGCGTCCCAGCCGAGGCGGCACGCCCGGGCCCAGCGGCCGAGGTCTTCGCCCTGCACGATCACCTCGCCCGGCGCTGTCGGTACCGCCCCGCCGGCCTGGAAGCGGGCCTGGGCGAGGCGGAAGCAGCGCTGCCATCCGGCATCCCACACCGGGCACCAGCCCGGATCAATCTCGTCCAGCGCCTCCCGGCGCGCTTCGGTGAGTGCCTTGGCACTGGAGGCGACAGGGAGGCCGGCTTCGAGCCGCTCGGCGACGGTGTCCGCGAGCCGGGCTGCGGTGCGCTGGTTCTTCGCCCAGCTCCCGACCGGGTAGCCATCCCAGACGGCGGTAGCCGGCGGCAGGAAGTGCCCGTGGACAGCAGCCCAAGCCCGAGCGGCAGTGAGCCCTTCCTCGAACGCGACGTCCTGATGGGACCAGACCATCCCGAGCCTGTCCAACTCGGTGACGCGGGCCGCGGCGAGGCGTCCGGCCATGTTGAAACGCCGCTGGTCCGCCAGCCACGTCCCCAGCGGAAACCCCGCAGGCGACCACTCCGACGGCGTGACGAAGTCGTACGGGACCCGCAGCTGCTCCGCGCCGGTCTCCTTCACATACCGCACGCACGCCTCGATCCCACGCCGCCAGAAGGCGTTCTCCGGCTCGATCACTCGCAGTTTCACGAACCGGGCCAGCAGCGCCGGATCCCGGGGCGTGCTGAACCTCAGCAGCTCCCGCGCGGGCGCACGCGGCCCCTGCTCCCCATCCGGCCGCTCATGGTCGCCTTCACCGGCCTCCTCCTCCGGCCCGTAGCTCCCGCTGCGCACACGGGGGTCGGTGAGGGCTTCGATGGTGTCGGCGTCGTGCGCGCGGAGCGCTCCGAGAACCTTTGCCAGGGTTTCGTAGGCCGGTGAGGTCAGCATTACGCCGGGGCTTTCACCCGGCGCGAGGAATACCGGGACGATCAACGATGCGATTTTTCCCTCGCCGGGTTTCATGCGGAGTGCGCGGCCGACCATCTGCACGATGTCGACCATCGACCCCCGGGCATCGCAGAAGGCGACGGAATCACAGTTCGCTGTATCGACCCCTTCGCCGAGCACCTTCACGGAACTGAGCACGCGCAGTGCGGCTGGCCGCAGCCCGTCCTCGTCCTCGATGACGTCGGAGGCGAACTCGGCGAGCACGGCGCGCCGGTGACTGGGGGAGTGCTCGCCGTACAGCCAGTCGGCCCAGACCCGTTCCGGCGTCGGGAACCGGCGCCGGTCGTCCTGCCAGAGCCGCTGCGCGACCTCGACGACGCCTTCGGCCATGGCCTCGGCCTCGGTGATCTTGCTATGGAACGTCAGGACCTTCCGCAGCCGCTCCTGCGCCGCTGCAGTGAGGACGCCGGTCTGCAGCGCTGCGAGCCTGGCTCCGCGTACCGCGTCCGAACCGGGTCCGGCCGTTTGGCGCGCCTGGTGGAGTTCGGGGTCGGTGATGTCGACGCACACGACCTGGTAGGGCGCGACCAGGCCGCGGCTGATGGCCTCGGACAGGGTGAGTTTGAACGCCACGGGCCCGAACAGCGGAGAGTCGGGGTCCATGCTTGCGATCAGCCGGGGTACCTTGTCGCGGCTGCCTTCGGGGGCCTCCCAGATTCTGGCTGTGGCGGTCATGTAGAGCCGGCGGCCGCCGGGATCTTGCCCTGATCGTGCACTGCTGCCCTGCCCGCGTCCCCGCTGGTCCGATGCGCCTCGTCCACGACCATCAGGTCCCACACACCCAAGCCCTGGGCATGGGCGCGCTGGAGGATGCCGAGGCCCACGGCAGCGTAGGTGGCGAACACCGTCACCCGTTCCAGCCCTTGTGCCCAGGCCACGAGCTTGCCCGGATCCGTCGTACAGGGCATGCCGTCAGCGTCCTCGGCTGTTAGTCGGCAGACTCCGACCATTGCCCCGGTACGGCCGGCCTCCCGCCATGCGGCTGCGTTCTGGGCCAGGAGATCCAGAGTCGGCACGAGGACCAGGGCCCGCCGGGCAGCGAGCTTTTGGGCGGCCTCGGTGGCGATCAGTGTCTTGCCCGAGCCGGTCGCAGCGATGACCTGGGCCCGCAGCCCCTCGGCCGGCAGGCGCCCGTCGGCGGGCGTCTGAAGAACACGGAGGACGGCGTCGACAGCTTCCACCTGATGCGGAAACAGTTCTGCACCCGGCATGCAATTTTCCATTCGTCGTTGTCTGACGTATTTTTCGAGGCCGCTGTAATCTGGTTGTTCTGGAAGTCTGGGAGCTGGCCAGTAGGCTTTTATTGAGTCCTCAGAATCGGTTTTGTGGGCGATTACCCGTGGCCTTCTGATGGCTCCGCAGGTCGCGGTGGATGTGCCTTATTTCTCCATAAGGTAGCGGGCCAAGCAGGATGACGCACCCGTTGGGTTCAAGTGTTCTAATCCGTTCGTTTCTAATATCCTGGAGTGGTTGCGGCGAGCGTTTGTCTGCTGCTCCTGTCCGTGCCCATTCAAACGGCCGGATAAGACAGGCCCCCTGAATCCTCATCAACTCCAAGCCGCTACCCCACCCCCTTGCTGCCGGCATCAGGAACGCGCGGAGCGCGTTCCGCCTGGCCGGATCGCGGAGCGATCCGAGCCCGAGGCCAACGGAGTTGGCCTCCCGGGCCACGGAGTGGCCCGGATTTCCGGGACGGAGTCCCGGGCCATCACGGAGTGATGGCAATGGGGTTCCGTCGCGTAGCGACGGCGCGTCGTGTCTGCGGAGCAGACCGCGCG
>NZ_JBIBIZ010000011.1:154347-411346 GCF_042958085.1 Streptomyces sp. NPDC008001 | reverse complement strand
ACGGACGCTTCCTTTGTACTCACCCTCTCGGGCTTTCCTCCGGGCGCTTCCCTTCGTTGTTTCCAACCTTACCAGATCCGTTTTCCGTTCCCCCCTGCTTCTCAATGAAGCAGTCGGTCCGAATCCCTTTTCCGGCTCCCTGTTGGAGCGGGGTTTCGCCTTTCAGCTTTCGCTTTCCGGCGGTGATCCCGACTTTATCAGACGCTTTCCGGCCGAGCTAATCGGCTTTCCGCTTTCCGATAAGGGATCAAGGTGCTCGGGGTGAATCTCGTTCACCGACCAGAGCGCTATAGAGACTAACTGCTGCTTGGGAGCCTGTCCAGCTTCCCCGGCAACCGTTCGAATCTACCTCCCCACCGGGCCTGTGTCAACAGGTCTTGTGGGGCGAAGAGGACAGTACCAGGCTGACCAGCCCTTCCGCACATCGAGCGCACCGTCCTCCGCTCGCCCGGTGCTCAGCCGGTGCTCACCCGAACGTCGACGGCGGGCTGTCCAGCTCCTCCAGCTCGAGGCCGGGTGCCGACAGGACGACGTCGCCGGCCAGGTGCACCGTGTGCTGTTCGCCGGTCTCCAGGTCGCTGACCTGGTACTCGTCCACCTGCAGCGGGCCGTTGTCAGTGGCGTGTGCTGTCCTGCTGACCAGGGCCCACGACTGGTCGAGGGTCCGGGGGGCGAGGACGGGGGTGGTGAAGCCGACCAGCCGGATGCGGGTGCCGCCGGCGCCCGGGGTCAGGCGCAGGGCGCGGGCCAGGGCGACGTAGAAGGCGGGGGACGCTCCGGTGAAGGCGCGGGCCTCCGGGACATTGCCCTCCGTGGCGTGCTCACCGGTCGGGTCCGTGCGGACCCAGGTCACGCCGTCGAGGGCGGCGCCGCGCACCTGCCAGTCGCGGGCCTGGAGCTGCAGGCGGATGGGGCGGCCCAGGTCGTCGAGGGTGAGGTCGACGGAGCCGGTGTTGTCGCCGGCCGGAGAGGTGAGCTGCGAGACGTAGCGCCAGCCGGAGGGGCCGGTGGCGCAGTGGAAGTGCTCTTCACCTAGGGGGGTGTGGTCGTGGGGGTCGTGGAGCGAGTAGCGGCCGCGGGGCATGGTGGGGTCCTCGACAGAACCGGGACAGGCCCCTGCCGTCGCGGCAGAGGCCTGTTACCGATTGCTTTTCGTGCTGCGTCGGTATCAGTAGCGGTAGTGGTCCGGCTTGTACGGGCCCTCCACCGGGACACCAATGTATGCGGCCTGCTCCGGGCGGAGCGTGGTGAGCTTGACGCCGAGGGCGTCGAGGTGGAGCCGGGCCACCTTCTCGTCCAGCAGCTTCGGCAGCACGTAGACGTCCGTCGGGTAGGACTCCGGCTTCGTGAAGAGCTCGATCTGGGCCAGCGTCTGGTCCGCGAAGGAGTTCGACATGACGAACGACGGGTGGCCGGTGGCGTTGCCCAGGTTCAGCAGGCGGCCCTCGGACAGCACGATCAGGACCTTGCCGTCGGGGAAGGTCCAGGTGTGGACCTGCGGCTTGACCTCGTCCTTCACGATGCCCGGGATCTTCGCCAGGCCGGCCATGTCGATCTCGTTGTCGAAGTGGCCGATGTTGCCGACGATGGCCTGGTGCTTCATCCGGGCCATGTCCGAGGCCATGATGATGTCCTTGTTGCCCGTCGTGGTGACGAAGATGTCGGCGGTCTCGACGACCTCGTCCAGGGTGGTGACCTGGTAGCCGTCCATCGCCGCCTGCAGGGCGTTGATCGGGTCGATCTCGGTGACGATGACCCGGGCGCCCTGGCCGCGGAGGGACTCCGCGCAGCCCTTGCCCACGTCGCCGTAGCCGCAGACGACCGCGACCTTGCCGCCGATGAGGACGTCCGTGGCGCGGTTGATGCCGTCGATCAGCGAGTGGCGGCAGCCGTACTTGTTGTCGAACTTCGACTTCGTCACCGCGTCGTTCACGTTGATCGCGGGGAAGAGGAGCGAGCCGTCGCGCTGCATCTCGTAGAGACGGTGGACGCCCGTGGTGGTCTCCTCGGTGACGCCGCGGATCTCGGACGCCAGCTGGGTCCACTTCTGGGGGTTCTCCCCCAGGGTGCGGTTCAGCAGGGTGAGGATCTGGGCGTACTCCTCGCTGTCCGCCGTCGACGGGTCGGGAGCGCTGCCCGCCTTCTCGAACTCGACGCCCTTGTGGACGAGGAGGGTGGCGTCACCGCCGTCGTCCAGGATCATGTTCGGGCCGCCGGTGGCGGTGCCCGGCCAGGTCAGGGCCTGCTCCGTGCACCACCAGTACTCCTCCAGGGTCTCGCCCTTCCAGGCGAAGACCGGCACGCCCTGCGGGTTCTCCGGGGTGCCCTCGGGGCCGACCGCGATGGCGGCGGCGGCGTGGTCCTGGGTGGAGAAGATGTTGCAGGACGCCCAGCGGACCTGCGCGCCCAGCGCGACGAGGGTCTCGATGAGCACGGCCGTCTGGACCGTCATGTGCAGCGAGCCGGTGATGCGCGCACCCGCCAGCGGCTGCGTCTCCGCGTACTCCTTGCGGATCGCCATCAGGCCGGGCATCTCGTGCTCGGCGAGGGTGATCTCCTTGCGGCCGAAGGCCGCCAGCGAGAGGTCCGCGACCTTGAAGTCCTGGCCGGGGGAAGTGGTGGTCATACGGGCTGCTCCTCTGTGAAGGGCGAGCGAGGGTGGACACGGCCGTGCATGCGGTCGGGCTGTTCCGAGCAGCTGGACACACGGGACACACCGGTGCCCCGACCGCAGCGCAGTCCGTCGGAGGCCCTCTCTCCCTCGGCCGGCCCGTCGTGCGGGCCGCCCGACCGCCATCAGCAGCGACGTCTGGCTCGTTCTCGAATCTACACCGGGCGGCCCGCCGAACCCCAGCCCCACTGGCGCCCGATCCTCCGGAACGTCAGATTCCGGCCGGGGGTGGGCCGCCCGCATCCCAACGCCCTTGTTTCCTGCGCAGGTCAGGTGTTGCAGGATGCGACCGGGCGAGGATGCGGCGCGCCCCCGCGAGCGATCCGTTGTGAGGAGATCCACGTGTCCAGTCCAGCCACTCCGGCCACTCCAGCGGACGGGCGGGGGCGCAAGCTGCTCGCGGTGACCGCCTGCCCGACGGGCATCGCGCACACGTACATGGCGGCGGAGAAGCTGGCTCAGGTCGCGCAGCGGCTCGGCTACGAGATGAAGGTCGAGACCCAGGGGTCGATCGGGGCGGAGAACGTCCTGTCCGACCGCGACGTGGCGGAGGCCGACGGCATCATCGTCGCCGCCGACAAGGACGTCGACCTCGGCCGGTTCGCCGGGAAGCGGGTGCTGTCCGTCGGGGTCGCCGAGGGCATCCATCATCCGGAGCGGCTGATCCGGGACGTGCTGGAGGCGCCGGTGCACCGCGGCGCGGGGGCCGGGGCGGGCGACGGCGGTGCGGCCGGGGCCGGTGTGCTCGGCGGCGCGGGCGGCAAGGAGCGCGGTTCGGTCTACAAGGCGCTGATGAACGGCGTCTCGTACATGATCCCGTTCGTGGTCGTCGGCGGTCTGCTGATCGCGGTGTCGCTCGCCCTCGGCGGGCGGACCACGCCGCAGGGGATCGTCTTCGACAGCTCGTTCTGGCAGGCCGTCAACAACATCGGTGTCATCGGCTTCACGCTGATGATCCCCGTCCTCTCCGGCTACATCGCTTACGCGATCGGCGACCGGCCGGCTCTCGTGCCCGGCATGGCCGGCGGCTGGATTGCGAGCCACGGGGAGTTGTACGACAGCAAGGCCGGGGCGGGGTTCATCGGGGCGATCGCCACGGGGTTCCTGGCCGGCTACGTGGTGTTGTGGATCAAGAAGGTCAGGGTTCCGGACTTCGTGCGGCCGGTGATGCCGGTCATCGTGATCCCGATCGTGGCCACGACGTCGGTCGGCCTGTTCTTCGTCTACGTCATCGGCCGGCCGATCGCGTGGGTCTTCGAGCACCTCACGAGCTGGCTGGGCGGCCTGACGGGGACGAGTGCCGCTCTGCTCGGTGTGGTGCTCGGGCTGATGATCTCCTTCGACATGGGCGGGCCGGTCAACAAGACGGCGTTCCTCTTCGGTGCGGGGCTGGTCTCGAAGAACCCGGAGGTCATGGGCATGTGTGCGGCGGCCATTCCGGTGCCGCCGCTCGGGCAGGGGCTCGCGACGCTGCTGCGGCGGGGGCTGTTCAGCGCGCAGGAGCGGGAGACCGGGCTGGCGGCGCTGTTCATGGGGTGCTTCGGGATCACCGAGGGTGCGATCCCCTTCGCCGCGGCGCGGCCTGCGCGGGTCATCCCGGCGAACATGGCCGGTGGTGCGGTGGCGGGGGCGGTGGCCGGGCTTGCGGCGGTGCAGGACAGCGTGCCGCACGGGGGGCCGGTGGTGGCGGTGCTGGGAGCGGTCGGCGGGGTGCCGATGTTCTTCGTCGCCATCGGCGTCGGCACGGTGGTGACGGCTCTGACGACCGTCACCTTGATGACCGTGGGGAAGACCGGGAAGCCCGCGGGGAAGGAGGCGGCCGCCGCTGCACCTGTTTCCCCGTCGGCGCCTGTGGCTGCTGCCGCGCCCGAGCGTTCGGACGCGGGTGAGCCGGCCGGCTCCGCGCTCTCCGGCTACCTCACCGGGCGGACGTGCGGCCGCAGCTCGCGGCGCGCGGAAAGGATGCGGCGATCCGGGAGATGGCGGGGCTGCTCGCTGCGAGCGGTGCGGTCACCGATGTGGACGGCCTGGTCGCGGCGGCGC
Source organism: Streptomyces sp. NPDC008001 (assembly GCF_042958085.1). Taxonomy (NCBI): domain Bacteria; kingdom Bacillati; phylum Actinomycetota; class Actinomycetes; order Kitasatosporales; family Streptomycetaceae; genus Streptomyces; species Streptomyces sp. NPDC008001. Next base: position 406,632 of record NZ_JBIBIZ010000011.1, on the reverse strand, counting down.
TGGCGCGGGAGGAGCTGGGGACGACCGGCCTCGGCGAGGAGATAGCGATTCCGCATGCGAAGACGGATGCGGTGTCGGCGCCGGTCGTGGGCTTCGCCCGGTCGGCGGAGGGGATCGAGTGGGGCGCTTCGGACGGTACGAAGGCCCGGCTGGTCTTCATGATCGCCGTGCCGGGCGCCGCCGCGGGCGACGAGCACCTGCGGATCCTGGCGATGCTGTCGCGGAAGCTGATGGACCCCGGCTTCCGGGAGCGGTTGCTCGCGGCGGAGGACGGGGAGCTCGTGAGCGTCCTGCAGGAGGTCTCGCAGACCTCCTGCAGGACGCTCGGCTCCCGTCGGTGGTGGGACCGGGGCTCAGTGCCGGGCCGGGCCGCCCGGGGTGGCGGCCGGGTCCTCGCCGGCTGCTGCGGCTTCCTCCCGGTAGATGTCCGGCTCCAGGTAGATGACGCGGGCGATCGGGACCGCTTCGCGGATCCTGGCCTCGGCGGCGTCGATCGCGTCGGCGATCCGGACCGCCGTGTCGTCGTGCCGGACGGCGATCTTCGCCGCGACGAGGAGCTCCTCGGGGCCCAGATGGAGGGTGCGCATGTGGATGACGCCGGTGACCGTCTCGCCGTCGACGGCCGCGGCGCGGATCTTCGCGACCTGGTCGGGGCCGGCGGCCTCGCCGAGCAGCAGGGACTTGGTCTCCGCGGCGAGGACGAGGGCGATGAGGACCAGCAGGGTGCCGATGCCCAGGGTGCCGATGCCGTCCCAGACGCCGTCGCCCGTGGCGACGGCGATGCCGACGCCGCCCAGGGCGAGGACGAGGCCGACGAGGGCGCCGAAGTCCTCCAGGAGCACGACGGGCAGTTCGGGAGCCTTGGCGGTGCGGATGAACTGGCCCCAGGACTGGCGGCCGCGCAGCTCGTTGGACTCCTTGACGGCCGTACGGAAGGAGAAGCCCTCCGCGATGACCGCGAAGACGAGGACGCCGACGGGCCAGTACCAGTGCTCCAGCTCGTGCGGCTCCTTGATCTTCTCGTAGCCCTCGTAGAGCGCGAAGACGCCGCCGATGGTGAACAGGACGATGGAGACGAGGAAGCCGTAGATGTAGCGCTCGCGGCCGTAGCCGAAGGGGTGTTCCTCGCTGGCCTTGCGCTGGGCCTTCTTGCCGCCGAGCAGGAGCAGCGCCTGGTTGCCGGAGTCGGCGACCGAGTGCACTCCTTCGGCGAGCATCGACGACGAGCCGCTGAACGCGAACGCGACGAACTTCGCCACGGCGATGGCCAGGTTGGCGCCGAGCGCGGCGACGATGGCCTTGGTTCCGCCTGATGCACTCATATGTGCGGATTGTCCCTTCCGCCCCTGGACTGCCGGGCTTTGCGCTTCCTTTACGGCGGGCCATTGTTGCAGCCGCCCGGGGCGGCGGGGGTTCAGACGGCGACCGTGGCGCGGAAGACCCGGGCGTCGTCACCGGCGAGCGCGACGGGCTCGGTTGCCCGTACGAACGCGGACTCGCCCCGGCGGAGCTGCAGTTCCTCACCGCTGTCCGTCCTGCGGAGGACGGCGGTGCCCGAGGTGCACAGGAGGATCTGGGGGGTGCCGGTGGACAGCGTGGCCTCGCCCCCGGGTGCCAGGTCGAAGCGGGAGAGGCGGAACTCCTCGACGGGGGTGCCGTAGACCTCCTCGCCGCCGGCGTCGGCCTCCGGGCGCAGGACGGCGGGAGCGGTGCTCTCGAAGCGGACGACGCGCAGGAGTTCGGGGATGTCGATGTGCTTGGGGGTGAGGCCGCAGCGGAGCACGTTGTCCGAGTTCGCCATGATTTCGACGCCGAGGCCGTCGAGGTAGGCGTGCGGGACGCCGGCCCCGAGGAAGAGGGCCTCGCCGGGCTGGAGGCGTACGTGGTTGAGGAGCATGGCCGCGATGACGCCGTGGTCGCCGGGGTAGTGCCGGGCGAGGTGGGCGCAGGCGGCGTAGGCGTCCCGGTGCGGGCCTTCCTGCGCGGCGAGGCGCTCGGCGGCGGCGGCCGTCTCGGCGACGGTCCGGGCCATGTCGGCGTGGTCGGCGCCGAGCACGGCGGTGAGGACCTCGCGCAGCGCGTCCTCCTCCGGCTTGGCGTGCAGGAGGTCGACGTACGGCTTGAGGGAGTCGACGTCGAGCGCGGCGAAGAGCGCGGCCGTCTCGCCGGGGGCGCGGAAGCCGCACAGGCCCTCGAAGGGGGTGAGGGCGCAGAGCAGTTCGGGCTTGTGGTTGGTGTCCTTGTAGTTGCGCTGGGGCGCGTCGAGGGGGATTCCGCGGTCCTCCTCCTCGGCGAAGCCGGCCGCCGCCCGGTCGAGGTCCGGGTGGACCTGGAGGGAGAGCGGGGAGCCCGCCGCGAGGATCTTGAACAGGAAGGGCAGCCGGGGGCCGAAGCGCTGGACGGCCCGGGTGCCGAGCTCGCCCTCGGGGTCGGCGGCGATGACGTCGGAGAGGGGGCGCAGGTCCGCTCCGCCGCCGTCCCGCGCCACGCGGGAGGGTGCTCCCGGGTGGGCTCCCATCCACAGTTCTGCCTGCGGCTCGCCGGTGGGGGTGGTGCCCAGCAGTCCGGGGATCGCGGTGGCGGAGCCCCATGCGTAGGGGCGCACGGTGTTGACGAGGCGGTCCATGCGGGCGGTTTCCTGACTGTTGCGTGCGTACGGCGTTTGCGACGTGGTGTACGTCGTCGTCCACGTCTACGGGGTCGAGGCGAGGGCCAGGTAGATGGCGGCGAAATCCGTGATGGCCAGCAGTTCAGCAGCGGTCTGCAGGGGGCTGTCCCCCTCGGCGGGCTCCAGCTCGCTGACGGGGGTCTCGCGCTGCAGGGCGAGTTCGCGGGCGGCGGGGGCGGGCGAGGTGAGGTCCGGCTCCTGCTCGCGGAGCAGGACCACGCGGGCGTGCAGGGCCTCCGGCTCCTCGACGCGGTCGCGGAAGAAGTCCTCGGGGTCCGCGCCGGCGGCGAAGTCCCCCGAGAGGAGGGTGGCGTGGGCCGTCAGGGCCTCGGGGAGCTCGGCGGCGAGCGCCGGGCGCCCGGCGAGGGCGGCGAGGACCGTCGCGAAGTGCCGGCCGGCCGCGGCGGCCAGGGCCCCCTCGGTCCAGATGAGGGGCACGGTGCCGGCCAGCTCGGCCGCCAGGGTCTTGGCCGGGTTGGTGTACGTGGCGATGGCCGGGCCGCAGCGCTCGGCGACCTCGTCGAGGCGGTCGGCGAGCGCTTCGACGGAGGGCGAGTCGGCGGCGAGCAGCCCTATGCGGTCGGCGAGGACGAGCAGGGGCGTCAGCAGCGACCAGAGGAGCCCCGGGCCGGCGGTCAGCACGGGTCGCTCGGCGCCGTCCGGCCGCTCCTCGCCGGTGTGCGCGCCGGGCTCACCGCTCGTGCGGGCCTCGCTCGGTGAAGCCGTCAGCGGGACCGCGAGGCCGCGGACCTGGGCGGTGGCGTCCGCGAGCGGAGAACCGGCCGGGGTGACGCAGACGACGGAGCAACCCCGCCGGTACGCCTGCTCCAGCAGGATCGCGAGGCCGGGTTCCGTACCGTCCGGGCTGGCGACCAGCAGCAGGTCGAGGGGGCCGGTCCAGCCGGGGAGCGCCCAGCGCAGGGCACCGGGGGCGGCGGCGACGCCGGTCGGGCGGATCAGCGTGACGGGGGCGCTGCCGCCGGCCAGCGCGGTGAGCAGGTCCGCCGTGCAGCCGGCGACCGGACCGGGGCCGGCGACCAGGACCGCGCGGGGGCGGCCGTCCGGGCGGATGCTCTCGACGCCGGCCTCCGCCGCGTTGCGCGCGGCCGTACGGACCCGTGCGCCGGATTCGGCGGCGCCGCGCAGGAGGCCGTGGAAATCGGCGCGGGACAGGGCGTCGGGATCATCGAGGAGTGACTCGTCGAACACCGTGGATCAGCCTCCGGGTCGCCGTCGTGTGCGCCGTATGTACGCCGTGCGGTGGGCCCTCCCGGCGGGCCGGGGGCCGGTCGGGAGCGCCCGGTGTCAGGCCGGGCGCCGGGCCTCGTCCACGAGCAGGACGGGGATGCCGTCCCGGACGGGGTAGGCCAGGCCGCAGCCGTCGCCCTCGCACACCAGCTCGGGGGACTCCTCGGAGGCGGATTCGTCGCGGAGCGGCGCGTGGCACGCCGGGCAGGCGAGGATCTCCAGGAGACCGGCTTCGAGCGGCATGAGGGGTTCCCTTCGGGATGTACGTCTCTGTGAGGCCAGGTTACCTTCGCGCGGGGGCGCTGCTGCTGTGGCGGGGCCACGTCGTGCGGGCGGCGTGGATTCGCGGCGCCGGCGGGCTTCGCCGGCGGATGCCGGTGCCGCTGCCGCCGCCGGGCCGGGAGGGCCCGCACCCCTCGCCCGCCGCCGCGGCGATCCGCCTCGGCGTTGTGCACCGGCGATGCCGGACCGGGCGAGGTGGGCACGGCACCGCCGGAACGGTTGAGCGTGGTTGCTCGCCGTCGCGGCGGATTCGGGACATGCGGCTGCAGCCATGAATACGGAAGCCGTTGCCGACGCCGGGCCGGCAGGCACGCTTTCTTCTCCCGGGGCCGTCGTTCGCTGGGCCGGTCGGAAGTCCCTACGCGCGGACGATGGCCAGGACCTCGTCGCGTACGCGGTCCACCGTTTCGGCGTCGCGGGCCTCGACGTTCAGGCGGAGCAGCGGTTCCGTGTTGGAGGCGCGGAGGTTGAACCACCAGTCGGGGGTCGCGACGGTGAGGCCGTCGAGTTCGTCCAGCTCGACGCCCGGCAGGTTCTCGTACGCGGCGCGGACGGCGGCCGTCCGGGCGGCCTGGTCGGCGACGGTGCTGTTGATCTCGCCGGAGCCCGCGTACCGGTCGTACTCGGCGACCAGCTTGGACAGCGGGCCGTTCTGCTCGCCGAGGGCGGCGAGGACGTGCAGGGCGGCGAGCATGCCCGTGTCGGCGTTCCAGAAGTCGCGGAAGTAGTAGTGCGCGGAGTGCTCGCCGCCGAAGATGGCGCCGGTGCGGGCCATCTCCTCCTTGATGAAGGAGTGCCCGACGCGCGTGCGCACGGGCTTGCCGCCGCACTCCTTGACGACCTCCGGCACCGACCACGAGGTGATCAGGTTGTGGATGACGGTGCCGCCGGGGTGCTTGGCGAGCTCGCGCGCGGCGACGAGGGCGGTGATCGCGGACGGCGAGACGGGGGCGCCGCTGCCGTCGACGACGAAGCAGCGGTCGGCGTCGCCGTCGAAGGCCAGTCCGATGTCGGCGCCGACCTCGCGCACGCGTGCCTGCAGGTCGACGATGTTCTTCGGGTCGAGGGGGTTGGCCTCGTGGTTCGGGAAGGTGCCGTCGAGCTCGAAGTACATGGCGTCGAGGTCGAGGGGCAGGCCCGCGAAGACGCTGGGCACGGTGTGCCCGCCCATGCCGTTGCCCGCGTCGACGACGACCTTGAGCGGGCGGATGCCGCGCAGGTCGACCAGGGAGCGCAGGTGGGCCGCGTAGTCCTCGAGGACGTCCTGCCGGGTGACCGTGCCGGGGATGGCGGCGGGCTCGGGGGCGCCGGTCTCCAGCCAGCCCTCGACGAGGGCGCGGATCTCGGCGAGGCCGGTGTCCTGACCGACGGGGGCCGCGCCGGCCCGGCACATCTTGATGCCGTTGTACTGCGCGGGGTTGTGACTGGCCGTGAACATCGCACCGGGCAGCCCGAGGTGGCCGCTCGCGAAGTACAGCTGGTCGGTGGAGCAGAGGCCGATTTCGGTGACGTCGACCCCGCGGGCGGCGGCGCCGCGGGCGAAGGCGCCCGAGAGGCCGGGCGACGAGGGCCGCATGTCATGGCCGACCACGACGGCGGTCGCGCCCGTCACTTCGGCGAAGGCGGCGCCGAAGAGCTCCGCCAGGGTCTCGTCCCACTGGTCCGGGACCACACCGCGTACGTCGTATGCCTTCACGATCTGCGACAGATCAGCCACAGCCAACGCCTTCCTGGGTCCGGTACGGGGAGACCAACCTACCGGGAGGGGCTGACAATCCGGACGCGGGCGCCCTCGCACCATCCGAAGGGGGCTGTGGGGGCGTCCTGAAACCGACTGCGGCGGCGTTCCGGAGGGGGCTGCGGCGGCGTCAGTTGTCGGGCGAACGCAGGACCCTGAGGTGGCCCCGGCGGGCGACCTCCATCGGGTCGGCATCGCGGCCGCCGGGGCGCGGTGCGCCCGGCGGGGGGCCCGGCTGCACGGCGCGCTCCTGCGGGCGGGCCGCCTCGCGCACGGCGTTGGCGAGCGCTTCGAGGTCGTCGCCGCTGGGGCGGGCGGGGCCGCTGTCGAGGGCGAGCCGGACGACATCCCAGCCACGGGGGGCGGTCAGGCGCTCGGAGTGCTCGGCGCACAGGTCGTAGCAGTGGGGTTCGGCGTAGGTGGCGAGCGGTCCGAGGACGGCCGTCGAGTCGGCATAGACGTACGTCAGCGTCGCGACGGCCGGGCGGCCGCACGCGGTGCGCGAACAGCGACGTACAGGGCTCACGACGTTGGACGGTACCGCACTCTTGAGCGGGCCGCGACGACACACCCCCGGCTCACCCCTCCGTGTCGTCCTGGTTCGTCCTGTGGACGCCCGCTTCTCCCCGCCCCGCTGACCTGCACCGGCGCCTGTGAACAGGGTCTCACCAGGCGGAGACCGCCCGTCGGCGCCCCGGCCCGGAGGCTCCGCAAGCAGACCGGACGGTCCGGTACCTGACCATAATTGATCACAGGGATGGCCGGAATGTTCATCAGGCGACATTCCCGGGATACCCGACAGCCGCGTACGAGAGGGCGGCCGACAGATACCCTCAAGAGTGATGGACAACCGCGTACCTCCTCCGACCACCGCCGGAGGTGTCCCCAGCCACTCCGGGCCGCGCCCCCGCCACCGCGACCGCCATGGACGCGGCATGCGCGGGCCGATCGCACCGCCCCAAGTGCCGCTGTCGGTCAGCCGCGGCGAGGCGTTCGTCGACCTGGTGCACGACTCCGCCGAGCGGCTGGAGCGGCGCTGGCCGCAGCTCGCGTCCGTGGAGTTCGTGGTCCGTGAGGTGCCGGTCACCAGAAGTGACGCCGGGGGCGCGATGAGCGATCCCGACGGGCTGGACGCCTTCGACTTCGACGGCGACTCCGTCCCCCTCGGCCGCTACGTGGCCGCCCGCGGCGACGCCCCGGACCGCATCGTGATCTACCGCCGCCCGGTGGAGATCCGCACCAAGAGCCGCGACGAGCGCGCCCTGCTGGTGCACGAGGTCGTCGTCGAACAGGTCGCCGAACTCCTCGGGCTCGCCCCGGAGTCCGTCGACCCCCGTTACGGCCAGGACTGAGCCACCGAGCCGGACCGCCACTGCTCAGCGGTTCAGCATCGACAGGTCCTGCGCCGCCTCCGGCACCTTCACCGACGAACGGTCGTCCGGCAGCGGCTGGATCGTGAACATGGGCAGCCCGTCCTTGGGCAGCGCCAGCATCCGCGAGGCGTGCACCGGCCCTCCGGAGACCTTCTCCACCGTCACCGCGAACGACCCCTTGGCGCCCGCCGGCTGCGGCGGCTCCATGGTCAGGGTGGTGCCCGGCTTCACCGTGTACGTCTTCTCCGCCGGCTCGCCCCCCTCGCTGCCCGCCGAGGAGGTGACCTTCACCTGCGCCGCCTCCTTGCCGGGCGCGACGAGCGCGAGTGTGCTGCCCTTGGGACGGTTGTCGGCCACCGTGGCCCGCCCGCCGAGCTGCTGCACGGCGGGGATGAACGCCGTCTCCTGCTTGTCGTCCTTGCCGCGGGTGACCCGCAGCGCGGCGACGACCGGCGCGCTGCTGCCGTCCGCCGTGAGCAGCAGGGAGCCCGCCTCGCCCTTGGTGACGTCCCCCAGGTCGACGGCCGCGGTCATGCCGCTGCGGACGTGCAGGGACTCGTGGCCGGCCGGGGTGATCGTGCCGTTCGGCCCGGCGAAGCGCAGTTTGAGGTCGGCGTCGTCCGAGCCGGGGGCGAAGACGACGAGCCGTACGGACGTCGCGTCGCCCGGGATGCCGGGCAGGACCGCGTCGGCGGCGGGTTCGGCGGAGGCCGGCAGCCAGTCGCCGCCCTTCTTGTCGTCGGACGCCTGGAGGCCCGCCCCCACCCGGCCCGAACGGGCGGCCACGTGGAGCGTGATGTCGTCCGCGGGCGCGTCCGTGAGGGAGGACAGCAGCACCGGGACGGTGGAGCGCGGCGGGACGGTCACGCCCTCCCCGGCCCCGGACGCGATCCGGCCGTCCTTGCCGTAGAGCTCCAGGTCGACGACGGCCGCCGTGCTGTCGGGGTTGGTCAGGTGGACGTAGTCCTGGCGGCCCTTGGCGGTGCTCGCGCCCGGGAACCAGAAGGAGGTGTCCGGCGCCGTACAGGTCAGCCCGTGCAGTCCGCGGCCGCTGCCCGCGGCGACCACGGTGGTCTGCTGGACGGTCCAGCCCGGGGCGAGCGTCCCGTCGGCACTGCCGATGAGGGCGGGGGCGTCGGAGCGGCTGGTGCCGGCCGTGGCGGGCTTGCCGGGGTCCTTCAGGGACAGCACCGAAGTGCCCGCGGGCGCGGGCGGCTTGCTGCCCTTGGCCTCCTTGTCACCCTTGTCGTCCTTCTTGCCCTTGCTGCCCTTGTCGTCCTTCTTGCTGCTGTCGTCCGTGCTGCTGTCGTCGTTCCGGCCGCCCGCTGCCGACAGCAGTTCTGCCGTGCCCTTCTTCGCATCCTTAGCCCCCTTTACCCCCTTCGCCGCCGCCCCGCCGGCCGGAGTGAAGGCGGTGTACGCGGTCTCCCCCACGTCCGAGGAAGTCGGGGCCGGGCAGAGGGCCATGGAGCGCTGGACGGGCAGCCGGGCGGGCGCCTTCGCGGCCGTGCGGGCAGCGCTGCCGCCGCCCTCGGCACCGGACGGCGCGGTGAGGACGGCCACGCCGCCCAGGGCCGCGAGGGCGGCGGTGGCGGCGAACAGGGACAGGGTGGTGCGCTTCACTGCTGCTCGCTCCCGTCGCGGTGGTGCCGGTCACCGCCGCCGTACGTCGTGTCGTGTGCTCCGCCGTAGGTGTACGGGTCGTACGCCCCCGTCGCGTAGGGCTCCGCCGGGTACTGCCCCTGATCCTGGTACGGGGCCTGCTGTGCGCCACCGTAGGTGGCGTCGTACGTGCCGCCGTGGCTTCCCTGGTGATGCTGTTCGCCGTACGAGCCGTAGGGCATGTCCTGCCCGTACTGCTGTCCCTGCGGGTGCACTTGCTGCTGTGCTTGCTGCTGCGTGTGCTGCTGTCCGTAAGGGTCGGCGTAAGGCTCGGTGTAAGGCTCGGCATACGGATCGGCGTACGCGTCGGCATAGGGGGCCGCGTACGGGTCGGCGTAGGCGTCGGCGACCGGCACGGCCGGAGGGGCGTCCGGTGCCGGGGCGGCGTCCGGCCGGGCGGCCTCCGCGGCGGCCCGCAGCCTGCGCGCACGGCGGCCCTCCCCGGCGGCGGCCTGGGCCGGTACGGAGGAGGCGGGCGCGGAAGCGGCAGCCGGTGCGGCCTCCGCCTCCGGGAGGTCGTCGTCGACCTGGCGCTTGCGCCCCGGGAGGGCGAGCACCACGAGGACGGCCGCGAGGAGGCCCTGCGCCCACAGCCATGCCGTGTGCGTGGCGGGCGCCTTGTACGTCAGCGCCAGCCTGCCGCCGCCCGCGGGCAGTTCGAAGCCCTGGGCCCAGCCGTCCACGGTGGTGCTCTTGAGGGGGCGGCCGTCGAGGGTGGCCTGCCAGCCGGGGTCGGCCTTGTCGGCGATCCGCAGGACGCGTCCTGCGGCGCCCGCGGGGAGCTTCGCGTGGGCCTCGACGGGCCCGGCGGCGACCGGCACGGGCTGCTGAGCATTGCCCTGACTGCCGCCCTGACCGCTGCCCTGACTGCTGCCCTCGCCGCTCCCCTGCGTCTTGCCGGGGACGATCGTGACGCGCGCGACCTCGCGGTCGACCCGCCACAGGGAGGCGTGGTCCTGGCGGCTGAGCCGCGTGAGGCCGGGGGTGGTGTCCAGGGCGCGGCCCATGGCCGCGGGGGCGCTGTCGCGGACGAGGACGTAGCCGACGGCGTAGTCGCCGAGGAGGCCCGCCTGGTCGGCGCCGGAGCCCGCGACGAGACCGGCGACGACGGAGTCGAGCCCGGGGTCCGGCCCGGCGGCCGCTGCCGCCTCGCCGTCGCCGAGCCGGGCGCCGGAGCCCCGCACGAGGGCGTAGGTGACGTGGCCGTCGCGGCCGTCGAGCACCAGGGTGCGGGCCTGGTCGCGGGTGGCCGCCTCTTCCGCGACGAAGGCGGGGACCTGTGCGGCGTTGCGCCGCTGCAGCGGGCCGTCCGCGCCGCCGGCGGCCCAGCCCACGGCCGCGACGAGCGGGGCGGCGGCCGCGGCGAGGGCGATGAGCACGGCCACGGGCTGCCGCCAGCCGAAGCTGGAGGCCGCCACGCGCGCGCGGGCGCCTTCCGCGCCGACGACCGAGGCGGCGATCAGGGCGAGCCCGTAGACGAGGGTGGCCGGCCCGGCCCAGGCCGAGCGGGAGACGAGCACGGCGGCGCCGAGGGCCACCAGGGCGGCCGCCCAGGCGCCGCGGACGGCGAGCTGCCGGTCGGCGCGCAGGAGGGCGGCGAGCGCGGCCAGGACGACGCCTGCGAGCAGGAGGCCGCCGATGGTCTTCGAGCCGCCGGGGTCGGCGGTGAGGAGGTGCAGCGGGGACGACGTGCCGGTGGCCGTCCCGGCGAGCCCGGCCTCGGTCAGGAAGCGGCCGGGGTGGGTGAACAGGTTCAGGGACCAGGGGGCCAGGACGGCGACGGGGGTGAGCGCGACGGCGAGGAAGCGCGGGCCGTGCAGCAGCAGCCGCGGGCGCCCGCCCTGGGCGCCGTGGAAGGCCAGGGCCGCCAGGCCCAGGACGACGGCGAGCGGCCACACCACCGGAGTGAAGGCGGTGGTGACGGTGAGCAGGAGGGCGTACGCCCAGGACGCGCGCCAGGTGGGGCGGGCGCCCGGGACCCGCAGGCCGTTGGCGGCGACGGCGCTGCGCGCCATGAGCGGCAGCAGGACCGCCAGGACGGCGGTGCCGAGGCGTCCGGCCGCGAGGGCGCCGGTCGCAGCGGGCAGGAAGGCGTAGGCGACGGCGGCCCAGGCGCGCAGGGGGCGGGAGGAGACCAGCGGCCGGGAGGCGAAGTAGGCGCTGAGGCCGGCCAGGGGCACCGAGCAGACGAGCAGCAGGGTGAGGGTGAAGCCCGTGGAGCCGAGGAAGAGCGACGAGAGGGTGGCGAGGACCGCCAGGTAGGGCGGGGCGCTTCCGGTGCTGCCCACGCCGACGGGGTGCCAGCCGTCCGCGTACTGCGCCCACAGGGCGGAGGCGCCGTCGGGGACGGGCAGCAGGGCGCCGCCGGAGAGGCTGCCGCCGCCGAAGAGCGCGCGGCAGGCGACGACGGAGACGAGCAGCAGGAGGCCGAAGAGGACCGGGGCGGGCTTGCGGACGATGCGCTTGAGGCGGGCGAACTGCTCGATCTCCAGGAAGTCGGCGTCCTCCCCCGTCGGCCCGGATTCGACGGCTCCGTGGCGCCCGCCGGCGGGGCCGTCGTCCCAGCGGCCGCCGATGCTGGTCGCCAGCTGTTCGGCGGTGGCCCGGAGGGTGGCTCCGGGCGGCGGGAACAGCGGTCTCAGTTCGCCCGGCGCCACGGCGGGGGCGCCGCGCTCGGCCCGGGCGGCGCGGATGCGGCCGGGGCGCAGGAGGACGCCGAAGAGGCCGGTGAGTTCGTCGAGGGCCTGTGCGGGAGCCTTGCCGAGGAGGTAGCCGGCGGTCCGCAGGAGGGTGCTGAGGACGAGCCGCAGCATCACGTAGGCGAGGGCCGGGCCGCGGGTGTTGGCCAGGAGGGTGTGCACGGCGCCGGCCTTGTCGACGCGGTGCGGGTTGACCGGGCGGCGGCCGGCGCAGTCGACGGGGCGGCGCTCGCGGGCGGCGGCTTCGGCGTGCCGCAGGACGGCGTCGGGGGCGACGAGGACGCGGTGGCCGGCGGCGTGGGCGCGCCAGCACAGGTCAACGTCGTCGCGCATGAGGGGCAGCCGGGGGTCGAAGCCGCCGAGCTCCTCGAAGACGTCGCGGCGGATGAGCATGCCGGCGGTGGAGACGGACAGGACGGTGCGGATCTGGTCGTGCTGGCCCTGGTCCTGTTCGCGGCGGTCGAGGCCGGTCCAGCGGCGGCCGCTGCGGGCGATGGAGACGCCGGCCTCCAGGAGCTGGCGGCGGTCGTACCAGCCGCGCAGCTTGGGGCCGAGGACGGCGGCGCCGGGCTCGGAGTCGGCGACGCGCAGGAGCTCGTGGAGGGCGCCGGGCTCGGGTGCGCAGTCGTCGTGGAGGAGCCACAGCCACTGGACGGGTTCGAGGTCGGCGTCGCCGTGGCGGCGGCCGTCGCCGGGCTGGTCGTAGCCGTCCTCGCGCCAGGTGCGGCTGACGGGGTCCCAGCCGCTGGAGCGCTTGAGGTAGGGCAGGTCCTCCGGGTCCGGGGCGGGGAGGGCGCGCAGGGCCTCGTCGACGGCGGTGCCGAAGCCGGCGCGGCGGGCGAGGTGCAGGACGCGGTCGGGGCCGAGGGCGTCGGCGAGCAGCTGGGCGGAGTCGTCGGTGCTGCCGGTGTCGGCGCCGACGGCGCTCTGCACGGGGCGCTCCTGGCCGAGCAGGCCTTCGATGGCGCCGGGGAGCCAGCGGGCGCCGTCGTGGCTGACGATCACGGCGGTGACGACGTGGCGCGGGAAGGCGGGCGGTACGGCGGGGTCGAACGTGGGCAGACGGTTGGGGGCGGACGTGGCCGCCCTCATCGAGTGCGCCGCATTGCTGTGCACGGACATCGGGGTACGGGCCCTCCGGCCGGGGTCCGGGGCGGGCCCCGGATGACTGCTGTGCTGGACTGCGCCGGCCGCGGGTGCGCCCGTCGGGGCGGCGGTGCGTCTCGGACGGGCCCCCACACTAGTGGCTGCGCACACAGCGGTCCGCCTCGCGCCGGGGCGCGGTGGGCGGACCGTAGGTCTCGTACGGCCGTGCGTACGTCATGCGGTGCGGGAGGCCTCCCGCGGTGGCCCCTGGGAGGCGCTCGGGAAGACGCTCAGGAAGGCGCTGCGGAAGGTTCTGCGAAGCGTTCTGCGGGGGGCTTTCCGGTGGAGGCCCCCGGTCACTCGACCACGGAAGGTGGAGCTTTGGCCTTTGCTCTTAACTTTCGGTAACCGCCAGCCCACGCATTCACGGATTTGCCGTTGAATCGCTGGCCCTGGAATCACCGAAGGCGAATCCGGTGCGCCGGTCCTCGATAAGAGTTTTTATCCGCCCCATAGGATCTATAGGACTCGTACGCCTATCGGAAGCTCAGACCGCCGCCTTCTTCAGGCGGCGCCGTTCGCGCTCCGACAGCCCGCCCCAGATGCCGAAGCGTTCGTCATTGGCAAGGGCATATTCAAGGCATTCCGAGCGGACTTCGCAGGCGAGGCAGACCTTCTTCGCCTCCCGCGTGGACCCGCCCTTCTCGGGGAAGAAGGACTCGGGATCGGTCTGAGCGCACAGTGCGCGCTCCTGCCATCCGAGCTCCTCGTCCGCCTCCTCGACCAGCAGTTGCTGAAACAGCTCGGTCATGTGCGCCCCTCGTCTGTCATTTACGTCCCCGCGTCGTCACCTTCATCAAAGTACGGCAGAACGACACGGGTGAAATTACAAGTGTGCCGATCCGGGCCAGTCAAGCCGAGATCTGCTATTGGGCCCCTTATTCACTCTGCGGAACCAAAGCCAAGCAGAAAGTGTCCAAAAGATTACAAGTCCGGACAGACCCCTCTGCACCTTCCGCCACGGCCCCGGCCGCCCCGTTCCCCTCCGTAAGGAGAGGACGTCACGCGCGGCAATCCCGTTGCACCGTCCGGCCGAACGATGTTTGCGGCCGCGACTGGAGCGCCACCTGTCCATGGTCACACCCCCGCAAACCTTAGAGCACCCACAGTTACCGGATGAGGTGAAACATTGCCCCCAAAAGGGACACTCAGTTGACACAACGTGTCCGTGCCCGTCACCGTGGTGGGCATGCCAGTGAACGCCGCCCTCAGCCTGACCCGTAGCTACGGGTCCCGCTGCGCCGTGCAGGCTCGCTGTCGCTGTTCCAGCTGTTGATGCCGTCGACGCCCCAGAGCTCCGGCTGATCTCTCGCATCATTTCTGCTCCTCCCGCATCACGCGCCCGCGCGGCCGTCACCCGGCCGTCCACGGCACCACTGCGCCCCTGCGTCACCCCTGGCTCCGGGCGCCCACGCTCCGCCCGTCACGCGCCTGCCCCGCACCTTTGCCGAGGAATCCCCGCACATGAACAGCGACGTCCAGATCGCCGGCGACCCGCTCGCCATCCCCCACCTCATGCCGCCCGCGCCCGCCTACCCGCGCACCGTCGCCGAGTTCGCCGGGCTGGCCCGCGCCGTGGCCGCCGACCGCGCCTCCTGGGCCCACCTCGTCCGGTACGACGCCACCACCCGCTGGTACCACCGCCTCCGCACCGGCCCCGGCTACGAGGTGTGGCTGCTGAGCTGGGTGCCCGGCCAGGGCAGCGGGGCCCACGACCACGGCCCCTCCTCCGGGGTGCTGACCGTCCTCGAGGGCGAGCTGACCGAGATCACCGGAAGCACCGGGCCGCTGGGCGGCGCACGGCAGGTGCTGCGCGCCGGAGCTCAGCGAGTCTTCGCGCCCGGATACGCTCATGAGATCGTCAACGACTCCCTCGCGCCGGCCGTCAGCCTGCACGTCTACTCGCCCGGGCTGACCGAGATGCCCATGCGCAGCCCCTACCGGCAGGCGGCCGCGACACCCGCCCCCACGGCCGCAACGCTCACTCCCGGCGTCCGGGGTGTCGTCACCGGCTGACAGACTGTTATGCATGCCTATGCAGCGCATCGTCGTTCTGGCCGGCGGGATCGGGGGCGCCCGCTTCCTCCGTGGCCTCAAGTCAGCAGTCCCTGACGCGGACATCACCGTCATCGGCAACACCGGTGACGACATCCACCTCTTCGGCCTCAAGGTCTGCCCCGACCTCGACACCGTGATGTACACGCTCGGCGGCGGCATCCACGAGGAACAGGGCTGGGGCCGGGCCGGCGAGTCCTTCGCCGTGAAGGAGGAGCTGGCCGCGTACGGCGTCGGTCCCGAGTGGTTCGGGCTCGGCGACCGCGACTTCGCCACCCACATCGTCCGTACGCAGATGCTCACCGCCGGCTATCCGCTGAGCGCGGTCACCGAGGCGCTGTGCGAGCGGTGGCAGCCCGGGGTGCGGCTGCTTCCCATGAGTGACGACCGGGTCGAGACCCACGTCCTGATCGATGACCCCGAGGCCGGCTCCGGGGACGGCGCGGAGGCCGGTTCCGGTGCTCCCGCCCGTAAGGCCGTGCACTTCCAGGAGTACTGGGTCCGGCTGCGGGCCGGCGTGCCCGCGCACGCGATCGTGCCCGTCGGCGCCGACCAGGCCAAGCCCGCCCCCGGCGTCCTCGAAGCGATCGCCGCCGCCGACGTCGTGCTCTTCCCGCCCTCCAACCCCGTCGTCAGCGTCGGCACCATCCTGGCCGTGCCCGGCATCCGCGAGGCCGTCGCCGAGACCTCCGCGCCCGTCGTCGGCCTCTCCCCCATCGTCGGCGACGCGCCGGTTCGCGGCATGGCCGACAAGGTGCTCGCCGCCGTCGGCGTGGAGTCCACCGCCGCGGCCGTCGCAGCGCACTACGGCTCGGGGCTCATCGACGGCTGGCTGGTCGACACCGTCGACGCGGGCGCCGTCGAGAAGGTCGAGGCCGCGGGGATCCGCTGCCGGGCCGTGCCGCTGATGATGACGGACACCGAGGCCACGGCCGCCATGGCCCGCGAGGCGCTGGCGCTGGCCGAGGAGGTGCGGGCGTGAGCGGGGCTCCCGGGTACCGGGTGTGGGCCGTGCCGGGCATCCCCGAGGTGCGGCCCGGCGACGACCTCGTCAAGATCCTCGCCGGCGCGGTCACGGGCGAGGGCCTGCCCGGGCTCGCCGACGGCGACGTCCTGCTCGTCACCTCGAAGATCGTCAGCAAGGCGGAGGGCCGCATCGTGCGGGCCGGCGACCGTGAGGCGGCCATCGACGCCGAGACCGTACGGGTCGTCGCCCGGCGCGGGACGCTGCGCATCGTCGAGAACCGGCAGGGGCTGGTGATGGCCGCCGCAGGCGTCGACGCGTCCAACACCGCCGCCGGGACGATACTGCTGCTCCCCGAGGACCCCGACGCCTCCGCCCGCGCGCTGCGGGACGGGCTGCGGGAGACGCTCGGCGTCCGGGTCGGCGTCATCGTGACGGACACCTTCGGCCGGCCCTGGCGCAGCGGGCTGACCGACGTCGCCATCGGTGCGGCCGGGGTGCGGGTGCTGGACGACCTGCGGGGCGGTGTCGACTCGCACGGCAATCCGCTGAGCGCGACCGTCGTCGCGACGGCCGACGAGCTGGCCGCCGCCGGTGACCTCGTCAAGGGGAAGGCCGCGGGGCTGCCGGTCGCCGTGGTGCGGGGCCTGCCGCACGTCGTCGGCGAAGGCGACGACAGCGACGGCGGCGGCGCACGGGCGCTGGTGCGTTCCGCCGCCGACGACATGTTCCGGCTCGGCACGTCCGAAGCGGTCCGGGAAGCGGTGACGCTGCGGCGGACGGTGCGGGAGTTCACCGATGAGCCGGTCGACGGTGCTGCCGTGCGGCGGGCCGTTGCCGCCGCCATCACCGCTCCCGCCCCGCATCACACGACGCCCTGGCGGTTCGTCCTCCTGGAGTCCGAGGAGTCGCGGGTGCGGCTGCTCGACGCGATGCGGGAGGCGTGGATCGCGGACCTGCGGGGGGACGGCTTCAGCGAGGAGAGCATCGCCAAGCGGGTGCGGCGCGGTGACGTGCTGCGGAACGCGCCGTATCTGGTGGTGCCCTGTCTGGACATGGAGGGGTCGCACACCTACCCCGATGCGCGGCGGAACGCGTCCGAGCGCGAGATGTTCGTCGTCGCGGCCGGGGCCGCCGTGCAGAACTTCCTGGTGGCACTGGCCGGAGAGCGGCTCGGGTCGGCGTGGATCTCTTCCACGATGTTCTGCCGGGACGTGGTGCGGGAGGTTCTGGAGCTGCCGGAGGGCTGGGACCCGATGGGGGCCGTCGCGGTGGGGCGTGCGGCGGGGGCGCCCCGGGAGCGGCCGGCCCGGGTCGTGGAGGAGTTCGTCGAGGTGCGGTAGGGGGGTGGGGCCGGGCGCCGGGGCCTCCGGGGCAGGGCCCCTGGACCGTATATTTACGGCGCCCCTCGCCCCTGCGCGTGCTCACCCGGCGCTTGGCGCCGCAAATACACGTCAGCGTCCAGGGACCCTGCCCCTGCGGCCCCGTCGCCCTCCCGCCGTCTTCGCCTACAGCGCCCGGATGTCGTTGACCGAGTAACGCGGCGCTCTTCTCGGCGGTGTGACGCCGCTCAGCAGGATCAGGCGGCACGCCCTGTGGCGCTGGCCCTCGTACGGGGTCAGGAGGTCCAGCATCGTCTCGTCGTCGGTGCCCCGGGTGCCGGTCAGGGCGTAGCCGACGATCTTGGGGAGGTGGAGGTCGCCGACCGTGACGGCGTCCGGTGCGCCGTTGCTGCGCTGGAGCGTCTCCGCCGCCGTCCAGGGGCCTATGCCCGGGACGGCCTGCAGGCGGGCCGACGCCCGGGCGGCGTCCATGGCCGCCGCCTCCTCCAGGCGGGCCGCCACGCGGGCCGCCCGGACAATCGTCGCCGAGCGCTTGCCGTCCACGCCCGCCTTGTGCCAGTCCCAGGAGGGGATCATCGCCCAGGCTTGTGCGCTGGGCATCACGCGCATGCGGGGGTCCGGGCCGGGGGCCGGTTCGCCGTGCTGCTGGAGGAGGATGCGCCAGGCCCGGTACGCCTCGTCGCTCGTGACCTTCTGTTCCAGGACGGACGGGATCAGCGATTCCAGGACCAGGCCCGTACGGGCCAGCCTGAGGCCCGGGTTCCGGCGGTGGGCTTCGTGGACCAGGCGGTGGCGCGGCGTGAACGCGCCCGGGTCGTCCGTGGCCCCGAGGAGGGTCGGGAGCGTGTCCAGGAGCCACTCCGCGCCCGGGCCCCACGCCTCCGCGTGGATGCGTCCCCCGTGGTCGGTCACGTGGAGCGTGCCGGGGCCTTCCGGGGTGCGGCTCGCCCGCCAGACCGAGCCGTCCCGGCCCGGCCTGAACGCCGGGTCGCCCGGGCCCCGCGCCAGGACGCCCAGCGTGCGGCCCAGGTCGTAGGCCGGGGGCGGGGTCCAGGTGCGGGTCTTCACCCCGCCAGCCTACGTCCCGGCGGACGGGGGCTTTGCGCCGTTTGGGAGGGGTTTCTTACCGCCCCGCCTACTGGTCCGGCTACTGGTCCGGCTACTGATCCGACGAGAACCGGATCGCTCCCGGCGCGATCTCCGCCCCGCACCAGATCCGCGCGCCCGCTCGCAGCTCGTTGTCCGCGCCCACCTGCGCCCCGTCGCCGATCACCGCGCCGTCCAGCACCGTGCGCGCTCCGATCCGCGCGCCCGCGCCCACCAGCGAGTCGCGGATCTGCGCGCCCGCCTCGACGACCGCGCCGTCGAGCACCGTCGAGCCGTCCACCTCGGCGCCCGGCTCCACGCGTGCCCCGGCGCCGATGACCGTGCCGCCCGTCAGCTTGGCGTCCGGGGCCACCTCGGCGGTGTCCAGGACCAGCCGGTCGCCGCAGCGGCCCGGGACGGCCGGGGAGGGGGCCCGGCCCAGGACCAGGTCCGCCGAGCCCCGGACGAAGGCCTGCGGCGTGCCGAGGTCCAGCCAGTACGTCGAGTCGACCATGCCCTGCAGGTGCGCTCCGGCGGCGAGGAGGCCCGGGAAGGTCTCCCGCTCCACCGAGACCGGGCGGTCCGCCGGGATCGTGTCGATCACCGAGCGGTTGAAGACGTACGCCCCCGCGTTGATCTGGTCGGTGACGATCTCCTCGGGCGTCTGCGGCTTCTCCAGGAACGCCGTCACCCTGCCGGTCTCGTCGGTGGGCACCAGGCCGAAGGCCCGCGGGTCCTCGACCCGCGTCAGGTGCAGGGAGACGTCCGCGCCGGCGGTGCGGTGGGTGCGCACCAGGGCCTCGATGTCCAGGCCCGTGAGGATGTCGCCGTTGAAGATGAGGACGGGCTCGTCGGGCGCGGACCGCAGCTTGGAGGCGACGTTGCGGATGGCGCCGCCGGTGCCCAGCGGCTCCTCCTCGGTGACGTACTCCAGGTGCAGGCCGAGGGCGGATCCGTCGCCGAAGTACGGCTCGAACACCTCCGCCAGGTAGGACGTGGCGAGCACGATGTGCTCCACGCCCGCCGCGCGGGCCCGCGCCAGCTGGTGCGTCAGGAAGGGCACGCCCGCCGCGGGGACCATGGGTTTGGGCGTGTTCACCGTGAGCGGGCGCAGCCGGGTTCCCTTGCCGCCGACCAGGAGGATGGCTTCTGTCACCTTGTCGTCTCTGCTTCCTGCTGGGGCCGGGCCGTGATCGGCGGCCAGTGTATGCAGACCGGAGGGTGCCCCCGCGCCAGGTCAGCGACCCTGGAGGCGGGCGGCGGCGGAACGGGCGGCGCCGAGCTTGCTGTAGAGGCGGTCGCCGGGGCACTCCGTGGAGAAGCCGTCGCGGTGCCCGGAAATGACCTTGAGTTTGGCCTTGGTCCCCTTCTTGAAGAGGTTTCCGCCGCCGGACACCAGGGTCGTGGTGCCGGCCGGGTTGGCGCCGAACAGCCCGAGCTTCCAAGCGGTGAGGTCCGCCACCGCGTCGACCGCCGCGCCGGCCGGATTGCTGGTTCCGAACGTTCCGAGAACGGCGATGCCCATGCTGTTGCTGTTGAAACCGAGGGTGTGCGCGCCCTTGACTGGCCGGGCCACACCGCCCGCGCGGCCCTCGTAGATGGTGCCGCACTTGTCGATGAGGAAGTTGTAGCCGATGTCTCGCCAGCCGCTGCTCACAACGTGGTAGCGGTAGATACCACGGACGAGGGACGGGGACTGCGAGCAGGAGTAGCGGTTGCCGGAGGCCGTGTGGTGGACGAAGGCCGCGCGGACGGCTCCGGTGTAGACGAAGCCGGACTCCCGGAGGGATTCGTCGGCGCCCCAGCCGGCGCGCGTGACGATGCGGGGGCGCGGGCCGACGTAGCGGCCGCCCTCGGCGGAGTCGGAGCGGCCGGAGTCGTCCGCGTCGTCCTCGGACGCATAGCCGTCCTCGTCGTCCTCGGACTGCACCTCGCCGATCCCGGTGTATTCGACGTCACCCTCGGAGGCCGGCTTGGCGAGGGCGGGGATCTCGGTCGCGCCGAGGGGGGCGAGCGGGACGTTGGCGGCGGAGGCGGCGAGCTCGTTCTCGCTGGGGACGGGCGGGGCGGCGGAGCGGGGGGTGCGGTCCGCGCCGGGGTCGACGAGTTCGAGGCGCATCCCGGAGGGCAGGGCTCCGGTGGAGGTGCGGCCGGCGGCGTCGGGGCGGACGCGGACCTGGACGGCGTCCGAGGCGCCGACCCACAGGGGCGCGGTGGAGCCGCGCACCCGCCCGCGGCGGGCCTCGGGCGAGTCGGTGTCGGGGCGGTCGTCGTCGTGGGTGGAGACCTCCTGCCAGTCGGCCCACTCCCGGCTGCCGAGGGGACGGGTGCGCACCTCGGCGTGGCCGCGGAGCTCGGCGCCGGCGTCGTCCCAGACGATGCCGACCAGCGAGAACGGCTTGACCTCCCGCTGGGGCAGGCCCTGCTCCGGGGCGGTCTCGGGGCCCGACATGCGGCTCTTGCCGTGCAGCGGGACGAGTGGCAGCGACTGTGTGCTGCCGGGCACGGAGCGCGCGGTGACGCCCGGGTCCTGGGTGGACGGCGAGGCCGACGAGGGGGCGGCGAGGAAGGGCAGGGTGAGGGCGGCGGCGCAGGCGGTCACGGTCGAGGAGACGAGGATTCCACGCATGCCGAAAATCTTGGACATAACTATATAAATCTGTCCATTCGTCAAGTGGCCCACGGGTTCGCCCCGTGCGCTTTCGTACCCCTTCGGCGTCACCCTTCCGGCTGACCCGGGACCGCCCCGCCGCGTACCCTGGCGCCGATGAACGCCACCGATCGCACCCCCGCCGACCTGCTGCGATCCGCGCTCTCCGCGGATCCGGCCCGCCCGCTCGTGACCTTCTACGACGACGCCACCGGCGAGCGCGTGGAATTGTCCGTGGCCACCTTCGCCAATTGGGTGGCGAAGACCGCCAATCTGCTCCAGGGCGAGCTCGCCGCCGAGCCGGGCGACCGGCTCGCCCTGCTCCTGCCCGCCCACTGGCAGACGGCCGTCTGGCTGCTGGCCTGCTCCTCCGCCGGAGTGCTGGCCGACGTCGGCGGCGACCCGGCCGCCGCGGACCTCGTCGTCAGCGGGCCCGACACGCTGGAGGAGGCGCGGGCCTGCTCGGGCGAGCGCGTGGCGCTGGCCCTGCGCCCCCTGGGCGGCCGGTTCCCGCAGCCGCCGGCGGGCTTCGCCGACTACGCCGTCGAGGTCCCCAGCCAGGGCGACCGCTTCGCACCGTACGCCCCGGTCGACCCGGACGCCCCCGCGCTCGCCGTCGGCGGGCTGGAGCTGACCGGCGCCGAGCTGGTGGAGCGGGCCCGCACGGACGCCCTCCAGCACGGGCTCGGCGCGGGCTCGCGGATGCTGTCCGGCCTGCCCTACGACAGCTGGGACGGATTGTCCGCCGGGCTGTTCGCGCCGCTGGCCGCCGGCGGCTCGGTGGTGCTGTGCCGCCACCTCGACCGGCTCTCCGGCGGCGGCCTGGAGAAGCGCCGGGAGAGTGAGCGCGTCACCGTGACGGCCCTCTGACGGCCCTCCCGCGCTGCCGCGCCGCCGTTCCCGGGTGATGATCGGCCGTACGGACCGCAAGGCCCGTACGGCCATCGGCGTACGGACCCCGCTGTCCGTGACGACCGGCCCGAGTACGGCTCTCCGAGGAGGGACGCAGCGCAGCCGTGACCAACAGCCCAGGAAGGCCCGGCCCCCCGGCTTCCCCGTCCTGCTCCGCCTTCTTCGAGGAGCCGGACGAGCGGCCGCCCGCGCCCCGGCGGCGCCGCCGCTGGCTGCGCTGGCTGGCCCTGGCCACGGCGCTGGTGGTGCTGGCCGTGGTGGCGGTGGGCTGGTTCCTCTACGAGCGGCTGAACAGCAACATCACCACGGACACGGCGACCGCGGACGAGCTGCGCCGCTGGGAGAAGGAGCGCCCCGTCGCGCTGGTGAAGGGCGCCCAGAACATCCTGATCATCGGCTCGGACACGCGCAGCGGCGCGGGCAACGGCCAGTACGGCGGGGACAGCAGCACGCAGCGCTCGGACACCACGATCCTGCTGCACCTCGCAGCCGACCGGAAGAGCTCGACCGCCGTCAGCCTCCCGCGCGACCTGATGGCGGTGATCCCCCGCTGCCGGCGGCCGGACGGCTCCGAGACGAACGAGCGCTTCGCGCAGTTCAACTGGGCGTACGAGCAGGCGGGGGCGGCCTGCACGATCCGTACGGTCGAGAAGATCAGCGGCATTCGCATCGACCACCACGTGATCGTGGACTTCAACGGGTTCAAGCGGCTGGTGGACGCGGTCGACGGCGTCGAGGTGTGCCTCAAGCAGCCCGTCGACGACCACGAGGCGCGGCTGAAGCTGCCGGCCGGGCGGCAGACCCTCCACGGCGAGCAGGCCCTCGGCTACGTCCGCGCGCGCTACAGCCTCGGCGGGGGCAGCGACACCGAGCGGATGGGCCGGCAGCAGCAGTTCCTGGGCGCCCTGTTCAAGGAGATGCAGAGCGACGGGGTGCTCCTCAACCCCACGCGGCTCTACCCGGTGCTGGACGCGGCCACGTCGTCGCTGACGACGGACTCCGGCCTCGACTCGCTGCGGAAGATGTACGACCTGGTGCGCACGGTGCGGACCATCCCCAGCGAGCGGGCGCAGTTCCTGACCGTGCCGCGCCGCCCGTACCCGTACAACCCGGACCGGGACGAACTGGTGCAGCCGGACGCCGACCAGCTCTTCAAGCAACTGCGCGAGGACCGGCCGGTGTCGGTGAACGGGAACGTCCGGGCCGCGGAGAACAAGCCGGGAGGCGTACGGCCGGGAGGCGTGCGACCGGACGGTGCGCGGCCGGGGAACGGCAAGCCCGGGGCCGAGGACGGACCTGACGGTACGGAAGGTCCGGCGGGGCCGGGGAGCCCGGAGGGGCCTTCGGGAACGGAGAGCACGCGGGGGACCGGGGGTTCGGGGCGGACTCCGGGGGCCGGGGGGACGGCGGGCCCGGCCGCTCCGGGCCTGCCCCGCGCACCGCGCGGGACGGGTGGGACAGGCGGGACGAGCGGGCGGGAGGGCACCGCCGTGACCCCCGGTAGTAATTTCTCGGCAAATGCGAGTGCGCCGGCCTCCTCCGCCGGTTCTCCGCCGCCGACCGCTCCCCCGACGTATGACGGGACCACGGCCGCACGCGGCATCTGTGGATGAATCGCTCAAATCGCACGAACGGGTTTCCCGGCTCGGGCGAAGGGATTGAGCAGATTGCCCAGTTGTAGGGGAGTGGAATTTGTCACCGGCGTCGCTTGACGCTGAACTGGGCGGATAGTGTGAGCGATCCGGTGCGCACGGCCGGGCTGACCGCGCACTGCACAGACGACGTGACCGAGCGCCTCGGGGGGGTAGGCGCCGCGTGGCACCGACGGAGGATTCAAGCGACCGTGGACGCGCAAGGCCGTGGGCGGGCGGGCGGTATCGACCCCGCCGACCAGTGGGTCTTCGACCCGAAGACCGGCAGCTACGAGCTGCGTCTCGATCATGCCGACGGGGCGGAGCCTGCCCCCGGGCCGGGCTCGCCCCGCTCCACCCTCACCGACCCCGGCACTCCCGCCAGTTCCTTCGTGCCCTCCTCCAAGGCTTCCCCGAGCGCGGCTCCGCGCCCGGCCGCCCGCACGAAGGCGAAGCCCGGCGAGCGCGGTGACCGCGGGGACAACGGCGAGCGCGGTGAGCGCGGCGACGTGCCGGGCCAGCGGGCGACCGGCCGCCGCGGCACCGCGGCGGCGAAACCGGGAGCCAAGGCCGGGAGCAGGGCGGCGGCCGCCAAGGCCGCCGCGACGGGCCGGCGCAAGCCCAAGCCCAAGAAGTCCACGAAGAAGAAGGTTCTCCTGTGGACCGGCGGAACGCTGGCCTTCGTCCTGGTCGGCGGCTCCCTGGGCGCGTACCTGCTCTACGAGCACTTCAACAACAACCTCAACAAGGTTGACGTCGGCATCAACAACGGCGCCGTCACCAAGGGCCCCGTCAACATCCTGGTCATCGGCACCGACAAGCGGGACGGCGAGGGCAACAAGGGCTACGGCGACGAGGGCAGCGTCGGCCACGCCGACACCACCCTCCTCTTCCACGTCTCCGAGGACCGGTCGAACGCCACCGCGCTCTCCATCCCGCGCGACATGATCACCAACATCCCCGAGTGCACCACCAAGAAGGACGGGAAGACCAAGTCGATCCCCGGCTCGAAGGGCGTGCGCTTCAACGAGAGCCTGGGCCAGGAGGACCGTGACCCCGGCTGCACCTGGCGGACCGTCGAGCAGCTCACGGGCCTGAAGGTCACTCACTTCATGATGGCCGACTTCAACGCCGTCAAGAAGATGTCGTCGGCGGTCGGCGGCGTCGAGGTGTGCCTGGGCAAGGACATCGACGACCCCAAGTCGCACCTCAAGCTCAGCAAGGGCCGGCACAAGATCGAGGGCGAGGACGCGCTCGCCTTCGTCCGCACCCGGCACAGCGTCGGCTTCGAGAGCGACCTGGACCGCATCAAGCTCCAGCAGCAGTTCCTGAGCTCGATGATCCGCGAGATGAAGTCGGACGACACCTTCACCAACCCCAAGAAGCTCTACAACCTGGGCGACGCGGCGACGAAGTCACTGACCGTCGACTCCGGCATCGGGTCCGTCAGCGACCTGACCCGGCTGGCGAAGGACCTCAGCCGGGTCAACCTCAAGAACATCACCTTCGCCACCGTCCCCGTCCTCGACAACCCCGCCGAGGGCAAGAACCACAAGACGGTCGTCCTCGACAAGGCGAAGGCCGACCCCCTGTTCGCGATGGTCCGTCAGGACGTCTCCCTCACCGAGGTGAAGGAGAAGGAGAAGAAGGAGCAGGAGCAGGCCGACGCCAAGCAGGCCGCCCTGCTCCAGGGCCCGCGCGCGGAGCCCGCGGCCGTCCGGGTCAAGGTCCTCAACGGCAGCGGCAAGATCGGCGCCGCCCAGGAGGCCGTCCGCTGGATGCAGAACAGCAAGGGCATCCTCCACAGCAGCAACGGCGGCAACGCCCCCGGCGGCAAGAAGGCCGACAAGACGGTCCTGGAGTTCGCCCCGGCCCAGGCCGACCAGGCGCGCCGCCTCGCCGACGTCATGGGCCTCGACTCCGACGCCCTCAAGCAGAGCTCCGGCAGCGCCGCCCCGGCCGAGATGACCCTCGTCCTGGGCTCGGACTTCAAGGCCGCGGGCACCCCGGTTCACGTCGAGGCGCCCGCAAAGGCTCCGGAAGGCATCCAAAAGGTCGAAGCGGACGACAAGAACATCTGCGCCAAGTGAACCCAGGCACCGCCCACATGCATCTCACTATCGGACGGCCGGTCTGTTGAACCGCAGGCCGGCCCTGCCGCGCGCCCGGACCGGCGCGCACCGATCGACGAGACACCACACGCCTGCCCATCGGGCCGGACGCACCACTTAGGGGAGGCCTGATGCGGCAAAGCCGCGTGCGGGGGCCGCAGGCGCGCGAGAGCGTGCCGGGGGCACGCGAGAAGGACGGCGCCGGGGCCGCGGAGAAGACGGCGAAGGACGCCGGGAAGGACACCGGGCCGGAGGCCGGGCAGGACGGGAAGTCCGGAAAGGCCGGAGAGAGCGGGAAGGCCGCGAAGAGCGGCCAGGACGCCACGGCCGGGCAGGACGGGAGAGCCGGGGAAGGCTCCGGCGCCGGAGCACCGCCCGGCCGCCGCGCCCGCGCCGCCCGAATAGCCCGCTGGGCCGCGCTCTGCCTCGCGGTCCTCGTCCTCGGCACCTCCGCCGCGGGCTACTTCTACTACCAGCACCTCAACGGCAACCTGAAGAAGGACCTGCTCAACCTCGGCGACAAGCGGCTCGACCGCAGTGCCGCCAACGCCGAGGGCCAGCGCCCGCTGAACATCCTGCTCCTCGGCTCCGACAGCCGGAACACCGCCGAGAACGTCGCCCTCGGCGGCGCCCGCGAGGACGCCGGCCGCAAGCCGCTCGCCGACGTGCAGATGCTCGTCCACGTCTCGGCCGACCGCAGCAACATGTCGGTCATCAGCGTCCCG
Source organism: Streptomyces sp. NPDC008001 (assembly GCF_042958085.1). Classification (NCBI taxonomy): domain Bacteria; kingdom Bacillati; phylum Actinomycetota; class Actinomycetes; order Kitasatosporales; family Streptomycetaceae; genus Streptomyces; species Streptomyces sp. NPDC008001. The sequence continues at coordinate 380,339 of NZ_JBIBIZ010000011.1, read as the reverse complement.
CGCGACACCCGGGTCACGATCCCCAAGTGCACCGACCCCGACGACGGGACGGTCTACAAGGAGACGAACCGGCAGATCATCAACACCAGCCTGATGAACGGCGGCCCCGGCTGCACCGTCGCCGCCTGGGAAGAGCTCACCGGCATCCCCATCGACCACTTCATGATGATCGACTTCTCGGGCGTGGTGAACATGGCCGACGCCGTCGGCGGCGTCCCGGTCTGCGTGGACAACAACGTCTACGACAAGCTGTCCGGCCTGCGCCTGGAGAAGGGCACCCACAACGTCAAGGGCCAGCAGGCCCTGCAGTGGCTGCGCACGCGCCACGGCTTCGAGGACGGCAGCGACATCGGCCGCACCCACGCCCAGCACATGTACATGAACGCGATGGTCCGCCAGCTGAAGTCCGGCACCAAGCTCACCGACCCGGACAAGCTCACCGACCTCGCCGAGGCCGCCACCAAGGCGCTCACCGTCGACAAGGACCTCGGCTCGGTCAAGAAGCTCTACGACCTCGCCGACGACATCAAGCGCGTGCCGTCCGACCGGATCACCATGACCACCATGCCGTGGGCGTCGGACCCGTGGGACCCGGACGCGCACGTCATCCCCAAGCCGGGCGACGCGGAGAAGCTGTTCTCGCTCGTCCGCAGCGACATCGCGCTCGACGGCAAGGACAAGAAGAAGGACGACAAGGGCGCGGCGCCGTCCGTGCCGGCCTCGCCCAAGGGCTCCATCGCGGTGACGGTGTTCAACGGCACCGGCACGGCCACCCAGCCGGTGGTCACCGGCCGCGGTGCCGAGATCGCCGCGGCGCTCGTCAAGCAGGGCTTCACCAAGGCCATCTCGGACTCGTCGCCGCGGGCCCAGGCCGATACGACGCTCAGCTACGCGAAGACCTCCCAGCGGGCCGACGCCCAGGCCCTGGCCAAGGCCCTCGGGCTGCCGGAGCGGGCGGTGCGGATGTCCACCGCGGTCGACGGGCTGACGCTGGTGATCGGCGGGGACTGGCGTGCGGGGACGACGTACCCGAAGGGCGACGACGCCAGCGGGGACGACAAGGGCACGAAGCCCGCGACGGGCGAGAAGACCGGGACCGGTGACAAGTCCGGGGCGGGTGAGAAGTCCGCTGCCGGCGAGAAGACCGGGAAGCCCGGCGACGACGACAGGACTCAGGGAACTCAGGGAGACGACAAGCCCAAGAAGGAGGCCGACAACAAGGCCCCCGAGAGCGCGGACCCGCTCAACGGCAGCGACACCTCCGCCTGTATGAAGGTCAACTCGCTGAATCGTTTCTGAGCATGCGTGAAGGGCCGGACGAACCCGTCCGGCCCTTCACGGAAACGCGATCAGGAGGCCCGCACCGGCTCCCGCCGGCTCGCGATGACCTTCTTCGCCAGCGACCGCGGGCTGGTCAGGAAGCCGAACCCCCACGACATGTGCATCGTGGCCAGCGCTACCGGGATCTGCACCCGCGCCTTCAGCGGCAGCCCCTTGCCCGCCGGGACCGAACCGGCGGCGATCGCCGCCAGGTACCCGCCGGGCACGACCAGGCCCCACGGGGTGACCGCGGCGCCCACCACGAGACCCGCGGCGATGGCGACGACGGCGGTCGGCGGCGCGAGGTAGCGCAGGTTGATCGAGCCCTGGTGGTAGCGGGCCACGACGTGGCGCCAGCGGCCGTAGTCCTTGTACTGCTTGGCCAGCGCCTTCACGCTCGGGCGCGGCCGGTAGGAGACCTTCAGCTCCGGCGAGAACCAGATCAGCCCGCCCGCCTCGCGGATCCGGAAGTTCAGCTCCCAGTCCTGGGCGCGGATGAACTCCTCGTTGTACCCGCCCTGCTGCTCCAGCGCCTCGCGCCGGAAGACGCCCAGATACACGGTTTCGGCCGGGGCGGCCGCGCCACCGGTGTGGAAGGCGGCGTTGCCGACGCCGATCTTCGACGTCATCGCCGCGGCGACGGCCTGCTCCCAGGCGTTCTCCCCCTCGGCGTGCATGATGCCGCCCACGTTCTGCGCGCCCGTCTCGTCGAGCAGGCGCACGGCCGTCGCGATGTAGTTCGGCGACAGCATGCCGTGACCGTCCACGCGCACCACGATCGGGTGACGGGACGCCTTGATCGCGGCGTTGAGGGCGGCGGGCGTCCGGCCGGTGGGGTTCGGCACGGTGTGGACCCGCGGGTCTTCGCGGACGAGCTCGGCGGCGATCTCGTCCGTACGGTCCGTGGACGGGCCGAGGGCGATCACCACCTCCAGCTCGCCGGCGTACTCCTGCTCCAGGATGTGCCGCACTGACGTGCGCAGATGCCGCTCCTCATTGAGCACCGGCATGATCACGGAAACGGCGGGCGGCTGCTGTTCGGACATGGTTCCTCGGGGATACGGGGTCCCCCCGGACGGGTGGGGGGAGCCGACGGAGTCGTCCGTCACGTTACCGCTTATGGCGGAACGGACGCTCCCGCCCGGGTGGCAGCGGGGGTCCGGACGGCGTGGAAACGCGGACTGCTGATCGTATTGACCTACATTTCCCGCCATGACCGCACCGGCTCCTGACCCCACCCCGCGCCGGGCCCGCCACGGCGCCCCCCGCCGGCGGCGCTGGGGGCTGCGGTTCGCGGCCTTCGGCGCCACGGCCGTCCTGGTGGCAAGCGGCCTCGGGCACGCCGTGGTGACGGGGATCGACCACCGCATCGGCCGGGTGGACCCCTTCCGCGGCCTGTCGAACCGGCCCGCCACGACCAGCAAGGGCATGAACATCCTGCTCGTGGGCACCGACGCCCGGGACCGGATCGACGCCGATCAGCGGCGCCGCTACCACCTGGGCGGCGCGGCCTGCCACTGCACGGACACGGTCATGCTGCTGCACCTGTCCGCCGCCCGGGACCGGGTCTCCGTGATCAGCCTGCCGCGCGACACCTACGCCGAGATCCCCGCCCACGTCGACGACGCGGGCCGCCCGCGCCCCGCCCACCCGCAGAAGCTGAACGCCGCGTACGCCGAGGGCGGCCCGGGGCTCACCGTACGGACCGTGGAGCAGCTCACCGGCGTGCACGTCGATCACTACCTGGAGGTCGACTTCACCACCTTCATGCGGACCGTGGACGTGGTGGGCGGGGTGCAGGTGTGCTCGTCGCGGCCGCTGAAGGACCCCTACAGCGGGCTCGACCTGCCGTCCGGCACGAGCACCCTGAATGGCGGGCAGGCCCTGCAGTACGTCCGCTCCCGCCACCTCGACGGGGCCTCCGACCTGGGCCGCATGCAGCGGCAGCAGCGCTTCCTCGCCTCCTTGCTGCACACGGCGACGGACGGCGGGGCGCTGCTGAACCCGGTGAAGTTCCAGCAGGTCGCCGCGACCCTGCTGGGCTCGGTGCGGGCGGACCGGGGCTTCGACGGCGAGACGCTGATCGGGCTCGGCCGGGCGATGAAGAACCTCTCGCCCGCGTCGGCGGAGTTCGTGTCGGTGCCGGTGGGGTCGGCGAACTATCCCGTGCCGCGGGTGGGCTCGACGGTGAAGTGGGACGACGCCGCGGCCGCGCGCCTCTTCGAGTCCGTACGGGAGGACCGGCCGCTGACGACCCGGCCGCAGCGGCAGGCCCACGACGCGAAGCCGCCGGTGCCGGGGCCCGCGCTGCCGCCCTCCCCCTCGCCCTCGCCGGCGCCGCCGGAGACGGCGCCGGGGCAGATCCGCATCCAGGTCTACAACGGCTCCGGCCGCCGGGGCCTCGCCCGGGAGACGGACCGCGCGCTGCGGGCCATGGGCTTCGCCACGACCGGGCTGCCCGCGGACGCGCCGGGGCCGGCGGTGCGGCGCACGGTGATCGAGTACGACCCGCACTGGGACCACGCGGTCCGGACGCTGGCATCGGCCCTGCCGGACGCGGAGCTCCGGCCCGTGGCGGGGCAGGGCCCGCTGATGAAGGTGACGGTGGGCACGGACTTCGGATCGGTGACCCCGGCGGGCCCCGGAAGCCCGGTGAAGCCGCAGGTGCCGCAGGCGCAGCGCCCGGGGGCGGTGTCCGGGGACAAGGTGCTGTGCCCGGAGAAGAGCCTGGTGTAGCGGGCCAGCGTGGGACGGGGTGCTCTGACGGGCCGGCCCGAGGGGGTCAGTCCTCGATGCCCTCGGCAGCCCGCGCGTCGCGCAGCTCCTTGATCGCCCGGCGGCGCGCGAGGCGGTGCGTCCGGCGGATCTGCGCCTCCTGGTAGCGGCGCCGGTCGCGCTCCGTCTCGGGGAGCACCGGCGGCACGGGCCGCGGCTTGCCGTTCTCGTCGACGGCCGCGAAGACGAGGTACGCGCTGCCGACCTGCACGGCCGGCGTCGACTCGTTCCAGCGCTCGGCGAGCACCCGCACGCCGACCTCCATGGAGGACCGCCCGGTCCAGTTGACCTGGGCCTTCACATGGACGAGGTCGCCGACGCGGACCGGTTCGAGGAAGGCCATCTCGTCCATGGAGGCGGTGACCGCAGGGCCTCCGGAGTGCCGTCCCGCGACGGCGCCGGCGACGTCGTCCACCAGCTTCATGATCACGCCGCCGTGGACGGTGCCCAGCAGATTGGTGTCACTGCCGGTCATGATGTGCGAGAGCGTCGTACGGGCGGCAGAGGTCGGCTTGCCCGCTATCTCCTGCTCCGGGCTCCGGTCCTGAATGGTCATGTCCACCACTGTATGCCGGGTGCGTGAAAGCCGGAGGATTGCATCAGCTCTGCAACAGGGGTGCCCCGAACACGTAGCCGATCGCCGGCCGGCCCGCCCGCAGGGCACACTTCGTGCATGAGCGATTGGCCCGGAGGGCGGAGCGAGAACCGTCGGCAGGCGTACGGGCGTGGCAGCACGGGCGCCGAGCCGGAGGGCGCACGTGCCATGCCGCACGTGCGGCGGGCGGCTCCGCCGCCGCAGTACAGCCCGCCCCAGGGCTACGACGGGGCCCCGGTCGCCGGCGGCCACCGCGTCGTCGGCCAGGGCGGCCCCGTCGACGGTCACGGCAGTGACGGATACAACACCGGACAGGTCTACGGCCGCGGCGCCCCGAACGGCCCGGGCGGGCCCGGCGGCCCGGCGGGGCCCGGCACCGGCGGCCGTCCGCCGCGCGCCACGCGCCCGGACTGGCGCAAGCGCATCAAGGTCGGCCTGGTGACCTTCGTCGCCCTGCTGCTGGCGGTCTCGCTCGGCACGTACTTCTGGGCCGACTCCAAGCTGCGCCAGGAGGTGGACCTCGGCAAGGTCAAGGACCGGCCGGCGTCCGGCGAGGGCACGAACTACCTGATCGTCGGTTCGGACAGCCGCGAGGGCCTGTCGGACGAGGACAAGAAGGAACTGCACACGGGGTCGGCGGACGGCAAGCGCACCGACTCGATGATGATCCTGCACACGGGCGACAACGGCACCACGATGCTGAGCCTGCCGCGCGACTCGTACGTCACGATCCCCGCCTTCACGGGGCAGAAGTCCGGCAAGCACTTCCCGAAGTCCACCCACAAGCTCAACCAGGCGTACTCGGACGGCGGCCCGGAGCTGCTCGCACAGACGATCGAGTTCAACACGGGCCTGCACATCGACCACTACGCGGAGATCGGCTTCGGCGGCTTCCGCAATCTGGTCGACGCGCTGGGCGGCGTGGAGATGTGCCTGGACAAGCCGCTGAAGGACCGGGACTCGGGCGCGGACTTCAAGGCGGGCTGCCAGGAGCTGAACGGCGCCCAGTCGCTGGCGTTCGTCCGCCAGCGCCACCAGGAGGCCGACCAGGACCTGGGCCGGATGCGCAACCAGCAGAAGTTCCTGAACACGCTCGCGAAGCAGGCGGCCTCGCCCGCGACCGTCCTCAACCCCTTCCGCCTCTACCCGGTGATCGGTTCGGGGCTCGACACGCTCATCGTCGACAAGGACATGGGGCTGTTCGACCTGATGGACATGTTCTGGGCGATGAAGGGCGTCACGGGCGGCGACGGCAAGCAGATGACCGTCCCGATCGCGAACCCGAACCTGCCCACGCCCAGCGACGGGGTGGCCGTGAAGTGGGACATGGCCAAGGCCGGGCAGCTCTTCGGCCAGCTGAAGAAGGACGAGAAGGTCACCGTCGCCGACAAGTGACGGACACGGGGCCCGGCCGGGGATCCTCTGCGGACTGCGGTCTGCGGACTACTGGCCGGGCTCCGCGGCATTGATGACGGCGAACGTGCCGCCCTGCGGGTCCTGCACGACGGCCATCCGGCCCGCCATCATGTCGAACGGCGGCTTGAGGACGTTGCCGCCGGCGCGCACGAGCGCGTCGACCGTGCTGTCGGTGTCGTCCACGGAGAAGTACGTCAGCCAGTGCGAGGGCGTGTCCGGCGGGATGCCGTCGATGCTCGCGAGCCCCTGCAGACCGCCGACCATGCGGCCGTCCACCTCCAGCGAGAAGTAGCCGGTGGCCCCCTCCATGGGGGCGGCCTTGATGCCGAGCGCCTTGGCGTAGAAGCCGGAGGCGGTGGCGGTGTCGCTGGTGTTGAGCTCGTTCCAGATCACGGCGCCGGGCTCGTTGACGATCTTCGCGCCCGCGAAGTCGCGCGCCTGCCACAGGCCGAAGACGGCGCCGGTCGGGTCGGCGGCCACGGCCATCCGGCCGATGGTCATGACGTCCATGGCGGACATCATCACCGTGCCGCCGTTGCTGACGATCCGGGACTGCGTGGCGTCCGCGTCGGCAGTCGCCAGGTAGGTGGTCCACACGGCCGGGGGCATCGGGTCCGGCTTGCTGCCGTCCGGGTTCATCGCCGCCATGATCCCGGCGACGGGCTTGCCGTCCAGCTCGCAGACCGCGTACCCGCCGGTCTCGGGCGGGCCCACCTCTGCCTGCCAGCCGAACAGGTCGCGGTAGAAGTCGAGCGCCGCCTGCTGGTCGGGGACCATGAGGTCCACCCAGCAGGGGGTGCCGGGCGCGTACGGGCCGGTGACGTCGGGCATGGCGGTGCCTCCAGGCGGGGGGCGATTACGGACGTCCTCGTCACAAGGATCGGCTCCGGGGTGCCCGCCCGCCAGCGGCGTACGCCCGTACGGGGGCAGAAAGGTGCCGGGCACTTTTCTGCCCGCCGCAACGGCGACCGGCCGCGACGGTGATGCCCGGCGGCGTCCGGCTACTTCGGCAGGTTGCGCGCCATGACGATGCGTTGGACCTGGTTCGTGCCCTCGTAGATCTGCGTGATCTTCGCGTCGCGCATCATGCGCTCCACCGGGTAGTCACGGGTGTAGCCGTAGCCGCCGAGGAGCTGGACGGCGTCCGTGGTGACCTCCATGGCGACGTCCGAGGCGAAGCACTTGGCGGCCGCGCCCTGGAAGGTGAGGTCGGCGTCGCCGCGCTCGGACTTGGCGGCCGCCGCGTAGGTGAGCTGGCGGGCCGCCTCGATCTTCATCGCCATGTCGGCGAGCATGAACTGGACGCCCTGGAAGTCGGCGATCGGCTTGCCGAACTGCTTGCGCTCCTGGACGTAGCCCTTGGCGTAGTCGAGCGCGCCCTGGGCGACACCGAGGGCCTGGGCGGCGATGGTGATGCGGGTGTGGTCCAGGGTCTTCATCGCGGTGGCGAAGCCCGTGCCCTCCGCGCCGATCATGCGGTCGGCGGGGATGCGGACGTTGTCGAGGTAGACCTCGCGGGTCGGGGAGCCCTTGATGCCGAGCTTCTTCTCCGGGGCGCCGAAGGAGACGCCCTCGTCGCCCTTCTCCACGACGAAGGCCGAGATGCCCTTGGAGCGCTTCTCGGGGTCGGTCACGGCCATGACCGTGTAGTACTCGGAGACGCCGGCATTGGTGATCCAGCGCTTGACGCCGTTGAGGACCCAGAAGTCGCCGTCGCGCACGGCGCGGGTCTTCATGCCGGCCGCGTCCGAGCCCGCGTCGGGCTCGCTGAGGCAGTACGAGAACATCGCGTCGCCCTTGGCGAGCGGGCCCATGTACTTCTTCTTCAGCTCCTCGGAGCCGGAGAGGATCACCGGGAGCGAGCCCAGCTTGTTGACCGCGGGGATCAGCGAGGACGACACGCAGACGCGGGCGACCTCCTCGATGACGATCACCGTGGCGAGGGCGTCGGCACCGGCGCCGCCGTACTCCTCGGGGACGTGCACCGCGTGCAGGTCCGTGGCGACGAGGGCGTCCAGCGCCTCCTGGGGGAAGCGGGCCTCCTCGTCCACCGCGGCGGCGTGCGGGGCGATCTTCTCCTCGGCGAGCTGGCGCACGACCTTGCGCAGCTCGTCGTGCTCCTCGGACGGCCGGTAGAGGTCGAAGTCCGTGTTTCCCGCCAAGGCGTACTCCCCAGAGTTAACTACCGTTTAGTAACCCTGATTCTAGGGGCGGCCCCGGGACACGGATACGTGAGCTTGCCGACAGCGCTCCACCGGGCCCGCCCGTACCGCCGTCCACCCCGCTCCTTCCCTGCTCGGGGCCCGACTATGCTCGGGCACCGCAGTCCCGCCCGTCAGCACATGGAGCACGCATGGCCCCCAGGATCACCGTGATCGGCACCGGCTACCTCGGCGCCACCCATGCCGCGGCCATGGCCGAGCTCGGCTTCGAGGTGCTGGGCCTGGACGTGGACCCCGGGAAGATCGAAATGCTCGGGCGCGGCAAGGTCCCGATGTACGAGCCGGGCCTGGAGGAGCTGCTGCAGAAGCACGTGGCCGGGCTGGAGGGCTCGACCGGGCGGCTGCGCTTCACGACCTCCTGGGAGGAGGTCGGCGAGTTCGGCGACGTCCACTTCGTCTGCGTGAACACTCCGCAGAAGCACGGCGAGTACGCGTGCGACATGTCCTACGTCGACGCCGCCGTCACCTCCCTCGCCGCCGTGCTGCACCGGCCCGCGCTCGTCGTCGGCAAGTCCACCGTCCCCGTCGGCAGCGCCGCGCGGCTCGCGCGGCTGCTCACCGAGCTGGCCCCGGCCGGCGACGAGGTCGAGCTGGCCTGGAACCCCGAGTTCCTGCGCGAGGGCTTCGCCGTCCGGGACACCCTGCACCCCGACCGCATCGTCGTCGGCGTCTCCGGCGAGCGGGGCGAGAAGCTGCTGCGCGAGGTGTACGCCGGGCCGATCGGTGAGGGCACGCCCTTCGTCGTCGCCGACTACCCGACCGCCGAGCTGGTCAAGACCGCCGCGAACTCCTTCCTCGCGACGAAGATCTCCTTCATCAACGCCATGGCCGAGGTGTGCGAGGCCGCCGACGGCGACGTGGTGAAGCTGGCCGAGGCCATCGGCCACGACGACCGCATCGGCAAGAAGTTCCTGCGCGCCGGCGTCGGCTTCGGCGGCGGCTGCCTGCCCAAGGACATCCGCGCCTTCATGGCCCGGGCCGGCGAGCTCGGCGCGGACCAGGCGCTGACCTTCCTCCGCGAGGTCGACTCCATCAACATGCGCCGCCGGGCGCACATGGTGGAGCTGGCGCGCGAGGCGGTCGGCGGCAGCTTCCTCGGGCAGCGGGTCGCCGTGCTCGGCGCGACGTTCAAGCCGGACTCGGACGACGTCCGCGACTCCCCCGCGCTCAACGTCGCCGGGCAGATACACCTGCAGGGCGGCCAGGTCACCGTCTACGACCCGAAGGGCATGGAGAACGCGCGGCGCCTCTTCCCGACCCTGGCCTACGCGCCGAGCGCGCTGGAGGCGTGCCGGGGCGCGCGGGTCGTGCTGCACCTGACCGAGTGGGGCGAGTTCCGGGAGCTCGACCCGGCGGCGGTCGGCGCGGTCGTCACGGAGCGCCACCTGATCGACGGCCGCAACGCGCTGGACGCGGCGGCGTGGCGCGAGGCGGGCTGGACTTTCCGCGCGATGGGCCGCCCTCGCGCCTGACGGCTGCCCAGTCCCACGGGCGGGGCCCGGTGCGGCACCGCCGGGCCGCGCCGTGGTGGCTGAGCGCCGCGGCGGCGGATGGGCGAGGCCGGCCTCACGGCGCCTGTGCAGGAGCGGGTAAGGACCGGCTCACCACACCTGTGCACGGTGCCGGGCAGGTGAGGCCCTGTCTCAGGGCGTTGTCGGGGCGTCCATGGTGTCGATCGTGGCGATCGACGGGCCCCGGACCGCGGAGAGGCTCCGCGCAGTGGACTCCGCGTCCCGCAGCACCCGTACCGCGTTCTGCCACGTCAGCTTCGCCAGGTCCGCGGCCGACCAGCCCCGTCGCAGGAGTTCGGCGATGAGGTGGGGGTAGCCGGAGACGTCGGCGAGGTCGGACGGGGTGAAGGCCGTGCCGTCGAAGTCGCCGCCGATGCCGATGTGGTCGACGCCGGCGACCTCCCGCATGTGGTCGAGGTGGTCGGCGACCGTCGACGCCGTGGCGATCGGCCGCGGGTGCTCCGCCTCGAAGGCGCGGTGCAGCTCCATCGCCCGCGGCGAGGTGTCGAGGTGGTGCAGGCCGTGCGCCCGCAGGTTCTCGTCGGCGGCCCGGGTCCAGGCGACGGCCTCCGGCAGGATGAACTTCGGCACGAAGGTGGCCATGGCCACGCCCCCGTTCGCGGCGAGCGCGCCGAGCACGTCGTCCGGAACGTTGCGCGGGTGGTCGCAGACGGCCCGCGCCGACGAGTGCGAGAAGATCACCGGCGCCTCGCTCACCCGCAGCGCGTCCCGCATCGTGTCGTCGGAGACGTGCGAGAGGTCGACGAGCATGCCGACGCGGTTCATCTCGCGCACGACCTCCTCGCCGAAGCGGGTGAGCCCGCCCGCGGCGGGGGCGTCGGTCGCCGAGTCGGCCCAGGGGACCTTGTCGTTGTGGGTGAGCGTCATGTAGCGCACGCCGAGCCGGTGCAGCGCCCGCAGCGTGGCCAGGGAGCAGTTGATGCTGTGCCCGCCCTCGGCGCCCATCAGGGAGGCGATGCGCCCCTCGGCCCGCGCCGCCTCCATGTCGTCGGCGGTGAGGGCGAGCCGGAGCTCGCCGGGGTAGCGGTCGGCCAGCTGCCGTACGAGGTCGATCTGTTCGAGCGTGGCGCTGACCGCCTCGTCCCCGGCGAGGTCGGTGCGGACGTACACGGACCAGAACTGGGCTCCGACCCCGCCGGCCCGCAGCCGCGGCAGGTCGGTGTGGAGCCCGGTGGCGCTCTGGTCCCGGGCGATGTCGCGCCGGTCGAGGTCGTAGCGGACCTGCTGGCGCAGGGCCCAGGGCAGGTCGTTGTGGCCGTCGGCGACGGGGTGGACGGCGAGGAGCTCGCGGGCGCGGTCCAGCAGCTGGTCCGTCATCGTCGCTCCCCGGGTCACTTGCCGAAACCGAAGCCGGTGGCGCCCTGCACCTTCGCGCGCAGCCGCCTGCCCTTGTCCGTGGCCTGTTCGTTGAGCTCGTCCTGGAAGTGCTGCATGCGGGCGAGCAGGTCGGCGTCGTGCGCGGCGAGCATGCGGACGGCCAGCAGGCCGGCGTTGCGGGCTCCGGCGACGGAGACGGTGGCGACCGGCACCCCGGCGGGCATCTGGACGATGGAGAGCAGGGAGTCCATGCCGTCCAGGTACTTCAGCGGGACGGGCACCCCGATCACCGGCAGGGGGGTGACGGAGGCGAGCATGCCGGGCAGGTGGGCGGCGCCGCCCGCGCCGGCGATGATCGCCTTGAGGCCGCGGCCGGCGGCCCGCTCCCCGTAGGTGACCATCTCGCGCGGCATCCGGTGCGCGGAGACGACGTCGACCTCGTAGGGGATCTCGAACTCGTCCAGGGCCTTGGCGGCGGCTTCCATGACGGGCCAGTCGGAGTCGGAGCCCATGACGATGCCGACGACCGGGCCGGCGGCGGGGGAGCCAGTCATTCCGTGATCGTTCCTCGCAGATATCCGGCGGCGTGGCTCGCGCGCTCGCGCACGTCCGCCAGGTCGTCGCCGTAGGTGTTGACGTGTCCGACCTTGCGGCCGGGCTTGACGTCCTTGCCGTACATATGGATCTTCAGGCCCGGGTCGCGCGCCATGCAATGGAGATATGCGGAATACATGTCGGGGTAGTCGCCGCCGAGCACGTTGGCCATGACGGTCCACTTGGCGCGCGGGCGGGGGTCGCCGAGCGGCAGGTCGAGCACGGCGCGCACGTGGTTGGCGAACTGCGAGGTGACCGCGCCGTCCTGGGTCCAGTGGCCGGAGTTGTGCGGGCGCATCGCGAGTTCGTTGACGAGGATGCGGCCGTCGGCGGTCTCGAACAGCTCCACGGCGAGGTGGCCGACGACGCCGAGCTCCTTGGCGACCTTCAGGGCGAGCTCCTGCGCCTGCGCGGACAGCTCGGCGGAGAGGCCGGGCGCGGGGGCGATCACCGTGTCGCAGACGCCGTCGACCTGGATGGACTCGACGACGGGGTAGGAGACGGCCTGGCCGTGCGGGGAGCGGACGACGTTCGCCGCGAGCTCGCGGACGAAGGCGACCTTCTCCTCCGCGAGGACGGGCACGCCCGCGCGAAACGGTTCACCCGCCTCTTCTGCGCTGCGGACGATCCAAACCCCCTTTCCGTCGTATCCGCCGCGTACGGTCTTCAGGACAACGGGGAAACCGTCGCCCTCCGCGGCGAAGCGCTCCACATCGGCGGGGTCCTCGACGAGGCGGTGCCGCGGGCACGGCACCCCGATCGCGTCGAGCCTGGCCCGCATCACGCCCTTGTCCTGGGCGTGCACCAATGCGTCGGGCCCGGGGCGGACGGGAATCCCGTCGGCCTCCAGGGCCCGGAGGTGCTCGGTCGGCACGTGCTCGTGATCGAAGGTGATCACGTCACACCCTTGTGCGAAAGCACGAAGGGTTTCCAGGTCGCGGTAGTCGCCGATGACGACATCGCTGACCACCTGGGCCGCCGAGTCCTGCGGAGTATCGCTGAGCAGCTTGAACTTGATGCCGAGGGGGATGCCCGCCTCGTGGGTCATGCGGGCGAGCTGGCCGCCGCCGACCATGCCGACTACCGGGAACGTCACGCCACCAGGGTATCCGTACGAGGGAACCGCCCCGGACCGTGTTCGGAGGATCATCCGAAAAGGCGGCGTGTGCCCCCCTGGCCGATATGACTCGCGTTCGTCTCGCGTTCACCGACTCCGCCCATCGGCGGCGGAGACCGCTCGATAGCATGAAAGCTGCCCCACGCCCCAAGACGCCCATTCAACGGAGCCTGACGATCTCATGAGTCAACGGCGCGCAGTGCGTTCCCGGCTGGAGCGGCTGGCCCGCGAAATCGCGAAGTTCGGCGCGGTCGGGGCCATCGGGTTCGTAGTCAACTTCCTCGTGTTCAACATCTGCGTCCACGGTTTCCACCTCGCGGTGGTCCGCTCGGGCGTGATCGCCACGGCCGTGGCGATCGCCACCAACTACGTCGGCAACCGCTACTGGACCTACCGCGACTGCGAGCGGAGCCGGCGCAGCCGCGAGATGAGCCTGTTCCTGCTCTTCAGCGGCGCCGGCCTGATCATCGAGAACGGCATCCTGGCCCTCTCGCACTACGGCTTCGGCCTGACGTCCCCGCTCGCGGACAACATCGCGAAGAACGTCATCGGCCTGGGGATAGGGACGGTCTTCCGCTTCTGGTCCTACCGCACGTGGGTCTTCCGCGCGCTGCCGGCGCGGGAGGCCGTGGAGACTGCCGAATCGTTCCTGGCGGCCCCTGCCGAGCCCGCGGAGGCCCGTAAGTAGACGCCGTGGGTGCCCGTAAGTAGACGCCGTGGGCGACGGGCCTCCGGAGGGCGTCAGAGAAGCTCCTCCGACTCGTCCGCCTCGCGGCTGAGGAAGAGCGCGAAGACCGGCGGGTTGCCCTGGAGCAGCTCCAGGCGCCCGCCGTCGGCCTCGGCGAGGTCCCGGGCGACCGCGAGCCCCAGCCCGGTGGAGTTCCGCCCGCTGACGGTGCGCTCGAAGACCCGCGCGCCCAGGTCCGGCGGCACCCCCGGGCCCTCGTCCGTGACCTCCACGACGGCCTGGTTGCCGGTGACGCGGGTGCGCAGGGCGACGGTGCCGTCGCCGTGCATCAGCGAGTTCTCGATGAGGGTGGCGAGGACCTGGGCGACGGCGCCCGGCGTGCCCACGGCCCGCAGCCCCTGCTTGCCCGAGCGGACGATGGCGCGGCCCTCGCTGCGCGAGGCGGGGCGCCACTCCTCGATCTGCTGCTTGATGACCTCGTCCAGGTCGAAGGTGACGGCCGAGCTGGACTTGGGGTCGCGGGAATTGGTCAGCAGCCGCTGGACGACGTCGGTCAGCCGCTCGACCTGGGTGAGGGCGATCGTCGCCTCCTCCTTGACGGTCTCCGGCTGGTCGGTGAGCGTGATCTCCTCCAGCCGCATGGACAGCGCCGTCAGGGGCGTCCGCAGCTGGTGCGAGGCGTCCGCGGCCAGCCGGCGCTCGGCGGTGAGCATCCGCGCGATGCGCTCGGCGCTGCTGTCCAGCACGTCGGCGACCCGGTCCAGCTCGGGCACGCCGTAGCGGCGGTGGCGGGGCCTGGGGTCGCCGGAGCCCAGCCGCTCGGCGGTCTCGGCGAGGTCGGTGAGCGGGGCGGTGAGCCGGTTGGCCTGCCGCACGGCCAGGAAGACCGCGGCGACGACGGCGAGCAGCGCCACCGCGAGGATCACCAGCAGGGTGCGGCCGACCTCGCGGCTGACGGTGGAGCGGGACTCCTCGACGCGGACGAGCTCGCCCTGCTCGCCCTTGCGCGCATCGGCGATGACACCGCCCTCGGGCCGGTCCCCGATCTCGATCGGCGCGCGCCCGGGGATCTCGATCCGGGCGTAGCGGTCGGCGGTGATCTGCTCGCTGAGGATCCCGGACTCGACCCGCTCGCCCCCGACGAGCCGGCTGTCGACGATGCTGACGAGCCGCACGGCCTCGGACTGCACGCTCTCCTGGGCGCTGCTCTCGATCGTGCGGGTCTCGACGATGACGAGCGAGATGCCGAAGACGGCGATCACGACGAGGACGACGGCCAGCGTGGAATTGATCAGTCGGCGGCGCACGGGTTGCCCTCCGGGCGGGGTGGTACGAATGCTGGTCCCGCCGGACGGGCCTGTGCGGCCCGCCCGGCGGCCGGACTCAGCTCTTCTCGAAGCGGAACCCGACGCCCCGCACGGTGGCGATGTAGCGGGGGTTGGCGGCGTCGTCGCCGAGCTTCTTGCGCAGCCAGGAGATGTGCATGTCGAGGGTCTTGGTGGAGGACCACCACGTGGTGTCCCAGACCTCGCGCATCAGCTGATCGCGGGTGACGACGCGCCCCGCGTCCCGGACGAGCACGCGCAGCAGGTCGAACTCCTTCGCCGTCAGCTGCAGTTCCTCGTCGCCCATCCAGGCGCGGTGCGACTCGACGTCGATCCGGACGCCGTGCGTGGCGGGCGGCTGCTGGTGGGCCTCGACGGTGCCGCGCCGCAGCAGGGCCCGGACGCGGGCCAGCAGTTCGGCGAGGCGGAAGGGCTTGGTGACGTAGTCGTCGGCACCGGCGTCCAGGCCGACCACGGTGTCCACCTCGTCGGCCCGGGCGGTGAGCACGAGGACCGGGAAGCCGTGGCCCTCGGTGCGCAGCCGGCGGCAGACCTCCAGTCCGTCCATGCCGGGCAGCCCGAGGTCGAGGACGAGCAGGTCCACCCCTCCCTTGAGCCCGGCGTCCAGCGCCGTGGGACCGTCTTCTCGTACCTCCACCTCATACCCCTCGCGGCGCAGCGCGCGTGCGAGCGGCTCCGAGATGGATGCGTCATCCTCGGCGAGCAGTACTCGGGTCATGGACAGATGGTAGTCCGCTCGGGCCCACGTCAGAGGCGTACCGGAAGCTACCGGCGGCAACCCTTGACAGCCCGGTCTGGACCTTTGAGGGTCCGGAAACGGTTCCCCGATCCCCTGTGATCCCCGTCTCAACTCCTTCCGTTTCCGGGCGGGGTGTGACGTATGGTGACCAGCAGTCTGTAGCTACAGGGGGGACCTTCGGATCGTTTTCGGCGCGCCGGAGGTCTCTGTTGTGCACAGGACTGGATACCCCAGTCTTGTTATCCAGTGAATGACCTGGCGGCCGGGTCCGTCGCGCGAAGGTGCGCGGGGACGTGGATCCCGGTCACGGCCGTCCTGCCGGTCCCTCGGAGGAGAGGGAGCGACCCCCCGGGCGCGGGGGGCGGGCGCGCGGTGATCCGGTGCCGGCCAACCCCCACCCGGGCGCGTAGGAGCTGCACCCGCGCGTCCCGAGCACACAAGGATCGACATGGCGTCCAGCCTGACGAAGGGTGCGGCCGAGCAGGAGATGACCTCTCCCGTTTCCGGCGGCAAGACCTTCCTCGGCCACCCCCGCGGCCTGGCCCCCCTCTTCATGACGGAGATGTGGGAGCGCTTCAGCTACTACGGCATGCGCGCCCTCCTCGTCGTCTACCTGATCGCCGGCGGTCCGGACGCGAAGCCCAACAGCCAGGGCGGCGGTCTGGCCATGCCCGAGGCGAGCTCGGTGGCCATCTACTCCGTCTACGTGGCGATGGTCTACCTGCTGGCCATGCCCGGCGGCTGGTTCGGCGACCGCGTCTGGGGCCCGCGCAAGACGGTCGCCATCGCGGCGACCGTCATCATGGCCGGTCACCTGACCCTGGCCATCCCCGGCAAGCCGACCTTCTTCGCCGGCCTCGCGCTGGTGGCGATCGGCTCGGGCCTGCTGAAGGCCAACATCTCCACGATGGTCGGCCACCTCTACGACGGCCCGCAGGACCCGCGCCGCGACGGCGGCTTCACGATCTTCTACATCGGTGTCAACACCGGCGCCTTCGCCGCGCCGCTCGTCATCGGCACCGTCGGCCAGAAGGTCAACTGGCATTTGGGCTTCGCGATCGCCGCGGTCGGCATGGGCCTCGGTCTGCTCTTCTTCCTGTGGGGCACCCGCCACCTCAGCCCGCAGAGCAGCGTCGTCCCGAAGCCGCTGACGGCCGCGGAGCGCAAGTCGACGCTCCTCAAGGCGTTCTTCTGGCTGGCCGTCGCGGCCGCGTTCTACGGCGTCGTCGCGGGCACCGGCCACTTCACGCAGAAGTGGGCCACCATCCCGCTCGCGCTGGTCGGCATGATCGTCCCCATCACGGTCCTGACCCGCATCAAGCGCGACAAGGAACTGACCGCGAGCGAGCAGACCAAGGTCAGCGGCTACATCTGGTTCTTCGTCGCCGCCGCCGTGTTCTGGATGATCTTCGACCAGGCCGGTTCGACGATGTCGACCTTCGCCGAGAAGAAGACCGCGGACAACATCTTCGGCATCGGCTTCGCGTCGACGGTGTTCCAGTCGGTGAACCCGCTGTGGGTCATGGCCCTGGCCCCGGTCTTCGCCTGGATGTGGCTGTGGCTCGCCCGCACCAACCGGGAGCCGAGCACCACGGTCAAGTTCGCCATGGCCATGGTCATCATCGGTGCTTCGTTCTTCGTCTTCGCCATCCCGATGGGGATGGCCGCCGACGGCACGAAGGTCAGCCCCGCCTGGCTGCTGATGATCTACGGCATCCAGACCATGGGCGAGCTGTGCCTCTCCCCGGTCGGCCTGTCGCTCACCACCAAGATGGCGCCGCAGAAGTACGCGAGCCAGATGATGGGCGTCTGGTTCCTCGCGGTGACCGCGGGTGACTGCACCATGACGCTGCTGGCCGAGGCCAAGGTCGACCTGAACGGTGTCGGCGTGATCCTCGGACAGGCGGGAGCCGCCGTCCTGGCCGGCTTCGCGGTGTGGATGTCCCGCAAGAAGATCGAGGGACAGATGGGCGACGTCCGCTAAGGACCGCTCAGGAGCAGGACGCACAGGGCCCCCGGCGCGAGAACGCGCCGGGGGCCCTCGTTCATTCGGGAGGCGGCACGGTCCCGGGGCTGAACCAGGGAAGAGCCGGAGGAACCCCGTCCCCCCGGGCAGGAGGCGGCGGCCGCAGCCGGTCGACGACGGCCATCCCCACCCGGAACAGCCCGACGGCCACCACGCCCCCCAGCAGCACCCAGAACAGCGTCACTCCCCAGGGCCGGGCGACGTCCCAGGGCTCCGTGACGAGCACTTTGCCGCCGTACTCCATCGACACCTCGTAGGGCCCGTGAGCCCCCGCGGCGAGCTCGACGTCGAAGGCGATGCGGCCGCGCTGCCCGGCGGGGATGGTGCCGCGCCACTTCCGCTCCTCCCAGGAGGGCGCGAGGACGCCCCGCGCGGTGCCGATGCGGAAGACGGGGTCCTTGACGGCCCCGGTACCGAGGTTCCCCACGGTGACCACCAGCCGCCGGGCCGGTGGCGCCCCGAACCAGGTGAGCAGCCCGCTGGAGCCTTCCAGCCGTGCGGCTAGCACGCCCAGCCGGGCGCCGGAGGGCACGGGGGCAACGGGGTGCCCGGCGACGACGAGCGGGACGTCAGCAGCTTGGGCACCACCCATGACCGTGGCGACGTGCACCACACAAGGACAGGGCCGGGGCGGCTCAGCAACGGAGACCTCTCTCCGGAAGCGCCCGTCACTCCCTGTAGTGACCGTCCGCCCGTCCGCATTGGCGCAATCGTTGGTGCCACCCACCATGTCCTGCCCGCACACGAGCAGAGTGAGCAACGCCGACGGCCGCCACCCCTCCCCCTGCACCACGACCGTGCTGCCTTTCCCGGCCTCCGACCGATCCAGGGAGAGCCTGGGCGGACCACCATCGGCCACAGCGGCGCCTGCAGAGGACAGGAGAACGAAGACGGCCAGCAGAAGGGCGACCAGGGAGGCGCCGGGGCCGCAGGGGCAGGGTCCTGGACGCTGACGTGTATTTGCGGCGCCAGGTGCCGGGTGAGCGGGCGCAGGGGCGGGGGGCGCCGTAAATATACAGTCCAGGACCCTGCCCCGGAGGCCCCGGCGCCGGCCCACGACGCGGCCGGTCACCCGGACCGCCGCCGCACGAACCACCACACCAACGCGGCGACCCCGCCGCCCACGCCCGGCAGCACCCACCGCCCCGGCGTATACGACCCGGCCCCGCTCGCCCGCACCCCGTCCGCCGCCGTGGCCGTCACCCGCACCGTCACGGAGTCCACCCGCGGCGCGTCCGCCCAGCGCTCCACCCGCTGCACCACGTGCCCCGGCGGCAGCGTGCCGGTCGCGTCACCGACCGTACGGCGGAGGACCGTCCCGAAGATCCCGTCGGCGCGGATGGCGAGGCGCGGGGCCAGCACCGTGTTGCCGCGGTTGACGACCGCGTACCGGATGACCGCGCCGCGCCCGCCGCCCGCCCCGCTCACCCGGACGTTCTCGACGGCGAGCGCGGGCAGCGCAGGCGGCGCAGGCGGCCCGCTGACCCGCAGCGCGACCCGTACGCGTACGTCCCGGCCCTCTCCGCTGACGACCACGGCCCCGGAGCGGTCGCGGGCCTCGGTGCCGCCGGGGACCGTCACGGTGAGCGGGACGTCGGCGCGGGTGCGGGCGGGCACCCGCACCTGCCGCCGGGCGAGGGAGATCCAGGGCCCGGACGCCCGGAGCTCCAGGGAGAGGGGGCGGTTCGCCGGGTTGACGAGGGACAGCTTGTCGGCGAGCACGGCGCCGGGGGCGCCCTCCAGGTAGAACGACGTCCTGTCGTCCGGTCCGGGCGCCTCCGTGCCGGCGGGGGCGGGCGCGGCCGACCAGGTCCGGTCACCGGCGGCGAGGGCGGCCGGGGCGACGGGCCCGGCGGGCACGCAGAGGAGCGCCGGGACGAGGGCCGTCACGAGACGGCGGACGGGACGGCGGTGCAAGGCGGCTGCCTCAGCGGGCGCCGGCGCGGCGGCGCCGGGTCAGCCAGAGGGTGCCGGCGATGCCGGTGAGGAGGACGGTGCCGCCGAGGGTGCCGAGGGCGACGGTGGAGTCGGCGGGCCCGGTCTGGGGAAGCTGACCGCCGCCGGTGGAGGCGGAACCGCCGGTGGACGACGAGCCGCCCGTAGCGGAACCGCCGCTGGAGGAACCCCCACTCGCGGAACCCCCACTCGCGGAACCCCCACTCGTGGACCCCCCACTCGTGGACCCCCCACTCGCAGAACCGCCACTGGACGATCCCCCCGTAGAGGAGGACCCTCCGGATCCCGTCCCGCCGTCCCCCTTGACCTCAAGCGTCAGCGACGGCTTCGGATCGTTCGTGGGCGTGCAGGTCGTGGTCGTCCCCAGCGCCGAAATGGTCAGCGTGGAGGCGGTGAAGGTCACGCTGCCGCTCTTCTTCGGGGTGTACGTCCCGGACAGGTCGCTGATCTTGATCGGCGTGTTGGCGGGTATCGGCTCCGCGTTGGCCGGCCCGGAGACGGCCACGGTGCCGCTGTCGGCGCCGCCCAGCTTGATGACGGCGCTCGGCTTCATCGCACCCTTGCCGAGCTCGATGGGGCTGGAGGAGACGCCCTTCTCGAAGGACATGGTCAGCTTGTACGAACTGCCGTCCGCGACGCCCTTGATGTCGATGGGCGAGACGGCGCTCTTGTCGCCGATGGGGGTCTTGCACGCGTAGGCGACGTCGATCGTGACGGCGTGCGCGGCCGGGGCGCCGAGCAGGACGGCCCCGCCGGCGAGGGTCACGGCGACGGCGAGTGCGCGGCGTGGAGTGCGGGACACCTCGTGGGACACCTCTGGTTCCCCTCTCGTCCGGTGCCGCGACCGAGCGCAACCGGAAGCCGAGCGCTACTGACGGCACATCAGATCGGGCGCAGACAGTACGCCGGGGACCTTGAGGAAGGAAGAGAAGGAGAGGCGGAAGCCAAGAGAGAAGTGACGAGAGAGGAGGAAGCGAGGAGTAGGAGGCGGAGGCGGAGGCGGAAGAGGCGGCGGAGAACGAACCGGCCTAGCCCGGCGCGGCCAGCTCCGCCCAGACCGTCTTCCCGGCCCCGCTCTCGTTCCGCACGACGCCCCAGTCCAGGCAGAGCCGCTGCACGATGAACATCCCGTGGCCGCCGGGCCGCCCGGCCCGGTGCGGGGTGCGGGGGGCGGGGGTGCCGGCGCCGAGGTCGACGACCTCCAGGCGCAGCACCTTGCCGGCGCAGCTGACGCGCAGCTCCTCGGGCCCGTCGGCGTGCAGGCAGGCGTTGGTGACGAGCTCGGAGACGACGAGGAGGACGTCTTCCGCCGCGGCGCGGTGGTCGGCACCGGCGGCCGGCAGCCAGCCCCAGTCGTAGAGCGCCTGCCGGGTGAAGTCACGGGACATCGGCACGGCGCCGCTGACCCCGACGAGGCGCAGCCGGCGCGCACCGCCGCCCGGCGGGGAGCCCGGCTCGGAGCGTGCGTACGACGGAGGCCCGTCCGGCGACGGTGCGCCGGACGAGGCGGCGCCGTCCGCCCCCGGACCGGGGTCGCCCGGCGGAGGGCACGGCCGGGTGGTGCTCATCAGCGCTTCACCTCACCGATTCACCGATTCAGAACGGAACGTAGGACGAACGTAGGACGGGCGGACACGTCGGACGCACGGAACGGATTCAGCAGACTCCTGCCCGACCGATTCGTGAGAACACCCACTTCTTGAGTGACGATCCTGTGATGCATACAACTGCAGGACGTGGATCCGGACCGGGCCCGGATAACGTTTGCGTAACACACAGGACGGGTGCCGATGCGGGGGCTCAGCCGGCGAGCGCGGCGTCGAGCGTGTCGTGCACGGTGAAGACGGCTTCGGCGCCGGTGATCTCGAAGACCCGGGCGACCACGGGCTGCATCGCAGCCAGGTGGATTCCGCCGCCGGCGGCCTCGGCCTGCAGCCGGGCACCGAGGAGCACGTTGAGGCCGGTGGAGTCGCAGAAGTCCAGCTGGGAGCAGTCCAGGACCACTCGCACGGCGCCGTCCGCGATGGCGGCCTCCAGGGGCTCACGCAGCACATCCGCCGTGTGGTGATCGAGCTCACCCACCGGCGTCACGATCGCGCTCGATCCGTCCCGCCGGACGGCTACATTCAGCCGGCCCTTCGCGCTGCCGACCATCCCGCGATCCATGCGCATCCCTTCTCGGTGTGCCTGCGTGGCGCTTCGAGAACACTACGCCTTCCCTACGGCGTTCGGTAGCCAAAGGTCCGGCATTATGCACATATCCGGACATCCGGCACTTGCGATGTCCGGGTGCGGGCAGGTAGGGCTAGTAGGACGACATCCGCCACGAACGGCTTTGGAGGCGCCGCTCACCGCAGCACGACGCGACGGCATCGGCAGCCATATGCCGAGAATGATGGAGGAGACCATGTCACCCCGGCTCGACGAAACGCACACGGAACCGCGTACGGCGTCGTCGGCACCCCTGCCCCAGTCCCTGCCCGCTTACGACGGGTCCCAATACGACGAGTTCGGCGAAACCGGCCGCACGCCCCCCGGCGAGATGGCCCCGCAGGACGCCCGGGCCCTGTCGAAGACGCTCTTCGCCCGCCTGGAGGCGCTCGAAGAGGGCACGCACGAATACGCCTACGTACGCAACACGCTGGTCGAGCTGAACCTCGCGCTCGTGCGGTTCGCCGCCGCCCGGTTCCGTTCGCGCAGCGAGCCGATGGAGGACATCGTCCAGGTCGGCACGATCGGCCTCATCAAGGCGATCGACCGCTTCGAGCTCAGCCGCGGCGTCGAGTTCCCGACCTTCGCGATGCCGACGATCATCGGCGAGATCAAGCGGTTCTTCCGCGACACCAGCTGGTCCGTGCGCGTGCCGCGCCGGCTCCAGGAGCTCCGCATCGACCTGGCCAAGGCCGGCGACGAACTCGCCCAGGCCCTGGACCGCTCCCCCACGGTCGGCGAACTCGCCGAACGCCTCGGCCTGACCGAGGACGAGGTCGTCGAGGGCATGGCCGCCAGCAACGCCTACTCGGCGAGCTCCCTGGACGCGGCCCAGTCCCAGGACGAGGAGGCCGAGGGCACGCTGGCCGCGCGCATCGGCTACGAGGACCACGGCCTGGAGGGCATCGAGTACGTCGCCTCCCTCAAGCCGATGATCGCCGAACTCCCGCACCGGGACCGGAAGATCCTGTCCCTGCGGTTCGTGGCGAACATGACCCAGTCGGAGATCGGCGAGGAACTGGGCATCTCCCAGATGCACGTCTCGCGCCTCCTCTCCCGCACGCTGGTGCGCTTGCGCAGAGGCCTGCTGACCGAGGAGTGAGGTCCCGCGACCTCCGCCGACATTGCCGCGCGCCGCACGGGGATCCCGTGCGGCGCGCGGCATTGTGACGCGACCTCAGCCGAGGTACGGCCGCTCGCGCCCCTCCAGGAAATGCTGCACGCGCAGCCGCTGCGTGTGGTGCATGTCCAGTGCGGGCACGTCACCGGGCCGTACGAACCGCAGCTCCGTCGACTCGTCCGACATGGCGAGCGTCCCGCCGGTGATCCGCGCCGCGAAGCAGACGTTGAACTGCCGCCGCACTTCGCCGTCGCCGTACGCGATGACGTGCCGGGGGTCGGTGTACGTTCCGACGAGCCCGGTGACCTCGACTTCCAGTCCGGTCTCCTCCCGCACTTCCCGCACGGCGGCCCCGACGAGCGACTCGTCCATCTCCATCCCGCCCCCGGGCAACGCCCACAGCCCGCTGTCCGCGCGACGCTGCATCAGGATCCGCCCCTCGCCGTCCGTCACGACGGCGGACGCGGCCACGACGAGGCGGTTGGGCTCGGGCGCGGCGGGGTCGTCGTAGAACTCGGTCCGGGTCATCTGTCAGCCTTCCTGCACGGGGGCAGCGGTTGCCCACACGGCATCAAAGCTCTCCGCATATGCGTCGAACATGCCACCGTCGCCGTTGCGTCGCAGGTGCCACACCGGCGCACCGTAGGCGTTGGCACCCCAGACATGTGCATTCACCAAGAACTGGTCATCGGCACGGTAGAGACTGTTGTAGAGGGTCGCGCCGTGCGTACGCAGCTGGACCCCGGCAAGGCCGCTGAGAGGCAGGTAGTGCATGAGCGCCAGCCTGCACCGTGACTCGATGCCATACCCAAACCGCTCTTCGCTGCCCCTCTGCCGGACGTTGGGGTTGTCCGGGTCACCGACAGCGATGCGAATGGTGCACCCTTCCAAGGCTCGTTCGCGCAGCAGTTCCCTCAGGCGCGGATAGCCTTCGTGCAGGAAGAGCCCGGCGTAGACCAGTACATCGATGCGCTGCCGGGCTTGCGCGAAGAGATCGGCGAAAGCCGATACGGGAACGTCTGCTCGGCGTTCGTAAAGTGCTACCAGCTCTGGGCTCACCGACCGTGCGGCCTTCGGTTGCCGCAGCCTCGGCCAGAGCGCGAAGACATCCTCGCCCAGCAGCTCGGCAACAGAAAGCGCCGTGACACGACGTGGCGTGCGGCCGAGGTTGATCCAGCGTTCCACCGTCTTGGGATCTACGCCTGCCTGTGCAGCAAGAGTCACGTGCGTCCAGCCCCCTGCGGCCACAGCAAGGCGTAATCGCTCATTCCGCATATCTGGCACCCCGCTCCCAACGCTTGGCCCTCGCCAGGGACGTTCTACTCGCTCCAGGACGTCCCTGAGTGGGGTTTGCCGGAGGTTCCCCCGTCCCAGCGAGCCGCACAATCCTGGCGGCATGGACTTGGACAAGCTGGAAGTGGGCTCGATGGTTCTGGACACGCGACGCGACCGCGTCGGTGAAGTGACCCTGGCGGCCTCGCCCACGTGGGTGCGGCTCAAGGCCTTCGGGGGGAGTCGCGAGTGGATCGCCTCGCTCGAGGATCTGGAGCCCGTCGGCGTGGCCGAGCGGCTGCGGGCCAGGGTGGCGGAGGTGAACGCGGAGCGGCGGTGGCGGCCCTGAGGCGGGTGGGCGGGCGCCGCGGGGCCGCCGGGTCGCCCGCGACCCGTTGACTAGAGCTATTCAGCGGCCCAATATGTGCAGTGTTCTATTCAGAGCAGCAGCCAGGGAGGCAGGGCCCCATGTCCGGACCGCGACCCGTACGAGCGCCGCGAGGCAACCAGCTGAGCACGCAGGGGTGGCAGCAGGAAGCCGCTCTGCGCATGCTGCAGAACAACCTCGACCCCGAGGTGGCCGAGCACCCCGACAAGCTCGTGGTCTACGGCGGCACGGGCAAGGCCGCCCGCGACTGGCGCTCGTTCGACGCCATGGTCCGCACGCTGCAGACGCTCAAGCAGGACGAGACGATGCTCGTCCAGTCCGGCCGGCCGGTCGGCGTGATGCAGACCCACGAGTGGGCGCCGCGGGTCCTCCTGGCCAACTCCAACCTCGTCGGCGACTGGGCCAACTGGGAGGAGTTCCGCCGCCTGGAGCACCTCGGCCTGACCATGTACGGGCAGATGACGGCCGGCTCGTGGATCTACATCGGCACGCAGGGCATCCTGCAGGGCACGTACGAGACCTTCGCGGCCGTGGCCGCGAAGAAGTTCGGCGGGACGCTGGCGGGGACGATCACCCTGACGGCCGGTCTCGGCGGCATGGGCGGCGCCCAGCCGCTCGCCGTCACCATGAACGACGGCGTCGCCATCTGCATCGACTGCGACCCGCGCGCCATCGAGCGCCGCATCGAGCACCGCTACCTCGACGTGAAGGCCGACTCGCTCGACCACGCGCTGCAGCTGGCCGTCGAGGCGCGCGACGCCCGCCGCCCGCTGTCCATCGGCGTCCTCGGCAACGCCGCGGAGCTCGTCCCGCAGCTGCTCGCGATGAACGCGCCCATCGACATCGTCACGGACCAGACCTCCGCCCACGACCCCCTCGCCTACCTGCCCGTCGGCGTCTCCTTCGACGAGATGGCCACGTACGCGGCCGAGAAGCCCGCGGACTTCACCACCCGGGCGCGCGAGTCCATGGCCCGGCACGTCGAGGCCATGGTCGGCTTCCAGGACGCCGGCGCCGAGGTCTTCGACTACGGCAACTCCATCCGCGGCGAGGCGCAGCTCGCGGGCTACACCCGCGCCTTCGACTTCCCCGGCTTCGTCCCGGCCTACATCCGGCCCCTCTTCTGCGAGGGCAAGGGCCCCTTCCGCTGGGCGGCCCTCTCCGGCGACCCGAAGGACATCGCGGCGACCGACCGGGCGATCCTCGACCTGTTCCCCGAGAACGAGTCCCTCGCACGCTGGATCAAGATGGCCGGCGAGCGCGTCCACTTCCAGGGGCTCCCGGCGCGCATCTGCTGGCTGGGCTACGGGGAGCGGGACCGCGCGGGCGAGCGCTTCAACGACATGGTGGCGAGCGGCGAGCTGTCCGCACCGGTCGTCATCGGCCGCGACCACCTCGACTGCGGCTCCGTGGCCTCGCCGTACCGCGAGACGGAGGCCATGCTGGACGGCTCGGACGCGATCGCGGACTGGCCGCTGCTCAACGCCATGGTCAACGTCGCTTCGGGCGCCTCGTGGGTCTCGATCCACCACGGCGGCGGCGTCGGCATGGGCCGCTCGATCCACGCGGGCCAGGTCACGGTCGCCGACGGCACGGCGCTCGCCGGCGAGAAGATCCGCCGGGTGCTGACGAACGACCCGGGCATGGGCGTCATCCGGCACGTCGACGCGGGGTACGACATCGCGGAGTCGGTGGCGGCCGACCGCGGGGTCCGCGTCCCGATGCGGGAGGAGTCGTGAGCGACGTCGCGGACGCGGCGGCCGCCCCGCCCGTCCCCGCGCAGGCGCCGTCCTTCCACGAGATGTGGCGCGACCTCGGCGCCATCGGCCGTGACGCCGGCACCGGCGGCTACCGCCGCTTCGCCTGGACCGGCGCCGACGCGGACTGCCGCGCCTGGTTCCGCGACCAGGCGGAGTCCCGCGGGCTCGCCTACGAGACCGACCGCAACGGCAACCAGTGGGCCTGGCTGGGCGACCCCGGGGCCGGGGACGCCGTCGTCACCGGTTCGCACCTGGACTCCGTCCCCGACGGCGGCGCCTTCGACGGACCGCTCGGCGTCGTCTCGTCCTTCGCCGCCCTCGACGAGCTCCGCGGCCGCGGCGTGCGGCCGTCCCGCCCGCTCGCCATCGTCAACTTCGGCGACGAGGAAGGCGCCCGCTTCGGCCTGGCCTGCGTCGGCTCCCGGCTGACCGCCGGACAGCTGAGCCTCGACAAGGCCCACGCGCTGCGCGACGCCGAGGGGATCTCCCTGCCGCAGGCCATGGAGCGCGCCGGCCACGACCCGGAAGCCATCGGGGCCGACCCGGACCGCCTCGCCCGCATCGGCGCCTTCGTCGAGCTGCACGTCGAGCAGGGCCGGTCCCTGGCCGACTCCGGCGAGGCCGTCGGCATCGCCTCCGCCATCTGGCCGCACGGCCGCTGGCGGTTCGACTTCCACGGCGAGGCCAACCACGCCGGCACCACCCGCATCGAGGACCGCCGGGACCCGATGCTGACCTACGCCACCACCGTGCTCGCGGCCCGCAAGAAGGCCCGCCTGGCCGGGGCCCTGGCCACCTTCGGGAAGATCAGCGTCGAGCCGAACGGCGTCAACGCCATCCCGTCCCTGGTCCGCGGCTGGCTGGACTCGCGCGCCGCCGACCAGGAGACCCTCGACCTCGTGGTCGCCGAGATCGAGAAGGCGGCCGTGGAGCGCGGCGAGCGCGACGGCGTCGGCGTCCGGATCACCCGGGAGTCGTTCACGCCGGTCGTGGAGTTCGAGCACGCCCTGCGCGACGAGCTCGGCCGCATCCTGAACCGGGCCGGCGGGCGCGCGGGGGACGAGGGGCGCGCGGGCGTTCCCGTCCTCGGTACGGGGGCGGGACACGACGCCGGAATCCTCTCCGGAGCCGTCCCCACCGCCATGCTGTTCGTACGCAACCCCACAGGCGTCTCCCACTCACCCGCCGAAACGGCCTCCGAGGGCGACTGCCTGGCCGGGGTGACCGCACTCGCCGACGTACTGGAGGGCCTGGCGTGTCGCTGACGGCACAGACCTACTGGGCGGAGCACGCCCTACTCGACACCGGCGTCGAGCCGGGCGTGGTCATCGAGACCGGCGCGGACGGCCGCATCACGGCCGTCCGGCCGGGCCTGCTGGCCCCGCCCCCCGGAGCGGTGACGCTCCGGGGGATCACGCTGCCCGGCCTGGCCAACGCCCACAGCCACGCCTTCCACCGCGCCCTGCGCGGAGCCACCCAGGCGGGCGAAGGGACCTTCTGGACCTGGCGCGACGTCATGTACCGCGTCGCGGACAACCTCACCCCCGACAACTACTTCGCGCTCGCCCGCGCGGCCTACGCCGAGATGGCCCTCGCCGGCATCACCTCCGTCGGTGAGTTCCACTACGTGCACCACCTCCCCGGCGGCGCCCGCTACGACAACCCCAACGCCATGGGCGAGGCTCTGATCGCGGCCGCCGCCGAGGCCGGCATCCGCATCACCCTCCTCGACACCTGCTACCTCTCCTCCGGCTTCGGCGCCCCGCCGAACAAGCACCAGCGCCGCTTCAGCGACGGCACCGCCGAGCTCTGGGCCGAGCGCGCCTCGGCCCTCAAGGGCGACGGCAACACCCGCATCGGCGCGGCCGTCCACTCCGTGCGGGCGGTGCCCGCGGACCAGCTGGAGACCGTGGCCGCGTGGGCGCAGGAGCGCGACGCCCCGCTGCACGTGCACCTGTCCGAGCAGACCGCCGAGAACGACGCCTGCGTCGAGGCGCACGGCTTCACGCCCACGGCCCTCCTCTCGCACCACGGCGTGCTCGGCCCGCGCACCACGGCCGTCCACGCCACGCACCTCACCCAGGGCGACATCCGGCTCCTCGGCCACTCGGGCACGGGCGTGTGCATGTGCCCGACCACCGAGCGGGACCTGGCCGACGGCATCGGCCCGGCCCGCGCGCTGCAGGAGGCGGGCTCCCCGCTCTCGCTGGGCAGCGACAGCCACGCCGTCGTCGACCTGCTCGAAGAGGCGCGCGCGATGGAGATGGACGAGCGGCTGCACACCCGCACCCGCGGCCACTGGAACGCCGTCCAGTTGCTGCGCGCCGCCTCCGCCGACGGCCACGCCGCCCTCGGCTGGGAGGAGGCGGGCCGCATCGCGCCGGGCGCGCTCGCGGACCTCACGGCCGTCGCGCTGGACTCCGTGCGCACGGCGGGCCCGCCGCCCGCCCTCGCGGCCGAGACGGCCGTATTCGCGGCCACGGGCGCGGACGTGCGGGACACCGTGGTCGGCGGCCGGCACATCGTGCGGGACGGGACGCACCAGCTCGTGGCCGACGTGCCGCGCGCGCTGGCGGAGTCGGTCGCGGCCGTGCGCGGCTGAGACCGGCGCGCCCGGACACCCGGAACAGGCCGTACGGGCCGCGCAGGCGGCCCGGACCACCGAACAGACCAAAGGAGTGCCGCACCCCCATGGCGACGACGGTCATCACGAACATCAGCAGCCTCGTCACGAACGACCCCTCCCTCGGCGAAGGCCCCCTCGGCACGGTCCAGGACGCGGCGGTCGTCATCGACGGCGACCGCGTCGTCTGGGTCGGCATGTCCAGCAAAGCACCCGCCACTGACAACCGCGTCGACGCCGAGGGCCGGGCCGCCCTCCCCGGCTTCGTCGACTCCCACTCCCACCTGGTCTTCGCGGGCGACCGGACCGCCGAGTTCCACGCCCGGATGTCCGGCCGGAGCTACAGCGCCGGCGGCATCCGCACCACCGTCGCCGCCACGCGCGCCGCGAGCGACGAGGTGCTGGACGCCAACGTCCGGCGCTACGTGCGCGAAGCCCTGCGCCAGGGCACCACGGTCCTGGAGACCAAGTCCGGCTACGGCCTGACCGTCGAGGACGAGGCCCGCGCGCTGCGCATCGCCGCCGCCCACACCGACGAGGTCACCTACCTCGGCGCCCACATCGTCTCCCCGGACTACGCCGACGACCCGGCCGCGTACGTGGACCTCGTCACCGGGCCGATGCTCGACGCCTGCGCCCCGCACGCGCGCTGGGTCGACGTGTTCTGCGAGAAGGGCGCGTTCGACGGCGACCAGGCCCGGACGATCCTCACCGCCGGCGCCGCCCGCGGGCTGACCCCGCGCGTCCACGCCAACCAGCTCACCTTCGGGCCCGGCGTCCAGCTGGCCGTCGAGCTCGGCGCGGCCTCGGCCGACCACTGCACCCACCTGACCGACGCGGACGTGGACGCCCTGGCCAACGGCACGACCGTCGCGACGCTCCTGCCCGGCGCGGAGTTCTCGACGCGCGCCCAGTGGCCCGACGCGCGCCGCCTCCTGGACGCGGGGGCCACGGTCGCCCTGTCCACCGACTGCAACCCCGGCTCGTCGTTCACCAGCTCCATGCCGTTCTGCATCGCGCTGGCCGTGCGGGACATGGGGATGACGCCGGACGAGGCCGTCTGGTCCGCGACGGCGGGCGGCGCGGCCGCCCTGCGCCGTACGGACGTGGGCCGCATCGTC
The DNA here is from genome assembly GCF_042958085.1 of Streptomyces sp. NPDC008001. Classification (NCBI taxonomy): domain Bacteria; kingdom Bacillati; phylum Actinomycetota; class Actinomycetes; order Kitasatosporales; family Streptomycetaceae; genus Streptomyces; species Streptomyces sp. NPDC008001. The sequence continues at coordinate 350,201 of NZ_JBIBIZ010000011.1, read as the reverse complement.
CCCGGCGCCCGGGCCGACCTGGCCCTCCTCGACGCCCCGTCGCACGTCCACCTGGCGTACCGCCCGGGGGTGCCGCTGGTCTCGGCGGTCTGGCGCGCGGGCATACGGGAGGCCTGAAGCGGGCTGCCGGCGGCGGCGCGCTCAGCCCTGCTTGCCGATCGCGTCCAGCCGGGCGTACTGGGCGTCCGTCAGCCGGACGCCCAGGGCGCCGGTGTTCTCCTCCAGGTGGGCGGGCGAGCGCGTGCCGGGGAGCGGGACGAGCGTCGGCGAGCGGTGCAGCAGCCAGGCGAGCGCCGTCTGTGCGGGCGTCGCCCCCACCTCGCGCGCCACTTCCGCGACCGGTCCCCCCTCGGCCGCGTGGGCGCCCACCGCGACCGGGAAGTAGGCGAGGAAGGCGATGCCGTGCGCGGCGGCGTAGTCGACGACGTCGTCGTGGCCGCGCTCCGAGAGGTTGTACACGTTCTGCACCGAGGCGATGTCGGCGATCTCCCGTGCCGCCCGCAGCTCGCCGACGGTCACCTCGGAAAGGCCGATGTGCCGCACCTTGCCCTCGTCCTGCAGCTGCCGGAGCGCGCCGAGCTGGTCGGCGAGCGGGTACTCGGGGTCGATGCGGTGCAGCTGGAGCAGGTCCAGGCGCTCCACGCGCAGCCGGCGCAGCGCCAGCTCGGCCTGCTGGCGGAGGTAGGCGGGGTGACCTTGCGTCACCCACTCGCCGGGGCTCGGCCGTACGACGCCGACCTTGGTGGCGACCGTGACGCCGTCGTAGGGGTGGAGGGCCTCGGCGATGAGCTCCTCGCTCTCGCCGAGCGAGTAGGCGTCGGCCGTGTCGATGAGGTCGACGCCGAGCTCGACCGCGCGCCGCAGCAGCGCGACGGCGCCGGCGCGGTCCTGGGGCGCGCGCCAGATGGGCGCCTGCATCAGGTCGGTGAGCCCGGCGGGGGTCTCGGCCAGCCGCATCGCGCCGTAGGCGATGCGGGTGACGGTCAGGTCGCCGCCGATGCCGGTGACGGGGGAAGAAGCGGGGGCTGTCGTGCTGTTCGTCATGACCGGAACGCTAAGTTCTCACATCCGTGTGAGATTCAACCCCGTGTGAGGCAGCTCATATGAAGATCGGTGATCTGGCGCGCGAGACCGGAGTGAGCGTGCGGCTGCTGCGCTACTACGAGGAGCAGGGCCTGCTGGACTCCCGTCGCCTGCCCAGCGGGCACCGGCGCTACGGGGAGGACGCCGCCGAGACGGTCCGCCGCATCCGCGTCCTGCTGTCGGCGGGCCTGCCGACGCGCGTGATCCGGGACGTCCTGCCGTGCGTACGGGGCGCGGGCGAGGCCGCTTTCGACCCGTGCGTCGCCCTGCACCTGCGTGAGCAGCTCCGGGGGCTGGACGCGCGCATCGGGGAGCTGCAGGAGACGCGCACGGCGCTGGCCGGGCTGCTCACTGCCACCGAGGCCGCCGCTGCGTGAGTCCGCACGACCATCGACCGGCACCGATGAGCCGGTCGAAGGCGTCGTGCAGCGCGGGCGTGCTGACCGCTTCCGCCCCGGGCCGGTCCGGCTCGCACCCCGTACCGGCCCGCAACGGCTCCGCACACGCCCGAGCGGTCTCCGCAGGGAATGGCTGCTCAGTTTTGGCGAATCCATTCCGGCCGGAACCGCCCGGTCGTGCCGGCGCGCATGGAGCTCATCGTGTGCGGAAACCGCCCGCGGCGCATGCGATTTTTGCGACCCGTGTGGTGGAGTGGCTCCATGTCCCTCGCTGCAGTGGTGCGGGCCGCGGTCCGGCAGGGGCTGCTGCCCGCGTGGTCCCCTGTCGCCGGGCTGCTCGACGTGCAGGGCGTCCGGGCGGCCGCCACGGCCCTGCGGGAGGCGTTCGAGGAGGCCGGGGCGGCGCCCGGAGCGACCCTGCACGCCTTCGCCGTGAAGGCCGCTTCCCTGGTGCCCGTGCTGCGGCTGCTCGCCGGGGAGGGGCTGGGGGCCGAGGTGGCCAGCCCGGGAGAGCTCGCGCTGGCGCGGGCCGCGGGGGTGCCTCCGGAGCGGATCGTCCTGGACTCCCCGGTGAAGACCACCGCCGAGCTGCGCGAGGCCCTCGCCCTGGGCGTGGCGGTCAACGCCGACAGCCGCGAGGAGCTCGCCCGCCTGGACGGGATGCTGCGGGGAGCTGCGGGGCCGCCCCGCTCCCCTCTCGGCATCCGTGTCAACCCCCAGGTGGGCGGCGGCCGCATCGGCGCGCTGAGCACCGCCACGGACACCTCGAAGTTCGGGGTGGCGCTGCGTGACGAAGGCGCCCGCGCCTGGCTCCTCCGGGCCTTCGCCGAGCGCCCGTGGCTCACCCGGCTGCACGCCCACGTGGGCTCCCAGGGCTGTCCCCTGGAGCTGATGGCGGCCGGTGTGCGGGCCGCGTACGAGCTGGCGGAGGAGGTCAACCGGACGGTGGGGCGCCGGCAGGTGACCACGCTGGACATCGGCGGCGGACTGCCCGTGAACTTCGCGTCGGACGACGTGACCCCGACCTTCCGCGCGTACGCCCGGCTGCTCGCGGAGGCCGCCCCGGGCCTGTTCGACGGGCGCTACGGGCTGGTGACGGAGTTCGGCCGCTCCCTGCTGGCGAAGAGCGGCCTGGTGCTGGCCCGCGTGGAGTACACGAAGACCGCGGGCGGGCGGCGGATCGCCGTGACGCACGCGGGCGCGCAGGTGGCCACGCGCACCGTGTTCGCGCCCGCGTCCTGGCCGCTGCGGGTGGCGGCCTTCGACGCCCTGGGGCGGCCGAAGACGGGGCCGCCGGTGCACCAGGACGTCGCGGGCCCCTGCTGCTTCGCGGGCGACGTGGTCGCGGTGGACCGGCCGCTGCCCCTGCTGGAGGCGGGCGACCACGTGGCGCTGCTCGACACCGGCGCGTACTACTTCTCGAACCACTTCGCGTACAACTCTCTGCCCCGCCCAGGGGTTTACGGCTACGTGGCCGCAGAAGAGCAGGGTGACGCGCATGAGGGGGGTGACGCGGAGGAGGGTGACGGCGTGCGGTTCGCGACCGTCCGGGCCCCGCAGACCCTCGACGAGCTGGTCGCCGAGAGCGGCGGCGCCCACGCGGCGGACCTCGGCGCGCTTCGCTGACCGGACGCGGGCCTGCCCGCCGCCCGGGCGTCAGCGCGCTTCGCTGACCACCGTGCCGGCCGGAGCGCGTCCGGCGCGGCGCCGTCCGCCCCCGGGTGCGGCGTCGCCCGCGGCGAGCCCCGTGCACAGATAGCCGCGCACGGGCCCGGCGGCGGGGGACGCCTGCGCCCACTCCGTACGGACCCACAGCAGCGACCCGGAGCGGCGCTCCAGGCCGCCCAGCCACAGGGCCTTCGCCCACAGGCCCGCGCCCGCCCCGGCGAGCGCCATGCCGGCCGCGGAGGGCACCGCGAAGGACGAGCCCATGGCGGCGAGGAACGCCCCGAGCAGCCACCAGCGGCGGGCGCGCCGCCAGTTCCGCAGGGTGACGGCGCGGTCCTGGAGGAAGACGGACCGGCCCGCCCGTGACGCGCCGCGCGCCAGCGCCGCATAGCGCCGGCGGCGTGCCGCGAAGACCGCACCGGCGGTGATCAGGAAGAGCGCCGCCCCGGCGAGGACGCCGATGCGCCGCCCGGTGAGGCCGGGCACCAGGGCGCCGACGCCCGCGCCCAGCACCCCGGTCCACCACAGCCATCCGGCCGGCGCTCTGACGATCACCGCCACCCGCGCCAGCGCATACGAACCGCGCCCCACGTCGAAACCCGCCTTTCCCTCTGAAATCCCCTCGATCCCGACTCGTCACGGCAGGCTAGCCAACGAATCTGAGTGCGAGCTGAGAATCCTGCGGGGTGTCCCCCACAGGAGTGTCATACCCCGGTATCGCCCCGGACTTGGCTCCTCCGTATGACGTGTGCGCACTCGTGTGGTCCCTAAGGTCGTCCCTGCCGGGAGACGAGTCGTCCCTGCCGGGGGACGAGCGGAGGAGGGGCCGACGATGGCGATCCACACCACGGGGGACACGGGCGCACGGGGCGAGAAGCGCGGGAGGGAGACCCGGGGCCGGACGGATACCCGGGGCCGGACGGCTATCCGGGACGGGAGTGCTATCCGGGACGGGAGGGACGGCGGCGGGCTGCGGCGCCGGGCCGTCGCCGCCGCCGGAGCCCTGGCCCTGACCGGGCTGCTGAGCGCGTTCGTGCCGACGGAAGCACACGCGGCGGCACGGCCCGCCACGCGTCCTGGGGACAACCGCGTCACTCCCGCCCCCGGCGCCCGCCCCGCCGCCCTGCCGGCGCCCACCGGCCCGTACGCCGTCGGCACGACCGTGCGCCACCTGGTGGACACGTCCCGGGCGGACCCGTGGAAGCCGGAACAGGGCCGGCGCGAGGTCATGGTCAGCCTGTTCTACCCCGCGGACCGCGGCACGGGCGCACCGGCCGCACCTCACATGGACGCCGTCTCCGCAGCCCACTTCGGCTCGGCGCAGGGGGCGGGCAGCAGCAACTACGGCGTCCGCCCGGACGCCGCCGACTGGGCATCCACCCGCACGCACGCACGCGTCGACGTCCCCGTGGCGCGCGCCGCCCGGGCCCTGCCGGTGGTGCTGTACTCGTCCGGCCTGGGCGACCCGCGGACGTGGAACACGACCCTCGTGGAGGAGCTGGCCTCGCGCGGCTACGTGGTCGTCACCGTCGACCACACCTACGACTCCTCCGAGGTGCTGCTCCCCGGCGGCCGTCTGGCGGAGTCGGTGCTGCCGGCGCTCGCCGGCGCACCCGTGCGCGACGTCGACGCCGCGCTCCGCACGGCGATGAAGGCCCGGGTGGACGACACCCGGTTCGTGCTCGACACCCTCGGCTCGGCCGGCTGGCGGCGGGGCCTGCCGAACGGCCTGGGGCAGGCCATGGACCTGCGGCGGGTGGGCATGGCCGGGCAGTCCGCGGGCGGCTTCACGGCAGCACAGGCCATGCACGACGACCGCCGCATCCGGGCGGGGATCAACATGGACGGGCAGATGGACTTCCCCCTGCCCGACAGCACCGGCAGCAAGCTGAGCACCGTCGCGCGCGAGGGCGTGGACCGGCCGTTCCTGCTGCTCGGGTCGGACGGCCCCGGCGCGGACGACAACACCGTGTCGTGGGCGTCCTTCCTGAAGCAGTCGCGCGGCGACCAGCGCCAGGCGACTCTCGCCGGGGCCCGGCACGGCACCTTCACCGACGCGCCGTCCCTGCTGCCCGCGCTCGTCCGTCAGGGCGCCCTGACGGAGGACGCGCTGCAGCAGGACATCGGCACGCTCCGCCCGGAGCGGGCGGTGGCCGCCACGCGCGCGTACGTGGTGTCGTTCTTCGACCGCTATCTGAAGGCCGGCCGCCTGAAGGGCGATCAGCCCGAGGACGGGCCCAAGAACCGGCTCTGAGGGCCGGCTCAAGGACGACCGGCTCAAGGACAGCCGGCCGTCATTCCACGAACAGCCCCCGCGCCGCCGCCTTCGCGTCGAACTCCTCCAGGCGCGCCTGCGCGTCCGGCAGCGCGTCGCACATGGCCTCCAGCAGCATGCGCCCCAGCAGCATCGGTGCGCAGGCCGTGTCGAAGGCCAGGCCCGTGCCGACGGCGGCGGGGAGCAGGAGGTCGCTGTGGCGGGCCACCGGGGCGAAGGTCGAGTCGGCCACGGTGACGACGGTCAGCCCCTCCGCCCGGGCGTACTGCAGCGCCTCGACGACCTCGCGCGGGTGGCGGGGCAGGGCGAAGCACAGGAGGGTGCTCGCCCCGGCCCGGACGGCCGCGTCGATGCGGTCCGTGAGGAGCGTGCCGCCCTCGTCCAGGAGGCGGACGTCCGGGTGGACCTTGCGGGCGAAGTAGGCGAAGCCGGCGGCCTGGGCGGTGGCGGCGCGCAGGCCGAGCACGAGCAGGGGCCGGGAGGCGGCGAGCAGCCGGCCGGCGCGGGTGACGGGGGCGGGGTCGGCGAGGACGGAGGCGAGGTGGCGGAGGTTGTCGATCTCGACCTGGACGGCCTGCTGGTACTCGTTGTGCGCGCCCTCGCCCTCGGCGGGCGCGTCCGCGGAGGGGACGACGTCGCGCAGGTGCCGGCGGAGCGCCGGGTAGCCGTCGAAGCCGAGGGCGACGGCGAAGCGGGTGACGGAGGGCTGGCTGACGCCGGCGAGCTCGGCGAGCTCGACGCTGGAGAGGAAGGGCGCGTCGGCGGCGCGGCGCACCATGCAGTGGGCGATGCGGCGCTGGGTGGGCGTCAGCCGGTGCCCTTCGAAGAGCTTCTGCAGCCGTGCGGTGGCTTCCGGTTCGCCCCCGGTGTCGCTCATCGGGCCCTCCATCGTCGTCGGCGGTCGTCGGGGGCGGGGCCGGACGATCGCGGCAGCAGCCATTCACCCATCACCCACCCTGCATGGAATTATGCAGGGTGGTGGCGTCCCCCGGAGCCCTCCTGTCACATCGGCGGCAGGAGTTTCTTCTGGGGCTTGCCCATGGCGTTGCGCGGCAGGGCGTCAAGGAAGCGGATGCGGCGCGGCCGCTTGTGTACGGACAGGTGGCCGGCCACGAAGTCGATCAGCTGCTTCTCCGTCGCGCCGTCGGCCACCACGTAGGCGACGATCTCCTGCCCCAGGTCGTCGTGCGGGACGCCGACGACGGCGGCCTCGCGGACGGCCGGGTGGTCCAGGAGGGCGTTCTCCACCTCGCCCGCCCCGACCCGGTAGCCGCCGGACTTGATCAGGTCGGTGGAGGCGCGGCCCACGATGCGGTGCGTGCCGTCCTCGTCGACGGCGGCGATGTCGCCCGTACGGAACCAGCCGTCGGCCGTGTGCGCGGCCGCCGTGGCCTCCGGGCGGCCCAGGTAGCCGCTGAAGAGCGTCGGCCCGGAGACCTCCAGCTCGCCGATGCCGCCCTCCGCCGCGACCAGGCGCGTGCGGACACCCGGCAGCGGGGTGCCCACGGCGCCCGGCCGGCGCTCGCCGTCCGCGCGGGCGGAGACGGTGATCAGGGTCTCGGTCATGCCGTAGCGCTCCACGGGCCGCTGCCCGGTGAGGGCCTCCAGGTCCCGGAAGACGGGCGCGGGCAGGGCCGCGCTGCCCGACACGAGCAGCCGGGCCTTGGCCAGCTCCCGCGCCGCGGACGGCTCGCGCACCACGCGGGACCACACCGTCGGCACCCCGAAGTACAGGCTGCCGCCGGCCGCCGCGTACGCCCCGGGCGCCGGGCGGCCGGTGTGCACGAGGCGGCAGCCGGTGCGCAGCGCCCCCAGGACGCCCAGGACGAGACCGTGGACGTGGAACAGCGGCAGCCCGTGCACGAGGGTGTCGTCGGCGGTCCACTGCCACGCCCCCGCGAGCCCGTCGAGGCCCGCGGCGACCGCGCGGCGCGGGATGAGGGCGCCCTTGGGGGCGCCGGTCGTGCCGGACGTGTAGAGGATCAGGGCGGTGCTGTCCGGGGCGGGCTCGGCGCCGGACCAGTCGCGCCGCTCCCCCAGGTCGACGGGCAGCCCGCCGGTGCCGCCGAGCACCAGGGCGGCGGCGGAGTCGCGCAGGATGTGGCCGCGCTCGGCGGGCCCGGCGTCCGGCGGCAGCGGCACCACCGGCACCCCGGCGAGCAGCCCGCCCACGACGGCCGCCACGGTCTCCAGGGAGGCGTCGGCGTGGACGGCGACGGCCGGGGCGCCCGCGATGCGGTGCGCCACCGCCGCGGCGGCGCCCAGCAGTCGCTCGCGGGAACAGGCCCGCCCGGCGACGGTGAGGGCGTCCGGGCGGTCCTCGCCCACCCCCGGAGCGAGATGCGTCAGCAGGACGTCGGACGGTCCGGACGGTCCGGGCACGGGTTGCTCCTTCCAGCGGCGCCCCGGCACGGCGACGGGGCTGCCCCTACGGCGGATACGGGTGCTGGCCCCAGCGACACGGGGCCCCGCCGACCGTATCGTCCTGAGCATGATGGGCCGTGACCATGAGCTGAAGAAGGATCTCGCCGCGACTCTGGAGACCCGGAAGGAACTGGGCCCGGAGTACGAGGACGAACTGGTCGACGCCTTCCTGGAGAAGGTCGACCGGAAACTGGACGCCGCGATCGACCGGCGGGTGCGCCGGCAGGCGGCGGAGACGCAGATGGCCGTCGCCCGCGGCGCGCGGCCGTCCCCGGACGGGACGGGCCCGGGGACCTTCGGCGAGCGCTTCGGCTTCGCCGCGGTGTCCCTGGTGCTGGCGATCCCGCTCTCCGCGATAGCCGTGGTGAACGCGCACCTGCCCGGCCTGCTGGTGAGCTGGGCGGGAATCGTCGGGGTCAACGCCCTGAACGTGACGGGGCTGTTCCCCTGGCGGCACCGGCAGCCGAAGCCCGGGCGGGAGCAGGACTCCGACTGGGAGTGAGCGCTGCGGCGGGCGGGGGCAGGGCCGGGGAAGGGGCCGGGGCGGGGCCGGGGAGGGGTCCGGAAGCGCGGGAGACCGCCGCACCCCGGCCGAGGCCGGGGTCGGGACGACGGCGGTCCCCCGCGGGACACGGGCCGGGTCAGGGCCGGTGAGCCGCGTCCGGACGGCTGCGGAGTCCGGGAGCCGCTCCGGAGGTCCTGCCGCCGCTCGGTGCCGGCGGGGCGAGCCCCTGCCCGGCACCTCCACTATGCCGGGCCGTTGTTAAGCCGGTGCTGCGGGCGCGTGACGCATACGTACCTTTGACGTGCCGCCCGTCCGGGCCCCGTTCACGCGGCAGCCGGAAAGCACCCTCCCGGCCGCCGCGCCGGAAGGGCTACTTGGCGGCGCCGTTGGCCTTGCCGGAGCTCTCCGCGAGGAAGGCCAGCAGGTCCTGACGGCTCACCACACCGGTGGGCTTGCCCTCGACGAGCACGATCGCCGCGTCCGCCTCGCCCAGGACGGCCATCAGGTCCGCCACGGGCTCGCCGGAGCCGACCTGCGGCAGCGGCGCGCACATGTGCTTCTCCAGCGGGTCGGAGAGGGAGGCGCGCTGGGTGAACAGGGCGTCCAGCAGCTCGCGCTCCACGACCGAGCCGATGACCTCGGCGGCCATCACATCGGGGTGCCCCGCGCCCGGCTTGACGATGGGCATCTGCGAGACGCCGTACTCGCGGAGCACCTCGATGGCCTCGCCGACCGTCTCCTCCGGGTGCATGTGCACCAGGGAGGGCAGGCCGCCGTCCTTGCGGCGCAGCACGTCGCCCACGCGGGCGGCGTCGCCTGCCTCCTCCAGGAAGCCGTAGTCCGCCATCCACTCGTCGTTGAAGATCTTGCTCAGGTAACCGCGGCCGCTGTCCGGCAGCAGGACGACCACGACGTCGTCCGGGCCGAGGTTCTCGGCGGCGCGCAGGGCGCTGACGACCGCCATGCCGCAGGAGCCGCCGACCAGCAGGCCCTCCTCCTTGGCGAGGCGGCGCGTCATCTGGAAGGCGTCCTTGTCGGAGACCGCGATGATCTCGTCGGTGACCGTGCCGTCGTAGGCGCTGGGCCAGAAGTCCTCGCCGACGCCCTCGATCAGGTACGGACGGCCCGAGCCGCCGCTGTAGACCGAGCCCTCCGGGTCGGAGCCGATGATCTTGACGCGGCCGTCGCTGACCTCCTTCAGGTAGCGCCCGGTGCCGCTGATGGTGCCGCCGGTGCCCACGCCCGCCACGAAGTGGGTGATCTTCCCCGCCGTCTGCTCCCAGATCTCCGGACCGGTGGAGTGGTAGTGCGACAGGGGGTTGTTGGGGTTGCTGTACTGGTCGGGCTTCCAGGCGTTGGGCGTCTCGCGTACGAGGCGGTCGGAGACGTTGTAGTACGAGTCCGGGTGCTCGGGGTCGACGGCGGTCGGGCAGACGACGACCTCGGCGCCGTAGGCGCGCAGTACGTTGATCTTGTCAGTGGAGACCTTGTCCGGGCAGACGAAGATGCACTTGTAACCCTTCTGCTGGGCCACGATCGCGAGACCGACGCCCGTGTTGCCGGAGGTCGGCTCCACGATGGTGCCGCCCGGCTTGAGCTCGCCGGACTTCTCCGCGGCCTCGATCATGCGCAGGGCGATCCGGTCCTTCACGGAACCGCCCGGGTTGAAGTACTCGACCTTGGCGAGCACGGTGGCCTCGATGCCTTCGGTCACGCTGTTGAGCTTCACGAGCGGGGTGTTGCCAACGAGCTCAATCATCGAATCGTGATACTGCACGGTGATCTCCGCGGTCGGGGGCACTAGCGGTCTCGCGTACCCGTACGGCCAGCCTAGAACGCCTGCGGCCGCTCCAACGGCGCGTTGCAGAGGTGCGCGCGCGGGGCACCCTGCTCATAGCGCGCTCTGCCAAGGGTGCGGTGTTTTTATGAAGTGTTTGTAAAACCGTTTACGCCGCCCGGAGGCCCGTGCTGCGGGTCCGGTGACCGGCGCTGCGGAGGAGGTCCGGTCCATGTCACCCATCATCACGTCACGGGCGAGGGCCGCCCGGCGGATCGCGGCTGCCGCGGCCTACGGGGGCGGCGGGATCGGCCTGCTCGGCGCCACCGCGGCGGGCGTCCTGCTCACCGAGGTGCGGCTCGCCCGCCGGGTGGTCGGCGGCTTCAACGGCGCCCCGCCCCACGCGGACGGCCGCTACGGCTCCGCCTTCGTGCACCGGCTCGGGCGCGAGCCGCTGCTGCTCGGCCTGCTCGGCGACTCCACGGCCGCCGGCCAGGGCGTGCACCGGCCCCGCCAGACGCCCGGCGCGCTGCTCGCCTCCGGACTCGCGGCGGTGGCCGAGCGGCCCGTCGAGCTGCGGAACGTGGCCCTGTCCGGGGCGCGCTCGCACGACCTGGACCGGCAGGTCACGCTGCTGCTCGACGACGCCGAGCGGGCGCCCGACGTCTGCGTGATCATGATCGGTGCGAACGACGTGACGCACGGGATGCCCGCGGCGCGGTCCGTACGGCTGCTGTCGGACGCGGTGCGGCGGCTGCGGGAGGCGGGCAGCGAGGTCGTCGTGGGCACGTGCCCCGACCTCGGCACGATCGAGCCCGTGTACCAGCCGCTGCGGTGGGTCGCCCGGCGGCTGAGCCGGCAGCTCGCGGCCGCGCAGACGATAGCGGTGATCGAGGCGGGCGGGCGCACGGTGTCGCTGGGCGACCTGCTCGGCCCGGAATTCGCGGCGAACCCGCGGGAGCTGTTCGGCCCGGACAACTTCCACCCGTCCGCCGAGGGGTACGCGACGGCCGCCATGGCCGTCCTGCCGACGCTGTGCGCGGCGCTGGGGCTGTGGCCGGAGGACGAGGAGCGGCCGGACGCGGCCCGGCGCGAGGGCATCCTGCCGGTGGCCCGGGCGGCTGCCGAGGCGGCGGCCGAGGCCGGCACCGAGGTGACGGCCGCCCGCGGCCGCTGGGCGCTCCTGAAACACCGGAAGAGGCGCCGCCTCCCGGCCCACACGGACCCGACCCCCCACCACGTGTGGTCCCGGGCGTCCCGGGGGTCCTCTTAGACAGGGGGTGGCGCCCGTGAGCGCTCTCACAGTGACCAAGCCGTGACCCGGACCCTACGGGCGGGTAACTTCCACCCAGTCCTGCCTTCTCACGCCATGGAGCCGTGATGCCCGAAGCCGTGATCGTCTCAACCGCCCGTTCCCCCATCGGTCGCGCCTTCAAGGGCTCGCTGAAGGAGATGCGTGCCGACGACCTGACCGCGACGATCATCAAGGCCGCGCTCGACAAGGTCCCCGGGCTCGACCCGCGCGAGATCGACGACCTGATGCTCGGCTGCGGCCTGCCCGGCGGCGAGCAGGGCCACAACCTCGGCCGGATCGTGGCCGTGCAGATGGGCATGGACCACCTGCCGGGCTGCACGATCACCCGCTACTGCTCCTCGTCCCTGCAGACGTCCCGGATGGCGATGCACGCCATCAAGGCCGGCGAGGGCGACGTCTTCATCTCCGCCGGCGTGGAGACGGTCTCCCGCACCGTCAACGGCTCTTCGGACGGCATGCCCGGCAGCCACAACCCGTTCTTCGCGGAGGCCGAGGCCCGCACCGCCGCCCGCGCCGAGCAGGGCAGCGACGAGTGGCACGACCCGCGCGAGGACGGCCTGGTCCCGGACGCGTACATCGCGATGGGCCAGACCGCCGAGAACCTGGCCCGCCTGAAGGGCATCTCGCGCGAGGAGATGGACGAGTTCGGCGTCCGCTCGCAGAACCTCGCCGAGGAGGCCATCAAGGCCGGCTTCTGGGAGCGCGAGATCACCCCGGTCACCACCCCGGACGGCACGGTCGTCAGCAAGGACGACGGCCCGCGCGCGGGCGTCACCATGGAGGGCGTGGCGGGCCTCAAGCCGTCGTTCCGCGCGGACGGCCGGGTCACCCCGGGCAACTGCTGCCCGCTCAACGACGGCGCCGCCGCCCTGGTGATCATGTCCGACACCAAGGCGCGCGAGCTGGGCCTGACCCCGCTGGCCCGCATCGTGTCCACCGGCGTCTCCGCCCTCTCCCCCGAGATCATGGGCTTCGGCCCGGTCGAGGCCAGCAAGCAGGCGCTCGCGCGGGCCGGCATGAGCATCGGCGACATCGACCTGGTCGAGATCAACGAGGCGTTCGCGGCCCAGGTCATCCCGGCCTACCAGGCCCTCGGCATCGACATCGACCGCCTGAACGTCAACGGCGGCGCCATCGCCGTCGGCCACCCCTTCGGCATGACGGGCGCCCGCATCACCGGCACGCTCATCAACTCGCTGCAGTGGCACGACAAGCAGTTCGGCCTGGAGACGATGTGCGTCGGCGGCGGCCAGGGCATGGCGATGGTCATCGAGCGGATGAGCTGAGCCGCAGCGGGCTCCTTGCTCAACCGTGACCGAATCGCCCCCAGGATGTGACGAACGTCCCGGGGGCGATTCGTTTCCGCAGGTCAGAGATGTTGAAGGAACAACGTCCAGGACGTAGGTCCCGCCCGCTTCATGACGTTTTGCACTGGGGTCACCGGGAAGCGGGCCTCAAGCTGAGGTAGGAATCTGGGGGATCCATAGCAACCGGGAGTACGTCAGTGAGCGCCATGTCCCTTGCCCTGCTGCTGGCCGCGGCCACCGCGACCGCCGCGGGCGCCGCCGCCCTGTACGCCACTCGCGGCCTGCGCCGCCAGATCACCGCCCTGCGCGCCGACCTCGCGGCCGCCACCGCCGAGCGCACCGCCCACGCCACCGTGCCCGCCGCGCGCACCGCCCCCGCCGCGGAGCTCGCGGACATACGGGCGGCCGTCGCCGACGCCCTCGCCGAGGAGCGCGAGCGGGAGCTCGCCGAGGCCCGCGCGTTCTGGGCCGCCCAGGAGGCCCGCGACCTCGGCGGAGCCGGCGACTCCCTGCCGGGGCTGCCCGGTCTGCACGCGCTCGGCGACGACTTCGCCGAGGGCCCCTACGGCGGTCTCTACCTGCCCCGCCAGGCCGACTTCGCGGGCCTGGAGCCGACGGCCGAACTGACCGAGCTGGCCGAGCTCGCGGAACTCACCGAGCTCACGGACCCGGCCGGGCTGGCCGGGCTCGGCGACCTGGCCGAGCTCGCCGAGTTCTCCGAAGCCGCGGCCGCCGAGGCCGAGGCCGCGGACTCCCCCGAGCTGGCCGCCGCGCGCCGCCGCCACCCCTCCCACCCCGACTTCTCGCCCGCGCCCCGCACCGGCGACCACGAGAGCACCGTGGAGCGGCTCACCGCCCTCGCCCAGGCCGGCGTCCCGCTGGCCGAGGTGCGCCCCGGCCCGCTCGGCACGCTCGACGTCTACGTCTTCGCCGACGGCACCACCGTCTGCATGACCCCCGGCCACCGCGAGACCGCCGAGCGCCTCGCGGACGCCCTGCGCGCCGGCGAGGAGCCCGTCCTGCTGGGCGGCTCCGGCGTCTCCGGCGCGTACGCGCTGACCTTCGGCTGCGGGGCGGAGAAGATCTACGTCCTGGCGGACCGCGTCATCGCGTCCCTGTGACGCGGTAGGCGTACCGCTACAAACCACACCTTTTCGCCGCCGCCTCGACCAGGGCCACCGCCTCCGCCGCGCCCCCGGGCGTCCGCTCCCCGCCGCCGGCGGTGAGCGCTTCGGCCAAATCATGACCGGCCACCGCCACTTGGTCGGCGACCGCGAACATCCCGGCCTCGGGCATTTCCCTCGGCACCGCGGTGCCCGGTTCCTCGATCCGCTGCGCCCGCGCCGCCAGCTCCCGGGCCAGGGACAGCGCTTCCGCAGCCGCTCCCCTGCTCAGACGGGACTGCGGCAGGGTCCGCAGCCGGTCGGCGAAAGCGTCCACGGCGGCCAGAAGAGACGTCACATCATCCACAGCGCGAGCCTATGCGCCGTTGCGGGAGTGTTGCCAACGTCTGCACACTCGGGCACGGTGACATGAAGGACCATCATTCGACGCGTCCGGAGGCGCCGATGTCCCACGTCTTCTCCGACGAGACCCACCGGAACCTGCTCTCCCGAATCCCCCATTGCACCGGCCGCGAAGTCGCCGACTGGCTGCGCACGGTCGACGAAGGCCCTTCCCTCTTCCGCTTCGAGGAGAAGGTCAGCTGGCTGCGCGGAGAGCACGACCTCGCATATGGCCACGCCAAGGCGATCGTCCACGAGTACGACCTCCGACGGGCCGCTCGGAAGCTGCTGTGAGCAGCGCCCCCCGTCCGTTCCCCCACGGCGCATAGGCGAAGGGCCCGGGAAGATCCTCCCGGGCCCTTCGTCGTACGCGGCCGCTCATGCGGCGCGCAAGGGTCAGTCCTCGTTCAGCACGCCGATCAGCTGCAGCATCTGGATGTAGATCCACACCAGCGAGACCGTGAGGCCGAAGGCCGCGAACCACGACTCCTCGCGGGGCGCGCCGTACTGGACGCCGTCCTCGACCTGCTTGAAGTCGATCGCGAGGACCGCAGCGCCGATGAGCACGCCGGCGACGCCCACGAGGACGCCCAGCCAGCCCGTGCGCAGGCCGAGGCCGTCACCGCCGCCGAACACGGCGAACATCAGGTTCACCATCATCAGCAGGACGAAGCCGATCAGGGCGGCCGTCACGAAGCGGACGAAGCGGCGGTCGACGCGGATCAGGCGGGTCTTGTACGCGACGAGCACGCCGACCGAGACGAGCATCGTGCCGAGCACGGCCTGGACCGGGGCGCCCTGCGCGTAGTGGTTGAAGGCCTTGCTGACCACGCCGAGGAAGAGACCCTCGAACGCGGCGTACGCCAGGATCACCGCGGGGACCGGCTTGCGCAGGAACAGGGACTGGGCGAAGGCCAGCAGCATGGCGACGAAGCCCGCGCCGTAGCCGAGCGCGACCGGGAGGTTGATCCCCCAGCCGACGGCCGCGGCGAGGATGACCGTGCCGAGCGTCATGCCGGTGCGCATGACGACGTCGTCCATGGTCATGCGGCCCGTGCCGGCGGGGGCCTGGGGATAGCCCTGCCGGAGATCCGGGCCGCCGTGGGGCTGGGCGTAGGGGTTGGTGGGCTGCGCGTACGGATTGCTCGCGTAGGGGTTGCCCTGGGCCGCGGTCCCGGCCTGCGGCGCCGCGTTGAAGCCCGCGTAGCCGTTGTTGCCGCGGAACCGCCGCGAGAAGACCGGGTTGCTGCTCCTCATCCTCACTCCATCCGTGGCCGCCCTGCGCGGCCTTGCGACCAAGAGTAATAGGTGGGCAAAAGAATGCACTCGTGCTTTGGAAGGATCTTTTCGAGCGCACTGCCCCCGCCACTACGGGGAGAACGCAAACCGGTGGCATCCGGTTCCCTACGGAGAGTGGGGGACACAGAGCAGGTGAGTGCCCGGAGCCGGACTTGAACCGGCACGGCCCGAAGGGCCAGCGAGGTTTAAGCTCGCCGTGTCTGCATTCCACCATCCGGGCAGCGCTCTCGGGTGTACAGGCGTACAGGCAGGAAAGGCGCGCGAGCCTCCCTGGTAAGAGGAGAGCAGGACGAGCCTAGCCGGGGAGCGCCCCCCAAACAGCGGAACGATGACCCGAGGTTGTCTTATTTTATTGGCAACTGAGGGTGCATCAGTACTGGAACGACGCCAAAGGCACATGCCACGGGCCGATACCCCCCGTTCACCGGGGCACCCCGGGCAGGGTGCGGAATTGTCGCAATCTCGCCGCCTTCCGCCCGGTGCGCGCCCGTCCCCGGCGCCCGCACGCCCCGCGCCCCGCCGCAGGGCCGGTGTCATACCCAAGGAGGAGGAGCGCCGCCCGGGTCCGACCGAGGTCTGCCCCCGGAACGGGAACAGGGTCTGATCTCCGGCGGCCGTACGGCGCCGACGATGGAGGGGTCCCCCCAAGCCGTCGTCCCGACAGGAGCCCGCCACCGTGACCACCTCCCCCTACGGCGTCCAGACCGCCGCCCGCCCCACGGCAGTGGCAGCCCGCGCCACGGGCCTCAGCAAGGTCTACGGCGAGGGCGAGACCCGGGTGGTCGCCCTGGACGCGGTCTCCGTCGAGTTCCGGCAGGCCGAGTTCACCGCGATCATGGGCCCCTCGGGCTCCGGCAAGTCCACGCTGATGCACTGCATGGCCGGCCTGGACACCGTCTCCGGCGGCTCGGCCACGATCGGCGACACCGAGCTGACCACGCTCAACGACAAGAAGCTCACCCGGCTGCGGCGCGACAAGATCGGCTTCATCTTCCAGGCGTTCAACCTCCTGCCGACGCTGACCGCGCTGGAGAACATCACCCTGCCGATGGACATCGCCGGCCGGAAGCCCGACCGGCAGTGGCTGGACATGGTCGTCGGCACCGTGGGCCTCGCCGGGCGCCTCAAGCACCGCCCCAACCAGCTCTCCGGCGGCCAGCAGCAGCGGGTGGCGGTCGCCCGCGCGCTGGCCGGCAAGCCCGAGATCATGTTCGCGGACGAGCCCACCGGAAACCTCGACTCGCGCTCCGGCGCGGAGGTCCTGGGCTTCCTGCGGAACTCGGTGCGCGAGCTCGGCCAGACCGTCGTCATGGTCACCCACGACCCCGTCGCCGCCTCCTACGCGGACCGCGTGGTCTTCCTCGCCGACGGCCGCATCGTCGACGAGATGCGCGAGCCCACCGCGGACGCGGTCCTCGACCGCATGAAGCGCTTCGACGCCAAGGGCCGCACGAGCTGAGGAACGGCTCCCGCCGCATCCCCGCCTCCCGACGACGGCCCGGCACGGGCCCACTCCCCCAGGACACACAGACCATGTTCCGTACCGCCTTGCGCAACGTACTCGCGCACAAGGCCCGGCTGCTGATGACCGTACTCGCCGTGATGCTCGGCGTGGCCTTCGTCTCCGGCACCCTGGTCTTCACCTCGACCCTCTCCGCCGCCCAGCAGAAGAGCTCCGAGAAGGGCTTCACCGGTGTCGACGTCGCCGTCCAGCCCCACCGGCAGAGCGACGACAAGGGCAACCCCGGTGACGCCCCCAAGCTCACCCAGGGCCTGCTCGACCGGGCCGCCGCCGTGCCCGGCGCGGCCGGCGCCACCGGCAGCGTCAGCGGCTTCGCCGCCATCGCCGACAAGCACGGCGCGCTCATAGGCGAGGGCTTCAACTCCACCGGCGCCAACTACTACCCCGGCGTCGGCGGCAAGGACGCCCGCTACCCGCTGAAGAGCGGCCGCGCGCCCCACGGCGCCGGCGAGATCGCCCTCGACGCGAAGACCGCCGAGCGCGGCGGCTACCGGACCGGCGACACCGTCCGCGTCTCCGTCGACGGTCCCGTGCTCCAGCAGAAGCTCACCGGCATCTTCACCACCGACGACGGCAACGTCTCCGCGGGCGGCAGCCTCGCCCTCTTCGACACCCCCACCGCGCAGAAGCTCTACGGCAAGCCCGGCGAGTTCAGCGAGATCGACGTGAAGGCCGCCCCGGGCACCTCTCAGGCCGCCCTCAAGGCCGCCGTCGAGAAGATCCTGCCCGCCGACGCCGAGGCCACCACCGGCAAGCAGCTCGCCGACGAGCAGGCCCGGATGATCGCGCAGGACCAGAGCACCATGCGCAACATCCTGCTGACCTTCGCCGGCATCGCGCTCTTCGTCGGCATCTTCATCATCGCCAACACCTTCACCATGCTGGTCGCCCAGCGCACCAAGGAACTGGCCCTGATGCGCGCGGTCGGCGCGAGCCGCCGCCAGGTCACCCGCTCCGTGCTCATCGAGGCGTTCCTCGTCGGCACCGTCGCCGCCGTCACCGGCCTCCTCGCGGGCGTCGGCATCGCCGCCGGCCTGCGGTCCCTGCTCAAGGGCAACGGCGCCCCGCTCCCCGACGGCCCGCTGGTCATCGAGCCGAGCACGATCCTGGTCTCGCTCGTCGTCGGCATCGTCGTCACCATGCTGTCCGCCTGGCTGCCCGGCCGCCGCGCCGCGAAGATCCCGCCGGTCGCCGCGATGAACAGCGTCCACGCCGCGCCCACCACGCGCTCCCTCGTCGTGCGCAACTCCATCGGCAGCGCCCTCACCGCGATCGGTGCCGCCGTCGTGCTCACCGCCTCCGGCTCCAACACGATGGGCCTCGGCGCCGGCGTGGTCCTCATCGGCATCTTCGTGCTGACCCCGCTGCTGTCGCGCCCGATGATCGCGGCCGCCGCTCCCGTGCTGCGCCTGTTCGGCATGCCCGGCAAGCTCGCCCGGCAGAACGCGGTCCGCAACCCGCGCCGCACCGCCGCGACCGCCTCCGCGCTGATGATCGGGCTCACCCTGATCACCGGCATGACCGTGATCGCCGGCAGCGTCCAGCAGGCCATCGACAAGATGGCCACGTCCTCCATGAAGGCCGACTACGTCGTCTCCATGGCCAGCATGACCCCGCTCTCCCCCGACGTGGAGAAGAAGCTGGCCGCGCACCCCGGCGTCACGGCCAGCAGCCCCGTGCGGATGTCCCCGTCCCGCGTCGGCGGCGACCACAAGAACCTCTCGGGCGTCAACGGCGCGACCATCGGGAAGCTGACCGAGCTGGACTTCACGGCCGGGTCGTTCGACGGCCTGTCCGGCGACAAGGTCGTCATCGATGACGCGACCGCCCGTACGCACCACTGGAAGCCCGGCTCGTCCGTCCCCGTCACCTTCGAGGACGGCAAGAAGGGCACCCTGACGGTCTCCGGCGTCTACAAGGGCAACGACCTGATGCGCGGCATGCTGGTCGACGTCAGGACCATCGCCCCGCACCAGAGCGAGATCAGCGACCGCCAGGTCATGGTCAAGACCAAGGGCGGGGCGAGCGAGTCCGCCAAGGAGACGATCCGCAAGGCCCTCGGCGACAACCCCGCCATCCAGATCCAGACCAAGAAGGACATCTCCAACAGCATCGCCAAGGGCATCAACCTGCTGCTGAACATCCTCTACGGCCTGCTGGCCATGGCCGTGGTCGTCGCCGTCCTCGGCGTCGTCAACACCCTGGCGATGTCCGTCTTCGAGCGTCAGCAGGAGATCGGCATGCTGCGCGCCATCGGCCTGGACCGCAAGGGCATCAAGCGGATGGTCCGTCTGGAGTCGCTGGTCATCTCGCTCTTCGGCGGTGTGATGGGCGTGGGCCTGGGCGTCTTCTTCGGCTGGGCGGCGGGTGACCTGCTCAGCAAGGCGCTCAACACCTACGAGCTCGTGCTCCCGTGGGGCCGGATGGGCCTGTTCCTGCTGCTCGCCGCGGTGGTCGGCGTGCTGGCCGCGCTGTGGCCGGCCCGCCGGGCGGCGAAGCTGAACATGCTGTCCGCCATCAAGGCGGAGTAGCGGTACGACCCCACGCGCGGGGCCCGGTCCGAACGGACCGGGCCCCGCGCCGCGTTCAGCGCCAGTCGCGCGCCCGCAGCGGCATCCCCGAAGCGCCCGCCTCCGGCGTGCGGACGGCCAGCACCTGGTTGACGCCGATCCTGTTCCGCTCGAAGGACAGGGCCGACGCGGCCATGTAGAGCCGCCAGACGCGGGCGCGGCCCGCGGAGGTGAGGCGCACGGCCTCCGCCCAGTGCTCCTGCAGGTTGGCCACCCACTGGCGCAGCGTCAGGGCGTAGTGCTCGCGCAGCGCTTCCACGTCGCGGACCTCGAAGCCGGCCTCCTCCAGCTGGGCGACGGTCCGGCCGATGGGGGCGAGCTCCCCGTCGGGGAAGACGTAGCGGTCGATGAACTCGTCGACCTCGTACGCCTCCTCGTCCTTCAGGGGGCGGCGGGCGATCTGGTGGTTGAGCAGCCGGCCGCCGGGCTTGAGGAGGGCATGGATGTCGGCCGCGTACTCGGCGTAGCGGGCGGAGCCGACGTGCTCGGCCATGCCGATGGAGGAGACCGCGTCGAAGGGGCCGTCGGAGATCTCGCGGTAGTCCTGGACCCGGATCTCGATGCGGTCCGCCAGGCCGGCCTCGGCGATGCGCTTGCGGGCGTACGCGGCCTGCTCCTCGGAGAGGGTGATGCCGACGGCGCTCACCCCGTACTCGCGCGCCGCGTGGAGCACCATCGAGCCCCAGCCGCAGCCGACGTCGAGGAGGCGCTGACCGGGTCCGAGGGCGAGCTTGCGGCAGACGAGGTCGAGCTTGGCGCGCTGGGCCTCTTCGAGAGTGGACGCGCCGTCCTCGCCCGGCCCCCAGTACGCGCAGGAGTAGACCATCGAGGGGCCGAGGACGCGCTCGTAGAAGGCGTTGCCGACGTCGTAGTGGTGGCTGATGGACTGCTTGTCGCGGCGCAGGGTGTGCAGCGGGCCGCCGGTCCTGCGGGCCTCCTCGCGGGGCGGGCGGGGCGGCAGTCCGGGGCCGGCGAGCTTCACGAGCTCGCTCCCCGCGGCGCGCAGGCGCGGATCGCGCACCGCGGTCAGGAGGGCGGCGAGGCCGGAGCGGGGCGTGCCCTCACCGCGCTCCCAGAGGGAGCCGGCCAGCAGGTCGAGCGCCTCGTAGAGATCGCCCTCGACGTCGATGTCGCCCGCGACCCAGGCGCGGGCGAGGCCCAGCTCCCCCGGCTTCCACAGCAGCCGGCGCAGGGCGCGGCGGCGGCGGATCACCAGGACGGGCGTGCCCGGGGGGCCGTACTCGCTGCGGTCCCAGGCGCGGAGCCGGACCGGGAGCGGAGCTCCCAGCACCTCTTCCGCGAGCGCGGTGAGCCGTCGAGCGGCGTCGGCCATGTCGCACACACCTCCATGATGCAAGGTCAGGAGAAACGTTCAACTGACACCTAAACACCAAGGGCCCGTACGGTAGTCCCGTTCCGTCAGATTAGATCGACTGTGGGTGGCCGGACATACGGCAACGGCGCCCACCCCACGGATTGGTGGACGCCGTTGCCGACTGGTTGACCGCGGCCGGGCCGCGGGTACTGCTAGGAGGCCTTCGCCTTCTCCGTCTTGTCCGACGGGGCGGAGCCGGCCTTCGGCTGCGGGGCCGGCTTCGCGGCCTCGTAGAACTCCTCGCGCGGGTTCTCCATGGCGCGCAGGGAGACGACCTCTCGCTTGAGGAACATGCCGAGGGTCCAGTCCGCGAAGACGCGGATCTTACGGTTCCAGGTCGGCATGGCCATGCCGTGGTAGCCACGGTGCATGTACCAGGCGAGGCGGCCCTTGAGCTTGATCTTCATCTTGCCCATGACGATCATCGCCACGCCCTTGTGGAGGCCGAGGCCCGCCACCGCACCCTTGTTGGCGTGCTTGTACTCGGTCTGGGCGGCGCCGAAGCCGCGCATCGCCGAGATGACGTTGTCGCCGAGGACCTTGGCCTGGCGCAGCGCGTGCTGGGCGTTCGGCGGGCACCAGGCGTTCTCGTTGCCCGCGGCGCGGCCGACGAGGTCCGGCACCTGGGCGTTGTCGCCCGCGGCCCAGATGTAGTCGGTGCCGTTGACCTGGAGGGTCGGCAGGGTGTCGACGTGGCCGCGCGGGCCGAGCGGCAGGCCGAAGCGGGCCAGCGCCGGGTTGGGCTTGACGCCCGCGGTCCACACGATCGTGTTGGAGTCGACCTCGAGGCCGTTCTTCAGCACGACGTGGCCGTCGATGCAGGAGTCCATGGACGTCGAGAGGTGGATCTCGATGCCGCGGCTCTCCAGGTGCGCCTTGCCGTACGCGCCGAGCTTGGGGCCGACCTCGGGGAGGATCTTGTCGGCGGCGTCGACGAGGACGAACCGCATGTCCTCGCGCTTGACGTTCGGGTAGTACTTGGCGGCGTCGCGGGCCATGTCCTCGACCTCGCCGATGGTCTCCGCGCCCGCGAAGCCACCGCCGATGAAGACGAAGGTCAGCGCCTTGCGGCGGATCTCCTCGTCGGTCGTGGAGTCGGCCTTGTCCAGCTGCTCCAGGACGTGGTTGCGCAGGCCGATGGCCTCCTCGACGCCCTTCATGCCGATGCCGTTCTCGGCGAGGCCGGGGATCGGGAAGGTGCGGGAGACGGCGCCGAGCGTGACGATCAGGTAGTCGAAGGGCAGCTCGTACGCCTCGCCGACGAGGGGGGCGACGGTGGCAACCTTGCGGTCCTGGTCGATGGTGGTGACGCGGCCGGTGAGGACCTCCGCCTTGGGGAGCACGCGTCGCAGCGGCACCACGACGTGGCGGGGGGAGATGCTGCCGGCAGCTGCTTCGGGCAGGAAGGGCTGGTAGGTCATGTACGAACGCGGGTCGACGACCGTGACGGTCGCCTCGCCGTACCGCATCTTCTTGAGGATGCGGCGCGCCGCGTACAGGCCGACGTACCCACCGCCTACTACGAGGATCCGTGGACGCTCCGTGGTGCTCATGATTCGAGTATCCAGCACTCTGCGCAGGGGTGCTCGTGCGCCCCTTCACAAGGGTTCGGGGGGTATCTGCTACACTCCGCCGCCACCGTGACCCATGCCATACGCCCGCAAGGGAACCACTCGGCCGGTCAGAGCGTTGGGAACCCCTGCTGAACTGGCCTTGCGGGCCGCGAGAGGACTAGACCACTGCCTCGCGGGCGGTCGCATAAGCGTCCCTTTAACCCGCCCGAAACCGGACGGTATCCCGCCGCGGGAGCCTCCAGGGGTCCCGGAAGGGCCCAATGGACCCCTTCGCGCCGCCAACGCTCCCTTTTTTCATGTGAAGGATTTCACGAACTTTTCCCCGGAGGCCCCCGGAGGGGCCGTCACGGGACGCCTTCTCAGGCGACGGACCAGGCGATTCCGTCCAGAATGTCGTGTTCGCTCACGACGACCTCATGGGCGCCCACGCGCTCCATGACGGCCTGCAGGACGAGCGCTCCGGCGGCGATCACATCGACCCTGCCGGGGTGCATCACGGGGATCGCCGCGCGCTCCTCGTGCGTCGAGGCGAGCAGCCGGCCGGTGATCTCCCGGACCTGCTCCAGCGAGATCCGCGCGTGGTGGATCCGCGTCCAGTCGTAGTCGGTCAGCCCCAGTGCGATCGCCGCGACTGTGGTCACCGAACCCGCGAGGCCGACGAGCGTGCGAGCCTCTTCCAGGGGGACGGTCTCCTCGGCCAGGTCCAGCGCGGCCTCGACGTCCTCGCGTATCGCGGCGATGCGCTCGGGCGTCGGCGGGTCCACCACCACGCCGTCCTCGACGAGATGACGCTCGGTCATGCGCACGCAGCCGACGTCGACGCTGCGCGCCGCCCGCACGTGGTCCTCGCCGACGACGAACTCCGTGGAGCCGCCGCCGATGTCCACGACCAGGAACGGCTTCGCGAGGTCCGCGCGGCCGGCCAGTTCCTTGGTGGCGCCGGTGAAGGAGAACTCGGCCTCCTGGTCACCGCTGATCACCTCGGGCTCCACGCCCAGGATCTCCACGACGCCGCGCACGAAGTCCTCGCGGTTCTCGGCGTCCCGCGAGGCGGAGGTGGCGACGAAGCGCACCCGCTCGGCCTTCAGCTCGCGGATGACCTCCGCGAACTCCCGGCAGGCCGCGAACGTCCGCTCCAGCGCCTCGTCCGCGAGCCGGCCCGTGCGGTCCACGCCCTGGCCCAGGCGGACGATCGTCATCCGGCGGTCGAGCTCGGTGAACGCACCGGTCGCGGCGTCGAGATCGGCGACGAGCAGGCGGATCGAGTTGGTGCCGCAGTCGACGGCCGCGACGCGGGTCACTGCTCGTCACCCCCGGCCGGAGCGGCGCACGGCGTCACGCACGGGCCCTTGGCCCACCACTCGGGCAGCAGCGCCAGCGCCTCGTCGCCGAACGGGTTCACCCCGGGGCCCGCGACCAGCGAGTGACCCACCAGCACGTGCAGGCACTTGACGCGGTCGGGCATGCCGCCGGCGCTCGGGAAGCCCTCCAGGACCTCGATCGCGTCGCGGCGCCGGAGGTAGTCCTCGTGCGCGGCGCGGTAGGCGGCGGCCAGCTCGGGGTCCGTCGCCAGCCGGTCCTGCATCTCCTTCATCAGACCCGAGCCCTCCAGCGTGCCGATCGCGGAGGCGGCGCGCGGGCAGGTCAGGTAGTACGTGGTCGGGAACGGCGTGCCGTCCGGCAGCCGGGGGGCCGTCTCGACCACGTCGGGGTTGCCGCAGGGACAGCGGTGCGCGATGGCGCGCAGTCCGCGCGGCGGGCGGCCCAGCTGCTCCTTGAACGCCTCGATGTCGGCGGCGGTGGGCTCGGTGGACTCGGTCTGGGGCGGAGGGGTTTCCATGTGTCGCTCGTGCTCGTCTTCGCTCGGTGGTGTGAGGGGATGCGGGTCAGCGCGGGTTGTCGGCGGTGTCCACGCCGTCCCAGAGGTTGCTGTACCAGGGGCGGTCGGCGGTGCCCTGGTCCCGGGGCCGCCGGGCGGTGCCGCTGCCGTCGACCACGCTGTAGCCCGTCTCGCCGGGGCGCAGGTAGTGCAGGTGCTCGCGCGCCTGCTGCTCGACGTACGCCGGGTCCTCCAGGCGCGCCTTCTCGTCCTGCAGCCGCTGCACCTGCTCGCGGGCGCGCTCGGACTGGCGGCGCTGGTCGGCGATGTCGGAGCGCTGGGTGACCCACTGGCGCATGGGGTAGGCGAGGGCGACGACCAGCGAGCACACGACGAGCGCCAGCAGCGCCGCGCGGCCGGTGAGCCGGCTGCGGCGCGGGCCCCGGGCGCGGTAGACGCGGGCCGTGGAGCCCTGGACGAGCACCGAGCCGAGTGCCCTGAGCCTGGTCGCGGTGGAGCGGTCCGCCGCCACTTCGCCTCCCCGAGGTCCTGGTCGCCCGCAGCCTCGCTACGAACGTACGTCCCCGGCCACGGTACGGGACCGTGGCCGGGGACGGGGTGAGGCTGCGGTTCTGAGGCCGTGTCAGCCCCGGTGGGCGGCGGCCCTTGCGGCTCCTACTGGTTCGCGGAGCGGAACCGCGGGAAGGCGCTGCGGCCGGCGTAGACCGCGGCGTCGTCCAGGATCTCCTCGATGCGGAGGAGCTGGTTGTACTTGGCGACGCGCTCGGAGCGGGCCGGGGCACCGGTCTTGATCTGGCCGCAGTTGGTGGCGACGGCCAGGTCGGCGATGGTGACGTCCTCGGTCTCGCCGGAGCGGTGCGACATCATGCACTTGAAGCCGTTGCGCTGGGCCAGCTCGACGGCGTCGAGGGTCTCGGTGAGCGAGCCGATCTGGTTGACCTTGACCAGCAGGGCGTTGGCGGCGCCCTCCTCGATGCCGCGGCCGAGGCGCTCGGGGTTGGTGACGAACAGGTCGTCACCGACGAGCTGGACCTTGTCGCCGAGCTTCTCGGTGATGGTCTTCCAGCCGTCCCAGTCGTCCTCGAACAGCGGGTCCTCGATGGAGACCAGCGGGTACGCCTCGACGAGCTCGGCGTAGTACTCGGTCATCTCGGCGGCCGAGCGGTCCTGGCCCTCGAACTTGTAGACGCCGTCCTTGTAGAACTCGGAGGCGGCGACGTCGAGCGCGAGCGCGATGTCCTGGCCGGGGGTGTAGCCGGCCTGCTTGACGGCCTCGAGGATGAGGTCGAGGGCCTCGCGGTTGGAGCCGAGGTTCGGGGCGAAGCCGCCCTCGTCGCCCAGGCCGGTGGACAGGCCCTTGGCCTTCAGCACGGCCTTGAGGGTGTGGTAGACCTCGGTGCCCCAGCGCAGGGCCTCGGAGAAGGACTCCGCGCCGATCGGCGCGATCATGAACTCCTGGATGTCCACGTTGGAGTCGGCGTGCGAGCCGCCGTTCAGGATGTTCATCATCGGAACGGGCAGCAGGTGCGCGTTCGGGCCGCCCAGGTAGCGGAAGAGCGGCAGGTCGGACGCCTCGGAGGCGGCGTGCGCGACGGCCAGGGAGACGCCCAGGATGGCGTTGGCGCCGAGCGAGCCCTTGTTGTCGGTGGCGTCCAGGTCGAACATGGCCTGGTCGATCAGGCGCTGCTCGGTGGCGTCGTAGCCGACGAGCTCCGGGCCGATCTGCTCGATGACGGCCAGGACGGCCTTCTCGACGCCCTTGCCCATGTAACGGTTCTTGTCACCGTCACGGAGCTCGATGGCCTCGAAGGCGCCGGTGGAGGCGCCGGACGGCACGGCGGCACGGCCCGTGGAGCCGTCGTCGAGGCCGACCTCGACCTCGACCGTGGGGTTGCCTCGCGAGTCGAGGATCTCGCGAGCTACGACGACGTCGATGGACGGCACGAGGGTCTCCTTCGTGTGTGTCTGAGGTTCTGCAGCACGAGCCTAACGGGCGCCGGAGGCTCGGCTCGCCGTTGGACCGTGTTTCCGGGATGAGAAATCCGAAAAAGCAGCAAAACCATCACAAACGCTGAGATCACCGTACGAGTGATGAATTGTCCGGAAAACGGCAAAGAAAGGCGGCCCACTCGCGTGGGCCGCCCCCGTCAGCTCGGTCAGCTGAGGTGCAGCTTCTGGCCGACGAAGATCACGTCGGCGTCCTGGACGACGTCCTTGTTGCGGTCGTACAGCTTCTGCCAGCCGCCCTTGACGTTCTTGGCCTCGGCGATCTTGGAGAGGGTGTCGCCCTCCTTGACCTCGTACTCGCCGTCACCGACCTTGTAGGACTGCGGAGCGGTGTGCTTCGGCGCGGCCTGCTTCGGGGCCGGGGTCTCGTCCTGCTCGGCGGCCTGCGGGGCGGTGTGCTTCGGCGCGGCCTTCTTCGGCGCGGCCTGGCGCTCGCTGCGGTCCGCGTGCGACTTGCCCGACACCGAGCCGCCGGAGCGGGAGGACTTGGTGTGGGAGCCCGAACCCGGGTCGACGTCGGCCTTCGCGCCGCCGGACGACAGGTTGCCGGCACCGGCGCAGCCCCAGGCGCCCGGGCCCTGCATGGCCAGCAGCCGCTCGGCCACGGCGATCTGGGCGCCCTTGGAGGCGTGGTCGGCGCGGTCGGCGTACTTCTGGCCGCCGGCGGCGTTCCAGGAGGACTGCGAGAACTGCAGGCCGCCGTAGTAGCCGTTGCCGGTGTTGATGGCCCAGTTGCCACCCGACTCGCACTCGGCGACCTTGTCCCACGTCGAGACGGACGCGGCGTTGGCGGAGGTGGCGACCATCAGCGGGGCGGCAACGGCTGCGCCGGTCACACCGGCGAGCGTGATGATTCGAGCGGCCTTGGACGGACGACGGTGCTTGCCCTTGGACATGAGTCGTTTCCTCACCGACGCCTACGAGGTGAGCTGTCGGGTTCGGGCTGTGAGTTCGCCCGGCTTCGCGTGCCTGCTCTGCGAGCACGCTCGGCTTCACCCCTAGCCGGTCCCGGACCCGCGGCCTTCGGCCGAGGAGCCGTTTCCGGCGCCTACCTTGGTTCCCCCGCTCCTGCCTACGGCGCTTGCGCGACGACTCCACCGGCCGTCGGCAGGATTCGGCGTGACGACCGTGGTGCTCGCGGTGGCGAGCGGTCACGACGGTAAACACAGTCGCGGCATGGGTTCAAACCCCTCTTTCCAGCCACAGTTGCCCCTTGTTACCCAGGGAAACATGATGTTTCCGCAGGTAGAAGGGGGTTTGCCAAGTTGGGGAAGGCGGCATTCCGCCAACTGGCAAAGAGACCCATGTCTCACTTTCGACTGGAACGGACATTCGCCGCGAACTACCGGTCTATTTACCGACCTCAAGCCTCTGACCAGGACGGATCAGGTCAGGATCGGATCCGACCACTTTCTCATTGCGGTGGTAGAGGGACTGCCAACCACCGTTGACCGCTTGCTGTTCGGCGATGACTGACAAGTTGTCACCGGGACGCACGGTGTAGCCGGTGGCCGTGGGACTACCGGTGCGGCCCTCGCCGCCGCCGCGCGATGAACGACCGTCGTCCGAACGTGACGGGTCGGCACGATGCTTGCCCGTACCGGCTTCCACGCCGTCCGACGCCTGCCCCGCCGCCGAACCGGAACCGTCCGGAGTGCCCTGGGACGGCGTCGCGGGAGTCGTGGGGATCGAGGTCGGGTCGTCCGAGGGGGACGAGGAGGGCTTGCGGTGGCGGCCTTCCTGAGTATCGCCCGACGCGTCGTCACCGGGCTTGTCGCTCGGTCCAGTGGTTCCCGGAGCACTCGGCGAGGCGTCGTGCGACGGGCTGCCGGACGGCTTGCCGGAGGGGCTGCCCGACGGCCGGTCCGGCGTGGGCTTGCCGGACGACGGCTGAGCGGAAGGCTCCGCCGACGGCTTCCCGGACTGCGAGGGGGCCGTGGAGGGCTTCTCCGGCTTGGAGGGCTCGCGCGGCTCGGACGGCGTGGAGGGCGAAGTGGTGCGCTCCGGGGCGCGCGATGGCGTCGAGTCGCTCGCGGGGGCGTGTGTGCCGCCGGGGTTGACCTCCGCCGGGGCACCGTCCGAGGTGAGGCCTCCGATCGACGCACAGCTCGACCAGGTGCCGGTGCCCTTGGTCTCGAGGATCTGCTCGGCAACGGCGATCTGCTGCGCACGGCTGGCGAGGTCGGGCCGGGGCGCGTACTCCCGGCCGCCGTAGCGCTCCCAGAGGTCCTGGGTCAGCTGCAGTCCCCCGTAGGACCCGTTGCCGGAGTCGGCGCTCCACAGGCCTCCGCTCTCGCACTGGGCCACGCGGTCCCAGGTGCCGGCGTCGGCGGCGTTCGCACCGGTTGCCGCGAGCAGCGGCATGGCGATTCCGGAGGCGGTCACCCCTGCGGCGACCACGATGGCGGGTATCTGACGGGGGCGGCGATGTCGGCCGTTTCCGGGTCTCATGGGCGGTTGCCTCTCGTGTGGCGTCGGAATGGTGGTTGAAGATAGCGACGCCTCACCGGAGTCACAAGCCGGTGTAGCGGAGGTCACGCCGAGGTCACGCGGGCTGACGAGAGGTCAGGCGGACCCGGATTCGGGGTGGTTTGCACCGTGGTAAGGAACGGCGTTTGTGCCCGGTTTGCCGGTGGGCCCGGCCTCGCCGCCGGCCTCCGGGGTGAACGTCACCGGCAGGGTGCGCAGGCCGCGCATGATGAGCCCGCCGCGCCAGCGCAGGTCCTCCGGTCCGGCACCCAGTTGCAGGTCCGGGAGGCGCCGCAGGAGGGTCGCGAGGGCGGTCCGGCCCTCCAGGCGGGCGAGGGGGGCGCCGAGGCAGTAGTGGATGCCGTGGCCGTAGCCGAGGTGCTGGTTGTCGCGCCGGGAGAGGTCGAGGGTGTCGGGGTCGGCGAACCGCCCGGGGTCGCGGTCGGCGGCCGCGAGGACGACGAGGACGGGGTCGCCCTCGGCGATGCGCTGCCCGCCGAGGGTGAGGTCCCGGGTGGCGAACCGCCAGGTCGCCAGCTCCACCGGGCCGTCGTAGCGGAGCAGTTCCTCGATGCCGGTGGCGAGCAGGGTCTCGTCGCCCTCGGCGAGGGCGCGCTGGAGGCGCTCGCGCTGCCCGGGATGGCGCAGCAGCGCGTAGGTTCCGTTACCGATCAGGTTCACAGTTGTTTCAAAACCGGCGAACAAGAGGATGAAGGCCATGGCGGCGGCCTCGTTCTCGGTGAGGTGCTCGCCGTGGTCGCTTGCCCTGATCAGTCCCGAAATGAGGTCCTCGCCGAGACCGAGGTCCTCCCGCTTCCGGTGGATGAGCTCCGCGAGGTAGGTCCGCATCTTCTTGACGGACCGGGCCACCCCGCCGCGGGGGCCGCCGCCGTGGCGGATCATCATCCCGGCCCAGTCGCGGAAGTCGTCCTGGTCCTCGGGCGGGACGCCGAGCATGTCGCAGATCGCGTAGATGGGGAGAGGGAACGCGAACTCGTGGATGAGGTCCGCCTCCCCCTTGCCCGCGAACCCGTCGATCAGCCGGTCCGTCAGCTCCTGCACCCGCGGGGCGAACTCGGCGACGCGGCCCGGGGTGAACGCCTTCGAGACGAGGCGGCGCAGCCGGGTGTGGTCCGGCGGGTCGATGTTGAGCAGGTGCGTCATCAGGTTGGCGCTGCGCTCGCCCGGGATGCCGACCTTGCCCTTGCCGTGGGCCGCCTCGGAGTGGTGCACGGGGTTCTTCGACAGGCGCTGGTCGGCGAGCGCCTGGCGGGCGTCGGCATACCGGGTGACCAGCCAGGCCTCCACGCCGCTGGGCAGGGTGGTGCGGTGCACGGGGGCGTGCTCGCGCAGCCAGGCGTAGGCGGGGTAGGGGTCGGCGGCGAACTCCCACGTGAAGAGGGGAGGGCAGGGCGGGGCGTCGTTCTTGTCGTTCGCGTCGTGCACCCCTTGACGCTACTAGTGGTGACCGGGGCCGCCACTGCCGAAGCCGCCGCTGCCGCCGGGGTTCCACTTCTTGCGCTCCTCGGGGAGCTCCTCGGGGTGGCTGCCGGGGTTGTGGATCTCGTGCGGCAGCACCCGCTCGCCGTTCGCCTCGGGGTGCAGTTCGTCCGCCTCGCGGTGCTCGGTGACGTACCCGACCTTGTTCTCCTCGTCGTCGTTGTGGCCCGGGCCGTGGTCGGGCGACGTGGGCCCGGTCTCGTGCTCCTCCCGGGTCTGCCAGGCGCCCTGCCTGCGCTGGGGCTGGGAGGGCGGGGGCGGTTCCTCGTCGCGCTTCCGGAAGCCCTTGACCACGGCCACGATCAGCAGGGCGACGACGAAGAGGCCGACGATGAACTGGATGATCCCGCCGGCCCAGTGCGGGGCGGCGAGGTCGGCGAGGTGTGCGTACTGAATGCGCATGACCTTCCGGGTACCCGCCCGTCGCCCGGACAAGACGGTCCGTAGGCCGAACGGGTGCCCGAGTCGGGGGGCGGTTTCGGCACATGCATACTTGCGTTCGACTTTTTGGTCTTTTTGATCTCTCCTCTAAGGAAACCCTGTGCACGTTCGCCCCCGCCGGACCGCTCTCGTGGCCCTGGCCGCCTCGTCGCTGCTGCTCCTGACCGCCTGCGACGGCGGCGCCGGCTCCGCCTCCGGGGCGGACAAGCCCTCGGGTTCCGGCGGCGCGAAGGACAAGAAGGACAAGGGCGCGGCCGCCGCGCCCGCCTCCATCACCGCCGACCAGGCCCAGCAGGCGCTCGTCGCCCTCACGGACCTGCCGGCCGGCTGGAAGCTGGAGCCGAACACGGGCCTGGACAAGTCGCAGGGCGGCGACGAGGAGATCAAGAGCCCTTCCAAGCCCGAGTGCGCGCCGATCACGAACGTCCTCAACACGGGCCGGCTGGAGGAGGACCACAAGGCCAACGCCCAGGTCGTCTTCACCAAGAAGGGCGACCAGACGACCGTCGCCCAGGACGTCAGCGGCTACGAGCGGGCGCAGGCCGAAAAGGCCATGGCCGGGCTGCGGACCGCGGTCGAGAAGTGCGCGGTCTTCAGCGCCCAGGACAGCGGCAAGAAGGCCACGGTGAAGGTGAAGAAGCCGGCCGGGCAGCGGCCGGCGTACGGCGACGAGACGGTCACCTACGCCGTCACCGTCGTCACGGGCGACATGCAGATGGACTTCGACCTCGGCACGGTGCGCAGCCACGGGGCGGTCACGACGGTCCTGAACAACTACAGCGACCACGGCGACCGCGGCAAGGCCGCCTTCGACAAGGCCCTCGCCAAGGCCGCCGAAAAGCTCACGGCCGCGGCCGCGAAGACGGCCTGACCCGCCGCGGCCGGGAGATACGCGGAGAGGCTGCTTAGAAACCCTCCGCCGCGCGGATCGCGTCGCGGTACGTGCGGGCCGCCGCGCGGAGGGCCGTTTCCGGGTCCGTGCCGGAGGCCTCCGCCCGTACGGCCAGGG
The DNA here is from genome assembly GCF_042958085.1 of Streptomyces sp. NPDC008001. Classification (NCBI taxonomy): domain Bacteria; kingdom Bacillati; phylum Actinomycetota; class Actinomycetes; order Kitasatosporales; family Streptomycetaceae; genus Streptomyces; species Streptomyces sp. NPDC008001. The sequence continues at coordinate 318,338 of NZ_JBIBIZ010000011.1, read as the reverse complement.
CAAGCAGTTCATAGCCGATGCCGTCGCCCGCGGGGACGGTGACGTCCAGGCCCTGCGAGCGCACGCGGGAGGCCAGCTTCGCCGCGAGGGCGAGCGCCGGCTGGCCGATGGGAACGCCGTCGGTCACCGACCCGCGCCCCTTCTCCTCCGCCTTCGTCCGCATCCAGTGCTCCCGCACCTCCTCCGGCGTCTCCGCGGACTCCTCGCCGAAGACGTGCGGGTGCCGGTGAATGAGCTTGTCGACGATCGTCCCGGCGACGTCGTCGACGGAGAACGGCTCGTCGGGGTCGTCCTGCGCGATCCGCGCGTGGAAGACGACCTGCAGCAGCACGTCGCCCAGCTCCTCCCGCAGCGCCTCGCGGTCCCCGGTTTCGATGGCCTCAAGGAGCTCGTACGTCTCTTCCAGCGCGTACTTCGCGAGGTCCTCGTGCGTGCGGATCCCGCTCCACGGGCAGGCGACCCGGATCCGGTCCATGACCTGCACCAGGTCGAGCAGCCGCGCGCCGGGCAGGTCGTACGAACCGGGCAGCAGCTCCAGCGCCGGCATCGTCTCGCGGCCGGAGCCGGCGAGCCGGGCGAGCCCGTCGGTGAGCGCGGACTCGCCCTCGGCGGAGGTGAGGACGACGGCGCTGCGCCGCCCGCTCTGGCAGAAGCCGACCAGCTCACGGGCCGTGGCCGAGCCGTGCTCGACCTCGATGCCGGCCTCCCGCAGATACGGCAGCTGCGGGTGGCCGGCGTCGGCGCACAGCACCCGGTCGGCGGCGCGGAGCGCCTGCCACGCGGGCCAGGACAGCAGCCCCGGGGCGACCCGGTGGCTGGTGGTGAGCAGGACGATGCGGCCCGGTGCGGAGTCGGCGGAGTCGTTCACACCGCCGAGCCTAGGCGACCGGCCCGCGCGCGGCTCACGCCGGGCGCGCGATCCCGCCGGGCTCCGCGGGCCGCAGCCACGGCTCCAGCGCGGACTGGGCGGTTCCGCGCTTGCCGTCCCACACGCCGTAGCGCGGGTTCACGTCGACGTGCAGCGCGTCGGAGGTGCGCATCAGGATCTCGTTCGTCCGGGCGGTGCCGAACTTGCCGTCCAGCTTGGAGCGCACCAAGTCCATGGCGAGGGCCTGGTCGATCTGGTCCGGCGCGATGCCGAGGGCGAGGAACCGGGCGCGCACCGCCTCGGCCCCTCCGTTGGCCGCCTCGACGTCGGCTCGCTGCCGCTGCAGCTCGCGCCGCGTGACCTCGACGCCGTTGTCCTTGCCGGCCTTCTCCACGATGCGGTACTGGATGAGGCGGACCAGCGTGTCCTGGCCGAGCCGGGCGCTGTTCGCCGTGAGCTGCTCCCCCTGCGGCGAGGACCGCTGCGCGTCGCGGACGTCCGCGACCTGGCGCTGCAGCTGGGAGACGGTGATCCGGTCACCGCCCACGACGGCCGCGGCGCCCGGATGGGCGGTCTGGCCGCAGGCGGTCAGGAGCGGGGCTGCCGCGAGCAGCGCGGCGGAGGTGACGGAGAGCGCGGTCCTTCGGCGGATCATGAAGCCTCCCGGCGGCGGTCGTGCGACGGTGATCGACCTGCGGTGATCGATGGTAGGGAGTCCGGGTGGCCCGGGCCACCGATTCGACCAACGATTCGCGGGGCGCCGGGATGTGCGGAACGGCGCGGGGGCGGGAGGACCGGGCCGAACGCCGGGGTGGTGGACAGCCGGACGCCGAACGGCCGCCCACCGGACAGCCGCGCGCCGGAGGGCGGGGGGCCGGGCGCCGGACGCCGGGGTGCCGGACGGCCGGGAGCCGTAGCGCGGGCTCTGAACGGCGGGGTGCTGAGAGAAGAACGACAGGTTCCGGCCGAACCACCCGGCGAGACCACTCGTCTCTCGGAAAGGGGGCCGGGCGCCGGCGAGGCTCCGCGTATCTTTTCCGACTGTCATCCCTCAGTCATCCCACCGTCCCCGGAACGAAGGACTCCCCCATGGACTCGGCCGCCGCCACCGCTCCGGCCCCGGGCGGGCCCGCGGCCGAGGCAGCAGCGCCCGGCCCGCGGGCCCGCGCCGCGGCCCTGCGTGCCCCGCGCTGGGACCCCTACTGGCTCGCGGGCGCCCTCCTCGTCCTCTACACCACGCTGTCCCTGTGCCGGCACCGCCGCATGCTGACCATGTCCTGGGACCTCGGCATCTTCGAGCAGGCCGTCCGCGGCTACGCCCACCTCCGGGCGCCGATAGCCGACCTCAAGGGGCCGGGCACGAACATCCTCGGCGACCACTTCAGCCCGGTCACCGCCCTCCTCGCGCCCCTCTACCGGCTCTTCCCCTCCCCGGTCACCCTGCTCGTGGCCCAGGCCGTGCTCTTCGCCCTGTCCGCGATACCGGTCGCCCGGCTCGCCGCCGGGCTGCTCGGCCGCAAGCGCGGGCTGGCCGTCGGCATCGCCTACGGCCTGTCGTGGGGCGTCCAGCGCGCGGTCGACTTCGACTTCCACGAGATCGCCTTCGCGATGCCGCTGCTCGCCTTCTCCCTCGAAGCGGTGGTGCGCGGGCGCTGGCGGGCCGCGGTCCTGTGGGCCGTGCCCCTGGTCCTGGTCAAGGAGGACCTCGGCATCACGGCGGCCGCGATCGGCGTGATCGTCCTGATCCGGCTGCGCGGCGCGAAGGCCCGCGGCGAGGGCGTCCCCCAGGGGGCGGCCCCGCTGGCCACCGGGCTGACCGTCTTCGGCCTGGCCGCCGCCGCGATCACCTTCGGGCTGATCATCCCCGGTTTCAACACCGGCGGCGCCTACGACTACTGGGACAAGCTCGACGGCGGCGCGGGCCCCTCCCCCACGATCCCCGCCGACACGGCGGTCCGCACGCTGCTGTGGATCCTGCTGCCCACCACCGGCCTGCTGGCGCTGCGCTCGCCCGTCCTGATCGCCGCCCTGCCGACGCTGGCGTGGCGGTTCGCCTCCCACGACGACCACTACTGGGGCACGGACTGGCACTACAACGCCGTCCTGATGCCGGTCGTGATGATCGCGCTCACCGACGCCGTGGCCCGGGCCCGCGACAGCCGCCGGCCGCTGCTGCGCTCGTACGCGCACCACCTGCCCGGCGCCGTGCTCGCCGCGTCCCTCGCCCTGACGGCGTCCCTTCCCCTCTACTCCCTGACCGAGGCCGCCACGTACCGCGTCCCGGAGTCCGTCCGCGCGACGGAACGGCTCCTGGACCGGATACCCGACGGGGCGAGCGTCGAGGCCGACATCGTCCCCATAAGCCGCCTCGCCGGCCGGTGCCGGGTCTTCTGGATCGGCGACACGCGGGGCATCGCACCGGACTACATAGCCATGCACCTGGCGGACGGCAAGGGCCCCGAGGACCTCGTCGCGGACGGCGAGCGGATGCACCCGGGCGTGCGGTACCTGCTCCTGGGGAACGAGGGGGGCTACGCGGTGCTGAAGAAGTCGGAGGCGGCCCCTCCCGCCTCCTAGTTCTCCCGCTGCCGGTTCCCGGCTGCCGGTCCTCCTGCCGCCTACGACCCGAGGATCGTGGTCAGGAACTCCCCGGTCCACGCCAGCAGCTCCCGGCCGACCAGCGGCTTGCCGCCGATCTGGCGCGTCGCCGGGCGGGGCACCAGCACCTGCTTCGTGGCCGGCTTCATGACCGTGCGCGGGTAGAGCCGCTTGAGCCGCAGCTCCTGGGACTCGCGCAGCTCCACCGGGCCGAAGCGGACGTTGGAGCCCTGGAGGGTGATGTCGGCGACCCCGCAGGCCCGGGCCAGCATCCGCAGGCCCGCCACCAGCAGCAGGTTCTCCACGGGCTCCGGCAGCTTGCCGTAGCGGTCGGTGAGCTCCTCGCGGACGGCGCGGATGTCCTCCTCGCTGTTCGCGGAGGCGATGGCGCGGTAGGCCTGCAGGCGCAGGCGCTCGCCGGGGGCGTAGTCGTGCGGGACGTGCGCGTCCACCGGCAGCTCGATCTTGACTTCGAGCGGCGCCTCGGGCTGCTCCTCGCCGCCCTCGACCGACGCCCGGTAGTCCGCGACGGCCTCGCCGACCATGCGGATGTAGAGGTCGAAGCCGACGCCCGCGATGTGGCCGGACTGCTCGCCGCCGAGGAGGTTGCCCGCGCCGCGGATCTCCAGGTCCTTCATGGCGACGTACATGCCGGCGCCCATCTCCGTGTGCTGGGCGATGGTGGCGAGCCGCTCGTGGGCGGTCTCGGTCAGCGGCTTCTCCGGCGGGTAGAGGAAGTAGGCGTAGCCGCGCTCGCGGCTGCGGCCGACGCGGCCCCGCAGCTGGTGCAGCTGCGACAACCCGAAGTTGTCGCCCCGCTCCACGATCAGCGTGTTCGCGTTGGAGATGTCGATGCCGGACTCGACGATCGTGGTCGAGACCAGGACGTCGAACTTCTTCTCCCAGAAGTCGACGACGACCTGCTCCAGCTGGCTCTCGCCCATCTGGCCGTGCGCGGTGCGGATCCGCGCCTCGGGGACGATCTCGCTCAGCCGCGCGGCCGCCCGGTCGATGGACTCGACCCGGTTGTGGATGTAGAAGACCTGGCCCTCGCGCAGCAGCTCGCGGCGGATCGCGGCGCCGATCTGCTTCTGGTCGTACGGCCCGACGAAGGTGAGCACCGGGTGGCGCTCCTCCGGCGGGGTGGTGATGGTCGACATCTCGCGGATGCCGGTGACGGCCATCTCCAGGGTGCGCGGGATGGGGGTGGCGGACATCGTCAGGACGTCGACGTTCGCCCGCAGCTTCTTCAGCTGCTCCTTGTGCTCGACGCCGAAGCGCTGCTCCTCGTCGACGATGACCAGGCCCAGGTCCTTGAACTTCGTCTCGGACGAGAAGAGGCGGTGCGTGCCGATGACGATGTCGACCGACCCGTCGCGCAGGCCCTCCAGGACGGCCTTGGCCTCGGCGTCCGACTGGAAGCGGGACAGGGCCTTGGTGACCACGGGGAACTGGGCGTAGCGCTCGGAGAACGTGCCGAAGTGCTGCTGCACCAGCAGCGTGGTCGGCACGAGCACCGCCACCTGCTTGCCGTCCTGCACGGCCTTGAAGGCGGCGCGGACCGCGATCTCCGTCTTGCCGTAGCCGACGTCGCCGCAGATCAGGCGGTCCATGGGGACGGACTTCTCCATGTCCTCCTTGACCTCGGCGATGGTGGTGAGCTGGTCGGGCGTCTCCGCGTACGGGAAGGCATCCTCCAGCTCGCGCTGCCAGGGGGTGTCGGGGCCGAAGGAGTGGCCGGGGGCGGCCATCCGCGCCGAATACAGCTTGATCAGGTCGGCGGCGATCTCCTTGACGGCCTTCTTGGCGCGCGCCTTGGTCTTCGTCCAGTCCGCGCCGCCGAGGCGGTGCAGGCTGGGGGCCTCGCCGCCGACGTACTTGGTGACCTGCTCCAGCTGGTCGGTCGGGATGTAGAGGCGGTCGCCGGGCTGGCCGCGCTTGGCGGGGGCGTACTCCACCAGGAGGTACTCGCGGGTGGCGCCCTGGACGGTGCGCTGCACCATCTCGATGTAGCGGCCGACGCCGTGCTGCTCGTGGACGATGTAGTCGCCGGCCTGGAGCGTCAGCGGGTCGATGGTCTTGCGGCGGCGGGCCGGCATCCGGCCCATGTCCTTGCTGACGGACTTCTGCCCGGACAGGTCCGTCTCCGTGAGGACGGCGACCTTCAGGCCCGGGTGCACGAAGCCGTTGTCGAGGCTGCCGCAGGAGACGTGGACGACGGACGGCGACAGGCCGTCGACGTCCGCGTCGAGGCGGGCGGCGATGCCCTCGCCGCCGAGGACCTCGACCGTACGGGCCGCGGGGCCGTGGCCCTCGGTGACGAAGACGGTGCGCCAGCCGTCGGCGAGCCAGCCCTTGGTGTCGGCGAGGGCGCGGGCGGTGTCGCCGCGGTAGGACTCGGGGGCGTGCATGCCGAGCTTGAGCGTGTCGCCGTCCAGGTCCTCGCCGGCGGCGAACGGGCTCACCGACCACCACATCTGGCCGAGCTCGCGGGCCCGGTCGCGGACGTCCGCGATGCCCCACAGGGAGGCCGCGTTCACGTCGATGGGGGCCTCGCCGCCGCCGGCCGTGGCCGCCCAGGACGCCTGCAGGAACTCCTGGCTGGTGGCCACGAGGTCCGCGGCGCGGGTCCGCACCCGCTCCGGGTCGCACACGACCGTCATCGCGCGCGCCGGCAGCACGTCCAGCAGCAGCTCCATCTCGTCCACCAGGACCGGGGCGAGGGACTCCATGCCCTCCACCGCGATGCCCTCGGCGATCTTGGAGAGGAGCTCGCCGAGCTCCGGGTGCTCCTCGGCCAGGGCCGCCGCCCGCTGCCGCACGTCCTCGGTCAGCAGCAGCTCGCGGCAGGGCGGCGCCCACAGGCCGTGCTCGGCGACCTCCAGCGAGCGCTGGTCGGCGACCTTGAAGTAACGGATCTCCTCGACCTCGTCGCCCCAGAACTCGACCCGGAGCGGGTGCTCCTCGGTCGGCGGGAAGACGTCGAGGATGCCGCCGCGAACGGCGAACTCGCCGCGCTTCTCGACCAGTTCGACACGGGCGTACGCGGCGGCCGCCAGGGCGTCCACGACCTCCTCGAGGTCGGCGCTCTGCCCGCCGCGCAGGCTGACCGGCTCCAGGTCCCCGAGCCCCTTGACCTGCGGCTGCAGCACGGACCGGACGGGCGCGACGACGACGCTCACCGGGCCCGCCGCGGGGTCGTCCGCGCTCGGGTGCGCGAGGCGGCGCAGCACGGCCAGGCGGCGGCCGACGGTGTCCGAGCGGGGCGAGAGGCGCTCGTGGGGCAGCGTCTCCCAGGCCGGGTACTCCACGATCCCGTCCGGCGGCAGCAGGGAGCGCAGGGCCGCAGCGAGGTCCTCGGCCTCGCGGCCGGTGGCCGTCACGGCCAGCACGGGGCGCCCGGCATCACGGGCGAGCGCGGCGACGGCGAAGGGCCGGGCGGCGGGCGGGCCGACGAGGTCGACGTGCGGGCGGTTGCCGTCGGCCGCGGCCTTCACCGCTTCGGCGAGCGCCGGATCATGGACGACGGCGTCGAGCAGACCGTGCAGGCTCATGGAGGCTTTTTCCGTCCCGGGGTGGCAAGGATGGCGACAGTTACGACAAGGGGTGACAACGCGAACGGCCCGACACGTGTCACGGGCCGGGTGAGCCCCAGCCTACGACGCTGCGCCGACATTCGCGGCCCGACGGTTCCGGGCCCCCGGGGCGCCTACGACCGGGCCGGTCAGAGCGGCCAGGCGGTGATCTGGACGATGTGCAGACGCTGCTGCCGCACGACGGTCAGAGGGCCGCCGCGGCCCGGACGAGCTCGTCGGCGCGTTCTTCCGCCCGTGCCACGAAGGCGAGGTTCGGCGTCTCGCCGATGACATGCCGGGCATCAGGGTCGTACTCCCGGCCCCGGTCACCCATCGCGGGCGGCGCGGAGGTCGTCGCGGGCCTGGCGACCTTCGCCCTGGCCATGTCCATGATCTGCCGGATCTCGTCCATCGCGGCCCGCCACGCCGGATCGTCCTTGTCGAGGGACTGCGGCAACCGGGTGGTCGAGCGTGGCCGTCCCGGCAGCATCGAGCCCCCACTGCCGCCCCACGTGGCGCACCGGGTCTCGTACCGGATCAAGCGGCAGGCGGTGATCTGCGGCGAGCGGCCGACCCCGCTGACCGCGCCGGACGGTGAGCGCACAAAGGCCCGGCCCGGACACGCACCCCCGTGGCGCGTCCGGGCCGGGCCTCCTTCGGGGGCCGGGGGCGCGGGCCGGAGCCCGTTGCCGCCGGTCCCCTCGCAGGGGCAGCAGCCTGCTAGTCCGTCGCGATCGCGTTCAGGACGTTCATCCGTCCCGCCCGGAACGCCGGGACCAGCGCGGCGAGCAGGCCCACCACAGCCGAGCCGAGGAAGACCACGGTGATCGTCGGCCAGGGGATGTCCAGGACGCCGAGGCCCTGGAGGGCCAGGAGCTTCTGGGCCGTGGTGCCCCACGCCATGCCCAGGCCGAGGCCGAGCAGGGCGCCGAAGAGGGCGATGACGACCGACTCCAGGCGGATCATGCGCCGCATCTGGCGGCGCGAGAGGCCGATCGCCCGCAGCAGGCCGATCTCGCGGGTGCGCTCGACGACCGACAGGGCCAGGGTGTTCACGACGCCCAGCACCGCGACGATGATCGCGAGGGCCAGCAGGCCGTAGATCATGTTGAGCAGCTGGCCGACCTGGTCCTGGATGAGCTTCTTGTAGTCGGACTGGTCGCGGACCTTGACCTGCGGGTACTGCTCGACGGACGCCTTGAGCGCGGTCGCGGCCTCCTTCGTCCCGCCGTCGGCGGCCTTGGCGAAGAGCATGAAGTCCAGCGGCATCCTGTCCGCGGGGAGGTGGCTCCGCGCGGTGGCGATGTTCGTGTACATCGCGCCCTGGTCGATGCTGGTGTCGTCCGAGGTGACGGCCTTGACCGTGAGCTCGGCCGGGCGGCCGCCGGCCATGGTGACCTTCAGCCGGTCGCCCGGCTTGATGCCGTGGTCCTTGGCGAAGCCCTCCGGCACGGACATGGCGTCCTTGCCGTAGGCGTCCTTGAGGCTGCCCTTGACCGTCTCCGCGCGCACGTCGTCCGCGTAGGTGGGGCTGACCGCGGAGAGCCGCTGGGTGGCCGTCTTGCCGTCCGGCGTGGTGATCTTCGCGCTGACCATCGCGTACTCGGTGACGTGCGCGACGTGACCGGCGGAGGTGACGGCCTTGACCACGGCCGGGCTCAGCGGCTGCTGGTTCTCGGACTGGACGATGAAGTCCGCGCCCACCGACTTGTCGAGCTGGTCCGTGGCCGAGGCGACCATCGAGGAGCCCACCACCGACAGGGCGGCGACCAGCGCGAGGCCGATCATCAGGGCGGAGGCGGTGGCACCCGTACGCCGCGGGTTGCGCAGCGCGTTGCGCTCGGCGAGCCGGCCGACGGGCCCGAAGACCCGCAGCACGATCGCGCTGATCACGCGGACGACGAAGCCGGCCAGCAGCGGTCCGACGACGATGAAGCCGATGAGGGTGAGCAGCACGCCCATGGCGAGCATGCCCGAGCCCGCCGCGGCGTCGCCCGCCTGCGCGGTGGCGACCAGCGCCAGCCCGCCCAGGGCGGTCAGCACCAGGCCGATGGCGGCGCGCACCTTGCCGGCCTTGCCGTCCGCCGGGGTGCCGGCGTCGCGCAGGGCGGCCATCGGGGAGATCCGGGTGGCCTTGACGGCGGGCAGGCAGGCGGCCAGCACGGTGACGAGCACGCCGATGAGCAGGCCCACGACCGGTGTGGTGGCCTTGATCGTGAGGTCGCCCATGTCGAGCTTCATGCCCATGGAGCCCATGACCTTCATCAGGCCCACGGCGAGGGCGACGCCGCCGCCGATGCCCAGCACCGAGCCGACGACGCCGAGCAGCAGCGCCTCGGTCAGCACCGACCGGAGGATCTGCGGGCGGCCGGCGCCGATGGCCCGCATCAGGCCGATCTCCCGGGTGCGCTGGGCGACCAGCATGGAGAAGGTGTTGACGATGAGGAAGATGCCCACGAGGACGGCAATGCCGGCGAAGCCCAGCAGCGCGTACTTCATGACGTCGAGGAAGGAACCGACGTCCTTCTTGTTCTCCTCCTTGGACTCGGCCGCGGTCCGCACCGCATAGTCGCCGGCGGAGGAGCCGAGGACGGCGGTGACGCGCTCCTTGAGCTGCTCGTTGCTGACACCGGACGCGGCGGTCAGCCCGTAGCTGCTGAAGGCGTCCGCGCTGCCGAGCAGCTTCGCCTGTGCGGTCGCGGTGTCGAAGTAGAGGAGGGCCGCGCCGGGGTTGGTGGTCTTGTACGTGGCGATGCCGACGACGCTCACGGTGAAGTCGCCGGGGACGGCGATGACGCGGAGCTTGTCGCCCGTCCTCACGCCGTGCTTGTCGGCGGTGTCGGAGTCGAGGACGGCCTCGGCCGGGCCGTGCGGGGCGTGGCCGCTGGTGATCTCGACGGACTTCTTCTGGCTCTCGTCCCAGTTGGTGCCCACGGTGGGGGCGCCGGAGGTGGGGCTGAGGCTCTTGTTCTTCCCGTTCACGACGGTCAGCTGCATGCTGGTGACGTGCGGCTCGACCTTGGCGACGCCGTCGACCTTCGCCAGCTTCCCCTGCAGGGCGGCGGGAAGGGCCTGCGGCTTGCCGGTCTCCCGGGCGTCGTCGTCCTTCTTGGGGGCGACGGACACGTCGGAGGCGACGTTCGCGAAGAGCTTGTCGAACGTGGCGTTCATGGTGTCGGTGAAGACGAGCGTGCCGCACACGAACGCCACCGACAGCAGGACCGCGACGGCGGAGAGCGCCATGCGGCCCTTGTGCGCGAGGAAGTTGCGCAGGGAGGTCTTGAGAACGGTCACGACACCCGTCCACGCGCGTCGAAGTTCTTCATCCGCTCCAGGACCGCGTCGGCGGTCGGGCTGTACATCTCGTCCACGATCCGGCCGTCGGCCAGGTACAGCACGCGGTCGGCGTAGGAGGCGGCCACGGGGTCGTGGGTGACCATGACGATGGTCTGGCCCAGCTCGTCCACGGAGCGGCGCAGGAAGCCCAGCACCTCGGCGCCGGCGCGCGAGTCGAGGTTTCCGGTCGGCTCGTCCCCGAAGATGATCTCGGGGCGGGCGGCGAGGGCGCGGGCCACGGCGACGCGCTGCTGCTGGCCGCCGGAGAGCTGGTTGGGCCGGTGCTTGAGGCGCCCGGCGAGGCCGACGGTCTCCACGACGCGATCGAGCCAGGCCCGGTCCGGCTTGCGGCCGGCGATGTCCATGGGGAGCGTGATGTTTTCGAGCGCGTTGAGCGTCGGGAGCAGGTTGAAGGCCTGGAAGATGAAGCCGATGCGGTCGCGGCGGAGCCGGGTGAGCTTCTTGTCCTTGAGGCCGGTTATCTCGGTCTCGTCGATGAAGATCTGCCCGGAGGTGACGGTGTCCAGACCCGCCAGGCAGTGCATCAGGGTCGACTTACCGGAGCCGGAGGGGCCCATGATGGCCGTGAACTGCCCGCGGGCGATGTCCACGTCCACCTGGTCGAGGGCGGTGACCCTGGTCTCGCCGGCCCCGTAGGCCTTCACGACCTGGCGGGCCCTCGCCGCGACGGCCGCATGCCCTCCACTGCCCCCGGTCTTGGGAATCGATACAGCCGTTGTCACGGTGGGTCTCCTAGGTGTTCATTGCTCGTGCGGTCCACAGCCTGCCCGGATGCGGGGGCCTGGGCGATGGTGCTCGTCCGTGTATCCGAGGTGGGGTAAGCCCCACCACCGCTCTGCGGCCGACATCGAAAAGGCTAGGCAGCGGGGTGTCCCCGCTCCTCCCCCTGCGGTACGAACCGGGTGGCCCGGACGAGCAGGAGAAAGCCAGGAACGACCCCTAGGGGATGACGGGCCGGCGGGCCCGCCGGTCTCGGGGTTCGAACGGGCCCGAGTCTGCACCCTGCCGCTGCGTCAGGCGCAAATGAGACCCTGACCGACGCATGCGTGCAAGGGGAAACGATCTCCGGGGAGGCGGCATGGACGGGAGCGGGGGACGGGGACCGGGCATAGGCGGGGGCGGAGCGGCGGGCGGGGCAGACGGGATTGCGGGCACAGGCGACGCCGGCGCGACCGGCGCGGCGAACGGGGCGGACGGGGCTGCGGGAGGCGCGGCCCGGCCGGCTGCGGGAGGCGCGGCCCGGCCGGCTGCGGGAGGCCGGGGCCCGTACCCGCGTGGACTGGCCGGGCGCGCTGGGCGTCTTCGCCAGTGGCGGGCTGCTGATCTGCGCGCTGGTGCGGGGAGGTACGGCCCGGCCCTGGTTCTCGGCGCCTTCCCTCGCGCTGTTCGCGGGCAGCGCCGCGTGCGCGGGCGCGACGGCCGCCGTCGAGCGCCGGGCCGCCGCGCCGGTGCTGCCCGGCTGGGTCTGGCGCCGGCCCGCGATCCGGTCCGTCAACCTCGCCATGGGCGCTCGGCCTGCTGATGATCGCGCCGACCGTCTTCCTGCCGACGTACGCCCAGGCCGTCCTGGGCCTCGGCCCGATCGCCGCCGGGTCGGTCCTCTCCGCGATGACGCTGAGCCGGCCCGTATCCGCCACCCTCAGCAACCGCGTCCACCAGCGCACCGGCATCCACACCTGCGCCGCCACCGGCATCGCGCTGGGCGGAGCGGGGCACGGTCACCGCCTCGGTGCTGTTCTGCCGGCAGGTGGGGCAGAGCGTGGGGGCGGCGCTCTTCGGGGCCGTCGCCAACGCCACGCTCACCGCCCGCCTCGCGGACGCCCCGGCCGCCGTGCGCCCCGGGCTGCCCACGGACCTCGACTCCGTCTCGCGCGCCCTGGAACACGCGGGAGGCGCGGGACACGCGGGACCTGCCGGAGCCGCGGATTCCTCCCTCACCGCGGAAGCGGCCGGATATCTGCGGCAGGCCGTCTCGGCGGCCGTCGACCACGTCTGTCTGGGGGCCGCCTGCGCGGCATGGCCGGCACTGCTCGCCCTACTGACGCTCGCGCCACGGCAGTTCCCCGTGCACACGGGGGACACCCCTGCAGAACTCGCCTCGGACAAATGTCAGGAAAGGGGCAAAAGGGCGGGAGTTGAGGGGGAACGAAGGGCGAATAATACGTGAAGCCGCCCCCCGGGCAAGACAATTGGGGCCACAGGGAATTAGTGTTCGGTGTCATGGTCGAGGGGGGACGTCGTGCACCCCTTCGCACAGGCCGCAGGTCTCCGAAGGAAGCAGCATCGTGAAGATACTCCCTACGCGCGCTGCCAGCGTCTCCCGGCAGGGTCTGTGCACGGCCCTGCTCGTGGCCAGTCTCACGGCCGCGGTCGGCGCCAGTCCGCCGCACAACACGGCGGATGCGGGCGATCCCGCGAAGGACCCGAAGAACCCGCAGGGCATGCCGCACGGCACCCCCAACCTCTCGCTCCCCGACCTCAGACCCAAGGGCCCCGCCGGTCTCCCCGGCGCGCAGGGCGGCGGCAAGGAAGGCGCCAAGGACAGCGCCACGGGCATCCCCTCGATCGCGCTGGACGCCTACCGCAAGGCCGCGCAGCGCGCCGCGGCCGACATGCCGGGCTGCCACATGCCGTGGGAGCTCATAGCCGGCATCGGCAAGGTGGAGACCGAGCACGCCACCTTCAGCGGCACGCGTCTGACCGCCGACGGCACGACGGACAAGCCGATCCTCGGGCCGCCGCTGGACGGCAAAGACTTCGCGCTGGTCAGGGACACCGACGGCGGCGCGCTCGACGGCGACAAGGTCTACGACGAGGCCGTCGGCCCCACGCAGTTCCTGCCGTCCACCTGGGCGTCCTACGGCGCCGACGGCAACGGCGACGGCAAGAAGGACCCCAACAACATCTACGACGCCGCGCTCGGCACCGCCAAGTACTTGTGCGCGGGCGGCAAGGACATGAACCGGGCGGGGGATCTCGACAAGGCGATCCTCAGCTACAACAACGCGCGCTCGTACGTGGACGCCGTCACGGCGTGGATGCGGGCGTACCAGGAGGGCAACGTGTCCTCCCTGCCCGACCTTCCGGCGGTGCCGGGTGGCAACGCGCCGTCCGGGCGGCCGAATCCGGCGGGGCCGGGCGGGACCGGTGGGTCGCAGCCCTCGCAGCCGGTGCAGCCGCCCCGGTCGTCGAAGCCGGTGCCGCCGTCGTCCGGCGGGTCGGCGCGGCCGGCGCCCGCCAAGCCGGGTACGCCCGGGAAGCCGAGCGAACCGCCCGCCAAGCCGGGCACGCCGCCGGACAAGCCCGGCGGGGGCGACCACGGGGGCGACAAGCCCACGCCTCCCACGCCGCCCGCGCAGGCGAGCCGCCTGGACCGGGTCGGCGACGGCAAGGCCTGGGAGACGACCGCCGGCGAGACGTTCAAGGAACGGGCACAGGTCCTGGTCAAGGACAAGTCCGGGAAGCCGGTGGCGGGAGCGCGCGTACGGTTCGTGCTGAGCGGCGCCGGAGCGGCCTTCACGGACGCCTCCACGGAGCTGACCGTCACCACGGGCAAGGACGGCACGGCCACGGCGCTGCCGGTCGTGGCCCAGCCCAGGATCGGCAAGGTCACGGTGACGGCGACGGTCGTCGGGCGCGAACGGGAAGTGCCGGCCGTGGCGTTCACGGGCATGGTGTCCGTGCGGGAGGCCGACCGGGTCGTCGTCATCGGTGATCCGGCCCTGAAGGCCGACCCCAATGGCTCGTTCGCCGACCGGTTCGCGGTCAAGGTGCTGACGAAGGACGGCAAGGACGTCGTCGGTTCGGCCATCACCGCCACGGTCACCAAGGCCGACTGCAAGACGCCCGCCACCGAGGGCTGCACGGGCGTCGGTCCCTACTTCAAGGGCCCCGACGGCAAGCGGACGTGGCGGCTGGAGGCCGGGACGACGGACAAGGACGGCGTCCTCACGCTTCCGGCGCTGCTGACGGACGGGCACTCCGGTGACTACGCCCTGACCGTGACGACGGCGGACGGCAAGGTCCACACCTTCCGCCTGACGGTGAAGGCCCCGACGACTACGCCTTCGCCTTCGGCGCCGGCGCCGAAGGCGTAGCGCGGCAGCCTGTACGGCACCGCCGGAATCCGCCGTCGTGGTTACGCGCCGCGGCGGCGGATTCAGGGACGCCGGCTGCGCCCGGCGGTGCCCGGCCCGCCGTACGCGTACGTGGCCGGGTTAATCCCCCGCCCCCAGGTCCTCCGCCACCGGCTTGCCCGTGAGGGCGGCCAGGCTGTGGCGGACGTGGGCCATGTGGGCGCGGAGCTCCTCGCGGCGCTCCTCGTGCTCGCGGAGGTTCCGCTCCATGTCGCGGACGATCCTCTCCTCCCGCACCCGCGCCTGCGCGATCAGCGCCGCCCCCTGCGCCTCCGCGTCCTCCTGGCCGTGCCGCGCCGCCTCCTCCGCCTCCGCGTAGCGGCGCTGCGCCTCGGCCAGCGTGTTGCGGGCGTACTCCTCCATCGCGGCGATGCGCGTGTCGAGCGCGGCCTCGCGCTCGGCGATCTCGCGCCCCGCCGCCTCCCACCGCTCCGCGTGGTCCTTCTCCTGCTCGGCGAGCGCCGCCGCCGTCCGCTCGCGCATCTCCGACAGCGCCGCCGCCGCGTCCTCGCGGCGCTGCTTGGCGTCCCGCCGGGCGACGGCGATGACGTCGTCGGCCACGGTCTCGGCCGCGGCGAGCGCCTGCCGCGCCCACTCCTCGGCCTCGGCCCGTACCGCCGTGGCCTCGTGGTGGGCGGCGTCCCGGACCGCCCGGCCGTGCGCCTCCGCCGCCTCCGTCATCCCGGCGGCGGCCGCCTCGGCCCGCTCCCGCAGGCCGGCCGCCTCGGCCTGGGCCGTGAAGAGCAGGCCCTGCGCCCGCTGGCCGAGCGACTCGTACGTCTGCGGCGGGAGCTGCGCCACGACCTGTCCGAGCCGCTGGGCCTCCTCCTCCATCTCGCGCGCGAGGACCGTCAGCCGCGCCACCCGCTCCCAGGCCGCGTCCCGCCGGCGCGCGAACTCGGCGAGAGCGCGATCCACCTGCTCGGGCCGGTAACCCCGGCCCCGTACGACGGCGAAACCGTCGGGAGACACCGATGCACTCATCCTTGAAGCCCCTTATATCCCGGATGTCCGGTATGTGACGCAGTCTGGCGCACATCATCCCTGGACCACGGGAAGTGCCGATGACGCGACACTCCGCCCGCTTCTTCTGTCAAGGATGCGCCAACCTACGACACGGGGCGCCCGACCCTCATCCCGGATCGGGCGCCCCGCGCCGTCGGCACCCAGCCCGTTCCGTCAGAACAGGCCGTCCCACATCTGCTCCAGGAGCACCGACCACCAGTTCTCCGGCGAGGACAAGGCGGCCGTGTCCAGCGCCATCAGCTGTTCCTGGAAATCCACCGTCCAGCGGCCCGCCTGCTCGGGCGTCAACCCGTAGCGCCACCGCCACATCTTCCCGAGCAGCGCCAAAGAGCGAACGAACTGAGGCAGGCTCGTGTTGACGAACTGCGGCGGAACGGACGAACCGCCCGGCCCCGCCTCCAGCGGCACCGCCACGATGTGCGCCGTGCCGTACTGCACGCACAGCTGCTTGCCGAAGTCCGTGCCCATCACGAGGTACGAGCCCGCGTCCGGCGCCGGCTGCACCCGCCGCTCCGCCGCCAGCTCCGCCAGCGTCGGCACCGGCCGGCCCGGCTGCGCCTGGCCCCAGAAGAACGGCCCGCAGTCCACGGGCACACCGGCCCACACCAGCGTCTGCGCGACGATGTCGGGCACGCCCTGGCGCGACACCGCGCGCTGCTCGAACCGGAACACGCCCTGCGGGCCGAACGACTCGGCCAGCTCCCGGGCGATCACGTCCGGGCCGACCGGAGGCGCCTGCGGCACCTGGCCGGGGTGCGGCAGCGGCACCCGGTTCGGCGCGGGACGGGCGGGGCCGTCCGCGACCTGGTGCAGCTCGCCCTGATGCGCTATCAGATGCCGGACGCCCTGCTGGCGCGTGGCGTGGTCGCGGCCGTACGCGGCGGTGTGACTCACCGTCGCCTGCGGCCAGTTGTCGCGCACCATGCGGGCGCAGTAGCCGCCCGGGCCGTCGCAGGACTCCAACTCCGTGTGGAGCTCCAGCACCTGCTCGCGCGGCACGTTCAGCGCCATCAGCTCGTGCAGGATCTGCCACTCGGGGTGCGGCGTGCCCGGCGCGCTGCGGCGGATGATCTGCTGCTCGGAACCGTCGTGCGCACGGTAGCGCAGGACGGCCATGTAGCCCGGGCCGACGGTCGGCAGGCCGCCGGGGGCCTGCGGGTAGCCGTACGCGGGGGCGGCGGGCGCCTGCGGCGCGGCCGGGCCCTGCGGGGCCGGGGGCATGCCGGGCGTGCCCGGGCTCGCGAGCATCGTGGCGGCGTGGTGCACGCCGCCGGGGCCCGCGGGCGGCGGGGTGCCCGGCCGGCCGGGGGCCGCGGGGGGCCGGCCCGGCGCGCCGGGAGCACCCGGAGCCCCGGGAGCGGCCGGGGCGGCGGGCACCGCCGGGCCGCCGGGCGCGCTCGCGAGCATGGTCGCCGCGTGGTGCACCCCACCGGGACCGGCCGGCGGCGCGGGCGCGGCGGGGGCTGCCGGCGCGGCGGGCGGACCGGGCGGTACGGGTGCGCCGGGGGCGGCCGGTGCGGGGCCGGGCATGCCCGGGGTGCCGGGGGTGGCCAGCATCGTCGCGGCGTAGGCCGCGCCGCCGCCGGGACCGGCAGGGGCGCCGGGAGCCGCGGGCGGGGCGGGCGGCGCGGGGACGCCGGCGCCCTGCGGCTGCCCCGGAGCTCCCGGAGCACCGGGAGTACCGGGGGCGGCGGGCGGCGGTACGGGCGCACCCGGGCGGCCCGGGGCCGCGGGCGGCGGGACCGGAGCCCCGGCAGGTGCCGCGGGCGGCGGTACGGGGGCGCCCGCGGGTGCCGACGGAGCGTCAAGAGCGGGCGCGATGGTCGTCTTCGGCAGCGCACTGCCCGCCGCCATCAGCGCCGTCTTCGCCTCGGGGCCGACGCCCGGAGGCGGCGTGTCGTCCTCGTCCGTCCCCGACAGGGCCGGTGCCAGCACCGTGGCCGGCAGACCGACCGAGCGTTCGTCGTCCTCGTCCGCGGTGTGCGTGTCGGCCGCGGCCCACGGGGTCGCCTCCGGCGCGGGTCCGGCGGGCGGTGCGGGGGGCGTGACCGGCGCCGCGGGCGCGGGAGGCGCGGGTGCCGGCGGCGGCACCGGGCCGCCGTGCGACGCGTCCGAGGACGCGCCGGATCCGGCGGAAGCGCCGGGGGCCGCACCGGCAGGCGCACCCGTAGAGGCGTCGTCGGATGCCGAAGGCCCGCCGGCGGCCCCAGCCGCGAACGCACCGCCGGACGGCCCGGAACCCCAGCCGGCAGGCACACCCGGGACACCAGCGGAAGACGAGTCCGCGGACGCACCGGCGTCGGCAGGCACACCGGCCGACGAGCCGTCGGACGACCCGGAATCCCAGCCCGCGGGCGCACCCGAAGCACCACCGGTCGACGCACCCGCAAGCGCGCCGCCCTGCGCACCGGCCGACGCGCTCGCGTCGCCGCCCGCAGGCGCACCGGCCGACGAACCCGAAGCGCCGGAAGCGCCCGCCGCAGCCCCGCCCGTAGGCGAGCCGGCAGCCGATCCCGCACCGTCGGCCCCGCCGGCGGTCCCGGCCGCAAACGCACTGTCAGGCGCGCCCGGCTCCCAGCCCGCAGGCACACCGGCGCCCGAGGCGCCGCCCGCAGCCACGCCGGAAGGCGGTCCCGCCGGCACTCCCCTGCCCAGCGATCCCCCGCCGGACGCCGGCCCCGTCCTGCGGTCCGGGATGCCCATCGCGTCCGCCGCGTCCTGCAGCCACTGCGGTGGGCTCAGCAGGAACGACGTCGCGTTCAGGTCCAGCCGTTTCGGCGGGGTGTCCGACGGTTCCGGTTCCTCCACGGTCACGGCCCCGTACTCCTCTTCGTAGCGCCGGATCACCTCACCCACCGGCAGCCCCGGCCACAGCGTCGTCTCGCCGCTGTCCCGGGCGATCACCAGCCTGACCCGGCCGCCGTCCGACGTCGGACCTCCCCCAGAGCTGGACGCCTGGGAGGTACCCCCATCGCGGTCCTCGGCCCACACCACGAAGCCCAGGTCGAACTCGCGGACCCGCACCTCCCGGTGCTGGTACGCCGGCACGTCACCGTTGGCCCAGCGCTCACCGCGCTCCTGCGCCTGCGCGAACGTCACCACCGCGCGCTCACCCCTCCACCGGGACGGCATGGGCGAAGCCGCCGTCCACCATCAGGCCGGCCACCGTCTCCAGCTCGGGCGGACCGCCCGCCAGCCGCGACAAAAACACGTCGAAGTCCTCACCACAGGGCAGCAGCAGCCGCTCCACCCGCTCCTGCACCGTCCAGCCGTCCCGGTCGCGCGCGTCGTCGTACGGGCAGAACCAGACCGAACCGATCGCCTCGCCCTTCACCTTGACGGCCAGTACGCCGCCCTGGACGAAGCCCACGCCCAGATAGTCCTTGGTGAAGTGGTCGCGCAGACACTTGTTGACGTAGACGAGGTCGTTCACGGCGGCCTCGTCGCGCACGGTGAAGAACGGCTGGTCGATCAGCAGGCCCAGCTCCGCGTCCAGCGCGGCGCCGACCGGCGCACAGCCGCCCGCCGCCTTGAGGAACGCCCGGTACGCGCCCGGCAGGCGGTAGCCGAGGTCCTCCTCGACGCCCTGCACCTGTTCCTCCGTCACCGCGAGGTCCCGCTGGGGCAGGGCGAAGTGCACCGGGCGGGTCTCCTGCAGGGGGCGCGTGCCGCGCTTCTCCTGGTCCACGGCGGCCGTCGCGAGCCCGCCGTGGTGCCGCAGCAGCGCCTTGACCTCGGCGGGGACCAGCTCCAGCCGGCGGGTGTCCGGGACGTGGTGCCACGTCCAGCCGTGCGGCGTCGCCACCGGCGGCAGGCTGGCCCACAGCTCGTGACCGGCGGCGTGCAGGGCCGCGTTGGCCGACACGTAGTCGGTCAGCCGCAGCTCGTCCACGCCGAAGCCCTCGGGCGGTTCCGCGATCTCCGCGGCCGCTCGCGCGTACGGCGAGAAATCCGGATGGCCCGAGTCGTCCATCCGCACCCCCTTGGGGTAGCGGCCGGCACGTACCGGGTCCGGGAAGTGCACGACCTGCCCGGCGTAGGCCGCATTCGGTGGCGCGGCCTGCTGCCCGAGCCGACCTGTCGTCATGACGGAAGCCCCCTGCTGACTGTGGATCCGAAAGGCCCCGACGAACGCCGCGGTCGCCGCGCGTCACCGGACCCCCGCCCGGGCCACGGGGCGGCCCGGCCGGCCGGTGTCCCCATGGCCGAGAACACCCCGTGCGGCACAGCCTATGCGGTACCGCAAGACGGGGGCCCCGCCCAGGTCGGAGCACCCGCCCCCGGGCCGGGCCGGCGGGCGTCCGTCACGCCCCGTGAGCACCCTCCCGCCGGTGCGGCCGCGCCCCCACCTGCCTGACCATCCGACACATGAACATCACACGGCACCCGCCCAACCCTGACCTGACTTCCACACCTGCCGTCCCGTTTGGCAGGCTGATCCCCGCAACAGGGGGATTGCCGGGAGGGAAGAACCACCATGCACACGACTCAGGACCGACCGCCCGCCGACGACCACGGCACGGCGGCCTCCGGTGACCCCCGGCTCACCTGGAGCACCGAGGACACCGACCGGCCCCCCGCCCTGCTGCACCGCCGCGACGGCATCCTGCCCGCCGTGGCCGCCGCCCTGTCCGTCCGCGGCGAGACGCTGACCTGCACCGGCGGCAAGGCTGACGTACCGCCGGCGCTGCACCCGCTCGTCCAGGACTTCCTCGACACGCTCACCAGCGACCGGCGCGAGCGCTTCACCGGCCGGTGCCCGGAGGCACTGCTGCTCACCCGTTTCCTCACCGCCCACGAGAACGGCCGCAGCAAACGTGCCGCCCGGAAACCGCTCACCCACGGCGAGGCCCGGCGCGCCCTCAAGCACGCCAAGCTCACCGCCCGGCACATCCGCGAGGACGGCGACCCGCGGCACGGCGACTACGCCCCGCCCTGCCGCTCCTGCACGGCGCTGCTGACGCACTTCGGCGTGCGCAGCGTCGACCTCGCCGCGCCCGCCAAGGCCGCCACCACCAAGAGCAAGGGCTGACCTCATGCGCGCCTTCGACCGCACCGCGGCCACCCGTTTCCCCACCGCCGTGGACGCCGCCCTGCGCGAAGCCGGGTGGCAGCCCGGCCGCTGGGACATCAAGGCCGCCGAGAACTGGGCCGACGCCCTGCGCGCCCACACCTCCCCGGCCGGCCACCGGCACACCGTCTTCCCGGCCGCCGTCGAGGCGTGGGCGGAGTTCGGCGGCCTGCACATCACGGGGACCGGCGCGGGCCGGCACATCGCTCCGACGCCCTTCCACATCGACCCGCTGCACGGGCTCCACCTCGCGCGCACCGTCGCCGACCTGGGGCGCGCCCTGGGCGCCGACGTGTGCCCGCTCGGGCAGGAGGCGGACGGGCAGGCGCTGCTCGCCATCGACGCCCTCGGCCGGGTCTACAGCCTCGACCACACCGGCGACTGGTACCTC
Organism: Streptomyces sp. NPDC008001; assembly: GCF_042958085.1. Lineage (NCBI taxonomy): Bacteria > Bacillati > Actinomycetota > Actinomycetes > Kitasatosporales > Streptomycetaceae > Streptomyces > Streptomyces sp. NPDC008001. The sequence continues at coordinate 297,316 of NZ_JBIBIZ010000011.1, read as the reverse complement.
GGCTCGGACATCGACCACGCCATCGGCACGCTCGTCAGCGGGACCCGCCCGTCCCGGCTGTCGGCCGGTACGGGACGCCGCTGACGGCCGCCCCGTACCGCGCCCGCCGCGACCCGCCCCGCTGACCGGAGCAACGCGAACCGGCCAAAAGCCGGGCGAGAACCGGCCGAATCCCGGCGGGGGCACCGGCCGGCTCCGGGGCGGCGGGAAGCGCACCCGCCCGGAACGGGCGAGCGCCCGCGCTCCGCCCTACGCCCCCGTGCTCCCGGCGCCCGCTTCCACCGCCGCCGGGATGACCGCCGACACCCGGAAACCCCCCGCGTCCGTGGCCCCGGACACGAACACGCCGCCCAGCGCCGAGACCCGCTCCCGCATCCCGACCAGGCCGTTGCCCCCGCTCGGCAGGCCCGGAGCGGCGGCACCGCCCTCCGACGGGCCGTTCTCCACCTGCAGCGCCACTTCCTCCGCGCGGTGCGCCACGCGCACGACGGCCTTCGCCCCCGGCGCGTGCTTGTGTACGTTGGTCAGCGCTTCCTGCACCACGCGGTACGCCGTGCTCTCCACCCGTGCGCCGTACGAACGCTCCTCGCCCTCCACGGCCAGCTCGACGGCCATCCCGGCCGCCCGCGACTGCCCGACGAGGTCCTCCAGACCGTCCAGACACGGACCGTCACCGGACGGCGACCCGCCGCCCGCGAGGCCGGCCGCGCCGGGCCCGCCCGCGCCCACGCCCGCGGACACCCGCGCCGAGGCCGCCGCGGCGACCTCCGCCAAGCGCCGCGAGTCGGCCGCCGAGGCCGCCTCCGGCACGGACTCCTCCGAGGACGTCCGCAGCACGCCGAGCATCTCGCGCAGCTCGGTCAGCGCCTGCCGGCCCATGTCCCCGACCAGGCCCGCGTTCCGCGAGGCCTTCTCGGGGTCCTTCAGGGCCACGGCCTGCAGCGCCGCCGCGTGGACCACCATCAGCGACACCCGGTGCGCCACGACGTCGTGCATCTCGCGCGCGATGCGCGTGCGCTCCTCGTTGCGCGCCCAGACCGCACGTTCCTCGGCCCGCTCCGCGAGCAGCGACAGCTCGCGCTCCAGGCCGTCCGCGCGCTCCCGCAGGCTCTCGACCAGCCGGCGCCGCGCGCCCACGTACAGGCCCGTCAGCACGGGGGGCGCGGTGAGCCCCAGCGCCACCAGGGCGGAGAAGAACAGCGTCGCCCACAGGTCCGGCGGGCCGCCGTCCTCGGCCACGTTCTGGTGGAACTTCGCCAGGGTGACCGCGAACGTGCCCGCCACGGACACCGCGGCGAGGATCACCGTCAGCCGGCGGGGCGCGTCCGAGGCGGCCAGCGTGTACAGACCGACGATCCCGAGCAGGAACCCCAGCTCGGCCGGGGTGATCGCGATCCCCAGCAGGACGACGGCCACCGGCCACCGGCGCCGGAAGATCAGCGTGGCGCCGGTGAGCAGCCCCACCAGGGCCACGGGCGCCACCGGTATCCGGTGCTCGCCCGCGAAGGCCGCGCCCTCCGCCGCGCACTCCAGTGCGGACACCAGCGCCAGCACGACGTCGAACACCATGCTCCGCCGCCGCGTCCACCACCAAGGCCCGTCCGGCGCGCCGCGCGCGCCCGCCCCCGCGTTTGCCCCCGTTGTGGTCATACCACCCAGACTACGGAAGCCCGCCACGCCTTTTCCCGTGCGCGCGGCAGCACGGGACCGGCTTCGGTAGACCGGAATAACACACTTCTCCCTCGAACTGGTGAATGCACCGCAGTTTCGCCTTATGAGCTGACATGTATCGCAAGGCTGTACGCATGGTCCAAGCGAAGACAGAGCTGCAGCAGCGGGCCCGCGAGCTGCGGCGAGCGGGCAGGACGTACGACGAGATCGTGGCGGAGCTGGGGGTGTCGAAGAGCTCGGTGTCACTGTGGGTGAGGGATCTACCGAAGCCGCAGAAGACGCCGGAGCAGATGCATGCGATGCAGGAGGCGCGGTGGGCGCCGCACCGGCAGCGCCAGGCGATCGTCCGGCAGCAGGACAGGCTCAGCGCCGCTCATGAGATCGGCCGCATGACCGACCGCGAGCTGTTTCTCGTGGGGGTCGGCCTCTACTGGTCCGAGGGGGCGAAGAGCAAGCCGCACAGGCTCAGCGAGAGAGCCACCTTCATCAACAGCGATCCGGACATGATCCAGGTCTATCTCGCCTGGCTGGCACTCCTTGGCGTGGAGCCCGGGCGGATTCAGTACCGCGTCATGATTCACGAGAACGCCGACATCGGGCAGGCGGAGCAATTCTGGGCCGACCTGGCGGGGATCGATGTCGCCGGTCTGAAGAAGACGACCCTCAAGAAGCACAACCCGAAGACCGTCCGCAAGAACGCGGGCGAGGGCTATCGCGGCTGCCTCGTCGTCGACGTCCGCGGAAGCGCCGACCTATACCGTCGCATCGAGGGCTGGTGGTACGGCATAGTGGTGGGGGCCAAAGCGACGATCTAAGCGATTGTCCTTTTTGGCCTAGTTTGCCATCCGCCGTAGTGTAATTGGCAGCACGGGAGCTTTTGGTGCTCTTCGGTCCGGGTTCGAGTCCTGGCGGCGGAGCTGCAGGTTCGAATCCATCGGGTCCTGACCGCCCAGGTCAGGACCCTTGCGCGTTTCCCCCCTCTTACGCCCCGGTATCCTGCGGGTGTCCACCCCCTCGAAGCCGAAGGGCACACCCGTGAGCGCCAACCGCCCGGCAGCCGTCGTCGTCCTCGCAGCGGGTGAGGGCACCCGCATGAAGTCGGCGACCCCCAAGGTCCTGCACGCCATCTGCGGCCGCTCCCTCGTCGGGCACGTCGTCGCCGCCTCCCGCGAGCTGGACCCCGAGCACCTCGTCGTGATCGTCGGGCACGCCCGCGAGCAGGTCTCCGCCCACCTCGCGGAGATCGACCCCGAGGTCCGCACGGCCGTGCAGTACGAGCAGAACGGCACCGGCCACGCGGTGCGCATGGGGCTCGAGGAGCTGTCGAACAGCGGGATCACGCTCGATGGGACCGTGGTCGTCGTCTGCGGCGACACCCCGCTGCTCACCGGCGCGACGCTGAAGAAGCTGAGCGAGGCCCACGCCGCCGACGGCAACGCCGTGACGGTGCTCACCGCCGAGGTCCCCGACTCCACCGGCTACGGGCGCATCGTCCGCGACGACAGCGGCGCCGTCACCGCGATCGTCGAGCACAAGGACGCCACGGACGCCCAGCGCGAGATCCGCGAGATCAACTCCGGGGTCTTCGCGTTCGACGCCCAGCTGCTGACGGACGCGCTCGGCAAGGTCCGCACGGACAACAGCCAGGGCGAGGAGTACCTGACGGACGTCCTGGGCATCCTGCGCGAGGCCGGCCACCGGGTGGGCGCGGCCGTCGCGGACGACCACCGCGAGATCCTCGGCATCAACAACCGCGTCCAGCTCGCCGAGGCCCGCAAGCTCCTCAACGAGCGGCTGCTGCACGCGGCGATGATGAGCGGCGTCACCGTCGTGGACCCGGCGTCGACCTGGATCGACGTCACCGTCACCGTCGAGCCCGACGCGCTCGTCCACCCCGGCACCCAGCTGACCGGTGCCACCAGCCTGGCCACCGGCTGCGAGGTCGGGCCGAACACGCGCCTGACGGACACCGCCGTCGGCGCCGGCGCCCGCGTCGACAACACCGTCGCGGACTCGGCCGTGATCGGCGAGGGCGCCACCGTCGGCCCCTTCGCCTACCTGCGCCCGGGCACCCGGCTCGGCGCCAAGTCGAAGGCCGGCGCGTACGTCGAGATGAAGAACGCCGAGATCGGCGAGGGCACCAAGGTGCCGCACCTGTCCTACGTCGGTGACGCGACGATCGGCGAGTACAGCAACATCGGCGCGGCGAGCGTCTTCGTGAACTACGACGGTGTGAACAAGCACCACACCACGATCGGCTCGCACTGCCGTACCGGATCGGACAACATGTTTGTGGCTCCGGTCACGATCGGGGACGGCGCGTACACCGCCGCCGGCTCGGTCATCACCAAGGATGTGCCCCCGGGTTCGCTGGCCGTCGCACGTGGACAGCAGCGGAATATCGAGGGCTGGGTGGCACGTAAGCGCCCGGGAAGCGCAGCCGCACAGGCCGCTTCCGCCGCTCGCCGGGAGACCGACGGCGAGCAGTGACCGTGACACGGGTGCGCCGTGCGGGGCGTACCGTGATAAGCGCACACAAAGCGACATCCAAGGAGACTGTGCTGTGACCGGGATCAAGACGACCGGCGAGAAGAAGCTGATGCTCTTCTCCGGCCGCGCCCACCCCGAGCTTGCCGAGGAGGTCGCGCACCAGCTGGGCGTCGGCCTGGTCCCGACCAAGGCATTCGACTTCGCCAACGGCGAGATCTACGTCCGCTTCCAGGAGTCCGCCCGTGGCGCGGACTGCTTCCTGATGCAGAGCCACACGGCTCCCATCAACAAGTGGGTCATGGAGCAGCTGATCATGATCGACGCGCTGAAGCGCGCGTCGGCCCGCTCCATCACCGTGGTCGTGCCGTTCTACGGCTATGCCCGCCAGGACAAGAAGCACCGCGGCCGCGAGCCGATCTCGGCCCGCCTGATCGCCGACCTGTTCAAGACGGCCGGCGCGGACCGGATCCTCACGGTCGACCTGCACACGGACCAGATCCAGGGCTTCTTCGACGGCCCGGTCGACCACCTCTTCGCGCTGCCGATCCTCGCCGACTACGTGGGCGCCAAGGTCGACCGCGACAAGCTGACCGTCGTCTCCCCGGACGCCGGCCGCGTGCGCGTCGCCGACCGCTGGTGCGACCGCCTCGGCGCGCCGCTGGCGATCGTCCACAAGCGCCGCGACAAGGACGTCGCCAACCAGGTCACGGTGCACGAGGTCGTCGGTGACGTGAAGGGCCGCGTCTGCGTCCTGGTCGACGACATGATCGACACCGGTGGCACGATCTGCGCCGCCGCCGACGCCCTCTTCGCCAACGGTGCCGAGGACGTCATCGTGACGGCCACGCACGGCGTGCTCTCCGGCCCGGCCGCGGACCGCCTGAAGAACTCCAAGGTGAGCGAGTTCGTCTTCACCAACACCCTGCCGACGCCGGGTGAGCTGGAGCTCGACAAGATCACGGTGCTGTCGATCGCCCCGACCATCGCGCGCGCCGTGCGCGAGGTCTTCGAGGACGGCTCGGTGACGAGCCTCTTCGAGGAGCAGTGAGCCTCGCAAAAACGATCAGTCTCTGATCGCGGTCTCTGATCGATTTCTTGGCGGCCTCCCCCGCCGGGTACACTCCCTGAGTTGCTCGGCGAGGGAGGCCGCACTCATGTGCGGCGGTCCGTTATCGACGCGCTCTTCGTAGCAGGTCCGTACGAGGCCGGGTAACGGTCCACCGGTAAACCGCTCACGAGGAGTGCACCATGGCTGAGATCAAGATCCCCGCCCAGGTCCGTGCCGAGTTCGGCAAGGGCGCCGCCCGCCGCATCCGCCGCGCCAACCAGGTTCCCGCCGTCATCTACGGCCACGGTGCCGAGCCGGTCCACGTCACCCTGCCGGGCCACGACCTGATGATGGCTCTGAAGACCCCGAACGTCCTGCTGTCCCTGGACATCGAGGGCCGCGACGAGCTCGTCATCCCCAAGGCCGTCCAGCGTGACGCCCTCAAGGGCTTCCTGGAGCACGTCGACCTGCTGGTCGTCTCGCGCGGCGAGACCGTCACGGTCGAGATCCCGGTCCAGACCGAGGGCGAGCTGGCCCCCGGCGGCAACCTCCTCGAGCACACCCTGACCGCCCTGCCGGTCGAGGCCGAGGCCACCCACATCCCCGAGGCCGTCACCGTCTCCGTCGCGGGCCTTGAGGCCGGCGCCTCCGTCCTGGCCAAGGACATCACCCTGCCGGCCGGCGTCTCCCTCGCCGTCGACGCCGACACCGTGGTCCTGCACGTCGTCGCCGGCCAGGCCGCCCCGGCCGACGACGCCGAGGGCACCGAGGCCTGATCCTCGCCGCACCCGGCTTTTCTTTCCGACCGCCGTCCCGCTCCCCGGAGTGGGGCGGCGGTCGGGCTATGTGCGGTTGGCTACGGTTGACGGTGAAGGAGACATGCAGATGACGGACGACTCCAGCCCCTGGCTGATCGTGGGCCTGGGCAACCCCGGGCCGGAGTACGCGGGCAACCGCCACAACGTGGGCTTCATGGTCGCGGACCTGCTCGCGGAGCGGATGGGCGCCAAGTTCAAGGCCCACAAGGCATCGCGGGCCCAGGTCGTCGAGGGCCGCCTCGGGGCGCCCGGCCCGGCGGCCCGGCGGGTCGTGGTCGCCAAGCCGATGTCGTTCATGAATCTGTCGGGCGGACCGACGGCCGCGCTGCGCGACTTCTACAAGGTGCCCGTGGAGCGGGTGATCGCCGTCCACGACGAGCTGGACGTCGACTACGGGACGCTGCGGCTGAAGCTCGGCGGCGGCGACAACGGCCACAACGGCCTGAAGTCGATCACGAAGGCGCTGGGCCCGGACTATCTCCGGGTGCGGTTCGGGATCGGCCGGCCGCCGGGCCGGATGCCCGTCGCGGACTTCGTCCTGAAGGACTTCTCGTCGGCGGAGCGCAAGGAGCTCGCCTACGAGGTGGACCGGGCCGCGGACGCGGTCGAGTCACTGATCGTGGACGGCCTGGAGCGCGCCCAGAGCACGTACAACAACTGACACCTGCTTCTCGAACGGCGGCCCCGGCTGACTCTGTCAGCCGGGGCCGCCGTCGTTCCAGGGCTCGGTGAGCCGTCAGCCGGTGTTGCGGAGGCCCGCCGCAACGCCGTTGACGGTCAGCAGCAGGGCGCGGCCCAGCAGGGGATCCGGCGTCTCGCCGCGCTCGGCGGCCTGCCGCTGCCGGTGCAGCAGCGTCACCTGCAGGTACGAGATCGGGTCCAGGTACGCGTCCCGCACGCGGAACGTCTGCCGCAGGACCGGGCTCGCGTCGAGGAGCTCCGCCTCGCCGGTGATCCGCAGGACCTCCTGGACGGTCAGCTCGTGCTCGGCCTTGATGACGTCGAAGACGTGCTTGAGCTCGTCGGGCACGAGGGTGTCGACGTAGTGCTGCGCGATGCGCAGGTCGGTCTTGGCGAGCGTCATCTCGACGTTGGACAGGAAGTTCTGGAAGAAGTGCCAGTGCTCGTGCATCTCGTCCAGGACGGTGTCCAGGCCGGCCTCGCGGGCGGCCTTGAGGCCGGAGCCGACGCCGAACCAGCCGGGCACGATCTGCCGGGACTGGGTCCAGCCGAACACCCACGGGATGGCCCGCAGGCCGTCCAGGCCCGCGCCGGAGTCGGGGCGGCGCGAGGGGCGCGAGCCGAGGTGGAGCTCGGCGAGCTGGTCCACCGGGGTGGAGGCGAAGAAGTACGCGGGCAGGTCGGGGTCCTCGACCAGGCGCCGGTAGGCGGAGTGGGCGGCGTCGGAGACGGTGTCCATGGCCGCGTCCCAGCGGGCGAGGGCCTCGTCGGACTGGCGGGGCGCGGTGTGCAGGGCGGAGGCCTGCAGGGTCGCGGCGACCGTCAGTTCCAGGTTCTCCCGGGCGAGGGCCGGGATGAGGTACTTGTCGGAGATGACCTCGCCCTGCTCGGTCACCTTGATCTCGCCCTCCAGGGTGCCCCAGGGCTGGGCGAGGATCGCGTCGTGGGTGGGGCCGCCGCCGCGGCCGACGGTGCCGCCGCGGCCGTGGAAGAGGCGCAGGCGGACGCCGTAGCGGTGGGCCACGTCGCGCAGGCGGCGCTGGGCGCGGTGGATCTCCCACTGGGAGGTGGTGATGCCGCCGAACTTGGAGGAGTCCGAGTAGCCGAGCATGACCTCCTGGACGTCGCCGCGCAGGGCGACCAGGCGCCGGTAGGAGGGGTCGGCGAGCATGTCGTCGAGGATGCGGTCGGCTTCCTTGAGCTCGTCCGTGGTCTCCAGGAGCGGCACGATGCCGATCTTCGCCCAGCCGGTGTGCAGGTCGATCAGGCCGGCCTCGCGGGCGAGGACGGCGGCCGCGAAGACGTCGTCGGCGCCCTGGCACATCGAGATGATGTACGACTCGACGACCTCGGGCCCGAACTTCTGCAGGGCCTCGCGGATGGTGCCGAAGACGCCGAGGGTCTTCGCGCCGGCCGCGTCGAGGGGCGCGGGGCTGGGGGCGAGCGGCCGGCGGGAGCGCAGCTCCTTGGCGAGGAGCTTGCGGCGGTAGTCGCGGGGCATGTCCGCGTAGCGCCAGGACTCCTCGCCGAGGCGGTCGAAGAGCTGGCCGAGGGCGTGGTGGTGGGCGTCGGCGTGCTCGCGGACGTCCATGGTGGCCAGGTGCAGGCCGAAGGCGGCGAGGGTGCGCAGGGCGCGCTCCAGGCGGCCGTCGGCGATCAGGCGGCCGCGGTGGGCGCGCAGCGAGTCCTGGAGGATCTGCAGGTCGGCGAGGAGCTCGGTGGTGCCGAGGTAGTCGCGGCCCTCCTCGTGCGGGGTGTTGCGGGCCAGCCGCTCGCGGGTGTTGACGAGCTTCTGGCGGACGCAGGTCGCCTTGAGGCGGTAGGGCTCCTCGGCGTTGAGGCGCTTGTAGCGGGGGCTGATCTCGGGCAGCAATTCGAGGTCGCGCTGGAGGGAGGAGAGGAGCTCCTCGGTGGCGCCGCTGTTGCGGATGGAGTTGGAGAGGGCGCCGCGCAGCTCGTCGACGAGGTCGAGGGCGTCGGTGATGCCGTGCTCGTACTGCAGGAGCAGCACGTCCCAGGTGACCTGCGGGGTCACGTTGGGATTGCCGTCGCGGTCGCCGCCGATCCAGGTGCCGAAGGTGAGCGGGCGGGTGGTGGCGGGCAGCGCGACGCCGACGCGCTCCAGCTCGGCGGCGAGGTCCTCCAGGACGTCGCCGACGGCGTTGGCGTGCAGCTCGTCCAGGTAGTAGATGGCGTTGCGGGCCTCGTCCGTGGGCTCGGGGCGGGCCACGCGCAGCTCGTCGGTCTGCCACAGCAGGTCGATGTTCTCGGCGAGGCGCAGGTCGGTGCGGCGCTTGTCGCCGGCGCCGCCGGCGGCCGGGCCGGGCACGGCGTCGAGCAGCTCGGCGATGCGGCGGAGCTTGTTGAGGACGCTGCGGCGGGCGGCCTCGGTGGGGTGTGCGGTGAAGACGGGGCGTACGCCGAGGTTCTCGACGGTCTGCCGCACGTGGTCGGGGTCGGCGTCCTTCAGCTGGTCGGCGGTGCGGGCGAGGATCGAGCCCTCGGCGGCGCGCTTGGCGCCGAGGTCGCGGCCGCGGTGCACCTGCTCGGTGACGTTCGCCAGATGGAAGTACGTGGAGAAGGCGCGGACGAGCTTGGCGGCGGTCTCCAGGTCGGTCGCGCCGAGCAACTCCGCGGCGGCCTCGCCGTCGCTGCGGGTGAGGGCGCGGACCTTCTCGACCAGGTCCAGGAGCTCTTCCCCCTCCTGGCGGACCAGCGTCTCGCCGAGGAGGTCGCCGAGGCGGCGGATGTCGGCGCGCAGGGCGGCGTTGGTGTTGTCGGCACTGCTCACAGGTGCGGCTCCTTGCAGAGTTTCTGGCACGTCTGGAGGGGTTGCGGACCGCGCTGTCCGACGCCCACCAGCATAGGTCGCCGCACGACGCGCGGTTGTCCACAGCCCTCTTGCTCCGTGCTCCCGCCCTGCCATACTTACGAAGCCGTAGGTTACGGAACCGTAGCCATGCCCCGACCCCCATGAGGGAACCCATGACTGCAAGCCCCGACGTGATCGAAGACGCGCCGAAGGCCCAGGAAGCCCCGCTCCCCTCCGCCACGCTGGGTGGCGACAGCAAGCGTTCCGTCGAACAGATCGCCCTGCTGCTGTTCATCACCGTGCCGTTCCTCGCCCTGGTCGCAGCGGTCCCGCTGGCCTGGGGCTGGGGCGTGAGCTGGCTGGATCTCGGCCTGATGGTGGCGATGTACTACATCGGCTGCCACGGGATCACGATCGGCTTCCACCGCTATTTCACACACGGCTCCTTCAAGGCCAAGCGGCCGCTGCGCATCGCTCTGGCGATCATGGGGTCGATGGCGGTGGAGGGCCCGCTCGTGCGCTGGGTCGCCGATCACCGGAGGCACCACCGCTTCTCGGACGCCGAGGGGGACCCGCATTCGCCGTGGCGCTTCGGCGATACGGTGCCGGCGCTGATGAAGGGGCTGTGGTGGGCCCACGTCGGCTGGATGTTCGACGAGGAGCAGACCCCGCAGCACAAGTACGCCCCCGACCTGATCAAGGATCCGCTGATCCGGGGGATCTCCCGCCAGTTCGTCCTGTGGACGTCCGTGTCGCTGCTGATCCCGCCGTTCGTCGGCGGTCTGGCCACCTGGTCCTGGCAGGGTGCGGCCACGGCGTTCTTCTGGGGTTCGCTGGTGCGGGTCGCCCTGCTGCACCATGTGACGTGGTCGATCAATTCGATCTGCCACGCCGTGGGCAAGCGGCCGTTCAAGTCGCGCGACCGCTCGGGCAACGTGTGGTGGCTGGCGATCCTGTCCTGCGGCGAGTCCTGGCACAACCTGCACCACGCGGACCCGACGGCGGCCCGGCATGGTGTGCTGAAGGGGCAGCTGGACTCCAGCGCCCGCCTGATCCGCTGGTTCGAGCAGGCGGGCTGGGCCTACGACGTGCGGTGGCCGAAGGCGGACCGCTTGGACTCCCGGCGGAAGGAGAGTGCCGCTCACGCGGCATGATTGACAGCGTGGCGATCGACAGCAAGACCACCAGTAACAAGGACCGGGCCCCGGCTGCGGGGACCCGTCGCACCCGGCGGGTGCGGATGACCGGCGCGGAGCGCCGGGAGCAGCTGCTGGACATCGGTCGCACGCTCTTCGCCGAGCGGGGGTTCGAGGGCACGTCGGTCGAGGAGATCGCGGCGAAGGCCGGGGTCTCCAAGCCGGTCGTCTACGAGCACTTCGGCGGCAAGGAGGGGCTGTACGCGGTGGTCGTCGACCGTGAGATGCGGCAGCTGCTGGACATGGTCACGGGGGCACTGACCGCGGGCCACCCGCGGGAGCTGCTGGAGCAGGCCGCCTTCGCCCTCCTCGACTACATCGAGACGTACACGGACGGCTTCCGCATCCTCGTCCGCGATTCGCCGGTGGCGCAGTCGACGGGCACGTTCGCGTCGCTGATCAGCGACATCGCCACCCAGGTCGAGGACATCCTGGGCCTGGAGTTCAAGGCCCGCGGCTTCGACGCGAAGCTCGCCCCGCTGTACGCCCAGGCCCTGGTCGGCATGGTCGCCCTGACGGGCCAGTGGTGGCTGGACGTCCGCAAGCCGAAGAAGGCGGAGGTCGCGGCGCACCTGGTGAATCTGGCGTGGCACGGTCTGGACGGCCTGGAGCCGAAACCACGACTCGTGGGTCACCGTCGCGCCTAGGACGCCCCGGCACCCCCGGGTCCGCCGCGGCGGATTCGTCCGAAGGGGCTCGCTCGCGGCCCCTTCACCGGCTCGCTACGACGAAGATCCGCCGGAACGGGAACACCGTGCCGTGGGGGCCCGCGGGGTACGCCTCGCGCAGGAGTGCCCCGTAGTCCGCCAGGAAGCGCGACGTCGCCCCCGCGTCGCCGCGGAGCGCCGTCAGGACCGGCCTCAGCGTCGTGCCCTTCGTCCAGTCCAGGACGGCGTCCTCGCCCGTCAGCACATGGGCGTACGTCGTCTCCCAGGCGTCCACCGTCAGGCCCAGGCCGGCGAGCCGCTCCAGGTACTCCGTGGGAGTGAGCACGTGGCCGGGCCGCTGGAGCCCGCCCAGCCGGTCCCGCCACGCCGCGCTCTCGCAGAGCTCGTGGAGCAGCACGTGGCTCGGTGCGCCGAAGTTCCCCGGCACGGTGAAGGCGAAGACCCCGCCCGGGACGAGCGCGCCCACCCACGCCGGGAACGACTCCTCGTGGCCCCGCACCCACTGGAACGTCGCGCTGGAGACGATCAGGTCGTACGTCTCCTCCGGCGCCCATTCCCGCAGGTCCGCGTGGGCGAAGGAGACGCCCCGCACGTGCGCACGCGCCTCCCGCAACATCTCCTCCGAGTTGTCCAGGCCTGTGATCCGCGCCTCCGGCCACCGCTCGGCGAGCAGCGCCGTAACGTTGCCCGGGCCGCAGCCCAGGTCCACGATCCGCGCGGGATCGCGCAGCGGCACGCGGGCCAGCAGGTCGGCGAAGGGGCGGGAGCGGGGGCCCGAGTGACGCAGATACTGCTCCGGGTCCCAGACAGGCGTGGCAGCGGAAGTCGTCATACCTCCAGGATCGCCACCCGAATATCTTGACGTCAAGAGACTTCATGTCGACAGACCCTCTACACTGATCGTCATGGAGGACGAGGTCGATCGGCTGGTTTCAGCGTGGCGCCGCGAGCGCCCTGACCTCGACGTGGAGCCACTCGAGGTGCTCAGCCGCGTGAGCAGGCTCGCCCGCCACCTCGACCGCGCCCGCCGCCTCGCCTTCGCCGAGCACGAGCTCGAACCGTGGGAGTTCGACGTCCTGACGGCGCTGCGCCGCGCCGGGGCCCCGTACCAGCTCTCCCCCGGGCAGCTGCTCACCCAGACGCTGGTCACCTCCGGCACGATGACCAACCGCATCGACCGGCTCGCCAAGAAGGGCCTGGTCCGCCGCGAGCCCGACCCGAGCGACCGCCGGGGCGTGCTCGTGCGCCTGACGGACGAGGGCCGGGACCGCGCCGACGAGGCCCTGGCCGGGCTCCTGGAGCAGGAGCGCGCCATCCTCGCCGAGCTGTCCCGCACCCAGCGCCGCGAGCTGGCCGATCTGCTACGCCAGCTGACCGCCCCGTTCGACAACACTCCCGGTTAGGTCCACCGGTCCCACCCCGGCCCGGCGCGCCAGCGCGACGGCCGCGAGCGTGGAGTGCACGCCGAGCTTCCCCAGGACGTTCTGCATGTGCGTGCGGACGGTGTGCGGGGAGAGGTACAGCCGCTCGGCAACGGCCTTGCGGCCCAGCCCGGCCACCATGCAGCGCAGCACCTCGCGCTCGCGCGGCGTCAGCGACTCGACCAGCCGCTCGCTCTCCGTACGGTGCTTCCGCGCCGCCGTGAGCTCCCGCAGCACGCCCGTGAGCAGGGCGGGCGGCAGATGCGTCTCGTCGCGCAGGACGCCCCTGATGACGGCCAGCAGCCGGGACAGCGAGCAGTCCTTGGCCACCCAGCCCCCGGCGCCCGCCTGCAGGGCCGCCGCGGCCCGCCGCGGGTCGTCGCGCTCGGCGAGCACGACCGTCCGCACCGCGGGGTGCGCGCTGCGGACGCCGGCCACGAGCGAGATCCCGTCGACCGCGCCCTCGCCCGGCCCGCCGCCCTCGTGCACCGGCCCGCCGTGCGCCGGCCCGTGGCCCGGCCCGAGGGCCGCACCGTGCGGCACGGGCCCCCTGAGCTGGCCCGGCACACCGCCGCCGTCCTGCCCGACCGTGCCCAGATCGGCATCGATCAGCAGCACGTCGAAGCGCCGTCCCTCGGCCGCCGCCCGCTCCAGCGCGCGCAGCGCCGCCGGCCCGCTGCCGGCCGCCGAGACGTCCACGTCCTGCTCGGCCGCGAGGGCGGCGGCGAGCGACTCGGCGAAGATGCGGTGGTCGTCGACCACCAGTACCCGAATACGTGCCACTGCCACCCCCACATTCCCGGGCGGCGGTCAGTGCGGGTACGGCGCCCGGTCCGGGGCCGCCACACACCGCACGGCCGCCGCCGCACTTGTCGACTTGCACCCCGCCCCGGGCGTCGTACCTGCCTGTCGCGCCCCCTGATCAGCGCCGGCCCCCACCGACGCTGTGCATCAGCGTACGGCGGGGGTCCCGCAACGGAAGCCGATTGGCAAAACTGCTCGACCCGCCTGTTTATGGTGAGCTTTCTGTTCAGTATTGAGGCAGTGAACGACGTGGAACGACGCGAAGTTGACCATGCCCGACTGCACGATCACGGAGGACCTGCCGGCTCCTCCTCACCCCGCACGCCGACCTCACCTCCGCCGTCGCCCGGGAACTCCCGCCGCGCCCCACCGCTCGCCACCGCCGCGAAGACCCGCGGCGGGCGGTGCCCGGCCGCGGCGAAGGCGGCTGTGACGGCCGCGCCCACCGCCTCCGCCCCGCCCTCCTCCACGAGCGCCAGCGCCGATCCCCCGAACCCCGCGCCCGTCATCCGCGCCCCGAGCGCGCCCGCTCCGTTCGCGACCGCGACGGCCAGGTCGAGCTCCGGGCACGAGACGGCGAAGTCGTCGCGGAGGGAGGCGTGCCCGGCGGTCAGCAGCGGACCGGCCTTGCGCGGCTCGCCCGCGGCGAGGAGTGCCACGACGTCCCGCACGCGCTCGTCCTCCGTCACGACGTGCCGCACCAGCGGCCGCAGGGCCGGGTCGGCGAGCGCTCCCAGCGCCGCCTCCAGCTCCCCGTACGGCACGTCCCGCAGTGCCCGTACGCCCAGGGCCCGTGCCGCCGCCTCGCAGCCCGCCCGCCGCGCCGCGTAGGCGCCGTCCGCCAGGGCGTGCCGGACGCGGGTGTCCACGACGAGGAGCCGCAGGCCGTGGGCGGCCAGGTCGAAGGGCACCTGCCGCAGCGCGGGCCCGCGGGTGTCGAGGTGCAGGGCGTGGCCGGGGACGCAGCAGGCGGACGCCGTCTGGTCCATGACGCCGCAGGGGACGCCCACGAAGGCGTTCTCGGCGCGCTGGGCCAGCCGGGCCAGGGCGGGGCGGTCGCACGGGGCGGCCCCGTGCAGCTCGGTCAGCGCCAGGGCCGTCGCGACCTCCAGGGCGGCGGAGGACGACAGCCCCGCGCCCGCCGGGACGTCGCTCTCCACGTACACGTCCGCGCCGCCGACCGGCAGGCCGGCCTCGCGCAGCGCCCAGGCGACGCCGGCCGGGTAGGCGGCCCAGCCCGTCACGCGGCCGGGGGCGAGGCCGTCCAGGGGCAGTCCGGCCGGGCCCGGCACGTCGCGCGAGCGCAGGCGCAGCACGCCGTCGGTCCGGGCCGCGGCGGCCACGCGGGTGCGCTGCGGCAGCGCGACCGGCAGGACGTGGCCCTCGTTGACGTCCGTGTACTCGCCGATGAGGTTGACCCGGCCGGGCGCGGACCAGACGCCCTCCGGGGCGTACCCGTAGGCGTCCTCGAAGCCCGTCACGGCACCGCCGGTCACTGTTCCGGTCCGCGGCGCGCGAACTCCCAGGCGTCGGCGACGATTCCGGCGAGGTCCGGGCGGCGCGGCGTCCAGCCGAGGGTCTCCCGGGCGCGCTCGGCGGAGGCGACGAGGACGGCCGGGTCGCCGGGGCGGCGCGGGGCGGTGGTCTGCGGGACGGGGTGGCCGGTGACCTTGCGGACGGTCTCGATCACCTCGTGGACGGAGAAGCCGTTGCCGTTGCCCAGGTTGCAGATGAGGTGTTCGCCGTCGCGCGCGGCGGAGAGGGCCAGCAGGTGGGCCTCGGCGAGGTCGGCGACGTGGATGTAGTCGCGGATGCAGGTGCCGTCCGGGGTGGGGTAGTCGTCGCCGTAGACGGCGACGGCCTCGCGCTCGCCGCGGGCCACCTGCAGGACGAGCGGGATGAGGTGGGTCTCCGGGGCGTGCCGCTCGCCGTAACGGCCGTGCGCGCCCGCCACGTTGAAGTAGCGCAGGGAGACGGCGGCCAGGCCGTGGGCGGTGCACTCGCCGCTGATCATGTGGTCGACGGCGAGCTTGGTGGCGCCGTAGGGGTTGGTGGGGGCCGTGGGGGCGTCCTCGGTGAGGGGGACGGCGTCCGGTTCGCCGTAGACGGCGGCCGTGGAGGAGAAGACCAGGGTGCGCACGCCGGCGTCGCGCATGGCGGCGAGCAGGCCGGCGGTGCCGCCGACGTTGTTGCGCCAGTACGGTTCGGGGTCGGCGACGGACTGGCCGACCTGCGAGAAGGCCGCGAAGTGCAGCACGGCGTCGTAGGAGCTGTCGAGCCACTGCCCGGCGTCCTGCACGCGGCCCTCGATGAAGGCCGCACCGGCCGGGACGGCGGCCCGGTGGCCGGTGGAGAGGTCGTCGAGGACGGTCACGGCGTGCCCGGCGGCCAGCAGGTGCGCCGCCACGACGCTCCCGATGTAGCCCGCGCCGCCCGTGACCAGGCACTTCCTGCTGCTCTCGCTCATTTGCCCGCTACCTCTCGCAGTCGCTCCGCCGCGGCCTCCGGCGGCACATCGTTGATGAACACGTTCATGCCGGATTCGGAACCCGCGAGGAACTTCAGCTTTCCGGGGGCCCGGCGGATGGTGAAGAGCTCGAGGTGGAGCGCGAATTCACTCCTGCGGGGGTGCCGGAGGGGCGCCTGGTGCCACGCGGAGACGTACGGGGTGGGCGGCTCGCCCTCGCCGAAGATCCGGTCGAACCGGCGCAAGAGTTCCAGGTAGACCTGTGGGAACTCTGTGCGGGCGGCGTCGTCCAGGGCGAGCAGGTCGGGCACGCGGCGGCGGGGGTGGAGGTGCACCTCGTAGGGCCAGCGGGCGGCGTACGGGACGAAGGCCGTCCAGTGGGCAGTGTCGAGGACGACGCGGCTGCCGTCCTCGCGCTCGGCGGCCACGGTGTCGTCGAAGAGGTTGCGCCCGCCCGTGCGGGCGGCGTGCGCGGCGGCCGAGGCCAGCATGCGCTCGGTGCGCGGGGTGACGAAGGGGTAGGCGTAGATCTGGCCGTGCGGGTGGCCGAGGGTGACGCCGATCTCCTCGCCGCGGTTCTCGAAGCAGAACACCTGCCGCACGGACGGGAGCGCGGCCAGTTCGGCGGTGCGGTCGGTCCAGGCGGCGAGGACGAGGGCGGCGCGGTCGGGGCCGAGGGCGGCGAAGGAGGTGTGGTGGTCGGCCGTGAAGCAGACCACCTCGCAGCGGCCCGCGTTGCCCGTCAGCGAGGGGAACCGGTTCTCGAAGACGGCCACTTCGTAGTCGGAAGCGGGGATCTCGGTGGGGCGGCCGGGGCGCGAGGGACAGAGGGGGCACGCTTCCGCGGGCGGGAGGAAGGTGCGGGTCTGGCGGTGCGAGGCGATGACCACGTCCTCGTCGAGGATCGGGTCGTGGCGGATCTCGGTGAGGGTGGTCGTGACGGGGTGAAGGGGGCGGGGGTCGTCCGCGGGCTCGCGTATGACGTCGCCGTCGAGGTCGTAGTAGATCAGCTCGCGGCCGTCGGCGAGCTTGGTTGCCGTCTTCCTCACGGGGCGCGCTGGGCTCACGGCTTTCTTCTCCCCACCCCGCCCCTTCCCGTAACCGGGGTGAGCCCCCCGGGCCCCGGCCGCGCTGAACGCGCGGTGTCCTCAAACGCCGGACAGGCTTGATTTCGTTGCGGCTTCCGCAAGAGCAAGGCGTTGGCCCCCAACACACTCAGCCCGTCCGGCGTTTGAGGACCGGGGTCCGGGGCGGAGCCCCGTGCTACGGGCCTGCAGGACCCCGCGGCGGCGGCAACGGCCCCGGCCCCGCGGCCGCCCGGTCCAGCAGCCCCGTGCGGGCGGCGAGCGCCGCCGCCTCCAGCCGCGACCCCACCCCCAGCTTCATCAGCACCCGCTGCACGTGCGTGCGGGCCGTGCTCGGCGCTATGCCCATGCCGGCCGCGATCAGGCGGGTGTCCTCGCCCTCGGCGACCCGGACCAGGACCTCGACCTCCCGCGGGGTGAGGAGCTGGAGCAACCGCGCGCCTTCGTCGTCGGGCTGGGCGGCGGGGTTGAGCAGCTCCGTGAACGCGCCCTGCAGGAGCTGCGGATCGACCGCCGCCTCGCCCGCCCGCGCCTTCATCATGGCGCGCTCGACGCCCTCGATCCGCTCGTTGTGCCGCACGTAGCCCGAGGCGCCGGCGGCGAAGGCGGCCGCGATGCCGAGCGGGCTCGGGACGGGCCCGAGCACGACGACGGCCACCTGCGGGCGGTCGCGCTTGATCCGGACGATCGGATCGAAGGCCCCCGGCTCGGCGGGCGTGGCGGTGCCCAGCAGGCACACCTCGGGTGCGCGGCTCACCACGAGATCGGCGGCGCCCGCGCTCGGCGCGGCCGCGGCCAGGACCCGGTGCCCGCGCAGCTTCAGGGCCGAGGCGAGCGCCTCGGCCAGCAGTCGGTGATCGTCGACCACCATGAGCCGCACGCCCATGCGCTTGCCCCCTGTCGCCCCGCGTACGTCTCTACGTCTCCTTGTCGACCCCTCGACCCCGGAAGCTACACGCTTGTTCGACGTTGCGCGCCCCTTACCGGTGAGAAGTCCCCCGGAATGCCGAAATCCCTGCCAATCACGTGTACTTCGCGACTGAAACGGATCGTTCAGGCACGGCAGCGCGACGAGCAGGGATACGACGTGTCCGGTGTCAATTGTGCTTGATCACGGCGCCAAGCGGTCGTAAACCGCTGTACCGGCGGCGCCGTGATCACGTGGCGTCAACGGGGGCGACGGCCTCCGCGTCAGCCTTCCGCGTCAGCTCGCTCCGAAGACGAGCATGGTGTACTGCTTCCCCAGCACGGCGGAGCTGCGGTGGGCGTAGTTCGTGCCGAGGAAGAGCCGGCCCTGGGCCCACAGGCCCTGCTGGAAGTCGGGCGACAGGTCCCGCTCGGGCTTGGACGTCTCGTCGGCGTTCTTCAGCAGCACGTCGGCCTTGTACGTCTTGGGGTCGATGCGCAGCACCTTGCCGCCGGCGTTGTAGGTCGCGATCTGGTACGCGACCGGGTAGCCGTCCTTGTCGACGCCGAGGGGCACGAGGCTGGAGCCGGGGGTGCCGTCCGTCTTGCCCTTGGTCTGGCCGCTGGCCAGGTCGAAGGCGACGATCTCGTTGACGCGGCCGGCCTGGTTCGGGTCGCCGGAGGAGTGGTCCTCGGTCGGCATGTAGAGCGTGTCCTTGGTGATGGACAGCTTGGTGCAGCCCTCGACCTCGGTCGACGGGCAGCGCGGCTCGTACTTGCCGTTGTCCGTGGAGATCTTGCTGCGCAGCTTGCCGTCCTTGGCGCTGTCGTCGATCACCAGGAAGTCGGAGGCGCCGTTGCCCTTGTTGCCGCCCGCGTTGACGGCGACGACGAGCGGGTCGGTGGAGGCGACGTGCGGCCAGGCGAGGCCGGGCGGCATCTGGTACGAGGACTTCACGGCGCCCGACTTGGGGTCGAGCGTCTGGATGGTGACGATGCCCCGCTCGATGTCACCGCAGCGGCGCACGGCCACGAGCTTGCTGCCGCCGCCGTAGCCGGCGTCGCGGCAGTCGTCGCCGTCGGCCTTGGGCTTCCACAGCTCCTTGCCGTCCTCCAGCGCCCAGGCGGCGCCTCCGCTGATGCCGCCCGCGGCGACGGTGCCGCCGCCGATGGTGACCTCGGAGAAGGTCATGTCGCGGTCGCCGTTCTTGGCCGACTTCTGCCAGAGCTTGGTGCCCTTGTTGACGTCGAAGGCGATGACCTGGGTGCAGGGGCCGCCGTACTTCTTCTCGTCGCTGGGCTTGCCGTCGCTGACCAGGACGACGGCCTTGCCGTCGTCGGTGGCCTGCGGGCTGGACCAGCAGACGGCGCCGTCGAGCGGGAGTTCCCACTTCTTGCCGCCGGAGAGGCCATAACCGACGATCTTGTACACGTCGGCCTTGGCGACCGCCTGGTCGGTGGCCCACATGCCCTTCATGTTGACGAGGTCGTCGACCTTCTCCTGCTCGACGTTGAAGAGCAGCTTGCCGTCGAGGGACTTGGGCTTGCCGCCGCCTCCGCTGCCGCCCTTGTTGCCGGTGCCGCCGTTGCCGCCGGTCTGGCCGTTGCTGGAGACGTTGGGCGTGTCGTCGTCGCCACCGCGGGTGGCGAACCAGATGCCGCCGCCCGCGAGGACGAGGACGGCCGCCACGGCACCGGCAATGATCGCCATGCGCTTCTTCTTGGCGCCGTCACCGCCGTTGCCGCCGGCGCCGCCGGGCGCACCGGGGTACTGGCCGGGCGCACCGTACGGGCCGGGCTGCTGCGGGTACGCGTTGTACTGCGGGTAGCCCTGGGCGGGCTGGCCGGCGGGCGGCTGGCCCGGGCCCGGGTAGCCGTAGCCGCCCGGGGGCGGGGTCTGCGGCGCGGCGGGCGGAGGCGGGGGCGGCGGGGTCTGCGGGTATCCGTAGCCGGGCTGCGACGCTCCCGGCGGGGGGCCCGGAGGGCCCAGCGGAGGGGCGGGCGGGCCCTGCGGGGGCTGCTGCGGCGGATAGCCGTACGAGGGGCTGGGTGCCCCGAAGCCCTGCGGCGGCTGGTTGGGCGGCTGGGGCGGGGGCGGTGTTGACATCAGCTTTCCTCGTTGCGGCGGGGCTGGCGGATGTTCTTTTTATCACCCGGTACTGACGGGACACGGGTCGAGACCGGCCCGTGACGAGACTGTTGCCGCTACCGGACAACCGGCCCGGTGAAGGGGGCGTCCCCCTTCACCTCCGGGCCGCCGCCGGAACGGCTACGCGTCCTCCGCCAGTTCGAGCCAGCGCAGCTCCAGTTCCTCGCGCTCGTTCGCCAGCTGCCGCAGTTCCGCGTCGAGTTTGGCGACCGCCTCGAAGTCGGTGGCCTGCTCGGCGATCTGCGCGTGCAGCTTCGCCTCCTGCTCGCTGATGCGGTCGAGCCGGCGCTCGATCTTCTGCAGTTCCTTCTTCGCCGCGCGCGCGTCCCCCGCGGACTTCTGCTTCGGGGCGTCGGCCGCCGGTGCCGCGGCCGGGGCGGCGGCGGGCGCGGCAGCCTCGATCACGCGCTGCCGCCGCTCCAGGTACTCGTCCAGGCCGCGCGGCAGCATCCGCAGGGCCTGGTCGCCGAGGAGCGCGAAGACCCGGTCGGTGGTGCGCTCGACGAAGTACCGGTCGTGGCTGATGACGACCATCGAGCCGGGCCAGCCGTCGAGGAGGTCCTCCAGCTGGGTCAGGGTCTCGATGTCGAGGTCGTTGGTGGGCTCGTCGAGGAAGAGGACGTTGGGCTCGTCCATCAGCAGGCGCAGGATCTGCAGCCGGCGGCGCTCACCGCCGGACAGGTCGCCGACCGGCGTCCACTGCTTCTCCTTGGTGAAGCCGAACTTCTCGCACAGCTGTCCCGCCGTCATCTCCCGGCCCTTGCCGAGGTCCACGCGGTCGCGCACCTGCTGGACGGCCTCCAGCACCCGCTTGGCCGGGTCGAGTTCGCCGACCTCCTGCGAGAGGTAGGCCAGCTTGACGGTCTTGCCGACCACGACCTTGCCCGCCGCCGGCTGCTTCTCGCCCTGGGTGGCGGCGGCGTCCGCGAGCGCTCGCAGCAGCGACGTCTTGCCCGCGCCGTTGACGCCGACGAGGCCGACCCGGTCGCCGGGGCCCAGCTGCCACGTCAGGTGCTTGATGAGCTCCTTGGGGCCGGCCTGGACGGTGACGTTCTCCAGGTCGAAGACGGTCCTGCCGAGCCGGGAGCTCGCGAACTTCATCAGCTCGGCGCTGTCGCGCGGCGGCGGCACGTCCGCGATCAGCTCGTTCGCGGCCTCGATGCGGAAGCGGGGCTTGCTCGTGCGGGCCGGGGCGCCGCGGCGCAGCCAGGCCAGTTCCTTGCGCATCAGGTTCTGCCGCTTGGCCTCTTCGGTGGCGGCGATGCGCTCCCGCTCGGCGCGCGCGAAGACGTAGTCGCTGTAGCCGCCCTCGTACTCGTGGACGACGCCGCGCTGCACGTCCCACATGCGCGTGCACACCTGGTCGAGGAACCAGCGGTCGTGCGTCACGCAGACGAGCGCCGAGCGGCGCTGCTGCAGGTGGCGGGCGAGCCAGGAGATGCCCTCGACGTCGAGGTGGTTGGTGGGCTCGTCCAGGACGATCAGGTCCTGGTCGGCGATCAGGAGCTTCGCGAGGGCGATGCGGCGGCGCTCGCCGCCGGACAGCGGGCCGATGACCGTGTCCAGGCCGTCGGCGAAGCCGGGCAGGTCCAGCCCGCCGAAGAGGCCCGTCAGCACGTCGCGGATCTTCGCGCTGCCCGCCCACTCGTGGTCGGCCAGGTCGCCGATGACCTCGTGGCGGATGGTCGCCGCGGGGTCGAGGGAGTCGTGCTGCGTGAGCACGCCGAGGTGCAGGCCGCCGGCGTGCGTGACCCGGCCCTTGTCCGCCTCCTCCAGCTTGGCGAGGATCCGGATCAGGGTGGTCTTGCCGTCACCGTTGCGGCCGACCACACCGATCCGGTCGCCCTCGTTCACGCCGAGGGAGATGCCGTCGAGGAGTGCACGGGTGCCGTACACCTTTTCGACGGCTTCCAGATTGACGAGGTTGGCTGCCATGCCGCTCCTTGCTCGGGGGTCCTGGCTCCAAGGATCCCATGCCCCCGGGCGAGCGGTTCCGGGGCCGGTCCCGGCCCCCGGTTCACCGCGCCGCCTCCACCGGCCGCGCCCGGAGCGCCCACCAGGTGGGGACCAGGGTCGCCGCCAGCGTCAGGACCGCCGCCGTTCCCACCACCGCCAGGAAGATCTCCGGCGGCCCGGCGGGGAGGGCCGTGCGGCCCAGCGCCATGCTGAAGGGGACCAGGGTCGTGGCCGCGGCCGCGGTGCCCAGGAGGAGGCCGACCGCGGCCACCAGCCCGCCCTCCACCGCCATCATCCGCAGCACCTGCCCGCGCGTGGCCCCGGTGAGCCGCTGGAGGGCGAACTCCTTGCGGCGGTTGCCGACGGCGACGGCCGTCGTGTTGACGACCGACAGCGCCGTGTACGCGACGAGCATCCCGATGATCAGGTAGTTCACCGACGCCTGGGTGCGGTTGTCCCGTGCGTGGGCCGCGGTGACAGCTTCCCGTCCGGCGACCTTCAGCTCCGGGCGCTGCGCGGCCAGGGCGGTGAGGCCGGCCATCAGCCGGTCCCGGTCGCCGGCCGCCCGCACCAGGAGCTGCGCCGGCAGGCCCGCGGTCGTGTGCGGGGCGAGGAGCCCGGCGCTGGTCAGCGCGGACTCGAACCCTTCGCGGCCCTTGAACAGCGCCACGATCCGCACGTCCACGGGCGTGCCGTCGCCGAGCCGGATGCCGATCGTGTCCCCCACCCCGCGGTGCATGCGGTGCGCGATGCTCTCCGGCAGGGCGATGGTGCTGCCGGAGAGGTCGGCGAGGCGGCCGGCGGTCACGTCGGCGGCGAGGGTCTGCGCCGCGCCCTCCGCGCTGACGCCCTGCAGGCGCAGGCCCTTCTTGTTCTCGCCGCCGTCGTGCGGCTTCTCGGTGTACGCGGTGCTCGTGACGTACGCGCTCGCCCCGGCGACGCCCGGCAGCGCGCGGACCCGCGCGAGCAGCGCCGGGTCGGTCCCGCCCGCCGCCGAGGTGAGGACGGCGTCGGCCCGCAGGTTCTCCGCGAACGCCTCTTCGGTGACGGCGGCCGTGGTGGTCTGCAGGTAGAGGTTGCCGGTGGCGATGGCGGTGGCCAGCATGACCGGCGTGGCGACGGCCGCCGTCCTGGCCGTACGGGCGGCGGCGTTGAGCACGGCGAGGCGCCCGGCGGGGCCGGTGAGCAGACGCACGGGCCAGTACAGGAGGAGGGTGACGGCTTTGGCGAACCACGGGCCGAGGAGGGCGAGGGCGATGGCGCAGCACATCACGGTCGGCCCGGCGGTGCTCGCCGCCACGGGGCCGCGCAGGACGAGCGAGGTGACGAGGGTGAGGGCGATCGTGCCCGCCAGGAACACCAGCCCGAGGACGATCCGTACGGGGTGCAGGCCGGGCTTCTGGACGGCGGCCTCGCCGAGCGCTTCCACGGGCCTGGCGCGCACCGCCCGGGCGGTGCCGAGCAGCCCGCCGAGCACGGCGGTCAGGAGCAGCGCCCCGTAGGCGGGCACGGCCGGGATCCAGCCCTGGCTGAAGCGGACGGTGTCGGCGACCATGCCGCTGTCGACCAGGGTGCCGAAGAGCAGCCGGCCCGTGGCGGGCCCGGCGGGCCAGGCCGCGGCGCCCGCGAGCGCCATGACCATGAGGGTCTCCCCCAGCAGCATCCGCCGCAGCTGGCCGGTGGTCGCGCCGATCGCCCGCAGCAGGGCCAGTTCCCGGCTGCGCTGCTGCGCGGACAGGGCGACGGTCCCGGCCACCACGAACGCCGCGACGAGGACGACGAGCCCGCCGACCACGCCCGACAGCGCGACGAGGTCCTCGCCGCCCTGCATGACCTCGGGGTGCTCGACGGCGCCCCGGTCGTCGCCGGAGAGGAGAGTGACGGGCTGTCCGGCCAGGGCCTCGGCCACGCCCTTGCGGACGGCGCCGGGGTGCGCGCCGGGGGCGAGAGTGACGGCGATGTCGGCGACGGTGTCCGGCCGGCCCGAGAGGCGGGCCGCTTCGGGCTCCGAGAAGAAGAGGGTGGCCCGGGGGACGTCCCGGCCGGGCGCGGGCCGGGCGATGCCGCTCACGCGGTACGGGGCGGAGGCGCCGTGCGCGGCGATCCGGACCCGGTCGCCGGTCGTGACGCCCGCGCGGTGCGCGCTCGCGGCGTCGAGGACCACGTCGCCGGGCCCGGCGGGGGCGGTGCCCGAGCCGAGGACGTACGGGGTGAGCGCCGCGGACTCCCAGCCGTGGGCCTCGGCGGCGACGGGCCGCGGGCCGAGCACGGCGGCGTCGAAGGTGCGCTCGCCGGTGGCGGTCCGCACGCCGGGGACGGCGCGCAGGGTGCCGGCGAGGGAGGCCGGGAGTTCGACGCGTTCGGGGAGGGCGGTCGTCCTCTTGTGCTTCTTGCTGGTCGCCACCTGGTGGGTGCGGTCTCCCGTGACGAGCAGGCCGGCGCCCGCGAGGCGCTGGGGAGGCGCGGTGTTGCGGATGCCGGTCTCCATCAGGCCCCCGCAGGCCATGACGAGCGTGGCGCCGATGAACAGCGCGAGGAAGGTGGCGGTGAAGCCGCCGATACGGTGGCGCAGCGAACGCGCTGCGAGCTTGCCCATCACGGGCTCCACGCTAGGGACGCGGCCCGCCCCGCCCCATGGGAACAGCAGGTCAACGGGGGTGGGGGTAGCCCTACCGCGGGGCGTGGGGCGCACCGCCGGCGACGAGCCGGGCGGGCGCCCGCACGCTGCTTCCGGGTGCGCCGGGTGCTACTCGCCGAAGGGGTGGACGGTCGCGCCGGGGACCGGGCCCGCCGCGACCCTGACCGCCCGGCAGGTGCCCGAGGCCTTCAGGGCTTCCGCGACCTTCTCGGCCTGGGACTCGTCGCTGACGAGGAACGCCGTGGTCGGGCCGGAGCCCGAGACCATCGCCGCGAGCGCGCCCGCCTCCGTGCCGGCCGCGAGCGTCGCGCTCAGCGAGGGCCGCAGCGAGACCGCCGCCGCCTGCAGGTCGTTGCCGACCGCGGCCGCCAGCGCCACCGCGTCCCCGGCGCGCAGGGCCTCCAGCAGCGCGGGCGAGGGGTCCGGGGCGGGGACGGGCGAGTCCGCGCGCAGCCGGTCGCACTCCCCGTACACGGCGGGGGTCGACAGGCCGCCGTCGGCGACGGCGAACACCCAGTGGAAGGTGCCGCCGGTCTCGACGGGGGTCAGGAGCTCGCCCCTGCCGCGGCCCAGGGCCGCCCCGCCCACCAGGCTGAACGGCACGTCGCTGCCCAGCTCGGCGCAGATCTCCAGCAGTTCTTCGCGCGAGGCGGCCGTGCCCCACAGCTCGTCGCACGCGAGCAGCGCGCCCGCACCGTCCGCGCTGCCGCCCGCCATGCCGCCGGCGACGGGGATGTCCTTGCTGATGTGGATGTGGACGTTCGCCTCCCGGCCGTGCCGCGCGGCGAGGGCCAGGGCGGCGCGGGCCGCGAGGTTGCTCGCGTCCAGCGGCACCTGACCGGCGTCCGGGCCGGAGCAGGTCACCCGCAGCTCGTCCGCCGCGGTCACCGTGACCACGTCGTACAGGCCGACCGCCAGGAAGACGTTGGCCAGGTCGTGGAAGCCGTCCGGGCGCAGCGGGCCGACCGCCAGCTGGACGTTGACCTTCGCGGGGACGCGCACAGTCACGGAACCGGCCGCGGTCACTGAGCGGCACCCTTCTGCTCGGCGATGGCGGCGAACTCGTACACGGTCAGGGCCTCGCCGCGCGCCTGCGGCGACACACCGGCCGCCACCAGGGCGGCCTCGGCGGCGGCCGCGGAGCCGGCCCAGCCGGCCAGCGCCGCCCGCAGCGTCTTGCGGCGCTGGGCGAACGCCGCGTCGACGACGGCGAAGACCTCGTCCTTCGTCGCGGTCGTCTCGATCGGCTTGTCCCGGCGGACCAGCGACACGAGGCCCGAGTCGACGTTCGGCGCGGGCCAGAAGACGTTGCGCCCGATGGCGCCCGCGCGCTTGACCTCCGCGTACCAGTTGGCCTTCACGGAGGGCACGCCGTAGACCTTGTTGCCGGGGGCGGCGGCGAGCCGGTCGGCGACCTCGGCCTGGACCATGACGAGCGTGCGCTCGATGCCGGGGAAGCGGTCGAGCATGTGCAGCAGGACCGGCACGGCGACGTTGTAGGGCAGGTTGGCGACGAGCGCGGTCGGCGCGACCGGCAGCTCCTGCACGTGCATGGCGTCGCAGTGGACGAGCGAGAAGCGGTCGGCCCGCTCCGGCATGCGCGCGGCGATGGTCGACGGCAGGGCGGCCGCCAGCACGTCGTCGATCTCGACCGCGACGACCCGGTCGGCGGCCTCCAGCAGGGCGAGGGTCAGCGACCCCAGGCCCGGGCCGACCTCGACGACCACGTCGTCGGGCCGCACTCCGGCGGTGCGGACGATGCGCCGGACCGTGTTGGCGTCGATCACGAAGTTCTGGCCGCGCTGCTTGGTGGGGCGGACCCCGAGGGCTGCGGCCAGCTCACGGATGTCGGCGGGGCCGAGGAGGGCGCCGGGTTCGTCTGCGCTGGGGCTGGGGCTGGAGCTCACCCGTGAAGTTTACGGCCGCACACGGGCCACGGGCTCGCCCCCCGGCTGACGTAGAGCTTCTTCGCCCGCAGCGTCTGCTCGGAGGCGGGTGCGTCCTGCGGGCGGCCGCTGCCGCCGAGGGAGTGCCAGGTGTGGGTGTCGAACTGGTACAGCCCGCCGTACGTGCCGGAGGGGTCGACGGCGTCCGGGCGGCCGCCGGCCTCGCACTGGGCGAGCCCGTCCCAGTTCAGGCCGTCCGCGCCGGCGCTCTGGACGGACACCGGGCGGGCCTTGGTGCCGACGCGCACGATCTGGGGGCGGGGCTGCTGCACGGTCTCGGAGGCGATGCGGCGCGGCTTCTGCTTGACGCCGTTGACGGTGCGCAGCGCGTACGTGATGCGCTCCACGCCCTTCTCGCCGCGCTGGGAGACGACCTCGGTGCCCTTGAAGAGGGTGGGGTCGTCGTGGCGTTCGGTGGTGAAGTCGATGGGCTCCTCGCGGACCTCCTGGCTGCCGGTGATCCGCATGACGGAGATCGTCTGGCCCTCGCGGGGGAAGCTGTCGGGGTCGACGGAGGTGGTGTCCTCGCCGTGGAGGGAGATGCCGGCCTGTTCGACGGCCTCGTGGACGGTGGCGGCGTTGGTGCGGATGGTGCGCTCGCGGCCGTCGGCCATGAAGGTGACGGTGCGCTCGGTGCGCACGTCGAGGTCCAGGCCCTGGCGGCCGATGGGGGCGGACCGGTCGGCCGAGAGGTACGCACCCTCCGCGCGCACGCCGAGCTGCCGCAGGGCGCCGTCGACGGTGCGGGCGGTGGTCCACATGCGGTGGTGCTCGCCGTCGAGGGTGAGGGCCAGGGGGCGGCCGTAGCGGACGGAGATCTCGTCGCCGCGGGCGAGGTCGTGGCCGTGGCCGGGCGAGACGGCGTCGTGCTCGCCGAGGTCCATGCCCTGGTCGGCGAGGAGCTCGTCGACGTCGTCGGCGAAGGTGTGCAGGACGCGCTCGTGGCCGTCGACGGTCAGGCGGACGGTCTTGTCGTCGGCGACGAACGCGGACGTGCCGCCGGCCAGGAACGCGACGACGAGGGCCTGCGGGAGCAGTTTGCGCAGGGCGTCGGGGCGGTCGCCCGGGCGCTTGCGGCCGCGGCTGCCGGCGCGCCGGTCGGAGGCGGGGCGGGCCGCGGCGGTCTCCGGGGCCTCGCGCGCGGAGGGGGCTTCCACGGCGCCGTCCGCCGTCCCGCCGACGGCGTACGCCTCCCTGGTCAGGGGCTGGCGCGGCAGGTGCGGCGGCTCGTGGGGCAGGTCGTACGCCTGGTCGTCGTGCGGCCGGCCGGGGCCTGCGGACTCGCGCGGCTCGGGCAGGAACGGGTCGTACGGAGCCGGGCCCGGGCCGCCGGCCGCCGGCGCCGGTTCGTATATCGGGTAGGGCCCGACCGGGGCCACATAGGCGGCGTACAGGTCGTAGCGGCCGTCGAAGTACGGATCGTGCGGGTCGTACGGGTCGTGTGCGGCGTAGGGGCTGTAAGGGTCGAACGGGTCGTACGGCGGTGCTTCCGCCGCACCGCTGCGTGCGGCGCGGGGGCTGCCCTGTGCATGAGTCACGTGACGCTCCCCTGGGTCGGGCTTCGGCCCGGGACTGTAGCGGAGGGGACGTCACTCTCCAAAGTCGGATCATCACACGGTGTCGCGGGGCGCGGGGGCGTGCAGGGGGCGCGCGGTGGCGCTCAGTAGCCGAAAGCCCGCGCGGTGTTCGCCGCCACGGCTGTGGCCAGGGCGTCCTCGCCGATCTCCTTGTGGGCCGCCATGGCGCGCAACGTGACCGGAATGAGGTACGGCGCGTTGGGCCGTCCGCGATAGGGGGCGGGGGTCAGGAAGGGCGCGTCGGTCTCGACCAGGATCAGGTCGAGCGGCGCGACGGTGAGGGCGTCGCGGAGGGGCCGGGCGTTCTTGAAGGTGACGTTGCCGGCGAAGGACATGTAGTAGCCGTTGTCGGCGCAGACCTTCGCCATGGCGGCGTCGCCGGAGAAGCAGTGGAAGACGACGGCCTCCGGCGCGCCCTCCTCCTCCAGGACGCGCAGGACGTCGGCGTGGGCCTCGCGGTCGTGGATGACCAGGGCCTTGCCGTGGCGCTTGGCGATGTCGATGTGGCGGCGGAAGGAGTACTCCTGCGCGGCCATGCCCTCCGGGCCGGTGCGGAAGAAGTCGAGGCCGGTCTCGCCGACGCCCTTGACCTGCGGGAGCGCGGCCAGGCGGTCGATCTCGGCGAGGGCGGCGTCCAGGGCCTCCGGGCCGCCGGCGGGCCGGGTGCCCTGGCGCGACCAGCCGTCGGGGTCGCCGTGGACGATGCGGGGCGCCTCGTTGGGGTGCAGGGCCACGGTGGCCCAGACGCCGTCGTGCGCGGCGGCCGTCTCCGCCGCCCACCGGGAGCCGGCGACGTCGCACCCCACCTGGACGACGGTCGTCACGCCGACGGAGGCGGCCTTGGCGAGTGCCTCGCGGACCGTGTCGTCGCTTCCGGGGCGGCCACTGGTGGGAGCACCTTCCAGCGGCAGCATGGGAAGCATGTCCAGGTGGGTGTGCGAATCGGCCACGGGAACGCCGAGCGGCGCCGGGAGCGGCGGCGGGGCGTCCTTGTCGTTCTTGCCGTTCCGGCCCTGTGCGTTGCCGTTCGATGCTGTTGCCGCCATGCGAGCGATTCTAGGCGGGCGTGTTCGCCTCTAGCGCTGGTGCTCGCGGTGGGCCCGGAAGGGGTGCAGGAGGTCCGAGAGGTGCCAGTGGTGGTCCCGCTCGGGCTCGCCGGAGCCCTCCTCCCGCCGCTTCCGGTGCCACGGCTCGGGGCCGCCGGCGTGCAGGGGGCCAGCGGGGGCCTGCTGGGTGGCCGGGACCTCGTGGGCGGGGCGGTGCAGGACGTCCGCGATGAGCGAGACGCGGCCGGACCGCATGATGCGCACGACGTGCTCGCCGCAGTTCACGCAGGTGGGGCGGGTCAGCGGGGACGGCACGCGCTCGCCGTCCGCGTAGTAGATGACGAAGGGCCGGCCCTCGGCGTCCGTGTGGTGCTTGATCTCGTACGACTGCTCCCAGCCGTGGCCGCACCGCATGCAGGCGAAGGAGTACGACTCGTGCACGGTGTCCGTCTCCAGCACGGTCGGGGGTGCGGCGGCGAATGTGCTGCGCTCGGGGACCGGCTGCGGGCCGGCTATCGAGTGGACACCGTTCGAGGTTCCTGCGATCTCGCTCATGGCAGCTCCTCTTGTCCTGAGGACAAGTCTCTCCGGGACCGGACGTCCCACCACCAGGGAACGCCCATCCCGGCGAAGACGCAGCAGCCTATCCCCCGAATTGGGGCAAACTTGGCGTCGCACTGCCCAAAATCCCAGGCTGCCAGGCCTAAGCTTTGCTTTTCAGATTATCCCTTTACTCTCCGATGGGCCCTGATGTGGCGCATTTTTTGCTGCCACGACGGCATCGAAGACCTCTCGTTTGGGTAGGCCTGCTTCCGCAGCCACGGCCGCGATGGCTTCCTTACGGCGCTCGCCGGCCTCCTCGCGCGCCCTTACGCGGCGCACGAGCTCCTCGGCGCCCAGCTCCTGGGGCCCCGGCTCCGGGGCGCCCTCCACCACGATCGTGATCTCGCCGCGGACGCCCTCGGCGGCCCAGGCCGCCAAATCCTTCAGCGGGCCGCGCTTGACCTCCTCGTAGGTCTTCGTCAGCTCGCGGCAGACCGCGGCGCGGCGGTCCGCGCCGAAGGCCTCGGCCATCGCGGCCAGGGTGTCGTCGAGGCGGTGCGGGGCCTCGAAGTAGACCAGCGTGCGGCGCTCGGCGGCCGCGTCGCGGAGGCGGGCGAGGCGCTCGCCGGCCTTGCGGGGCAGGAAGCCCTCGAAGCAGAAGCGGTCCACGGGCAGGCCGCTCACGGCCAGCGCCGTCAGCACGGCGGACGGCCCGGGGACGGCCGTGACCTTGATGTCCCGCTCGACGGCCGCCGCGACGAGGCGGTAGCCCGGGTCGGACACGGACGGCATGCCGGCGTCCGTGACGAGCAGGACGCGGGCACCGCCCGCGAGCGCCTCCACCAGCTCGGGCGTACGGGCCGACTCGTTCCCCTCGAAGTACGACACCACCCGGCCGGTGGTGTGCACACCCAGCGCCTGGGTCAGCCTCCGCAGGCGGCGGGTGTCCTCCGCGGCGATCACCTCGGCGGCGGCGAGCTCGGCGGCGAGGCGTGGGGGAGCGTCGGCGACGTCGCCGATGGGAGTCCCTGCAAGTACGAGCGTTCCAGTCACGCCTCTCATTCTCCCAGGCGACCGCGGCGGCGGGGGCCGCCCGGCGGGCCGGGCGCGGACATGCGCCGCGGTGATCCGCCGCCCCACAGGCTGGTTCCCTACGATGGCGCGGTGACCAGTGACACCGCAACGCACGCCCCGAAGGGCCGGACCGCAGGCGAGCAGCCACCCCCGTGGCAGCTCAGACTCCGCCGGTTCGGCTACGCGGCCCGGCCGCAGACGGACGTGCGGGAGCGGCTCGTACCCCCGTTCCCGGAGCCGGGCACGCGGCTGTGGTCACTGCTGGGCTTCCGCCCGGAAATCGCGCGCCGGCTGGCGCGCACCTCGGGCTGGACGGCCCCGCTGCTGGTCACCCTGTTCGCCGGCCTGCTCCGCTTCTGGCACCTGGGCAGCCCCAAGGCCGTGATATTCGACGAGACCTACTACGCCAAGGACGCCTGGGCGCTGTGGCGCTACGGCTACGAGGCGAAGTGGCCGGACGACATCAACGACAAGGTCATCGCCGGCTGGACCGACGTCCCGGACGCGCCGGGGTACGTGGTGCACCCGCCCGTCGGCAAATGGGTCATCGGCATCGGCGAATGGCTCTTCGGCCTGAACCCGTTCGGCTGGCGCTTCATGGTGGCGGTGCTCGGCACCGCGTCCGTGCTGATGCTGTGCCGCATCGGCCGCCGCCTCTTCCGCTCCACCTTCCTGGGCTGCGTCGCGGGCGCCCTGATGGCCGTGGACGGCCTGCACTTCGTGATGAGCCGCACGTCGCTGCTCGACTCGGTGCTGATGTTCTTCGTGCTGGCCGCGTTCGGCTGCGTCCTCGTGGACCGCGACCGGTCGCGCGCCCGGCTGGCCGCCGCCCTGCCGGTCGGCGAGGACGGCGTGGCGCGCCCCGACGACGGGGTCGGCGACGGCCTGCGCCTCGGCCTGCGCCCGTGGCGGATCGCGGCGGGCGTGTTCCTGGGCCTGGCCTGCGCCACGAAGTGGAACGGCGCGGTGTTCCTGGCCGCGTTCGGCCTGATGGTCGTCCTGTGGGACGCGGGGGCCCGCCGCACGGCGGGGGCGCGCCGCCCGTACCGCTCGGCGCTGCGCCGGGACGTGCCGTGGGCGTTCCTGTCGACGGTGCCGGTGGCCCTGGCGGTCTACGTGGCGTCGTGGAGCGGCTGGTTCGCGAACAGCGGCACGTACAGCGAGAAGAACGGCTGGCAGCACAGCGGCTACTACCGGCACTGGGCCGAGAACGACGGCGGCTACGGCACGGACGGCTTCCTCTCCGGAATCCTCAACCCGCTGCGCAGCCTGTGGAAGTACGAGCAGGAGGTGTGGGACTTCAACACCACGCTCACCTCGCCGCACACGTACCAGTCCAACCCGTGGAGCTGGCTGGTCCAGGCGCGCCCCGTCTCGTACTTCTACGAGTCGCCGAAGCCCGGCGAGGACGGCTGCCCGGTGGACGCGGCGGACAAGTGCGCCCGCGAGGTGCTCGCGCTGGGCACCCCGCTGCTGTGGTGGGCGGCGTGCTTCGCCGTGCTGTACCTGCTCTACCGGTGGGCGCTGCGGCGCGACTGGCGGGCGGGCGCGGTGCTGTGCGGGGTCGCGGCCGGATACCTGCCCTGGTTCCTGTGGCAGGAGCGCACCATCTTCGTCTTCTACGCGGTGGCGTTCCTGCCGTTCCTGTGCCTGGCGCTGGCCATGATGACCGGCGCGATCCTGGGGCCGCCGGGGTCCTCGGAGCGGC
The DNA here is from genome assembly GCF_042958085.1 of Streptomyces sp. NPDC008001. Lineage (NCBI taxonomy): Bacteria > Bacillati > Actinomycetota > Actinomycetes > Kitasatosporales > Streptomycetaceae > Streptomyces > Streptomyces sp. NPDC008001. Next base: position 264,612 of record NZ_JBIBIZ010000011.1, on the reverse strand, counting down.
GGCGGGTGGCGGGCGCGGTCGGCGCGGGCACGCTGGTGCTGCTGATCGCCTGGAACTTCATCTATTTCTGGCCGATCTACACCGGGCAGCCGATCCCGATGGGGGCGTGGCGGAACCGGATGTGGTTCGACTCGTGGATCTGACGATTCGTGAATGTGACGTTAAGTCAGTGACTCGTTAGGGCCCCCGAGAACCCCCCGAAGGACCGGTTCCGGCCAAATCGCCCTCTCTCGCCCCACCCTTCCCGTACAGTGCCCACACAGAGGTTTTAATCAGATGATTAAACCGGGCGGGGAGGCTCGGGGCCTGGAGGGGGCTGACGCATGCGCAAGGGTGTGAGGATCGCTGTCGGGGTCGTGGCCGCGGGGATCGTGGGGGCGGCCGGTCTGGGTGCGTACAACCTGGTCGACGCAGTGGCGGGTGACGGGTCGACAGGCGCACACGGGAAACCCGCCCCGCTGAGAACCGGGCCGCCGACGGCGGACGAGGTCAAGAAGACGGCGCGCGACTTCCTCGCCGCCTGGGAGTCCGGCGACACGGCCAAGGCCGCGGCCCTCACCGACAACAGCGGCGCGGCGACGGCCGCCCTCGCCGGCTACCGCGAGACCGCCCACGTCGAGAAGGTGTCCCTGAAGCCCGGCACCCCGCAGGGCGCCAAGGTGCCGTTCTCGGTGAGCGCCGAGATCTCCTACGGGAAGCAGCGCTCGACCTGGACGTACGACTCCTCGCTCGACGTCGTGCGCGGCCGGAGCACCGGGCAGGCCCTCGTCGACTGGCAGCCCGCCGTCATCCACCCGCAGCTCGCGCAGGGCGAGACCCTGCAGACGAACGCGGGCGCGCCGCCCGAGCTCGACGCGCTCGACCGCAACGGCACGAAGCTGGACGCCAAGGACTACCCGTCGCTCGCCTCCGTACTGCCGCAGCTGCGCAAGCGGTTCGGGGCGAAGGCGGGGGGCGAGCCGGCGGTGGAGGTGCGGGCCGTGCCGGCGAGTGGGGCCGGGTCCGGGGCCGGGGCCGCAGCGCCGAAGACGCTGCACGTCGTCTCCAAGGGCAAGTCCGCCCAGCTGAAGACCACCCTCGACGCGGGGGTGCAGCGGGCGGCCGAGGCGGCCGTGAACCGCCGTGACGACGCGTCGGTCGTGGCCCTCAAGGCCAGTACGGGCGAGATCCTCGCCGTCGCCAATTCCAGGAAGACCGAGTTCAACGTCGCCCTGATGGGGCAGACCGCGCCCGGCTCCACGATGAAGCTCGTCACGGCGGCGATGCTGCTGGAGACCGGCAAGGCCTCGCCCGGCAAGCCGCTGCCGTGCCCGAAGTACGCGACGTACGGGATGCGCTTCCACAACGTCGAGGAGAGCGAGAACCCCGGCGCGACCTTCGCCCAGGACTTCGCCGCCTCCTGCAACACGGCCTTCATCTCCCTGGCCGGCAACGTCGACGACGGGGCGCTCGCGGCCGAGGCGCGCGACGTCTTCGGGCTGGGCCTGGAGTGGAAGCCGGGCGTCGCGACGTTCGACGGCAGCGTGCCGGCCGAGTCCGGGGCGGGGAAGGCGGCGGCGATGATCGGGCAGGGCAAGGTGCAGATGTCGGCGCTCAACGTCGCGTCGATGGCGGCGACCGTGCGGGCGGGCTCCTTCCACCAGCCCTACCTGGTCGACCCGTCGGTCGACGACCGTCAGCTCGCGCGGGCGGCGCGGCCCCTGCCGGGCGGCATCGCCGAACAGCTGCGGGGCATGATGCGGCTCACGGCCACGTCCGGCACGGGGGCGCACGCGATGTCCGGGCTCGGCGGCGACGTCGGCGCGAAGACGGGGTCGGCGGAGGTCGACGGCCAGCCGCAGCCGAACGGCTGGTTCACCGCGTACCGCGGCGACGTCGCGGCAGCGGCGACGGTCATGCGGGGCGGCCACGGCGGCGACTCGGCGGGCCCGGTCGTGGCCTCGGTCCTGCGGGCGTCCTAGGCGGACGGATCCGGCGGTGCCCGCGCCCCTTCCGGCCGCCCGTACTCAGATGCGATCTGAGTATCCCGGCAGTGGTGCGGGGGCGCCCCCGCGCGCGACCTTGCTCCCATGGGAAAGAAGATCAGCGCGCGGGAGCTCGCCGCGGCGACACCCGGGGGGCGCGACCGCGTCATCGACCTGCTGCGCGTGGCGTCCCTCGGGACCGTCGTGCTGGGGCACTGGCTCATGGCCGCCGTGACCGTGGACGGCGGCGGCCGGGCCGCCGTCGGCAACCTGCTCGCGGTCGAGCCGAAGCTGCAACTGCTCACCTGGTTCCTGCAGGTGATGCCGGTGTTCTTCTTCGTCGGCGGCTTCTCTCACGCCCTCTCCTACCGCTCCCTCGCCCGCCGCACCGGCGGCGGCCCCGCCTACGCCCTCTTCCTCCGCGCCCGCCTCCAGCGCCTCCTCCGCCCCACGATGCTCTTCGTCGCCGTCTGGGGCGCGGGCGCGCTCGCCGTACAACTGGCGGGCGGGAACGGCGCGCTGACGGACGTCGCCGCCCGGCTCGTCGCCCAGCCGCTCTGGTTCATCGGCATCTACCTCGCCATGGTGGCCTTCACCCCGCCCCTCCTGCGCCTCCACGAGCGCTACGGCTGGGGCGCCTTCGCCGCCCTGGTCGCGGCCGCGGCCGCGGTCGACGTGCTGCGGTTCGCGGCCGGCGTCCCGTACGTCGAGTTCCTCAACTTCGCCTTCGTCTGGCTGGCCGTCCACCAGCTCGGCTTCCTGCGCGCCGACGGGCGCCTGCGCCGGCCCGCGGTCCTCGCCGCCGCCGGGCTCGCCGGGGCCGTCGCGCTCGTGGCCTCCGGCCCGTACCCCCTGTCGATGGTGGGCATGCCGGGCGAGAAGATCAGCAACATGGCGCCGCCCACCGCCGCCCTGCTCTGCCACGGCATGTGGCTGATCGGCGCGGTCGAGCTGCTGCGCGGCCCCATGACGCGCGCGGTGGCCCGCCCTCGCGTCTGGCGCTCCGTCATCGCCGCGAACGGCATCGCGATGACGGCCTTCCTCTGGCACCTCACGGCGATGCTCGGCGTCTACGGCGCGATGCTCGCGGCGCACGTGCCGCTGCCGGAGCCGGCGAGCGCGGACTGGTGGCTCCAGGTGCCGCCCCGCATCGCGGCCGCGGCGGCCGTGACGGCGCTGCTCGTCGCCGTCTTCCGCCAGGCCGAACAGCCGCCGTCGCCCGCCTCCGGCACGAGCGCCGCCTCCGCCCGGCGCGGCGCCGCCCCCGCGGCCGCCCTCGGCGTCACCCTCGCCCTCTTCGGCGTGCTCGGGCTGTCCATGGTGGGCTTCGGCGGGCTCCTGGAAGGGCACTCCGCCGTGCTCGTCGCGGTGCGCGTCACCGCGCCCGTCACCGTCCTCATGTGCGCGGCCGGCTGGCTGCTCGTGGAGACGGCGGGCAGGTCCGGCGCCGGCAGGGCGTGAGCGCCTCCGTGAGCGCCTCCGTGTGACGCGCAACATCGCGTGCACCGTACACACGGCGCTAGCGTCCTGGCCCATGACCCCTTTGGTGGCCACGGCCGTCCTGATCGCCGCCGTCACGCACGCCAGTTGGAACGCCATCGCGCACGGCATCAGGGACCAGCTCCTCGCCTTCACGCTCGTCGGGGGCGGCGGGACGCTGTGCGGGGCGGTCCTGGCCTGCTTCGCGCCGCTGCCGGACGGCGCGGCGTGGCCGTACCTGCTGGGCTCGGCCGTGCTGCACGTCGTCTACCAGATGCTGCTGATGCGGTCGTTCACGCTCGGCGACTTCGGGCAGATGTACCCGATCGCCCGCGGCACGGCGCCGCTGGCGGTGACCGTCCTGGCCGCCGTGTTCGCCGGCGAGACGCCCGGCGGCTGGCAGGCGGCGGGGGTGCTCGTGGCCTCCGCCGGGCTGGTCGGGCTCGCGCTCTGGGGCATCCGGGGCGCGGGGGCGCGGCCGCACTGGGCGGCCGTCGCCGCCGCCGCGGCCACGGGCCTGTCCATCGCCGCGTACACGGTCGTGGACGGTCTCGGCGTACGCGCCTCCGGGACGCCGCTCGGCTACATCGCGTGGCTGATGATCCTGGAGGGCTGCGCGATCCCCGTGTACGCGATGGTGACGCGGCGCGGGCGGTTCGCGGCGGAGATCAGGCCGTACGCGGTGCGGGGGCTGGCGGGCGGGGCGCTGTCGGTGGCCGCGTACGGGCTCGTGCTGTGGGCGCAGACGCGCGCGGACCTCGCGCCGATCTCGGCGCTGCGGGAGTCGTCGATCCTGGTGGGGGCGGCGATCGGGGCGCTGTTCTTCAAGGAGCGGTTCGGGGCGCCGCGGGTGGCGGCGGCGGGGCTGATGGTGGCGGGGATCGGGATGATGCTGCACGCGGGGTGAGGCCGCGACGCCCGGGGACGGGGGCCGGGGCTCACTGCCCCTTGAAGGCGCGCTGCAGGCCGATATTGCCGATGAGGATGCCGCCGTCCACGGGCAGGGTGACGCCCGTGATCCACGCGGCGTCGCGCGAGGCGAGGAAGGCGACGGCCGCCGCGATGTCCTCCGGCTCGCCGACCCGGCCCAGCGGGTACTGCTCCGCCGCCCGCTCCAGCGCGCCCGGGCGGCCGTCCCAGCCGGGCGTGCGGACCGTGCCCGGGGCGACGAGGTTGACGCGTACGCCGCGGGGCGCGCACTGGCCCGCGAGGGTGCGGGTCAGGCCCGCCAGGCCTGCTTTGGCGGCGCTGTAGGCGTGGTTGCCGTAGTCCTGCTCGCCGTTGACGGAGCCGATGCTGACGACGGCGCCGCGGCGGTCCGGGGCCGCGGCCAGGTGCGGGACGGCCGCCCGTACGCAGCGGAACGCGCCGGTCAGGGTGATGTCGAGGTCCCTCGACCAGGCGTCGTCGGTGACGTCCTCGACGAGCGGGGGGTCGGCGTGGAACGAGTACGCGTTGTTGACCAGCACGTCCAGCCCGCCGAACCGCTCCACGGCGTACGCCACCGCCGCCTCGACGGCCGCCCGGTCACCCACGTCGCAGACGTGCGCCTCGGCGGCGAGACCGTCCTCCCGGAGCCGGGCCGCGCAGCGGGCGGCCCGGTCGCCGTCGAGGTCCGTGACGAGGACGCGGGCGCCTTCGGCGGCGAGGCGGCGCGCGGTGGCGGCACCGATGCCACGGCCGGCGCCGGTGACCAGGACGGAGTAGCCGTCGAAGCGCTTCAGGGGCTGCATGGATGGCAACCGTAGGCACCCGCGGCCGCGGACGAAAGAGTCCCGGCACGAACCGCGCCTGGGCGCCACATGCGCGGCGCGGGCCGGCGGTGCCCCACGGGCCGGAGGCCGCTCGGCGCCGCCGGATACATCCGTAGGGGCTGAGCACCGCTGCGGCGGGAGTTCGTGGCCGGGCCACTCGCCCCCGCCAGGGGCCCCGTTACGCGAGCGTGTTCGCGAGGGCCCGTACCAAGGACTGGGCGCGGGGGTCCGCCGTGACGTTTTTCTGCATGCCGTTCGTGACGTACGCGAAGGACAGCGACGACTCCGGGTCGGCGAAGGCCAGGGAGCCGCCGCGGCCCGGGTGGCCGAAGGAGCCGGGGGCGAGGAGGGGGGAGGACGGGCCGTGGAGCATGTAGCCGAGGCCGAAGCGGGTGCTGACGACCAGGACCTTGTCCGGTCCGGCGGACTCCTCCGTGCGGGCCAGCGTCAGCGTCGCGGGCGCGAAGAGGCGCCGCACGCCGTCCACGTCGCCGATCAGGGACGCGTAGAAGCGGGCGAGCGCGTCCGCCGTGGCGATGCCCGCGGAGGCGGGCAGCCCGGCGGCGCGGTACGCCGGGTCGTTCTCGTCCGCCGCCGGCGAGATCGCGGCGAAGGCCCGCCGGGTGAGGGACTCCGGGTCGCGGTAGGCGTCGGTGACGGCCTGCTTCGGGCGCACCCGCAGCCCCGCCGACGGCGGAGCCGCCGGCGGCTCGATGTCGGCGATGCGGCCCACCCGGTCCTGCTCCGCCTCCGGCAGGCCCAGCCATAGGTCCAGGCCCAGCGGCCCGGCTATCTCCTGGGCCACCCAGCGCCCGATGGGCCGCCCGGTGATGCGCTCGACCAGCTCGCCGAGCAGCCAGCTGTACGTCTGGGCGTGGTAGCCGTGCGCCGTGCCCGGCTCCCAGGCCGGGGCCTGGGCGGCCAGCGCCGCGGGCCCGCTGACGCCGTCGACGGCCTGGGCGGGGGTGAGGGGCGTGTCGAGCGCGGGCAGCCCGGCTCGGTGCGAGAGGAGGTGCCGGACGAGGACGCGCTCCTTGCCGGCCGCCTTGAACTCGGGCCAGTACGTGCCGACGGGCGCGTCCAGGTCCACCTGTCCGCGCTGGTGCAGGAGCAGCAGGACGGCCGCCGCCACGCCCTTCGTCGCGGAGCGGACGATCTGCGCGGTGCCGCGCCGCCACGGCTCCTCGCCGCCGTCGGCGTCCCGCACCCCGCCCCACAGGTCGACGACCTTGCGCCCCTCGCGGTAGACGGCGACCGCCGCACCCCGCTCGCCGCGCCGGGCGAAGTTCTCCGCGAAGGCGTCCCGGACCGGTTCGAAACCGTCCGCCACCGTGCCCTGGACGTCCACCACTGTTGCCTGCTCCTGTGCCGATTGCCGCAAATTCCTCCACCATGGTGCAACGCGGTCGTCAATGCGCGTAGACCGGGGGTGGAGGGACCCGCCGCGAACACGTCAGCCCGCGGCGCTCCCGGTCACTTCCGCCCGCCCGGTACGGCCTCGTCCGGCCGCGCCGTGCGGGGGTCGAAGCCGAACGGCAGCTCCAGGCGGTGGGCCCGCATGAGTTCCTCGTCACACAGCAGGTCCCGGGTCGGGCCGTCCGCCGTGATGACGCCCTCGCTGAGGACGACGGAGCGCTCGCACAGCTCCAGGGCGTACGGGAGGTCGTGCGTGACCATGAGCACCGTCACGTCCAGGGAGCGGAGGATGTCGGCGAGCTCGCGGCGGGAGGCCGGGTCGAGGTTGGAGGAGGGCTCGTCCAGGACGAGGATCTCCGGCTCCATGGCGAGGACGGTCGCCACGGCGACGCGGCGGCGCTGCCCGAAGGAGAGGTGGTGCGGCGGGCGGTCCGCGTAGCCGGCCATGCCGACCTGCGCCAGGGCCTTGTCCACGCACGCCGTGAGCCGGGCGCCGCGCAGGCCCGCCGCGGCCGGGCCGAAGGCGACGTCCTCGCGGACGGTGGGCATGAACAGCTGGTCGTCGGGGTCCTGGAAGACGATGCCGACGCGGCGGCGGACCTCGGCGAGGTTCCGCTTCTCGACGGGCAGGCCCGCGACGCGGACCGTGCCGAGGCCGCCGCCGAGGATGCCGTTGAGGTGCAGGACGAGCGTCGTCTTGCCGGCGCCGTTCGGGCCGAGCAGCGCGACGCGCTCGCCGCGGGCGACCTCCAGGTCGACGCCGAAGAGGGCCTGGTGGCCGTCGGGGTAGGCGTAGGCGAGGCCGGAGACGTCCAGGGAGAGGGGCGAGGGGCCCGGGCGGGCCGTCGTCGTACGGGCTGTCGTCGTCATGTCAGGGTCCATGTCCATCCGGTCAGGCAGACCGCGAGGGCGGCCAGCGGCAGTGCGGCGGCGTGCGTCCACTGCGTACGGGTCGCGGGCGCGTCGTCGGTCACGGGCATCGTGCCGGTGTAGCCCCGGCTGATCATCGCCAGGTGGACGCGTTCGCCGCGCTCGTAGGAGCGGATGAACAGCGCGCCCGCGGACCTGGCCAGGACGCCCCAGTGGCGTACGCCGCGGGCGGTGAAGCCGCGGGATTCGCGGGCGATGCGCATCCGGCGCATCTCGTCGGTGACCACGTCCCCGTAGCGGATCATGAAGGAGGCGATCTGGACGAGCAGCGGGGGCATGCGGAGGCGCTGCAGGCCGAGGAGGAGCGAGCGGAGCTCCGTCGTCGAGGCGAGGAGCACGGAGGCGGCCACGCCGAGGGTGCCCTTGGCGAGGACGTTCCAGGCGCCCCACAGGCCGGGTTCGCTGACGGACAGCCCGCCCGGGAGGCGCACCTGTTCGCCCGGGACGACGAACGGCATGAGCAGCGCGAACGCCACGAACGGGATCTCGATCAGCAGGCGGCGGAGCAGGAAGCGGGCGGGGATGCGCGCCGCGGCCGCCGCGGCGCCGACGAGCACCGCGTAGAGCCCGAAGGCCCAGACCGCTTCCCGCGGGGTCGCCACGACGGTGAGGACGAAGGCGAGGACGGCTGCGATCTTGCAGTGCGGGGGGAGGGCGTGGACGGGGCTGTCGGCGTGGCGGTAGAGCTTGTGGGCGTGACCGGCGGACATGTCAGCGGGCCGCCGGCTCGGATGCGGGGCGGGCCCGGTCGGAGTCCCGGTCGCGGTCGCGCTTGCGGCGGAGGGTGACGAAGACGCCCGTGCCGACGGCGAGGGTGGCGCCGACGCCGATCACGCCGGCCAGGCCGCCGGAGAGGCGCTCGTCGGCGACGTCCTTGACCTGGTAGTCGGCGAGGGGGGAGTCCTTGGCGGCGTGCGCTTCCTCCTTGCTGTCGATGCCCTTGTCGTGGGCGACCTTTTCGAGGCCGTCGGGGCTGGTGGAGGCGTAGTAGCTGAGCCCCCCGGCACAGACGAGCGCCGCGGCCACCCCGGCCAGCCACCACCGCTTCCCGCTGCGGGGGCCCGGGGACCCGGCCGAGGCCTCGGCCACTCCTTCCGCCGCGACGGCGCTCAGCCCCTCCGGACCGGACCGGCGGTGCCCATCCGGCCCGAGGTCGCTCGGCACCGCCGGGCTGCGCCGCTGTGGCTGGTCGTCATCGCGGGGGGAAGAAAACGCCGGGCTCGTGACCGCGGCCGTGCGGATCTCCAGCGGGCGCAAGAGACCCTGCGCGCCGCGGACCAGGTCCGGGCGGACCGCCGCCACCGCGCTCACCGTCAGCGCGGTGATCACCGCCTCGCCCAGGCCGATCAGGACGTGGACGCCGACCATCGCCGTGAACACCTGGTGCACCGGGACGTCCGTCGTCCCCCCGATCGCGTAGATCAGGGTGAAGGCGGCCGCCGCGGCCGGGACCGAGACCAGAGCCGCCGCGAACGACGCCACGCTCAGCCCCGTACGCCCCCGCGGAAGCACCCGCACCAGCACGCGGAAGACCGCGTAGGCCACCACCGTCGTGACGATGCCCATGTCGGTGATGTTGATGCCGAGCGCGGTGAGCCCGCCGTCCGCGAAGAGGACGCCCTGCATGAGCAGGACGACGGATATGCAGAGCACCCCCGTGTACGGGCCGACGAGGACCGCCGCCAGCGCGCCGCCCAGCAGGTGCCCGCTCGTGCCCGCCGCCACGGGGAAGTTCAGCATCTGAACCGCGAAGATGAACGCCGCGACGAGGCCGGCGAGCGGCGCGGCCTTGTCGTCCAGCTCGCGCCGGGCACCGCGCAGGCTCACGGCGACGGCCGCCGCGGCGACCACGGCGGTGCCGGCGGAGACCGGCGCGTCGATGAATCCGTCGGGTACGTGCATGGCGTCACCCCTCACTTCCTGCCCGCAACGGGCCGCTCGATGATAGGGGCTCTTTGCGAATCGTTCGCAAGAGCTTGCGACACGCGGCTGCGCGCCCCTCGCCCCGCCGCGCGCCGCCCCCGGTGACACCCCCGGCGCCGCCCCGGTGGCGGCCCGCGCCCGTCCCCCGAATGCTGGGCTCATGACCACGGCCCCGCCGGTGACCAAGGCCCCGCCCGTGCTCGGCCGCCGCCGCACGAACCTGGTCTTCGTCACGATCGTGCTCGGCATGCTGCTCGCGGCCCTCGACCAGACGATCGTCTCCACCGCCCTGCCGACGATCGTCGCGGACCTCGGCGGCGGCGGGCACATGGCCTGGGTGGTCACGGCGTACCTGCTGGCCGAGACCGTCTCGACGGTCCTCGTCGGCAAGTTCGGCGACCTCTTCGGCCGGAAGGTCGTCTTCCAGCTCAGCGCGGTCGTCTTCACGGCCGGTTCCGTCTTCGCGGGCGCCGCGGGCTCCATGGTGATGCTGATCGCGGCGCGCGCCGTGCAGGGCATCGGGGGCGGCGGCCTGATGGTCACCGCCATGGCGCTGATCGCGGACGTCATCCCGCTGCGCGAGCGCGGCAAGTACCAGGGCGCGCTGGGCGCGGTCTTCGGCGTGACGACGGTCGTCGGCCCGACGCTCGGCGGCGTCTTCACCGACCACGCGACGTGGCGCTGGTGCTTCTACGTGAACGTGCCCGTCGCCGTCGTGATGGTGGTGATGGCGGCACGGACCGTCCCCGCGGTCCGCTCGGCGGTGCGGCCCGTCATCGACTACGCGGGCATCGCGCTGGTGGCCGCGGGCGCCTCCGCGCTCGTCCTGGGCCTGGAGTGGGGCGGCAGCACGTACGCCTGGGCCTCGCCCGTGATCATCGGTCTCTTCGCGGGCGCGGTCGTCCTCCTGACCGCGTTCGTCCTGGTGGAGCAGCGGGCCGCGGAGCCCATGCTCCCCATGCACCTCTTCCGCAACCCCGTCTTCACCGTCTGCTCCGTCCTCAGCTTCATCGTGGGCTTCGCGATGCTGGGCGCGCTGACGTACCTGCCGACGTACCTGCAGTACGTGGACGGGGTCTCGGCGACGATGTCGGGCGTCCGGGCGCTGCCGATGGTCGCCGGGCTGCTGGGCGCGTCCATGGTCTCGGGCGTCGTCATCAGCCGCACCGGGCGCTACCGGGCGTTCCCCATTGCGGGCATGGCCGTCATGGCGCTGGGGCTGTTCCTGATGTCGACGATGGGGGCGTCGACGGGGGCGTGGCTCGAATCGCTGTACATGTTCGTGCTGGGGACGGGCATCGGGCTGGCCATGCAGGTGCTGACGATCGCCGTGCAGAACACCGTCCCGTACCACGAGCTGGGCACGGCCACCTCGGGCGTCACGTTCTTCCGCACGCTCGGCAGCGCCTTCGGCACAGCAGTCTTCGGCACGCTCTACGGCAACCGGCTCAAGCCGAACCTGGCCGAGGCGCTGCTCCGCTCGCCCGGCGTCCCGCCGTCCGCCGTGGTCAGCCCGCAGCGGCTGGCCGCGCTGCCGCCGGGGCAGGCCCGGCCGGTCGTCGACGCCTACGCGGAGACCGTGAACTACGTGTTCCTGTGGGTGGTGCCGGTGGCGCTGGCGGGCTTCGTCGCGGCGTGGTTCCTCAAGGAGGTGCCGCTGCGCGACAGTGCGCGGGCCGGTGCGGCCGACATGGGCGAGGGCTTCGCCGCGCCGGACTCCGCGGAGGCGGAGCGGCAGCTGGAGCGGGCCGTGGCGGGCGTCATGCGCAAGGCGAAGGGGCCGGTGAGCCGGCAGGTGCTGGCGGAGTCGGGCAGCCCGCTCGGTCCGGCGGAGGCGTGGACGCTGGGCCAGATCCACTGGCGGCTGCGCGTCCGCGGCGAGGCCGCGCTGTCCTCGGTGGCGGCCGCGCACCGGATGCCGCCGGAGGTGCTGGAGCCGGCGTTCGCGCGGGCGGTGGAGGCGGGGTACGCGCGGCGGGACGGGGACGCGCTGGCGCTGACGGCCGCGGGCGAGGCGGAGATCGAGCGGCTGGGCGCGACCTGGCGCTCGTGGCTGGCCGAGCGCCTGGGCGACTGGGACGTGAGCGACCCCGCGGACCGGGCCCGGCTCGACCGCGCGCTGGACGCGCTGGCGGCGCGGCTGCTGGAGGAGGCGGAAGAGGCGGAGGACACACAGGAACGGATCGCGGTGTGACGGAGCAACTTCCCTGCCCGGAAGGGTGAATTAGTCATAAAAGCGCACTTTTAACCTCGCGCTTGGCAATCCCTCATGACGGACACATCGGCATCCGCAGCAGCCTTGAGGAGATGCGTCATGCGCCGGTACAGACGTCTGGGAACCGCCATCGCCATCGCCATCGCCACCCTTCCCGCAGCGCTCCCCGGGACCGCGGCCCGGGCCACGCCCCCGCCGCCCGCGCCCGCCGCCCCGCACGCCGGGCAGCAGCACCGAGCCCCTCTCGACTTCGACGAGAACGCCTGCGAAGGGCCCGCGGCGGACGAGGGCGACGTCTACAGCAAGCCGCCCAAGACCGGGGCCGCGTCCGGCCCGGCCAAGCACGGCCGCGGCCTGCCCCTGAAGTGGCCCCGGAACCTCCCGGACGTCAAGGAGGCCCGGCACATGCTGGGCGAACTGAAGGTCAAGGCCTTCAGCAGCAAGGGCTACCACCGTGCGGCCTTCGGCTCCACGTGCTGGGTCCGGCACGGCGTCGAACGGTGCACCACACGGCAGATCGCCCTCAAGTTCCAGTCCCTCGTCCCGGCGAAGCTCGACGGCAAGTGCAAGGTCGTCGGCGGCCGGTGGCACAGCGAGTACGACAACAGGGACATGGCCGATCCCGCGCACGTGGACATCGACCACATCGTGCCGCTGCGGCACGCGTGGGGCTCCGGGGCGCGCTCCTGGACGCCGAGGAAGCGGCAGGAGTTCGCCAACGACCTGACCGCGACGCCGCAGCTGATCGCGGTGTCCACCTGGAGCAACCGCCGCAAGGGCGACAAGGGACCGGACAAGTGGCTGCCCCAGGCCGGAGCCGCGTGCCTCTACAGCCAAGCGTGGATCGGGGTGAAGGACTACTACCGGCTGACCGTCACCAGCGCGGAGAAGGCCAAGCTGCAGCAGGTCCTGGCGGGCTGCCGGGCCACCACCGCTCCCGCGTCCTGACCCCGCCCGGGGCCGGGCGGGGCTACAGCGCCGCCCGGCTCCCGGTGGTCACCGGCTCCGTCGCCGCGGCCGCGCGCCGGGCGGCGTCCGCGACCTGCGCCGTCGTCAGGACGTAGCCCGTCTCCGCGTCGGCCGTGGAGCGGGCGAAGACCACGCCGTAGACCCGGCCCGAGGGGGTCAGGAGCGGGCCGCCCGAGTTGCCCGGGCGGATGGTGGACCGTACGGAGTACACCTGGCGGGTGGTCACGCCGTCGCCGTAGATGTCCTGGCCCTTGGCACGGAGCTCGTTGGCGACGGTGGCCGCGCGGACGTCGAGGCCGCCGTTCTCCGGGAAGCCCGCCACGATCGCCGCGTCGTTGCGCTTCGCGCTCTTGTCGAACGGCAGCACGGGGGCCTTGAGGCCGGGCACGTCCAGGACGGCGACGTCCGTGCGCGGGTCGAAGAGGACGACCTTCGCCTCGTACGCCTTGCCGACGCCGCCGACGCGCACGGTGGGGGTGCGCACGCCCGCCACGACGTGGGCGTTGGTCATCACGTGCTGCGCGGCGTAGACGAAGCCGCTGCCCTCCTGGCCGCGGCGGCCCTCGCCCGTGCTCGCTATGCCCTCCACCTTGACGACGCTCTCGCGGGCGGCGCGCGTCGCGGCGGGGGTGACGGCGTCGCCGGACGGCCGGGCGACGCTCGTCGCCGGCTCGTTCTCGAAGGGGTTGAAGACCTGCGGGAATCCGGCGCCGTTCAGGGCGTCGGTGGTGCGGCTGAACCAGGTGGGGGCCTGCTCGGGCATCGCCTTCTGGACGGCGCCGAGGAGGGCGGAGTCCTTGATCTGCCGGGTGAGGAGGGGTGAATTCGCCGAGACGAGCACGCTCGCGGCGACCCAGCCCACCAGGAGCACGGCCAGCGAGTTGACGGCGGCGCCGCCGATGCCGTCCACGCCCCGGACCGGGGCCCACGTGAGCCTGCGGCGCAGGCCGTAGGCGAGGCGGGCGGCCAGGGCGTGGCCGATCGCGGCCGGGACGAGGACCACCAGGACGGCGACGACCGCCGCCGTGGCCGTCCCCGCGTCGAAGGGCTCCAGGGCGAGCGGCAGCGCCCACACACCGAGGACGGCTCCGCCGAGGAAACCGGCGAGCAGCACGACGCTGGCGACGAGGCCCCGGCGGTAGCCGGAGACGGCGTAGCCGAGCACGACGAGCAACAGCAGCAGATCGAGCAGGTTCAAGGTGGAGCCCTTTCCTTCGCGCGCGCCCCCGACCACGCCCACGGGTCGTCGACCCGTGGACTTGAAGAAACGCTGATACGACGGGGGGCGGTTCCCATTCCGGGCGAATTCATGGCGTACGCCACGCCGGGGCGGGCTCGGGGCCGGCCGCGGAAACGGCGCGGCCCGGCGGTGCCGCCCACCCGCAAGGGGGAGCCGCACCGCCGGGCCGCAGTCGCGCAGGGGAAGCGGGTCAGGCAGGCAGGTCAGGCCTTGACCAGCTCCCGGTCCTCGTCCGCCTCGGGCGTCACCGGTGCCCCCGGCGTCGCGAGCCGCTTCTGCAGGCCCTCGCCCTCCACGTCCACGTTCGGGAGGATCTTCGCGAGCCACCCCGGCAGCCACCACGCCGCCTTGCCGAGCAGTGCCAGCACCGCCGGGACGATGGCCATGCGGACCACGAACGCGTCGAAGAAGACGGCGATGGCCAGGCCGAAGCCGATCATCTTGATCATCTGCTCGGAGGAGCCGATGAAGCCGGCGAAGACGCTGATCATGATGATGGCGGCGGCCGTCACCACCCGCGCCCCGTGCCGGAAGCCGGTCACCACGGCCTGCCCGGGCCGCTCGCCGTGGACGAACGCCTCCCGCATCCGCGTCACGAGGAAGACCTCGTAGTCCATGGCGAGACCGAAGACGACGCCCACCATGAAGATCGGCATCATGCTCATGATCGGCCCGGTCTCCTCGACGCCGAAGACGGAGCCCAGCCAGCCCCACTGGAAGACCGCCACGACGGCACCCAGCGCGGCGACCACCGACAGCAGGAAGCCGAGCGCGGCCTTCAGCGGCACCAGCACCGACCGGAAGACGACCATCAGCAGCAGGAAGGCGAGGCCCACGACCAGCGCCAGGTAGGGCAGCAGGGCGTCGTTGAGCTTCTGCGAGACGTCGATGTTCATCGCCGTGGAGCCGGTGACGAGCACCTGCGCGCCCGTGTCGGCCTTGAGGGAGACGCCCTTGTCGCGGATCGCGTGGACCAGGTCCTCGGTCTCCGTGCTGGTCGGCTTGGACTTGGGCACGACGGTGAGCATGGCCGTGTCACCGGCCGGGTTGAAGTGCGCCGGCGTCACGGTGGCGACGTCGTCGAGACCCTTCAGGGTGTCGCCGACCTTCTGCACCGCACCCTTGGGGTCCTTGGCCCCCTCGACGTCCGTGATGACCATGAGCGGGCCGTTGAAGCCCGGCCCGAAGCCCTCGGACAGCAGGTCGTACGCCTTGCGCTGCGTGCTGGTCTTGGAGGCCGCGCCGTCGTCCGGGAGACCCAGCTCCAGGGAGGCGGCGGGCACCGCGACGGCGCCCAGGCCCAGGACACCGGCCACGAGCACCAGGACCGGCTTGCGCAGGACGAAGCGGGCCCAGCGGGTGCCCATGTTCGGCTTGTCGCCGGCGACGGCGTCCGGCCCGGCCTTGCGGACCTTGCGGGCCAGCACCTGCTTGCCGGCGAAGCCGAGCAGGGCGGGGATGAGCGAGAGCGCGATCAGCACCGCGATGGTGACCGTGCCCGCCGCCGCCATGCCCATCTTCGTCAGCATGGGGATGTTGACGACCATGAGGCCGGCCAGCGCGATGACGACGGTGAGACCCGCGAAGACCACCGCGGAACCGGCGGTTCCGACGGCCCGTCCGGCCGCCTCCTCGCGCTCGCGGCCCTCGGCCAGCTCCGCGCGGTAGCGGGAGACGATGAACAGCGCGTAGTCGATGCCGACCGCGAGGCCGATCATCATGGCGAGCGTGGAGGTGTTGGCGGAGAGGTCCAGCAGGGGCGCGAGCGCCGCGATGGACGAGACGCCGATGCCGACGCCGATGACGGCCGTCAGGAGCGGCAGGCCCGCGGCGACCAGCGAACCGAAGGTGATCAGCAGGACGACCGCGGAGACGGCGATGCCGATGACCTCGGAGCCGCCCTCGGGCATCTGCTGCAGCACGCTGCCGCCGACCTCGACGGTCAGCCCGGCGTCACGGCCGTGCTGCGCGGCCTCCTTGAGCTCGGTGCGCGAGTCCTCGGTCAGGTCCATGGACTTGACCTTGTACGCGGCAGAGGCGTAGCCGGTGGTGCCGGCCGGGTTGACGGTCTTCGCCGTGAACGGGTCGGCCGCGGCGGCCACCTGCGCGCTGTGCTTCAGCTCGCCGATGACCTTCTCGACGGCCGCCTTGTTCTTCGGGTCGGTGAGCTTCTGGCCCTCCGGGGCCTTGAAGACGACACGGGCGGACGCGTTCTGCTCGTTGTTGCCGGGGAAACGCTTCTCCAGCAGGTCGAAGGCGCGCTGCGCCTCCGTGCCGGGGATGGAGAAGTCGTTGTTGGTGGACTTGGACGCGGTGGCGGCGCCGGCCCCGGCGAGGACCAGCAGCGCCACCCATATCAGGGCGAAGTACCAGCGCCGCCGGAAGGCGAGCCGGCCGAGTCTGTAGAGGAACGTGGCCACGAGGAGTGGTGCTCCCGTCGGGTCAGTGGACGAACAAGGGCATGGGGAAGCAGCCCGACGACGAGAGCGGCACGTCACGTGGGCCGTGTGGGGGAGGTGTTCCGTGGGGGGTCAGACGCCGAGGGCGGGGAGGACCACGGCGTCGATGTAACGGGACAGGTAGGCGGCGTCCGCGAACTTGTCCTCGATCAGGGAGCGGGCGATGAACGCGCCCAGCATCATGTGCGTGACGAAGCCGAGCGCGGGGTTGTCCGCGGCGACCTCGCCCCGGTCGACCGCGCGTTGCAGCATGGCGCGGAGCCCTTCGTGCTCCGGCAGGATCAGCACGTCGCGCAGCGCTTGACGCAGGTCGGGGTTGGTGTGGATCGCGTGCCCCAGGCCGCGCATAAGGGCGGCGTCCTGCGCCATCCGGTCATCGTCCACCTCGCAGGCCATCTTGCGGAGGTCACCGCGCAGGGAGCCGGTGTCGATGTCCGCCAGCTGGACCGGCTTCTGGTGCCGCAGCGCGCTCGCGACCAGCTCGGGCTTGCCCTTCCACTGGCGGTAGAGGGTGGCCTTGCTGGCGTGCGTGCGGGCGGCGACGCCGTCCATGGTCAGGCCGTCGTAGCCGGCCTCGCGCAGGATGCCGAGGACCGCCTCGTAGAGCTCGGCCTCGCGCTCGGGGGTGAGCCGGGTGCGGCGCGCCGCGGGCCCGGCGGGTTCCGTGGACACGTCCACCTCCCTGGGTTACTGGGTCCATCGCGTACGAAACGGTTTCGTACACCTAGAAGATACGACGGCGCGGCATCGAAACGCTGCCGTTTCGCCCGTGTTCTCCGTCACGACCGGTTACCGTCCCGGGTCCGCCGACCGAGTTGCCGCGGCTCCCGGCGGCCGAAACGATGGTGGAGTGAGTGATTCTTACCTGAGATTTCCTCATCTCCACGGTGATCTCCTCTGCTTCACCGCGGAGGACGACCTGTGGCTTGCCCCGCTGGAGGCGCCCGGCCGGGCCTGGCGGCTGACCGTCGACCGCACCCGCGCCGGCCACCCCCGGTTCTCCCCCGACGGCCGCCACATCGCCTACACGAACTGGCGCAGCCTCGACCCCGAGATCCATCTGGCCCCCGTCGACGGCGGCCCCGCCCGCCGGCTCACCTACTGGGGCAGCACCGACACCCGGGTCTGCGGCTGGGCGCCCTCGGACCGCAACGGCGGCCACGACGTCCTCGCCGTCTCCTCGCACGGCCAGCCGTTCTCGTACTTCTCGTGGGCCTACCGGGTGCCGACCGACGGCGGCCCGGGCCTGCGGCTGCCCTGGGGCCCGGTGTCCGACATCGCGATCGGCGAGGCCGGGGACGAGCACCGCACCCTGCTGCTGGCCGGCAAACCGCCGCACGAGCCGGCCGCCTGGAAGCGCTACCGCGGCGGGGCCACGGGCCGGCTGTGGCTGCTGGGCGCGAAGGAGCAGCGGCTGGTGCCGGACGTCGACGGCCACCTCGACTCGGTGATGTTTGTGGGCGACCGGATCGCCTTCCTCTCCGACCACGAGGGCGTCGGCAACCTCTACTCCTGCCTGCCCGACGGCTCCCAGCTGCGCCGCCACACCGACCACGACGACTTCTACGCCCGGCACGCCTCGACCGACGGGGCGCGCGTGGTCTACCAGTGCGCGGGCGAGCTGTGGCTGGTCGACGACCTCGGCCCCGGCGGGCAGCCGCGCCGCCTGGAGGTGACGCTGGGCGGCCCGCGCGCCGGGCGCCGCCCGTACCAGGTGCAGGCCGCCTCCAACATCGACGGCGTGAGCGTGGACACGACCGGCCGCGCGAGCGCCGTCCAGGTCCGCGGCAGCCTCTACTGGCTCACCCACCGCGACGGCCCCGCCCGCACCATCGCGGACACCCCGGGCGTCCGGGTGCGGCTGCCCGAGATGCTCGGCGCGTCCGGGCGGGTGGCCTACGTGACGGACGCGGAGGGCGAGGACGCCGTCGAGATCGCCCAGCTGCCGCGCGCCGCCGGCCCCGCCGAGCCGCGCCGGCTGGCCGCCGGGCGGATCGGCCGGGTGCACGAGACCCTCGCCTCCCCCGACGGCGAGCGGCTGGCCCTCGCCTCGCACGACGGGCGGCTGCTGCTCGTCGACACCTCCGACGAGGGCGGCGGGGAGGTGAGCGAGCTGATCCGGTCGGACAACGGGCCGGTGCGCGACCTCGCGTTCTCCCCCGACTCGGAGTGGCTGGCCTGGTCCCACCCCGGCATCGGCCGCTCCCTGCGCCAGATCAAGATCGCGCGGCTCAAGGACCGGCTGGTCGTCGACGTCACCAACGGCCGCTTCGAGGACGAGCAGCCGGTCTTCACCCGCGACGGCCGCTACCTCGCCTTCCTCTCCTGGCGCGGCTTCGACCCGGTCTACGACGTGCACACCGGCGACCTGTCCTTCCCGCTGGGCTGCCGCCCCTACCTCGTCCCGCTGTCCTCGGCGACGCCCTCGCCGTTCGCGCTGTCCGCCGAGGGCCGGCCGGCCGCGGGCGGCCTGGACCTGGAGGACACCGGGGCCGGCCCGACGCTGATCGAGGTGGAGGGACTGGAGAGCCGGGTAACGCCGTTCCCGGTGGCCGCCTCCAAGTACTCGGCGCTGCGCCCGGTCAGCGGCGGCGGCCTGGTGTGGCTGCGCTGGCCGATCTCCGGCGCGCTCGGCGAGACCTTCGCCAACCCCGCCGACACCTCCGGCCGCCCCACCCTGGAGCACTTCGACCTCACCAAGGCCAAGCGCACCGAACTCACCAGCTCCCTCGACTGGTTCGCGGTCAGCGGCGACGGCACCCGGCTCGTCGTCAACGACGAGGGCGACCTGCGGGCCGTCCCCGCCACGGACACCCCCGACCCCGAGTCGACGGTCTACATCGACATGCGGCGCATCCTGCACGACGTCGACCCCGGCGCCGAGTGGCGGCAGGCCTACGAGGAGGCCGGGCGGATCGTCCGCGCGTACTTCTGGGAGCCGGGCATGTGCGGCATCGACTGGGACGCGGTGCTCGACCAGTACCGGCCGCTGGTCGACCGGGTGGCCTCCCCCGACGACTTCGCCGACCTGCTGCGCGAGGTCCTCGGTGAGCTGGGCACCTCGCACGCCTACGTCGTCCCCGCCCGCCGCAACGAGGGGCCGCCGCACTACCAGCGGGCCATCGGCCTGCTCGGCACCAACTTCACGCACCAGAAGGACGGGTCCTGGACGGTCCGGCGCATCCTGCCCGGCGACTCCTCCGACTCCAAGGCCCGCTCGCCGCTGGCCGGTTCGGGCATCCGCGAGGGCGCGGCCCTCACGCACGTCGACGGCCGCCCCGTCGACCCGGTGGCCGGCCCGTACCCGCTGCTGGCCGCGGCCGGCGGCACCACCGTCGAGCTGACGTTCCGGTCGCCCGAACCGGAGGGCCACGCCCGCCGCGTCGCCGTCGTCCCGCTGATCGACGAGCGCCCCCTGCGCTACCAGGACTGGGTCGCCAAACGGCGCGCGGTCGTCCGCGAACTCAGCGGCGGCAAGTGCGGCTACCTGCACATCCCCGACATGGGCGGCTCCGGCTGGGCGCAGTTCAACCGCGACCTGCGGATGGAGATGTCCCGCCCCGCCCTGATCGTGGACGTGCGCGGCAACGCGGGCGGCAACATCAGCGAGCTGGTCGTGGAGAAGCTCACCCGCACCATCATCGGCTGGGACCTCACCCGCGACGCCCGGCCCGTGTCGTACGCGAGCAACGCCCCGCGCGGCCCGGTCGTCGCCATCGCCGACGAGATGACCTCCTCCGACGGCGACATGATCACCGCGGCGTTCAAGCTGCAGGGCATCGGGCCGGTGGTCGGCCTGCGCACCTGGGGCGGCGTGGTCGGGATGACCGGCCGGCACCGGCTCGGGGACGGCACGTCGATCACAGTGCCGATGAACGCGGCGTGGTTCGACGCCTACGGGTGGACGATCGAGAACCGCGGCGTCGAACCCGACGTCGAGATCGACCGCACGCCGCTCGACTGGGCCGAGGGCCGGCACAAGCAGCTCGACGACGCGGTGCACATCGCGCTCGACCTGCTGGAGCGGCACGGCGCGGCACGGCCGCCGGACTACTCGGGGGTGCCGGACCTGCGGCGGCCGAAGCTGCCGCCGCGGAGCTGAGCAGACAGAGCGGAGTAGAGCTGAGTAAGGGGCACACCTCCTATGAGGTGCGCCCCTTACCGGGATGCGTCGTACCGGGATCCGTGGTCAGATCTCGAAGTTCTCGTCGAACGTGTCACGACGGTCCCACTCCTCCTGCTCCTTGCGGATCAGGTCCTCGCGGGCCTTGTCGTTGGCGTTCTGCTTGGACTTCTTGCCGGACTGCGCGGCCTTCTGGGCCTGCTGCTGCTTGAGCTGCTCGGCCTTGCTCCTGGCCTTGTCTCCCTTGGCCATGAGGCTCAGCCCCTCAGGTGCGGTCGTCGAGCTCGTCCTGGATGTCGTCGAAGGACCGCTGGCCCTGCTGGCGGGCCTGCTGGCCGCGCTCCTGGAGCTTGTCCTGCGTCTGCTGACCGCGCTCCTGGCTCTGCTGGCGGCCCTGCTGCGCCTTCTGCTTGGCCTGCTCCGCCTTCTGCTTGGCCTGCTGGGCCTTGCCCTGCATGTCGTCCTTGATGCCCATGCTGTCCACACTCCTCACTGAGGGGATTTGGGGTGCTTTGCCCCGGAACAGCCTGGCACGCGCCATGAGGCCGCGCACATCGGAGGACTACGCAGCGCTACGCCCCCGTGCGCTCCTTCTCGTCCGCCGCCCCTCCCGCGCCCACCAGCCCCGCGCGCATGCCCGCGAGCCTCGGCTCGTACCGCCTCATCTCGCGTTGCGCGCCGAGGGCGAGCAGGCCGGGCAGCCAGCCGCGGGCGCCCTGCACCGCGCGCAGCCAGCCCTGCCCGTACACGTGCGCCGAGCGCCGCTCGATGCCGTCGACCAGGCGGTCGGCGGCCGGGCCGAGCGGGTAGGTGCGGTTCGCGGGCCAGGGCAGGCGCTGCCGCAGCTCGCGCATCACGTCGTTCTCGTCGGCCCCGCGCACCATGTCCGTGTCGGTCCAGCTCAGATAGGCGACGCCGACCCGCACGCCCTTGTGGGCGACCTCGGCGCGCAGGCAGCGCGCGTACGCCTCGACGCCCGCCTTCGACGCGCAGTAGGCGCTCATCATCGGCGCCGGGACCAGCGCGGCGAGCGAGGCCACCTGCAGCAGGTAGCCGCGGCTCTCGGCGAGGACGGGCAGGAAGGCACGGCCGGTGACCGCGCTGCCGGTCAGGTTGACGTCGACGACGCGGCGCCAGCTCGCGGGGTCGGAGTCCGCGAACGGGCCGCCCGCGGCGACCCCGGCGTTGGCGACCACGATGTCTACCTTGCCGAAGCGCGCCTTGACCTCGCGGGCGGTCTGCGCCATGACCTCGTGGTCGGTGACGTCCGCGTGCCAGTGCGCGGCGTCCTCGTGCAGCGAGGCGGCGACGCGGCGCAGCTCGTCCGGCTCCAGGCCCACCAGCGCGACGCGCGCCCCGCGCGCGGACAGCTTGCGGGCCAGCTGCTCCCCCACGCCGCGGGCGGCACCGGTGATGACGGCGACCTGGCCCTCCAGGCTCACGCGGCTCATATCCCGGCCTCCGCGGCGCTCGCGGGCACGGGTCGGCGGGGCGCGCGCGGCGGCCGGAGCACCTGGTACTCGGAGAGGTTCACCTGCCGGGTGACCCTGCGGAACTCGGCGGTGGTGCCGGGCCAGACCACGGTGTTGCGGCCGTTGGCGTCCAGGTACCAGCTCCGGCAGCCGGTGTTCCAGACCGTGCGTTCCATGCGGCGCTGGATGTGCCGGTTCCAGGCGTTCACGGCGGAGGGGCGGGCGTCCAGGGCCGCCTTGCCGCCGAGGGTGTCCAGCTGCCGCATGAAGTCGGCCAGGTAGTTCAGCTGGGACTCGATGATGAGGATCATCGAGCTGTTGCCCAGCCCGGTGTTGGGCCCGATGACGGTGAGGAAGTTGGGGAAGCCGGCGGCGCTGGTGCCGCGCAGGGCCGCCATGCCGTCCTTCCACGCCTCGGCGAGCGTCCGGCCGCCGGCGCCGGTGACCCGGTGGGCGATCGGCATGTCCGTGACCCGGAAGCCCGTGCCGAAGACGATGGCGTCGGCCTCGGCCTCCGTGCCGTCGGCGGCCACGAGCGTCGAGCCCCGCACCTCGGCCAGCCCGGAGGCCACCAGGTCCACGTTGGGGCGGGCGAGCGCCGGGTAGTAGTCGCTGGAGAGCAGGATGCGCTTGCAGCCGATGCGGTAGTCCGGCGTCAGCCGGGCCCGCAGCCCCGGGTCGCCGATGGCCTTGTGCAGGTGCGACAGGGCCAGCTTCTCGACCACCCGCATCCGCTCCGGGTGCTTGGTGAAGTTGCTGACCTGCAGCTCCCGCAGGCCCCACAGGACACCGCGGCGCAGCGCCGCGGTCGCGGGCAGCCGGGTGTGCAGCCAGCGCTCGGCGGCGGTCACGGACCGGTCGAAGCGGGGCAGCACCCAGGGCGGGGTGCGCTGGAAGAGCGTGAGGCGGCCCACCTCGGGCTGGATGCCCGGCACGATCTGGATCGCGGAGGCGCCGGTGCCGATCACCGCGACGCGCTTGCCGCGCAGGTCGTAGTCGTGGTCCCAGCGGGCGGAGTGGAAGACCTTGCCCGGGAAGGAGTCCAGGCCGGGGACGTCGGGGACGCGGGGGTCGGCGAGGGGGCCGGTGGCGGAGACGACGACGTCGGCGGTGTAGTCGCCGGCCGCCGTGGTGACCTCCCAGTGCAGCTGCTCCTCGTCCCAGCGCAGCTGCTGCACCTCGGAGTTGAAGCGCAGGTGCGGCCGGAGCCCGAAGGTGTCGGTGACGTGCTCCATGTAGGCCCGGATGTGCGGCTGGCCGGAAAAGCTGCGCGGCCAGGCGGGGTTGGGGGCGAAGGAGAAGGAGTAGAGGTGGGACGGCACGTCGCAGGCGCAGCCGGGATAGGTGTTGTCGCGCCAGGTGCCGCCCACGGAGTCCGCCCGCTCCAGGACCACGAAGTCGGTGATCCCCTCGCGGCGCAGCCGGATCGCCGCCCCCAGTCCGCCGAAGCCGGACCCGATCACCGCCACCCGTACGTGCTGACGCTCGTGCTCGGCCATGCCGCAGCCTCCCGGATTCGACACAACTGCGCCAGCAATCACTGGCACGATGGGAGCGTAGGGCAGAGCCCGACGAAGCGATAGGGGTCCGCGGAAAGGAAGTTACCGGGGGTCGCACGTACGCTTACGCTTCGCGCGTGGCCATGGACGAGGGGGACGCGATGAGCGACGAATGGGGCCGCCCGGCGGCGGACACGCGGGCGGACGACGCCGGCGGTGCTCCCGCCGGACCGGCCGAGCCCGCCGCACGGCAGTACCGCACGGCCGAGCTCGCCGACGCCGCCGGCATCACGCTCCGCACGCTGCGCTTCTACCGCGAGCGCAAGCTGCTGCCGCCGCCGCGCCGCGAGGGCCGCATCGCCTGGTACGGCCCGCACCACCTGGCCCGGCTGCGGACGATCGCCGCGCTCCTGGAGCGCGGGCACACCCTCGGCGGCATCGCCGAGCTGATCAGCGCCTTCGAATGCGGGCGGGACGTGGGCGAACTGCTGGGGCTGGCGGGGGCCCGCATCACCGTCCCCTGGCAGGAGGAGGCCGCCGTCCGCCTCACCCCCGAAGAGCTGGCCGACCGCTTCGCGGGCGAGGTCACCCCGGAGAACCTCACCGCCTCGCTCGACATGGGCTACCTGGGCGTGGACGGCGACGAGATCGTCCACGTCAGCCGCCGGCTCCTCGACGCCTCGACCGCGCTCGTGCGGCACGGCATCCCGCTGGCCGCCGTGCTCGCCGCGGGCCGCGAGGTGCGGGCCCACGCGGACGCCCTCGCCGGGACGTTCACCGAGCTCATCCGCACCCACGTGCTCCCCGGGCTGCAGCCCGGCACGCCCGCCACCGCCGCGGCCCTCGACGAGCTGCGCGGCATCGCCAAGACCGTCATGGACGCGGAGATCACCATGGCCCTGGACCGGCGCGTGCGCACCGAGCCGGCTGTCTGGCTCGGTGCGCACGGCGCCGCCGGCGAACCGGGACCCGCCAGACCCGGCTGACGGCGGCGAGGACGCACGGGCGCGCCATGCCGCGACCACACCCGCGCGCCGGCCGGTCGGGCCAACGGTGCTTCCGCAGAAGAGCATTGAAGCAGCCGGGCGCCCGCCGGCGGGCGGGAAGCCGGGCTCCGCCCGCGCAAACGCCATGATTGCGCCGAAAAGCGGGCCCCCGGCTTCCGGCCGCGGGCCGGCCCCGTCCGGATCAGCCGAAGACGCCCGTGACCGGCGCGTGGTCCGACCACCGCAGGTCGTGCGAGGCCGCCCGCTCCACGACCGCCTTCAGGGCCCGCTCCGCCAGCCCCGGCGTCGCGACCAGGTAGTCGATGCGCCAGCCCGCGTCGTTGTCGAAGGCCCGGCCGCGGTACGACCACCACGAGTACGGACCGTCGACGCCCGGGTGCAGGGCCCGGACCACGTCCGTGTACTCGGCGAAGACCTTGCCCAGCCACTCCCGCTCCTCGGGCAGGAAGCCCGCGCTCTTGCGGTTGGCCTTCCAGTTCTTGAGGTCGGCCTCGGTGTGGGCGATGTTCCAGTCGCCGCAGACCAGCACCTCGCGCCCCTCGGCCGCCGCGCGGGCCTTCAGGCCGACGAGGTACGGCAGGAACTCCGCCATGAAGCGTTCCTTCTCGTCCTGCCGCTCCGTGCCCGCCTCGCCCGAGGGCAGGTAGAGGCTCGCGACGGTGACGCCGGGGAGGTCGATCTCGGCGTAGCGGCCGCTGCCGTCGAACTCCGCCGAGCCGAAGCCGATCCGCACGGCCTCCGGCTCGCGGCGCGAGTAGAGCGAGACGCCGGCGCGCCCCTTGGCCGCCGCCGGGGCGTGCACCGTGAACCAGCCCTCCGGCTCGCGCACCTCGCCGGGGAGCTGGTGCGGCTCGGCCCGGACCTCCTGGAGGCACACGACGTCCGCCTCGGTCCCCGCCAGCCACTCCACGAAGCCCTTCTTGGAGGCCGCACGGAGGCCATTCACATTTACGCTCGTAACGGTCAGCATTCCGGCACGATACCGACTTCCGTACGATGCCTTGAATGCAGATCTTGCGGGTCGCATACGACCATCCCGACGCGGTGAAGCTCCAGGACCGGGTGCAACTGGAGTACGTGGAACGGTACGGAGACGGTGATCTCACCCCGCTGGAGCCGGCCCAGTTCGCCCCGCCGCGTGGCCTATATCTCATCGCCTACGAACCGGACGGCTCGCCCGTCGCCACCGGCGGCTGGCGCGCGCAGGAGGCCGGCGACGAGGGCTACGCGGACGGCGACGCCGAGCTGAAGCGGATGTACGTGATACCGGAGGCCCGCGGGCGCGGGCTCGCGCGGCGGATCCTCGCGGCGCTGGAGGACGACGCGCGGGCGGCGGGCCGGTCCCGGATGGTGCTGGAGACCGGCACCATGCAGCCGGAGGCCATCGCGCTGTACGTGTCGTCCGGGTACGTACCGGTGCCGGAGCAGCTGAAGTTCGGCATGTACCGGACGTACGAGGGGAGCCGCTGCTTCACGAAACCGCTGGTCCCCGTCCCCCGGCCGTCGCGCTGACCTCACTTCCCGGCGATCGCCGCCTCCACCTCGTGGCGGATGTCCTCCGTCCGGTAGCGCGTGACCTCCCCGTACGCGGCCAGGATCGCGTCCGCCTCCGCGGGCCCGTCCTCGACGACCTCCGCGACCAGGACCGTGCTGCCCGGCGGGACCTCCGCCGCGAGCATCTCCAGGGCGGCGTTCGCGGCCGTGGCCTCGCGCGCGTCGCGCACGCCGCCGACGAGCCCGCCCGCGCCGAAGCCGATCACGGCGCCGAGCGGGCCGCCGAGGATGCCCAGCAGGCCGCCGATCAGGCCGCCGACGGCGAAGGCGCGGGCCGTGCCGGAGTTGTCGACGGCATCGGGGAAGTCGAGGCTGCCGTCGTCGGCGCGGGCGATCACCGCGCCCTCGCGGAGCGTGAGCCGGCCGGCGGTGTGCCCCTCGCGGAGGTCGTCCAGGGCGCGGTGGCCATTCTCGGGCGAGGGCACGTTCAGGAAGAGGACGTTGTCGTCTTTCATGGCTTCCACTGTTGGGGCAAGCGGCCCGCCCCGCACGTCAGGAGCCGTCCTCCCGGGCCTCTCCCCGTACGCCCTCCCCCGGTCCCCCCGCTTCCGCCGCGCCCTCGTCCCGCACCGACGCGGTCAGGTCCAGCGTCGCCTGCGCGCCCCCGCCGTCCGGGTTGGCGAAGGACAGGCCCGCGCCCAGCACCCGTGCCTGGCCCGCGGCGATCGTCAGCCCCAGGCCGAGGCCGGAGCGCGAGCCCGTGCGGAAGCGCTGCGGGCCGCGGGTCAGCAGCTCGGGCGGGAAGCCGGGGCCGCCGTCCCGGACCCGGACGGTGCCGCCGTCGACCTCCACGGCCACAGGCCCGCTGCCGTGCCGGAAGGCGTTGGTGACGAGGTTGGCCAGGATCCGCTCGACGCGGCGGCCGTCGGTCTCGACCAGGCAGTCGCGCACGACCCGCACCTCGGCGGCGGCGCCCTTGCCGTCCGCCCCGACCGAGCGGACCGCGCGCCGCGTGAGCTCGCCGAGGGCCCGGATCTCGGTGTCGGCCCGCTCGGCGGTGCCGTCCAGCCGGGCGACCTCCAGGACGTCCTCCATGAGCGCCCGGACGTGCTGCGCCCGCTCCCGGACCATCTCCGCGGGCCGGCCGGGCGGCAGCACCTCGGCGGCGGCGACCAGGCCCGCCACGGGGGTGCGCAGTTCGTGGGCGATGTTCGAGGTGACCTCGCGCTCGGCCTGGAGGCGGGCCGCCAGCGCGTCGGCCATGGTGTTCACGGCGACGATCAGACGGGCGATCTCGTCCTGCCCGCCGCGCGGCTTCAGGCGGGCGCTGAAGTCGCCGTGGGCGATGCGCTCGGCCGTGCGGGCCGAGGCGTTGAGGCGGCGCCCGGCGACGGTCGCGAGGCCGACGCCGACGACGCAGGCGAAGGCGGTGCCCAGGCCGCCCGCCCACCACAGGGCCTCGTCGAGCTTGCGGAGGTTCTCCGCCTGCCGGGTGTAGGGGTGCTTGACGACGATCGTGTCCCGGCCGGCCCGGCCGCCGGCCCACAGCATCGGTACGGGGCCGCTGCGGTCGAGGTAAGTGGCGCGTCTGCCCTCCTCGACGGCTTTCCGCAGCGGCCCGGGTATGTGCTCGGGGTTGATGAGGGTGCGCGGCCGGTCGACGCCCGCGACGTGGTCCTCGACGGCCGTGCCGAGCCGGCTCTCGATGGCCTCGCGCGCCGTCTCCCACTGGCTGACCGCGGTGCGGTGGTGCACGACGAGGCCCATGATGACCGCGACCAGCGCGGCGGTGACGGTGATCGCCACGCCGATCTTCGTTCGCAGACCCATGGCTTCCAGCTCCTCGGCGGCTGACGCGGGGGGACGGGGAGCCGCAGGGCGCGCAGCTCGGTGAGGACGGGTGGCCGACGGGGGCCTCCCCGGACGGCTCCGGGAGAGCGGGTGCCTAGCAGGCCGGGTCGTTCCGATGGGGCCATTCGTGCCAAATGTAACCGGCGTGGCTGGTTCACCGCCCGCGCCCTTGCGGCGTGGCGCTCATCTGCTCGTAGGATCGCCGCGCGTACTGCCTGTCCGGCGGAGTGCCGCCGGGGGTGCGCGCGGTCCGGCACCGCCGGTCCACCCTCCGGGGTGCGCGCGCGGGCGCCGTGATCCACCGGACAGGCCCCGAGCGCTCGTCACGGTGGAGGTCACTCATGCACATCGACCGTCGCAGGCTTCTGGGCGCCCTCGCGGGGGCGGCGGCACTCGGGGCGGTGCCCGGCGCGGCCGCCGCGGCCGGGCCGGACGGGAACCCGGGCGCGGGCCCGGCCGGCCTCCCCGGCGCCGAGGGCGCCGCCCCGGGAGCCCCCGGAGCCGCCGCGGCGGCCCTCGCCCGGCTGCTGCCCGGCCACCACCGCCAGGTCACGTTCCGCACGGTGCCGCGCAAGGGCGGCGCGGACGCCTTCCGGGTGTCCGGGAAGGCGGGCGCGCTGGAGGTGTCGGGGACCACGCCCGCAGTGCAGCTCACCGGCTTCCACTGGTACCTCAGACACGTCGCCCACGCCCACTTCTCCTGGAACGGGGCGCAGACCTCCGCCCTGCCCGACCGCCTCCCCGGCGTCCGTACCCCGGTCGCCAGGACGGCGAACGTCCCCCACCGCTTCGTGCTCAACGACACGAACGACGGCTACACCGGCCCCTACAACGAGTGGGACTACTGGCAGCACGAAATCGATGTGCTGGCGCTCCACGGCTTCAACGAGGTGCTGGTCTACGCGGGCGCGGACGCCGTCTACCACCGGACGTTCCGCGAGCACGGCTACGGCGACGCCGAACTGCACGCGTGGCTGCCGGGCCCCGCGCACCAGCCGTGGTGGCTGCTGCAGAACATGGAGGGCTACGGCGGCCCGGTCTCCGCGGCACTGCTGGAGCGCCGCGCGGCCCTGGCGAAGAAGATCACCGGCCGGCTCCGCGAACTGGGCATGACCCCCGTCCTCCCCGGCTACTACGGCACGGTGCCGCCCGGCTTCGCCCAGCGGAACCCCGGCGCCCGCACCGTCCCGCAGGGCACGTGGGGCGGCTTCCGCCGGCCCGACTGGCTCGACCCGCGCACCGCCCACTTCCGGCGCGTCGCCCGCACCTTCTACCGCGTGCAGAAGGAGCTCTACGGCGCCACGTCGATGTACAAGATGGACCTGCTGCACGAGGGCGGCAAGCCGGGCGACGTGCCCGTCGCCGACGCCGCCCGCGCCGTCGAGAAGGCGCTGCGCACCGCCCACCCGCACGCCACCTGGGCCATCCTCGGCTGGCAGGAGAACCCGCGCCGCGAGATCGTCGACGCCGTCGACCGCGACCGGATGCTCGTCCTGGACGGCGTCTCCGACCACTACCCCAAGGTCACCGACCGCGAGGCCGACTGGGGCGGGACCCCGTACGCCTTCGGCTCCATCTGGAACTTCGGCGGCCACACGGCCATGGGCGCCAACACCCGCGACTGGGCGCGGCTCTACGAGGAGTGGCGCACCAAGCCGGGCAGCGCCCTCAAGGGCATCGCCCTGATGCCGGAGGCCGCCGACAACAACCCCGCCGCGCTCGCCCTCTTCAGCGACCTGGCCTGGACGGACGGCCGGATCGGCCTGGAGGACTGGTTCGCGCGGTGGCCCCGCTACCGCTACGGCGCCGCCGACCCGCACGCCGTCCGCGCCTGGGACGTCCTGCGCCGCACCGCCTACGGCACGACCCGCGAGGACGGCTGGAGCGAGGCCGCCGACGGCCTCTTCGGCGCCCGCCCCGACCTGGCCGTCAGCCACGCCGCGAACTGGTCGCCCCGTCAGCTCCGCTACGACCCGGAGGAATTCGACAAGGCGCTGCCCGAACTCCTGGCCGTGGCGGCGTCCCTGCGGCACAGCACCGCCTACCGCTACGACCTCCTGGACGTGACGCGCCAGTCGATCGCCAACCGCAGCCGCACCCTCCTCCCCCGGATCAAGGCGGCCCACGAGGCGGGCGACCGGGCCCGCTTCCGCGACCTGACCGGCCAGTGGCTCGACTGGATGGCCCTCCTGGAGGAGGCCGTCGCCACCGACGAACGCCACCTGCTGAGCCGCTGGACCGCCGCCGCCCGCGCCTGGGGCTCCTCGGAAGCCGAACGCGACCGCCTGGAGCACGACGCCCTCACCCTCCTCACCACCTGGGGCCCCCGCGACTCCGCCGACACCGGCAAGCTCCACGACTACGCCAACCGCGAGTGGTCGGGCCTGGTCGGCGGCCTCTACCGCACGCGCTGGAAGGCCTACTTCAAGGAGCTGGACGCCTCCCTCACGGACCGCCGCAAGCCGAAGCCGATCGACTGGTACGCCCTGGAGGAGGAGTGGCTCCGCCACCGCCCGGTCCTGCGGACGAAACCGGCGGGGGACGTGGTGAAGGTGGCGCACAAGGTGGCCCGGAAGCTGTAGCGGGCCGCAGGGCCGAACACCGCGCTCTCCGCGGCCAGTAGACGGCACGCAGATGGAAAACAAAAAGATCCCGTCCGATCTATCAGATCGGACGGGATCTATTGCGGTGGACCTGAGGGGATTTGAACCCCTGACCCCCTCGATGCGAACGAGGTGCGCTACCGGACTGCGCCACAGGCCCTTGCAACGAGTGAAACTCTAGCACCTCCATCCGGGTGCCCGGAAATCCGCTCCCCGCTGGTCAGCGGCCGGGGCCGGGGAAGCGCCGGGGAAGCACCGGTGAAGTGGTGCGGGTCACTCGTTGGCGGCGCGGGGGCGGTCGTCGTCGGCGTACTGGTCGAAGAGGGGCGTGCGGCCGCGCTCGCGGGGCCGGCGGCGCTGCCGGGAGGGGCGGCGCTCCTCCGCGGCGGCAGCGGCGGCGCGGTCGGCGGCCGGGTCGGCGGTGCTGGAGCGGGCCGAGCTCCAGGTGTCCGGGGCGCCCAGGTCGACGTCGTCGCCGGCGCGCGGCGCGACCGGCGCGGTGACGTACGTCGGCAGGGGGACGGGGACGGGGTCCCAGCTCTCGGCCGCGCCGCGGTCGCGCTGCTGGTCGACCCACTCCGCGTGGTCCGTCTGCTCCACGAGGGCGCGGCGGCCCGCGGCGGGCGAGGGCTCGGCCGGGCGGTCGGCGACGGGCGCCGGGTGGGAGACGGTGTCAACGGGGTCGGCGGCGGCGTGGGGGTCCGCCGCCCGCTGAGGGCGGACGCGGCCCTCGCGGAGGCGCTGGGCGGCCAGTTCGGCGCGGCGCTGGTCCATGGTGAAGGCGAAGCGCCGCCGCTCCTGGAGCCGCAGGTAGACGATGTAGGCGCTGAGCAGCACCGCCGGGACGGCGGGCACCCACAGGAACTCCAGGCCGCCGACGCCCGCGACGACCGCGCCCAGGGTGAAGGCCACGAAGAGGACGACCGTGGTGCGGCGCCGGCGCGCGAGGACCTTCGAGCGCCGGGCGCGCGCGGCGGCGGCCGTCGGGGTCGCGGACGCCCCGGCACGCTCCCCCGCGGCACCCTGGGCGCCGGAAGAGCCCAAGGCGCCCGGCGAGCCCGGCGGCGGGCCCGCGGAGGCCGGCACTCCGGCCGGGGCCCCGCTCCCTCCCCCGGGCATGCCGAAGGGCCGGACGTCGACCATTTCGGTCGGCGCTTCCGGCTCGGGCCCGCGGGCCACCGGCTCCGCGGGCTCGCTTGAGACCGGCGCGTCGTCGGCGGCGCGCACTTCCAGGTCCTTGGCGTAACGGCGCTCCATCCCCGCCCGCCCGGACAAGAGCCGGATGGCGGTGCTGAAGCGTTCCGTCGGACGGGCTTCATTGAGCTCGTCCTGCCTACGGAGCCACATCGGCACCAAGTAGGCGGCCCAGGCCCCGACGATGACTGCGTAGATGAGGCCGCTGCTGCTCACAGTTCACACCGTAGAGGGGTACGCGCAGGGGATTCCGCCAATTGGCCCGGTGTGTCGCACGATCCGGCTGATATCTCGAACTTTTTTTGTGATTGTTGGGACCGAGTCCACTCGAATACCGTCGATTGACGGTCATTTTCGAAAATCTATTCTATTTCTGGGGTGTGCCGGGGCGGGACCGGTGCCACCGCTGCAGGAGCCCCTCCGGGACCTCCTCGGCCGTCAGCGCGTAGACGAGGTGATCGCGCCAGGCGCCGTCGATGTGGAGGTAGCGGGGCCGCAGCCCCTCCTCGCGGAAGCCCAGCTTCTCCACCACCCGGCGGCTGGGCAGGTTCTCCGGCCGGATGCACACCTCCACGCGGTGCAGGCCGACCGAGCGGAAGCAGTGGTCCACCGCGAGCGCGACGGCGGTCGGCATCACCCCGCGGCCCGCGACGGCCTCGTCCACCCAGTAGCCGATGTGGGCCGAGCACATCGAGCCCCAGGTGATCCCCGCCACCGTCAGCTGGCCGGCCAGCCGGCCCTGGTACTCGATGACGAACGGCAGCATGCGCCCCGCGTTCGCCTCGGCCCGCAGGTGCCGCACCATCTGCCGGTACGTGGGGCGGTGCGTGACCGGGCCGCCCGGCGGGGGCGGCGGGATGGTCGCCTCCCAGGGGCGCAGCCAGTCGCGGTTGCGCCGGTTGACCTCGCGCCACTGGTGCTGGTCCCGCATCCGGATGGGGCGCAGGACGACGTCGCCGTCCGCCGGCTCCGCCGGCCATCCGGCGTTCAGTGCGGGCCCCCCGGTCTCGGATGGTCGCCCCCGCGGACCTGCTCCACGGCGTGGACCAGCAGCCCTCCCCGCTCCAGGACGGCCAGGCCGTCGCGGACGCCGCCCGCCGAGCCGGGCAGGTTGACGATCAGCGTGCGCCCGGCCAGACCGGCCAGGCCGCGGGAGAGTGCGGCCGTGGGGACCTTCGCCAGGCCCTCGGCCCGGACGGCCTCGGCGATGCCGGGCACCTCGCGGTCGAGGAGGGGCCGGGTCGCCTCCGGCGTGCGGTCGGTCGGGGACAGGCCGGTGCCGCCCGTGGTGACGATCACGTCGTAGGCGGCGGCGACGCCGTCCCGGAGGGCTGCCGCGACCGGTTCGCCGTCGGGGACGACGACGGGCCCGTCCACGGCGAACCCCATGGCCGCCAGGCCGGCGGCGAGGAGGGGGCCGCCCTTGTCCTCGTAGACGCCGGCGGCGGCGCGGTTGGAGGCGGTGACGACGAGGGCCCTCATGACCGGCTCCAGTCGCCCGACTTCCCGCCCGTCTTCTCCTCCACCCGGACGTCCGTGATCACCGCGCCCTTGTCGACGGCCTTGATCATGTCCACGACGGTCAGGGCGGCGACGGTCACGGCGGTCATCGCCTCCATCTCCACGCCGGTGCGGTCCGTCGTTTTCACCGTGGCGCTGATCTCCACCGCGTCGTCGGCCACGGACAGGTCGACCTTCACCCCCGAGATCGCCAGCGGGTGGCACAGCGGGATCAGATCGGGGGTGCGCTTGGCCGCCATGATGCCGCCGATGCGGGCCGTGGCGAGGGCGTCGCCCTTGGGGACGCCCTCGCCGCGCAGGAGTTCCACGACGCGCGGCGAGACGAGGACGCGGCCGCTCGCACGGGCCGTGCGGGCGGTGACCTCCTTGGCCGAGACGTCGACCATCCGGGCCGCGCCCGCACTGTCGAGGTGGGTGAGGCGGGACGGCTCGGGCGAGTCCTGGACGGCGCTGCTCATGCTTCTCCTGGTCCGGTCCTGTTGGGCAGACACCGTACCGGGAGCGCCCCGCGGCGGGGCGGCCAGGAGATCAGCCCAGCAGGATGACGTCGACCTCCGTGCCCGCCTCCACGGCCGTGGTGTCCTCGGGGACGACGACGAGCGCGTCGGCCTGCGCGAGGGCCTTCACCAGGTGCGAGCCCGAACCGCCCACGAGCGAGACCGTGCCCTCTTCGGCCGCGTACCGCGCCCGCAGGAACTGGCGGCGGCCCTCCGGCGAGGAGGTGACGGCGTCGGTGCACACGGCGCGCACCGGGGTGCGGTCGACCGGGTCGAGCCCCCTGAGCGCCCGCAGGGCCGGGCGGACGAAGAGCTCGAAGGAGACGTAGCTGCTGACGGGGTTGCCGGGAAGGGCGAAGAGCGGGATCCGGTCCGGGCCGATCCGGCCGAAGCCCTGCGGCTTGCCGGGCTGCATGGCCAGCCGCCGGAAGGCGACGCTGCCCTCCTCGCCCGCGAGCCCGGACAGCGTCTCCTTGACCACGTCGTACGCGCCGACGCTGACGCCGCCGCTGGTGACGACGGCGTCGGCGCGGATGAGCTGGTCCTCCAGGGTGGCGCGCAGGGTCTCGGCGTCGTCGTCGACGGCCCCGACGCGGTACGCGATGGCTCCGGCGTCCCGCGCGCAGGCGGCGAGGACGAAGCTGTTGGAGTCGTGGATCCGGCCGGGCGGGAGCTCCTCGCCGGGCTGGACGAGCTCGCTGCCGGTGGACATGACGACCACGCGCGGGCGCGGCCGCACCAGGACCGTGGCCCGCCCGATGGCCGCGAGCAGCCCGATCTGGGCCGGGCCGAGGACCGTCCCGGCGGCGAGGGCGAGCTCGCCCGCGCACGCGTCGCTGCCGCGGGGCCGGACGTGGGCGCGGGCGGCGACCGGCCGGTGGACGCGGACCTCCCCGCCGGAGCGCTCGGGGGCCGCGCTGTGGGCGGCCATGGTGTCGGCGGGCCCGGCGCCCGCGCCGCCGTCCGTCCACTCGACGGGGACGACGGCCTCGGCGCCGGGCGGCAGCGGGGCGCCGGTCATGATCCGGGCGGCCTCGCCGGGCCCCACCGGGACCGGCTTCCCGCTGCCCGCCGCGATGTCGCCGACGACGGTGAGGACCGCCGGGAACTCCTCCGTGGCGCCCTCGACGTCGGCCGTGCGGACCGCGTAGCCGTCCATGGAGCTGTTGTCGAAGGGCGGGAGGGCGGCCGGGACGGTGACGTCCTCGACCAGGACGCACCCCTGGGCGTCGGGCAGCTGCAGCTCGATCGGCTCCAGAGGGCGGATCTTCGCCAGGATGTCGGCGAGGTGCTCGTCCACCGTCCACAGGCGGTCCGGGCCGTCCTGCCCGTCCGTCGCGGCGGGGACGGGACCGGGGGCGGGGTCGGGGGCCGTGCGGGCGGCGGTACTGCTCAAGGTGCTACATCTCCTCGGTGACGTAACGGCGGAGCCAGGCGCGGAAGTCCGGCCCTAGATCCTCACGCTCGCAGGCCAGTCTGACAATGGCGCGCAGGTAGTCCCCGCGGTCGCCGGTGTCGTAGCGGCGCCCGGTGAAGACCACGCCGTGCACGGGCCCGCCGAGACCGGGCTCGGCGGCGAGCGCCTGCAGGGCGTCGGTGAGCTGGATCTCCCCGCCGCGGCCGGGCGGGGTCTCGCGCAGCACGTCGAAGACCGCGGGGTCGAGGACGTACCGGCCGATCACGGCGTAGTTGCTGGGCGCCTCGGCCGGATCGGGCTTCTCGACGAGGCCCGTGATCTGCACCACGCCCTCGGCGTCCGTCGGCTTCACGGCCGCGCAGCCGTACAGCCCGATCTGGGCGTGCTCGACCTCCATGAGGGCGATCACGCTGCCGCCGTGCTTGCGCTGGATCGCGACCATGCGGGACAGCAGGGGGTCCCGGGCGTCGATCAGGTCGTCGCCGAGGAGGACGGCGAAGGGCTCGTTGCCGACGTGCGGGGCGGCGCACAGGACGGCGTGGCCGAGACCCCGGGGGTCGCCCTGGCGGACGTAGTGCATCGTCGCCAGGTCGCTGGACTCCTGGACGCGCGCCAGCCGCGACTCGTCGCCCTTGCGGCGCAGCGCCTCTTCGAGCTCGTAGTTGCGGTCGAAGTGATCTTCGAGCGGGCGCTTGTTACGCCCTGTGATCATGAGGACGTCCGAGAGACCGGCGAGGACGGCCTCCTCCACCACGTACTGGATCGCCGGCTTGTCGACGACCGGCAGCATCTCCTTGGGCGTGGCCTTGGTGGCAGGCAGGAATCGGGTGCCGAGACCGGCTGCGGGGATGACAGCCTTGCTGATCCGAGGACGCGAATGAGTCATGGGCCGAACACTAACCGTTGAGATTGAGCGGAAGACGAGGCTCCAACGAGTATGCCCCCACGCAAGGAGTTTGTACGCACAGTGATCAAGTACGACGGTACGAAGGCGGAGTTGCGGCGGGATCTCCTGGCGGCGAGGGCCGCATTGACCGCGGATGACGTGGCCAGGTCGGGGGCCGCGCTCGCCCGCCGCGCCCTGGAGCTCCCCGAGCTCGCGGCGGCGGGGACGGTGGCCGCCTACGTGTCTGTGGGGCGTGAGCCGGACACGCGCGCGCTCCTGGAGGCGCTCCGCCGTGAGGGGGTACGGGTGCTGCTTCCCGTCCTCCTGGCGGACAACGATCTCGACTGGGCGCCCTACGACGGCCCGGACCGTCTCGTACGGGCCGGGCGGGGCCTCCTGGAGCCGGACGGCGTCCGGCTCGGGCCGGACGCCGTGACGTCCGCGGACGCCGTGCTGCTGCCGGGGCTGGCAGTCGATGGCCGCGGGCTGCGGCTGGGCCGCGGCGGGGGTTCGTACGACCGCGTACTGGCGCGTCTGGAGAAGGCGGGGGCGGCTCCGCCGCTGGTGGTCCTGCTGTACGACAACGAGGTCCTCGACGCGGTTCCGGCGGAGCCGCACGACCGACCGGTGGACGCGGTGGTGACGCCGTCGGGCGTACGGCGGTTTTCGCGCTAGCGCGCTCGTCCTCAAACTCCCCCAGCTACCGCTGGGAGGTGCCCCCAACGGGCTGGATGGTGAACCATCCAGCCCGTCCTTGAGCACCGCCCGCAAGCCTTACGGCTTGAGCGTGAGCTCCGCGTCCGTCGCCTTCTTCACCGCGTCCGCACTGAAGGCCCACGGCAGCAGCTCGCCCTTGGCCCACTTGTCCGTCTGGTCGTAGTAGTGCGCGTTGTAGGCGTGCCCGGACGCGCCGGTGAGGTTGATCCACCGGGACTTGTCGAGGTCGGCCAGGTTGACGACCATCCGCATGGACGGGACCCAGATCACGTCGTAGCCGCCCGCCGCGTTCCAGCCCGCCGCGTTGACCGCGGCCTCGCCGCCGGCCAGGTTCCACGGGCCGCGGTTGAGCATCCAGCGGACGATGCCGGGGCCGTCCTTGCCGAGGGTCTGGTTCTTCAGGTTGAGCTGGTGGAGGCGGCCCCAGCTCCAGGAGTTGACGTCCTTGCCGAGCTTGGAGGTCAGCTCCCAGCGGGCGTCCTTCATGGCCTGGGCGAGCAGCTCGTCGCGGTTGGCGGCGCCGCCGCGGCCGCCGGTCTTCCACCAGTCGTCGCCGGGCTTGTCCAGGATGGAGCGGACGACCTCGAACCAGCGGTCGCCGCCGTCGGGCTGGGCCGAGTCGGGCTCGCGCTCGCCGCACTCGCGCACGAGGCGGGTCTTGCCCTCCAGGTCCTCCTGGGGGCCGGCGTCGTTGGTGGGGTGGACCCGCAGGCACTGCCCCTTGACGCGCAGCTCCTTGGGGAGCTTGTTGCCGAAGGCCAGCTTGAGGGTGTTGCGCCACACGGCGTTGAAGTACGCGGCGGCGGGCGAGTCGGCCTCCTGGGTGTAGTCCCAGCCCTCCAGGAGCTTCTGCGCCTCGCGGACGTACTTCGTCTCGCGCTCGTTGGAGCCCTTGACGTCGATCTTCAGCAGGTAGGGGGTGAGCAGCTTGGCGATCTCGCTGGCGTTGTCCATCTGCATCTTCTGCATGTCGTCCGTCGAGATCTTGCCCCCGTCCTTGATCTTGGACTGGATGAGGTCGTTGATCCGCTGGCTGCGGGCGCCGTAGCCCCAGTCGCCCGAGAGGGAGTAGGGGTACTTCTTGTCGGTCACCGGCTGGTTGGCGGTGACGATGTAGCCGCGCTTGGGGTTGAGCTCCCACGGCAGCTCGCCCGGCTTGAGGTAGCCGGTCCACTGGTAGGCGGGGTCCCAGCCGGGGGCGGGCATGCGGCCGTCGCCCTTGCGGACGGGGATGCGGCCGGGGGCCTGGTAGCCGATGTTGCCCTTGGTGTCGGCGTAGATCAGGTTCTGCGAGGGGACCTCGAAGCCGGCCGCGGCCTTGCGGAACGACGCGAAGTCGCCGGCGCGGTTGAGGTCCATCAGGGCGTCCATCGTGCGGCCGGGCTCCAGCGCGGTCCAGCGCAGGGAGACGGCGTAACCCTCGGCGCGGTCGGGCGCCGGGTCCTTCACGGGGGCGTCCTGGCCGACCTTGCCCAGCTCGGTGTTGCGGTCGGAGACGACGGGCCCGTTCCGGGTCGAGCGGACGGTGATGGTGCGGTCGTCGCCGCCGGCGACCTTGATGGTCTCCTTGCGGGTGGCGAAGGGGACCTGCTTGTTGTCGTAGAGGTAACTGCCGGAGGTGACCTTCTCCAGGTAGAGGTCGGAGACGTCCGCGCCCATGTTGGTCATGCCCCAGGCGATGTCCTGGTTGTGGCCGATGACGACGCCCGGCATGCCGGCGAAGGTGTAGCCGGCCACGTCGAACGGGCAGGCCTGGCTGGTCTTCGTGCAGTGCAGGCCCATCTGGTACCAGAGGGAGGGCATCTGCGGGGCCAGGTGCGGGTCGTTGGCGAGCAGCGGCTTGCCGGTCGTCGTGTACTGACCGGAGACGACCCACGAGTTGGAGCCGATGCCGTTGCCGGACTTGCCGAGCAGCGCCGGGATCTTGTCGAGGGTGTTGGACAGCGACGTCAGGCCGGTGTGCAGGCCGCCGGCCGCGCCCGCGCCACCACTGGTGGCGGCGCTGCCGTTGTTGCCGGCGCCGCCCTGAGTGCCGGGAGTGCCCGCGTTGCCCGAGGTGCCCGGCGTGCCCGTCCGCGCACCACCGGTCCGCCCGGTCCCGCCCGTCTCACCGGTCGTGCCCGGCGCCGTGGGCGTGGCCTTCGGGTCGAACTCCTTCGTCGCCGGGTCGATGGCCCCGCCCTCGACGATCGGCTTGTTCCGGTCGTACGGGTACGCCGGGTACAGCTGCTCGATCTGCTCGGGGCTCAGCCGCGTCGAGGCGAGCGAGCGGTCGACCTCGTCCTGCACGTTGCCGCGCAGGTCCCAGGCCATGGCCTTGAGCCAGGCGACCGAGTCGACCGGGGTCCACTTCTCGGGCTTGTAGTCGTTCCGGAACTCCAGGGCCGCGTACTCGACGGACAGCGACTTGCCCTGATGGTCCTTGAGGTACGCGTTGACGCCGTCGGAGTAGGCCTGGAGGTACTTCTTGGTGGCGGCCGACAGCTTGGTGTCGTACTCCTCCTGCGCGACCTTCCGCCAGCCCATGGTGCGGATGAACGCGTCGGTCTCGACCTGGTCCTCGCCGAACATCTCGGACAGGCGGCCCGCCGTCAGATGGCGCCGGACGTCCATCTCCCAGAACCGGTCCTGCGCCTGGACGAAGCCCTGGGCGCGGAAGAGGTCCTCGGCGTTGTCCGCGTAGACCTGCGGGACGCCGTGGTCGTCGCGCGCGACCTTCACCTGCCCGCCGAGCCCCTTGAGCTGCAGCGTGCCGCTGGTCTCCGGGAAGGAGGCGCGCACGGTGCTGACGCTCCAGTACGCACCGAAGCCGATGCCCGCGACGAGCAGCAGCACGACGGTGATCACGAGCAGGCGGGCGCGTCGCCCCTTCTTCTTGCCGGACTTGCCGGAAGGGCCGGTCTTGTTGGCGGGCATCGCTGTCCTTAGAGGGGCAGGGTGGTCCTGGAGTGCTGGAAGCAACCATAGGCGCAGGGCGCCGGGCGACCGGACGCGGATGCCGGACCGTGCAGTGACATCAATCCCTCTTGGCGGCCTCGGCTGCCCGCCAGGCGTTAAGAACCCGTAAAATATTAGATGAGGAAATGAAGTTCCGATCGGCGCCGGAGGAACGTTCCGGCCCCGTTCGCGGCAATCCACCGACCATGCACCCCGTGCACGCGTGAAGGGACCGGCCCCTGACTGTCCACCACCTCAACGAACTCCTGCTGATCTGCTCCCTCGTACTGCTCGTCGCAGTGGCGGCGGTGCGCATCTCTTCGCGCAGCGGGCTGCCGAGCCTGCTCATCTACCTCGGCATCGGGGTCGCCCTCGGCCAGGACGGCATCGGCGTCTCCTTCAACGACGTCGGGCTGACCCAGGTGATCGGCTACGCCGCCCTGGTCGTCATCCTCGCCGAGGGCGGCCTCGGCACGAAGTGGCACGAGATCAAACCCGCGCTGCCCTCGGCGGCCGTGCTGTCCACCTTCGGCGTCGCGGTGAGCGTGGGCCTGACGGCCGCCGCCGCGCACTACCTGGCCGGCGTCGACTGGCGGCAGGCCCTGATCATCGGTGCGGTGGTCTCCTCGACGGACGCGGCGGCCGTCTTCTCCGTCCTGCGGAACGTTCCGCTGCCGTCCCGGCTCACCGGTGTCCTGGAGGCCGAGTCCGGCTTCAACGACGCCCCCGTCGTCATCCTCGTCGTCGCCTTCTCCGCCGCCGGTCCGGTCGAGCACTGGTACCTCCTCCTCGGGAAGATCGCGCTGGAGCTGGCGATCGGCGCGGCCATCGGCATCGCGTTCGGCTTCCTCGGCTCGTACGGCCTGCGGCGCGTGGCCCTGCCCGCCTCCGGCCTCTACCCCATCGCCGTGATGGCCATCGCCACCGCGGCCTACGCGGGCGGCGCCCTCGCGCACGGCTCCGGCTTCCTCGCCGTCTACCTCGCGGCGCTGATCCTCGGCAACGCCAAGCTGCCGCACTGGCCGGCCACGCGCGGCTTCGCCGAGGGGCTCGGCTGGATCGCCCAGATCGGCATGTTCGTCCTGCTGGGCCTGCTGGTCACCCCGCA
This sequence comes from Streptomyces sp. NPDC008001, assembly GCF_042958085.1. Taxonomy (NCBI): domain Bacteria; kingdom Bacillati; phylum Actinomycetota; class Actinomycetes; order Kitasatosporales; family Streptomycetaceae; genus Streptomyces; species Streptomyces sp. NPDC008001. The sequence continues at coordinate 223,937 of NZ_JBIBIZ010000011.1, read as the reverse complement.
CGAGCTGGGCGACGACATCGTTCCCGCGCTGGTCGTGGGGCTGGTCCTGACGGTGGTCGCACGGCCGGTGTCCGTCTTCCTCAGCACGGCGCCGTTCCGGACGCCCTGGCAGGAGAAGGCGCTGCTGTCCTGGGCCGGGCTGCGCGGCGCGGTGCCGATCGTCCTGGCCACCATCCCGATGGTGGCGGGGGTGGACGACAGCCGCCGGATCTTCAACATCGTCTTCGTGCTGGTGATCGTCTACACGCTGGTCCAGGGGCCGACGCTGCCCTGGCTGGCCCGGCACCTGCGGCTGGGCGAGAAGGAGCCGCCGGAGGACCTCGGCATCGAGTCGGCGCCGCTGGAGCGGCTGCGCGGCCACCTGCTGTCGGTCTCCATCCCGGAGGGCTCGCGGATGCACGGCGTGGAGGTCTCGGAGCTGCGGCTGCCCGCCGGGGCGGCGGTCACGCTGGTCGTCCGGGAGGGCAAGAGCTTCGTGCCCGGTCCCGCGACGGTGCTGCGGCTCGGCGACGAGCTGCTGGTGGTGGCCACGGACCCGGTGCGCGACGCGGCCGAGAAGCGGCTGCGGGCGGTCGGCGAGGGCGGCAAGCTGGCGGGCTGGCTAGGGACGGCGGCGGCCCACCCCGGGCACGCCGGGGAGCCTCCTGTGACGAAGGCCATAGGCATATCCAAGGGCCCCCGTATGATAAAGAGGAAGTAATCATTCACTCCCGCTCTCCGCGGGAGGAAACCCCTGTTCCACCCCAAGATTCACACCGAACCAACTCTGCCTGATGCAGGGCTGGCGCGACCGCACGGCGGCCGCGGTCGCACGAGGCGGCCGGAAGGCATCTACCACGGTCCTGCGCGAGAGGACAGCTCTCGGCGCGCTCCGTGGCGGCAACCCGTCCGGTGGCGCGCTACCAGGCGGCGGAAAGGCCTGGGCCGTGGCATCCACGGTCAACGAACGGCCCGGATACGGGCAGCTGCTGCGCACCCCCGGCGCGTGGACGTTCCTGCTGCCGGGCTTCCTGGCCCGGCAGCCGTTCGCAATGCTCACGATCGGCATCCTGCTGCTGGTCAACGACACCACCGGCTCCTACGGCACCGCGGGCACCGTCTCGGCGACCGCGGGCGTGGCGATGGCCCTGTTCGCTCCGCAGAGCGGCAAGCTCGCGGACCGCTTCGGCCAGGCCGCGGTCCTGATCCCGGGCGTCGTCGTGCACGCGGCGGCGATCTCGCTGCTGACGGTGCTCGCCCTGTCGGACGCGCCCCTGTGGGCGCTGCTGGCGGCGGCCGTGCCGGCCGGTGCGTCGACGCCGCAGATCGGCCCGATGGTGCGGGCCCGCTGGGCGAACAAGCTGGACGGCTCGCCCCTGATGGCGACGGCGGCGGCCTTCGAGTCCGTCACCGACGAGTTCACCTTCGTGATCGGCCCGGTGCTGGCCACCGCGCTGTGCACCGGCGTCCACCCGGCCGCCGGCCTGGTCGCGGAGGCCGTCCTGACCCTGGCCGGCGGTCTGCTGTTCGCCACGCAGCGGCGTACGCAGCCGCAGCCGAGCAGCGCCGCCGCCGGTGCGGCCGGGGCCGGCGAGCGCGTCTCGGCGCTGTCCGTGCCGGGCGTGCGCGTGCTGGCGGTCGTCATGCTGGGCATCGGCACCGTCTTCGGCGGCATGCAGGTGTCGATGACCGCGTTCACCAAGGAGATGGGCGACCCGGGCCTCAACGGCCTGATGTACGGCGCCTTCGCCGCGGGCAACATGATCGCGGGCATCGTCTGCGGCGTGGTCGCGTGGAAGATCAGCGCGCAGCGCCGGCTGCTGCTGGCCTTCCCGCTGCTGGTGCTGGCCACGACCCCGCTGTGGGCGGCGCACTCCATGGTCCTGCTGGGCGCCCTGGGCCTGGTCGTGGGCCTGTGCATCGCGCCGTCGCTGATCACCGGCTACACACTGGTGGAGAAGCTGGTCCCGGCGGGCGCCCGCACCGAGGCGTTCACCTGGCTGACCGGCGCCGTCGGCCTCGGCCAGGCGGCCGGGGCGACCGTGGGCGGCCGGCTCATCGACGCCCACGGCGCGAGCACCGGTTTCCTGGTGCCGCTGGGCGGCACGGCGGCCGCGCTGCTGGTCCTGCTGGCGCTGCGGAAGGCCCTGACTCCGCGCTCGGAGTCGGTGGTCGCGGCACGTGGGGTCGGTCACCGTGAGGCCGTCCCGGTGGACTGACGGACCGGAATACTGCAGTATGGAGCGTCGTTAGCACTCAACGAGTGAGAGTGCCAGGAGGAGCAAGTGCCGACTTACCAGTACCAGTGCACCGAGTGCGGCGAGGGCCTCGAGGCGGTGCAGAAGTTCACCGATGACGCCTTGACCGAGTGCCCCAGCTGCCAGGGGCGCCTGAAGAAGGTCTTCTCCGCGGTCGGCATCGTCTTCAAGGGCTCCGGCTTCTACCGGAACGACAGCCGTGGCGCGTCGTCCAGCAGCTCGCCCGCGAAGTCCTCGGCCTCGTCGTCGAGCACGACGACCACCGCCGCGAAGAGCACCGACACGAAGCCGTCCGCGACGACCACCGCCGGTACCGGCACGTCGGCCGCCTGACCCGGCTCTCCCTACGGTTCTTCCCCCGGAGCCCTTCCCTTCCCCGCGGGTCCCTTACGGATCCCGTACGGAGGGGAAGGGCTCTGTGGCGTACGCGCCCCCGCCGTTAGGGTGACCTCCATGGTCGACATGCACAGTGCGCGTGCGGAGATAGGCGTCATCGGCGGATCGGGGTTCTACTCCTTCCTGGAGGACGTGACCGAGGTCACGGTGATGACCCCCTACGGGTCGCCGAGCGACTCCCTCTTCGTCGGCGATCTCGCCGGGCGGAGGGTCGCCTTCCTCCCCCGCCACGGACGCGGGCACCACCTGCCGCCCCACCGCATCAACTACCGGGCCAACCTGTGGGCCCTGCGCTCGCTCGGCGTGCGGCAGGTCCTCGCCCCGTGCGCGGTCGGCGGGCTGCAGCCGCAGTACGGGCCGGGCACGCTCGTCGTCCCGGACCAGCTGGTGGACCGCACGAAGTCGCGGGCCCAGTCCTACTTCGACGGCGAGGCGCTGCCCGACGGCCGCGTCCCCAACGTCGTCCACACCACCTTCGCCGACCCCTACTGCCCCACCGGCCGCGCGGTGGCGGTCGCGGTGGCGCGCGGCAAGGGCTGGGAGCCGGTGGTGGACGGCGGCACGATGGTCGTCATCGAGGGGCCGCGCTTCTCCACGCGCGCCGAGTCGCGCTGGCACGCCGCCCAGGGCTGGTCGGTCGTCGGTATGACCGGGCACCCGGAAGCGGTCCTCGCCCGCGAGCTGGAGCTCTGCTACACCTCGATGGCGCTGGTCACGGACCTGGACGCGGGTGCCGACACGGGCGAGGGCGTCTCGCACGACGAGGTCATGCGGGTCTTCGGGGAGAACGTCGGCCGGCTGCGCGAGGTGCTCTTCGCGGCCGTGACCGCCCTCCCGGAGACCAAGGAGCGCGGCTGCCTGTGCGCGGACGTGCACAAGGGCTGGGACCTGGGTATCGAACTGCCCTGACGCCTCCCCCCGGCTGGATATGGAATCCTTCATTCCGGAACATCCGGACCAACCGGGCGGAAACAGTGACAGAAGGGCTTGAGCAGTGACGACGACGAAGACCGGGGTCCTCGGCGGCTTCAAGGCGTTCCTCATGCGGGGCAACGTCATCGACCTCGCCGTCGCCGTCGTCATCGGCGCCGCGTTCACGAACATCGTGAACGCGGTGGTCAAGGGCGTGATCAACCCGGTGGTGGGCGCCTTCGGCACGAAGGACCTCGACCACTACGCGGTCTGCATCAAGGGCCCCTGCGCCGTGAACGCCAAGACCGGCGAGGTCACCCAGGGCGTCTCGATCCAGTGGGGCGCCGTGCTCAGCGCCTCGCTGACCTTCCTGATCACGGCCGCGGTCGTCTACTTCCTGATGCTGCTGCCCATGAAGCGCTGGCAGGAGCGGCTGGCCGCCAGGACGCCGGCCGCCCCGGCCAAGGAGACCGAGCTGGAGCTGCTCGCCCAGATCCGCGACGCGCTCGTGGAACAGCGCCGCGAGCCGGGCACGGAGACGGTGCCGGCACAGCGGTAGCCGGGGGCTCGGCCCCCGGGCTCAGATGTGGTGCGGCGGCTTCTCGTCGAGGAAGCGGGCCAGATCCGCGGCGGACCCGCCACCGGCGGGCCGCTCGCCCCAGCCGCGGTCGGTGTCGTCCGAGGACTGCTGCGACAGCGGATCGTCGAAGATCAGGGCGGCGGCTGCGGGGTTGCGCGGCCGGGACGCGGGCCGGGGGGCGACCTCGGGGGTCTCGGAGGTCTCGGGGGCGGTGTCACTCATAGGTTCAGGGTAAGCGGGCGGGGGCCGGGCACTTTTCTGCCGCCGCAACGGCGAGCAACCGCGACGCGGCGGACCGGCGGTGCCGAACCGCCCCAGCCCCGTACGTACGGCTCTACCGCGCGGAGCGCCCCCGTACGGCTCTGCAGCCCGGAGCGCCCCGTACGTACGGCTCTGCCGCGCGGAGCGCCCCCGTGCGCGGTGAGAATCGCCCTATGAGCGAGGACGCCCCCCGGGCCCGCGCGGACGACGGGCCGCCGCCCTCCCCCCTGCTGCGCCGGATGACCGGCCGCGGACGCGAGGAAGCGCACCGCACGGCCACTCCGCTGGAGCTCTTCTTCGACCTGTGCTTCGTCGTGGCGGTGGCCGTCGCGGGCCGCGAGCTGGTGCACGCGCTCGCCGAGGGACATCCGGAGCACGGCGTGCCCGGCTATCTGATGGTGTTCTTCGCCATCTGGCTGGCGTGGCTGAACTTCACGTGGTTCGCGTCCGCGTACGACACGGACGACGTCCTCTACCGGGTGGTGACCCTGGTCCAGATCACCGGCGTGCTGATCCTGGCCGCCGGGATCCCGCGCGCCTTCGAGAAGAGCGACTTCTCGGTGGTGTGGTTCGGCTACCTGGTGATGCGGCTGGCGCTGGTCTCGCAGTGGCTGCGGGCCGCGTTCTCCGCCGAGGGCGCGGAGCGGCGGACGGCGCTGAAGTACGCGGCCGGGGTGAGCGCGTGCCAGGTGGGGTGGCTGGGGGTGCTGTTCCTGCCCGACCGGGCGAAGCCGTGGGTGTTCCTGGTGATGGCCGTCGTGGAACTGGGGGTCCCGGCCTTCGCCGAGAGAACGCAGCAGACGGCCTGGCACCCGCACCACATCGCCGAGCGGTACGGGCTGTTCACGATCATCGTGCTGGGCGAGACGGTCTCGGCGGCCACGGTCGCCGTGCAGTCGGCGCTGGACGAGCACGAGGCGCTGGGCGAGCTGCTGCCGCTGGCGGCGGGCGGCCTGCTGCTGATCTTCGCCGCGTTCTGGATCTACTTCGCGGTCCCCATCCACCTGCACCTGGCCTCCAACCGGCAGGCCTTCCTGTGGGGTTACGGGCACTTCTTCGTCTTCGCGTCGGCGGCGGCGATCGGTGCGGGCATCGAGGTGGCGATCGAGCAGGCCGTGGGCAAGGCGCACATCTCGACGGCGGCGGCGTCGAGCGCGGTGACGGTCCCGGCGGCGCTGTTCGTCTTCTCGATGTGGCTGATCCACTCGCGCCACCACAAGCGGGGCGCGGCCCAGCAGTTGGTGCTGCCGGTGTCCGCGCTGGCCATCCTGGCCTGCACGTTCGCAGGCAGCAGGGCCGTACCGCTGACGGGTCTGGTGGCGGCGGCGACGGTGGCCGCCGGAGTCCGGTTGTCCACAAGGAACCCACCGCCCGCGGAGGCGTGATACGCATGGCTGCATGACGAACGCACCCGCCCCCGGGGCCATGGACGCGCTCACCGACGTCGCCGGCATCCGCGTGGGCCACGCCCACCGCCGCGGCGACGGCGCACTCACCGGCACCACGGTCGTCCTCACGGCGGAAGGCGGCGCCGTCGCCGCCGTCGACGTCCGCGGCGGCGGCCCCGGCACCCGCGAGACCGACGCCCTCGACCCGCGCAACCTCGTCCAGCGCGTGGAGGCCGTCGTCCTCTCCGGCGGCAGCGCCTACGGGCTGGACGCCGCGTCCGGCGTGATGGCCTGGCTGGAGGACTCCGGCCGCGGCTTCCGGGTCGGCCCCGACCCCTCCCAGGTCGTCCCGGTCGTCCCCGCCGCCGCCCTCTTCGACCTCGGCCGCGGCGGCGACTGGCGGGCCCGCCCCGACGCCTCCCTGGGCCGCGAGGCCGCCGAGGCCGCGGCCCGCGAGGACGTGGGCGCGCCCGTGGCCCAGGGCAACGTGGGCGCCGGCACGGGCGCCGTGGCCGGCGGCATGAAGGGCGGAGTGGGCACGGCGAGCGCCGTCCTCCCGTCCGGCACGACGGTCGCCGCGCTGGCGGTCCTCAACGCGGCGGGCTCGGCGGTCGATCCGGCGACGGGCGTCCTCTACGGGCAGCTGTACGCGGGTGGGGCGGTGACGGCCCCCGACCGGGAGCGGCACACGGCCGCGCAGGAGCGGCTGGCGGCCGCCCGGGAAGAGTCCGCGAAGCGCTCGGCGGCGTCCGTACGGCCGCCGCTCAACACCACCCTCGTGGTCGTCGCCACCGACGCCGCGCTCACCCGGGCCCAGGCCCAGAAGCTCGCCGGCACGGCCCACGACGGCCTGGCCCGCGCCGTCCGCCCGGTGCACCTGCTCAACGACGGCGACACCGTCTTCGCCCTGGCCACGGGCGACCGCCCCCTGGTGACCGAAGACGCCTTCGGAGACATGGCCACCCTGCTGGCGGCAGGCGCCCTCAACGAAATCCTGGCGGCAGGCGCGGACGTGGTAACACGCGCCGTGGTGAAGGCAGCCCTGGCAGCGGAGTCGGTGGACGGCCCGGGCGGGGTGTTCCCGTCGTACGGGGATCTGTATGGGGCGTGCGCCGATAAGGGACCGCGCGGGCAATCGCCGCTGCGGTAACGCGCCCGATAAAGGGGCGCGGGACCGTGCCAATCTGCGGCTCCGCCGCGCGGGCGCGGAGCAACCACGCACGACCCGCACCCGACCGGCCGCACCCCGCCCCCCGGCGGCCCCGTCACACCCCCGCCGCCCCCAGCAACGACCCCGCCGCATACGTCACCGCCATCGCCAACGCACCCCCCGCCGCATTACGAAGCATCGCCCGCCCGGCCGGCGCGTCCCCCATCCGCGCGCTCCCCCACCCGCACAGCACGAGCGCGGCCAGCACGGCCACGACCGTGACCGGCAGCCGGACGTCCGGCGGCGGCAGGACGATGGCGAGCAGGGGCAGGAGCGAGCCGGCCGTGAAGGCGAAGAAGCTGGCCCAGGCCGCCTGCCAGGGGCTGGTCAGCTCGTCGGGGTCGATGCCGAGCTCGACCTCGGCGTGGGCGCGGAGCGCGTCGTGCTCGGTGAGCTGTTCGGCGACCTCGCGGGCAAGCGCGGGGGTGAGCCCCTTGCCCTCGAGGAGGGCGGTGAGCTCGTCGAGTTCGGCCTGCGGTGCGACGGCGAGCTCGGTGCGTTCCAGGGCGAGGGCGGCCTGTTCGGAGTCGCGCTGGGTGCTCACCGACACGTACTCGCCGGCGGCCATGGACATGGATCCGGCCAGCAGCCCGGCGAGCCCGGCGGTCAGCAGCGTGGCGCGCGCGTCCGTGGCGCCGGCGACGCCGACGACGAGGCCGGCGGTCGAGACGACGCCGTCGTTGGCGCCGAGGACGGCGGCCCGGAGCCGGTTGAGCCGGTTGCCGAGGCCGCCCTCGTGGGGTTCCTGGTGCTGTCGGGAAGAGGGCACGGTGGTGTCATCGCTCACGAGGTGAGGTTCCCACCGTTCCCGCGGGTCACTCGGGGAGGCTCACCCGGAACTTCGGTCGGTGTGCGGCTCGGACGTGCGCTCAGAGGAGGCGGCGGCGCAGCACGTAGCAGACGAGGACCGTCAGCGCGGCGGCGAGGCCGAGGAAGACGGCGGTCTCGATCCACTGGAAGGTCCAGAAGTCACTGCTGGGATAGACCTTGTGGTAGCGGCCGGTGAAGCCCTTCTGGGCCATGCACGTCTTGAGGTCCGGGAGGCCCTCGCCCCAGGGGCAGGCGTCCGCGATCGCGTGTTTGCGGCCCGCGGCGTCGATGAAGCCGAACTCGCCGGTCGACCAGGCGCTGCCGACGTCCGGCCGGGGCGCGTCGCCCTGGCTGATCCGGGCCGTGGGGGCGATCCAGTCGGAGCGGAAGGTGTTGAGCAGGAACCGCAGGCCGGCGACGACGGCGAGCACCGTGGCCATCGCGGGCAGCGTGCGCCGGATCAGCAGGCCGGCGGCCGTGCCGGCGGCGAGGCCGAAGAGGGCGCAGGCCACGGCGGCGGGACCGGTGGCGTTGAAGATGTAGCCGTCGTGCCAGTAGAGGCCGTTGAGCATGTTGGAGACCGGCGACCACCACCAGGCGACGAGCGCGGCGAGGAGGGCCGACCCGAGCACGGTGCAGACGGCGGCGAGCGCGAAGCGGCTCGCGAACCAGCGGCCGGCGCCGACGCCCTGGGTGAGCGCGAGCTTCCACGTACCGCTCTCCAGCTCGCGGCCGAGGAGCGGCGCGCCCCAGAAAACGCCGATCAGGACGGGGACGGCGGCGCTGAAGGTGCCGAGGGCGCGGATGAGGCCGGTGTAGTCGTCGAGCAGCTTGCGGCTGGCTTCGCTCTCGCACTTGCCGTCCCAGCCCTTGCAGGTGGCGGCGTCGATGTGGTGGCTGCTGATGAAGCCGGTCATGTCCGCGCGCTGGACGACGACCCACACCGTGACGGCGAGGAGGACGGCGGCGCCGGTCACTATCAGGGCGCGCTGCTGACGCCAGGCGAGCCAGAGGGTGCCGTTCATGCGGCGGCCCCGGTGGCATCGGAGGCGTCGGCAGCATCGGAGGCGTCGGCGGGCGTGTTGCCGGAACGCAGGTAGGCGAGCAAGAGATCTTCCAAGGAGGGGGCTTCGACGATCCACGAGTCGTCCGGGGACTCGTCACCGTGCCGGAGGAGGGCGTGCACCTGCCGCCCGGTGACGGCGGCTTCGACGACGCGGGCGCGGTCGAGACCGGCCGGAAGGCCGTCCTCGGTGGCGGGGTCGGCGAGCCCGGTGATGCGCATGTGGGTGTCGCACAGTTGCTGGGTGTCGCCGTCGAGCCGTACGGCGCCGTGCTTGAGCAGCAGGACGTGGTCGCAGGCGTTCTCCAGCTCGGAGAGCACGTGGGAGGACATGACGACGGTGATGCCGCGGTCGGCGACCTCGGCCATGACCAGCCCCATCGCCTCGATGCGGACGAGCGGGTCGAGGTCGGCGAGCGGTTCGTCCAGGAGCAGCAGGTCGGGGCGCTTGCCGAAGGCGAGGGCGAGGGCGACGCGGGTGGCCTGGCCCTGGGAGAGGGCACCGACGCGGGCGTCGAGGGAGATGTTCCCGGCACGCACGATGCGCTCGGCGCCGGCCTGGTCCCAGTCGCGGTTGAGTTCGCGGCCGAAGCGGAGGGTGTCGTCCACGGTGAAGCGGGGGTAGAGCGGCTTGTCCTGGGCGAGGAACGCGGTGCGGTCGCGGGCGTCCGGGCTGCCCGGTTCGGCACCGAAGACGCCCAGCTCGCCGCAGGTCGGCCGGAGCAGGCCGGTGGCGAGGTGGAACAGGGTGCTCTTGCCCGCGCCGTTCGGCCCGACGAGGGCGGTGATCCGCCCGGCGGGCAGCGCGAAGTCGCAGTCGCGCAACGCCCAGCCACCGCGGAACCTCCGCCCCAGGCGCGTCGCCCGCAGTGCGGTGGTGGGTTCGTCGGTCACGTGTCTTCCTCCTGCGTGGGCGTGGGCGTGGGGGTCTGCGGTGGCCTGGGGGCGGGGGTGAACGGGGGCGGGAGGCCGGGCGGTGGAAAGGACTCGTCGAGGACGGAGGCGGCGAGCGCCGCGACGTCCTCCCGCTCCAGCCCGGCGGCACGGGCCCGGCCCACCCAGGCGGCGGCCTCGGCCCGCAGCGGCGCGCCGGTGGCCGCGGCCGGCCGCGCCAGGGACCGCCGCACGAACGTGCCCTGCCCCGGCCGCGGCTCGACCAGCCCCTCGTGCTCCAGCTCCCGGTAGGCCCGCAGCACGGTGTTGGGGTTCACGGCAATGGCCTCCACGACCTCACGAGCCGTCGGCAGCCGGTCCCCCACCTCCAGCACCCCCAGCCGGAGCGCCTGCCTGACCTGCTGCACGAGCTGCAGATAGGTGGCCACCCCGCTGCGCCGGTCGATCCGGAACGCGATCATCGGGCACCCTCGTTTCACTAACGTGTTAGTGGAATGATGCGGAGGGGGTGCCGGAGCCGTCAAATCCAGGACCGGGGCTAGGACGGGAGCGCGGTGGCCCGCGCGGCGGCCCGGACGAGCCGCCGGATCCCGTCGGCACGGTCCCGGACGGCCGCCGGATCGGGCCACTGACCAGCAGGGCTCTCACCCCGGCAGTCACGGCAGAGCCCGCCGGGCAGCGCCTCGGGGCGGCCGGGCGTACGGCAGACGGTGCATTCGAGGATGCGGAGGGGCGGACGTGAGGACGATGGCAGCGGACGCGGCGGCAGCGGCGGCCGTTCGGGCGGCATCCGGTGCGTGAGCCGCCGCCGCGCGAACGCCCCCGCGCACTGCACTTCCGCCGGCAGGCCACCGGTGAGCGCCCGTACGACCTCCTCGTCATCGGCGCCGAGATCCAGCCATTGCTGGACCAGGCCTTCGAGGGCCTGGCACTCGGCCGCGGAGAGCGTCATCCGGGGGTCGATGCGGCCGACTCCGGCGAGGAGGAGGTAAGCCCGGGAGCGGGCGTGCCGGGGCGGGCGGGCAGCAGGCCGGTCGGCGGCGGGCTGCGGCGGAACGCCGCTGGTCACGACGGCATCCCACCAGGCGTCATCCCGTGCGGTACGGGAGAAATACGTCCGCGTGACCCAGTGCCAGCTACCACCGTCACCTTTGATCCGCTCCGTCACCCGCCGCAGATGCCCGGCCTCCGAAAGCCGCCGCAAGGCGGTCCGGCAGGCGGCCTGCCCGTAGTCGGCGAGGTGGGCCGCCAGGGTCTTCGCATCCATCGCGGCCCCGTCGGGAAGCCGGTCGATGAAGGCGGCGATGGACGCTTCGCGGGGCCGGAGATGAGCGAAGTCGTCGCGACGGCGGGGGGCTTGATCGGGTGCGGTGCGCTTGCCGTAGCCGCGGGAGGCGGAGGGATGGGGGTGCGGGGAGCGCGGGGCAGCGCTAAGGTCGGCGTCAGCCATGGGATCGAGGTCTTTCGATCTTGTTGGTTAAACCCCGGCAGGTGTTACCGCACCTGACCGGGGTTGTTTGTTGCTGCGAACGCTAGAGCGCCGCGACAGGATGTCGCAACCCGATCACTGAAAGTGAACCCGCCGTGGTATAGGCGGGGTTGGGAGGGAGGGTGGGTTGAGCCAACCCCCCATTCCTCAGAAAAAGCGCTCGGACTCCGGCCCCCGCGGCCCGGAGCTCAAGGATTGCGCGCAATCAGCAGCAGCCACAGGCACTCGCGCAATGTTCGGCAAACGGGCTCCATGCGACGACGATCGCCAGCATGCTGTGATCCTCAACGCCCTACGCGAAGGGATGTGGTCATGACGCTCAAATTCCTGGGCACGACCTCCGAGCACGGGAACTGCCCCACCCTGTACGAAGTCGAGGAGACGGGCGACATCGTCGTTCAAGGCGAGCGCCTCGTCGACCCCCAGCACCTCGGCCAACTGCGGGACGTCAAGGACTCCGAGACGTTCGTCGTCGTCCCGCGCGAGCTGCTGATCCGTTTCGCACCCGAGGAGTGACGTGGCCGAGCTGATCCCGTTCGAGGAAGTTGCGCACCTCTTCGAAGAATTCGAGCACACCGCATGGCGCCTGGAGACCCGGCGCGGATACGCCTCGGACCGGTTGAGCCCCAGCTGGGAGCGGTTCCAGCGCGGGGAGACGTTCGGCTACAACCCGGAAAACTGGTGGCACACCAGCGTCCGGCGACAGACCGAGCAAGGCAAACGATTCGAACGAGTTCGACTCGTCGATGACCCGCCGACCGAAGGACAGCGGTTCCTCCTGGCCTCCGGTCTGGGCAACGTCGAGGCGGGCGAGGACATCCGGAACATGTACCGAGCCGAGGCCCGCCGCCTCGGGCTGCCGGATTACGACTTCTGGCTGTTCGACTCCCGCATCGTCATGAAGTTCGTCATCGACGATCGGGACGAGACGCTCGGCGTGTACATCCTCGAAGACGCCGAGACGGTCGTCCAGGCCTGCCAGGCAAGGGACGCGGCCTGGCACTACGCAATCGCCACAAACGAGTTCCAGGCACAGGTACCTTCGACTGTGTGAGCACAGATTTCCAGGCAGGCCGGGTAGCCCTCGGTGCGCGGCTCCGTGAGCTGCGCACCGAGGCCGGCCTCAACGGAAAGGACATGGCCGCCCGCCTGGGTTGGCAGCGCTCCAAGGTGTCTCGCCTGGAGCACGGTAAACAGACCGCCACCCCTGAAGACCTAAAGGCATGGGCACGGGAGGCCGGAGCCCCCGGCGAGGCCGATGACCTGCTGGCCCGGCTGAAGGGGCTGGAGTCACAGCAGCGGTCCTGGCGTCGGCAACTCGCCTCCGGTCACCGGGGCGTCCAGGAACGCTACGTCGCCGAGTACCGCAGCACCTCCACAGTGCGCGGGTACGAGGCCACAGTTGTTCCCGGCCTCTTCCAGACCCCGGACTACGCCCGGCACCTGCTCCTGCACAACGCCGAGTTGATGCGATCACCGCGGGACACCGAGGAAGCGGTACGGGCTCGGATGCAGCGGCAAGAGGTGCTGTACCAGCCTGGCCGAACCTTCCACGTCATGGTGTGGGAAGGCGCGCTGCACGCGCTGATCTGCCCCCGAGAGGTCATGGCCGGACAACTCGACCGCCTTGTCAGCCTGATCGGGCTCGATCGCGTACACCTCAGCGTCATCCCGCTCGGCGCACCGCTGACGCTGTCCCCGAAGCACGGGTTCTGGATCTTCGATGACAGCCGCGTGATCGTCGAGACCATCAATACCGAACTGCATCTCGAGTCGGATGAGGACGTCGCCTTGTACGGACGCGTCTGGGACCGGCTACACCAATCCGCCGTATCCGGCGCGCAGGCCCATCGCTTGATCGCCCGAGCCAGGGCCGCACTGGCATCGTGCTGAACAATCCCGGCAACGAGACAGAGCACTGCGCAATCGCGTGCAATCGGCGGGCGGGCGGACAACCGCCACTCCTACGGTCCTGCCATGACCCGATGCAGGCAGTGCCTCGAACTCACCCTCGACCGCGCGACCGCTGTCCACGACGGCCGCTGGAAAGACGTCATGGTCCTCACAGGAGCGAGGACGCGCCACGAGCAGGAGCACGCCGATCAGCCCAAGGAGCACGTGATGAGCGTCCGGTCGAACACCTCGTACGAGCGGGCCGGCGGCCACGGAAAGCCCCAGGACGAAGGTGACGGCCACCCCGGGCAGCCCTGGACCCCGCCCGACGAGCCGACCCCGGACGGGTCCACCCCTCCCGGTGGCGGGACGCACGGCAAGTGACGCCGCCGACCGCGCACACCGTGGACTCCGGCCGGGACGGACTGCGCCGTCTCCTCCTCGACACCGGCGCCCTCGAACCCGCCTGGGTCCCCGCCTTCGACGCCGTGTGCCGGGCCGACTTCCTGCCCGACGTGATGTGGCCGCACGACCTGGCCACCGGCCGCAGCCGCACCGTGGACAAGGCGCGCGACCCGGACGCGTGGCAGGCGTACGCCGACTCCGACTGCCCCATCGTCACGCAGTGGGACGACGGGGCCCACAACGGACCCGAGCCCGGAAGGGCGTTCAGTTCCTCGTCGTCGATGCCGAGCCTGGTCTTCTCCATGCTCGCGGACCTGGACGTCCGCGAAGGGCAGCGGGTGCTGGAGATCGGGACGGGCACGGGCTGGAACGCGGGGCTGCTCGCCCACCGGGTCGGGCCGACCGGGAGCGTCGTCTCCGTGGAGGTCGACGGCGTCGTGGCCCGGACCGGACGGGCGGCCCTGCAACGCGCGGGGCTGCCGGTCCGCGTCCTGCACCGCGACGGATACCTGGGCTTCCCCGAGCGCGCCCCGTACGACCGGATCATCGCGACCTGCGGTCTGCGGAACATCCCGTTCGAGTGGGTTGACCAGACCGTCCCCGGCGGGATCATCCTCGTCCCCTGGGGCACGTACTACGGCCCCGCGGAGGCCACGGCCCGGCTGGTCGTCGCCGAGGACGGCCGGAGCGCGTCCGGGCCTTTCACGCGACCGGTGGGCTTCATGCGAATGCGCTCGCAGCGGCTGGTTCGGCGGCAGCACGCGGCGTACGTGCCGCCGGGCGCGATGGACCGCGCCGCCACCTCGGTCACCTCGGTGCCCGCGGCCGACCTGGACGGGTTCGTGCCGGGCCTGCTCGTACCGGACGTCACGCACGTAGCCGACCGGGAACGGGAGGGCCGACGCGCCGTCTGGCTGTACGGGCTCTCCGATACGTCATGGGCGGCCGCCGTCTTCCGCGACGGCCGGAACGAGGCCAAGGTCTACCAGTCCGGTCCGCGCCGACTCTGGGACGAGGCGGAGGCAGCACACCAGTGGTGGCAGGACCATGGCCGGCCCGGCTTCGGGCGCTTCGGCCTGACCGTCGAACGGGGAGGACGCACCCGCGTCTGGCTGGACGGGCCGGATGGCGTCCTGTAGCGGCGGCGGGCAGGGGGTAGCGGGTAGCGGGGTCTCCTGGAACGGGCGGTGGGTATTCAGCCGACTGCCCGTTTCGCAAGGGCTGGGGTCAAGACAGGCTGGCAGCGGGGGGAGGGGTGGGGGGTGCGGGTTCGGTTGCTTTTGTCTGGGGTGGGTGGGGTGTTGGGCGCCGTACTCCTGCCGTCCCGGATGCGGGTGCGTGAGGAGACCGGTCTCTCCGGCCGTGGCTGAGGGGGAGCTGGCTGCTGCCGCGATGTGTCTGGGCCCGTCGTGGGCGCTTCGCTCAGTTCCTCGCCGTCGTGGCTGAGCGGGCGAGTGCCGAGGGGAGGGGGCTGGCGGCTGGTGGGCCATTCTTGGCACGAAATTCACCGGCCGGGACGGTGGTCCTGGCAGATAAGGGGGCTCAACTGCCTGTTGGCGGCCTTTTTGCCCTTCCCAGCCCGGGAATCAACCGGCCTGAGGGCCAGGGGGGTGGATTCCGGGGCCCCAACTGCTCTCTGGCGGCTTGTTTGCCCTTCTCAGCCCCGCTATCAACCGGTCTCGCCCTCATGCGGGTGGATAACGGGGCTTAACTGCCCGCCGCGCACCTCAGCAGGCCCACCACCCCAGCCCCATCCCACCAGCCCCCACTCAGGGACAGTCGCCCGCTCAACCACGACGGTGGCGAGCTGAGCGAAGCGCCCACGACGGCAGGCACCACATCGCGGCAGCAGCCAGCTCCCCGCCAGCCACAACCCACGCGCAAGGTCTCCTCACGCACCCGCATCCGTGACGACGCGAGTACGGCGGCCAACACCCCACCCGCCCCAGGCAAAAGCCACCGGACCCGCACCCCCCACCCCTCCCCCTGCTGCCAGCCTGTCTTGACCTCAACCCACCACCCCACCAGCAGTCGGCACTCCACCCGCACCGCGCAGCCGTACTAGCCGGCCTGTGCCCTGCCACGACCGCGCCCCCCACACACAAAAGTGCCGGGCGGACAGGTCTCCCCGTCCGCCCGGCACTTCACTCACGTACGCACACGCACACGCGCACGCACACCCCTCACACCCCCGCCAGCTCCGCTTCCACCGGCTCCGAGGCCGAACCCGAGGCCGCCTCCGAAGCCGAGGGCTCCACCCTCCGCCGCTTCGGGAGGAGGAACATCAGGGCGAAGACCAGGGCCAGACCGCCCGCGACCCACCACATCGCGTGGGTGAACGCGCCGCCGAAGATGTCGGCCACCGGCTCGCGGCGCGGGTCCGCGTCGTCCACGACCGAGAAGAAGGCCACCGAGACCAGGCCGAGCCCGAGCGCGTTGCCGAGCTGCATGGTGGTGTTGATCAGGCCGGACGCGGAGCCCGCGTGCTCGCGCGGGACCTCGGAGAGGATGGCGTCGGTGATCGGGGAGACGATCAGGCCCATGCCCGCGCCCATCACGATCAGCGGCAGCGCCATCTGCCAGGACGCGATGCCCGCGCCGTAGCGGTCCGCCTCCCAGATGTACGTCAGGACGCCGGCGGCCATCACCACGGCGCCCGCCTGCAGCACCTTCCGGCCGAAGCGGGGCACCAGCTTCTGGACGGACATGCCCGCCGCGACCGAGACGGCGATCGAGAACGGGATGCCGGTCAGACCCGCCCGCAGCGCGGACCAGCCCAGGCCGATCTGCATGTACATCGTCCACACCATGAAGAAGATGCCCGTGGCCGTGCCGAAGACCAGCTGGACGCCGACGCCGCCCGCGAAGCTCCGCACCTTGAACAGCGACAGTTCGACCAGCGGCGAGCCGTCCTTGCGGGTCTTGTGGCGCTCGTAGGCGACGAAGGCGACGAAGACGGGCAGGGAGGCGGCCATGGATATGAAGCCCCACAGCGGCCAGTCGTGCTCGCGGCCCTGGGTGAGCGGGTAGAGCAGCATCAGCAGGCCGGCGCTGGCCAGGGCGACGCCGACGAGGTCGAGCTTGAGGGCCTTCGGGACCTTGGACTCGATGATGAAGCGGCGGCCGAGGAGCAGGCCGGCGATGCCGACCGGCAGGTTGATCAGGAAGATCGGGCGCCATTCGAGGCCGAAGAGGTTCCACTGCGTGAGCAGGGCGCCCAGCAGCGGGCCGGACACCGCGCCGAGGCCGACGACCGCGCCGAACATGCCGAAGACCTTGCCGCGCTCGTGCGCGGGGAACGTGACGTGGATGATCGACAGCACCTGCGGCACCATCATGGCGCCCATGAGGCCCTGCAGGACGCGCGCCGCGACGAGCAGCTTCGGGTCGCTGACGACGCCGCACAGCATCGAGGCGAGCGTGAAGCCGCCCATGCCCAGCAGGAAGATCTTCTTGCGGCCGTAGATGTCGCCCAGCCGGCCGCCGGTGATCAGGCCGATGGCGAAGGCGAGCGCGTAACCCTCGCTGAGCCACTGCAGGACACTGAACGAGGCGTCGATGTCGCGCTTGATGCTGGGCATCGCGATGTTGACGATCGTGACGTCGACCAGATCCATGAAGGAAGCGGTCATCACTACCGCGAGCGCCAGCCAGCGGCGGCGGTCGTTGGGCGGTGAATCGGTGGTCATGGATGGACCTGGCCTTTCGTTCGTAAGGAGGACGGGCGCGTTTGGCGCATGAAACGACCGTAGCCTCCATATAGGACAGCTTGTGTCCCACATCGCTGCCACCCTGAGGTCATGACCGACACTCCGGCACGGCTCCTCAATCTGCTCTCCCTGCTCCAGACGCCGCGCGAGTGGCCCGGCAGCGAGCTCGCCGAGCGGCTCGGCGTGACCACGCGCACCATCCGGCGCGACATCGAGCGGCTGCGCGACCTCGGCTACCCGGTCCAGGCGACCATGGGCGCCGTCGGCGGCTACCGGCTCGCGGCAGGCGCCGCCCTGCCCCCGCTCGTCCTGGACGACGAGGAGGCCGTCGCCATCGCCGTGGGGCTGCGGGCCGGCGCGGGGCACGCCGTCGACGGCATCGAGGAGGCGTCCGTACGGGCCCTCGCCAAGCTGGAACAGGTGCTGCCGTCCCGGCTGCGGCACCGGGTCTCGGCCCTGCAGGCGGCCACGGTCCCGATCACGTCCGGGGACGGCGCGACGGTCGACCCGCGGACGCTGACCGTCATGGCGTCGGCGGCCACCGGCAACGAACGCCTGCGCTTCACCTACCGCAAGGGCGACGGCACCGAGACGCAGCGGCTCGTCGAGCCGCACCGGCTGGTGAGCACCGGACGCCGCTGGTACCTCGTCGCCTACGACGTCGACCGCGGCGACTGGCGGACGTTCCGGGTCGACCGGGTCAGCGCACCGTTCGCGACGGGCGCGCGCTTCACCCCGCGCGAGCTGCCCGCGGCGGACGCGGCCGAGTTCATGAACCGTTCGATGTCCCGGATGCAGCCGACGATGCGGATCGTCGCGACGCTGCACGCCCCGGCCGCCTTCGTCGCGGCGCGGCTGCCGCAGCACCTCGGGGCGCCGCAGCCGCTGGACGACGGCACCTGCCGGCTCGATCTGGAGGTCGCCGACTCCCTGGAGTGGATCGCCTTCCGGCTGGCCCTGCTGGACTGCGACTTCACCGTCCACGAGCCGCGGGAGCTGGTGGAGCACCTGCGCCACCTGGGGGCCCGCATCAGCCGCGCGGCAACGTGAGCAGACGCGGCAACGTGAGCAGAGCGGAAGCAGGAAGCGGAGGGACAGGCAGAACGAACAGGGGCAGAGAGGTGGGCCCCGGCGCAGGGGGGGTGGCGCCGGGGCCCGGTCTATGAGGTTATGCCCTTTTAAGCCGCTACGTCACTACGC
Source organism: Streptomyces sp. NPDC008001 (assembly GCF_042958085.1). Lineage (NCBI taxonomy): Bacteria > Bacillati > Actinomycetota > Actinomycetes > Kitasatosporales > Streptomycetaceae > Streptomyces > Streptomyces sp. NPDC008001. The sequence continues at coordinate 205,489 of NZ_JBIBIZ010000011.1, read as the reverse complement.
CGCCGCGTCAAAGCCCGTGTCGTGTGCCATCTTCTTGAGCTCCAGCAGGGCGTGCTTCTCGATCTGCCGGATCCGCTCCCGGGTCAGGCCGTGCTGCTTGCCGACCTCGGTGAGGGTGCGCTCGCGGCCGTCCTCGATGCCGTAGCGCGCCTTGATGATCGAAGCGGTCCGCTGGTCGAGGCGGCTGATGAGATCCTCCAGCTCCTCGCTGCGCAGCAGGGCGATCACCGACTGCTCGGGCGACACGGCGGAGGTGTCCTCCAGCAGGTCGCCGAACTGGGTCTCGCCCTCGTCGTCGACGGACATGTTCAGGCTGACCGGGTCACGGGCCCAGTCCAGGACGTCGCCGACGCGCTCTGGCGTGGTGCCCAGCTCCTCGGCGATCTCGGCGTGGTCGGGGTCGCGCCCGTTCTCGCGGTTGAACTCGCGCTGGACGCGCCGGATCCGGCCGAGCTCCTCCACGAGGTGGACGGGCAGCCGGATCGTACGGGACTGGTCGGCGATGGAACGGGTGATCGCCTGGCGGATCCACCACGTCGCGTACGTGGAGAACTTGAAGCCCTTGGTGTAGTCGAACTTCTCCACGGCGCGCACGAGGCCCGCATTGCCCTCCTGGATCAGGTCCAGCAGGGGGAGGCCGCTGCGGGGGTACCGCCGGGCGACGGCCACGACCAGGCGCAGGTTGGACTTGATGAAGACGTCCTTGGCCCGCGCGCCCTCGGCGGCTATGGCCTCCAGCTCCTCGCGCGAGGCGGCTCCGGCACCCTTCCCCGGTTCCTCCAGGCCGTCGAGGATCTGCTGGGCGTAGACGCCCGCCTCGATGGTCTGGGAGAGCTCGACCTCTTTGGCTGCGTCGAGCAGGGGCGTACGCGCGATCTCGTCGAGGTACATCCCCACCAGGTCGCGGTCGGCGATCTCCCCGGAGGCGCGCATACTGCTCGCCCCCTCAGCGCCCTTGTCGGCGGTCTGACGACGGGCGACGGCACGGGTTGCCATGCGTACTCCCTTGCGATGAGTCGGTCGCGGGACGGACGGGGGCGCGGGACCGAGAGGGCTCTCCCTGGTATGGGCGGACCCTGTCACGGTTGCCCCGTCCGATGGAAAGAACGACTGGAATCCGGACAGAATTCCCACGGGACGTCTTCTTTTTGCTGATCATGCAGTATCCTGCGCCGCCACAGACCCGAAGACATGCCGAAGGAACCCACGGAAGCGCAGGTCAGACCGCGCGGGAGGGTGACCCGGCATCCTCACGGACCCCTGGTGTCGCAGCCGGGTGAGACGGTCGTCACGTCCCCCGCCCACGCGGGCGTATGCACACGGGCGCACACACTCGTGCGCATGCCCGTCCTCACGCCCGTCATTGCGCGGTCCCGGCCCGGGGAGCGTCGCCCTTGACTGCTCGCCCACCCCAAAGGACGGCGCCGGCGGCTCCGTGGTTGCCAGGCCCCGCGTGATCGAGTTGCTCCCGCCCCCGTCCGGGTGTGCGCTGGTGGAACAACAGCCGGTGGAACCGGAGAGGAGCCCCGCGATGACGCACTCGATCATGCCCGGGCACCACCACCAGGCCCACGAGGGTCCCGGCCCGGTGGCGCGCGGCACCCCCCTCCGCTCCGGGCGGCCGGCCCGCTTCACCTGGGCCGTACCCGTCACGGGCGGGGTCGCGCTCGGCCTGTTCGCCATCTTCCTGGCCGGCAACAACGGTTACACCGCGGGCGCTTCCGTGGTCATCGGCGTGGTCGCCGGCCTGATCGCCATGGCGGCCGGCTACGCCCTGCTCCGCGAGCGCAACACGATGATCGCCGAGGTCCGCGCGGCGGCCTTCGGGGCGCTCTTCGGCGGCAGCATGGGATTCCTGCACAGCCTCAGCGGCGGCTCGGTGATGCGCTCCGCGGGCATCGGGGTGCTGACGGCGCTGGGCATGGGGGTGGCTTCGTACTACGTCTTCCACTGGCACGAGCACCGGGCCGACATGTGAGGCGCAAGTCGCGACACCGTGAGGTGACGGGTCCTGCGACGTAGGACTTCGGACGGTTCCGTGTATATAGCAACCGGCCCTAGCGTGGGGGTCGATGCGACCCTACGAATCCGCCTCGCCCGTCTCGTCCGCCTCGTCCGCCTCGTCCGCCTCGTCCATCCTCCCCGAACTGCCCCTACCCGAACTGCACCGAACGCTTCGCCAACCCCATCCAGAACCCGTCGATCACGCTGCGCTGGCCGTCCAGTTCGCCCTCGGCGGCGCCGAGCGTGACGAACAGCGGGGCGAAGTGCTCTGTCCGCGGGTGGGCGAGCCGGCCCGCGGGGGCCTTGTGCTCGAAGTCCAGGAGCGCGTCGACGTCCTGCGCGGCGAGCGCTTCGCGCCCCCACGCGTCGAACTCCGCCGACCAGCCGGGCGGCCCGGAGCCCGCGTGCCGCAGCGCCGCCAGGTTGTGGGTGAAGAACCCGCTGCCGATGATGAGCACGCCCTCGTCGCGCAGCGGCGCGAGCCTGCGCCCGACCTCCATCAGGCGGCGCGGTGCGAGAGTGGGCAGGGACATCTGCAGGACGGGGACGTCGGCGTCCGGGTACATCTCGACGAGCGGGACGTACGCGCCGTGGTCCAGGCCGCGGTCCGGGACGTCCTGCACGGGCGTGCCGGCACCGCGCAGCGTCTTGCGGACGCGCTCGGCGAGGTCCGGGGCGCCGGGGGCGGGGTAGCGGACGCGGTAGTAGTGCTCGGGGAAGCCCCAGAAGTCGTGGACGAGCGGCACGGTTCCGGTGGCGCCGAGGGCGAGGGGTGCCTCTTCCCAGTGGGCGGAGACGATGAGGATGGCGGTGGGCCGGGGCAGGCCGGCGGACCAGGCGGCGAGCTGGGAGGTCCACAGCTCGTCGTCGGCGAGGGGCGGGGCGCCGTGCGAGAGGTAGAGCGCGGGCATGCGTGCGCCGATGGGAGTGCCGGTGGCAGGCATGAACCCTCCAAAGCCAAAATGCTTGAACTCTCAAACTCTTGGTTCGAGCTTAACCCTGCCTTATTTAAACTTCAAGAATCCAGCGCGAGAGGCAACGCGCGACAGGCAGTGGACGACAGGCAGCGCGCGACAGACAGCGAAGCCTGACAGCAACAGGAAGCCGGTGGGTGAAACAGTGGATGTCATGACCAAACGACCCGAAGAGGACGTCGCTCGTCCGGAGGAGGGGACCGCCGCCGCCGGGCCGCGCTGGCTGAGCGACGCCGAGCAGGACGTCTGGCGTGCGTACCTGCACGCCACCACCCTCCTGGAGGACCACCTCGACCGGCAGCTCCAGCGCGACGCCGGCATGCCGCACGTCTACTACGGGCTGCTCGTCACCCTGTCCGAGGCACCGCGCCGCCGGCTGCGGATGACGGACCTCGCCCGGCACGCCAAGATCACCCGCTCCCGGCTCTCGCACGCCGTCGCCCGGCTGGAGAAGAACGGCTGGGTGCGCCGCGAGGACTGCCCGTCCGACAAGCGCGGCCAGCTGGCCGTCCTCACCGACGAGGGGTTCGAGATGCTGCAGCGGTCCGCGCCCGGCCACGTCGCCGCCGTCCGCGCCGCGCTCTTCGACCGGCTCTCCCCCGAACAGGTCGCCCAGTTCGGCGAGATGTGCCGGACGATCGCCACCGGGCTGCAGCCGGCGGGGGCGGACCTGCCCTGGCTGCGCTGAGGGCGGCTGCCGGAGACGGCTGCTGACAGCGGCTGTGCACACACTGAAGGCCCCCGCCGGGACGGCGGGGGCCTTCAGTGTGTGCAGGGGTGGAGCGGCAATGCCGGCCGGTCGCTAGTGCGCCATCACCGGAACGGCGTTCTCCACGCCCTCGCCCTCGCCGTCGCCCGAACCGGCGACCGCGCCGCCCTGGTGACCGGCGTTGACGAAGACGACCGCGATCAGCGCGGACAGGCCCAGGATGCCGACCGCCCACCACACGGCGGTGGAGTAGCCGTGCACCATCGACTGGAAGGTGAGCAGCTTCGGGTCGGCGGCCGGGTTCATGTGGGACTTGAAGTAGTCCGTGGTGGCGCTGGCGGCGATGGTGTTGAGCAGCGCGGTGCCGATGGCGCCGCCGACCTGCTGCGAGGTGTTCACCATCGCGGAGGCGACACCGGCGTCACGCGCCTGCACCCCGTACGTGGAGAGGCTCATCGCCGGCATGAACGCCGTACCCATGCCGAGGCCCATCAGCATCAGACCGGGCAGGACGACCGTCGCGTACGAGGTGTCCAGGTTGATGCGGGTGAGGAGCATCATGCCGATGGCCGCGAGCAGGAAGCCCGGGCCCATCAGCCAGCGCGCCGGCACGCGGTTCATCAGGCGGGCGCCGATCTGCGTGGAACCGGTGATCATCGTGGCGATCATCGGGAGGAACGCGAGGCCGGTCTTCACCGGCGAGAAGCCCCGGACGACCTGCAGGTAGTAGGTGAGGAAGAGGAACAGGCCGAACATCGCGATGGCCGCGAGGCCCAGCGAGACGTAGACGCCGGCGCGGTTGCGGTCGGTGAGGACGCGCAGCGGCAGCAGCGGGGCCTTGACCCTGCCCTCGACGATCACGAAGGCGAGCAGCAGGACCGCGGCGGCGGCGAAGAGGCCGAGGGTGGTGCCGGCCGTCCAGCCGTCGGCCTCGGCGCGGGTGAAGCCGTAGACCAGCGAGACCAGGCCGAGGGTGGCCAGGATGACGCCGGGGATGTCGAGCTTCGACGGGTTGCGGCTCCCGGCCGGCTCGTGGATCACGGCGATCGCACCGATCGCGGCGACGACGGCGAAGGGGATGTTCACGAAGAACGTCCAGCGCCAGTTGAGGTACTCGGTGAACACGCCGCCGAGGATGAGGCCGACACCGCCGCCGGCACCGGCGATGGCGCCGAAGATGCCGAACGCCTTGGCGCGCTCCTTGCCCTCGGTGAAGAGGACGGCGAGCAGCGACAGCGCGGCGGGCGCGAGCAGCGCGCCGAAGACGCCCTGCAGGGCGCGGGCGCCCAGCAGCATGGCGGAGTTGACGGCGGCGCCGCCGAGGGCCGAGGCGGCGGCGAAGCCGATCAGGCCGGTGACGAAGGCCCGCTTGCGGCCCCACAGGTCGGAGACGCGGCCGCCGAAGAGCAGGAGACCGCCGAAGGCGAGGGCGTAGGCGGTGATGACCCACTGGCGGTTGCCGTCCGAGATGCCGAGGTCGGCCTGGGCGGAGGGCAGCGCGATGTTCACGATGGTCGCGTCGAGGACGACCATCAGCTGGGCCAGCGCGATGAATATGAGCGCTTTCCAGCGCTTGGGGTCGAGGGGGGTGGTGATGTCTGGCATGAATGTGCCTACCTCGGCGGCGGTGGTGCGGGACGGTTGGTCGTGGTGGGCGGTGCGGGCCCGGGCGGGGTCCGCGAAGTCTGGTGGTGTCACACGGAGGCCGGAGCGGCGCCGGCCGTGCGGTCGTCGGTCCGGCCGCCGGTGGTGCCGGCGGTCCGGCCGGCGGCGGGCTCGGTGGCGGCGGCGGAGTCCGTACGGGCCTCCGGGCCGGAGCGGGCATCGGCACCGGAGCAGTGCTTGTGGCGGCGCAGGTCTTCCAGCGTGGCGGCGGATCCCGGCAGTTCGGACCGGGCCGGGGTCATCAGGCCGTCGAGGAAGACCTGCAGGTGCCGGTGGACGAACTGGTCGAAGGTCGCGCAGCCCTTGCCCGGCAGCGGCCGGGTCAACTGCGTGACGGCGACCATGAGATCACCGACCGCGATGTCGTCACGCAGCTGTCCGGAGGCGCGGGCGCCGGCCATGAGCCGCTCGATCTGCCCGTCGAGGCGGTCGCGCGCCGCCACCAGCTCGGGGTGGCCGGGGTCGACGCCTTCCTCCAGCAACGTGCAGAGCGCGCCGACGCGTTCGTCCGCGGCGGCGTGGACGAACCGCCTCAGCGATCGGAAAGCATCGGGCTCCTCGGCTCGTGCTGCCTCGGCCTGGTCCGCGAGGCGGGCCATGACGGAGAGGGTGACGTGGTGGATCAGCTCGCGGCGGTCCGCGAAGTGCCGGTACAGCGTGGCATTGCCGACCCCGGCCCGTCGAGCGATTTCATCGAGGGAGCTCTCGGCCCCGTGCTCGACGAGCGCCTCGCGCGCCGCGGAGATGATCCGCTCGCGGTTGCGCAGGGCGTCGGCGCGGAGGCGCGGGGGGTGCGCGGTGACCACGGGCCTGCTCCTTCGGGACGGGGTTCGGGACGGGGTGGGGACCACCGGAACGGCGAATAACCGGAACCGGAGACAACCGGGGAGAGGTTCCCCGTTTTTCTCGGACGAGGGGTAAACGGGGAGAAGGTCCCCGGATATTTCGCGGCAGCGGCGTGATGCACGTCACTTCCCCCCGTACGTCCATTCGTGTCCGGCGGGCGTGCCCCATCTGCCGCAGCCCGGGGAGCGCGCCGCGGGCCGGCGGCGGAAGGTGATCACAGAGGGCGGCGCGGCGGCCGCCCCTGGGAGGCACCCGGCATGAAGACCCTGGCCCTGCTGGTCATGGCGGTGACCACGCTCGCCATGACCTCGCCGCTGCCCGCGGGCCGGGACGCGGCGGACGCCGGGGGCGGCGCGTCCGGCGGCCCGGCGGTCGTCGCGGACACCGGAGGGCGGCCACCCTCCGGCCCCTGCGCGCTGCCCGGGGTCACCGACAACGTCTCCGAGACCCCCCGCACGCCGCCCGGCTACTCCCCCTCCAGCGGCGCCGTGCGCGCGATCACCTTCCTGATCGACTTCCCCGACGCCCCCGCCACGACCAGCCCGCAGGAGCGCTACGCCGAGTTCTTCCCGGCGGTCGCCGACTACTACCGGGCCAGCTCCTACGGGCGGCTCGACTACCGCTCCACGCCCGTCCTGCGCTGGATCCGGATGTCCCGCCCGTACGCCTCCTACGGGATCGAGCGCGGCACGCCCTTCGACCCGAGCAGCGACGACGGCTACGCCGCGCTCTCGGCGGAGATCCTCGACGCGGCGGACGACACCGTCGACTTCCGGCGCTACGACCTGATCAACGTGCTGGTCGCGCCGGACGCGGGCCCGCCGGCCACCGAGGACGTGCGCTCGGTGACCTTCGCCGGCACCCCCACCGGCCTGACGACGGCCGACGGCGTGCCCTTCCGGAACGTCTCGTTCATCTGGAGCCGCCAGACGGGCGACAGCCCCTTCCGGGTCCTCAACCACGAGAACGGCCACAGCTTCGGCCTGCCCGACCTCTACTACACGGGCCGCGGCTCCGCCCTGCTGAAGACGCCGGTGGGGCACTGGGACCCGATGGACGAGGACTGGGGGCCGTCCAACGACTTCCTCGCCTGGCACAAGTGGAAGCTGGGCTGGCTGGCCCCCGCGCAGGTGCGCTGCCTGGACCGGCCGGGCCTCCGCTCGTTCGCCCTGACCCCCACGTCCGTCCCCGGCGGCCTCAAACTCGTCGTGATCCCCGTCTCCCGGCACACCGTGATCACACTGGAGGCGCGGGCGCCCGGCCCCCTGGACCACGCGGTCTGCCGGCCGGGCGTCCTGATCACCGCGGTCACCACCACCATGTACACGGGCTCCGGGCCGGTGCGCGTCGCCGACGCCACCCCCGGCAGCCGGGGCTGCTACACGAACGACCTGAACGTCAACGCGGCGCTGAGCGACGCCCCCTACGGGGCCGGGCAGCGGTACACCGGCCCCGGGGTGACCATCGACGTGCTCGGCGCGAACGACGAGGGTGACTGGCAGGTGCGCGTGCGGACGGTCAGGCCGCGCGCCAGTGACGACGACCGAGACTGATCAGCCGCAACTGCCGGCCGGCGGTGTCGGCGATGGCCTGCGCCCGCTCCGGGGGCGCCTCCAGGAACGCCGAGGCCGTCATCACGAGGTGGTCGACGTACAGCCCGGCGAGCATCCGCACGTCCTCGGCGCTCCAGCCCCGCGAGACCTCCTGCGCGGCGAGCGCGGCCGCAACCTCGTCCCCGAAGCGCTGCAGCTCCGCCGCGATGGCCTCCCGCACCGCCCGCACGCCGCCGTGCCGCTCGCGGGCGATGAACCGCACGTGCGCCGGGTGCCGCCGCACGTGCTCCGCCACGGCGGCGACGCTGCGGTCGATGACCTCCTCCGCGTCCTCCTGCTCCGCCAGCACGGCGCGGATCATCACGTGCAGGCTGCCGAGCGACTCCTCGACCAGCGCGACCCCGAGCTCCGCCATGTCCCGGAAGTGCCGGTAGAAGGCGGCGGGCGCGACCCCCACGACCCGGGTGACCTCCCGCAGCCCCAGGCTGCTCAGGCTCTGCTCCTCCAGCAGCCGCAGTGCGGCGTCGAGGAGGGCCTGACGGGTCTTCAGCTTCTGGGCCTGGCGGACGCCGAGGGGGACGCCGGTGCTGCTGCTCATGGGTTCAGTAAACAACTGTTTGCCACAGCGCGCCAGACGCGCTACGCTGACTTTCAGTGAACAACTGTCATTCCAACTGTTCACCCAAAGAAGGGAAGAAGATGATCTTCCTCGTGGCGGCCGTGCTCCTCCTGGGGATCCTCGTAGGCGCTGCCGCCCACCTCACACTCCCGGTGGTCGTCCCGGCCGCCGCGGCGATCGCGCTGTGGCTGCTGGTCTTCGCAATCCGCGAGCGCAGGAGGGAGCACTGACATGACGACGACACTGACGAAGCGTGCGGAACAGAAGCGCGCAGAGCAGAAGCAGGCGGAGCGGACGCAGACGGAGCAGGAGCAGGAGCAGGCGGCTCAGGAGCGCACGGCAGAGCGGCCCGCGGCGGCGGAGGCGCGTCCGGCACCGCAGCAAGCACCGCAGCCGGCGCCGCGGCCCGAGAAGGCAACCGGCCGCCGTGACGCCGACGGCATGGCCGTCGCCTCCTTCGTCCTCGGCCTGGTGGGCCTCCTGGTCTTCAACGTCGTCCTGGGCCCGCTCGCCCTGGTCCTGGCCACGCTGGCCCTCTGGCGCGGCACGACCCGCCGCGGCCGCGCGTTCCTCGGCCTGGCGCTGGGCGCCGCCGACCTGATCGTCCTCGTGTCCCTGGCCACCTCGGACCACACCGTGTCGTGGAGCTTCGGCTCCTGACCTCGCGTGGCCTCGGCCCCTGACCCCGTGTGGCCGCCACCCGCTACACTGGCGGCTACCTTGCCTCCGTAGCTCAGGGGATAGAGCACTGCTCTCCTAAAGCAGGTGTCGGCAGTTCGAATCTGCCCGGGGGCACACGGCGCAGAAGCCCCTCCGTCCGGCCGGACGGAGGGGCTTCTCGCGTTCTCAGGCCCCGGTGAGAAACAGCCCGGGGATCACCAGGCGACCGGGAGGGACTCCGGGCCGCGGTTGATGGAGCCGCGGCGCCAGCGCATGGCGGATTCCGGGACGGCGAGCCGCAGGCGGGGGAAGCGGGTCAGCAGGGCGCTGAGCATGACTTCCGCCTCCATCCTGGTGATCAGGGCGCCGACGCAGTAGTGCGGACCGTGGCCGAAGGAGAGGATGGGGGCCTCGTCGCGGGTGAGGTCGAGGCGGTCCGGGTCGGTGAAGACCGTCGGGTCGCGGTTGGCGGCCAGGTAGGAGACGTAGACGACCTCGCCGTTGCGGATCGTCACATCGCCGACCTGCAGGTCCTCGGTGGCGATGCGGGGCAGGCCGACGCCGTTGCGGTGCGGGATGTAGCGCAGCAGCTCCTCCACGGCCCGGGGCAGCAGGGCCGGGTCGGCGCGCAGGGCGGCCAGCTGCTCGGGGTGGGTGAGCAGCGCGTACACCATGTTGGAGACCTGGTTGCGGACGGCGTCCATGCCGTTGAGGACGAGCATCACCGCGAGCGAGATCAGCTCCGGCATCTTCAGGCCGCCCTCCTGCTGCGCCTCGACCAGGGCGCTGAACAGGTCGTCGCCGGGGTGCTCGCGGCGGTGCGCGGCCATGTCCTTGAAGTAGCCCGCGATCTCGCCCTTGACGGCGTTGCTCTCCTGCTCCGAGTGGTTGCTGGAGAGGATGACGCTGCGCCAGGTCTGCAGCCTGCCGAGGTCGTGGGGCGGGACGCCGAGCAACTCCCCGATGAGCTGGGCGGGCAGGGGACCGGTGAGCCACTCGGTGAGGTCGGCCGGGGCGCCGTGCTCCGCCATGCGGGAGAGCATCTGGTCGGCGAGCTCCTCGGCGCGGGGGCGCAGGGCGGCGACGCGCTTGCGGCCGAAGGTGAGGGCCACGTGGCGGCGGATCCGGGTGTGGTCGGGCGGGTCGGTGCGGCCGACGCCGCCGGCCGGGGCCACGACGTGCGGCGTCATGCTGGTGACCGGCCGGTCGACGGTGAGCGCACGGCTCAGCCGGGGGTCGGCGGCGACGGTCTTCACGTCCTCGTAGCGCGTGGCCAGCCAGGCATCGCCCTCGCCGAACCGCAGCCGGATCCGGGCGATCGGCTCCTCGCGCAGCAGGCGGTGCATGAGCGGGTCGAATTCGAGGGCGGGCAGGTGGTCGACCGGCCAGTCGTGGACCGTCTCCCCCGGCGTCCGCAGGGCGGCCGCCGGGCAGGATTCGCCGTCCGGGTGAGAAGGGTGCGTCATCGGGCTCACCACACCACCGGCAGGTGCTCCGGCCCTCTGATGAGGGCGCTCCGCTGCCACCGGATCTTCTCCACCGGCTCCGCCAGGCGCAGGTCGGGGAAGCGCGTGATCAGCGCGGAGAGGATGACCTCGGACTCCAGGCGGGCGAGCATCGAGCCCAGGCAGAAGTGCGGTCCGTGCCCGAAGGACAGGTGCGGGTTGTGCTCCCGGTCGAAGTCGAGCTCGTCCGGCCGCTCGAACACCGACGGGTCGCGGTTGGCCGTGAGGTACGAGGAGTGCACCACCTCTCCGGCCCGGATCAGCACGCCGCCCACTTCGACGTCCTCCATGGCGATGCGGCCGAGGCCGACCGCATTGCGGTGCGGGATGTAGCGCAGCAGCTCTTCGATGGCCTGCGGCAGCAGCCCGGGGTCGCGGCGCAGCCGCTCCAGGTGCCGGGGGTGGGTGAGCAGGGCGTAGACCATGTTGCTGCTGTTGTTGCGCACGGCGTGGGCGGCGCTGGCCTGGATCAGCAGGGCGATGGCGACGGCTTCCTCCGTGCTGAGGTCGCCCTTCGCGACGGCGGCGGCCAGCTCGCTCGCCAGGTCGGGGCCCGGCTCCGCGCGCTTGCGCGTCAGCATCTCCACGAAGTAGGCCGCCATTTCCTCCTTCGCCTGCTCGCTGGCCTCCCGGCCGTAGCCGGCGGACAGCAGGACGTTCGTCCAGTGCGCCATCCGCGGCAGATCGTCCTCGGGAACGCCCATCAGGTCGCTGATGACGGCGAGCGGCAGGGGGCCGTGCAGGTGCGCCACCAGGTCCGCCGGGGGGCCCTCGCGCTCCATGGCGTCGAGGAGTTCGCCCGCCACGCGCTCGGCGCGGGGCCTGAGCCGTTCGAGGCTCGCGGGCGTGAAGGAGCGCGCCACGGCCTTGCGCAGGCGCGTGTGCTCGGGCGGATCGGCGAAGCCCACCGCTTCGTCGAGCGGGATGAAGTGGGGGGCCAGCCGGGTGATCGGGCGCCCCAGCACGGCCTGGCGGCTGAACCGCGGGTCGGAGGTGACGAACTTGACGTCTTCGTAGCGCGTCACGAGCCAGGCGTGCCCCTCGCCGTGGGGCAGCTTGACCCGGGAGACGGGCTCCTCCCGCAGCCGTTCGGCCATGAACGGGTCGAAGTCGAGCCCGCGGAGGTCCTCCACGGCCCAGAAGCGCACCGGGTACTGCTCGGAGTCGGATGCTGTCGTGGTCGCCATCGGCTGTCCCGCCCGCCTGTTGCCTGCTGTTGCGTGCGTGCTGTCGTGTGCCTGCTGCTACGTGCCTGTTGTTACGTGCTGAGCCGTGCTGTTGTGCGGGGACGTTCCCCTCAGGCCAAGGTCCCCGGAAAGCCGCACCGGCAATAAGACGCGCCGGGAAAATCACCCGTACGGCTTACGAGACCGCCCGGCGCGCCGCCGCCGACGCGGCGTCACATCGCTTGCAGCGCCCGCATCCAGGGCCCGAGCAGGGATAACACTTACTAAATGACTAAAGTGTCCGCATGAGTCGTCGCTCCAGTGGACTGATAGGCATCTGGGCCGAGGCGCAGCGTCAGCAGCAGCGCCGCCAGGAGGCCGAGCACCGGGAACGCGTCCAGTTCCAGCGGGAGCAGGAGCGGCAGGAGCGGGCGGCGGCGCGGGAAGCCGCGCGGGCCGACCGCGAGCAGCGGGCCGCCTACCGGCAGCGGCGCGAGGCCGAGGCGCGGCGGCGCACCGAGGAGCTGGAGGCCCGGGTCGCCGAGCTGACGGGGCTGCTGGTCGCGGGGTGCCGGGTGCCGGCGTTCTCGACGGCCGCGCTGCGCCGGCCCGAGACCGTGGAGCCGTTCACTCCGGGGCACCTGGGGCATCCCGTGCCGATGCCGGATCCGGGGCTGTACCAGGCCCAGGGCGGCTGGGGGTTCGGCGCGGGGCGCGGGCGCGAGCAGTACGAGCACGACCTGCGGGCCGCGCAGGCCGCCGAGGCCACCCGGCTGCAGCAGCTGGCGGGGTACCGGCGGCAGTACGAGCAGTGGGCCGCCGCGCAGCTGGCGGAGGTCCGGGAGCACAACGCGGGCGTGGAGGAGATGGTCACCGCGCTGCGGGCCGGCGATCCCGACGCCGTCGTCGACTACTTCTCGGCCGCCCTCTACGCCTCCTCCGCCTGGCCCGCCGAGTTCCCGCACCAGGTGTCGGCCGCGTACGACCCGGCGGCCCGGCAGCTGGTGCTGATGTGGGAGCTGCCGGGGTACGACATCGTGCCGGAGGCCAAGGCCGTGCGGTACATGCCGACCGCCGACGAGGAGAAGGAGACGGCGCGGCCCGTGGCCCAGCGCCGGGCGGTCTACCGGGACGTGCTGGCCCAGTGCGTGCTGCTGGTGCTGCGCGACCTCTTCGCCGCGGACGGGTCCGGGGTGCTGGAGTCCGTCGTCGTCAACGGCTTCGTCGACGACCACGACCCCGCCACGGGCCGCCGCGCGCGGATCGTCCTCGCCTCGGCCACCGTCTCCCGCTCCGTCTTCGCCGGGCTGCACCTGGAGCAGGTCAGCGCGGTGGACTGCCTCACGGACGGGCTCGGCGGGCTGCTGTCCGCCCGGCCCGACCAGCTCGCCGCCGTACGGCCGGGCCGGACGCCCGACGAGGTCGGGCGCGGCGTCGTCTCGCACGGCGGGGGCGACGACCCCGACCTGTACGAGATGGACCCCGTCGAGTTCGAGGCGCTCGTCGCCGAGCTGTTCCGCGCGCGGGGCATGCAGGCCGTGATGACCACCCGGTCCAACGACGGCGGCGTCGACGTCGAGGCCCTGGACCCCGACCCGATCAGCGGCGGCCGGATCATCGTGCAGGTCAAGCGGTACCGCAAGACGGTCCCCCCGACGGCGGTCCGGGACCTGTACGGCACCGTGCAGGGCGCCGGTGCCAACAAGGGCGTGCTGGTCACCACGTCCGGCTTCGGGCCCGGCTCGTACGCCTTCGCGAACGGCAAACCCCTCACTCTCGTCTCCGGGGAAGAGCTGGTGGGGCTGCTGGGGCGGCACGGGTTGCGGGGCCGGCTCGGGGGCGGGGCGCCCTCGGGGCGGGGCGCTTCCCCGGCGCCGGCGGCGGGTGACGCGGGCGACGGCGGGCCCGGCGCTTCCGGCTCCTCCGGCTCCTCCGGCTCCTCCGGCTCCTCCGGCTCCTCCGGCTCTTCCGAGGAGCACAACGTCCTCGGCATGGCCTGGTCCGGCGCTGTCGCGCTCGACGTGTGCGCCCTCGTCTGCCGGGGCACCCGCGTCCTCAGCGACGATCACTTCGTCTTCTTCAACAACCCCGCCACTCCCGACGGTGCCGTGCGCGCGGTGCCCCCGCCCCGCGGGGACAAGGCCGCCGTCCGCGTCGCCTTCGACGCCCTGCCCGGGGACGCCGACCGGCTCGTGCTCGTCGCGGCCGTCGACCCCCAGGTGAATCCGGACGCCGACCTCGCGGGGTTCACGGACGCCCGGATCCGGCTGGCGGACGCCGCCGGGGCCGAGCTGGGGCAGCTGGAGGTCTCCGACGGCCGGGCGGGCGAGACGGCCCTCGTCCTGGGCTCCTTCCGGCGCCGCGCGAACGGCGACTGGGACTTCGTGATCGGCGGGCAGGGGTACCGGGGCGGGCTGGAGGAGCTGCTGGGGGACTACGGCATCGAGGTGGCCTAGGGCAGGGGGAGCCGGGAGTTATCCACATCCCCCATTCGTGTCAGCGCACCGCCCTAGACTTTCCGCATGGCCGACCTCACCGAGACCGCCCGCCCCGCCGACCCCATCCCTTCCCCCTCCCCCACGCCCGCCCCCGCGGGCAGTGAGGCTCTGGGCTGTCTGCGGCGCGTCTTCGGTTACGACGCCTTCCGCGGCGATCAAGAGGCGGTCATCGAGCACGTCGTCGCCGGCGGCGACGCGCTCGTCCTGATGCCGACCGGCGGCGGGAAGTCGCTGTGCTACCAGATCCCGGCCCTCGTCCGGCCGGGCGTCGGCGTGGTCGTCTCCCCCCTGATCGCCCTCATGCAGGACCAGGTGGACGCCCTGCGCGCCCTCGGCGTCCGGGCCGGCTTCCTCAATTCCACGCAGGACCAGGACGAGCGGCGGATGGTCGAGGCCGAGTTCCTCGCCGGCGAGCTCGACCTCCTCTACCTCGCCCCCGAGCGGCTGCGCGTCGAAGGCACGCTGCGGCTCCTCGACCGCGGCAAGATCTCCCTCTTCGCCATCGACGAGGCGCACTGCGTGGCCCAGTGGGGCCACGACTTCCGGCCGGACTACCTGGCCCTGTCCGCCCTGCACGAGCGCTGGCCGGACGTCCCCCGCATCGCCCTGACCGCGACGGCCACCGAGGCCACCCACGCCGAGATCGCCGCCCGGCTGCAGCTCCAGGACGCCCGGCACTTCGTCGCGAGCTTCGACCGGCCCAACATCCAGTACCGCATCGCGCCGAAGAACGACCCTAAGAAGCAGCTGCTGGAGCTGCTGCGCACCGAGCACGCGGGCGACGCGGGCGTCGTCTACTGCCTCTCGCGCAAGGGCGTGGAGGACACGGCCGCGTTCCTGGTCCAGCACGGCATCGACGCCCTGCCGTACCACGCGGGGCTCGACGCACGCGTCCGCGCCGCCAACCAGGCCCGGTTCCTGCGCGAGGACGGCGTGGTCATGGTCGCCACGATCGCCTTCGGCATGGGCATCGACAAGCCCGACGTCCGGTTCGTCGCCCACCTCGACCTGCCGAAGTCCGTCGAGGGGTACTACCAGGAGACGGGCCGCGCCGGGCGCGACGGCCTGCCCTCCACGGCCTGGCTCGCCTACGGCCTGCAGGACGTCGTCCAGCAGCGCAAGATGATCGACGGCTCCGAGGGCGACGACGCCCACCGCCGCCGGCTCGCCTCCCACCTCGACGCGATGCTCGCCCTCTGCGAGACCGTCGAGTGCCGCCGGGTGCAGCTGCTCGCCTACTTCGGCCAGGAGAGCGGCCCCTGCGGCAACTGCGACACCTGCCTCACCCCCGCCGAGACCTGGGACGGCACGGTCGCCGCGCAGAAGTTCCTCTCCGCGGTCTACCGGCTGGCGCGCGAGCGGCACCAGAAGTTCGGTGCGGGCCAGATCATCGACATCCTGCTCGGCAAGAAGACCGCGAAGGTCATCCAGCACGACCACGACGGCCTCACCGTCTTCGGCATCGGCACCGAGCTGAGCGTCGCGCAGTGGCGGGGCGTGGTGCGGCAGCTGCTGGCGCAGGGGCTGCTCGCCGTCGAGGGCGACTACGGCACGCTCGTCCTCACGGAGGCGAGCGGCGAGGTGCTGGGCGGGCGGCGCGAGGTGCGGTTGCGCCGCGAGCCGGAGCGGCCGGGCCGGGCGGGCGGCAGGTCCGGCGGCTCCGGATCCGGAGCCGGAAGCGGAAGCGGATCCGGCAAGCGGGCCGTGCCCGTGGACCTGCCCGCCGAGGCGGTGCCCGTCTTCGAGGCGCTGCGGGCCTGGCGCGGGGCCACGGCGAAGGAGCAGGGCGTTCCCGCGTATGTGATCTTCCACGATGCGACGCTGCGGGAGATCGCCACGGTCTCGCCCACGACGCTCGACGAGCTGGCCGGGGTGAGCGGCGTGGGCGAGAGCAAGCTGACGAAGCACGGCGAGAAGATCCTGGAGCTCCTGACGGAGCTCCGCGCGGCGACCGGACCGGACAGCTGACGACGGCGGGAGGGCGACGGGGCCGCAGGGGCGGGGTTCCTGGACGCTGACGTGTATTTGCGGCGCCCAGTGCCGGGGCACACGGAGGGGCGAAGGACGCCGTAAACATACGGTCCAGGGACCCTGCCCCGGAGGCACCGGCGCCCGGCCCCCGTACTGGCGCTAGCGCGGGCGCCTCGGCTTGATGCGGTGCTGGGCCGCCAGCACCGCCGCGCCGTAGCGGGGGTCCGGGCGGAGGGCGTGCTCGCGCCGGCAGGCCTCGGTGAATTTGAGGACGTGCTCGTCGCCGTGTTCCACGGCGCGGGCTATCAGTTCGTCGAAGGGCGGCACTTCCGCCTCCTGGGCGTCCCTGAGGGCGCTCTCCTCGGCCGCCCTGTCGTCCGTGAACGCCAGCAGCAGCACCGTGTGCACGTGCCAGAGCGCCGCCACCGACGGCTCGTGGAGCTCCTCGGGCAGGTGCGGCAGGACGAGCCGTACGGCGGCGGGCGCGGTGACCGCGTGCACCAGCGGTACGGGGAAGAGCTCCGGGTGGCCCAGGTAGACCCCCGCGAAGGTCGTCGTCATCTCGGTCAGCAGCCGCTGGGGAGGCACGGGGGCCAGTGCTCCCAGTGCCTCGTCGTAGCCCGCCAGCCCGGCGGGGGCGGCCAGGCGTTCCGCGGCCACCGCCCGTCCCCGCCTGCCCGGGCCCGCGTACGGCGTGCGGGGCAGGGCCGCCACCGCGCCCGCCAGGTCGTGGCTGCCGCTCATCCTGACCTCGCCCGGGGCGTGCGCGAACCGGGCGGCCCAGTAGGCCAGTCCCCGGGCCAGCTCGGTGAGCTGCTGCGTCGCCGGCTGCTCACCGGCCTCCTCCGGCACGGCCGCGAGGGAGCGCACGGCGTGGGCCGTACGGATCACGCCGTGCGTCAGGCCCGCGAGCAGGCCGGGCAGGAGCCTCGGCCACCAGCGGGAGAGCACCTCGCGCCAGGGCGCGCCGGCGAGTTCGCGGCGGAAGAGCTCTTCCCAGTCGCCGGCGCGCGAGAAGTCGCCGAGCGCCGGGCGCCAGGACGCCGCGTCGGCGGGGTCGAGGGCGAAGCTGCGGGCGGGCACCTCGTGGTGGGGCATGGCGGTGCGGTAGCCCTCGACCCAGGCGGCCACCTCCGTGCCGTGGCCGAGGGCGGCGAGCGTCTCGGCGCCCATGGGCCCGTGGTTGGCGAGGTCGGCGCCGGCCCCGCGCTCGTACCCCAGGTCGTCCATGCGCTCCAGCGCGTCGTTGATCGCGTCCCTGTATCCGGTCGTCTGCATGGCGGAGCTCCCCCCTGAACCCAACTTTGGGTTTCAGAATAGTTTGGGTTTCCGAAGCATCTAGACTCGCAGTATGCCGCACGACCCCGCACCCGGGAAGCACCGCCCCCGTCTCCCCACCCCGGAAGAGACCGAGGCCATCGGCCTCGTCCCGCTGCTCTCCCCGTACATCCGCCAGGCCCGCACCGAGATGCCGGAAGCGCTGCGCGCGCTCTTCGACGCGCACGGCCTCACCGCGCGGCACGGCGCGGTCCTGCCCCAGCTGCTCGCCGAGGAGCCGCTCGCCGTGGGCGAGTTGGCGCGCCGGATGCGGCTGTCGCTGTCGACCACCAGCGAGCTGGTCGGCGCCCTGAGCCGGGCCGGCCTGGTCGAGCGCCGCGAGGACCCCGCGAACCGCCGCCGCACGCTCGTGGCCGTCGCGGACGCGCACCGGCCGGCGGTCGAGGCGTTCATCGCCAGCCGCTCCCAGCCGCTGCTGCGCGCGCTCGACAGCCTGTCGCCCCGCGACCGGGCGGGGTTCGTCGCGGGCCTGACCGCCTGGGCCCGCGAGACGCAGGGCGGGAGCAGCGGGACGGACTGCTGACGCCCCGTCATCGCACTCCGGTGAGATGGGCGTAGACGACGACGTTCCCCAGGTAGGCGTGGCTCTCCTCGGAGAACCCGCCGCCGCAGGTGATCACCCGCAGCTCGGCGCGCTTCGAGGGTCCGTACACCTTCTGCGACGGGAAGTCCGTCCGGCTGTACACCTCGATCGCGTCGATGCTGAAGAGCGCCGTCCGGCCGTCGGCGCGCGCGACCTCCACCCGGTACCCCTTCTTCAGGGCGCCGAGGTTGTAGAAGACGGCGGGCCCGGTGGCGGTGTCGACGTGGCCGGCGACGACCGCGGTGCCGGCCGTGCCGGGCGC
Organism: Streptomyces sp. NPDC008001; assembly: GCF_042958085.1. Classification (NCBI taxonomy): domain Bacteria; kingdom Bacillati; phylum Actinomycetota; class Actinomycetes; order Kitasatosporales; family Streptomycetaceae; genus Streptomyces; species Streptomyces sp. NPDC008001. Next base: position 187,136 of record NZ_JBIBIZ010000011.1, on the reverse strand, counting down.
GGCGCCGGCCGCGTACCAGCCGGCGACGTTGCTCTCGTCGTCCCGCGGGCTGGAGAGGCTGCCGTCGGGGAGCAGGCCCAGGGGTTCCAGCGGCGCGTCGACGTCGATCGCCGGTATCCGCACCCGCGTGGGCAGGGCGATCGGCAGCGGCGGCACCGCGTGCTCGCCGGGCGCCGGGCCCGCGCCCGGTCCGGCGGCCGGGAACGCCTCGGCCGCGGAGGGCTGCGGGGGCGGGTCCTGGATGTCGGCCCCGCGCTGGATCAGCCAGCTGCCCGCGCACAGGGCCACGGCGATCAGCGCGGCGGCGACCGCCTTGCTCCGGGACTCGCCCACCCGCGGGCGCGGCGGGGGGCGGCCGGGGCGCCGGGCGGGAGCGGCCGGGCGGAACCCGGGGGCCGGTGCGGAGCCCGGCGCGGCCTCCGGCGGCCGCCGCTGCGGGTTCCGCCGCATCCGCCGCGAGTTGCGCACCTTGCGGGACCCGCCCGGACCGGCGGCACGGGCTTCCGGTCCCGCGGTCCTTCCTCGGTCGCGCCGGCCGCCGCCGGCGCTCTGCGACTGGGACATGGATCTCCTCCACCGCGTCCACCGCGCCGCTGGTCCCCGGACGCGCGCGCGTTCGGGGACCAGGGAACGGAGCCGGCCGGGGGCGCGTCAGTAGCGGTGGCCGTTGCTGCCACGGCGGCGCAGGTACCAGGTGCCGCCGGCCGCAGCGGTGGCCAGGACGGCCGCACCCGCCATGAGCTCGGTCATCCCCGAGTCGTCGCTGGTGGAACCGACACCGGTCTTCATGCCGCCCTTCGGGGGCTTGGCGGGGGTGGAGGAGGAACCGCCGCCCATGCTCATGGAGGGGTTGGGGCTGGGGCTGTGGCTCGGGCCGCCCGAGCCGCCCGCGTGGCCCGGACCGCCGGTGCCGGAGCCGGAACCGGAGCCGCCGGAGACGACGACGTCGCCCGTGGCCTCCTTGCCGCTGTGGCACTTGATGCCGATGCCGTACGTACCGGCCTTCGCGCTGTTCGGGACCTTGAAGGTGCCGGCGACGGACTCCTTCTGCGTGCCGGGCTTGAGCTGGAACGAGGCCGGGCCGCCGACGGCGCTGGCGTCACCCGTGCCCGAGCCGTTGGCGCCGCAGGCGGTGGTGTTCACCGTGACCTCGGCACCGGGCTTGACGGGGTTCGGGGCGACGTCCAGCTTGTTGAGGTCCCCGGCGAGCGCGGGAGCGCTCGCCAGCCCGAGGGCGGCTATGGACAGGGCGGTCCCGGTGAGCACTCGTGAGTTACGCATGCTTGTTCCTCCGTGAGCGCGGCCGCGGCACTCGATGTGCCACCGAAGGGGAGTGGGGGGTTCCGCGCTCCTCAGAGCCGAGCGAACCGGGATCCGGGACGCCCCGCACCCTGACACCACATCAGAATCGCCGCTCCGGGACGGGCTCCGGGCCTCGGCCGGTGGGCGTAACGGCAGGTCACCGGGGTGACGGTGCCGTCACCGGGACGGCCGCGCCGGAACGCGGCGAACGGGTGACCCCGGCCCGCGCGGGCCTCGGGCGCCCCGGCATCACCCGTTCGGCGGGCCGGCGCCCGGCGGGCCGCTCCGCGCCCTTCCTGCGCCATGGCATCCGGGGGCGCGCGCCACCCGCGCGAATCACACGGAACGGTGACCCCACAGTCGGAGGGGTCACTTCCGCCGGGGGCGCGCGTATGCTCTGCGCCCATGGGGGAGGAGACCGAGGTCCCCGTCAACACCGAGGTGCTCGACGAGACTTGGCGGGTCCGCATTTCCACGTCCGGCGGCGAGGTCCTGGGGGCCGGCATCCTGCTGGCCGCGGATGCGGTCCTGACCTGCGCCCACGTCATCCCCACCAGCCCCGGTGACCACATCGGCCCCACCGGTGCTGTCGTCCCCTCCGCAGAAGTACGGGTCGAGCTCGTCGGCGTGCCCGGCGCCCGCGCCGTTCCGGCCCGGGTGGCCGACGGCTGCTGGGTGCCCGAGCTGGCGGACTCCCGGGGCGACGTCGCCCTGCTGACCCTGGCCGAGCCGCAGGACGCCCGCCACGCCGCCCCGCTGCACCGGGTCGCGCCCACCCGCGGCCGGTCCGTCTGGATGTGCGGCTTCCCCAGCACGCGGGAGCTCAAGGACGGGGTGTGGTTCCGGGCCACCCTCGCCGGGCCGTCCGGGCCGCGCGGCGAGTGGGTGCAGATGTTCCCCGTGACCCCCGAGGAGACGGTGCGGCCCGGTTTCAGCGGCGCCGCCGTCACCGACGCGGAGACGCACCGCGTCCTCGGCATGGTCGTCAGCCGCTACGACGACCGCTCCTCGGCCGCGCTCGCCGGTCAGCGCCTCCACCTCTCGTACATGATCCCCATCGAGACCGTCGTCCGGCACCTGCCGGAGATCGACCGCTACGTGTCCGGCGAGCGCGGCAACAGCCTGCCGTCGGTGCCGCAGGGCGCGGCCCGCGACCGCGAGTTCGCCCGCTGGCTGGCCCGCTGGTTCGCCGCCGCGGAGGACACCCGGCGGCTGGAGGCGATCGTCATCAAGAAGGGCGAGGCCGTCCGCGCGGCGACGCTCAGCCGGGCCGTCACCCTCGCCGACCGCGAACCGCCCGCCGACGCGACGGCCCCGGCCGGCCCCGCGCCTCCCCGGCACCGGCCGGAGCCCGAGGAGCCGGACGACCTCCTGCCGCCCGTCGGCAGCGTCGACCTCGCCCTCGACGTCTCCGGGGAGACCGTCGCCCAGGTCGCCGGGCGCGTCGCCGACCGGCTCGGGCTGAGCCCCGCCGGGGACGGCGGCTCGGCGGTCGGCCTGCTCGGCGGCACCGGCGCCGTGCCCCTGACGATCGTCGCGGAAGGCGTCGACTACGCCGCGGACCCCCTCGCGCTGGTCGAGTTCGGCGACCTCCTGGCCCGCCGGGGCGCCCGGCTGCTCCTCGTCTTCCGCAACCCCGAATCGCAGAGCCTGGAGCTGGCGCTGAGGATGGCTGACCCCGGCAAGGACGACACCGCCGCCCGGCTCGACCGGGTGCGCGACCGCATCGACCACATCGCGCGCCGCGAGCGCACCGCCCACGACCGGGCCGCCCTGATCGCCCCGGTGCGGCCCGTGCCGCAGCGGGCCGCCGCCCTGCGGCTGGACCTCACCGCGCTGCGCCGCCACCCCGAGCCGGACGGCGCGCGCTTCCTCGCCGACCTCGGCGCCTTCGAGCGCACCGTCGAAGCGGAGCTGCTGCGCGTCGAGGAGGCGATCGGCCTGGCCGAGACGCAGATCGCCCGGCGCAACGAACTGCGCGGCCGGCTGGAGGCCTTCTTCGCGCTGCTCGCCGCCCGCAGCCTGGAGGAGGAGCGGGCCGCCGCCCCCCTCTACCGCGCCGCGCACAACCTCCTGCACCAGGCGCCCTGCGAGCTCGCCGAGGCCGAGCGCGCCGTGCAGCGCTTCGCCGAGACCGTGCGCCACCACACGCACCGGCCGCGAGGGGACGGTCCCGCATGAACGCCGCAGCCGACCGCCCCGGCAAACGCCCCGCCGGCCCCCCGGCCGGGCCCGCCCCCGCCGCACCGCCCGTCGGCGCCCGCTGCCCCCGGCCCGGCTGCGACGGCCGCGTCGAGGCCACCGGCTTCTGCTCCACGCGCGGCCACCACGCCGGAACACCCCCTCCCGGCGCCCCGCCCGGCCTGGAGAGCCCGGCCACCCACGGCGCGCGGAGACGGGCCGAGACCGACCCGCTGTTCACCGTGGGCCCCGCCCGCGACGAGCTGCTCGGCCTGCCCGTCATCGCCACCCCCTCCCCCGAAGCCCTCGTCGTCGAGGACCCGACGGCCCCGGTCAGCAGCAGGGTCTGCGGCCACCGGGGCTGCACCGCCGTCGTCGCCAGGCCGTACGCGGGACAGCCCGCCCTGCCCGTCGGCTTCTGCGAACGCTGCGGGCACCCCTACGACTTCAGGCCGCGCCTCGCCCCGGGCGACCTGGTCGGCGGGCAGTACCGGGTGGTGGGCTGCGTGGCCAACGGCGGCCTCGGCTGGGTCTACCTCGCCCACGACACCCGGCTGGACGACACCCCGGTGGCCCTCAAGGGGCTGATCAACCGCCGGGACCCCGATGCCGTGCAGAACCAGGAAGAGGAACTGCAGTTCCTCATCGGCTCCGATCACCCGGACATCGTCCGCGTCATCAACTTCGTGTCCCACCAGGACACCCTCGACCAGGACGGCCCGGGCGGGGACGCGGCCCCGGCGGCGGGCGGCAGCCACACCCGCTACATCGTCATGGAGTTCGTGCGCGGCATGCCCCTCTCCCAGGTGCGCGACCACATCGCCCGCGGCCGGGGCCCCTTCGGCGACGACCGCGTCTTCGAGTACGTGCTCTCCTACGGCTGCCGCATCCTCGACGCCCTGGAGAGCCTGCACCGCAGGAACCTCGTCTACTGCGACCTCAAGCCCAACAACGTCATGCACTACGCGGACCGGATCAAGCTCATCGACCTCGGCGCCGTCCGCAAGCTGGGCAACCGCACCGGCATGCTGCTGGGCGCCCGCGGCTTCACCGCCCCCGAAGTCGTCACGTACGGGGCCGAAGGGCTGTCCGTCCGCTCCGACCTCTTCAGCCTCGGCAAGACGCTGAGCTCCCTGTCCGAGGCCTCCCCCAGGAAGGCCCCGGGCCTCGGCGACGAGTCCTACCGGCGGATCCTCGCCCGCGCCACCCACGAGAACGCCCTCCACCGGTTCGCGTCCGCCCGCGAGATGGCCGAGCAGCTGCGCGGCGTCCTGCGCGAGCTCCGCTCCCTGCGCACGGGCACCGAGCACCCAGAACCGTCCACGCTCTTCGCCCCCACGGCCACCCTCATCGACTCCTCGCTCGGCCGCGTACCGCCCCTGGAGCGCTGGCTGACCGGCGACCGGCGGCCGCTCCTCGACCCCGGGCTGCCCGAGCCCGAGCTCGTGCCGCACCACCTGCCCGTCCCCCACCCCGACCCCGCCGACCCGGCCGCCACGCTGCTCGCCCAGCCCACCACCAGCGGCCCCCGCCGCCTCATCCAGCAGCTGTACTCCTCCGGGCACGAGACCCCGGAGATCTGCTTCCGGCAGCTGCGCGCCCACCTCGAACTGGGCGAGACCGGCGAGGCGGCCGAGCGCCTGGCCACGGCGCGCGCGCTGCTCGGGGACCTGGCCCCGTACGACTGGCGGCTCCCCTGGCACGAGGGCCTGCTGCTGCTCGCCCGCCGCGAACCGGCCGCCGCGCAACGGAAGTTCGACCTCGTCTACGGCGCCCTGCCCGGCGAGTACGCACCGAAGCTGGCCCTCGGCTACTGCGCCGAGAAGTGCCGCGACGGGGCCGCCGCCGAGCGCTACTACCAGGCCGTGTGGCAGCGCAGCCGGACGCAGGGCAGCGCCGTCTTCGGGCTCGCCCGGCTGCGCCTGGCCGCCGGTGACCGCACCGGAGCCGTCGAGCTCCTCGGCAGCCTGCCCGAGGTCTCCCGCCACTACGACGCGGCCCGGATCGCCTGTGTCCGCGTCCTGTCCGGGCGGCTCCGCACCGGCTCCGGCGCCCTGCTCCCGGACCCCTCCGACCTGGCGGAGGCGTTCGACTGCCTTCCCCGGCTCTATCTGGACGAGGGCCACCACGCCGGCCCGGCCCGCGACCGGCTGGAGGCGGAGACCCTCGCCGTCGCCCTGGAGCGCGCGGTGGCGCGGACGGGCGCGGCGGCCCCGGCCGGCGGCCGCGGCGGCACCGTCCTCTCCGGCCCCGGCGGCCCCCACGGCGACCCGGCCGGCGAGGAGTCCGCCCTGCGCACCCGGCTGGAGGCGAAGCTGCGCCGGCTCGCCCGGCAGGCCCCCACCCCGGGCGGCCTCGCCACCCTGGTCGACCTGGCCAACAGCGTCCGCCCCAAGACCCGCTTCTGACGGCTCCCGACCGCTCGTCACGGCTTCACAGGACTCCCCGACCCATGGCTTCCGACGACTTCCGACCCCGGGGGAACGAATGGACCGCAGCAATGGACGCAGGCAATGAACCGAGATGACCGGGCCGCCCCGGAAGACCGCGCGCCCACGGCGGCCCTGCCCGCCCTGACCGCCCAGCTGGGCCAGAACAAGTACGTGCCGGCGGGCTCCGGCACCGTACCGGCCCACGCCGTCCTCACCGTCGAGGGACACGGCCTGGCCGGGCTCACCACCCACGCCTCCTCCGCCGAGGTCGTCGTCATCGACTGCTCCGGCTCCATGAGCTGGCCCAGCACGAAGATCGCGGCGGCCCGGAAGGCGGCGGCCGCCGCCATCGGCGTCCTGCGCGACGGCACCCGCTTCGCCCTCGTCGAAGGCACCGACAAGGCCCGCGTCGTCTACCCGGCGACCGGCCGGATGGCCGTCGCCGGCCCCGACACCCGCGCCGACGCCGCCCGCACCGCGCACACCCTCGTCGCCGCGGGCGGCACCGCCATCGCCTCCTGGCTCGCCTGCGCCCGCGACCTCCTCACCGCCGACGGTCAGGACCACCCCATCCGGCACGCCCTCCTCCTGACCGACGGCAGGAACGAGCACGACCGGCCGGGAGAGCTGGAGCGCGTCCTCGACGGCTGCGCCGGGAAGTTCACCTGCGACGCGCGCGGCATCGGCGACCAGTGGGCCGCCACGGAGCTGCGGGAGATCGCCGGCCGGCTGCACGGCATGGCGGACGCCGTCGAGCACGACTCCGACCTGGAGGCGGAGTTCCGGCGGATGATGAAGAACGCCATGGACAAGTCGCTGCCCGGCATACGGATCCGCGTCCGGCTGCGCGTCGGCAGCGAGATCCGCTTCTTCAAACAGGTCTTCCCCAGCGAGCTGGACCTCACGCCGGAGGGCGTGCGGACCGGGGAGCGCACCTGGGAGTTCCCGACCGGCGCGTGGGGCGACGAGTCCCGCGACTACCACCTGTGCGTCACCGCCGACCCCGACGGCGACCCGAGGGGCGAGGACATGCAGCTGGCCTCGGTGTCCCTGGTGGCCGAGGGCCTCGGCGACCACCCCGCCGAGCCGGTCGTCGCCCTGCCCAGGCCCGTCCCCCTGCTCGTCCACTGGACCGACGACCTCGTCCTGTCCACGCGCATCGACCCCCTCGTCGCCCGCTACGGCGGCTACGCCGACCTGGGCCGGGCCGTCAACGCCGGCTGCGAGGCCTTCGAGAACGGCCGCCCCGGGGTCGCGGAGGAGGAGTGGGGCCGGGCGGTGCGGCTCGCCCACGACCTCGGCGACGAGAAGATGCTGCGCCGGCTGAAGCGGCTGGTGGAGGTGGAGGACGCCCGCGAAGGGCGGGTCCGGCTGCGCGACGAGATCACCGCGGGGGACCTCAACTCGGCGTGGGTGGTGTCCAACCACAGCACCCGGACCCGGCGCTCCAAGGCGGCGCCGCGGCACGAGCCCCGCCCGCCGCGCGAGCCCGCCCCGCCGCCTCCCCTGCCGGGGCAGCGGAAGAGCCACCGCGCGGAGACCGCCGCCCGGCCCGACGTGCGCTGCCCCGCCTGCCACCGCGTCTCCCCCGGGACGGCGAGAGTGTGCCCGCAGTGCCGCAGCCCGCTCCCGGCGGCCGGAGCCCCGGCCCCCGGGCAGCACGGGAACCACGCGCCCCGCGAACAGCGCGAGCAGCACGAACGACCGGGGCAGGAGCCACCGGAGCCGGCGGCATGACCGCCCCCGCGTCCACCACGACACCCCCGCCCGGCCCCGCCGGCCCGACCGGCACCGGCCCCTGGCGCGGCACCCGCCCCTGGCTCATACGCCGCATGGCCGTGCTCCTGACCGCCACCGCCCTGGCCTGCGGAGCGCTCCTCACCGCCTACTACGGGGTGAGCCGGGGCGCGGCCGAGGTGCCCGACCGGACCGTCCCGGCGATGGGCTACGTCAGCGCGACCCAGCAGGCCCTGCAGGAGTCGCTGACGGCCGCGAGGACCGCCCTGCGCAACCGCGGCGGGACGGTGGCCGCCGCGGAGGGCGCGGGCGAGGACTACAGCGCGAAGATCAACGCCGCCTCGCGGACCCTGGAGAAGGCGGCCGAGACCACCGTCGCCGACGCCCCGGGACCCAGCCTCCTGGACACCGTCGCCGGCCAGATCTCCTCGTACGACTACCTCATCGGGCAGGCCGCCCGCAGCCAGGCCGACGAGCAGCTCCGCGACACGTACTTGCGGTACGCGGACCGCACTCTGAACCGCAGCGAGAGCGGCGTCCTCGCCCGGCTCCAGAAGGTCCAGGCCCTCCAGGCGGCCGAGCTCGGCAGGCAGACGTCGTTCGGCCGGCTGCTGAAGCTGGCCTGGGGCGCGGCCGTCCTGCTGTGGGCCGCGCTGCTCCGGCTGCTCGTCGACACCCAGCTCTTCCTCCGCCGCCGCTTCCGGCGCCGTTTCAACGGCCCCCTCGTGGCGGCCACCGCGCTGGCGGGTGCGCTCGTGCCGCTGCTCCTGCCCGCCGCCGTGCGGCTCCAGGACGACCTCCGTCACGCCCGTGACGCCGCCGTGCGGCTCCAGGACGACCTCGGACCCGCCCGTGACCCCGCCCGGGGCCCGGCCGTCCCGGGCCGCGTCACCGAAGCCGTGCGCGACCGCATGGCGGACACGCACTGGCTGACCACCGTCCCCGCCGGGATCTTCCTGGCGGCGGTCGTCATCGCCGCGCTGGTCGTCATCGGGTTCCAGCCCCGCATCGAGGAGTACCGCTTCACGCGGATCCCGCAGAACCCCGGCCGGCGGATCCGCTCCTTCGAGACGGCGACGGTCCTGCTCGTCCTGTGGCTGGTCCTGCTCTCCACCGTCGGCGCCGGCGACACCATGCGCCCCGAGTACCAGGGCCGGATCAGCGTCCTGGCCTCCTGGACCGATGCCGAAGAGGCCCGGTTCCGGGCGGTGCTGGCCGCCTACATGGCGGAGTACCACGTCAAGGTCGACTACCAGGGCACGACGGCCCTGCGCGAAGTGCTGCTCTCCCGGCTGGACGCGGGCAACCCGCCGGACGTCGCGATCCTGCCCAGCCTCGGCGAGGTCCGCTCGTACGTCGCCTCGAAGACCCCGCCGCGCGAGCTCACCCCCGTCCTCAAGGGGACCCTCGGCAAGTACGGCCCGCTGTGGGCCCCCAGGTTCGGCGACAAGGGCGACGAGGTCTACGCCGTCGCCGTCAAGGCCGACCTCAAGAGCATCGTCTGGTACGACCCCGCCCGCGGCCGGGCTCCCAGCGCCCTCGCGGCCCGCGGCGGCGGCCAGTGGTGCGCGGGCATGGGCGGGGACGCCACGTCCGGCTGGCCGGGCACCGACTGGATCGAGGACATCCTGCTGCAGCAGAACGGCACCGAGGCGTACGAGCGGTGGGCCCGGGGCGAGCTGCCGTGGTCGGAGGGCGCGGTGCCCAGGGCCTGGGAGGCGTTCGGGGCCGTCTTCACCAGGGAACCGGCCGCCGCCGCCCTGAAGGACGACTTCGGGCAGGAGATCTTCACCTCGGATCAGTGCACCCTGCAGCACCAGGCCTCGTTCATCCGCGACGCCCGCTACACCGGGCGCGCCGCCTTCGCGCCCACGCGCGAGGTGCTCCCCGGCATCGCCCGCGGACCCGCCGCCTCCGAGGTGTCCGCGGACTTCGCCACGCTGTTCGCGAAGAAGGGCGGACGGGCCGGGGCGGCCGAGGCGCTGATGCGGTTCCTCACCACGAAGGAGGCGCAGAAGGTGTGGGCGGGCGCCGTGCCCCCCGAGGAGAAGGACCGCAAGATCACCACGAACCCCGGGCGGCCGTTCTTCGTCACGGCCGACGCGCCCCGCCCCGATCCCCGCACCGAGCGGGTGAACGCCGCCATCAACGCGGCGCTCGACAGCCGGCAGCCCAAGTGCCTGGACGCCTCCGACGTGATGCCGCTCCGCATGCGGTTCGCCTTCCAGCACGGGGTGCTGGACTACCTCAGCGACCCCGGCCCGGAGAAGCAGCGGCAGGTGCTCGCCTACCTGGAGAGCGTGCGGAAGGAGCTGGGGAACGCCCCGCGGGCCTCCTCGCCCCGCGTCTGCGCGTGACCCGCGCCGCCGGGCCGGGCGCTACCTCGCCAGGTCGTCCGGGCAGCCCGTGCCGCGCGGCAGCTTGTAGCGCGCCACGATGTGGTACGTGCCGGCCTTCGGGGCGTGCAGCAGCGTCCAGTCGTCCTCCGGCCGGTCCTCCCGGGCCTCCTGGACCTCCTTGGACAGGCAGCCGTTGAGGTTGACCGGCGGCTCGCCGCGCGGCCCCGCCTTCGGCGGCTGGACGTCCTTGCCGTCCTTGTCGACCAGGCCCAGCCACGGGGAGTACGGGATGCGGATGAGGACCGGGCCCGGCTTGTTCACGGTGACGGTGAGGCCCTCGGCGTCCGTGCGCTCCACGACCGCCGGGGGGTCGGCGAGCGGCGTCGGCGACTCGACCTCGTACAGCCGCCAGTTGTCGTCGGACCACACCTCGCGCAGGTACGGCTGGCCCTTGGCGACGAGCTTGGCCTCGTCGACGGCCGCGGGGTCCGGCTCGCCGGTGGGCAGCACGACGTAGTGCACGGCCCAGCGGTCGAGCCAGGCCCGGTAGCTGGAGGAATTGAGGAGACCGGGCTCGTAGAAGAGCGGGTTGCGCTCACGGTCGGCCTGCCGGTTCCAGCCGCGGGCGAGGTTCACGTACGGGGTGAGGGCCGAGGACTCGCGGTGGCTGCGCGCGGGCACGACCTCCACGCGGCCGCGCGCGGCGTCGGCCTGCTGCAGCCGGTGCACCAGCGGCGCGAGCTCGCGCGCCCAGGCCGCGGCGGGCGTGGTGTGCTGGATGTCGCCGATGGAGACGGCGAGCTGCCAGATCGTGCAGGTGGCGAGGGCGGCGACGAGCGCCGTCCAGCGCAGGCCGCTCTTCAGCAGCTCGGCCGGGCGCGGCACCTTCAGCTCCGGCAGGGCCGCGACCAGCACCGTCCCGCCGAAGATCATGCCGAGCCGGGAGATGTTGGTGCCGATCTGGGAGGGGATCAGCCAGACCAGCAGGACGGCCAGGATGTAGAGCGCCGAGGCCATCCGGACCGTGCGCCACTCCTTGGGGACGAACAGCACCCCGAAGAGCCCGCTGAGCAGCGGCAGGATCGTGGACGGGAAGAACATCGGCTGCTGGCCCGAGAACGGGAACATCCACGCCGAGACGGCCACCACCACGGCCGGGGCGACACCCAGCGCGTACGCCGCCGGGCGGCGCTTGCCGAGCCACAGGGCGGCCGCGACGAAGCCCACGTACAGGCCGGCGACCGGGCTCGACGCCGTCGCCAGCGCGGCCGCCAGCGCGGCCAGGCCCGCGCGGCCCCAGCGGTACTTGCCCTCCGAGCGCCAGCGCATCGGCCACGCGAAGATCACGGCGACGGCCGCCAGGCCGAACATCGTGCCGAGCCCGAAGGTGACCCGGCCCGAGATCGCGTTGCAGGTCAGCGCGAGGGTGCCGTACAGGGCGGGCACGAGCGGCCGGCGGACGACCCTGCTGCGCACGAGCAGCAGGGCGATCAGCCCGGCGGAGAGCGTGCCCGCGATCATCATCGTGGTGCGGACGCCGATGCTGGCCATCAGGTACGGCGAGATCACGCTGTACGAGACGGGGTGCATGCCGCCGTACCAGGCGAGGTTGTACGCCGAGTCGGGGTGCTGGCCGGCGAACTCCGCCCAGGCGTCCTGGGCGGCCAGATCGCCGCCGCTGTTCGCGAAGAGCCACACCCAGAGCAGGTGCAGCACCGCCGCGACGGCCAGGGTGGTCAGCACGGGGCGGCCGGCCAGGGCACGGCCGGCGCGGGTCAGCCGCTCACGGGGGGACGGAGGCGTCCGGGGCCCGCTGGGGGTGCTTCCGGCGGATCCGGCCGATCCGGTGGGTTCGATGGATCCGGTGGATCCGGCGGGTTCGCCGGATGGGGAGGGGGCCGGTGATGCTGCTGCGGATGCGGTCGCCCGCCCGGCCTGCTTACCCGGCTCGTCCGGCTTGCCGGCCCGTGCCGGGCCCACGGTGGTCACTGCGGCTCTCCCCGTCTTCCCCCGAAGTCTTCCCCCATCTTCACGCTGTCCCGGACTTGCGGGTAGGCGCACGGCGCGGGGCCGTGCCGGACGTTCGCGACGCTAGCACGCCGCGGCGGCCCGGCAGGCTCGGTGCCTGCCGGGCCGCCCGCTCGCGTCAGCCGAGGCGGGTGAGCTTCGAACCGAAGCCCGGCTCGGCCAGTGCCGACTTCAGCGCCACCGGCACCCGGACCTGGCCGGGGCCGCTGCCGACGGTCAGCATGCCGACCTCGGCGCCGGGCTTCGCCGTGTGCGGCAGCTTGTGGCCGCCGTCGTTGAGCGCCAGGCCGACCGTCAGGCCGGACCAGCCGACGGCGGTGACGTCCTTGGTCGCCACGACCGGGGTACGGCCGCCGAGGCCGTCGTCCACGGCGCCCACGACGTCGCCCTTCTTGACGACCGTCTTCGCCTCCAGCGCCTTCTTGGCGGACTCGATCGCGTCCTTCGTCGCGGCGACCACCGAGTCGATGATCGGCGTCTTGTGCTGGGCCACCACGGCGCCGATGATCAGCTGCGTCGTGCCGCCGATCTTCTTCTCCGCGGCGAACAGCAGGTTGCCGCCGGCCGCGGTGGTCGTGCCCGTCTTGATGCCGATGCCGTACAGCGGAACGATCGGGTTGAAGTTCTTCTGCTTCTCGTTGTTGCTGTCGATGTACTCCGTCAGCCCCGAGATCTCCTTGAAGACCGGGTCGGCCATGGCCTTCTTACCCAGCTTGACCAGGTCCTTCGCGGTGCTCTTCGTCGTCGCGTCGAAGCCGCTGGGGTCGGTGAACGTGGTGTTCACCATGCCGAGGTCCTTGGCGGTGTCGTTCATCTTCTTGACGAACGCCTCCTCGGAACCGGCGTCCCAGCGGGCCAGCAGCTTGGCGATGTTGTTCGCCGACGGCAGCATCAGCGCTTCCAGCGCCTCGTACTCCGAGAGCTTCTGGCCCTCGGTCACCCGGACCAGGGACTCGCCCTCGGGCTTGCCCTTCTGGTAGTCGCTCACGGCCTTGGAGTCGACCGTCATCAGGGCGCCCTTCTTGTCGCCCTTCTGCATCGGGTGGTCGCGCAGGGTGATGTACGCGGTCATCACCTTGGTGACGCTCGCGATCGGGACGGGCTTCTCCTCGCCGTACTCGCCCAGGCTGCCGAGGCCGTCCACCTCGACGTACGCCTGGCCGGACGTCGGCCACGTCATCTGCGCCTTGTCGCCGTCGAACTTGAACGCCTTGTTCGCGGTGAGCACCAGCTTCGGCTCCGGCAGCGGGCGGAACGCCTGCACCACGCAGAAGACGATCGCCAGCAGGACCACGAGGGGCGTCCAGATCTTCACCCGGCGCAGGACCGTGCGGACGGGCGTCTCCGGCGGCGGAGGCGTGTTCGTCAGCTGCGCGAGCAGGTCCAGCGGCGCGGCGGGCTCCGCGGCCGGCTGACCGGCGGCGCCACCGGGGCCGGGGGCCTGCGGCTTCGGCGGGGCGACGCTGACCGGGATGGCCGGCTTGGCGGGGGCGGGCGCGGGCGCGGGCGCCTTGGCGGCGGGCGCGGGCGGGGCGGCCGGGGCCGCGGCCTTGGCGGCGGGCTTGGCGCCCGGCTTGCCGGGGGCGGCCGGGGCGGCGGCTCCGTCGAGCGACTTCAACGGTACGAACTGGCTGGTCCGCTCGGAGTCGGAGTCCTCGCGCGGCTCGCCCTTGGGGGCGCCGGGCTTGGCGGTGCCGGTCTTGGCAGCGCTGTCCTTGGTCGTGCCAGCCTTGACGGGGGCCTTGGCGGGCGTCTTGCGCTCAGGCACCTCGGGGGCCTTCATCAGCGCGGTCGGCTGATCATCGGCAGAGGGCTTGCCCTGGGCGGCGCTGCTCTTGGCGGGCGCCTTGCGCTCGGGCACCTCGGGAGCCTTCATCAGCGCGGTCGGCTGATCGTCGGCAGAGGGCTTGCCCTTGGCCGCGTCCTCGGCGTCGCCCTTGTCCTTGGCGTCGCCGGCCGGGCTGCCCGCCTTGGGGCGGATCGCACCGAAGACGGCGGTGGCCTGGTCGACGGGCGCGGAGGGCTTGTCCTTGCCGGAACCGGACGCAGAACCGGAGGCGGAACCGGCGTCCTCGCCGGCGTCACCGGACGGGGCGTCGGCCTTCGGCTTCACCGTACGGAAAACGGCCGTGGCCCGGTCGGCGGGAACGGCCTTGTCCCCGTCCTTGCCGGAGGCGGCGTCCTCGCCGGAAACAGGAGCCTTGCCGCTGCCATTGCCGCTGCTGCTGCCGTTGCTGCTGCCGTTGCCGTTGCCGGAAGAGGAACCATTCACCGGCCGGTTCGCGGAAGCGGGCTTCGCGGTGGAGCCGGACCCGGCCTCCTTGCCGCCGTCACCGGACGGGGCGCCGGCCTTCGGCTTCACCGTACGGAAAACGGCCGTGGCCCGGTCGGCGGGAACGGCCTTGCTCCCGTCCTTGCCGGAAGCGGCGTCCTCGCCGGCGTCACCGGACGCACCGGACTCACCCGGCTCCTCGTCCTCGTCCGTTCCGGCCACCCAGGCCGCCACCGCGGCCTTCAGCCGGGCGTCACCGCCGGGCACCCGGCCCGGACCCTTGCTCTCACCCTTGCCGTCGCCGTCGCCGTTGCCCTCGCCATCGGCGTTGCCGTCAGGCGCCGCCTTTGCGATCGCATCGGCCTCGCCGGGCGCCGCGGACACTTCCTCACGGCCGCCTTCGGCGGCATCCGCGGCATCCGCGCTCTCGGGCGCGTCAGCTTTCCCGGACGGCTTTCCGTTGGTTTCCCGGAAAACCCCGAGTCGCGGGTCGTGCTCGCCGCGCGTCGTCTCCCCCGACGACTTCCGCTGCTCCGACTTGCCGGGGGACTCGCCCGCCACCGATGCCTCCTCGAATTCCCAACGCGATACGCCACCGCGGGGTGCACCGCACCCCGCAGGCCGAACCTTCTCAAACGCTTACCAGTGTCCTGTGTCGCAGCCCCGCCACCGCGCAACCGCACCGCCAGAAGGGATCGACCGGGCCCACCGTCGTGCTAGACGAGACGACATACCTACCGGTTCCCACCCGAAGCCACCACGCACTCTCGACAGACCAATGTGAGAGGGGTCACCCTGTCAGTCATCCACGCGGGGAGGCATGGATGGGCAGGAGCCGCAGAACAATTCCGGAGGAGCTTCTGCTGCTCGCTTTGGACCCGGCCACGGGAACCACGGCGCAGCCGCAGTCGCTCGACCTGGGTCTCGCCGGGGCGCAGCTAGTGGAGCTGGCTCTGGCTGGACGGATAGCCCCAGACGGGGATCGTATCGCCGTGGTGATGCCGCGGCCGACCGGAGATCCGACGCTGGACACCGCGCTCGAACTGCTGCGCCGCCGCGGCAGTCCAGTCCGCGCCGTCCACTGGATCGGCGGGCCCCGGCTGGGGTTACGCCAGACGTATCTCACGCACCTGGAGCGGTGCGGCATGGTGCATGCCGTGGCGGGCCAGATGTGCGGGGTGCTGCCGACGACGCGCTACCAGGCGACGGACACCGCGATCAGCCGGGAGATCAGGGCCCGGCTGGACAGTGCGATCCGCACCGGCGTCCCGCCGGACCCGCGGACCGCGGCGCTCGCCGCCCTGGCCCACGCGGTGGGTCTCGGCAAGCACCTCTACCCCGGCAACGAGGGGCGGTCGTCCCGCTCGCGGCTGCGGGATCTGATCAGGCACGACCCGATGGGCGGCCTCGTGGCGCACGCCGTGATGGACGTGCAGAACGGCGTCGGGGCGCAGCCCCGGCGGGCCCAGGCGGCGGCCGGTTCCGGCGCGGCCGGGCACGGCGGCGGGTCCGGGCGGCGGACGTCCGTCCGCGGCGGTGCGGCGGTCGCTCGGCAGGAGCCCCAGGGGGCAGCCGTGATGGCCCGGGCAGGCGCCGCCGCCTCGTAGGACCGCGGCCGGGCCGCATCAGGGCCGCGACAGGCCCGCCGGGGCCCGCAGCGCCTCACGGGCCGCGGAGAACAGCGCGACGCACGACAGCACGTGTTTCATCACTCCTCGGCACCACTGCACCACCGCACCGCTGCACCACCACCGCATCACCTTCGCACCACCCCCAGTGCTCGACCGACCGCAGCGCAGTCCTCCGGCCCGGTCCGGGAGCCGCATCATCGCGCGGGGTGGCGGGCCGGCCGCCCGGGACGGCGGTCCGGTCCGCCACCCCGCGTACACATGCACGGGATGATGCACGGCCCGTCGCGGCCGGCCCCGGCAAACCGTTCACCGCAGGCGGACTCTGTGTGGCATTTTCCAGCGCCGCCCCGGCATGTGGTGGCAGGCTGCGAGGTCAGGAGACAGCAGCATGACGGAGCCGGAGGTGCGTCCCGTGGCGTCCAGTGTCAATCCCACCGTTAGGCGGCGCCGCTTGGGGCAGGAGCTGCGCAAGCTCCGCGAGCTCAAGGGCATGACCGCCGAGGAGGTCGCCGAGCGGCTACTCGTCTCGCAGTCGAAGATCAGCCGGTTGGAGAACGGCCGCCGCAGCATCAGCCAGCGCGACGTGCGCGATCTCTGCGGGGTGTACGGGGTCGAGGACCACCGCATTGTCGATTCGCTGATGCAGATGGCCAAGGAGTCGCGCCAGCAGGGCTGGTGGCACGCGTTCGGCGACATTCCCTACAGCGTCTACATCGGCCTGGAGACGGACGCGGCCTCACTGCGCGTGTACGAGGCGTCCCTCGTACCGGGTCTGCTCCAGACGCCCAATTACGCGAGCGCCGTGACGGAGGGCTCCTGGCCCGAGGCGACGGCCGCCGATATCGAGCGCCGCGTGCAGGTGCGGATGCGCAGGCAGGAACGGATCACCGATCCGGAGAATCCGCTGCGGCTTTGGGCCGTCATCGACGAGTCGGCGCTGCGCCGGATCGTGGGCAACCGCGAGATCATGGCGGAACAGATGCGGCAGCTCGTGCAGTTCAGTCTGGAACCGCACATCACGGTGCAGGTGCTGCCCTATGACGTGGGTGCGCATCCGGGCATGTACGGAAAGTTCTCCATCCTCGAGTTCAACGACCCGCAGGACGCGAGCACGGTCTATCTGGAGGGGATCACCAGCGATCTCTACCTGGAGAAGCCGAACGACGTGCAGATCTACAGCGTCATGTATGAGCATTTGCGAATGCAGGCCCTCAACGCGGAGCACTCCCGGCAGTTCATCGACCGGATCGCGGAGGAGTGGACCGCGGAGGTCTGACGCGGCGCCGCACGGTACACCCTCCGCCCGTCAACCGTGAAGGGCGTTCCCGAATATGCCATCCGGTCGAGTGAATGGGCCATTCGTCAGCTGATGTTGGCGCGTAACGTCGGTCGCACCTCGGGAAACCGGCTTCCGACCGGCGTTTCTGATCAAGGCACATACTCACCAAGGCATGGGAGCAATCATGGCCATCCAGCAGGGAAACACCACGTGGCGCAAGTCCTCGTACTCGCTCGCCAACGGCGACTGCGTGGAGGTCGCCTCCCCCCTCCCCCAGTCCATCGCGGTCCGTGACTCCAAGGACCCTCAGGGGCCGATTCTCGGTTTCGCGCCGGCCGCCTGGTCCGCGTTTGTGACGACCGTTTCCCGTCGCGCATACGACTTCTGACAAGTCCCGCCGATACGACGTCACCACCCTTCACAGGCAGAACCGCACAGAACCCCCTCGACCGGACCGTCGTCCCGGCCGAGGGGGTTCTGCCGTGCCTGCCGTCACATCTGCGGGTAGCGCTCCGCCCAGATCGTGGAGGTCGCTTCCGGGCCGTGCAGTTGGGAGGCCTGGGTGAGCTCCATCGCGAAGTCGTCGGCGAGTTCGGCGATCACGGCCCGTCCCTCCAGCTCGGCGAGCAGGTCGGCCGGCAGCGCGGTCTCGCCGTGCAGGGCGCCCAGCAGGTTGCCGCAGAGCGAACCGGTGGAGTCGGAGTCGCCGCTGTGGTTGACGGCGAGCAGCAGCCCGTGGCGCATGTCCTCGGCGACGAGCGCGCAGTAGACGCCCATGGCAAGGGCCTCTTCGGCCACCCAGCCCTGGCCGAGCGCTTCGAGCCGCTCCGCCGACGGCGCGCCCTGGCGTACGGCGTCGAGCGCCTGCCGGAGCGCCGCCGTGGTCTCCTCGTGGCCGGACCACTGCGCCAGCAGGCCGAGCGCCTGGTGCACGGAGCTCTCCGGCGTCCCGCCGCGGACGATGCCGTGCACGATGGCCGCGAAGGCGGCCGCCGCCAGGACGCCCGAGGGGTGGCCGTGCGTCTGGGCGGCGCACTCGGCGGCGAGCCGGAAGACCTCCGCGGGCTCCCGGTCCACCAGCAGCCCGAACGGCGCCGAGCGCATCACCGTGCCGCAGCCCTTGGACTCCGGGTTCTTCGGCGCGGCGAGGGTGCCCATCCGGTCGTCGTCCAGCCCGGACAGGCAGGCGTTGCCGGGGGCCCGCTGCGAGTAGAGCCACTCCTGGCGGCCCAGCCAGCCGAGGGCGGGGTCACGCAGGTCGGGACCCTGATGGCGCTGGGTGGCACGCCAGCGAAGGTAGGCGCGGTGCACGTCCGCCGGGGCGTCCCGGGCGGCGGTGTCGCGCCGCACCTCGGCGCGGATCTCGGCGCGGATCAGGCCGTCGACGGTGAACAGCGTCATCTGCGTGTCGTCGGTGACGGCGCCGCGCCGCCCGTAGGCCCGCACGTAGTCGCGGACGCCGGCGGGCCCGTGGGCGTCGCGGATCGCGTGGAGCGAGTGGAACTCGATGCCCGCCCCGAGCGCGTCACCGATCGCCCCGCCGAGCAGGCAGCCGCGGACGCGGGCGCGGAAGTCCTGCTGCTGCGCCCGGCTCCACAGTGCGGTGGTGGTCATGGTGTCCCGGCCCCTTCTCGTTCTCAGCCGTTGAGCGGTTTCAGCCCCGGCGGGTCTCACCGGTGAGCGGTCTCAGCCCTTGAGCGGGCGGACCGTCTTCATGATCTCGTCGATCCGCGACTCCGGCAGCGCGCCGGAGACGCCCTGGTCGGCGTACATGATCCAGCTGCTGAAGTCCCCGCTGGGAAGCTTCCAGACGATGCTCTTGACGAGGGCCGTGGGCGGCACGCACGGGCTCGGGCGGTTGAGGACCTGCACCTTGGCGGTGGCGGTCCAGCCCTCGATGCCGTTCTGCTTCCAGGGCGCGGCCTGGCTGACCTCGATCTTGGGCTTGTTGCCCAGACCGCCGTACGCGTAGACGCCCCAGTTGCCCGCCCAGTTGCGGGCGTTCTCCTGGATGCTCAGGGACTTGTCGCCGCCCGCCGTGCCGACGGTCGCGAGCTGGCCCTTGCCGGCCTCGCCGATGGCGTTGGGGTTGGCGGACGAAGCGCAGCCGCCCTCGCTGAAGTTGGCCGTGTCGCGCATCGTGATCTGCGGCTTACCGGACGCGTCGGTGTACGCCAGCATCGTGTCCTGCGGGAAGACCTTCCACTTCTCCCCCGCGCCGGGCACGGAGTACTGGAGCTTGTGCTCCTTGCTGGTCTGCGTCTGCCAGCCGGCGGGCACGGCCGGCGGGCCGCCGTCGGACGGGGCCGCGCTGTTGCCGCCCGCGTCCGGGGCGGGCTTCTGCTGGTCGCCCGCCGCGGGGGCGCCCGAGGCCTGCGAGGTGCCGCCGGCCTTGGTGTCCTTCTTGTCGCCGTCGCCGCCCTTGAGGAGGAAGAACGCGCCGCCGCCGATGACGGCGAGGGCCACGACACCGCCGATGACGGCGAGCATCGTCTTGTTCGTTCCGCCGCCGTTGCCGGACGGGGCTCCCGGGGCGGGCGCCGGAGCCGGCGCCGGAGCCGTCCAGCCGCCCGGCGGCGGGGGCGGCCCGCCGGCGGCCTGCTGCGGGTGCGGCGGCTGGACCGCGGGCTGGGCGAAGACCGTCGGCTGGGCGTGCGCGCCGCCGTTCGGCGCGGCCTGCTGCGGATGCGGCGGCGTCACCGCGGGCTGCGCGAAGGCGGTGGGCGCCGCGTGGACCCCGCCGTTCGGCGGGGCGACGGCCGGCTGGTCGACGGCAGTGGCCTCCGGCCCACCCCACGGCGCGCCGCCCTGCGGGGTGCCCTGCGGGGGCTGGGGCGGATGCGGCTGCGGCGGCTGGTGGGGCTGCTGAGGATTCTGAGGCCAAGACATGCGGGCCACCCTAGACGGCGCACCGTTGCGGACCTGTCGAGGCATCTCAACAGGTCCGCAACATCCGGGAACGTCCCGAGACCGGCCGTCCAGCCGTCCGATGGCCTAGTCGCCTAGTCGTCCAGGACCGGAAGCAGCTCCGGCAGGTGCCCGTCCGAAGCCAGCGCCGCCTCCCGCCGTTCCGCCGGCACCTCCCCGTACAGCGTCGTCCGCATCCGCGACGGCCGCCCGGCCGCCTCCGCGATGGCGGCCAGGTCGCGGATCGAGCGGTACGAGCCGTACGAGGAGCCCGCCATGCGGGAGATGGTCTCTTCCATCAGCGTCCCGCCCAGGTCGTTCGCGCCGGAGCGCAGCATCTCCGCCGCACCCTCCGCGCCCAGTTTGACCCAGCTCGTCTGGATGTTGGTGATGTGCGGGTGCAGCAGCAGCCGGGCCATGGCCGTGACCGCGCGGTTGTCCCGCATGGTCGGACCGGGCCGGGAGATGCCGGCGAGGTACACGGGCGCATTCGTGTGGATGAAGGGGAGGGTCACGAACTCCGTGAACCCGCCCGTCTCCCGCTGGATCTCGACGAGCCGCCGGAAGTGCCCGAGCCAGTGCCGCGGCTGGTCCACGTGCCCGTACATCATGGTGGACGAGGAGCGGATCCCGGCCTCGTGCGCGGTCTTCACGACCTCGATCCAGGTGGCGGCGGGCAGCTTGCCCTTGGTGAGGACCCAGCGGACCTCGTCGTCCAGGATCTCCGCCGCCGTGCCGGGGATGGTGTCCAGTCCGGCCTCCTTGGCCGCGGTCAGCCACTCCCGTACGGACAGGCCCGTCCGGGTCGCGCCGTTGACGACCTCCATCGGGGAGAAGGCGTGCACGTGCATGCCCGGCACCCGCTCCTTCACCGCCCGCGCGATGTCGAAGTAGGCCGTGCCCGGCAGGTCGGGGTGGATGCCGCCCTGCATGCACACCTCGACCGCGCCGACGTCCCACGCCTGGGCGGCCCGGTCGGCGACCTGGTCGAGGGAGAGGGTGTACGCGTCGGCGTCGGTGCGCCGCTGGGCGAAGGCGCAGAAGCGGCAGCCGGTGTAACAGACGTTGGTGAAGTTGATGTTGCGGGTGACGATGTAGGTGACGTCGTCGCCCACGACCGAGCGGCGCAGGTCGTCGGCGACGCGGCAGAGGGCGTCCAGGGCCGGCCCGTCGGCGTGCAGCAGGGCGAGCGCCTGGTCGTCGGTGAGCCGGGTGGGGTCGTCGGCGGCCTGCCGCAGCGCCTCCCGCACGTCGCCGTCGATCCGCTCGGGCACCATGCCGGGCGCGGCGGCCTCGCGCAGCGCCTCCCAGTCGCCGTAGACCTCGTCGAAGTCGTCGCGCCGGTCGGCGGTGCGGCCCTCGGTGTCGATGGTGTGGTGCAGCTCGGTGCGGCCGGAGGGGACGAAGACGTCCTCGGGCTCCTGCCAGGGGATGCCCTTGACCTCCGCGTTCTCGTCGGCCAGGCCCGTCTCGGGGTCGGCCAGCGCGCGGACGTGCGGCAGGATGCGCGGGTCCAGCCAGGGCTCGCCGCGCTGGACGAACTCCGGGTAGACGGCGAGGCGTTCCCGGAGCCGGAAGCCGGCGGCCGCCGAGCGCTCGGCGAGCTCCTCGATCTGCGGCCAGGGGCGCTCGGGGTTGACGTGGTCGGGAGTGACGGGCGAGACGCCGCCCCAGTCGTCGATGCCGGCGCCGATGAGGCGCGCGAACTCACCGGCCACCAGGTTGGGCGGAGCCTGGAGGCAGCCGGAGGGGCCCATGATGAGCCGGGCGACGGCGACGGTGGCGACCAGGTCGTCCAGGGTGGCGTCCGGCATGCGGCGCATGGCCGTGTCCGACTTGGCGCGGAAGTTCTGGATGATCAGTTCCTGGATGCCGTGGTAGGCGCGGGCGACGCGGCGCAGCGCGAACAGCGACTCGGCGCGCTCCTCGGGCGTCTCCCCGATACCGATCAGCAGCCCGCTGGTGAGGGGCACGGAGCTGCGGCCCGCGTCCTCCAGGTGGCGCAGGCGGACGGCGGGCTCCTTGTCGGGCGAGCCGTGGTGCGGCATGCCCGGCTCGCTCCACAGCCGCCGGGCCGTGGTCTCCAGCATCAGGCCCATCGACGGCGACACCGGCTTGAGGCGCTGGAAGTCCGTCCACGTCATGACGCCGGGGTTGAGGTGGGGCAGCAGCCCCGTCTCCTCCAGGATGCGGATGGAGATGGCGCGCACGTACGCGATGGTGTCGTCGTAGCCGTGCGCGTCCAGCCACTCGCGGGCCTCGGGCCAGCGGTCCTCGGGCTTGTCGCCGAGGGTGATCAGGGCTTCCTTGCAGCCGAGCTCGGCGCCGCGGCGGGCGATGGCCAGGACCTCGTCCGGGGACATGAACATGCCCTCGCCGGCGCGGCGCAGCTTGCCGGGGACGGTGGCGAAGGTGCAGTAGTGGCACTTGTCCCGGCAGAGGCGGGTGAGGGGGATGAAGACGCTCTTCGAGTAGGTGATGACGCCGGGGCGCCCGGCGGCCTCCAGTCCCGCGTCCCGCACCCGGGCGGCGGACGCGCACAGGTCGTCCAGGTCCGCGCCGCGGGCCCGGAGGAGGACGGCGGCCTCGGCGACGTCCAGGGCCACACCGTCCCGTGCGCGTTTGAGCGCGCGCCGCATGGCGTTGGCGGTCGGTGCGGGTCCCTGCGGGGGCGGCGGGGTGGAAGTCATTGTCCGAGCATACGAGCGGGTGACGGTCCGTCCGGAGGAGGGCGGGCAACGACTCGTGTGCGGATCGTCACGTGAGACGGAGGTTGCCTCCGTATGACACCCGGTCATGGCGGCGGGTTACGGGGCCGGCCGGCTCGCGGGGGGGGGGGACGTGTGATGACCGGGCCGTGCCCTCCACCGCCCACGCCCGCGCGGCGCTCAGAGGAAGTCCGCGTGCGCGTCCAGCGCCCGCAGGATCTCCGTCTCCTCCGCCGACGGCAGCCCCACCACGACCTCTTCCAGCCCCAGGTCGGCGAAGTAGGCGAGCTTCCCCGCCGAGGGGTGCACCGCGTACGGCACGACCTGCGGCTCGCCCGGCCGCCCGGCCTCCTGCCAGGCCCGGCGCAACTGCGGGATCGTCTCCTTCAGGCCGCTGCCGCCGACGGGCATCCAGCCGTCCGCGTACTCCGCGACGTGCGCGAACAGCTTCGGCCCGGCGCCTCCCCCGATCAGGGTGCGCGGGCCGACGAGGTGCGGCACGTCGGCGCCGCGCAGCCGCGGCGTCCGCAGCGGCTTCGGGTGCGCGAAGCTCGCGCCGACCGAGTCGAACTCGCCGCGATAGCCGGTCGGTTCCTCGGCCCACAGCGCCCGCATCAGCGCCATCCGGTCGCGGACCAGGGCGCGCCGGGTCTTCCACTCGACGCCGTGGTCGGCGGCCTCCTCCACGTTCCAGCCGTATCCGATGCCCAGAGTGAAGCGCCCGCCGCTGACGAAGTCGAGCGTCGCGATCTGCTTGGCGAGCACGACCGGGTCGTGCTGGGCGACCAGCAGGACGCCCGTGCCGAGCTCGATCCGCTCGGTCACGGCCGCGGCCTGCCCCAGCGCCACGAGCGGATCGAGGGCGCGCCCGTACTCGCGCGGCAGCGGGTCGCCCGTCGGCGCCGGCGTCTCCCGGCTGACCGGGATGTGCGTGTGCTGCGGCAGGTACAGCCCGGCGAAGCCCCGCTGCTCCAGCTCGCTCGCGAGCCGGACCGGGCTGATCGTCTCGTCGGTGAGGAAGACCGTGGTTGCGATCCGCATGCGGCGGCACCTCCTTGGCGTCCTGGTTCCTGATGACCTGGCCGGGGACGACCTCCCCGGAATGGGGCTCACCGTAAGCCCAAACGGGCCCGGCGGGCCCTCGGCGGGGCGGAGCGGACACGCGAATGTCGCAATCGCGGGCGTCCCCGTACCCCTGCGCGCCACCGGGGCGTACAACAGTGCCCCCGGAGGACAGTCAGGGACAGCCAGGGAGAGCAGGAATACGGCCGGGGGGGCAGCCGGGGCCAGCTGGGGCCGGCCGGAGGCCCCGCAGAGGACAGCCGGGCCCCTTCCGCGGGAGGACGCTATGAGACGGATGCACCGACGCGATCTGCTCAGGATGACGACGGCCGCCGCGGGGGCGGCGGGCGTGCTTACCCTCGATACCGTGACGTTCGCGAACGCGGAGGGACCGGCGGACGGCCGGGCCGGGCGGGAGGAGACCCGCAGGGTCTCCGGGCGGCTGCCGGCCGGAGCGCCCGACTACGTGTACCTGCCCGTGGAAGTGCCGTCCGGCGTGCGCGAGATCGCGGTCTCGTACACGTACGACAGACCGGCCGTGCCCGACGGCACCCAGGGCAACGCGTGCGACATCGGCATCTTCGACGAGCGCGGTACGGGGCTGGGCGGCGCGGGCTTCCGCGGCTGGTCCGGGGGTGCGCGGACCGAGTTCGCGATCAGCGCCGGCCGGGCCACGCCCGGCTATCTGCCCGGCCCCGTGCGGCCCGGCACCTGGCACGTCGTCCTCGGCCCGTACACCGTCGCGCCGCAGGGCCTCGCCTACGAGGTGACCGTCACGCTGCGGTACGGGGAGGCGGGCGCCACGCCGCGTCCCGTGTACCCGCCGCAGCACGCCCGGGGCCGCGGCCGCGCCTGGTACCGCGGCGACAACCACCTGCACAGCATCTACTCCGACGGCAAGCGCACGCCCGCCGAGATCGCCGCCGCGGCGCGGGCCGCCGGGCTCGACTGGATCACCACCACCGAGCACAACACAACCTCCGCGCACGGGGCGTGGGAGGGCCTGTGGGGCGACGACCTGCTGATCCTCACGGGCGAGGAGGTCACCACCCGCAACGGCCACGTCGTCGCCCTCGGCACGGACCCCGGCGTCTTCGTCGACTGGCGCTACCGCGCCCGTGACCACGCCTTCCCGCGCTTCGCCCGCGCGATCCACCGGGCGGGCGGCCTCGTCGTCCCGGCCCACCCGTACGCGACCTGCGTGGGCTGCAACTGGAAGTTCGGCTTCGAGGACGCGGACGCGGTGGAGGTGTGGAACGGCCCCTACACGCCGGACGACGAGATGGCGATCGCCGCGTGGGACGCGATGCTGGTCTCGTCGGTGCGGGACGGTGGCCGGTGGCTGCCCGCCATGGGCAACAGCGACGCCCACCGCGAACCGCAGGTGGTCGGCCTGCCCCAGACGGTGGTCCTGGCCGACGGCCTGTCTCGGCAGGCGCTGCAGGCGGGGATCCGGGCGGGCCGCAGCTGGATCGCGGAATCGTCGTCCGTGCGGCTGTCGTTCGGCGCGGTCGGCGGCGGGCGCGGCGCACACGCGGGGATCGGCGAGCGGCTGCGGGTGGCGTCCGGTGCGGAGGTGACGGTGCGGCTGGAGGTGTCGGGGGTGCCGGAGGGCTGCACGGCGTCGTTCGTGACGGATCAGGGGCGGCTCTTCACGACACCGCTGGCGAAGGCCGGAGCGGTCGAGTGGCGGACGACGCCCTCGCAAGCGGCCTACGTACGGGCGGAGGTGCGGCGCCCGGCCGCGGACGGAGGGGCGTCCGGGGTGCCGGGGCCGATGGTGGCGATGACGAACCCGGTGTTTCTGGGAGAGGAGGTGAAGGGGTGAGGAGGTGAAGGGCTGAGGAGAAACGCCCGTCTCATGACCGAGCTGAGAAGCAGTCGTCACATGGGTGGGGCAGGATGTGCGCCCGTGATCGACTACCAGCATCAGCGTCAGCACCAGCCCCAGCAGCCTCAGCAGTACCCGACCGGGCCGTACGCCTCGGGCCCTCCGCATCCGTACGGCCAGCAGCAGGCCTCTCCCTACCCGTCTCCCTATCCGCCCTCCTACCCGCAGCGTCCCGCCGTGCCCGAGGCGGTCGGTGACGAGCGCCGGATGCTCTCCGCCGCGATCGACGGGACCATCACGGTCGTCGCCGGTCTCGCGCTCGGCCTCCGGCTCGCGGAGGACAAGCCCGTCGGGGTCTTCTGGGCCTGTGTGGCCGGGTGCCTGTTCGGGGTGTCGTTCGTCCATCACGTGCTGGGGCCCGTGATCTTCCGGACGACCGTGGGCAAGTTCCTGCTCATGACGCGCGTGGTGCGCGAGGCCGACGGCGGGCGGCCGCGCTTCTGGCAGACCGTGGGACGCTGGCTGCTGGGTCTGACCTGGCTGCCGATGCAGCCCATATGGGGGCTGATCGGCTCGGACGGCGACCCGTATGAGGACGGGTTCGGGCTGCGGTACGTCCGCAGCAGGGACCTGCGCTGACCGGCCGGGCCGGGCCGGTCAGCGGCCCAAGGGCTGGGAAACGGCCCGGGGCCGGGAAACGGCCCAAGGGCCGGGCTCAGGGGGCGATCGGCAGCTGCCGCTTGTGCTCGGTGAGCCGGTAGCGGCGGACGATGGTCCCGTGGGCGGCCTCCCCGACCGGCTTGCCCTCCAGGAAGTCGTCGATGTCGTCGTAGGTGACGCCGAGCGCGTCCTCGTCGGCCTTGCCCGGGTCCAGGTTCTCCAGGTCGGCGGTCGGGGTCTTCCAGACCAGCCCGGCCGGTGCGCCCAGGGCCTCTGCGACGCCCCGCACGCGCCGCTTGGTCAGGCCGGTGAGCGGGACCACGTCGGCGGCGCCGTCGCCGAACTTGGTGAAGAAGCCGGAGACCGCCTCGGCCGCGTGGTCGGTGCCCACGACCAGCCCGTCGTGCGCGCCCGCCACCGCGTACTGGGCGATCATGCGCTGCCGGGCCTTGATGTTGCCGAGCACGAAGTCCTGGTGGTGCGCGTCACGGAAGACCGTCCCGCCGGCCAGAGCCGCGGCCAGCGCGGCGTCACTGGCGGGCTTCACGTCGACGGTCAGGACCCGGTCGGCCCGGATGAACTCCAGCGCCAGCTGCGCGTCCTTCTCGTCGGCCTGGGTCCCGTACGGCAGCCGCATCGCGTAGAACGTCGCCTCGCGCCCGGCGGCGCGCACCCGCTCGACCGCGAGCTGGCACAGCCGCCCGGCGGTCGTGGAGTCCACGCCGCCGCTGATGCCCAGCACGAGCGAACGCAGCCCCGAGGACATCAGCTGATCAGCGAGGAAGGCCACCCGGCGCTCGATCTCCTGCTGCGCGTCGAAGGAGGCGCTCACCTGGAGCTCCCGGGCGATCTCCTGCTGCAGGGATATGGACGCCGCCAGGTCGGTCACGATTGCTCCTCGGGTGCTGTGCTCGTTCTCCTGTTCTCCGTCGAATGTTAAGCGGCCCTGCCGCAGGTGCAGCCCGGCGGGGACGAGAGCGCCGGCGGGCCGCTGGTGTGGGCGAGCGGGACCACAGTGATGCGCAGGGCGAGCCGGCGGAGGGACTCGTCCTGGACGCCGGGGTCCGCGCAGTACGCGCGGACGGCTGCGCAGGCCCGGCGGCGGCCGGGTAGAAGGAGGCGTACGGGCCAGGAGAACTGCCCGTAGAGGCACCACCACGTGCGGATGGTCCGCCAGGCCTGCCTCATGCCGTCCCCCGCTCGAAGCGGCGAAGCTCCTGAGCGGCGAGCCCGAGGCCCCGGGTGTACGTGATCGCGGACGTATAACCGTCACCCGTCCCCAGCCCGACCCGGTGCCGCGCCTCGCGCACGGCGACGAGAACGTCCTCGCGGTTGTCCCCTTCGAGCGCCTTGGTCACGTCACCGATGTAGGCCCGGAGCCGGTCTGCGATGGCGCTCACGCGGGTGGGCGCGGGGAGCCAGCGGTCCATGGCGACGGCGTCGCGAATCGTCGCGTCGATGCCGGTCGCCGCGGGCGGCGGGAGGGTGTAGGCGAGCCCTCCGCCGGTGTGGGCGGTGCGGGGGAATGGAGGCATGGGTCGGCTCCTATGCGAGCGGGTGGGGGATGCGCCGACCTGTACCGGACCGGCTCAACTACGGTCCCGCAGCGAAACGTTCACTCACAAGCTTTCCCAAAGTTCTTAGAAGAATTGGCATATGCCTAGCCCTGGGCATGGCTTGCACACCAATGGACAGGGGGTGGAAGACTGCCAACACACCTACCTCGAAGGGCAACTCGGCCTTGTCACGAACCAGCATGGGCGGGCCCTCGGGGTACAGGGGCGCGGCACGGGGTACAGCACCGGGAGGGCTCAAAGTGGCAGCACGACGCGGTCCGACGTTCCGTCGGAGGGAGCTAGGCAAAGAGCTCCGCCGCCTCCGAGAGAGGAAGGGGTACAGCACAAAGGATGCCGCCGAGGCCATCGAGAGCTCACACACCAAGATCCACAGGGTCGAGTCCGGACACAATCAGCTCCCACGCGTCCGCGACCTGGAAGACCTGCTCGATTTCTACGGCGTCAACGATCCGGACGACCGAGATCAGTTGCTTGCACTCCACCGCGACTCGCTCAGCAAGGACTGGTACAGGCCCTACCAGAACATCATGCCGTCGGGCACGACGTTGTACGTGGGCCTGGAGGCCGACGCTCACACAATGCGTGCTTGGCACTCACAGGTAGTCTTCGGCCTCCTCCAAACCGAGAACTACGCTCGCGCTCTGTTTATGAGCGCGAAGCACGTAGAGGAGAGGACAAGTGAGTTCGTTGACCAGTCCGTCGCGCTTCGCATGGCACGCAAGAACATCCTCACCTGTGACGACCCTGTAGAACTGCGCGTCATTCTGGATGAGGCCGCCCTCCGTCGGATGGTCGGCAGTCCGGACATCATGCGCGAGCAGTATCTGGAGATCGAGCGCATGGCGGCACTCGATCATGTGACAGTCCAGATCATCCCACTGGCTCGCAGCACCTTTCGGGCGACCTCCAACTTCGTTCTCCTGGAGTTCGGCTACGGCCTCGACCCCGTCGTCATGGACGAAGGATCTGCAGGCACAACGGTGTCCGACAGGAAGCGCGAGGTCTGGAAGTACGACCGAAGGTTCGACGCAATGCGCGACGGGGCACTGGCACCGGCCCAAACGGCTGAGTTTCTGCACCGACTAACAAGAGAGGTCGAAGACCATTAACGCCTACCTCAGGTCCCTCGATGTGGCCGACGAGTCAGACTGGTTCAAGTCCTCGCACAGCAACCAGGACAACGGGGGCACATGCGTATCGGTATCGGTTCTCGCCGACCACGTCGGCATACGCGACACCAAACAGCAGAACGGCCCCGCTGTCGTCACCCCTGCCGCGGCGTGGACGGCATTCATCCGTGGGGTCCAGGGCGGGCAGTGGGCGACATGAGGGCGAGTGGTGGGCGCGGGTCAAGGCAGGCTGGCAGCAGGGGGAGGGGTGGGGGGTGCGGGTCCGGTGGCTTTTGCCTGGGGCAGGTGGGCGGTTGGCCGCCGTACTCCTGCCGTCATGCCCGCGGGAGCGTGAGGAGACCTTGCGCATAGGTGTGGGCTGAGGGGGAGCTGGCTGCTGCCGCGATGTGGCCGGGCCCGACGTGGGCGCTTCGCTCAACGCGCCGCCATTGTGGCTGGGCGGCCGCCTGCAGATGGTGGACGGGAACGGAAATCAACCGACCGGGCCGAGATGCTGGCGGGCAACGGGGCTCAACTGTCCTCTGCCGACCCGCCTGCCTTGACCCCAGCCATCGCCCCACCGGCACACCGGGCCACCGGAGGCAGCCGTCTGGAGGCGCGGCATCGGCGAAGCACCGCGGCTTCACCCTCTTTCCCGTATTGGAAAGGACTGGTTCTTGCCCTGCGTGCCAGTCCTGGGCAGCATCGGACGGGACCGCCGACCACGAAGGGGGCAGGGATGCTGCAAAAACTGTCGGGGGACCCTGACTGCAAGAACGGAACGTGCCCGACGCTGTGGCGCACGGAGGACGCCGGGGACTACGTGGTGCAGGGCTACATCCTCACCGACCCCGATCGGCTTGCCCAGCTCAACCTGCCGGAGGGAGAGACTGCTGTTCTCGTTCCCGCCGCCGTTCTGGAGGGCTACTTCGGTGCTGGCCGGGGATGAGTTCGGGCGTCTCTTCGACACGTTCGAGTCCTCGGCCTTCCGGCTGGAGACGCTGAGCGCGTACGACGTCGACGACGAGCGGGAAGAGTTCGAGGCATTTCTGGCGGGCAAGCCCATGCCGCCCGAGTGGAGTGACAACCCCTGGGTCCGGTCCATGACGGACCGGGGGAAGGCGGTCGCACGGGTGCATGTTCTTCGGTCTCCGTTGACCGACTATCTCCGCTACGAGCTCTCGGCGTACCCGGGAAATATCGCCGCCGGAGAGAACATCGGGATCATCGACCTGTCCCACCAGCATGTCCATGGGCTGCCGGACCACGACTTCTGGCTGTTCGATGATGCCGAGGTCTACCGCATGCACTACACGCCGTCCGGCAGGTTCACTGGAGCGGACAAGCTCCCGCACGAGCGACTCGGCGAATACCTGCGGTATCGAGACATTGCACAGGCCCATGCCGTGCCTTTCGCTGAATACTGGGAGCAGCGCAACTGAGCAGCCATGTCGAATTGGGTAAGGCCCTACGGGATGTCAGAACGGCAGCCGGCCGCACCGGTGAAGCCGTGGCCCGTAGGGCCTCCATGTCTGCCGGAAAGCTCTCCAAGATCGAGAACGGACGCGTCCGCCCTACGTTGCGAGACGTCGAGCTGATCCTCGCCGCGCTCGGCGTTTCCGAGGAGGCCAAGGCCGAATTCTTGGAAGCCGCACGTATGGAGGCGACGGAGGCGACGGCCTGGCGGCTGTTGCGCCGCATGGGACCGTGGAAGCACCAGCGGACCATCCAGGCCATCGAGGACCGAACGGCCACCCTTCGATTGTTTCAAGGTCAGCTGGTTCCAGGACTGCTCCAGACACCGGAATACATGGCAGCCGTCTTCGCTCTCCCGCCTGCGCTGCCGGAGGAAAGCCGGGCAAGGACGATGGCCGCGCGGCTGGAACGGCAGCGCGCCCTGTACCAGCCGGCGCGAGCGTTCCAGTTCCTGATCTGTGAACACGTGCTGAGATGGCTGATCTGTGAACCGTCCGTCATGGCCGTCCAGCTCGACCGGCTGGTCTCACTCTCCCGCCTGTCCAATGTCCGCATCGGCGTGCTGCCGCTGAACCGCCACATGCCGGACTTTCCCATGACGTGCTTCAGCCTCCACGACGACCGGCTGGTCCTGGTAGAGACGTTCCATGCGGAGTTCACGACCCGCGAGCCGAGCGACGTACGTCTCCATTCCGAAACATTTGAGCGGTTTTCTGCCGCAGCGCTCTACGGGCACGAAATGCGATCCCTGGTGGAAGGCATTCGGGAGGAGTTCTTTCGTGAACGGGAAAGAAGCTAGAACGCCCCTCGCATGCAGGCCGAAAATGGGCGCACCTCAGAAAGGAAGGTGCCCCATGAACAACCGTCTCGACCCGTACGCGATCCCTCTCGAAGGCGCCCGGTTCGTCAAGGCGTGCGGTGGCAATACGCACCCGGACGGCGAGTCGTGCGTCACCCTTGCCCGGATCGGCGAGGGGATCTGGGCGCTGGGGGACAGTAAGCGTCCGGCGGCGGAGCCGCTGAGGTTTACGACGGCGGAATTGGATGCCGCCGGTATCGATCCGCGCCGGTTCGGGCTTTCGGCCTAGCGGTGCTGGGTGGCGGCCCCGCGCGGGCGGGGCCGCCTCTCGCGCGGCGGGAGGGCCGGTGCACGTACACGGTTATCTGTGGGTGGGCGACAAGGCGGTGTTCGACAGGGAGGGAGCACGCCGACCCGGGGCCGAGGCGTTCGGGGAGTGCGAGGTGCCGCCGATGGAGACGGCCCACTGGCTTCGCAAGAGGGAGGACCTCGTGCGGGGTTCTTGGGCGATGCCGGAGGAGGCTGCGGATTGGCTCGCCGGGCAACTCTTCTTGTTCGCCCCGCGTTTCCTGTCCGCAGAGGAGGCTGATGCCGCTCAGCTGGCTCACCGTGCCGCTTCCGCTGCGGACACCCTGCGCCGTGGGGGTGACGTGTCACTGGGCTTCTACCTCGCCCGACCGCTGTTCCTGTCGCTGGCCCTGGTGACCTGCTCGCCGAACCGCGCGGCGCCGGGCGCGCCGTGTCCCGTGGGGTGTTGATGTGTTTCCGTAACGCTGCGGTCATTCCGTAGGTGGTGGAGGTCAAGACAGGCTGGCAGCAGGGGGAGGGGTGGGGGGCTTGGGTTCGGTTGCTTTTGCCTGGGGTGGGTGGGGTGTTGGCCGCCGTACTCCTGCCGTCGCGGATGCGGGTGCGTGAGGAGACCTTGCGCGTGGGTTGTGGCTGGCGGGGAGCTGGCTGCTGCCGCGATGTGTCTGGGCCCGTCGTGGGCGCTTCGCTAGGCGCGCCACCGTTGTGGCTGAGCAGGTGGGTGCGGAGGGGAGGGGGCTGGCGGCTGGTGGGCTGTTCTTGGCACGAAATCCACCGGCCGGAGGGTCATGGCGGTGGATATCGGGGCTCAACTGCCCTCTGGCGGGCTGCTCGCCCTTCTCTGCACGATAATCAACCGGCCTGAGCGTCGTAGGGGTGGATATCGGGGCCCCAACTGCTCTCTGGCCGCTTGTTCGCCCTTCTGAGCCCCACTATCAACCGGTCTGGCCCTCATGCGGGTGGATAACGGGGCTTAACTGCCCG
Organism: Streptomyces sp. NPDC008001; assembly: GCF_042958085.1. Taxonomy (NCBI): domain Bacteria; kingdom Bacillati; phylum Actinomycetota; class Actinomycetes; order Kitasatosporales; family Streptomycetaceae; genus Streptomyces; species Streptomyces sp. NPDC008001. Next base: position 154,516 of record NZ_JBIBIZ010000011.1, on the reverse strand, counting down.
CCGCGCACCTCAGCTGTCCCACCAGCTCCGCCCCATCCCACCAGCCCCCACTCAGGGACAGTCGCCCGCTCAGCCACGACGGTGGCGAGCTGAGCGAAGCGCCCACGACGGCAGGCACCACATCGCGGCAGCAGCCAGCTCCCCGCCAGCCACAACCCACGCGCAAGGT
>NZ_JBIBIZ010000011.1:0-154250 GCF_042958085.1 Streptomyces sp. NPDC008001 | reverse complement strand
GGTCTCCTCACGCACCCGCATCCGTGACGACGCGAGTACGGCGGCCAACACCCCACCCGCCCCAGGCAAAAGCCACCGGACCCCCGCCCCCCACCCCTCCCCCTGCTGCCAGCCTGTCTTGACCTCAACCCACCACCCCGCCGACCCCCGGCCGAGATCATCAGCCCACCACCCACCTCAGACCGCTGCACCTCCGCACCCCCCCCCCCTCCCCCCCTACCCCCCACCCCCAAGCGTCGTCATTCGACGTACCGGTGACAGGGCGATCGGGATCCAGACGCAGGCCAGGCAGGCGGCCGAGGCTCCTAGGGCCCAGCGGATGCCGGCGGTCGTGGCCAGGGCGCCGGCCGTTGCGGAGCCGAGGGTGACGGCGCCGGTGAAGAGCACGCGCATGGTGCCGTTGACCCTGGCCATGAGGCCGGCAGGGGTGACCTGCTGCCGGAACGTCATCATGAGGACGGAGTCGAAGCCGACCTTGAGCATGACCAGCGCCCACCCCACCGCCGCGACGGGGCCGGGCACCGGCCGGCCGAGCAGAGGGATGGCGACGGCCAGAGGGGCGACCGCGATCCCGACGAGCAGGACGGCCCGGCCCGCACCGAGCTTGTCGGCCAGCTTGACGGCTGTCGCGGCACCGATCAGGCCACCGACGCCACCGGCGCCGAGGAACATCCCGAGAGTCCCCTCACTCCATCCGAGCTCGGTCAGGGCGAGCACCGGGAGCAACGTCGTCACACCGGCGATGCCGATGTTGACCATCGAACCGGCGATCACCACGGTCCGCAGCACGGTCTGGCGGGCGACGAAGGCGACGCCCTCGCCGATCTGCTGCAGGAAGCGCGGCCGGGTCGCGTCACCGGAGGGGTGCTCGTGCGTGGTGAGCGTGGACAGCCACCCCGCGGACCACAGGTATCCCGCGGCCATGACGAGCAGCACCGTGGGTGCGCTCAGCAGTCCGGCCGCCCACCCGGCCAAGGGGGGACCTGCGATGACCGCCGCCTGGGTGATCGTCGCCAGGCGGGCGTTGGTGCGTGCGAGGAGGGCGCCGGGGGCCAGGTCCTTGACGAGGCTCTGGGTGCCCAGGTCGAAGAAGACCGTCGCCACGCCCTGAACCACCACGACCGCCAGCAGGTGGGCCATCGTCAGGTGCCCGGACCACGCGGCCACGGGCACGGTGATCAGCGCGGCCGCCCGCACCACGTCCGCGCCGATCATGACCGGACGGTGCCGCACCCGGTCCAGCCACGCGCCGACCGGCAGTCCGAGGATCACGAAGGGCAATGTCAGTGCGGCCTTCAACAGCGACGTGCCTCCCGCCCCCACGTGCAGGACGGTGACCGCCGTCAGTGGAACGGCCACCTGGCCGATCTGGGCACCCCACAACGCGACCCCGGACGCCGTGAGATAGCGGGTGCGATCCCGGGGAACGGCCACCGGTCCCTGTCCCGCCCCCGTCGTGATGGCCTCAGCTGTCCCTGTCTCTGTCATGGCAGGCACCCTCCGGCAACCCCTCACCCCCCTCAACGGATTCACGCTAGGGTGAATCCTCGTGCCGTCCACGCTCACCCTGTCCCTGGGCACCGCGGATCTGAGTCAGCTGCGCTGGGCCGTCTCGCCGGTCTGGGAGCTGCTGGCGTCCATCAGGACACTGACCCGGCCGGCGAGCCACGCGATCCACATGCCATGGCTGTCCGAGCACCGCCACGACCCGCTCCTCACCGGGCCCGGGGCGTCCGCGGCGCGCGACCTCACCGCCGGGCCTCCGGGCCACCTTCCCGGGTTCCTCGCGCCCACCCCGCTGTCACCCCTGACCGCGCTCGACGACGAACTCGACGAGGTGCGCCGCACCCCCTCCGACGTCGTCCGCCGTGACCTGGCCGCAGCCTTCGGCGACGAGCTGCCGGCCGGCTTGGCGCCGATGCTCCAGGCCCCGCGACGCGAAATGGAAACGGTCGTGGCCGACCTGCGCGGGTACTGGCAGCGCACCCTGGCCCCGGCCTGGCCGAAGATCCGGGCCCTGCTCGAGTCCGACATCCACTACCGCGCGCGCTCGCTGACCGAGCGCGGGCCTGCGGCGATGTTCGCCGACATCCACCCCGGCCTGACCTTCGATCAGGACACCGGGACCCTGCGGATCGCCAGCCGGCGGGCGGGACTTCCCGATCCGCACCGCTCGCTGGAGGGGCGCGGCCTGGTCCTGGTGCCGTCGGCGTTCGCGTGGCCGAGGCTCTACTTCAAGACTTCAGCGCCCTGGGTCCCCGTGATCCGCTACCCCGTCCGTGGCATAGGCACCCTGTGGGAATCGCCCGCCGACGCCCGGGCGGCCGCCGCCGACCTGGCCCCGGTGCTGGGCGCCACCCGCGCCCTGCTCCTCCAGCTCCTCGAAACCCCCGCCGGCACCCTGGAGCTCGCCGACCGGACCGGGCTGGCTCCGGGCGGTGTCTCCGCCCACCTGCACAAGCTCGCCCGGGCCGGCCTCATCGCACCCCACCGGACAGGGCGGGTCGTGCTCTACGCCAGGACGGCAAGAGGCGAGGCCCTGTACCGCTGACACCGGCCGTGTCAGCCGTGTCTCCAGATGCCTCCGCCCCCGCGTCCCCCCTACGCCTCCGAACCCGGCAACTCCAGCCGCCCCAGGCGTTCGGGATCCGCCAGGACCTGGATCGCGGCGATCTTTCCGTCCACCACGGTGAAGGCCATGACGGACATCGGGCGTCCGTTCGCCACGACCACGACCCCCGCGGCCCCATTGATGAGCACCGGCCGCACGAACGGGGACAGCTGTCCGAAGGTGATCGCCCGGCCGGCCACGGTCCTGGCGCCGTTGAGGACGACGGAGAGGCCGGGTCGGCCGGGGCCTCCGTCCGAGCGCAGGACGACGTCCGGGTCCAGCACCGAGACGAGCGCTTCGAAGTCGCCCTCGCGCGCGGCGGCGAAGAACGCGTCGACGGCGGCGCGCTGCCGGGCGAGGTCCGGGTCGGGAGCCGGGGCCCCGTCCCGCACCCGGCGGCGGGCGCGGCTCGCGAGCTGCCGCGTCGCGGCCGGGGTCTTCTCGATCAGCGGCGCGATCTCGTCGAAGGGCACCTGGAACATGTCGTGGAGGACGAAGGCGAGCCGCTCGGCGGGGCCCAGGGACTGCAGCACCACCAGCATGGCCAGGCCGACCGAGTCGACGAGCAGCGCTTCCCCCTCCGGGTCGGCCCCCGCCCCGCCGTCCCCTGCCCCTGCTCCCGCCCCGGCCTCGCGGCCGATGACCGGGTCCGGGATCCGCGTCTCCAGCGGTTCCTCGCGGCGCTGCTCGCGCGAGCGCAGCATGTTGAGGCACACGCGGCCCGTCACGGTGGTCAGCCAGCCGCCGAGGTTCTCGATGCCGGCGATGCCGTTGCGGTCGAGCCGGAGCCATGCCTCCTGAACGGCGTCGTCGGCCTCGCTGAGCGAGCCGAGCATGCGGTAGGCCACGGCTCTCAGGCGCGGCCGGTGTTCCTCGAAGCGCGCTGTCACAGCTTCCGCAGACGCTTCGGAAGTCTTCTCGTCCACCTGTCACATTCCTTCTTCGCGGCGGGTCATAGGGCCAGAGACCTGGGAGATCATCTCCCGGGCGAGGGCATTGGAGATGGTGAAGATGGCCGCGACGACCTCCCCCGTTCTCGTCACCGGCGGTACGGGAACGCTCGGCCGCCTCGTCGTGCCGCTCCTGCGGGAGGCAGGCCGCACCGTGCGGGTGCTGAGCCGCCGCGGTGGCGCATCCACGGACGACGGCATCGAGCACGTGGCGGCGGACCTGCTCAAGGGCGGGGGCCTCGCCGCCGCACTCGACGGCGTCGAGACCGTCCTGCACCTCGCGGGCGGCCCCAAGGGCGACGACGAGGCCACCCGCAACCTGGTGGAGGCCGCGCGGCGTGCGGGAGTGCAGCACCTCGTCTACATCTCGGTCATCGGGGCGGACAAGCTTCCGCTGGGCTACTTCAGGGCCAAGCTGGGCGCCGAGCAGGCCGTATCGGAGTCCGGCATTCCGTGGACGACGCTGCGAGCCGCCCAGTTCCACGACCTGGCGCTGACGGTCGTGGAGAAGATGGCGAAGCTGCCGGTGGTGCCCGCGCCGGGCGGTCTCCGCTGGCAGCCGGTCGACGCGCGCGACGTGGCCGCCCGGCTCGTGGAACTGGCCCTCGACCGGCCGGCCGGTCTGGTCCCCGACCTCGCCGGGCCGAAGGTGTACGGGCTGGACGAGCTCAGCCGCGGCTATCTGCAGGCGCGCGGCAAGCACCGGCTCATGCTGCCCGTCCGGATGCCGGGGAAGGTCGGCCGCGCCTACCGAGCGGGCGAGAACCTGACTCTTGAGGGCGCCTCCGTCGGGCAGCGGACCTGGGAGGACTTCCTCGCCGAACGCGTGGCCTAGTCCCCGCTCTCGCCCCTCACCCTCGCCCCTCACCGAGCGAGTGGCCCGGCCCTTGGCCTTCGCCGTCCCCGCACCGCTCTCCCCGCAGGTGATCCACCGCGATGCGGTCCGTCGCGTCCGACGAGCCGCCGAGGCGGTGGACGAGGATCCACCGCCCGTCCGGGAGGGCACCGGCGAAGACCGAGGCGTTCCGTGTGGCGCCGTTGTGCCAGACGAGTTCGCCCGATCGCTGCCATGCGGCGGCCGGTTCTCCCAGGACGCGGTCCACCACCAGGCCGGTGAGAATGCGGGCCGCGGCTTTCGGGGTCGCCCACATGCCGCCCGCGGGGAGAATCGCACCGGTCATCGTCCACGGCCGGAGCCGGCGGCCGAAGAGACCGGCCGGAATCAGGCTGCGGTCCGGCGGGGGCCGGTGCGTGACCTCGCTCCGTATGCCCAGCGGGTCCAGTACGTGTTCCGCGAGCAGTTCCGGGTACGGGGCACCCGCCGCTGCCGACAATGCGGCGCCCAGCACGGCATAACCGAGGTTGGAATACTCTTCCTTCTCTCCGGGCGGGGCGGTGAGAAGCCCGTCCGGGCGGGCGAGGATTTCCCCCAAGGCCTCGTCCGTGAAAGCGCGGTACGGGTCCGAGCGCGTCGTACCGGGAGGCAGCCGGGGCAGCCCCGATGTGTGCTCCTGCAGATGCCGCAAGGTGATGCCCGTACCCGCCGGCGTCTTCAGCCATCGTTCGAGAGGGTCGTCCACGGTGAGGACGCCGCGGGCCGCCAGCTGCATCAGCAGGGTCCCGGTCAGCACCTTCGTCAGGGAGCCGATCTCGACGTAGGCGTCGGGGTCGTGTCCGCGGCCGGTGTGCGGGGCGCAGAGCCCGGTGCTGCCCAGAACGCATGTGGGCGTGGGCGCGGGGAATTTCATGGTGCCCCGTCGTGCTGGAGAGGTGGTTGTTGTTTGCCGAACGCTCCGGCGCGCGCCGCGTGGTACGTGGTTTCCGCGCTCGTGTGGATCAGGCGGGCGTCGATGTTCCCGCGCAGGATGAGCAGCCGGTAGTAGAACGGCGCACCCAGTGCCTCGATGACTTCCATCGCGTCGGTGTCCGGCGGGACTTCGCCGCGGGCGACCGCACGGTGGACGATCCGGGTGACGTGCTCGATGCGCGCGGTGAAGGCGTCGCGGACGATGTCCCCGACGTGGGGGGCGTGTGCGGCCGCCACCACGATGCCTTCGACGAGGTTGCGGTTGCGCGGGGCGGCGTGGAAGGCGGCGATGATGCGGGCGAGTTCGTGCAGGTCGCTCCGGAAGTCGCCGGTGTCGGGGGTGGGGATCGCGGCGCTGTGCTGGGCCAGCAGGTCCACGACGACGCCTTCGACCGTGTGCCAGCGGCGGCGGATCGTCGAGACGTGGACGCCGGAGCGGGCGGCGATCTTGTCCAGGGTGAGTGCTCCGAAGCCGGCCGCTCCGAGCTCGTCCAGGGCGGCGGCGAGGACGGCTGCGCGCGTACGGGCCGTCCGTCCGCCCGGGCGGGCGGAGCCGTGCGGCGGTCTCTCGGGTCGCTCCGGCCGCCCGCGCTGCCGCGGCCGCTGCGATTGCTCCGGTCGCTCGGTCATGGACGTCCAATGTAATGCGCACCGGATCTTCACGTCATGTCCGCCGTCCGGGGACGGAACCGCGTTGCACGACGTGCGTCCACCTCGCTACCGTTCAGCTTAATGCGCGATAGAGCGCGTTAAGGTGACGGCAGTGCGGAGCAGCTCGCGCGCTCCCCCGTGCCGGTGGTCCGTGACGGGGGTGCGGACCACCGGCCGCCGCCGCCCCGCAGACACCCTCTCCTGGCAAACCCGCCCTATCCTGGGCAAAGGGGCCGACACCCTGCCCGGGAGGTGCCATGGGCATCACCAGATGGTTCTTCGAGCCCGGCCACACGGGCGCCGAGTTCCGCGCCAGGCACATGATGGTCACCTACGTGCGCGGCCAGCTGAAGAACGTGCGCGGCTCGCTGGAGGTCGATCCCGGCGATCCGGAGAGCGCCCGCGTGGAGGCGGTGATCGACGCGACCGGGGTGTACACGGGCCAGGAGCAGCGCGACGCCCACCTCCGCAGCGCGGACTTCTTCGACTGCGAGGCCCACCCGGAGTGGACCTTCACGAGCACGCGCGTCCATCAGGCCAGCGCGACCGAGTTCGAGGTCACCGGGGACCTCACCATCCGGGGAGTGACCCGCCCCGTGACGTTCGATGTCACCTATCTGGGGCAGTGGGACACCCCGTGGTGGGAGGACGGCCGCGACGCGGGTCCCCGGCGCCGGGCCGGCTTCACCGCCACGGCCCGCCTCAACCGCCAGGACTTCGGGGTGAGCTGGAACGACACGGTCGACCGGGGCGGCGTGGTCGTCAGCGACATGGTCGACGTCACGGTCGACGTCGAGGCGGTACTGGAAGGGACGAAGACAGGGGCAGAACCGGGGGCAAAGACGTCACCGTAGACCGGCCCGGCCCGGCGAGAGGCTCAGAAGCTCAGTCCTCCACCACCAGCGCCGGCGTCGACCGCGTCAGCACCTCCCCGCGGAAGAACGCCGGGCTGCGGCGCTGCATCAGCAGCATCAGGACGACGCCCAACAGCAGCAGTCCCACCCCGATCACGAAGACCGAGCCCACCCCGAGCACCGAGCTGCCGCTCCCGTACGACGGATCCCCCATGTCGTACAGCGTCTTGCCGAAGACCGCGGCCAGCAGGGCGCCGCCCAGTACCGGGAACACGCCCTTGAAGAGGGCGTCGCGCACCGAACGCCCCAGTTCCCCGCGGAAGTACCAGGCGCACGCGAACGCCGTGATCGAGTAGTAGAAGCAGATCATCAGCCCGAGGGCGTAGATCGTGTCGATGAGGACGTTCTCGCTGAGGAAGCTCATGACCGCGTAGAAGACGCCCGTGGCGATGCCGGCCGCGACGGTGGCGCGGCCCGGCGACTTGAAGCGCGGGTGGATGCGGGCGAAGGACGGCGGCAGGGCCTCGTAGGTGCTCATGGCCAGGACCGTGCGGGCGACGGGCAGGAACGTCGTCTGGAGGCTCGCCGCGGCCGAGGCCAGCACGGCCACGAACAGCAGCACGCCGAGGGCCGTGCCCAGGACGGGGTCGGCGAGCGCGGCGAAAACGTTGCCGGCGGTGTCCGGGTTGCCGAGGCCGGTGCCCTCCTCGCCGACGCCCGCGAACATCTGGGCGGCGACGGCGGTCAGCAGGTACGAGCCGACGAGGACGACCATGGCGAGGAGCGCCGCCCGGCCGGGGGTCTTCGCGCTGCCCTCCGTCTCCTCGTTGACGGTCAGGCACGCGTCCCAGCCCCAGAACATGAAGATGGAGAGCGAGAGCCCCGCGGTGAAGGCCGCGAAGGACGGGACGGCGAACGGGTCCAGCCAGGTCCAGGAGAAGCCGATGGACGCGGGCAGGCTGCCGGACCGGGCCTTGACCAGGGCCATCACGACGAAGGCGGCCAGAACGGCGAGTTGCAGGGCCACCAGCGCGTACTGCACGCCCTTCGTCGCCGTCATCCCCCGGTAGCTGATCGCGGTCGCGACGGCGATGAAGGCGAGGCACGTCGCCACGTGCACGGGCCGGTCGCCGTCCAGGGCGGCCACCGCGTCGCTGCCCGTGACTTCGCCCAGCAGGAGGTAGAAGAACGAGGTCGCCACGCCCGCCAGGTTCGACAGCACGATGATCGTGGCGATCACGAGGCCCCAGCCGCACATCCAGCCGACGCGCGGCCCGAACGCCTGCACCGTCCAGGTGAAGGACGTGCCGCAGTCGGGGACGGCCTTGTTCAGCTCGCGGTAGGCGAACGCGACCAGCAGCATCGGCAGGAATCCGGCCAGGAAGACGGCCGGCATCTGCATGCCTACCTGGCCGGCGGTCGGGCCGAGGGTGGAGGTCAGGCAGTAGACGGGGGCGACGGTGGAGATGCCGATGACGGCGCTGCCGAGCAGGCCCACGGAGTTGCCGCCGAGACCCTTGTCCCTGCCGTTCCCGCTGCCGCCATCCCTGCCCGTGTCTCCGGCCTGCGGCCGCGGAGTGACCTGAACCATGGGCAGGACGGTAAGTGGTGCTGTTTCCGTATCGAGGCCGGCGGCGCCCGTCGGTCCGTACCTTGAACTTCCGGCCGTATGCGGTCACTTGCCTCGCATTCCAAGGGCCCGTCCGTGTTACGACCGGTAACCTCCAGGCCGTACGCCCCATTCCCCGCCTGCGAGAACCGCAGCACCGCCCCTTTTGCCCCATTCAAAATTTTCCCGCACCCGGGCCCGTCCCCAGAACCGTCCCGTCCTCAGGCCCTTCCCGTCCCCACCGTCTCCGTGTCCCTCCCCGACCGCAGCACCGTCCCCGGCAGCGCCCCCGTCACCACGTCGTGCCGCACCGTCTCCACCCCGTTGACCCGCACGCTCACCACGCCCACCGCTCGCGAATCCAGCCGCGGCCCGTCGCCCGGCAGGTCGTGGACGAGCGCGGCCGGGCCCGCGTCGATGCGCTGCGGGTCGAAGAGGACGAGGTCGGCCGCGTACCCCTCGGCGATGCGGCCGCGGCCGCGCAGGCCGAACAGCCGCGCCGGCTCGTCCGTGAGCATCTGCACCGCGCGCTCGACCGGCACCAGTTTGCGGCCGCGCAGGCAGTCCCCGAGGAAGCGCGTCGTGTACGGGGCGCCGCACATCCGGTCCAGGTGCGCCCCCGCGTCGGAGCCGCCCAGGAGGACGTCGGGATGGTCCCAGGTGGTCCGGCGCAGCTCCCAGCTGGCGGGGTCGTTGTCGGTGGGCATCGGCCACAGGACGGTGCGCAGTTCGTCGGCCGCGCAGATCTCCACCAGGCAGGCGAAGGGGTCCAGGCCGCGTTCGGCGGCGATGTCGGCCACGACGCGCCCGGTCAGGCCGTCGTTCTCCTTCGCGTACGTGTCGCCGATGACGTAGCGCCCGAAATCGGCCAGGCGGCGGAAGACGCCCGCCTCGGGGCTGCGGGCGCTGCGCAGCATGCCGGCCTGGACGGCCGGTTCGCGCAGGGCCGTGATGCGGTGGGGCAGGGGCTGGGACAGGATCTCGCCCCAGCCGGGGATGAGGTTGAGCGCGCAGAACGTGCCCAGGGACATGTTCATGGGCGTGAGGATCGGCATGGTGAGCGCGACGATCCGGCCGCCGGCGGCGCGGGCCCGCTCGCTGGCGGCGAGCTGGCGGGGCACGCGGCCGGGCTCGGCGGCGTCGATGGTGAGGACGTTCCAGTTGAGGGGGCGGCCGGCGGCCGTGCTCAGGTCCGTCAGCAGGTCGATCTCGGCGTCGTCGAAACGGTCGAGGCAGCCGGCGACGATCGCCTCGATCTGGGTGCCCTCGTGCTCGCCGACGGCCGCCGCGAGCGCGAGCAGCTCGGCGGGGCGCGCGTGCCGGGACGCCACCGGGCGGCCGTCGCCGTCGGAGTGCGTGGGCGACTGCGTGGTGGACAGGCCCCAGGCGCCCGCCTCCATCGCCTCGTGGAGGAGAGCGGTCATGTGCCGCAGCTGCTCTTCGTCCGGCTGCCCGCCGACGGCGTCCGGGCCCATCGCGTAGCGGCGCAGGGCGCAGTGCCCGGCCATGAACCCGGCGTTGACGGCGATGCGCCCGTCCAGCGCGTCCAGGTACTCCCCGAAGGACGACCAGTCCCAGGGCGCGCCCTCCTCCAGGGCCGCCAGGGACATGCCTTCCACCTTGCTCAGCATGCGCCGCGTGTAGCCGGCGTCGGCGGGGCGCGCGGGGTTCAGCGGGGCGATGCTGAATCCGCAGTTGCCGCCGACGACCGTGGTGACGCCGTGACTCATGGAGGGGGTCGCGTACGGGTCCCAGAAAAGCTGGGCGTCGTAGTGGGTGTGCGGGTCGACGAAGCCGGGGGCGAGGACGAGCCCGGAGGCGTCCTCCTCGGTGCGGGCCCGCTCCCCCACGCGGCCGCCGGCCTGCACCCGGCACGGGGACCGCCGGACGAGGGCTATGCGCCCGTCCCGGATGCCGACGTCGGCGGCGTAGGAGGGGGCTCCGGTGCCGTCGATGACGGTGGCGCGCCTGAACAGGTGGTCGAGCATGGCAGCTGTCACCTTTGCTGTCGGTCACCATTTCCTGCGGACGGGCCGGATTCCTGCGGACGGGCCGGAAGGACGCCCAGCGGTGCCGGGACGCGTGGAGCGGACCGCCGGAGGCCGGGGCGGCGGATCCGGGAAGACGCCGCCCCGGCGTACGAGAGGACGACGACCCCTCAGCGCCCCGCCGTCCGGCGCAGCCGCGTCGTCCGGTGCACCGGATCCGTGTCGATCTTCGGAATGACGTGCTCGCCGATCAGCCGGATCGTCCGCATCGTGTCCTCGTAGGGCACGCCGACCGGCAGCCCGAAGGAGAGCTGGTCCGCGCCCGCCTGCTCCCACCGCTTGCACTGCCGGAAGACCTCGTCCGGGTCGCCGCAGATCATCAGCTCCTCGGCGATGAGGAGCTCGATGATCTCCTCCGTGTACTCGGGGAGCAGCTCCGGCCAGCGCGGGATGCCCTCGGGGCGGGGGAACGTGTCGTGGTAGCGGAAGAGCAGCGACTGCAGGTAGTGCAGCCCGCCCGCGGCCGCGGTCTCCACGGCCTTCTCGTGCGTCTCCGCGCAGACGGCCGTGGAGGTGACCATGACGTTGTCGTTGACGTACGCGCCGACGGGCTCGGCCTCGGCGATCGCCGTCTTGTACGAGTCGACGACCCACTCCATGTCGGCGACCTTCTGCACGCTGAAGCCGAGGACGCCGAGCCCCTTGCGCGCGGCCATCGCGTACGAGGAGGGCGAGCCCGCCGCGTACCACATGGCGGGGTGCGCGGGTCCGTACGGCTTGGGGAGGATCTTGCGCGGCGGCAGGGACCAGTGCTTCCCCTCGAAGCCGGGGTACTCCTCCTCCAGCCACATCCGGGGGAACTCGGCGATCGTCTCCTCCCAGATCTCCTTGGTGCGGTCCATGTCGGTGATGCCCGGCAGGAACCCGAGGATCTCGTGGCTGCCCGCGCCCCGCCCGGTGCCGAACTCGAAGCGGCCGCGGGAGAGGTGGTCGAGCATGGCGGCCTTCTCGGCGACCTTGGCCGGGTGGTTGACCTGCGGGAGCGGGTTGAAGATGCCGGAGCCGAGGTGGATGCGGTCGGTGGCGTGCGCGAGGTAGCCGAGGAAGACGTCGTTGGCGGAGAGGTGCGAGTACTCGTCGAGGAAGTGGTGCTCGGAGGCCCAGGCGTACTTGAAGCCGGATTTGTCGGCCTGGATGACGTACTCGGTCTCCTCCATCAGCGCGTGGTGCTCGGCCCGGGGATCGTCCCGCCGCCGGCTCGCCGGAACGTAACCCTGCACGAAGATCCCGAATTCCACGGAGGTTCACCGTCCGTCCGGTCGGTTTCCGACGCCGCATTTCTGACGCATCGTCAGTTCGCTGGTAGTGCTGAGACTCTGGCACCGGGCCACGGCAACGTCAAGACGACGGTGAGCGCCGGGTGTCCACCGGCAGCGGCATCCCCGCGAGCCATCCCCCGTCCACGACGACGTGCTGGCCCGTCACGTACGAGGAGTCCTCCGCGGTCAGGTACAGCACCGTCCGCGCCACCTCCTCCGGGCGGCCGATCCGGCCCATGGGCACCAGCTTCCGGTGGAGCGCGGCGGCCCGCTCCGCGTCGATCATCGGGGTGTCGACCCCGCCCGGGCAGACGGCGTTGACCCGTATCCCCTCGGCCGCCAGCTCCAGGGCGGCCACGCGGGTCATGGCGAGGACGGCCGCCTTCGAGGCCGCGTAGGAGGTGAGGGAGGCGAGGCCGGCCAGGGCCGCGTACGAGGAGACGTTGACGATGGTGCCGCCGCCCGCCGCGGCCAGCTCGGGCGCGACCGCGCGCATGCCGAGGAACGTGCCCAGCTGGTTGACGCGGCAGACCTCGGTGAACTCCTGCGGCGGCGTGTCGACCAGGAGGTTGCGGCGCAGGATCCCGGCGTTGTTGACGAGGCCGTCGAGCGCGCCGAACGCTTCCTTGGCGGCGGCGACCGCCGCAGGCCAGTCCGCCTCCTCGCCGACGTCGAGGTGGACGTACCGCGCCACGCCGGGGCCCAGCTCCTTCGCCACGGCGCCGCCCTGCTCGTCCAGGACGTCCGCGAGGACGACCTTCGCGCCCTCCGCGGCGAACAGCCGCGCCTCCTGCTCACCCTGCCCGCGTGCCGCGCCGGTGACGAGTACGACGCGGCCGTCGAGTGTGCCCATGAGTGTGCGTCCTCTCTGCGAGTGAGCGTGCGTGCTGCCCTGCGCGAGTGAGCGTGCGGCCTCTGCGCGAGTGAGCGTGCGACCTCTCCACACGCTCTGCGGGTGCCGGGCCGGGGCGGGCGGGCCGGACAGCCCTCCTCAGCCCTCCAGCAGCGGTGCCACCCCCTCCGCGAATGCCTGCATCTGGTCCATCAGCTCCGCGGCGTCGCGCGAGCGGAACCGCACCTGGATCTGGTCCGCACCCATCGCCCGGTACGCCCGCAGCGACTCCGCGAGCGTGTCCGGTGCGCCGGTCAGCGTGCGGCCGCCGGTGTCCCAGGCCGGGCTCCCCACGTAGAGCGCCTCGGAGATCGCCCCGACCGCGAAGGGCCCGTCCAGCTCCGCCTCCTCCCGCAGCTGCCGCAGCACGGCCACGCGCTGCGGCAGCTGGTCGCGCCGGTCGCCCTGGGAGAGCCAGCCGTCGCCGCGGAGCGCCGCCCGGCGCAGCGCGGCGGGCGAGGAGCCGCCGACCCAGAGGGGCGGGCGTGGCGTACGGGCAGGCCGGGGCGCCTGACCGAGGCCGCGGAAGGCGAAGCGGCGGCCGCTGAACTGCGGGAACTCGGACGGTCCGAGCGCCGCCTTGAGCGCGTCGACCGTCTCGTCCAGGATCGCGCCGCGCCTCCCGTAGTCGACCCCGAGCGCCTCGAACTCCTCCCGTACGTGACCGGCCCCGACGCCGAGGACGAGCCGGCCTCCGGCGAGCCGGTCGACGGTGGCGTACTGCTTGGCGAGCGCGAGCGGATGCCGCAGCGGGGCCACGGCGACGTGGCTGAGCAGCAGGGTGCGTTCGGTGATGGCGGCGAGGTGGGCGAGGGTGGCCACAGGGTCGTACCAGACGGTGCCCATGGCGGCGGCCAGCCGGACCGGGATGGCGACGTGGTCGCAGGTGGCGAGGTAGGCGAAGCCGAGCCGGTCGGCGGCGCGGGCGATCCGCCGCAGCTCGGCGGGGCCGGCCTCGACCTCCCAGGGCTCGGCGTAGAGGGTGCTGAGGGAGGTGACGGGGAGCTGCATGCCGTACGAAAGCCGGCCCGGAGGCAGTACTTGCAGGCCGGTGGCGGGCTGCGATTCCTCACCTCGGCCCATGCCCCCACAGCCCTTCCTCCGTCAGCCCCAGCAGCTCGATGGCGTTGCCGCGGACGATGCGCTCGGTGACGTCCTGCGGCAGGTGCGCCATCTGCCGTTCCGCGACCTCCTTGGAGTGCGGCCAGGTCGAGTCGGAATGCGGGTAGTCGGTCTCGTAGAGGACGTTCCCGGCGCCGATCGCGTCGAGGCTGCGCAGGCCGAAGGCGTCGTCGAAGAAGCAGCCGTGGACGTGCTCGGCGAAGAGCTCGGACGGTGGCCGCCGGACCTTTCCGGCGACGCCGCCCCACGCGCGGTTCTGCTCCCAGGTGACGTCGGCGCGCTCCAGCACGTAGGGGATCCACCCGATCTGCCCCTCGGCGTACATGATCTGCAGCTCCGGGAAGCGTTCGAAGGCGCCGGACATCAGCCAGTCGGCCAGCGAGAAGCAGCAGTTGGCGAAGGTGATGACCGAGCTGACGGCGGGCGGGGCGTCCTCCGAGGTGGAGGGCATGCGCGAGGAGGAGCCGATGTGCATGGCGATGACGGTGCGGGTCTCGGCGCAGGCGCGCAGGAAGGGGTCCCAGGCGTCGGTGTGGATGGAGGGGAGGCCGAGGTGCGGGGGGATCTCGGAGAAGCAGACGGCGCGCACGCCCCGCCCCGCGTTGCGGCGGACTTCGGCGGCGGCCGACTCCGCGTCCCACAGGGGGACGATGCCGAGGGGGACGAGGCGGCCGCGGGCGGCGGGGCCGCACCACTCCTCCACCATCCAGTCGTTGTAGGCGCGGACGCACAGGAGGGCGAGTTCGCGGTCGGACGCCTCGGTGAAGGTCTGGCCGCAGAAGCGCGGAAAGGTGGGGAAGCACAGCGCGGACTGGACATGGTTGCGGTCCATATCGGCCAATCGCTCCGGGACGCTGTACGAGCCGGGCCGCATCTGTTCGTACGTGATTCCCTCCAGCCTGACATCGTCCCTGGAGTATCCGACGGCGGTATCCAGCCGAGTGAGCGGACGGTGCAAATCCTCATAGACCCACCAGTCCGCCTCCGGGCCGCCGTCGCCCGCGGCGCCCATGACGGGAGTGAACCTTCCGCCGGTGAAGGTCAGCTCCTGCACCGGCGCGCGCACGATCCGCGGTCCGACGTCGCGGAACTTCGCCGGTAGCCGGTCCGACCAGACGTGAGGAGGCTCGACCGTGTGATCGTCCACCGAGATGATGCGGGGGATGCTCTCCATGGCTGACACGTTAGCGACGATCTGACGTTCCGTCAGCAAGCGTGTGACGCAGGGGTGGGGCGGTCTCTGGCAGGCCTTGTGGAGAGGCCGGACCACTGCTGACGCAGAGCCCCCGGACAAGGCAGACTGGCCGTGCGACCGAGCGGGACAAGCAGGGGGTCACCATGGCCGGCGACACAGGGCACGGGCAGCAGCTCCGATTCACCGTGCTCGGGCCCGTGCGGGCCCGCCGCGGCGGGGAGCTGCTGAACACCGGTTCGCCGCAGCAGCGGGCGCTCCTGGCCGCCTTGTTGCTGCGCGGGGGCCGGACCGCCACCGCGCCCGAGCTGGTGGACGCGCTGTGGGGTGACGAACCGCCGCACGCCGCTCTCGCCGCGCTGCGCACCTACGCCTCGCGGCTGCGGAAGTCCCTGGGGCAGGACGTCCTGGTGAGCGAGTCGGGGGGTTATGCCGTCCGGGTCGGCCTCGGCTGCCTGGACATCGACCGGGCCGAGCACCTCGTGGCCGAGGCCGAGAAGACCCGCGCCTCCGGTGACCGCCACCGTGCCCGCGACCTGATCAACGAGGCCCTGGGGATGTGGGACGGCGAGCCGCTCGCCGGGCTGCCCGGCCCGTACGCCGAGACCCAGCGCACGCGCCTGGAGGAGTGGCGGCTGTCGCTGATCGAGACCCGGCTGGACCTGGACCTGGAAGTCGGCAGCCACGCCGAGGCCGTCTCCGAGCTCACCGCCCTGACCGCCGCCCACCCGCTGCGCGAGCGCCTGCGCGAGCTGCTCATGCTCGCCCTCTACCGCAGCGGCCGCCAGGCCGAAGCCCTCGCCGTCTACGCCGACACCCGCCGCCTCCTCGCCGACGAACTCGGCGTCGACCCCTGCCCCGAACTGTCCGAACTCCAGCAGCGCATCCTCAACGCCGACGCCGACCTCGCCCTGCCCTTCATCCCGGACGACCGGCCCTGTGCCGGGCCCGCGTTCATCCGGCCCGCCCAGCTGCCGGCGACGGTCTCCGACTTCACGGGGCGCACCGCCTTCGTGGACGAGCTCGGCGACCAGCTCGCGACGTGCGACGGCCGGGTGATGGCCGTGTCGGCCGTCGCCGGCATCGGCGGCGTCGGCAAGACGACACTTGCGGTGCACGTCGCGCACGCCGCGCGGCACCACTTCCCGGACGGGCAGCTGTACGTGGACCTGCAGGGCGCCGGCCCCCTGCCCGCCGAGCCGGAAGCGGTGCTCGGATCGTTCCTGCGGGCCCTCGGCATCCTGGACGCCGCCATTCCGGACGGTGTGCAGGAACGGTCCGCGCTCTTCCGCTCCACCCTCGACGGCCGCCGCGTCCTGGCCCTGCTGGACAACGCCCGCGACGCCGCCCAGGTCCGCCCGCTGCTGCCCGGCACCGAAGGCTGCGCCGCGCTCGTCACCAGCCGGACGCGCATGGTGGGCCTCGCCGGCGCCCACCTGGTCGACCTGGACGTGATGAGCCCGGACGAGGCGCTGGTCCTCTTCACCCGGATCGTGGGCGCGGAGCGTGTGGACAGCGAGCGGGATGCGGCGATGGACGTCGTCGCGGCATGCGGCTTCCTGCCGCTGGCCATCCGCATCGCCGCCTCCCGGCTGGCCGCCCGCCGCACCTGGACCGTCTCCGTACTCGCCCGGAAACTCGGCGACGAACGCCGCCGCCTGGACGAGCTCCGCGCCGGCGACCTCGCCGTCAAGGCCACCTTCGAACTCGGCTACGGGCAGCTGGAGCCGGCCCAGGCCCGCGCCTTCCGGCTGCTGGGACTTGCCGACGGCCCGGACATCTCCCTGGCCGCCGCCGCAGCCGTCCTGGACCTGGACACCGACGCCACCGAAGAACTGCTGGAATCGCTCGTCGACACCTCCCTGCTGGAGTCCGCCGCACCCGGCCGCTACCGCTACCACGACCTCGTACGCCTCTACGCGCGTGCATGCGCCGAACGCGACGAATACCCGCCCGGCGAGGGCGAGGCCGCCCTCTCCCGGCTGCTCGACTTCTACCTCGCCACTGCGGCCGGCGTGTACGTGCTGGAGCGCCCCGGCGACCAGCTCCTCGCCCACCTGACGCCCACGTCCCACCCGGGGCTCGACTTCACCGACCAGGCCGCGGCGGCCGACTGGCTCTTCGCCGAGGCCGGCTGCCTGCTCGCCTGCGTCCGGCAGCACGCGTCCGCCACGGGCGGCACCCTGCGGCGCTCCGTCGACCTCCTGCTCGCCGCCAAGGACCTCGCGGAGTCCGGCGCCGACTCCCGGCTCTACGAGCAGGCCGCCACGGCGCTGCTGGCCGCCGCGCAGGCGGCCGGGGACACCCGGGCCGAGGGCCGCGCCCGGACCGTGCTCACACACGTGCACAGCCTCGCCGGACGCTTCGACCGGGCGGACGAGCACGCCCTGCACGCCGTCCTCCTCGGCCGCGCCACGGAGGACCCCATCCCCTGCGGTTACGCCTCCAACAACCGCGGCATCATCGCCACCTACCAGCACCGTTACGAGGACGCCGAGGCGTACATCGAGCAGGCCCTGGAGTGCTTCCGCGAGGACGGCAACCGGCCGTGCGAGGCGAGCGCCCTCAGCAACCTGGCCCGGGTCCACATCGAGACCGGGCGCATCGGTTCGGCCATCGAGCTCGTGGAACAGGCCATCGCCATCTACCGCGAGAACAAGGTCAGCTGGCGGCTCGCGAACGGCCTGTACTCGTACGGACTGGCCCTCACCCACGCACGGCGTTTCGACGAAGCGCTGCTGCAGCTCAACAACGCCATGTCGATCTTCGTCGACAACCGGCAGCGGCTCTGGGAGGCCATGACCCACTACCGGCTGGCGGAGGTCCACCTCGCGGCCGGCCGGCCGACCGCCGCGGCCCACCACGCCGAGCAGGCGCTGAAGATCCGCGGCATCGGGGGCGAGTGGCGGCGCAGCAACATCCTGACGGTGCTGGGGCGCTCGCTCGAAGCGCTGGGGCAGCCGGGCCGGGCGCGCGCCTGCTGGACGGAGGCGCTGGCGGTCTACGAGCAGCTGGGAGCGCCGGAGGCGGCGGAGGTACGGAGGCTGCTGTCGGTGGTGCCGGCGGCGTAGGGCAGGGACGGCGTAGGGCAGGCATGGCGTAGAGCGCGCATGGTGCAGGGCGCCCGCGGCATCGGGCACGGTTGGCGTGCGCGCACGGACGGCGTAGAGCACGCACGCCATCGGGCTCGCGCGGCATCGGGCGAACTGCCGGGCGGTGGGTGGAACTCTGCGCTCCTGGGTAGCGAGCAAGGAGCGGGCCCGGCAGGCTCCGGGTGTCCTGCGCCCCTGCACGGGCCGGCGCGGGCCCGGAGCGGCCGCCGGACGGGGCGCGGAGCGGCCTGCGAAACGGCCGCGGAACGGCCCTGGAACGGCCCTGGAACGGCCCGGAAAAACGCTGTCACGTGCCCGTTCATCGATCGTTTATCGCGACACGGCAGTCTGAGTGCTGTCGATCCGTCGCGTCGGGGGGCAGACGGGTCGTAGGTGAGGCCTCACCTCAGGGGTGATCAGCCCCAGTCCCCGTCCGGCGGCCATCGGGGGAGTCGCCGGGCGGGTTCTGCATCCCAGCACCAACCCCTCACGCCAAACGACTCGCACCGACACATCGGAGTTGATCGCTATGAGCGATGAGCCCAAGCTCGCGCCAGGCGTGGCCACACCACAGGACGACCACACCACGGGGGGATCGTTCGCAGCGGGGCAGCAGTTCGCGCCGCCGCCGGACGACCACGCCACGATCGGCGAGCCCGTCATCCTCAAGGACAAGAACGTCCTGAAGAAGAAAAAACCCGTTCCGGGTGATGACATGGTCGTCATGGACGACCACACCACCGGGGACAAGCCCAAAACCGGGCTGATCTGATCGGGTCCCCGGGGCGGGGGATTTCTGGCCGGAAACATCGGCGGTCAGAATTCCCCGGCCCGGGGCTCAGGGGGAGAGCACGACGGGGAGCCGTTCCGGGGGAGGAAGATCCACAGGGAACGCACCCGGGCACGACGCACGACGGGGGAACCACACGGGGGAACGCACGACAAGGGATGCAGGACAGGGGGAAACGCGGAACGGGGGTTCCGTACGGGGGACACGCACGACGGGGGAGAACCAACGGGGGTTTTCCAACGGGGGATTTCCAACGGGGGTCGTCCGGCGCATGAGCAGTACGGGGGGCGCCGGACGGGGAGAAGGGCGCCACAGCACGGGGGAACGCACGACAACTGAAGAGACAACAGAACAACGGGGGATTTTCAACGGGGGAAAAGAACAACGGGGGAACGCGCACAACAACTGAAGAGGGATGTCCCAACGGGGGACTGTCAGGGGCCGGCGTCGGCAGCACGGAGGGGAAGCCGTCGACGCCGACCCCTGCAGTCATGCGCCCAGCGGCGCTGAACTGCACACAGCAGGACCGGAGTTCATATATGCACTTCGGTCCGAACGGCGGACGCAGTCGTCCTCACCCGCTACCTTCGCCGACACGTGCACCACCACTGCATCACTACCCCCCGAATCAGAGGAGTCGGAAAATGAACGGCACGAGTACGCGTACGAAGAAGGCCCTTGTCATAGCCGCGATGACCGCCATGGCCGCCGCCGGAGCGCTGGCCACAGCGGGTCCCGCGGCCGCCGACGACCACCTGACCCTGGCGACGCCGTCCGGCCTGGCACGCCTCGCGCACCCCATCGGCGGCGACGACCACGGCACGGGCGGCCGCGACGACCATGGCACCGGTGGCCGGGACGACCACGGCACGGGCGGCCGCGACGATCACGGCACCGGCGGCCGGGACGACCACGGCACCCTGCGGGCCGGCCCCGCCGCAGCGGCACGCTAGGCCCGGCTGCGGCGCCGGTCCTGCCCGTCAGCTCGCGGCCCCCAGGTCGGCCGAGTGCCAGTGCCGCGGCCGCAGCCTGATCGCCACGACCGCTTCCGGGTCGGCCATGATCCTCTCCACGTGCCCGTCCACTGCCGCTTCCGTCGGCAGGTAACGGACGGCGATCTCCCTCGCCAGCTCCTCCGTCGCCGTTTCGAGCGACACGAGCTCGCCCTCGACGGAGACATACCGGTACGTCGGAGACGTCCGGTCCACCAAGAGAGTGCATCGCCCGGCGTCGGCAATGAGCTGTGCTTTGCGGGAGGCGCGGCCGGTGACGAGGACGACCTCGCCGCCCGGACGGTAGAGATACCAGACGGGCACGTTCACCGGTCCGCGCCCTTCGCCGGCTTCGACGGCGAGCGCCGCGACATGCGGGCCGGCCAGGAACTTCTCACGCTCTTCGACGGACAGCGGCATCGGCATCCACCTCGTGTACGGTCGGGGCTCCTCGGGGCCATCTTCGCCCCGCGGCCCGCCCGGCACCGCCGGCCGCGCCGCTGTTCCTCACTCATTCCGCCGCCGTTCCACCGGCCGGCCGCAGCCCCTGCTTGATCACCTTGCCGGAGGCGTTGCGCGGCAGCCCCGGCACGAATTCCACCTCCCGCGGCACCTTGTACGCGGCCATCTCGCGCCGCGCCCAGTCGATGAGCTCGTCCCCGGACGGGACCGGGCCGCCGCCCCTGCGGACCACGTAGGCCTTGCCGACCTCGCCCAGCCGCTTGTCCGGCACCCCCACGACGGCGGCCTCGGCTATGCCCGGATGCCGGACGAGCAGCCGCTCCACCTCCGCCGGGTACACGTTGAAGCCCCCGACCACGAACATGTCCCTGGCCCGGTCGGTGATCCGCAGGTTGCCGTCGTCGTCCAGCACGCCGATGTCACCCGTGTGCAGCCAGCCGTCCGCGTCGACCGCCTCCGCCGTGGCCCCCGGGTCTTCGAAGTAGCCCGACATGACCTGGTAGCCGCGCACCAGCACCTCACCCGGCCTGCCCGGCGGCAGCA
This sequence comes from Streptomyces sp. NPDC008001, assembly GCF_042958085.1. NCBI lineage: Bacteria > Bacillati > Actinomycetota > Actinomycetes > Kitasatosporales > Streptomycetaceae > Streptomyces > Streptomyces sp. NPDC008001. The sequence continues at coordinate 133,376 of NZ_JBIBIZ010000011.1, read as the reverse complement.
CCTTCCCGTCGGGCCCGGCGACCCTGACCTCGGTGTCCGGCAGGGCCCGGCCCGACGTGCCCGCCACGACCCCGGCCGGGTCGTGGCGCCGGCACATAGTGACGACACCGGTGGCCTCGCTCATCCCGTAGGCCGTCAGCACCGTGGGGATGCCGGCCTCCTCCCGCAGCCGCTCGACCAGCCGCGGGTCGACGGCCGCCGCCCCCGTCACCACCAGCCGCAGCGACGACAGCGCGCACACCGGCCGGGCGGGGTGGTCGAGCAGCGACTGGAGAAGCGTGGGCGGGCCGGGCAGCACGGTGATGCGCTCCGCCGCGATGCCGGCCAGCACCGTGTCCGCCGCGAAGACCGCCTGCGGCACCATGACCGCGCCGCGCATCAGACAGGCGAGCACACCGGCCTTGTAGCCGAAGGTGTGGGAGAACGGGTTGACAATCAGATAGCGGTCTCCTCTCCGCAGTCCGGCGATGTCGCACCAGGCACCGAAGGCACGCAAGGTCTGGGCATGGGTGACGACCACGCCCTTGGGCTCACCCGTGGTGCCGGAGGTGAAGATGATGTCCGAGGGCGCGTCGGGGCTGACGGCGTTCGCCCGCACCCGGACGGCCCAGGCGGGCACCGCGTCCCCGGCTGCGAGGAACTCCTTCCAGGTCCGGAACCCCGAGGGGGCGTCCTCGGCCAGAACCACGACCTGCTGCAGGTGCGGCAACCCCGGAAGGGGCGCCTGCCTGCGGGCCGTTCCCGGGAGGGGGGCCGCCCCGCCCGCAGCCCGCCGCAGCGCGGCGACGTAGGACGTGCCCAGGAAGGTGCCGGTGACGAAGAGCAGCTTCGCCCGCGTGCGCCCGAGCACCTGGACCGCCTCGGCACCCTTGAGCCGGGTGTTCACCGGGACGAGGACCGCTCCGGCCGTCACGGCCCCGAGGGCGGAGACGATCCAGTCGAGCGTATTCGGCGCCCAGACGGCCACGCGGTCGCCGGCCTCGACGCCCGCCGCGAGGCACCCGGCGGCGGCGCGCTCGATCCGGGCGGCGAGCTGCTCGTAGCCGATCCTGGTGCGGCCCTCGACGACGGCCTCGCGGTCGCCGTAGCGCGCGGCGGCCGTGCGGACCAGCCGGGGTACGGACATGAACTCCAGGTCTCCGCGCATCGCGTGCCCTCCCCGCCGCCCCGGCCGGCCCAATGCTGACTATTCGTCAGATTAGCGATAGCCTTCCGCGCTGTCAGCAGGGGAAGCAGCGGTAGCAGGGAGACCAACCGGAGCGCCGAGGCGACGGAGGCGACGATGGCCACGAGACGCACGACACCCGCAACTCCCCGGGCGGCGAAGGCGCGCACGGAACCGAAGGCGCCAACGGAACCGCAGTCCCGAACGGAGCGGAAGGAGCGCACGGGCCGCACAGCTTCTGAGGCTTCCTCTTCTGCGACTGCCTCTTCTGCAGCTTCTGCAGCCTCAGTGCTACTCAAGGACGCCACCGCGATCGTCGGCATCGGGCAAACCCCCTTCGCCCGCCGTCTCGACGCTTCGGAGAAGACCCTGGCCTGCCGCGCGATCCTGGCCGCCCTGGACGACGCGGGCATCCCTCCGTCCCAGGTCGACGCCCTCGCCTCCTACACCATGGAGGAGACCGACGAGGTCGAGATCGCCAAGGCCATCGGCGCGGACGACATCACCTTCTTCGCCCGGACCGGCTTCGGCGGCGGTGCCTCCTGCGCCACCGTCGCCCACCTCGCCGCGGCGATCGTCACCGGACAGGCGTCCGTCGGCGTCGCCTGGCGCTCCCGCAAGCGCGGCTCGGGTCCCCGCCCCTGGACCAACACCCGTGCGCAGCTGCCCACCCCCGCGCAGTGGACCCGCCCCTACGGCCTGCTGCGGCCGGCCGACGAGATCGGCATGCTCGCCCGCCGCTACATGCACGAGTACGGCGCCACCCGGGACCACTTCTTCAACGTCGCCCGTGCCTGCCGCGACCACGCCAACCGGAACCCGGCCGCCGTCATGCACGGGCGCCCGCTGACCCGCGAGGCCTACATGACCTCGCGCTGGATCAGCGAACCCCTCTGCCTCTACGACAACTGCCTGGAGACGGACGGCGCCCTGGCCTGCGTCCTCGTCTCCGCCGACCGGGCCCGCGACTGCCGCCGCTCCCCCGTCTACGTGCACTCCGCCGCGCAGGGGCTGCCGGCCCAGCACCACGGCATGGTCAACTACTGGAACGACGACCCGCTCACCGGCCCCTCCTGGACCGCCGCCCGGCAGCTCTGGAAGACGGCCGACTTCGGCCCGGGCGACATCGACGTCGCCCAGATCTACGACGCCTTCACCCCGCTCATCCCGCTCTCCCTCGAAGGCTACGGCTTCTGCGGGCGCGGCGAGGGCGCAGCCTTCACCGAGGACGGGGCGCTCGGGCTCGGCGGCCGGCTCCCCCTGAACACCGGCGGCGGCGGGCTCAGCGAGGCCTACGTGCACGGCTTCAACCTCATCACCGAAGGCGTCCGGCAACTGCGCGGCACCTCCACCGCGCAGGTGCCCGGCGCCACGACCTGCCTGGTCACGGCGGGCGAGGGCGTCCCCACATCGGCGCTGCTGCTGAGGAGTTGAGCTCATGTCCTCCATGATGAGGGGCACCACTGACAACGGCCCGCTGCTGCCCGAGCCCGACGAGGACGGGGCGCCGTTCTGGGAGTTCGCTTCCCGCGGCGAGCTGCGCATCCAGGCCTGCAGCCACTGCCGCGAGCTGCGGTTCCCGCCGCGCCCGTGCTGCCCGCACTGCCAGTCCTTCGACAGTGAGTGGCAGAAGATGAGCGGCCACGGCCGCATCTGGTCGTACGTCCTGCCCCACCCGCCCCTCCTGCCCGCCTACGCCGCCCGGGCCCCGTACAACGTGGTGGTCGTGGAGCTGGCGGAGGCCCCGCGCATCCGCCTCGTCGGCAACCTCGTCGCGGCGCCGGACGCGGAGATCGACTCCATGGACCCCGAACAGCTCTACATCGGCGCTCCGGTGCACGTCACCTTCGCCCGGCTCGCGGGCGGCTTCACCGTGCCGCGCTGGCTGCTGGAGGCGTCGTCGTGAGCGGCGACGGACGCCGCGGCCCGGGCGTGCGCGCGGAGGTCCGCACGGACGGCGTCGCCCTCGTTACCCTCGACCGGCCCGAGCGTCACAACGCCCTCGACCTGGCTGCCGCCGCCGAACTCGCCGCGATATGGCGCCGGTTCCGCTTCGACGACGCCGTCCGGGCCGTCGTCCTGACCGGCGCCGGCGATCGGGCCTTCTGCACCGGCATCGACCGCTCGGCCGGTGTCCCCCAGCCCGCCTCGCCCTACTCCCTGGACGATCCCCTGCGCGATACCGGACCCAAATCGGCCGACCTGTGGAAGCCGGTTATCGCGGCGGTCGGCGGCATGGCGTGCGGCGGGGCGTTCTACCTGCTCGGCGAGGCGGAGTTCGTCGTGGCCGCCGAGAATGCCACCTTCTTCGATCCGCACACGACGTACGGCATGGTCAGCGCCTACGAGACGATCCACATGGCGCAGCGCATGCCCTTCGGCGAGGCTTCCCGCACGGCTCTGATGGGCACCGCCGAGCGGCTCTCCGCGCGGCGCGCGTACGAGATCGGGCTCGTTTCCGAGCTGACCGCGCCCGGGGAGGCCGTCGCCGCGGCCCTGCGCGCGGCCGCCGTCATCGCCGGCTACCCGACGGAGGCGGTCCAGGGCACGGTGCGGGCCCTGTGGGCGGCCAAGGAGGCCGCGCGCGAGCGGGCGCTCTCCCTGGCCCCGCACCTGATCTCCCTGGGCAACCTGCCCCCGGAGGAGCAGGCCCGGTTGTTCACCTCACGGCAGCGGGGCCACCGCCTGCGCTGACGGGAGCGTGCGCTGCAGCCGGCACAAGACTGCGTGCCGGCGGAAGGCTGCGTGCCTGCAGCAGGCTGCGTGCGCCACCGGCGCCCACGCGGCCGCGCGGCCGCGCCCTGTCAGCGCCGTGATGCCATCCCCGTTCCCTTGGCCGCGTCCAGGGCGTACACGCAGCGGTCCTTGCTGCACGCGTAGACCACGCCGCCCGCCGCCACCGGCGAGCCGGTGATCTCCCCGCCCGTGGCGAGCTTCCAGCGCAGCTGGCCGCCCGCCGCGTCCACCGTGTACAGGCAGTGGTCGGCGGAGCCGAAGTGGATGCGGCCGTCGGCGACGACCGGGGAGCCGATCACGTCACCGCCGGCGGCGAACCGCCACTTCGGCGTGCCGGTGACCGCGTCCAGGGTGTAGAGCGCGCCTCCGCTGCCCAGGTGGACGGAGCCCGCCGCCACCAGCACCGGCTCCGTGGACTGCCGGGCCTCCGTGGCGATGCGCCAGCGGTCCCGGCCGGTGGCCGCGTCCAGGGCGTAGACGGTGCCCAGGTAGTCGGCGATGTAGACGCCGCCTCCGGTGACCGCGGGGCCGGGTGCGAAGGCGGGCGGGCTGAGGAAGACGGCAGGGGCCTCGAAGCGCCAGCGCACGTCACCGCGCGCCACGTCGATGGCCAGCACGCGGGTGCCCGCGGCGACGTACACGACGCCGTCGGGGGCGGCCAGGAGCCTTACGGGCACGCCGCCGCACGAGGCGGTGTCGCCCACCGGGTACGACCAGCGCTCGGCGCCGGTACGGGCCTCCAGGGCCCGCAGGCGGGCGTCGGCCCACACGTACACGACGCCGTCGTGGACGAGCGGCCCGCAGTCCGGCGTCTCGAAGTCGGTCTGGGCGCCGCCCATCTCCCACAGCAGCTCGCCGTTGGCGGCCTCCCAGGCCTGGACGCCGCCGCCGCGCGTGCCCGTGACGACCGTGCCGCGGTCGGCCCGCAGGGAGTAGACCCAGCCGTCGGTGGCGAGCCGCCAGCGCTCGGCGCCGTCGGCCGCGTCCAGGGCGTAGAGCGTGGGCCCGTCGGAGGCGTGGATGCGCCCGTCGGTGACGGCCATCGCCCAGGCCACGTCCCGGGTCTTGAACTGGCGCCGCCCGGTGGCCACGTCGAGGGCGTGCACCTCGAAGGAGGTGACGTACAGCAGCTCGCCGGCGACGGTCGGCGTACCCCAGACGTCGTTGGACATGCGGAACCGCCAGGGCCGCCAACGTCCCTGGTCGGCGGCGGAGTTGGCACCGTCGGGCACGGGGCCGGTCGCCTGGGCGGGGACCGCTGCGGGTGCTCCGCCGGGCACGCCGGCAGGCGGGCGCACCCAGCCCGTCGCGGGCCCGGTGCCGGCCTGGGAGCGGGACTCGCGGCCGTCGGCGGCGCGCGGGCCGGGGCCGATGGGGACTTGCGCCCCCGCCAGCCGGACGGCGCCGTCCTGCGCGGGCGGCGCCGGATAGCGGGCCGGCGGGGCGAGCGGGGCCGTACCGGCGGCGACGCGGGAGTCGTGGGGTGTGCTCAGGCCTCCGCGCGGGTCGTGCCCGACGGGCATCGGGGAGCGGCCGGTGCCGCGCCCGTCCCCCCAGGCGGGGCCGCTGTGGGCGGCGGGGCCCGACGCGTCGTAGGCGGGCGCGGGGGTGGGCGGCTGCGCGGGGGGCGGCGGGGCGGCGGGGCGGCTGCGGCCCGTCCTGCCGGTGCCGGCCGCCGCGGGCCGGTGGCCCGCGCGACGCTGTTCGATGAGCGAGACGGCGTTGTCCGGCAGCCAGGCGGAGGCCGTCCCGCTGTCGTCACCCCCGCCGGAGGCGAAGAGGTGGGGGGCCAGCTCGGACTGCAGGTCGGCGGGGCTCGGCCGGTGCTCGGCGGCCATCTGCATGCAGGAGTCGATCAGGGGCCGCAGCTCGTCGGGCAGGCCGCTCAGGTCGGGGCCCTCGCGGAGGAGCATGAAGACCGTCTCCACGGGGTTCGCGCCGTGGAAGGGGGCGTGGCCGGTGGCCGCGAAGACGAGGGTGGAGCCGAGGGAGAAGATGTCGCTGGAGCCGGTGACGCTGCGGGAGTCCCGCGCCTGCTCGGGGGACATGTAGGCGGGCGTGCCTACGGCGACGTTGGTCATCGTCAGCCGGGTGTTGGAGACGCCGGAGGCGATGCCGAAGTCGATGACGCGCGGGCCGTCCTCGACGACGAGGACGTTCGACGGCTTCAGGTCGCGGTGGACGAGGCCCGCGCCGTGGATGGACTGCAGGGCCTCGGCGATCCCGGCCGCGAGCCAGCGCACGGCCTGGGCGGGCAGGGGACCGCACTCGTTGACGATCTCTTCGAGGGAGGGTGCGGGCACGTACGCGGTGGCCAGCCAGGGCACGGCGGCGCGCGGGTCGGCGTCGACGACGGCCGCGGTGTAGAAGCCGCTGACCGCGCGGGCCGCCTCCACCTCGCGGGTGAAACGGACCCGGAAGAGCTGGTCCTCGGCGAGCTCCGTCCGCACCGTCTTGATCGCCACCCGCCGGCCGGACGCCGAGCGGGCGAGATAGACCAGCCCCATGCCACCGGCACCGAGTCGGCCGAGCACCTCGAACGGGCCGATCCGTCTCGGGTCGTGCTGCGTAAGCTGCTCCACCACTGACCTGCCACCTCCCCGTCGGGGCTTGAAGGGTTTCAGCCCCGTGCAGCGTCTCACCGCGAATTATCCCGGGGTACGCATGCTGATTCTTCCTGGCGAACGACGCGGTGGCGAAACCGGGTCGCGCTTCACCCTCTCCCCACCACATGCGGAACGACTCGTCCCGCGGCTCCTACCCCCGCTTCCCGTGCGCGACCCACCGCTGCCCCCGGGGGCTTCCGGCACGGCCCGCGGGAGATGTCACGACTGCCACGGTAGCGGGGGAACGAGGGCTTCCGGCGGACCTGTGGACAACCGTGCGAAGGGTCTCCGGTGCGCGTTGTCCACAGCCTGTTGATAAGACGATTCACCGGTACGGGCCAATCCCCGGCGATCTTCCCGCGGTCCCCCGCATCCCGCCTGAGCTGGGCTTACACCCCACTTCGGACCCCTGCCCCCATTTGCATGCGGCCGGATCGCGCTCCGATCACCCCTCGGTAAGCTGACGGCATGACAGGACAAGTACGCACCGTCGACGGCCGCGTGGCCGGCCGACGCGGACAGGCGACGCGGCAGAAGCTGCTCGACTGCCTCAGCGAAATGCTCAGCTCCTCTCCCTACCGCGACGTCAAGGTCATCGACGTCGCCCGCAAGGCCGGCACCTCGCCCGCGACCTTCTACCAGTACTTCCCGGACGTCGAGGGCGCGGTCCTCGAGATCGCCGAGGAGATGGCGAAGGAGGGCGCGAGCCTGACCGAGCTCGTCTCCGGGCGGGCCTGGGTCGGCAAGTCCGGCTGGCAGGCCGCCGAGGAGCTCGTGGACGGCTTCCTCGGGTTCTGGCGCAAGCACGACGCCATCCTGCGGGTGGTCGACCTCGGGGCGGCCGAGGGCGACAAGCGGTTCTACAAGATCCGCATGAAGATCCTCAACGCCGTCACCAGCTCCCTGACGGACTCCGTCAAGGAGCTCCAGTCCAAGGGCAAGGTGGACAAGGACGTGAACCCCGCGGCGGTCGCCGGGTCGCTCGTCGCCATGCTCGCCGCGGTGGCCTCGCACCAGAAGGGCTTCCAGAGCTGGGGCGTCAAGCAGGCCGAGCTCAAGCCGAACCTCGCCCTCCTCGTCCACCTGGGCATCACGGGCAAGAAGCCGACGAGGTAGCCTCCGGCAGCTTCCGGCGCACTCCGGCACCTCGTACGCCTGCGCGTCCGTACCCCTGCACGTCCTGTCATCGCAGCGGCGGGCCCCACCGGCAGGGCCCGGAGGGGGCCCGCCGCCGTGGTTTTCACCGGCTACCGGCCCGTCACCGCCGCTCCAGCCGGAACAACCGGATCTCCCGTTCCACACGCGCCTGGTACCGCGCGTACGGCGGCCAGAACGCCACCACTTCCGCCCATACGGCCTCCCGCTCCGCGCCGCGCAGCAGCCGCGCGCGCACCGGCACGTCCCGGCCTCTCCAGCTGATCTCCGCCTCCGGGTGCGCCAGCAGGTTCGCCGACCACGCGGGGTGACCCGGACGGCCGAAATTGCTTCCCACGAGCACCCAGGCGACCGGCGCGGTCCTCGGGCCCTCGGGCATGCAGGCGAGCGGAGTGCGCCGGGGCAGCCCGGTCCGGGCACCCGTCGACGTGAGCACCAGGCTGGGCAGCAGCCGGGAGCTGAGCAGCGTCCTGCCGCCCGTCAGCCGGTGCACCGCACGGTCCAGGGCCGGGATGACGAGCGGCGCGATCCTCATGAACGTACGGGTCGAGGAGACCCGCTGCACGATGCGTTCCGTACGCTCCGCCCCGGCGGCGTTCACAGGGCCACCGCTTCCCGGCCGGTCCGCCCCGCGAACAGCCCGGCGAGCTCCGCGGCCCGGGCCCGCAGCCGCTCCGGCGGGCCGAAGAGCAGGGCGTCCGAAGCAGCCCGTTTGAAGTACAGCTGAACGTCGTGCTCCCACGTCACCCCGAGGCCCCCGTGCAGCTGGACGGCCTCCGCGGCCACCACCTGCTGCGTCTCCAGGGCCTGCGCGAGGGCGACCCCCGCATCCCCGCCGGAGCAGCCGCCCGGAGCCGTGGTTCCCGCCGCCCACGCCGCGTAATAGGCGGCCGAGCGCGCGGCCTGCAGGGACACGTACAGGTCGGCCAAGCGGTGCTTGACGGCCTGGAAGGAACCGATCGGCCACCCGAACTGCTCGCGCGTCCGCACGTGGCCGACCGTCCGCTCCAGCGCCCGGTCCGCCGCCCCGACGGCCTCCGCGGCCAGCATCGCCGCGACGCCCATGCCCACCCGCGCCAGCGCCTCCGCAACGCCGCCGTCCGCGCTGCCCAGCAGATCGGCCTCGGCGTCCCGCAGCTCGATCCGGGCCTGGGGCCGCGTCTCGTCCAGGGCGGTCAGCCGCGTACGGCGCACCCCGCGGACCACATCCGGCCGCAGGACGAACAGCAGCGTGCGGCCCCGGACATATCCGCCCGCGCGCGCGGCGACCAGCAGCAGCCCCGCACTGTGCCCGTCGAGGACCTGGCCCGCCTCTCCGTACAGCCGCCAGGCCCGCCCCTCCGGCCGCGCCTGCACGCCGCCCGTCCTGCCGCCTCCGGCCCAGGCACCACTGCCCGGCCCGGTGAGGCCGAGCGCCGCGGGCAGCGGGGCGCAGGGCAGCGCGAGGGCGCCCGTCAGCTCGCCGGAGGCGATACGGGGCAGCAGCTCGGTCCGCTGCGCGCGCGTGCCCAGCGCCGCGACGAGGGGGGCCACCAGGCCGGCCGTCGCGAGCAGCGGGGACGGGAGCAGCACCCGGCCCGTCTCCTCGCAGGCCAGTACGAGCTCGGTGGGGCCGCAGCCCACGCCTCCGTGGCGCCGCTCGACGGCCAGTCCGGGCAGGCCGAGCTGTTCGGCCAGCTGCCGCCACAGGGTTTCGTCGTGACCGGCCCGGGTGCGGACCGCGGCCCGGAGCTCCTCGGGGCCGCAGCGCTTGAGCAGCAGCTCGTGCAGGGTGCGCCGGATCTCGCCCTGCTCCTCGGTGAATGCGGCGTCCATGGGCAACACTCTCCAGGATTCTGACGGGGCGTCATATTAAGCGCGCCGGGCACGCTTTCCCAGAGCGAATCTGATGTAGCGTCAGTTCATGGCTGCTGTCCGCCGCACACGCAAGGCCGCCGTGCTCGGCATCGCACTCTCCGACTGCGGACGGGTCGATTCCGCCACCCCCTACGACCTGCACGCGCAGGCCGCCCGGCGCGCCCTCGCCGACTCCGGGCTCCCCCGGACCGCCGTCGACGGCCTCGCCTCCGCCGGGCTGGGCACGCTGGCCCCCCTGGAGATCGCCGACCACCTGGGACTGCGTCCCGCGTGGACCGACTCGACCTCGGTCGGCGGCGCCACCTGGGAGGTCATGGCGGCCCACGCCGCCGACGCCATCGCCGCAGGCCACGCGAACGCCGTCCTCCTGGTCTACGGCTCCACCGCCCGCGCCGACCTCAAGGCCGGCCGCCGGACCGCCGGCCTGTCCTACGGCACGCGCGGCCCGCTGCAGTTCGAAGCACCGTACGGGCACACGCTCATCGCCAAGTACGCGATGGCCGCCCGCCGCCACATGCACGAGTACGGCACCACCCTCCGGCAGCTCGCCGGCATCGCCGTACAGGCCCGCGCCAACGCACTGCACAACCCGCACGCCATGTACCGCGACCCGATCACCGTCGACGACGTCCTGGACGGCCCGGTGATCGCCGACCCCTTCACCAAGCTCCAGTGCTGCATCCGCTCGGACGGCGGCTGCGCCGTGCTGCTCGCGGGCGAGGACTACGTCGCGGACGCGGCCCGCCCGCCGGTGTGGGTCCTGGGCGCCGGAACGGCGGTCTCCCACACCACGATGTCGGAATGGGAGGACTTCACCGTCTCCCCCGCCGCGCGCTCGGGACCCCTGGCCTTCGAGCGCGCGGGGATCACCCCTGCCGAGGTGGACGTGGCCGAGCTGTACGACGCGTTCACCTACATGACGCTGGTGACCCTTGAGGACCTCGGTTTCTGCGCGAAGGGCGAGGGCGGCGCCTTCGCCGAACACGGCCGGCTGACGATCGGCGGCGGGCTGCCGGTCAACACGGACGGCGGAGGCCTCTCCGCCTGCCACCCCGGGATGCGGGGCCTCTTCCTGCTCGTCGAGGCCGTACGCCAGCTGCGCGGCGAGGCCGAGGAGGGCCGCCAGGTCCGCAGACCGGACGGCGAGCTCCCGAGGATCGCCGTCGCGTCGGGCACGGGCGGCTGGTTCTGCTCGGCGGGGACGCTGGTCCTGGCGCGCGACTGACCGGGCCTCCTGAAGCCGAGGGAGGGGGCGGACGGGGCTCCGGCAGGTTGAATGACCCCATGAGCGACGCACCGGACGACACCCGCCGGCAGGACTTCCACGCCCTCCTGCGCTCCCTCCCCGTGTGGGACACGGAGCTGCCCCACTTCGACCCCGCCTCCGCCCCCGCCGCCCCGCTGCCCCTCTTCCGGCAGTGGCTGTGCGAGGCCGCCGCCGCAGGCTCCCCGGAACCCCACACGATGACGCTCGCCACCGCCGACGCGGCCGGCCGCCCCTCCGTGCGGACCCTGATGCTCCACGACGCCGACGAGCGCGGCTGGCACTTCGCCACCCACCGCACGAGCCGCAAGGGCCGCGAGCTGGCCGTACGACCCGAGGCGGCCCTGGGCTTCTACTGGCCGGCGGTCGGCCGTCAGGTCCGCATCCAGGGCACGGTCACGGCCGCGGGCCCCGAGGAGAGCCGGGCGGACCTGGCCCGGCGGTCCACGGGAGCGCTGGCAGCGGCGCTCGTGGGCAGGCAGAGCGAGGTGCTGCCCTCGTACGAGAAGCTGGAGCGCGCCTCGGACGCCGCCTGGGAACGGGCCCGCCGCGAGCCCGGCGCCCCCGTCGACAGCTGGACGCTGTACGTCCTGGAGGCGCAGGAGGTCGAGTTCTTCCAGGGCGACGCCCGGCGCCGGCACGTGCGCCTGAACTACCGCCGCCGCGCCTCCCCGGAGGACGGCTGGTCGACCGAGCTGCTCTGGCCCTGAGCGGGTGACGAGGCGGGGGTGAAGACCGGCACGGACAGGGGCGGCCGCCCTGCCGGGAGCTCCCCCTCCAGCCTCCGGAAGCCGGCGGTGAGCGGCATGCCGATGCGCAGTCCGTCCTCCTCGCAGCCGACGATTTCGGTCATCATGCGCGGGCCTTCCGCAAGGTCCACCACGGCCGCGGTGTACGGCAGCCGCCCGCCGAAAGGCGGCAGGTCGTTCACGTGGACCACCGACCAGGTGTAGAGCACGGCCCGGCCGCTCGCCGTCTCCCAGACGACGTCCTCGCTCCAGCAGCGCGGGCAGAACTCCCGGGGATAGTGATGCGCCTGCCCGCAGCCGGCCGCACGGCACCGGCGTATGAGCAGCCGGCCCCGGCCCGCCGCCTCCCAGTAGGGGCGGGAGAAGGCATCGGCTTCCGGAACGTCGAATCGCGGCGCCGGAGGCTCGGGCGGCCGATTCGCATGCAATGCCTCAACCCCCTTGCATTTACTGCCCGTTTTCCGGGAATCACCCCTGCCCCGGCCTTCGTTTGTTTGCCCGCAGCGCCATTCCTGACAGAACGTCAGCTCTGTAGCCTGACTATACGTCAGCTTGTCGGCCATTGAGCAGGAGTGGACGAGACACGATGCTTGGATCGACTCACGGCACCCTCACCACCACCTCCCGTCCGGCCCGCGTGGTGGCCTGCGGCGAGCGTCCGGGCCCCGCCGTCCACGGCTCGGCCGACGGCACCGAGGACACCGACGTCAGCGGCAGGCCCCTGCGCTCGGACATCCCCGACCTGGACCGGCTCTTCCGCCCCGAGACCGTCGCCGTCGTCGGCGCCTCGGACGCCGAAGGCCGCCCCAACACGGGCATCACCCGGCAGCTCCTCGCCTGGGCCGAACGCGTCGGCGCCCGCCTGCACCCCGTGCACCCCACCCGTACCTCCGTCTTCGGCCTCCCCTGCCATCCGTCCGTCCGCGACCTTCCCGAACGCGTCGACCTCGCCGTCCTCCTCGTGGGCGACCCGCTGCCCGTGCTGGAGGAACTGGACGGCTCCAAGGCCGCCTTCGCCGTGGCCTTCGCCGGCGGCTTCGCCGAGACCGGCCCCGCGGGCGCCGCCGCCCAGGCCGTCCTCGCGGACGCCGCCCGGCGCTCCGGCGTCCGTCTCCTCGGCCCGAACACCAACCTCAACGCCTTCGAGGACTTCCGCGAGGACCTCGAAGGCCCCGCCATCGCGCTGATCACCCAGTCAGGCCACCAGGGCCGCCCGGTCTTCGCCCTCCAGGAGCTCGGCATCCGGCTCTCGCACTGGGCCCCGACCGGCAACGAAGCGGACCTGGAGTGCGCGGACTTCATCTCCTACTTCGCCACCCGGCCCGAGGTCGGAGCGATCGCCGCATATGTGGAAGGGCTCAAGGACGGCCGCTCCTTCCTCCTCGCCGCGGACCGGGCCGCCCGCCACAAGGTGCCCGTCGTGGCCGTCAAGGTCGGCCGCACCGAAGCCGGCGCCCGCACCGCCGCCTCCCACACCGGCAAGCTGACCGGCGCGGACGACGTGGTGGACGCGGCCATGCGGCAGTTCGGCGTGATCCGCGTCGACAGCCTGGACGAGCTGCAGGACACCGCGGCCCTGCTCGCCCGCGCCCGGCCGCCCCGCGCCCCCGGCGTCGCCGTCTATTCGATCTCGGGCGGCACCGGCGCCCACTTCGCCGACCTGGCCACGGCCGCCGGCCTCGCCCTGCCGGCCCTCTCCACCGCGAAACAGGCCGAGCTCCACCAGTGGATACCCGACTACCTGAGCGTCGCCAACCCCGTCGACTGCGGCGGCCACCCCGTCGGCGACGAACGCGGGCGGAAGATCATCGACGCGCTGCTGAACGACCCGTCCATAGGCGTCCTCATCTGTCCCGTGCCCGGCCCCTTCCCGCCCTTGAGCGACAAGCTCGTCCGCGACCTCGTCGCCGCGGCGGAGCGGACGGACAAGCTGGTCTGCGTCGTCTGGGGCTCCCCGGTCGGCACCGAGGACGCCTATCGCACCACCCTCCTCGGCTCCTCCCGCGTGGCCACCTTCCGCACCTTCTCCAACTGCATCACCGCCGTACGCGCCTACCTCGGACACCACCGCTTCACCGACACCTACCGCTCCCCCTTCGACACCGCGCCCCGCACCCCGTCCCCGTCGGCGCGCAAGGCGCAGGGCCTCATGCGCCCGGGCGAGCAGCTCAGCGAGCACGCGGCCAAGCAGCTGCTGCGCGCGTACGGCATACGCGTGCCGCGCGAACAGCTGGTGACCAGCGCGGCCGCCGCCGTGCGGGCCGCCGGCCTCGTGGGCTATCCCGTGGTCATGAAGGCGTCGGGGCCGCAGCTCGCCCACAAGACCGAACTGGGCCTGATCAAGATCGGGCTGACCTCGGCCAGCCAGGTCCGCGACGCCTACCGCGAGCTCACCGACATCGCGCGCTACGAAGGGCTGCCGCTGGACGGCATCCTCGTCTGCCAGCTCGTGGGGCGCGGGGTGGAGATGGTCGTCGGCATCTCCCCCGACAGCCTGTTCGGCCCGACGGTGACCGTCGGCCTGGGCGGTGCGCTGGTGGAGGTCCTGCACGACACGGCCGTGGCCGTGCCGCCTTTCGGAGAGGACCACGCGCGCGCCATGCTCGAAGGGCTGCGCGGACGCGCCCTGCTGGACGGCGTCCGGGGGGCGCCCCCGGCCGACGTGGACGCGCTCGTGGAGACCGTCCTGCGCGTCCAGCGCATGTCCCTGGAGCTGGGCGGGGCACTTGCCGAGCTCGACATCAACCCTCTGGTGGTGCTGGAGCGCGGTCAGGGCGCCGTGGCCCTGGACGCGCTCGCCTTCTGCCACTGAACAGCGCGCGGCAGCGCGTAGAAGCAGGAGAACCCCCATGTCCCTCTCCCCCCGTGACAAACCGCGGGACAACCCGCTCGAGCACAGCGGTCCCGATGACTCAGTGATACTCCACACCACTGACAACGGGGTCTCGTGGATCACGCTCAACCGGCCCGAAGTCATGAACGCCATCGCTCCTGAACAGCGGGAATGCCTGATTTCCCAATTGCTCGGAGCCTCCGCCGACCCGGCCGTCCGGGCCGTCGTCATCACCGCCACGGGCGCCGCGTTCTGCGCCGGGGCCGACCTCCGCGCCACCCCTTCGAGCGCAATGGACCCTGCCGTCCCGGGCGTATCCGCCGCCTCCGTGGCATCAGGCCGGCTGCCCGGCGACGTGGCCCGTACGATCCGCCGGGGCGCCCAGCGGCTGATCTCCGCCGTGCTGGACTGCGAGAAACCCGTGATCGCCGCCGTGAACGGCACCGCCGCCGGGCTCGGCGCCCACCTCGCACTGGCCTGCGACCTCGTCCTGGCGGCCGAATCGGCCACGTTCGTCGAGGTGTTCGCCCGCCGCGGCCTGGTACCCGACGGCGGCGGCGCGTACCTCCTGCCGCGGCTGGTGGGGCCGCAGCGGGCGAAGGAGCTGATGTTCTTCGGGGACGCCCTCACCGCCGCCGAAGCGGAGCGGATGGGGCTGGTCAACCGCGTCGTGGCCGGGGCGGGGCTGGCGGCGACGGCCCGGTCGTGGGCCGAGCGCCTGGCCACCGGGCCGACCCGGGCGCTCGCCCTCACCAAGCAACTGGTCAACGCCTCGCTGGATACCGACCGCACGGCGGCGTTCGCGGCGGAGGCCGCGGCCCAGGAGATCAACATGACGACGGACGACGCACAGGAGGGCGTCAGAAGCTTCCTCGAACACCGCAGCCCCGTCTACCGCGGGCGCTAGCCCGAAATCCCGGCAGTCCGTGGACACGCGACTGCACGACCATGCAACCCGGAGGCCCGGCATAAGCCTTCAACGCTGACGGCTCATCAGCTTCAATGGTTTCCATGATGGGACACGCAGGCATGGCCGCTCTCGCCGTCCGCTATCTGCGGCCCGGCGGCCCCCCGGACCCCGGGGCGCGGCCGCCCGACCCGATGCCCCGCCCGGAGCTGCGGGCCGTACGAGCGGACGAGAAGCCTCCGCCCGCTCCCGGGGAGCTGCGCCGCGTCCTCGGCCGGTTCGCCAGCGGCGTCACCGTGATCACCGCCCCCGGAGCCGGCGGTGAGCCTCCCGCCGGCTTCGCGTGCCAGTCCTTCGCCTCGCTCTCCCTCGACCCGCCGCTGGTCGTCTTCATGGTCGGCCGTACGTCCACGACGTGGCCGCGCATCGCCCGCGCAGGGGTGTTCTGCGTCAACATCCTCGGCGCCGGGCAGGGCGCGCTCTGCCGGGCCTTCGCAGTGAGCGGTGCGCAGGCGGCCGACAAGTTCGCCGGGGTGCGGCACAGCCCTTCGCCCGCGACGGGTTCACCCCTGCTCGCGGAAGTGCCCGCATGGGTCGACTGCGAGATCCACGCCGTGCACACCGGCGGGGACCATCTCATCGTCGTGGGACGCGTCGAAGCGCTGGGTGCCGAGGACGGCGAAGGAGCGGAACAGAAGCGTCCGCTGGTCTTCCACAGGAGCGCGTTCGGGACGTTCACTCCGTTCAAGGCATGACGCCCGTTCCCGCTGCTTCCCGTTACTTCCTGTGCTTGACGACCTTCGTCAGTACGTACCGCTTGCCCGAACCCGGCTTGCCGATCTCGTGAGAGATCCGCGGCTCCTTGACGGTGCCGCTGACGCTCCAATTGCGCGTGAGCTCGCACGAACCGATGTGCAGGGACAGCCCCTCGACCTTCCCGCCGTCCTTGACCGGCTTCCACGTGCCCGAGCCGTCGCAGTCCTTCGGCCTGTCCTTGCCGGTGCCGTCCCACACGTAGTTGTCGAGGCCGTCGGCCACCGCCGCACCGTCCTCGGCCAGCTTGACCGTACCGCCGTGGCCGTCGGTCCACGTGCCCGCCAGTTGCTCCGTGTCGAGCCGGGGCGGCTGGTAGACGCTCACCAGGCCGGACCCGTAGACCGCGGCGCCCACGGCGCACACCGCGAGCCAGGCGACGGCGCCGTCGCGCGACACCCGCCGGGCCATCCGTACGGACCGGCCTTCACGGACGCGCCGGCCGGCGACCCCGGCGATGAGCGTGGCGGGCAGCAGGGCGACCGTGAGGGAGGCCCACCCCAGGAGGTACTTCACCGGGGACGACAGGGAGAGGCTGCCGAGCGCCGACACCCCGCCGAACACGGCCACCGCGGCGGCCGCCACGACGGGCACCGCGACCGCGTCCCACAGCGCCCCCTCGGGGCGCCCCGTGCGGCGGGAGACACGGCGGGCGAGCGCCAGGGCGGGCATCACGGTGACGGCCGTGACGAACCCGCTGACGAGGATGCCGAGGAGGGCGACGGCGAACACGACGGCGGCGATCGCAAGAAGGCCGTGGGGCAGGCCCGCATGCTCGCGCGAGAGCATCACCAGGACGCCGATGGTGCCCGCTACGGCCGCCTCCGCGCACAGCCCGGCCATCGACGCGCAGTATGCCGCGCCGAAACCGTCCGGGTGCATCACCCGCCTCTGTACCCCGGGCGCCTTCTGGGCACCAGGACCGGACTGTGCGTCGGCCGGTACCGCTTCCGCCGTCGCGTCCGGCTCAGCCTGCTGTGTCATCGCCGCCCCTCTCCCCAAGAATGATTCCCCCAGCGGCTGAGAGGTTGCTTTTGCCGACCGAATAATCCCTGTTGCCCGCATGTGAGCTGCACGCCGTGGCGCAGGGACCGGAGGGCATCAGGGCACGAACAAACAACACATCCGGGCGCAGGCGGGCGCAAGCCCCCGGATGCCGATCGCAGCAGGGATCACACCGGCTCCGCGGCCGGGAGCCCGACCGTGGTCCGCGGGCGCCTGCGGATGACGAGGGCCATGAGGGCCGCCACGGCGCACAGCGCGCCCGAGGCGTACCAGACGACGTCGTACGAGCCGAAGGCGTCGCGTGCCACCCCGCCGAGGAAGGCCACCACTGCGGCACCGACCTGGTGGGAGGCGAGCACCCAGCCGAAGACGATCGCGCTGTCCTCGCCGTAGTGCTCGCGGCACAGCGCGATGGTGGGCGGCACGGTGGCGACCCAGTCGAGCCCGTAGAAGACGATGAAGAAGATCATCGGCGGGTGGACGGTGGGCGCCAGCAGCATCGGCAGGAACATCAGGGAGATGCCCCGCAGGCCGTAGTAGACGGCGAGCAGCCGGCGCGCCTCGAACCGGTCTGTGAACCAGCCGGAGGCGACGGTCCCGACGACGTCGAAGACACCGACCACGGCGAGCAGTCCGGCGGCTGCCGTCACGGGCATGCCGTGGTCGTGCGCGGCGGGCACGAAGTGGGTCTTCACGAGACCGTTCGTGGACGCGCCGCAGATCGCGAAGGTCCCCGCGAGGAGCCAGAAGGGCCCGGTACGGGCCGCATCGAGCAGTGCCCTGACCGCACGCCGCGCGGCGCCCTGCGCGGGGGCCGGCTTCGGTACGGGGACGTCACTGCCGTACGGGGCGACGCCGACGTCCGCAGGGTGGTCGCGCAGCAGCAGCCACACGAACGGGACGACGACGAGGGCGGCGACGGAGACGGTCACCGCGGCGGGCCGCCAGTCGTGGTGTTCGACGATCCAGGAGAGCAGCGGCAGGAAGACCAGCTGCCCGGAGGCGCCGGCGGCCGTGAGGATTCCGGTGACCAGGCCGCGCCGGGCGGTGAACCACCGGTTGGTCACGGTCGCGGCGAAGGCCAGGGCCATCGATCCGCTGCCGAGTCCGACGAGCACGCCCCAGCACAGCACGAGCTGCCAGGCGGCGGTCATGAAGACCGTCAGCCCGGCGCCGGCCGCGATGACGGTCAGGGCGCAGGCGACGACCCTGCGGATGCCGAAGCGGTCCATCAGGGCGGCGGCGAACGGCGCCGTGAGGCCGTACAGGGCGAGGTTGACGGAGGCGGCGAACCCGATCGTGCCGCGTGACCACCCGAACTCCCCGTGGAGCGGTTCGATCAGCAGGCCGGGCAGGGAGGCGAAGCCCGCCGCGCCGATGATGGTCACGAAGGTGACGGCGGCCACCGACCACGCGCGGTGGAGGCGCGGGCGGTGCGGTGCGGGTTCTGCGGCGGGAAGCGGGCCGGCGGGAGCGCTCTCCGGGGGTGCGGGATGTCCGGTTGTCTGGGTCACGCCCTCAGCATCAGGAGCGGGCACCGGCCGAACGAGTGGCCGAGAGGACAGCATCCGCAAGGATCGGGCCATGTAGGGTGACGAAAACGTCTCTTGCCCGTACGGGGGAGACGAACGGAACATGCGTGGCGGCGGACGGAACGCACCGGGGGCGAACGGGAATGACACAGCAGACCACCAGGATCACCCGCTCCGACCAGCATCCCGACGCCCCGCCGCACCGGGTCGCCGTGCTCGCCCTGGCAGGAGTGATCCCTTTCGAGCTCTCCATCCCGTACCGGATCTTCGGGAAGGCCCTCACCTCCTCCGGGGAGCCGCTGTACGAGGTGGTGACCTGCGCGCTGGCCGCGGGGCCGGTCCGGACCGACGCCGACTTCTCCCTCAACGTCGACCTGGGGCCGGAGGCCCTGGCCGAGGCCGACACGGTCGTCGTCCCCGCCTCGTACGAGTTCGGCCCGCCCTACGACGAGGGGCGGCTCGGCGAGGAGCTGGCCGGCGCCCTGGCCCGCATACGCCCCGGCACGCGCATGGTGTCGATCTGCACCGGCTCGTACATCCTCGCGGCCGCCGGCCTGCTCGACGGGCGGCCCGCGACCACCCACTGGAGCAGCACGGAGCGCTTCCAGCGGATGTTCCCCTCCGTGCGGGTGGACGCCGACGTGCTCTTCGTGGACGACGGCGACGTGCTGACGTCGGCGGGGGTGGCGTCCGGCATCGACCTGTGCCTGCACATCGTGCGGCGCGACCACGGCACCTCCGTGGCGAACGAGGTGGCCCGGCGCAGCGTCGTGCCGCCGCACCGCGACGGCGGTCAGGCGCAGTACATCCAGCGGCCGGTGCCCGAGCCGCAGCTGGCGACGACCACGGGTGCCCGCGCCTGGGCCCTGGGGCGGCTGGACCAGCCGATCCAGCTGCGCGACATGGCCGAGCAGGAGGCGATGAGCGTCCGGACGTTCACGCGCCGCTTCCGCGAGGAGGTCGGCATCAGCCCGGGCCAGTGGCTGACCCAGCAGCGGGTCGAGCGCGCGCGGCACCTGCTGGAGGACAGCGATCTCTCCGTGGACCAGGTGGCGCGGAACGCCGGGTTCGGTACGGCTGCGTCGATGCGGCAGCATCTGCAGGCGGCGCTGGGGGTGTCCCCGACCGCCTACCGGCGCACGTTCCGCGCGGCGCCGGACGTCTCCTCCTCCCGCTGAGTCAGGGGTCGGCGGCGGGACAGGGGGTCAGCGGAAGGTGAGGACTGCGCGGGAGACGCGGCCGTGAAGGGTGTCGTCCGCGGCCCGGGCGAAGTCCTCGACGGGGTAGGTGCTGGTGACGAGTTCGTCCAGGAGGAGGCGTCCTTGCCGGTAGAGCTCCGCGTAGAGGGCGATGTCGCGCTGGGGGCGTGAGGAGCCGTAGCGGCAGCCCAGGATCGCCTTGTCCAGGAAGAGCGAATCGACCCGGAAGGACGCCTCGGCGCCGGCGGGCGGCACGCCGAGCAGCACCGCCTGCCCGTGCCGGCCGAGGAGGTCGACCGCCTGCCGGACGAGCCGCGTGTCGCCGACGCATTCGAAGGCGTGGTCGGCGCCGTCCGGGAGGATGTCGCGTACGGCTGCCGGGGTGCCGGTGGCCGCGGTGCCGTCGACGAAGTGCGTGGCGCCGAACTGCCGGGCTGCCGCCTCCTTGTGAGGATTGGCGTCGGCGGCCACGATGACCGACGCTCCGGCGATGCGGGCGCCCTGCAGGACGTTGAGCCCGATCCCGCCGGCGCCGATCACGACGACCGAGTCGCCGGGGCCGACGCGGGCGCGGTTGAGTACGGCGCCGACGCCGGTGAGGACGCCGCAGCCGAGCAGCGCCGCGGAGGTCAGCGGTACATCGCCGGGGATCGGCACCGCCTGGACGGCTTTGACGACGGTGCGTTCGGCGAAGGCGGAGGCGGAGGCGAAGTGGAAAAGCCGCTCACCCCGCCGGGTGAAAGGCCGGGAGGGCCTGCCGATCGACGCGCGGCACATGGCCGGGCGGCCCCGGCCGCACTCGCCGCAGACACCGCAGGAGGCGAGCGTCGACAGGGCCACGTGATCGCCG
This sequence comes from Streptomyces sp. NPDC008001, assembly GCF_042958085.1. Lineage (NCBI taxonomy): Bacteria > Bacillati > Actinomycetota > Actinomycetes > Kitasatosporales > Streptomycetaceae > Streptomyces > Streptomyces sp. NPDC008001. The sequence continues at coordinate 112,705 of NZ_JBIBIZ010000011.1, read as the reverse complement.
GGCGCGACGTGGGCGACGCCGGGGCCGACGGCCTCGACCACGCCCGCGCCTTCGTGCCCGAGCACCACGGGGAGGGGGTACGGGATCGTGCCGTCGACGACCGACAGGTCGCTGTGGCAGAGCCCGGCGGCGGCGACCGACACCAGGACCTCGCCGGGGCCCGGCTCCCGGACCTCCAGGTCGCCGGCGACCAGGGTTCGTTTTCCGTCGAAGATGACGCCTCGCACTGCTGGGTCCTCTCGGAGGGGGCGGGCCGGGCTCAGGACGCCCAGACGACCGACTGGAGTTCGCTGTACGCGTGCAGGGCGAACGAGCCGCCGTCCCGGCCGACGCCGCTCTCCTTGAAGCCGCCGAAGGGCGTCTCGGGGTGCCGTTGAACGGTGTTGATGCCGACATTTCCGCTGCGGAGGCGGGCGGCGAGGGCCCAGGCGCGGGCGGTGTCGGCACTGAACACGTAGTCGTGGAGCCCGTAGGACGTGCTGTTGGCGATGCGGACGGCTTCGTCGTCGTCCTCGAAGGAAAGGGCCACGACGACAGGGCCGAACAACTCCTCGCGGGCCACGGCACTTCCGGGGTCGACGTCGGCAATCAGGGTGGGGGCGACGTAGAAGCCGGGCTTGATGGCGGGGCGGGTGCCGCCGGCCACGATCCGTGCGCCTTCCGCACGGGCCCGGGCGATAGAGGCCTCGACCCGGTCGCGCTGGGCCGCGGAGATCAGCGGTCCGACGACCGTCGAGTTATCCACAGGGTCCCCGACGATCACTGCCTCGGCGTAGCGTCGGAGACCGGCGACGACCTTCTCGTACAGCGCCCGCTGCACGAGCACCCGGGTCGGAGCCGTGCAGATCTGTCCGCTGTGGAATGACCAGACCGAACCGACCGCCCCGATAGCCGACTTGAGCACGTGCTGGTCGGCATCCCCCAGGACGATGGCCGCGCCCTTGCCGCCGAGCTCGAGAAGGGTGCGCTTCATCGACCTCCCCGCGGCCTCGGCGATCTGTTTTCCGACGGCGGTGGATCCGGTGAAGCTGATCATGTCGATGCCGGGGTGGGAGACCAGTTCCTGCCCCGCGCCCGGGCCCGAGCCCGTGACGGCGTTGAAGACGCCGTCCGGGAGGCCGGCCTCCTGGAGGATCGGGCCCAGCGACAGGCAGCACAGGGGATCCTGCGGCGCCGGTTTGGCGACGACGGCGTTCCCCATGGCCAGGGCGGGCGCGACCTTGCCCGCGAGGTTCGCGAGAGGGAAGTTGTAGGAGGTGATGCAGGCGACGACGCCCACGGGGCGTCGGACCGCGGCGGCTCCCATGAGGCCGCCGGGTGCCAGCGGGCTGCCCTGGACGGGGTGCGGAGCGAGCGGGAGGACCGCCGGCTCGACCGCCCCCCGGGCATAGCGGCGGAAGCGGTCCACCGCCGCGGGCAGCTGCAGGGCCGAAGTGACGCGCGCCGTCGCGCCGGTCTCGGCCTGGAGCAGGGGCAGCAGCTCCGCTCCGTATTCGGTGATCAGTTCCGCTGTCCGGTCCAGTACGGCCGCGCGCTCGCGCGGATCCGTACGGGACCAGCCGTCCTGCGCGGCCTGTGCGGCGGTCACGGCGGCGGCGACCTCGGCGGGGGTCGCCTCCGGCGCCGCCCCGACGACCTGTTCGGTCGCCGGATTGACAACTGGATAGTGCCCTTTTTCCGGCGTACGCCATGACCCGCCGATCCAGTTCCCGTACGCCTTGCTTCCGTGCTCGTTCACGGACGAGGCTCCTTCGGCAGGCCGAGTACGCGCTCGGCGATGATGGTGCGCTGCACTTCGGCCGATCCGCCGTAGATCGTGTCGGCCCGCGAGAAGAGGAACAGGCGCTGCAGGGCGTCGAGTTCGTAGGGCCGTTCGGCATCCCAGTCGTGCGGCCCGAGGACGGCGGCCGGGCCCTGCACCTCCAGGGCCAGTTCGCCGAGGCGCTGGTGCCAGCTGCTCCAGAGCAGCTTGGCGACGCTGGGCGCGCCGGGGACGTCCGTGCCGCCCAGGGCCCGCAGGGCGGTCCAGCGCATGGTCCGCAGCCCGGCCCACTGCCGTACGAGCCGGTCGCGCACCGCCGGCTCCTCTGCGGCTCCGGTCTCCCGGGCGAGGCGGACGATGCGGGCGAGCTCGTCGGCGAAGCCGATCTGCTGGGCGAGGGTGGCCACCCCGCGCTCCCGGCCGAGGAGGTCCATGGCGACCCGCCAGCCGTTGCCCTCGCCGCCGAGGACGTGGGCGGCGCGGGCTTCGGCGCCGTCGAAGAACACCTCGTTGAAGTCGGCCTCGCCGGTGAGCTGCCGGATCGGGCGGACCTCGATCCGGCCGGGCTGGTCCATCGGCACGAGCAGGAGGGAGAGGCCGTGGTGCCGGTGGGAGCCCTGAGTGGTGCGGGCGAGGAGGAAGCACCAGTCGGCCTCGTGAGCGAAGGAGGTCCACAGTTTCTGGCCGGTGATGCGGTAGGTGCGGCTGCCCGGATCCCTGACGGCGGCGGTGCGTACGGCGGCGAGGTCGGATCCCGCCCCGGGCTCGCTGTAGCCCTGGCACCAGATCTCCTCGCCGCGGGCGATGGCGGGGAGGAAGCGGGCGTGCTGTGCGGGATCGCCGTGGGCGAGGAGGGTGGGGGCGAGGAGGTGCTCGCCCATGTGGCCGAGGCGGGCGGGGGCCCGGGCGCGGGAGTATTCCTCGGCCCAGACGACCTGCCCGGTCAGGGGCGCGGTGCGGTTGCCGTAGGCGCCGGGCGCGCAGTCCCAGCCGAGGCCGATCCAGCCGCCGGCGCCCAGCTCGCGTTCCCAGGCGCGGCCTGCGGTGGGCGCCGGCTCCATGGCGAGGTGGCCGGTGAGCCAGGCGCGCGCTTCTTCCCGGAGTGCCTCGTCGTCCGGCCCGAAGGAGAAGTCCATGAAAGGCTCCCCGTCAGGCGTTGGGCCGGGTCTTGGCGGCGGCCGCCTCGGCCATCGCCTCCAGGTGGGCGAGCATCGGCATGGGATCGGTACCGACGGTACGGGGCAGCAGGTCGGCGATCTTCCCGGGGGTCCAGGCGTCTTCGGTGCAGACGGAGCGCAGTTCGCGGGGCTGTGCCCATACCGCGATCCTCGGCCCGGCCACGGTGTAGACCTGGCCGGTGATGCCTTCGTCGCGGGCCTGTTCGCCGAGCAGGTAGACGACCAGCGCGGCCACGTCCTCGGGGTCGCCGATCTCCTTGAGCTCCACCGGCACGTTGGCGGACATGCGGGTGCGGGCCACGGGGGCGACGCAGTTGGCCGTGATCCCGTATTTGTGCAGGCCCAGCGCGGCGCTGCGGACGAGGGAGATGATGCCGCCCTTGGCGGCGGAGTAGTTGGCCTGGGCGACGCTGCCCTGGTGGTTGCCGCTGGTGAAACCGATGAGGGTGCCGCAGCCCTGGCGGCGCATGACCGCGGAGGCGGCGCGGAAGACGGTGAAGGTGCCCTTGAGGTGGGTGGCGATGACGGGGTCCCACTCCTCTTCCGTCATGTTGAAGAGCATCCGCTCGCGCAGGATCCCGGCGGCGCACACGGCGCCGTCGAGCCGCCCGTAGTGGGTGAGGGCCGTGTCGACGATCCGCTGCCCGCCGGCCATGGCGGACACGTCGTCCGCGACGGCGACGGCCTCGCCGCCCGCCGCTTCGATCTCCTTGGCGACGCCGGCGGCGATCGCGCTCGTGGGCTCGCCGCCGTCGACGGCGACGCCGTAGTCGTTGACCACGACCTTTGCGCCCTCGGCCGCGCAGGCGAGGGCGACCGCACGGCCGATGCCGCGCCCGGCCCCGGTGACGGCGACCACCTTTCCGGCCAAGAAGCTCCCCACGGCGCACGCCCCTTCCCGCTCCATCTGACGGACCGTTAGATTTTTGGGCAGGGCAGGCGAAGGCACAAGCCCCGCACAGGGACCGATCCGGGGAGGACGTCCATGCCGCTGCCACCGGAGTTCGACGAGATCGCCAAGCGGGTTAACAACTGGGGCCGTTGGGGCGAGGGTGACGAAATCGGGACCCTGAATCTGATTACGGACGCCGTGGTGCACGAGGCGGCGGCGACCGTACTCACCGGCCGCAGGGTGGCCCTGGCCGTTTCCCTGCGACGGCGCGGGGTGCAGACCGGGCTGATCCCGGGCAGGGTGAACCCCGTACACACCATGACCTCGGTCAACCGGGAGGACTTCGGCCCGGGGTCAGTGGCCACGAGCGACGACATCGTGACCATGGGCCTCCAGGCAGGAACCCACTGGGACGCACTGCCGCACGTCTCCCACGGCGGCAGGATCTACAACGGCCGGCCGGCGGACTCGATCACCGCGCACGCGCGCGCCGCCTTCAGCGGCATCGACAAGGCACGGCACGTCGTCTCGCGCGGCGTCCTGCTCGACGTCGCCCGCGCTCGGGGCGTCGACGGCCTGGACCCCGGGTACGCCGTCACGCCGGAGGATCTGGAAGCGGCGGAGGACATGGGTGCGGTCTCCGTGGGGCCGGGGGACATCGCGCTCGTCCGCACCGGCCATATGCGGTGCTATCTGGCGGGCGACCGGAGTGCGTACGGCAATGCGTCGCCCGGCCTGTCGATCCGGACACCCGAGTGGTTCCACGCGCGCGACGTGGCGGCGGTCGCCAGTGACACGCTCTGCTTCGAGGTCTTCCCGCCGGAGATCGAGGGCCTCTGGCTGCCGGTGCACGCGCTCCACCTGGTGGAGATGGGAATGATGCAGGGCCAGAACTGGAACCTGGAGGAGCTCTCCGCGGCCTGCGCGCAGGAGCGGCGCTACGCCTTCCTGCTGACGGCCACTCCCGAGCCCTTCGAGGGGGCCGTGGGTGCACCCGTGGCACCCGTCGCCGTGCTCTGAGCCCGTGCGGACATGGGCAGGCGGCGACGTGAGATGCGCACCCCGAGCACGGCACCGCGCGTCGCCGCCGGCTCCGGCGCTGGAGCCCTGATATCGCGCCGGACCGCGACCCGTACTCGCCGAGCAGCCCCGTGACTGCGAGCCTCTCGACGTCCCCTCGCAACGAATCGCTGCGTCCAAGAGTGATCACGTGGACACTTCACGTCAACACCTGGTCTGGACTTTGTCGATTAAGCGCGATTTATGACGGCGCGCGGCGCGTCAAAGGCGCCCGCCCATGAGGAGCTCCCGCGGTCGACCTCGCACCAGATGCGCTTGCCGCTGCCCTCCGCCTGCCAGCCCCAGCGGTCGGCGAGCCCGTCGACCAGCTCCAGGCCACGACCGCCGGTGTCCTCGCCGCCCGCGCACCGGCGGCGGGGCGGACGGGCGCTGATGTCGGCGACCTCGACGCGGACGGTACCCCCGCACGCGCCGGGCATCCCGGCGCCGCCCGGGAAGAGCATGCGCAGCACGGCAGGGCATCCGGTGTGCACGACGGCGTTGGTGACCAGCTCGGAGATCAGCAGGATCAGCGTCTCGGCCAGCGGCTCATCGACGCCTATCCCCGAGCAGGCCAGCCGCGACCGCGCCCACCTGCGGGCCCGCCCCACTTCCGCGGGGTCGGCCCGGACCTCCATCTGCATCTGAAGCACCTGCACCGCTCACACCATCCGTACCGGCGGACACAACGCCTCGCGTCTCCGAGGAATCACGGAACGTGATCCCCTTCCGAGACAGCATGGTTGACGCACAGTCACCTCAACAAGCGCTTCGGGCATATTCCGGCGCAAAGGAGTAGGGCTGCTGCATACTGTGCGACGCGCACTGAGGAGACTCGAACACGGGCGGCCCGCGCAGGGCGTTCCGGGACGAGCATCAGACATATGCGCGTCCGGCGCCGCCACATGGGCAACATACGCCTCGCCGCGCTTCTGAACCTCTCGCATCCAAGGGAGAGTACCCGAGCCCGGCCCCGACTCCGGTCCGTGACGAGTAACGTCCGGGACACAGCCTGATATCGACATGCTGTGAGCGGTTCGGGATGACATGACCGGCATTTCACCCATGACGATTACGCCCTGACATTCTTTGCGTCCAGAACATCCGTTGCATCACTCGCGCGAGGGCGCTCCGGCAGGTGTGAAGCGTCCCGCAGCAGGGTATTCGCAAGCAATTCCTCGGATTCTTCCGCCGACTGCCATTGACCCGCCCTCAGCCACGCTCTTTTCAGGTGCAGATGAACGTCCGATTCCCAGGTGAACCCCAGGCCACCATGTACTTGCAGACAGTCACGGGCATTGCGTACGGCTGCACTGTCAGCGAGCAGCTTGGCGGTGGCGATTTCGGCAGCTTCAGCCGCTTCCGCCGACTTGGCAGACTCGGCCGAGTCGGCCGCGAGTGATGCCGCATAGACCGCGGCGCGCGCGAGTTCGGCGCGGACGAGCATGTCCGCACACAGGTGCTGCACGGCCTGGAACGCGCCGACCGGACGGCCGAACTGGGAACGGCTCCGGGCGTGGGAGACCGCCAGTTCGACGGTCCGGAACGCGCTCCCGAGTTGCTGGGCGGCGCTCAGCAGGGCAGCTTCCCGGCGCATTCGTGCCGCGTCCGCGGGCGCGTCCGTGACGCTCGCCTCCGGCGGCCGAGGCAGCTGCCGGACGAGATGCAGGGGCGTGGTGGGGTCCACCGAGCGGAGGGGGCGCGCCCGCAGGGCCCGTGGAGCGCCACCGGGGCGGGCGTGCAGGATCCGGACGGCCGGGCCGTCGAGGAGCAGGACGGCTTCCGCGGAGGAGAGGTGCTCGGCCGCCCCGGGCCGGTCCAGGGCGGTGACGGCATGCGTTCCCTCGGCCGCGCCCGGCACGAGCCCGGCGGCGAGGTGGGTGGCGAGCAGCGGTCCGGGCAGCAGGGCCCGCCCGGCCTCCTCGAAGAGGAGCACCGCCTCGGGCAGTCCCAGGCCCGTCCCGCCGTCCTGCTCCGGGAGGCGCAGGGCGAAGAATCCCGCCTCCGCCAGGGCCCGCCACAGGCCGGGGTCGGGCGCCGCCGGTGCGCTCGCGGAGTCGGCCAGGGCGCGCAGGCGTTCGCGCGGGAAGCGGGCAGTGAGGAGGCTCCGCATGCCGGCACGCAAGGCGCGCTGGTCGTCGGTGAGGCGGAAGTCCATGGTCATCGCCCCCTGGGGAGGCCGAGGATGCGCTCGGCGATGATGTTCCGCTGGATCTGGGAAGTGCCCGCGGCGATCGTGTACGAGAGCGAGGAGAGGCGCTGCACCGTCCACTCGTGGCGGGTGTCGAGGGATTCCGGGCCGAGCACCTCGGCGGCCGCCTCGTAGAGCTCCTGGCGGGCCTGGGAGTAGCGGAGCTTGAAGACGGAGCCGGCGGTGCCCGGGACTCCGTCGCCGCCGGTGCGGGCGGCATGGGCGGCCTCGCAGACGTTCCACTGGACGAGCCGCCACAGCGCTGTGAACTCGGCGTGGAGGCGGCCGAGGCGGCGGCGCAGGACGGGGTCGTCCCAGCGGCCGTTGGCGCGGGCGGTGCGCGCGAGGCGGACGAGGGTGCGGCGGCAGGCGACGACCTCGCCGGCGAAGGCGGTGCCGCGCTCGTAGGAGAGGGTGACCATGGTGACGCGCCAGCCGTCGTTCTCGGGGCCGACGCGGTGGGTGACGGGCACCCGCACCTCGTCGAGGAACACCTCGGCGAACTCGGTGGTGCCGGTGAGGGTGCGCAGTGGCCGTACGGTGACGCCGGGGGCGTTCATCGGCAGGGCGAGCCAGGTGATGCCGTGGTGGCGGGGGGCGGCGGGGTCGGTGCGGACGAGGAGTTCGCACCAGTCGGCGACCTCGGCGTGGGAGGTCCAGATCTTGCTGCCGGTGACGATGTAGGAGTCGCCGTCGCGGACGGCCCGGGTGCGGAGCGAGGCCAGGTCGGAGCCTGCTTCGGGCTCGGAGAAGCCCTGGCACCAGATCTCGTCGCCGCGCAGGATCGGCGGCAGCCAGCGGGCGCGCTGGGCGGCGGTGCCTTCGGCGGCGATGGTGGGGCCGGCGTGGAGCAGTCCGACGAAGTTGGCGCCGACGTACGGGGCTCCGGCGCGTTCGGTCTCCTCGATGAAGATCAAGTGCTGGGTGGGGGTGGCGCCTCGGCCGCCGGCGCGGGCGGGCCAGTCGAGTCCGGCGTACCCGGCGTCGTGGAGGGCGCGCTGCCAGGCGCAGTCGTAGGCGCGTCGCGCGGGCCAGTCGTCGGCGGGCGGCTCGGGGGGCAGCCGGGGCAGGGTGTCGTGCAGCCAGGCGCGGAGCCGGTCGCGGAAGTCCTCCTCTTCCCCGGTGAGGGTGAGGTCCACGGCGGCTCACCCGCCCATGGGGTCGAGGTCCAGGCCGAGCATGCGGATGGCGTTGCCGCGCATCAGTTTGCGGACGGTCTCGTCGTCCAGGCCGCGCACGTGCTCGAGGGCGACCTGCCGGGTGTGGGGGAAGGTCGAATCCACGTGGGGGTAGTCGGTTTCGAAGGTGGCGTTGTCGCGGCCGACGGCGTCGAGGGCTTCGATGCCGTGTTTGTCGCGGAAGAAGCAGCAGTAGATCTGGCGGTAGTAGTAGGTGGACGGCGGTTCGGGGATGAGGTCGCGTACGCCGCCCCAGGCGCGGTGTTCCCGCCAGACGTCGTCGGCGCGCTCCAGGGCGTAGGGGATCCAGCCCATCTGGCCTTCGCTGTAGGCGAGTTTGAGGCGGGGGTAGCGCACGAGGACGCCGCTGAAGAGGAAGTCGGCCATCGACGCCATGGCGTTGTTGAAGGACAGGGTCGCCTGGACGGCGGGCGGGGCGTCCGGGGATGCGGCGGGCATCTGCGAGGAGGAGCCGATGTGCATGTTGACGACGGTGCCGGTCTCCTGGCAGGCCGCGAAGAAGGGGTCCCAGTAGCCGGTGTGGATGCTGGGTAGGCCGAGGCAGGTGGGGAGCTCGCTGAAGGTCACGGCCCGTACGCCGCGGGCGGCGTTGCGGTGGATCTCCGCGACGGCGAGGTCCACGTCCCAGAGGGGGATGAGGCACAGGGGAATGAGGCGTCCGCCGCTGTCACCGCACCATTCCTCGACCATCCAGTCGTTGTAGGCGCGTACGCAGGCGAGGGCCACTTCCTTGTCGTGCGCCTCGGCGAAGGTCTGCCCGCAGAAGCGGGGGAAGGTCGGGAAGCACAGCGACGCCTCGACGTGGTTGAGGTCCATGTCCTTGAGGCGCTCCGCGGGGTCCCAGCAGCCGGGGCGCATCTCGGCGCGGGTGATGCCTTCCAGGGTCATCTCGTCGCGGTCGAAGCCGACGGCGGCGATGTTGCGCTTGTAGGGGGAGGCGAGGTCCTCGTAGATCCACCAGTCCGCGGGCGGCCCGTCGGGGTCCATGGCGATGACGTACTTGCCTCCCGTGTACTCCAGCCGGCCGATGCCGGTGGTCAGGTGGCGGGGCCCGCGGTCGCGGTAGCGGGCGGGGAGCCAGCGCTCGAAGAGGTGGGCGGGCTCGATGACGTGGTCGTCGACGCTGACGATGCGGGGCAGTTCCATCGGTGGCCTTCCGTGTCCGGCAGCCAATCTGACGGTCTGTCAGTTGAGGCTAGCCCGCGCCCCCTGGACCGACAAGGCGTGACGGCCTACGCTTCGCCGCACTTCCCTGACGTACCGTCAGTTTGCGGAGGGCCTGCCATGACCGGTACCGCCGACGACCTGTCCGCCTCCCGCACCCTGTGGGAGCTGCTCGACCGCCGCGCGGAGCTGACCCCCGAAACACCGGCGCTCATCCAGGCCGACGAGCCGCAACCGGGCGGAGTGCGGACGACAGGGCAGGAGGGGCCGCAGGTGCGCGAGCCCGGCGGCACCGGACCCGCGCTCCCCGACCGCACGGTGACCTTCGGCGAGCTGCGGGCGCGCGCCGAGCGCACCGCCGCCGGACTGTACGGGCTCGGGGTGCGCCCCGGCAGCCGGGTGGCCTGGCAGCTGCCCACCCGTATCGAAACCGTCGTCCTGTCCTTCGCCCTCGCCCGCCTCGGCGCCGTCCAGACACCGCTCATCCCGTCCTACCGCGACCGCGAGGCCGGCCATGCGCTGCGCGCCACCGAGGCCGGGTTCTTCGTCGTCCCCGGCACGTGGCGAGGCTTCGACCACGCCCTCATGGCGCACCGGCTCGCGCTCACGCTTCCCGCCCCGCCCCTCGTCCTCACCGCCTACGACTCCCTGCCCGAGGGGGACCCCGGGGACCTGCCGCCCCCGCCCGCCGACGGAACGGACATCCGCTGGATCTACTGGACCTCCGGCACCACCTCCGCCCCGAAAGGCGCCCTGCACACCGACCGCGGGCTCATCGCCGCAGGCGCCTGCCTGGCCGCTGCCCTGCGCCTCACCCCGGAGGACGTCGGCTCGATGGCCTTCCCCTACGCGCACGTCGCGGGGCCCGACTACACGGTCATGCTGCTCCTGCGAGGCTTCCCCGCCCTCCTCGTGGAGCACTTCGCCCTCCCCGGCTCGCTCGGCGCCTACCGCCGCAACGGCGTCACCGTCGCGGGCGGCTCGACCGCCTTCTACTCGATGTTCCTCGCCCAACAGCGCCGGCAGCCCGGGCGCCGGATCGTCCCCACCCTCCGGCTCATGGCGGGCGGCGGCGCGCCCCGGCCGCCGGAGCTGCACCACGAGGTCGCCCGCGAGCTGGGGTGCCCGCTGGTGCACGGCTACGGCATGACCGAAGCCCCGATGATCACGATGGGGGACCCGGCGGACACGGCGGAGCGCCTGGCCGCCACGGAGGGCCGGCCGGCCCCGGGCATGGAGGTCCGCGTGACCGGCCCGGACGGGGCGCCCCTGCCGCCCGGCGCCGAGGGCGCGATCCGATTGCGCGGCGAAGCCGTCTGCCAGGGCTATCTCGACCCCGCCCTGACGGCCGAGGCGTTCGACGCGGATGGCTTCCTCATCACCGGCGACCTGGGGCGGCTGACCGCCGACGGCCACCTCGTCATCACCGGGCGCGCCAAGGACGTCATCATCCGCAAAGGCGAGAACGTCTCCGCGCAGGAAGTCGAACAGCTCCTGCGGAGCCACCCGCGCATCGAGGACGCCGCCGTGATCGGACTGCCCGACCCCGTACGCGGAGAACGGGTCTGCGCCGTCGTCCAGCAGCCGCCCGGAGCGCAGCCGCTCACTCTCGGGGACATCGCCTCCCACCTGACGGACGCCGGGCTGTCCGTGCACAAGATCCCCGAACAGCTGGAGCTCGTCGGGATGCTCCCCCGCGACAAAACCCTGCGCAAGGTGCTGAAGGGCGAGCTGCGCGAACGCTACGCCCGGCCCTCTCAGCCGCCCGCCCGGTAGGTGGCCGTCGCCTGCTCGAAGAAGCGGTCCACCTCGCGCTGCTCGCTCTTCGGCCCGATCACCTGCAGGAGGTGGTAGCGGCCGCCCACGATCGCGGCGGAGTTGCGCGCATAGACCTGCCGGCCGTCGCTGTCGTTCCAGTTGAACGCGCCCTCCGCCGATGCCGTTCCGCCGACCTCGATACGGCGCAGCCCCGTGGCACCGGACCACGAGGAGGAGCGGTAGACCGCCAGCTCGGGCTCCTTGTCCTGCTGGTACGCCATCGGATCGCTGCCGAACTCCGCGACCTTGTCGCGGCCGGGGACCACGATGAGCCGGTACGCGCCGCCCGCGTAGACGACCTGCCCGCGGTCGTTCTCCCCCCGGCGCTCCCAGTCCTTGGCGACGGCCACCGTGAACCCCTTGGGGTCCTTGCGCAGCGTGAACCCGTCGGCGGCGCCCGCGGACGCGGCGATCCGTTCTTCCGGGGTGGCCGGCCCTTCCGGGGTGGCCGGCATGGTGGTCCCGCCCGGTTTGCCCGTGGCCGCCGGGGCCTGCGGCGTGGCACTGCGCGCGCCGGCCGCGCCGGTACGGTCCACGGGGGTGCGGCCGGCGCTCTTCTCGGTGCGGGGCATGAACAGCGTCGCGTACAGCACCGCTCCGACGAGGAGGAGCAGGACCAGGCCGAGCAGCAGCCTGCCGAGGCCGGACGCGGAGCGGGCGGGGCGGCCGCGCTGCTCCTGCAGATGCCCGGTGCGGGAGGTGCCGGGGCGAGTGGCCGGGGCGTTGTCCTTGGCCGTCTTCTTGTGGCGGCCGTGCGTGGCCTGTGCGGTGTCCACTGCCGTGATGGGGCGGCCGCGCCTGCGCCGCACCACTTCGCCCTTGCGGCGGACGATCGGCAGCCGGTGCTGGTCGGCGGGGGCGTCCGGAGCGGCGTCGGGGACGGTGAGGGTGCGGCCGCCGGGCTCCGGTTCCGGCGCCGAGCGGATCAGGGAGCGCAGCCAGCCGCGGAGTTCCTCGAACTCCGGGCGCTCGGCCGGGTCCTTGCGCATCAGCGACTCGACGACGGGCCGCAGCGCACCGCACTCCTCGGCGAACGCGGGCGGTTCCGCGCACACGAGCCTGACCAGCTCGGCCGCACTGTCCTCCGGATACGGCGCGTGCCCCTGCACGACGCGGAAGAGCAGGGCCCCGAGGGCCCAGAGGTCGGCCGCGGGGCCGACGGGGGGCGCCAGCCGCCAGCTTTCCTGTACGGGCCAGGCCTGCTCCGGGGCCCACCGCTCGGTGACGGCGCCGACGACGACCATCCGCGCCTGCCGGGCGCGCTCGACAACCGGCGCACCGGCGAGCTGCCGGCCGACCGCTCCCCACGAGACAGGGGGCTTGTCGGCGGCAGGAGAACCCGGAGGACCGGCCTCGGCGGGCGGGCTCGGAGGAGTACCGCGGTGGGCGCCGCTTCCGGGGCTCTGTACGGCACCCGGGGGCGCGACCCGGTTCCCCGCACCGGCTCCGTTGCCCGCGCCGCCTCCGTTGCCTGCGCCGGCTCCGTGGCCCGCATCGGGGCGCGGGCCCCTGGGTGCACGGATATCCGGCGCCGGGACGGATGCCGCCCTGGAGGCAGCGGGCGAGGCGGCCGGGAAAGGAGGGGCGCTCAGGCCGGGGAGGCCGTTGAGGCCGGGCCAGGAGGCGGCCGGTCCGGGGAGCTTCACGTCGGGGACGTCCGGCCGGGCGGCGTTCCCTGCTCCGGCGGGGCCGCGGCGTGCTCCGGGCGGCATCGGCGGCCGGTTCCGGCCGGGGGGCGGGCCCTGGAGCGGGCCGGCGGGGGCGGGCCGTGGCGCGGGCGCCGGGGCCGCTCCGCTGGCGGCGCTGCCACCGCCCCACGTCGATGAGCCGGTGGGGGTGGCGGGCGGGGCTTTGTCCCCCACTGCGCGGGCGGCAGCGGCCCGGGCGGCTCCCGCGCGGTAGGCGGCGATCGCCGAGGAGCGCACCTGCCGGGGCCCGGACTGCGCGCCCGGCTGCCCGCCACCCTGCCCACCCGGCTGCCCCGCGGCCCGCTGACCCGAGCCCGGCTGCCCCGTTCCGGGCTGTCCCCTGCCTGACTGTCCCCTGCCCGGCTGCCCCGCGCCCTGCCCACCGGCCGGAGGGCGGGAGCCGGACGGTGGCGGGGGGCCGAAGGGCGGCTGGGCGCCGAAGGGTGACTGAGAGCCGGCCGGCGATTGAGGTCCCGCCGGTGGTCGAGAGCCTGCCGGTGGCCGGGTGGCTGCCGGTGGCCAGGGGTCGCCCGAAGCCCGGGGGGCTGCCGGGGGCCAGGGTTCGCCCGTAGACCGGGGGCCGCCCGGGGGCAGGACTCCCCCGGCTGCCCCTTGGTCCCGGTACGGGGACGACGGCGACGGACGTCTCCCCTGCTCGTCGTCGGGCGCTCCGGGCCGTGCCTGCGGGGACACCGTCCCGCCGGGCGCTCCGGTCGGGTCGGCGCCGCCTTGGACGAAGGCACCGGCCGCTCCGGCCATGCCGGGGTGCCCTTCCGCAAGCCCGGCCCCGGGCGCACCCGGCATCGTTCCGCCGCCGGGCACCGGACCGCCCCGCTGTCCCGGCGGCGGCGCCCCGCCGAGGCCGGTCCGGGGCGACGGCATCCCGCCCTCGCCGTTCGCGGCCGCCGGCGGGACCACGCCGTCCGGGACGGGGTCGTAGCCGCACAGGGCCTCTTCGGCCGCGCCCACGGCCAGGCCGGTCAGTATGGCTCGGCCGTCGTCACAGATGAGGACCGTGCGGGTGGTGATGTTGCGGTGGGTCCAGCCGTGGGCGTGCAGGGCGCGCAGGGCGGTGAGGACGTCGGCGGCCACCTCGGCGGCGCGATGGGGCGAGAGCGGCCGCTCGGCGAGGAGCGCGGCGAGCGGCCGGGCCGGGACGAGCTCGCTGACGACCCACAGGCTGCCGCCCTCGGCGAAGACGTGGAAGACCTGGTCGAGCCGGGGGTGGTCGGGCACCTGCGCGGCGGCCGTGGCCGCGGCCAGCGCGCGGCTCACCGCCGGATCGCCGCCGGCCGCTCGCTCCGCAGGACCGCCGAAGCCCCAGGAGCCACCGGGGCCACCACCGGCAGTACGGGCTCCCCCGGGCCCCACGGCCTCTGCCCCTACGACCTCCGCATCCACGACCTCCGGCAACGGGATCTGCCGGACCAGGACTTCCTGCCCGCTCAGGGTGTCGAAGGCGCGGGTCTCGACGAGCTCGAACACATCGGACGGCGGTAACGGAAGGCGATACCGGTGGGCCAGGATCCGACCCGCGTAGTCGTCCACGACGCCTCCCCAAGCGCGCGATCCACACCTCGCCCGAATGCCCGGACAACCGCCAACAGCGGTCAAATTGCCGCTTATTGCGGCTGCGCACCGTCCACGACACCTCACGATACGTGCCGAACCCATCCCTTCGGGCGCGTACGGCTCAGTACGTCGCCGGCACTCAGGAGAGCGGGCGCCGGGAAACGACGCCCGGGAGGGGACAGCCGGGAAGGAGACCGGGGAGAGGACCGGGGAGGAAATCAGTCCTCGGGGGAGAAGGTCTTGAAGGCCGCGTCACGCAGCGCCCGGCAGTCGGCGTCGCCCCACTTGCCCTTCTCGCACGTGATCATGACGGCGTAGCCGTGCTCGTCGTCCACCTTGAAGCCGCGGTTGAGGACCTGGACGCGCTTGCCGTTCTGGTCGCGCTCGAACGACCAGTCCGCCACGGTCGGGTAGTCGTGCCCCGCCCAGCCGCTGATCTCCTGGATCGACAGGCCCTTGTAGCCCGGCATGCTGCTCTTGGCGCCGGCCTCGGCGTCGCGCCAGGCCTTGGCCGCGTCCGACGTGGGCTCGGCGCCGAAGTCGACCTGGACGCGCGGGAAGCCGCCGGAGGCGCTGTAGATGGCGCCCGAGTGCTCACCGGCGGTGCCGGTCTGCGTCCAGCCCTCCGGCAGGGCGATCTCGAAGTGGTACTCGTCGTTCTCGATGCGCTGGTAGCCGGGGATGTCCGTGCCCCGGCCGCCGGTGACGGCGCCGGCGGACTTGGGCGAGAGCCCCTTGTCCTGATCGCCCGCCTTCTGATCAGCGGCATTCCCGGACGCCTTGCCGGGCGACTTGGCCGATGCCTTGCCTGCCGCCTTGCCGGATGCCCCGGACGAAGCCGTGTGGCCCGTGACGGACTTGCCCTGCTTGCCGCTGCTGTCGTCACCGCCGCTCAGTGCGAAGGCGAGGACCGTGCCGAGGACGGCCAGCACCACGACGACCGCCGCGACGACCAGCGTCCGGCGCGGCACGGCCTCCAGGATCGGCACCCGCACGCTGCTGCCCTGCCGGGTGCCGTACACGCTGCCGCCCGGGTTCCCGGGCCCGCCGGCCACGCTCCCGGAGAGCTCCCGGGTGGTGGGCTTCGTGCCGTCCGCAGTACGCGGCCCGCCCGGCACCGCGCCGGAGGACGCCCCCGGGCGCTTCGCCGAAGAAACCGAAGAAACCGGAGGAACCGACGGAGCCGAAGAAGCCGGTGGAACCCGGGAGGCGGAGGACTTGGCCCCGGGCCGGGCGGAGGCTGCGGGCGAGGCCGCCTCCGGTATCGGCGGGACGGCGATGGCCTGCGTCGCGTCCAGGTCCCGCGCCGCGGGCTGCCGCTTGGGGGGCAGGCGCTCGTCGGGAGCGTTGACCGCGTCCGTGAGTAGCGCGCGGGCGCCGGCCTCGTCGAGCCGCTTCTCGGGGTCCTTGGCGAGCAGCCCGTACATGACCTCGGCCAGCGGGCCCGCGTTCTTGGGCGGGCCGAGCGGCTCGGTCATCACGGCGGTGAGGGTCGCTATGGCCGACCCCTTGTCATACGGGGGGACGCCCTCGACCGCCGCGTACAGCAGGCCGCCCAGGGACCACAGGTCCGCCGGCGGGCCGGGCTTGTGACCGCGGGCGCGCTCGGGCGAGATGTACGAGGGGGCGCCGACGAGCATGCCGGTGGAGGTGACGGACGGGTCGCCCTCGACCTGCGCGATGCCGAAGTCGGTGAGGACGACGCGGCCGTCCTCCGCGATGAGCACGTTGGAGGGCTTCACGTCGCGGTGCAGGATGCCCTGGCGGTGCGCCGCGCCCAGCACGTCGAGGACGGCGAGGCCGACCTCGGCGGCACGGCGCCACTTCAGCGGCCCGTCCTCGCGGATGACGTCGGCGAGCGAGCGGCCCTCGATGAGCTCCATGACGATCCACGGGCGGTCGTCCTCGTGCACCACGTCGTAGACGGTGACCGCGCCCGCGCTGCGGATCCGGGCGATGGCCTTCGCCTCGCGCAGCGTGCGCGTGATGAGGCGTCGCTTCTCGTCCTCGTCGATGTTGGCCGGGAACCGCAGTTCCTTCACGGCAACCGTGCGGCCGAGGGTTTCGTCACTCGCCCGCCAGACCGTGCCCATGCCGCCGCGGCCGAGGACGTCCCCGAGGCGGTACCGCCCGGCGAGGAGGCGCCCTGCCGTGCCCTGCGTCTGCTCCGCCTCCGACATGCGTCCCCTCTGGCAATCAGCTCTGCGACCAACCGACCCTGGCAGAGCCACCATTGTCTCTCATCCGGAGACCGGCGGAAGGCCAGGGTCCACGGGCTTGCGGACAATACGGGCAAGCCGCCGCCCGGCGTCCTCCGCGCGACACGGGGCGGCCGTTGCCGCACCGCCACCGCACTGACCTGGCCGACCTGCGCCGCGGCGACCGGGCGGCGCCCGGCACGGCATCCGCACCCGGTGTCACACGCGTCCGTTGCCTTAACAGGACCCGGTTTCGGACAGGGCGGTTCCCGGCGCGTCGGAGCCGTCACATGATGCTCATCCGGCGCTGTTGCCCCAGAGGTTACGTACCTGCCGAAAACAGCCACCGGACCGCAGACAGCCGGACGACCGGACAGCCGGACAGCCGGACGGCAGATGGCCGAACGTCAGGTGGCAGGACATCAGGTGGCGGGAATTCAGATGGGCTGCACGTCCGGCGCGCCCAGCCGTGCCGCATCCGCCGTCAGGTCGTCCGGCTGCAGCTGGGATTCGCGCTCCGCCTCCACCCGCTTCTCGTAGCGCTCGACCTCCTTCTCGACCTGGGAGTGGTCCCAGCCCAGCACCGGCGCCATCAGTTCGGCGGCCTCCCGGGCGCTGCGCGTGCCGCGGTCGAAGGTCTCGATCGAGATCCGGGTGCGGCGGGTGAGGACGTCGTCGAGGTGGCGCGCGCCCTCGTGCGAGGCGGCGTAGACGACCTCGGCCCGGAGGTAGTCCTCGGCGCCGGTGAGCGGGTCGCCCAGGGACGGGTCGGCGGCGATCAGCTCCAGCACCTCGTCGACCATCGAGCCGTACCGGTTGAGCAGGTGCTCGACGCGGGCGACGTGCAGACCGGTGCGCTGGGCGATCCGCGCCCGCCCGTTCCACAGCGCCTTGTAGCCCTCCGCGCCGACCAGCGGCACGTCCTCCGTGACGCACTCGGCCACGCGCCGGTCCAGGGCGTGCACCGCCTCGTCCACGGCGTCCTTGGCCATCACGCGGTACGTGGTGTACTTCCCGCCCGCCACAACCACCAGCCCCGGCACGGGGTGCGCCACGGTGTGCTCCCGCGAGAGCTTGCTCGTGGCGTCCGACTCGCCGGCCAGCAGGGGACGCAGGCCCGCGTAGACGCCCTGGACGTCGTCCCGGGTCAGCGGCACGGCCAGGACGGAGTTCACGTGCTCCAGCAGGTAGTCGATGTCCGCGCTGGAGGCGGCGGGGTGGGCCTTGTCCAGGTCCCAGTCGGTGTCCGTCGTGCCGACGATCCAGTGCCTGCCCCACGGGATCACGAAGAGCACGCTCTTCTCCGTGCGCAGGATCAGCCCCGTGGTGGAGTGGATGCGGTCCTTGGGCACCACGAGGTGGATGCCCTTCGAGGCCCGTACGTGGAACTGCCCGCGCTCGGCGATGAGCTTCTGGGTGTCGTCCGTCCACACGCCCGTGGCGTTGACGATCTGCCGGGCCCGGATCTCGAACTCCCCGCCCTGCTCCAGGTCGCGCACCCGGGCGCCGACCACCCGCTCGCCCTCGCGGAGGAAACCCGTCACGCGGGCCCGGTTGGCGACGTCGGCACCGTAGGCGGCCGCCGTGCGCACGATGGTGGTGACGTAGCGCGCGTCGTCCATCTGGGCGTCGTAGTACTGGAGCGCACCGACCAGGGCGTCCTTCTTCAGGCAGGGGGCGACGCGCAGGGCCCGCTTGCGGGTGAGGTGACGGTGCGTGGGCAGGCCGCGGCCGTGGCCCGAGGAGACCGACATCGCGTCGTAGAGCGCCACGCCCGAGCCGGCGTAGAAGCGCTCCCAGCCGCGGTGCTGCAGCGGGTAGAGGAAGGTGACGGGTTTCACCAGGTGCGGGGCGAGCCGCTCCAGCAGCAGCCCCCGCTCCTTGAGTGCCTCTCTCACGAGGGCGAAGTCGAGCATCTCCAGATAGCGCAGGCCGCCGTGGATGAGCTTGCTGGAGCGGCTGGAGGTGCCCGCCGCCCAGTCGCGCGCCTCGACCAGGCCGGTCGTCAGACCGCGCGTGGCCGCGTCGAGCGCCGTGCCCGCGCCGACGACGCCGCCTCCGACGACCAGGACGTCCAGTTCCCGCTCCGCCATCCGGGCGAGTGCCGCACTGCGCTCGTCCGGCCCGAGTGTCGCTGTCCTCACCGCTGCCTCCGTTTTCGGCCGCCGGTTGCTCCGCTGGTCCCCGCGCTTCTTTGCTCCTCCTTCGATGCTGCCCCAGATCGGCCACTTTGGCCGCGCCGGTGACGCATGGGAGCGAGCCGCGCCGCGTTGATCCCCAATAACAGTCATATATCCGCTTAACCTGATGTAACTCGCTCGCCTCTCGTGCGCGTGCCGTATCGCTCGCGCCCCGAATCGTCCGCGTGCCAAGGCCCCGGCTCCCCGGGAAGGACCGCCCCGCCATGCCCGCAGATCTCGCCGTCATCGGACTCGGCCACCTCGGACTCCCCCTCGCCCAGGCCGCGACCGCCGCCGGCATCGAGACCATCGGCTACGACCCCGACCCGCACACCGTCGCCGAGCTGCGCGCCGGCCGCCTGCCCCCGGAGTGCGCCGACGGCTCCCTCACCGCCGCCGAAGTCCGCCGCATGGTCGCCGCCGGCTTCCGCCCCACGACCGCCGACGCCGAGCTCGGCAAGGTGCGGACCGCCGTGATCTGCGCACCCACCCGGCTGGGCGAGAACCGGGCCCTCGACCTCGGCGCCATCGAAGCCGCCGCCCGCGCCCTGGCGGCACGGCTCCGCCCGCACACCACTGTTCTCCTGGAGTCCCCCGTCTACCCGGGCGCCACGGAGGAATTCCTGCGCCCCCTGCTCGAATCCGGCTCCGGGCTGCGCGCCGGACGTGACTTCCACCTGGCCTACTCCCCCACCCGGGTGGACCCGGGCAGCAAACGCCACGGCTACGCCACGACCCCCAAGGTCATCGGCGGCCTCACCCCCGCCTGCACCGAGGCCGCCGCCGCCTTCTACGGGCGGGTCTGCGAGAAGGTCGTCCGCGCGCGCGGCCTGCGCGAGGCCGAAGCCGTCCGCGTCCTGGAGGCCAACTACCGCTACGTCAACATCGCGCTCGTCAACGAGATGGCCGTCTTCTGCCACGACATCGGCGTCGACCTGTGGGACGTCGTGCGGTGCGCCGAGACCAAGCCCTTCGGCTTCCAGGCCTTCCGCCCGGGCCCCGGCGTGGGCGGCCCCGGCATCCCCATCGACCCCAACTACCTCTCGTACAAGGGGCGCAGCCTCGGCTATCCGCTGCGCATGGTGGAGGTCGCCCAGGAGGCCAACGGGCGCATGCCGCGGTACGTCACCCAGCGGTGCGCGACGCTCCTCAACGAGCACGGCAAGTCGGCGCGCGGCGCGCGCGTGCTGCTCCTCGGGGTCAGCTACAAGGCCGACGTCTCCGACCAGCAGGGCGCGCCCGCGCGCGAGATCGCCTCACGGCTGATGGAGCTGGGGGCGCAGCTCAGCTACCACGACCCGCACGTGGCGCAGTGGCGGGTGATGGGGCGGCCGGTGCCGCGGGCCGACAGCGTGTACGAGGCTGCGGCCGCGGCCGACCTCACGGTGCTGCTGCAGCACCACCGGACGTATGACCTGCAGGGGCTCGCGGTGAAGGCGCAGCTGCTGCTGGACACGCGCGGGGCGATTCCCGCGGGCGCGGGGCACCGGTTGTAGGAGCGGCAACCCCGCGCGTGCGTCAGGTGAAGCGCCTGACGGCGCTGTCCTCGATCGCCGGACGGGCTGATCTTCTGCTGGACCGGCACTTGAGGGTTTTCGGCCGGACCGGCGCCTGACGGCCTGTTCCCGCAGGGACTCCTACAGCCTCCCCAGCCCCAGTGCCCTGTTCGGGGCGTCCAGGACCGTGCGCAGGGCCGCGAAGTCCTCGACGCAGCGGCCCGTGCCGACCGCCACGCAGTCCAGCGGGTCGTCGGCGATGATGACCGGGATGTCGAGCTCCTTGCTCAGCCGGACGTCCAGGCCGCGCAGGAGCGCGCCGCCGCCCGTGAGCACGATGCCGCGGTCCATGATGTCGCCGGACAGCTCCGGCGGGGTCTCGTCCAGGGTCTGGCGGACCGCCATGACGATGGCGTCGACGGGCTCCGACAGCGCGTGGCGGATCTCGTCGGCCGTCAGCTCGCGCGTCTTGGGCAGGCCGCTGACCTGGTCGCGGCCGCGGATGGTGCAGCGCTCCGGCGGCTTGAGGCCCTGGGTCTCCTCCGGGTCCCCGCCGACCTCCTCCAGGCCGGTGTCCTTCTCCAGCTGCTTGGCGAGGGCGGCCAGCCCGGCCGCGGACCAGTAGCCGGTCGGGGCGGCGGAGCCGATGTTCATCTTGATCTCCTCCGCGGTGCGTTCGCCGATCGCGAGGGAGTACTCCTTCTTCACGTACGAGATGATCGCCGCGTCCATCGCGTCGCCGGCCGTGCGGACGGAGCGGGCGGTGACGATGCCGCCCAGGGAGATCACGGCCACCTCGGTGGTGCCGCCGCCGATGTCGACGACCATGCAGCCGGTCGGCTCGCTGACGGGCAGGCCGGCGCCGATCGCCGCGGCCATGGGCTCCTCGACGAGGTGCACCTGGCGGGCGCCCGCGCGCGAGGCGGCCTCGATGACGGCGCGCCGCTCGACGCCGGTGATGCCGGAGGGCACGCAGACCACGACGCGGGGGCGGGCGAAGAAGCGGTTGCCCATGACCTTCTTGATGAAGTGCCGCATCATCCGCTCGGCTATCTCGAAGTCGGCTATGACGCCGTCGCGCAGCGGGCGGACCGCAACGATGTTCGAGGGGGTGCGGCCGATGGTCTCCTTGGCCTCGGAGCCGACCGAGAGCACGCTGCCGTCATCGGCGTTCACGGCGACGACTGACGGTTCGTTGAGCACCACTCCCTTCCCCCGCACGTACACGAGCGTGTTCGCCGTGCCGAGGTCGATCCCCATGTCCCTGCCGCTGAACGACTTGCTTTGCGCCATAAGTTGCCATTATTCCTTACGGTCGAACTTTTATACGGAGTTCACAGCGGTGCGCTCGCGGTGAGTGACGGCTACGCGTCGTAGCACGCTGATACCTTTTGGCCCTTACTCAACACCTAAGACATTCGGGGGACATCGCAGATGAGCCAGCCCTGGCAGCAGCCGCAGCAGCCACCGCAGCAGAACCCGTACGGGCAGCCGCAGCAGCCGTACCCGCCCCAGCCGTACCCGCAGCACCAGCCCCAGCCTCCGCAGCAGCCGCCCTACGGCTACGGGCAGCAGCCCCCGCCACCGTACGGCGCCCCCGGCGGCTTCCCGCCGCCGCCCCCGCCGGTCCGCCGGGGCAACCCCGCACTCGCCGTGGTCCTGGGCATCGTGGCCATGCTCGTCGGCGCCGGCATCTACGGCGGCATCCTCAAGGCCTCCGACGGCGGCCAGATCGGCTACCTCGCCGTCGGTACGGGCGCCCTGATCGGTGCCGTCCTCGGCAAGACCGGCGGCCGCAACGCGGCGCTGCCGGTGGCCGGTGCGCTCCTCGGCCTGCTCGGCGTCTACCTGGGGCAGATCTTCGGCATCGCCCTGGAGCTGAGCGACCTCGCGCACATCCCGGTCACCGAGGTGTTCACCGAGCACTTCGACTCGCTGTCCAAGGCGTGGCAGGAGTACCTGGAGCCGATCGACGCGGTCTTCTTCATACTCGGCGGCGTGGGCGCCTTCCAGACGGCCCGCAAGCTCGCCGCCTGACGGCAGCCGCCCCGCCGGCTCCCCTGCCGCCGCCCCGCCCGGCATACGCCGAAGGGCCCGGACCGCCGCTGCGGTCCGGGCCCTTCGGTCAGCTGCCGGTGGGTCAGCGCTTGTCGTGCTGCGACGGCGCGACCGTCACCTCGACCCGCTGGAACTCCTTGAGGTCGCTGTAGCCGGTGGTGGCCATGGCACGGCGCAGCGCGCCGAACATGTTCATGGAGCCGTCCGGGGTGTGCGAGGGGCCGAGCAGGATCTCCTCGGTGGTGCCGACCACGCCCAGGTTCATGCGCTTGCCGCGCGGCACGTCCTCGTGGACGGCCTCCATGCCCCAGTGGTGGCCGCGGCCCGGCGCGTCGGTGGCGCGGGCGAGCGGGGAGCCCATCATCACGGCGTCCGCACCGCAGGCGATGGCCTTGGGCAGGTCGCCGGACCAGCCCACGCCGCCGTCGGCGATGACGTGCACGTAGCGGCCGCCGGACTCGTCCATGTAGTCCCGGCGGGCGGCGGCCACGTCGGCCACTGCGGTCGCCATCGGGACCTGGATGCCCAGGACGTTGCGCGTGGTGTGCGCGGCGCCGCCGCCGAAGCCGACGAGGACGCCGGCCGCGCCCGTGCGCATCAGGTGCAGCGCGGCGGTGTACGTGGCGCAGCCGCCGACGATGACCGGCACGTCGAGCTCGTAGATGAACTGCTTGAGGTTCAGCGGCTCGGCGGCGCCGGAGACGTGCTCGGCGGAGACGGTGGTGCCGCGGATCACGAAGATGTCCACGCCGGCGTCGACGACGGCCTTGGAGAACTGCGCGGTGCGCTGCGGGGAGAGCGCGGCGGCGGTCACGACACCGGAGTCGCGGACCTCCTTGATGCGCTGCCCGATCAGCTCTTCCTTGATCGGGGCGGCGTAGATCTCCTGCAGCCGCTTGGTCGCGGTGCGCTCGTCCAGCTCGGCGATCTCGGCGAGCAGCGGCTCCGGGTCCTCGTAGCGGGTCCACAGGCCCTCGAGGTTGAGGACGCCCAGGCCGCCCAGCTCGCCGATCCGGATGGCGGTCTCGGGCGAGACGACCGAGTCCATCGGGGCGGCCAGGAACGGCAGCTCGAAGCGGTAGGCGTCGATCTGCCAGGCGATCGAGACCTCCTTCGGGTCGCGGGTACGGCGACTCGGGACGACGGCGATGTCGTCGAATGCGTACGCCCGGCGGCCGCGCTTGCCGCGCCCGATCTCGATCTCAGTCACGTGTGTGGCCTTTCCTTCTACGTCCTGCCGCATCCAGTATCCCCGACGCGGCGGAGCCCGCGGCCTGAGCGGTCGCGGGCTCCTGCAAAGCGCTTGAAACGCGTACTACTACCGGGACTCGTAGCGGGTCACCGGCGCGAGTAGTTCGGCGCCTCCACCGTCATCTGGATGTCGTGCGGGTGGCTCTCCTTGAGGCCCGCGGACGTGATGCGGACGAAGGTGCCCTTGTCCTTGAGCTCCTGGATGCTGGCCGAGCCGACGTAGCCCATGGAGGCGCGCAGGCCGCCGATGAGCTGGTGGGCCACCGAGCCCAGCGGGCCGCGGTAGGGCACCTGGCCCTCGATGCCCTCGGGCACGAGCTTGTCCTCGGAGAGGACGTTGTCCTGGAAGTAGCGGTCCTTGGAGAAGGAGCGGGCCTGGCCGCGCGACTGCATGGCACCCAGCGAGCCCATGCCCCGGTAGGACTTGAACTGCTTGCCGTTGATGAAGACCATCTCGCCCGGCGACTCCTCGCAGCCCGCGAGCAGCGAGCCGAGCATTACCGCGTCGGCACCGGCGGCGATCGCCTTGGCGATGTCGCCCGAGTACTGCAGACCACCGTCGCCGATCAGCGGCACGCCCGCGGCGTGGCACGCCTGCGCGGCCTCGTAGATCGCGGTGACCTGCGGGACGCCGATGCCGGCGACGACGCGGGTGGTGCAGATCGAGCCCGGGCCGACGCCGACCTTCACGCCGTCGACACCGGCGTCGATGAGCGCCTGGGCGCCGTCGCGGGTGGCGACGTTGCCGCCGACGACGTCGACGCTGATGTTGGACTTGACCTTGGCGATCATGTCGAGGATGCCGCGGCTGTGGCCGTGGGCGCTGTCGACGACCAGGAAGTCGGCGCCGGCCTCGACGAGCGCCTGAGCGCGCTCGTAGGCCTCGTCGCCCACGCCCACGGCGGCACCGACGATCAGGCGGCCCTCGGCGTCCTTGGCGGCGTTCGGGTACTGCTCGGCCTTGACGAAGTCCTTGACCGTGATGAGGCCCTTGAGCACACCGGCGTCGTCGACCAGCGGCAGCTTCTCGATCTTGTGGCGGCGGAGCAGCTCGATGGCGTCCTCGCCGGAGATCCCGACCTTGCCCGTGACCAGCGGCATCGGCGTCATGACCTCGCGCACCTGACGGCTGCGGTCCAGCTCGAAGGCCATGTCGCGGTTGGTGACGATGCCGAGCAGCTTGCCGGCCGCGTCGGTGACCGGCACGCCGCTGATGCGGAAGCGGGCGCACAGGGCGTCCGCGTCGGCGAGGGTGGCGTCCGGGCGGACCGTGATCGGGTCGGTGACCATGCCCGACTCGGAGCGCTTGACCAGGTCGACCTGGTTGGCCTGGTCCTCGATGGAGAGATTGCGGTGCAGGACGCCCACGCCGCCCTGGCGGGCCATGGCGATGGCCATGCGCGCCTCGGTGACCTTGTCCATCGCCGCCGACATCAGCGGGATGTTCACCCGGACGTTGCGCGAGACCCGGGAGGAGGTGTCGACGGCGTTCGGCAGGACCTCCGAAGCGCCCGGCAGCAGCAGGACGTCGTCGTAAGTCAGACCGAGCATCGCGAATTTCCCGGGCATTCCGTCGATGTTGTCAGTCATGACACCTTCCCCAATGGTCTTGCCCCAGCGCGGACTCCCATGCTAACGGCCGTCACACGTGTCCCATTCCACGACGGCTGAGGATCGCGTCACTTGGAGATTCGTACGAAGAGCGGGTGGTCCGCAGCTCCTACTGCTCGGCCAGCGCGCGCAGCCTGCTGAGCGCCCGGTGCTGCGCGACCCGCACCGCCCCCGGCGACATCCCGAGCATCTGCCCCGTCTCCTCGGCGGTCATGCCGATGGCGACGCGCAGCAGGACCAGCTCGCGCTGGTTCTCCGGAAGGCTGGCGAGGAGCTTCTTGGCCCACTCGGCATCGCTGCTGAGCAGGGCCCGCTCCTCCGGCCCGAGCGAATCGTCCGGCTGCTCGGGCATCTCGTCGGAGGGCACGGCCGTGCTGCCGGGGTGGCGCATGGCGGCCCGCTGGAGGTCGGCGACCTTGTGCGCGGCGATGGCCACGACGAAGGCCTCGAAGGGGCGCCCGGTGTCGCGGTAGCGCGGCAGGGCGCAGAGCACGGCGAGGCAGACCTCCTGCGCGAGGTCGTCCACGAAGTGGCGGGCGTCACCCGGCAGGCGCGACAGCCGGGTGCGGCAGTAGCGCAGTGCGAGCGGGTGCACCAGGGCGAGCAGATCGTGGGTGGCCCGCCGGTCACCCTCGACAGCGCGGGCGACGAGGGCGCCGATCTCTCCCGGGGCGGCCGCCGCCGGGGACCCCTTGGTGTCGTCTTCGCGCATCGGTCCATGGTGCCTCGGCATGTCGGCTTCCGCGGCACCACCCTCGTGGTTGCCCGTAGAACCGTTACGCGTCGGTGTCCTCGCACTCACGTCTAGCGCCTCCCCTTTCGGGTATGCCCGCCCCAGCACTCACGACTCCACCGATAGCTTGTGCCCGTGCCGCACGGCACGGGGCAAGGCTTGTCCGTCATGAGGTCTCTTGGGGCCGAGCGCGAAGCCTCGGCTCCTGCCGGGGAGGAGTCACACTCCAAGGATGCGGCATCCCTCGGAGTTTCGGCGTCGGACGCCGAGCGGTGAGGCCGGGGTGCGCATCGCCCACCCGGGTGGCGCGCACCGCGACCTCACGACGCTGCGCGCCACGCCGCGCCCTAGCGGACCAGGCCCCAGCGGAAGCCGAGCGCCACGGCGTGCGCCCGGTCCGACGCGCCCAGCTTCTTGAAGAGGCGCCTCGCGTGGGTCTTGACGGTGTCCTCCGAGAGGAAGAGCTCCCGCCCGATCTCCGCGTTCGAGCGGCCGTGGCTCATGCCCTCCAGCACCTGGATCTCGCGCGCGGTGAGCGTGGGTGCGGCGCCCATCTCGGCCGAGCGCAGCCGGCGCGGGGCGAGCCGCCAGGTCGGGTCGGCGAGGGCCTGCGTCACGGTGGCCCGCAGCTCGGCGCGCGAGGCGTCCTTGTGCAGATACCCGCGCGCTCCGGCGGCGACCGCGAGCGCGACACCGTCGAGGTCCTCGGCGACGGTGAGCATGATGATGCGGGCCCCGGGGTCCGCCGACAGCAGCCGGCGGACGGTCTCGACACCGCCGAGTCCGGGCATGCGTACGTCCATCAGAATCAGATCCGAACGATCGGCTCCCCAGCGGCGGAGGACTTCCTCGCCGTTGGCTGCCGTCGTCACACGCTCGACACCGGGCACGGTCGCCACCGCGCGGCGGAGCGCCTCACGGGCAAGCGGGGAATCGTCGCAGACGAGGACGGATGTCATGACCGTCCTCCGCAGCTGATGCGCGTCACCTTGAGCCTCCAGGCTGGTACTGATCGTCACCTGTGCGATCGACGGCTCTGACGCCCGGTCGGACACCTGCCCGACTGCTTCATCCGTCAACCGCCTCCGCCCTCTCAACGACGGTCACCCGAAAGAGTTACGGGGTCGGTCGAGCACGTTCGGCACTCTACGTGAGGGCGCGGATACGGAGCAGGGCGCATTGGGGGCGCCCGCCGCGCCACCCCCGCGGCACCGCGGCCGCAACCCCGTCACCACTGCGCTATGCCCCATTTGCCCATGCGGCGCAGTTTTTCTTCCCATTTGCTGCCGTCTATGACTAGATTCGCAATCAGTCATATTTACATCCGCCCGGCAGACCGCCCCGACGGACGGCACTGACAGCACGGACAGACAGCTCTGACAACGCTTCCGACAGCTCGCTTCGAGGGGATAGCAATGGCAGATTTCTCCCGGCTTCCCGGTCCCAACGCCGACCTGTGGGACTGGCAGCTCCTGGCAGCCTGCCGCGGGGTCGACAGCTCGCTGTTCTTCCACCCGGAGGGCGAGCGCGGCGCGGCCCGCAGCGCGCGCGAGACCTCGGCGAAAGAGGTGTGCATGCGCTGCCCGGTGCGCGCCGAATGTGCGGCGCACGCGCTGGCCGTACGGGAGCCCTACGGCGTGTGGGGCGGCCTCACCGAGGACGAGCGCGAGGAGCTGATGGGCCGCGCGCGACACAGAGCCATCGCCGCGGCAGGCTCATAGGCGCGCCCGCCCCGAGGAGTGACCGCGCCCCGGAGACGTCACCGGAGGCCCGGCAGCCCCTCAGCGCCCCGCCGTACCCGCCAGCTTGTCCAGCATCGCGTCCACCGCCGGCACCCGCGCCAGGTCCGGCAGGGTCAGGGCGACGATCTCGCGGTGCACGGCGGGCTCCACGGGAACCGTCCGCGCGCCCTTGGGACGTACGGTCTCCAGGGCCAGCTCCGGCATCACCGCGACGCCCAGCCCCGCACCGACCAGGCCGAAGACCGCCGGGTAATCGTCGGTCGCGAAGTCGATGCGCGGGGTGAAGCCGGCGCTCTCGCAGACCTCCACCAGGTGCCGCCGGCAGCGCGGGCAGCCCGCGATCCAGGGCTCCTCGGCCAGGTCGGTGATGCCGATCCGCTCCGCCCCCGCCAGCCGGTGCCCCTCCGGGACGACGCCGATGAGGCGGTCGGTCAGCAGCGGGCGGACGACGAGGTCCTCCCACTCCGCGCCCGCGGCCGGGTCCGCGCCGCGGACGTCCGGATAGCGGAAGGCCAGCGCGATCTCGCACTCGCCGTCGCGCAGCATCTCCACCGAGCGCGGCGGCTCGGCCTCGACAAGGGAGATCTCGGTGCCGGGGTGCGCGGCCCGCATCTGAGCGAGCGCGCCCGGCACGAGCGTCGAGCTGCCGCTGGGGAAGGACACGAGGCGCACCCGGCCCGCCCGCAGTCCGGCGATGGCCGCGATCTCCTCCTCGGCGGCGGTGAGCCCGGCCAGGATCCCGGAGGCGTGCCGGACGAGGGCCGTGCCGGCCTGGGTGAGGCGCATCTCGCGGCCCGTGCGCACGAGCAGCGGCGTGCCCGTGGACTGCTCCAGCGCCTTCATCTGCTGGCTGACGGCGGGCTGGGTGCAGCCCAGCTCCCGGGCCGCGGCCGAGAAGGAACCGGTCAGGGCCACTGCGCGCAGCACCCTCAGATGTCGAGCCTCGATCATACGCCGAGCATAAGGCCATCTTGGGGGTGTCGCGAAATAATCGGTGGCGCCTTTGAGTCGCGTCCCGGCTACGGGCACGCGGTTCACCCAGCAGGCGTCTCCCGGCGCCTACCTTCGGGTGACAGGGCCCGGCGAGATACGCGCGAGGAAAGCGGTCACCGTCGTCCACCGCCCCCGCCGGGCGGCGTCAACCTGACCGTCAATCAGCGCCCGACCGGCCGTCAAAACACCGTAGGCCATCGGCACACGGGGCCTCCGGGCTCTACCGTGCCGGTATGACGACTGTATTGATCACAGGGGCGACGGCCGGGATCGGTGCCGCGTTCGCGCGCCGCCTGGCGGGCGACGGACACGACCTCGTCCTCGTGGCCCGCGACGAGGAGCGGCTCGGCCGTTCGGCGACCGAGCTCCACGACCGGCACGGCGTGGAGGTGGAGGTCCTCCCCGCGGACCTCTCCGAGGACAAGGGCATCGAGGCGGTCGAGGCGCGGCTGCGCGACGGCGAGCGCCCGGTGCACCTGCTGGTCAACAACGCCGGGTTCGGCAACAAGGGCAGCTACCTGGAGGTGTCTCTCGCCGACGAGCTCAAGATGCTCAAGGTGCACTGCGAGGCGGTGCTGCGGCTGACGTCCGCGGCGGCCGAGGGGATGCGCGAGCGCCGGCGCGGCGCGGTGATCAACGTGGCGTCGGTGGCCGCGTTCGTCCCGCGCGGCACGTACGGGGCGAGCAAGTCCTGGGTCGTGCAGTTCACCCAGGGCGCCGCGCGCGACCTCGCCGGGAGCGGGGTGCGGCTGATGGCGCTGTGCCCCGGCTTCGTACGGACGGAGTTCCACGAGCGGGCCGGGATGGGCACGGACAACGTCCCGGGCTGGCTGTGGCTGGACGCCGACAAGGTGGTGACGGCGGCGCTGCGGGACCTCTCGCAGGGCAAGGCGCTGTCCGTGCCCGATCCCCGGTACAAGGCCATGACCGGGCTGATGAAGCTGGCGCCGCGCAGGGTGGTGTCGCGGGCGTCGTCGACGACCGGCCGTAAGTACGGGCCGAAGTAGGGCGTGGGGTTCCACCCTCCCGGGTGATCCATTCAGGACTAACCTGGATGTATCACCCGGGAGGCACCATGACGTTCGTACAGATCATCGACTGCAGGACGAGCCGGCACGAGGACATGGACCGGCTGATGGACGACTGGGTCGCCGCGACCGAGGGGAAGCGGACCGCCACGCACGCGGTGACGGCCCGCGACCGCACCCAGGGCGATCACTACGTGCAGATCGTGGAGTTCCCCTCCTACGAAGAGGCGATGCGCAACTCGAAGCTCCCCGAGACCGACCGGATCTTCTCCGAGATGGTCGCGCTCTGCGACGGGATGCCGTCCTTCACCGACCTCGACGTGGTCCGCGACGATCAGCTCAACAAGACCGCGGCCCGCCGCTTCTTCGAGGACGTGGCGCGGGACGGCGACCTCGGACTGATGGACGAGCTCTTCACCGCCGACTACCGCCACCACGACATCGGCAAGGAAGAGCCCACCATCGTCGGCCTGGATGCCATGCGCTCCGACGTCGAGAGCTGGCGGGACGCCTTCGACCTCGCCTTCACCCTCCACTCCCAGCTCGCCGAGGGCGACGAGATCGCCACCCGCTGGACCTGGCGGGGCACCCATCAGGGTGACTTCATGGGGCACCAGCCCACCGGGCAGGACGTGACCATGGAGGGCACCACGACGTTCCGCTTCCGCGACGGGAAGATCGCCGAGGGCTGGTGGATCTACGACATGCTGGGGCTGCGGCGGCAGCTGGAGTCGGGGCCGGTGTAGGCGCCCTCAAGCACTGAGCGCAGGTGCGAACGGCCGGAGCCCGGCACCCACCAGGGGTGCCGGGCTCCGGAGCGTGCCGCGGTGCGGCGTGGGGTCAGTGCGAGTGACCGTGGCCGTGACCGGCCTCGGCCTCCTCCTCGGCCGGCTTCTCGACGACCAGGGTCTCGGTCGTGAGCAGCAGGGAGGCGATGGAGGCGGCGTTCTCCAGGGCGGAGCGGGTGACCTTGACCGGGTCGATGACGCCGGCCTTCACCAGGTCGCCGTACTCGCCGGTGGCGGCGTTGAAGCCCTGGCCCTTGTCGAGCTCGGACACCTTGGAGGTGATGACGTAGCCCTCGAGGCCGGCGTTCTCGGCGATCCAGCGCAGCGGCTCGACGGCGGCGCGGCGGACGACGGCGACACCGGTGGCCTCGTCGCCCTCCTTGCCCAGGTTGCCCTCGAGCACCTTGACGGCGTGGACGAGCGCGGAGCCACCACCGGAGACGATGCCCTCCTCGACCGCGGCGCGGGTCGCGGAGATGGCGTCCTCCAGACGGTGCTTCTTCTCCTTGAGCTCGACCTCGGTGGCCGCACCCACGCGGATGACGCAGACGCCACCGGCGAGCTTGGCGAGGCGCTCCTGGAGCTTCTCGCGGTCCCAGTCCGAGTCCGTGGACTCGATCTCGGCCTTGATCTGGGCGACGCGGCCCTCGACGTCGGCGGAGTTGCCACCGCCGTCGACGATGGTGGTGTCGTCCTTGGTGATGGTCACGCGGCGGGCGGAGCCCAGCACGTCCAGGCCGACCTGGTCGAGCTTGAGGCCGACCTCCTCGGCGACGACGGTGCCGCCGGTCAGGGTGGCCATGTCGCCCAGCATCGCCTTGCGGCGGTCGCCGAAGCCCGGGGCCTTGACGGCCACGGCGTTGAACGTGCCGCGGATCTTGTTGACGACGAGCGTGGAGAGGGCCTCGCCCTCGACGTCCTCGGCGATGATCAGCAGCGGCTTGGAGGAGCCGCCCTGGATGATCTTCTCCAGCAGGGGCAGCAGGTCCTGGATCGAGGAGATCTTGCCCTGGTGGATGAGGATGTACGGGTCCTCGAGGACGGCCTCCATGCGCTCCTGGTCGGTGACCATGTAGGGCGACAGGTAACCCTTGTCGAAGGCCATGCCCTCGGTGAAGTCCAGCTCCAGGCCGAAGGTGTTGGACTCCTCGACGGTGATGACACCGTCCTTGCCGACCTTGTCCATCGCCTCGGCGATGAGCTCGCCGACCTGCTTGTCCTGGGCGGACAGGGCGGCGACGGCGGCGATGTCGGCCTTGTCGTCGATCGGGCGGGCGGTCGCGAGCAGCTCGTCGGAGACGGCCTTGACCGCGGCGTCGATGCCCTTCTTCAGGGCGGCCGGGGAAGCACCCGCGGCGACGTTGCGCAGACCCTCGCGGACCAGCGCCTGGGCCAGGACGGTCGCGGTGGTGGTGCCGTCACCCGCGATGTCGTTGGTCTTGGTCGCCACCTCCTTGACGAGCTGGGCGCCCAGGTTCTCGTACGGGTCCTCGATCTCGACCTCACGGGCGATGGTGACGCCGTCGTTGGTGATGGTCGGGGCACCGAACTTCTTGTCGATGACGACGTTGCGGCCCTTGGGGCCGATCGTCACCTTGACCGTGTCGGCCAGCTTGTTGACACCGCGCTCAAGGGCGCGACGGGCGTCCTCGTCGAACTTCAGGATCTTCGCCATGGGTGCTTCAAGTCCTCTCAAACGAACTGCGCCCCGGCGCCCGGTTGTCCGGACGGTTGTCTCGGAAACGGGGACCAGGGGCGCAGATCACATCAAACGGGGTGAATTACTTCTCGATGATCGCGAGCACGTCGCGAGCCGAGAGGACGAGGTACTCGTCACCGTTGTACTTCACCTCGGTGCCGCCGTACTTGCTGTACAGCACGACATCGCCGACCTGGACGTCGAGCGGAAGGCGGTTGCCGTCCTCGAAGCGGCCCGGACCCACGGCCAGGACGACGCCCTCCTGGGGCTTCTCCTTGGCGGTGTCCGGAATGACCAGGCCGGAGGCCGTGGTCTGCTCGGCGTCGAGCGGCTGGACCACGATGCGGTCCTCGAGCGGCTTGATGGCAACCTTGGAGCTGGCGGTCGTCACGATCCGACCTCCCCCTTCGGAGATTCACGGGGTTATCTGTCTGAGGTGGCGACCAGGAGGATCCGTCGTCGCGGGTGCCGGATTCTGCCCGTCGCTGTGTTTGGCACTCCCTGGTGGAGAGTGCCAACGGAGCCGAGACTATGACGCGGTTAGCACTCGGTCAAGCGGAGTGCCAATTCGCGGTGCGGCGAGCCATCACTACCCCGCGCCGGGCGTGCTCAGACGTGCCCCTTTCCCGGACCTGGCTCTCGTTCAGACGTAGTCCTCCAGGCGCGCCACCGTGAACCCCTGCCGCTCGATGCTGCGCAGCATGTTGACGACCATCTGCGTCATGGTCGTGCCCTTGAGCTCCTGGGGGCCGCGGAAGTGGGCGAGGACGATGTCGCCGGGGCGCAGCTTGTCGCCCTCGGCGTAGCGCATGTCGTTGATCTGCATCGTCGCCTCCCACAGCACGACCGCCTTGACCCCGCAGCCGCCGGCCGCGGCGAGGGTGGCGTCGTTGTAGTTGCCGTAGGGCGGGCGGAACAGCGGCGGCTTGCTGCCGTACCGCTTCTCCAGAACGTCCTGCTGCCCGCAGATCTCGCGGCGCTGGGCGTCGGCGGAGAGCGTGCGGAGGTTGGGGTGGGAGAGGGTGTGGTTCTGGATGCCGTTGCGGTTGCCCTCGCCCCGCAGCTGCTCGAAGTAGCCGTAGCCGCGGCCCGCGCGGGCGATGTCGTCCGTGAGGAACATCGTGAAGGGCAGCTTCAGGTCGCCGGCCATCTTCACGAACTCCGGATCCTTCTCCGCACCGTCGTCGAAGGTCAGGAAGACGACCTTGTCGCTGGTGGGCACGTGCCGGACGATCTTGGGCGGGGCGCCGGGCTTCACTCCGTCGGTCAGCTTGGCGGCCGGCGGGGCTGGAGGTGCGGCCAGGGGCTTGCCGAGGCCCCAGCGGCGGTAGGCGGCGGCGTCCGGGGCGGCGGAGGCCGAGGGCGAAGCCGCCGTGCCCGTACGCGGAGCGGAGGACGCGGGCGCGGGCCCCTTGCCGCCGCCGGAGGAGCCGGAGCAGCCGCTGAGGAGCAGCGCCAGCAGGAGCGCGGTGGCGGCGGCCGCACGGAGGGATATCGGACCGGATGCGGGGCCGGATGCGGGACCGGATATAGGGGAGCTCACACCTCCGATTGTTGTGCATGCGTTCGATCACGGCAGAAGGGGCGGCGGGCCGCAGTGCCACGGCAGAAGGGGCAGCGGGCCGGAGGGCTGGGCGAGAATGACCGGGTGCCCGCACCGAACGCCTCCGTCACCGCCTTCACCGCCCTCCTCACGGAGGAGGGCCGGACCCTGCTCGCCGAGCTGCGCGACCACGACCCCGCCCGGGAGCTCGCCACGGCGACCCGGCTGCGCCGTGACCACCCCGCCGAGCTCGTCTCGGCCGCGCTCGGCATGGCCCGGCTGCGGCAGCGTGCGGTGGCGAAGTTCGGGGCGGAGGACGCGTACCGGATGTTCTTCACGCCGAACGGCGTCGAGCAGTCCACCCGGCGCTCGGTGGCGGAGTACCGGGCCGCCCGCTTCGCCGCGCTCGGCGTCCGCTCCGTGGCCGACCTGTGCTGCGGCATCGGTGGCGACGCGATCGCGCTGGCGCGCCTGGGCATCCGCGTCCTGGCGGTCGACCGCGACCCGCTGACCTGCGAGGTCGCGCGGGCCAACGCGGAGGCCCTGGGCCTGGCGGAGCTGATCGAGGTGCGCTGCGCGGACGTGGCGGAGGTGGACACCTCGGGCTGCGACGCGGTGTTCGCCGACCCGGCGCGGCGGGGCGGCCGCGGCCGCATCTTCGACCCCGAGGCCTACTCGCCGCCCTTGTCGTGGGCGATCGAGGCGGCCCGCAAGGCCCCTCTCGCGGCGCTCAAGATCGCCCCCGGGGTGCCTCACGAGGCGGTC
Source organism: Streptomyces sp. NPDC008001 (assembly GCF_042958085.1). NCBI lineage: Bacteria > Bacillati > Actinomycetota > Actinomycetes > Kitasatosporales > Streptomycetaceae > Streptomyces > Streptomyces sp. NPDC008001. Next base: position 78,097 of record NZ_JBIBIZ010000011.1, on the reverse strand, counting down.
CCGGACGACGCGGAGGCCGAGTGGATCTCGGACGGGGGCGATGTGAAGGAGGCCGTGCTCTGGTTCGGCACGGCGCCGGGCGCGCGCCGGGCGACGCTGCTGCCGGGCGGGCACTCGCTGGTGGGCGCGGGGCTGCCGGATCCGGCGGTACGGCCGGTGGGGCGGTATCTGTACGAGCCGGACGGCGCGGTGATCCGCGCGCACCTGGTGGCGGACGTGGCGGCCGCGCTCGGCGACGGCGGGCTGATCGACGAGACGATCGCGTACGTGACGAGCGACGAGCTGCGGGCGACGGACTACGCGTCGGCGTACGAGATCACGGACGTCCTGCCGTTCAACCTGAAGAAGCTCAAGGCCGTGGTGCGCGAGCGCGGCATCGGCGTCGCCGTCATCAAGAAGCGGGGCTCCGCGGTGGAGCCGGAGGACCTCCGCAAGAAGCTGAAGCTCGCCGGGCCGAACTCCTGCGTGATCGTGCTGACCCGGGCGGCCGGGGCGCCGGTGATGCTGCTGGGGCACGCGGCCCGCGCGTAGCCCGGCATGAGCGCCGGAGCGGCCTGTTGCTCCTACGCTCGCCCCATGACCGAGAACGAGATCAAGCTCAAGGCCATCGCCGCGCTCACGGCCCTGCGCGGCGGCGTGGGGACGGACTACGTGTCGTCCCTGCTCGGCGAGGTGATCCCCGGCGAGTTCACGGTGCCGGTCGGCGCGGAGGCGAGGGAGGTCGGGCTCGCGGTGCTGAACCAGCTGTCCGAGCCGATGAGCGCGCTGATCAGCGGCCTGATGCTGGCCTTCGAGGCGGTCGCGGACGCCTACGACGAGACGACGCCGGATGCGCCGACGGAGGAGATCCTGCAGACGCTGGCCCTGGCGCTGGCGCGCGACGCCGACTGACGCATCCGGCCGGCCGGGGCGCGAATCCGGCTGACACCGGCAACCGGTCGTATTTACCGGCAAATCGGGGATGCGGTCGCCGGTGCGACGCTACGGTGCGGGGGATCGGGCACGGGGCGACGAGGGGTGGGCGGATGTTGAGCGAGTCGCTGGTGGCGGTGGCCGCCGCGGGGGGCGCCGCGGTCGTGCAGGCCGCGGGCACGGACGCGTGGACCGGGCTGCGCGAGCGGGTCGCGCGGTGGGCGGGACGGGGCGACGAGGCGCGCGAGCTGAGGGAGCTGGAGCGGCTCGACCGCACGGCGGGCGTGCTGGCCGCCGCGGCGGATTCCGGTTCCTGCGACGCCGCACGGATACGGGACCGCCAGGAGGGTGCCTGGCAGAACCGTTTCGAGTCGCTGCTGGAAGCGCTCCCGGAGGAGGAGCGGGACCCGGTGGCGGAGGAGTTGCAGGCCCTGGTCGAGGAGTGCGGGGCGCCGGCGCCGACGGCAGCCGGCGCTCAGGGGGCGGGCGACGGCTTCCGGGGGCCGACGGCGCTCCAGGGGAGCGAGGTCGTGGGGTGAGGCCCGGAGACAAGCAGAGACGAGGGGCTCACGCCAGGTCCGTCAGGTCCTCCGCGTAGAAGGTGGTCAGGGGCTGGGGGCCCACGTACTGCTGGCAGTTGCACTGCCTCAGCTCGTACGCCGTGGGCTTCTTCTCCGCGTCCCAGGCGACCGGGGTCTCCGCCGACTCATGGCACTTGCCCTGCTTGTCGTGCTTGGCCAGGTGGTGCGAGCAGCCGCATATCGGCTGGGGCGGCTTCGCCGCCGCCTCCAGCGCCGCGCGTTCCGCGCGCTCCGTCTCCAGGAGCTCCAGCTTGCGCTCGTGGCGGGTGCGCAGGGCCGTGCGGGCCGTGTCGGCGACCTTGGTGAAGCCGCCGACGCCGAAGAAGATCAGCACCCACCAGAACCAGTCCATGTCCGGCCTCCCCGTCACGCCCGCCCGGAACTCCAGGATAGGAGCCGGCGCCGGTGGGCGAGCGGGGTGGCCATTCCGTAGGCGCCCACTGCCGCCAGAGGGGCCGTCAGGCCCCACGCGTAGGCCAGGCCCGAGCCGTCCTTCGGGGCGTGCGTCGCCGTCAGCAGCCCGGCGACGGTGGTGCCGCCGATCGCCAGCGCTGCCGCGCACGGCACCAGGGACATCAGCAGCCAGAACCACACGGCGCCGTTCGCCCGGAGGGCCGCTCGGAGGGCGGGGTCTGCGGGGGCGCCGCGGTCCAGGGCCGCCCACAGGCGCAGCCGCAGCCTCGCCTCCCGGGCCGTCCGGAGGCCGGAGCGGATGCCCAGGAGCGACGGGATCACGGCGCCCGCCGCCAGGATCAGGAACGCCGCCGCGTAGACGTAGGAGATCCCGCCCTCGGCCAGGGACTGCAGGCCGAGGACGGTGAACGTCCAGCCCAGCATGAACACGCCCGTCAGCAGCCAGGCGAGCAGCAGGCGGCCCGGGGACAGCGTCTTGCGCACCAGGACGTCCAGGGCCATGGCCCGGTCCGCCAGCATGCTTCCCCGGTCCGGCCACGTGCTCAGGTGGACCGGCGGCGGGGGTGGAGGCAGCTTCACGATTCGTAGAGGTTCTTCTTGCTCAGCTCGTGGACGTGGTCGTGGTCATGGGTGTGGCCGTGGCCGTGGCCACCGCCGTGACCGTGGCCGTGCCCGTGCTCCGCTTCCTCCGCCGGTGCGGCCGGCACGTGCGGCTCGGTCACCGGCAGCGAGCTGTCCGCCGACAGCTCCCACGAGGACGCCGCCCTGCCCCGCGCCACCATCTCCGCGCCCAGGGCCGCCACCATCGCGCCGTTGTCCGTGCACAGCTTCGGCCGCGGCACGCGCAGCGTGATGCCCGCGTCCTCGCAGCGGCGCTCGGCCATGGCCCGCAGGCGGGTGTTGGCGGCCACGCCGCCGCCGATCATCAGGTGGTCGACGCCCTCGTCCTTGCAGGCGCGCACGGCCTTGCGGGTGAGGACGTCCACGACAGCCTCCTGGAACGACGCGGCCACGTCCGCGACCGGCACCTCCTCGCCCGCCGCCCGCTTGGCCTCTATCCAGCGGGCCACGGCCGTCTTCAGACCGGAGAAGGAGAAGTCGTAGAGGGGGTCGCGGGAGCCGGTGAGGCCGCGGGGGAAGCGGATCGCGTCGGGGTTGCCCTCGCGGGCGTAGCGGTCGATGACCGGGCCGCCGGGGAAGCCGAGGTTCAGGACGCGGGCGACCTTGTCGAAGGCCTCGCCCGCCGCGTCGTCGATGGTCGAGCCGAGGGGGCGGACGTCGGAGGTGATGTCGGGGGCCAGGAGCAGGGAGGAGTGGCCGCCGCTGACCAGGAGCGCCATGGTCGGCTCGGGCAGGGGGCCGTGCTCCAGCTGGTCGACGCAGATGTGGGAGGCCAGGTGGTTCACGCCGTAGAGCGGCTTGCCCAGCGCGTACGCGTAGGCCTTCGCCGCGGAGACGCCGACGAGCAGGGCGCCCGCCAGGCCCGGGCCGGCCGTGACCGCGATGCCGTCGAGGTCCTTGGCGGAGACGCCCGCTTCCTTCAGCGCCCGCTGGATGGTCGGGACCATCGCCTCCAGGTGGGCGCGGCTGGCCACCTCGGGGACGACGCCGCCGAAGCGCGCGTGCTCGTCCACGCTGGAGGCGACCGCGTCGGCGAGCAGCGTGTGCCCCCGGACGATGCCGACGCCGGTCTCGTCGCACGAGGTCTCGATGCCGAGGACGAGGGGTTCGTCAGCCTTGCGAGCCATGGGTCATTCCTTGCACTGCGGAGAGGGGATCGGAGAGGCGCATCACGAGGGCGTCGACGTTGCCGGGCTGGTAGTAGCCGCGGCGCACGCCCACCCCCTCGAAGCCGAAACGTTCGTAGAGGCGCTGGGCGCGGGTGTTGTCGACCCGCACTTCGAGGAGCACCTCGCGGCACTCGAAGTCGGTGGCGGCGGTCAGGAGCTCGCGGAGGAGGCGGGAGCCGAGGCCGGTGCTCCACTGCTCCCGGGCGACGGCGATGGTCTGGACGTCGCCGGTGCCGTCGATCGCCGCGAGGCCGGCGTAGCCGACGACGCGGCCGTCCTCGCCCTCCCCCACCACGTAGCGGCGCGTCGCGCCCGGGCCGCGCGCGTGCGCCAGCTCGGACCAGAACAGGCCCTTGGACCACGCGTCGTCGGGGAACAGCGCGCGCTCCAGCTCCAGCACCGGCCCGATGTCCCACCAGCGCATCTCGCGGATACGCACCGTCGCGGTCACTTGGGGGTGACCACCTTGTAGTTGGCGGGCACCTGGGCGTCCGGGCGGCGCAGGTACAGCGGCTGGTCCGGCAGGAACTCGCCGCCGGTGCGCAGGCGCTCCGCGGCGAGCGACGCGAGGGCGCCCGCCGACTGGTGCTCGGGCATGTCGGCCCGGACGTCGGTGAAGGCGTCGGGGTAGAGCACCGCACCTGCGCCGACGGCGGTCAGGCCGGCGAGCTTCTCGGTGAGGTCCGCCGGGCGGTCCACGGCGGGGTCGGTGAGGCGCGTACGGGCGTCGGCGTAGCGCGCCCAGTAGACCTCCTTGCGGCGGGCGTCCGTCGCCACGACGAATTCGCCCTCCAGGCCGGCCTGGCCGGCCGCGTACGCGATGCCGTCGAGCGAGCACAGGCCGCGGACGGGCACGCCGAGCGCCGCGCCGAACGTGGCGGCGGTGACGATGCCGACCCGCAGGCCGGTGTAGGGGCCGGGGCCGACGCCCACCACGATGTCCGTGACGGCGTCGAGCTTGCACCCGGCGTCGGCGAGCACCCGGTCGACGGAGGGAAGCAGCAGCTCACCGTGCCTGCGCGCGTCGATCTGACGCGATTCGGCGACGACTTCGTCGCCGTCGTGGAGGGCTACGGTGACGGCGGGCGTGGCGGTATCAAGAGCGAGCAGCAGCACACTGACAGACTACGGCTCGCCGTGGGGCGGCGGTGCGGCGTGCCCGTGCGGGCAGCGGCGCGGGGCGGGTGGCCGCGGGTGCTACGGTCACCGCAACGCCGTATGCGTATGTACGTAGGAAGAGAAGGGTGCGCAGCCGTGGCACGCAGCAGCTCGGGGGTCATCGTGGCCGCGCTCACCGCGGCGGCCCTCGCGGGGGTCGGTTTCCTCGCCTTCCAGGCCGAGGCCGCTCCCGACAAGCCGCACTCCTCGCACGCGGCGGGCGCGGGCGCCTCCGCCGAGGCCAAGGGCAAGGACGGCGCGGCGGGTACGGGCAGCGGCGACGGCGCGGGCAAGGACGGCGGCAGCGGCGGGCAGGAACAGGCCGCTCCCCCGGTGCCCGCGGGCTCCGGTACGGGGCAGCGGGTCGTCTACGCGCTCGGGCAGAAGCGGGTGTGGCTGGTCGGCGCGGACGGCAAGGCCGCGCACAGCTTCGAGGTCGCGCCCAGCACGGTGAACCCGCAGCCGGGCTCCTACGCGGTGACGTCGCGCTCGGCGACGGGCACGGGCTCCGACGGCAAGGCCATCGAGCACGTGGTGCGGTTCCACCAGAACGCGGCGGGGGTCGTCTTCGGCTTCAGCGCGGCGGTGGACGGCTCGCTGCCGGATCCGGCGTCGGGCAAGAAGACGGGCGCGGTCCGGGAGAGCCCGGCGGACGGCCGGGCGATGTGGGACTTCGCCGTCAACGGCACGAAGGTCGTCGTCGTCGCGTAGCGCGCGTCACGCCGCGTTCTGCGTCTCCGGATGCGGGGGCCCGGCCTGCTCCCCCTGCGTCTGCCCCTCCGGTGCGCCGGGGGCGCTCGGCGGTTTCGACACCGCGTCCGCCGCCGCACAGGAAGCCAGCAGGTCGCGCATCGACGTCGACGGGGTTCGCTCCTCCGAGCGGTTCCCGGGCTGCGGCTGCTCTGGTGCCGGCATGGCGCCTCCTGGGGGGCAACTGGGCAAGGTTAGGTAGACCTAACCGTGTCTCTGCCTACCATGTGACCACGCCCGCAGCCGCCGATGCAACATCTTGCCGACGGCTTGTCGGAACGTACAGCGGCGGGCGGCGGCGCGTGGTGCCCGGTCGCGCGGCGCGCGGGGGTGCCGGCCGGGCGGCGGGCGTCGTCAGCCGAGCGGCGAGAGGTCCACGCCCGCCCAGCGCGCGCCCACGCCGGTCACCCGGACGCTCCGCACGTCGTCCGCGTCCTCCGCGGCGTGCGCGACGTCCGCCGCGTCCTCCGCGCTCGCGCCGACCGCCCGGTGGATGACCACGTGCAGCCGGTCGTCCGACAGCTCCTCGACCTTGCCGTCGCCCCACTCCACGACCACGACGGACTCGGGGAGGGAGACGTCGAGGTCCAGGTCCTCCATCTCGTCCAGGCCGCCGGAGAGCCGGTACGCGTCGACGTGGACGAGGGCGGGGCCGCCGCCGAGGTGGGGGTGGACGCGGGCGATGACGAACGTGGGGGACGTGACCGCGCCGCGGACGCCCAGGCCCTCGCCCAGGCCGCGGGTCAGGGTCGTCTTGCCCGCGCCGAGCTCGCCCGTGAGCAGCACCAGGTCGCCGGGGCGCAGCAGGCCGGCCAGCCGGCGGCCCAGGTCGCGCATGGCGTCGGCGGTCGTGACCGTGAGCTCGGCGGTGGTCTCGGCGACGGCTCCTGCGGCGGTCCGTGCGGGGGTCTCCGGGGCGGTGGTGTCAGGCTGGGCGCTCATACCCGCCGATGGTACGGGGCCGGAAGCCCCCGGCGCGTTTCACGGGCGCGTTTCAGGCGCGGCCGCGCGCCCCCGCCGCCGAGCGCTGCCCGCGCCCCCGCGCCCTGCCGTCCGCCACCGCGGCGACCAGCTCGGTCAGCTGGGCGGTGACCACCTCGGACCGCTCCAGCATCACCAGGTGCCCGGTGTCCTCCAGGAGGAGGAGCCGGGAGTGCGGCAGGGCCTCCGCGATGGCCTCGCTGTGCTCGCTGGGCGTGAGGAGGTCCTTGTCGCCGGCCACGACGACCACGGGGCAGTGGGCGAAGGCGCAGAGCGCTTCGAGCTTGTCGTGCTCGGCGAAGGCCGGGTAGAAGGCGGCGACGACGTCGACCGGCGTCGCTTCGAGCAGCCGTTCCGCGAACCGCGCGACCGCCGGGTCCACGTCCTTCGACCCGAACGAATAGCGCTTGACCAGGCCCGCGAAGAGGTCGGCCGTGGCCCGCCGCCCCTTCTCGATCAGCTCGGGCTGGGCGGCCATCAGCTTGAAGGCGCCCGGCAGGACGACGCGCCGCACGACGCTCATCCCGGCGGCCGGCAGCCCGTATGTGTTCTCGGCCAGCCGGCCCGCGGACGTCCCGGCGAAGACGACGCCGGCCACCCGCTCCCCGACGAGGTCCGGGTACTGGGCGGCGAACGCCATCATCGTCATCCCGCCCATCGAGTGCCCCACGAGCACGAGCGGGCCCTCCGGCGCGGCGGCGTCGATGACGGCCTTCAGATCGCGCCCGAGGAGGTCGATGGAGGGGGCGTCCGTACGGCTGCGCTCGGAGCGGCCGTGGCTGCGCTGGTCCCAGAAGACCATGCGGACGGCGCCGCGCAGGGCGGCCCGCTGGAAGTGCCAGGAGTCCTGGGAGAGGCAGTAGCCGTGGCTGAAGACGACCGTCAGGGGCGGCGCGGCGCGGCGGCCGCCGAACAGCCGCCGGGAGGCGGGGGCCTCCGCCCCCGCGCCCGGCTCGCCCGGCTCGTCCACCTCGTAGTACAGCCGCGTGCCGTCCTCGGCGACCGCCGTGCCCGGCGTCCCCCGCAGCGTCCCGTACGGGCCCGAGGAGTCCAGGGCCAGCCGGGCCTTGCGGCGCACGCCGCGCCCGACCGTCAGCCGCTCGACCGCCACGCCGACCGCGGCTCCCGCGGCCAGCACGCCCAGCGCCGCGCCCGCGACGCCCGCACCGCGCCGCCAGGCGCCGGCCGCGCCCGGCGCGGCACCGCTCCCGGCGACGGCCCCGACGGCCCCGGCGGCCGCTGCGCCGACGCTCCCGCTGTCACTGTTCATCCCGCGCCCCCGTGTCCCCGTTTCTCGGCATGTCCACGTCCGCGTACCCGTCGTGCTGTGCGCTTGCCCGCCCGGCGCCCGCCGGACCCTATTCGGTGTATCCGTCCACGGTCTCACCGACGTAGACGCGCGGCACCCGATTAGAGATGCGCGTGACAACCTCGTAAGCGATCGTGCCCGTGGCACGTGCCCAGTCCTCGGCGGTCGGCTCGCCCCGGTCGCCCGGCCCGAACAGCACCGCTTCGTCGCCCACCTGCGCCGCGTCGCCGCTCAGGTCGACCACGAACTGGTCCATGGCCACCCGGCCCGCCACCGTCCGCCACTTGCCGCCCACCAGCACCGGGCCCGTACCGGACCCCGCGCGCGGGATGCCGTCCGCGTAGCCCACGGGGACGAGGGCGAGGGTCGTGGGGCCGGGGGTGATGTAGTGGTGCCCGTAGGAGACCCCGTGGCCGCCCGGCACGCGCTTCACCGACGCCAGGTACGCCGAGAGCGTCATCACCGGCTTCAGGCCGAGCTCCTGCGGCGTGCCGACCTCGGGGCTCGGCGACACCCCGTACATCGCGATGCCCGTCCGGACGAGGTCGAAGTGCGCTTCCGGGAGCGTCAGGGTCGCCGGGGAGTTGGCTATGTGCCGCACCTCGGGCTCGACGCCCTGCCGCTCCGCGTACGCCACGGCGTCCCGGAAGACCCGCAGCTGGGCCCGGATGGACGGGTGGCCCGGCTCGTCGGCGCACGCGAAGTGCGACCAGACGCCCGTCACCTTCAGCAGGCCCGCGTCCTCCGCCTCGCGCGCCGCGGCGACCAGTTCCGGCCAGTCGTCCGGCTGGCAGCCGCTGCGCCCCAGACCGGAGTCGATCTTCAGCTGGACGCGGGCGGGACGGCCCGCGGCCCGGACGGCCTCCGAGAGCTCCGCGAGCGCCCACAGGCCGCTCACCGACACGTCGATGCCCGCCTCGACGGCCTCGCGCCAGGGCCCGCCCGGCGTCCACAGCCAGCACATCAGCGGGCCCTCGTCGCCCGCCGCGCGCAGGGCCAGGGCCTCTTCCGGCGTGGCCGTACCGACCCACTCGGCACCGGCCTCGCGCGCCGCGCGGGCGCACTGCACCGCGCCGTGGCCGTAGGCGTTCGCCTTGACCACGGCCATCAGCCGGGCCCGGGGCGCGCGGGCCTTGAGCGTGCGTACGTTGGCCCGCAGCGCGGCCAGGTCGACCAGGGCACGGGCGCGCATCGGGGTCTCGCGGGCGCGGAGCGGAGTCTCGTTCATCCAGGTCAGTCTCTCAGGACGCCCGGGGAGGCGGTGAGGGGTGGGGCGCACGGTGTCATTTCGGGGGCGTGAACGGCGCGCCGTTGTGAGACTGAGGGCATGAGGACTGCCTACAGCGTCGAGACCGTACGGGCCGCCGAGCGCGCGCTCATGGCACAGCTCCCCCACGGGGCCCTGATGCAGCGCGCCGCCGCCGGGCTCGCCGCCGCCTGCGCCGGCCTGCTCAGGCGGGTGTACGGGGCACGGATCGCCCTGCTGGTCGGCAGCGGCGACAACGGCGGCGACGCCCTCTACGCCGGCGCCCGGCTCGCCCGGCGCGGCGCCGGGGTGACCGCGGTGCTGCTCGCCCCGGAGCGGGCGCACGCCGGGGGGCTCGCCGCACTGCTCGCCGCGGGCGGGCGCGTCGCCTCCGCCGAGTCCGCCGACCGGGCCGTGCGCGGCGCGGACGTCGTCGTCGACGGGATCGTCGGCATCGGCGGCAAGGGCGGCCTGCGTCCCGACGCCGCCCAGCTCGTCCGGGCCGCCTCCGACGGCGGCGCCGTGATCGTCTCCGTCGACCTGCCGAGCGGCGTCGACGCCGACACCGGCGAGGTGCGGGGCACGGCGGTGCGCGCCGACGCGACGGTCACCTTCGGCGCGTACAAGCCCGGGCTGCTCGTCGACCCCGCGCACGAGCACGCGGGGGCGCTGCGGCTCGTCGACATCGGGCTGGCCCCGGAGCTGCCCGCCCGGCCGGACGCCGAGGCCCTGCAGCACGCGGACGTGGCGGCGCTGCTGCCGCGGCCGGAGGCGGAGAGCGACAAGTACCGGCGGGGCGTCGTCGGCGTCGTCGCCGGCTCGGCCCGCTACCCCGGCGCGGCCGTCCTCGCCGTCGCGGGCGCCCTGCACGGCGGCGCGGGCGCCGTCCGCTACGCCGGCCCCGCGGCGGACGCCGTGATCGCCCGCTTCCCCGAGACCCTCGTCTCCGCCGGCCCGCCGTCGAAGGCGGGCCGCGTCCAGGCCTGGGTCGTCGGCCCCGGCCTCGGCGACGGCGCGGACGCCCGGCAGGCCCTGGAGGACGTCCTGGCCTCGGACGTCCCGGTGCTCGTGGACGCGGACGGCCTGCGGCTGATGTCCCCCGACGCCGTACGGGACCGGCCGGCGGAGACCGTGCTGACCCCGCACGCCGGGGAAGCGGCGACCCTGCTGGGGGTCTCGCGCGAACGCGTCGAGGGCGGCCGGCTCGCGGCGGTCCGCGCCCTGGCCGAGCGCTTCGGCGTCACGGCCCTGCTGAAGGGCTCCACGACCTTGATCGCAGCGCCTCCGGGCAGCCGCGGACACCACACGGTCCGGGTGAACCCGACGGGGACGTCCTGGCTCGCGACGGCGGGGAGCGGGGACGTGCTGTCCGGCCTGACCGGGTCACTGCTGGCGGCCGGGCTGCCGGGGCGGGACGCGGCGTCCGTGGGGGCGTACCTGCACGGACTGGCGGCACGGCAGTTGGGGGAGGCGCCGCTCACGGCGATGGGGGTGGCGGAGGAGCTGCGGGGGGTGTGGCGGGAGGTCACGGGGTGACAGGGTGACGTCAACCACGACACCGGCCAGCCACTCTTCCGGGAGAAGTCCGGGAGACTGAACCATGGGTACGGGTACGTACCCATACCCTCACCTCATGCCGAATAGAGGATCACCCATGGCAGACGCGAACATCCGCATTCCCGCCGATGCCCGTAACCGCCTCGCCGAGGTCGCCGCGGCGGAAGGCATGTCCCTGCGGGCCTACCTCTCCCGCCTGGCCGACGAGCTCCTCACCCCGGCCGAGCGCGCCGAACAAGCCGAACGAGCCCGTCGCATGCTGCGCGAGTGGAACGGCTACGACCCCGGCCGGGACGAGGAAGCACGGCTCGACGCCGAACTGGACCGGCGGCTCTCCGAGGCGGTGCGGTGAGCGACCACCTGCACATCGTCCTTGACCGCACGGTCATGGTCGCCGCCGGTCGTGGCAATGCCGTCGCCTCCCGGCTCATCCACCGCGCGCATCTGGAAGCGGGATGGCACTTGTACGCACCGGCCTGCGCGCTGGTGGAGGCCGACCGGACCCGCCCCGGCACGGCGGAGCACCTCGCCGCACTCCCCGGCGTCACCGTTCTCGATCTCGACCTGCCGGCGGCACTGGCCGTTGCACGCGGCGGCGACTGGGCCGACGCCCACACCCGGCACGCCGCCGGACCGAGCCCCGAGCGACCCGACGGGGCCTTCGTCGCCACGGCGGAGCCCGGACGCTGGGCGGGAGAACCGGTGCGGGTGCTCGACATCAACCCCTGAGCGGTCGCGGACTTGCGGGCGGGGTGAGAGGGGCGTGCTCACTGCCGCTGGGTGAGGAGGGTCAGTTCGGAGCCTTCGGGGAGGGCTTCCTGGTTGATGACGGGGCCGGGGTGGCGGATGTGGATCTTCAACGGCCCCAGTGCGGACAGAGGCGCCAGGTCGAGAGGGGCGCCGTCCGTGACCACGGGGTCGATGAGGCGGAGCTCCTTGAGCCCGGGGTAGGCGCGCTGCAAGTGGGCCAGCCCGGAGGGGGCCACGGCCTCGGTGAGGTTGAGTTCCGCCACCTGGGGCACGGGTTCGGCTTCCGCCAGGTCCCGCAGGTCCTGTCCCCAGATCCTCAGGGACCGCAACGCGGGCAGGGACTCCAGCGCGAACCGCTTCAGGTAACCGCCGTCGGTGTGGAACACCAGCTCCTCCAGGCCGGGATGCCCTTCCAGCCCGAAGAGGTGCAAGCCGTGGGAAGCGCCCCGTCCGAGGTTCAGGTAGCGGAGCCCCGGGGCCAGTGGCGGGAAGCCGTACGGGAAGACCGGCCGGCGCCCGGACAGGGTCAGTTCGCGCAACTCCGCCATGCGGTGGAGCGGTTCGAGGCCGTCGAGGTCCTCGGCCAGCCAGACGTGAAGGCTCTGCAGTGCGCTCGCGTCCAGGTCGTCCAAGTGGAAGAGACGCCCGAAGTCGACCACGCGCAAGCCCCGCAGCGGCGGGCATCCACGCAGCACGCGCAGGTCGACGGCCGCGCCGTGCCCCCAGAACGTCACATGACGGAGCACCGGCGTGGCCAGGTCCGACAGATCGCCGCCGGTCGGCCAGTCCCGCAGCTGCACCCGCGGCCGCCCTCCGAGCCGCTTGAGCACGGCGAGGTGCTCCTCGGTCTTCGCGACGAACTCCAGCGCCGTCACGCCCTCGTACGCCAGCCGGCCGATCACCGCCTCCGCGTAGGACCCGGTCTCGAACCGGTCCCAGGCCCACGCGAGCTGCGCCCGCACCTGCTGGTGCGGGTGATCCACGTACCGCGAAAGCAGCGGCACCGCCTTCTCGTCCGCCACCGTCGTCGCCGCGACCACCACCGCGTGCGCGACCTCGTCCGTGAGGCCCTCCGGGCCGGGCAGCAGGTCCAGCACCACCTGCCCCGCCGCCGCGAGCTCCTTCGCCGCCTCCAGGTCGCGCGGCGGTACGAGCTCCCCCGCCGCCTTCTCGACCTGCGCGCGGACCTCCCAGTCGACCTCCGTGGCGTGTTCGAGGCAGGCGGCGGCGAGGAGGTGGAGGCGGGCACGGTGACCCGGCTCCTTGTCGCCCCGCTCCAGCAGCATCCGCAGCAGCTCCGCCCGTGCCCGCGGCGGGGCGTGGCCGACCGCCATCCTCAGGACGTCCTCCCACTGGCTGTCGTGGGCGTGGTTGACGAGGACGTCGAAGTCCCAGTCGTCCACGGCGGCCTGGGCGCCCAGGTAGTCCTGGAAGGTGCGGTGGATGAAGTCGAGGGTCTCGGTCGTGGGGCGGCGCAGCAGGCCGCTGCGGAGCACGAGGTGGCGCAGGATGTCCTCGGCGCTGCCGCGGGCGGCCACGGCCGGCATGGCGGGGAGGGCCCGGTCGAGGATCTCGACGGCCTTGTGCCACTCGATGACGGAACGGCCGTTGCGGATCAGCCAGTAGGCGATCTTCTGGAGCAGGGCGACCTGCTGGGCGTGCTCCAGCTCCGGTCCGTCGCCGCCGGTCACCACGCCCCGCTCGCGGTCGCGCCGTACGAGCAGGAGCTCCAGGGCGGCGCGGTAGAGCTCCATGCGGCCGTGCGGGAGGTAGCCCTTGCGGGAGCGGTTGAGGGCGCAGATCAGGGCGCACATCAGGGGGTTGGTGGCGAGCATGCCGAGGTCGCGCTTGGTGACGACGGCGGTGGTGAGGGCGTCGCGGAAGGCGCGCAGGGGCTCGTGGTGGCGGGCGCCCGCGGCGTCGTGCCAGCGGTCGATGAAGGAGATGACGTCGCCGCGGCTCATGGGGAGCAGTTCGAGCTCGGTGAAGCCCGTGTCGGCGAGCCAGCCCTCGCGGACGGCGGAGGGGCGGGTGGTGATGACGTAGCGGGCGTCGGGGTAGGCGGCGAGGAGGTCCTTGACCCAGGTGAGGGTGCGGCGGCGGTCGGCTTCGGGGACCTCGTCGACGCCGTCGATGAGCAGGAGCGCCGTGCCCTCGGTGAGCCTGCGGGTCACCCAGCCCTGCGCGGCGGGCAGGCCGGCGAGCGGGCCGGCGGCCGTGGCCAGGAACTCCTCGGGCTGCGGGAGTTCGCCGCGGCGGATGAGGGTGCGGAGGGGGAGGGTGAGCGGCAGGCAGCCGCTGAGGTGGCCGAGGCCGGGCGGGAGGTCGCCGCGGGCGGTGATCGTGGCGAGCCACTGCAGCAGCGTCGTCTTGCCGGAGCCGGCGGCGCCGCGCAGGAGGACGCGGCGGTGGCCGGCGAGGGCCTCCTCGGCGCGTTTGGGCGAGGGGGTGGAGTTCTCGGCGGGCCACTCGCCCGGCTCGTAGCGGCCCTGGCCGGCGCCGGCCGGGCCCGTACCGCCGCCGGTCAGTTCGAGGCTCAGGTACGCGGCGTCCAGCGGCCAGGTCTCGCCCTCGCCGTCGGAGAGCGTCAGTCCGATGATCGTCAGTTCGCCGGACTTCCCGACCACGTAGTCCCGCAGGCGGCGTTCGAACGCCTCGATCTCCAGCCGGCGCGGGGAGGCGAGGGAGCGGGACTCGGGCTTGTGCCCGGCGAGCAGGCACGCGCTGAGGAAGGCGAAGTCCTGCCAGAGCGTGGCGGAGGGGGTGACGGTGAGGCGGCCGTGCCGCCAGCCGGCCGGGTCGGCACAGACCACGCCCGCGAGGAGGCCGTCCACGAAGACGGCGGCGCCGGACATCCCGGCCCACGGCGAGCCGCCGTCGTCCGGCGGGAGCGGGGCCCCGTACTCGCTGTCGAGCACGTGCCGTCCGCTGATCAGATTGCTGCCCGGCTTGAGCGAGCCGACGACCTGCTCGGTGTCGAGTTCGCCGGCCGCGTCCCGCTGGACGTGCGGGAAGCCGACGGCCTGGGCGCCGGGCCAGACCCTCAGGTCGTACGCGCGGCCCCACACGAGCGGTTCGAAGGAGAGGGCGGCCTCCTCGGGGACGATGTCGCGCTCCCCGGCGAGGAGGGCGACGTCGCACCGCCGGTTGTCGTCGCGCGCCCAGACCACTTTGCAGCGCACCTGGCCGGTGCCGCCGGGGACGATCACCCGGGGGTGCGTGCAGTCCCCGATCACGTGGGCGGCCGTCAGCACCAGGTTCGGGGCGAGGAGGTAGCCGCTTCCCTGGCTTCGCCCGAACACCGCCGCAATGCGTTCCTTCGCCGGGTGCACCACTGTCTCCTCCGACCGCGCCTGACGCGAACCGACGATACGTCAGCGGGGCTGGACGGTCAGGTGGTTCGCAGATACGCGCATGCGGACGCGAGGGAGTCGCAGCGGCGAGGCGCTGACGGGCGGCGCCCGCACGGTCCCGGGCCCGGGGTCCTGCGATCCGGGTCCGGGACCGTGCGGGCGGCCGGGCCTACGCGTGCGCCTACGCCCGCAGCGCGGCCTTGAGCCACTCCGTCGCCGGGTCCATGTCCGGCAGCGCCCAGCCGTTGATCACGGCGACGAGCCGCCAGTACTTCCCGTAGCGGGGGTCGTTGCCGGCCTCCAGCCGCTCCAGCAGCCAGGCCCGGAACTCCGGCCCGTCCTCGCGGCGCGACACCTCCGCGAGGACCGCGGCCATCTCGTCGAGGAACGGCCGGGCGGCGGGTGCGTCCGGCGCGATCCCGGCCTCGCGCGCCGCCTCCGTACGCTCCTTGATCACCCGTGCGGCCCGCTTCGTCCGCTCCCCGTCGGGCCGCCCGGACTCCTTCCAGGCCCGCGTCTGGTCCTCGGCCGCCCGGCGGATCCCGGCCCGGAACCCCTCGTCCTGGACGAGCTCGGCGAGCTCCACCCAGGCGTCGAGCTGCTCCTGCGAGGGATCCTCGGGCAGTTCGGGCATGCCGTTGCGCATCGAGGCGAGGAAGCCGGGGTCGACGTCCAGGCCCTCGAAGGCGCTGTCGATGAACGCGTTGATCAGCCGGCGTCGTTCCTGATCGGACAGGGTCGCGAGCTTGTGCATGAGTTCCGTCTCCTCGGGTGTCGACCCGCGTCCGGCCACCGCCCGCAGCACGGCCTGGCGCAACCGCAGAGTGCGGATCTGCACGTCCAGGGCCTCGGCGTGGACGGCCGCGACCTCGGCGACGGTGATCTCCCGCTCCAGCACCTGCCGGATGACGGCCAGACCCACGCCGAGGTCGCGCAGCGTCCGCACGAGGCCGAGGCGCGCGAGCGCGGCAGGGCCGTAGAGGCGGTAGCCCGCGGGTGTGCGGTCGGTCGGCGGCACCACGCCCGTGTCGGACCAGAACCGGATCGTCCTGACCGTCAGCCCGGTCAGCCGGGCCAGCTCCCCGATGGAGTACAGGGAGTCCGGCGAGTCCGGGAGGTCCGGCGAGTCCGGGAGGTCCGGCGAGTCCGGGCCGTACGAGGTGTCGTCGTCCATGTCCGCCACCTTGAGGTCTCCCGTCGCTGGAGAGTCAACACCGGTTCCGGCGGCCCGCCCGGAGACGGAGGGCGGGCTAGCCGCCCAGTCCGGCCGCCCGCAGCTGACGGTACGCCTCGTCCCACGTCGGTTCGATCATCTCGGGGGCCGTGGTGCCGACCGCGCGGTCCTTGAAGCCGCTGGAGGTGGAGATGCAGACGACGGGTCCGCCGGGAGCGCTTCCGTCCGGGTCCGGCGGCAGGGAGCGCAGGCCGGCGAGGGAGGCCGCGGCGGACAGTTCGGCCCAGATCCCCTGGCGGGCCAGCTCCTCCTGGGCTTCCCGCAGCTGCGGGTCGGTGACGAGCAGCGCGTCGCCGCCGCTCTCCCGGACCGCCCGGACCCCGCGGTGTCCCCCGACCTCGCAGTCGATCGAGTAGGCGTCGGTGGGCCCGCAGTTCACGCGCGCCGCCGGCGTCCCCTTCCGCACGGCGGCGGCCAGCGGCCCGCCGGCCGCCGGTTCGCAGGCGAACATCCTCGGTACGGTCCCGGTCAGGCCGAGCCGGCGCAGTTCGGCGAAGCCCTTCCAGACGCCGAAGAGGCACTCGCCGTAGCCGGTGGGGACGAACACCGCGGCCGGGACGCCGATGTCGGTGAAGATCTCGTAGGCGATGGTCTTGTAGCCCTCGGGGCCGAAGGCGTGGCCGGTGTGGGTGACGGTGAGGTTGCTGACCGGGTGGAGTCCCAGCCGGTCGCTGATCTGCCGCATCAGCGGCCACCGCGCCTCCTGCGGCACGGGCAGGACGACCGCTCCGTAGGCCTGGAGGAACGAGGCGACCGCCGCCGGCATCCCCGCCGAGGCCAGCACGACGCACCGCAGCCCCGCGCGGGCGGCGTAGGCCGCGGCGGACGCGCCGTGGTTGCCCGAGGAGGCGACGACGACGCCGGGCGCGCCGACGCCCACGGCGGCGGAGACCGTGCAGCGGTTGAGCCGGTCCTTGTGACTCCAGGTGGGGTTGCGGGACTCGTCCTTGACGTAGACGCCGTCACCGATCGGGATCAGGGGGGTGTGCCCCTCGCCGAGGCCGGGCGCGCCGAGGGGCGGCAGCAGCGGCGCCCACCGGTCGAGCCCGGCGCTGCGGGCGGCGCCCTCCACGGGGGCGAAGAGAGCGGGGTCGGCTTGCTCGTAGGCGTAGTCCACCTCGACGGGGTAGGCGAGTTCGGCCGTACTCGTGCGGGGGCAGCCGCGGGTGAGCGGCGGCCACAGCGGGTGGGTGAGGGTCGGGTCGCCCATCGATCGCTGGCCCGTGGCCAGGGAGTCTCCTGCCGTCATGGGCGGCGAGTCTAGGCGCGGGACCGAGGGACGGCACACGCATCAAATGCGACAAAAAGGGCGAAGTGTACGCCAGACTTTGGTCCGCACATCCCCATCCCACCCCGGGAGTTCCCATGACCCCCTCCACCAAGGCCGCCGCCACCGCGGCCGCCGCGCTCCTCGCCACCGCGGGCGCCGCCGCCACTGCCACCGCCGACAGCGTCGCGGCAGGCGGCGCGGACAAGTCCGCCGGCGTCATCACGGGCAACACGATCCAGGTCCCCCTCCGCGTGCCCGTGACGCTCTGCTCCTTCCCCATCAACATCATCGGACTGCTGAACTCGACCGCCGGCAACGTCTGCGTCAGCGACTAGCCCCCCGGAGACACGCCGCCCCCGAGGCACGCCGCCCCCGGCCGGCTTCCGGTCTCCGCGACCGCCGCGAGGGGGCGGGTCAGCCTCCCGGTCCGGGAGGCAAGGGGGGCGCTTCGGGCAGGGGCACGATGTCGTCCTCCACCCGCCGGCCGAGCTTGACCGCCACGGAGTGACGAAGCGGACCGTACACATCGTTGTCGAGCCGGAGGATTCCGCTGCCGCGCAGGAATTCGGTGCCGCCGGAAAATTCGGTCAGCAGCAGCCGGTGCACTTCGGTGCCGGTGGTGAAGCGAAACCGTCCGAGCTTCGCGACCGCGTCGCCCTCCGCCTCGCCGGCCGCAACGATCTGGAAGTTTCCCGCCGTTCCGATATGGCTCTCCTTCTCGAACAGCGCAGCGCTCCGGTCCCGCTCGTCGAGCCGGGACAGGATGTCCAATGCCGCTGCCACCGATTCCTGTTCCCGTGCGTCACATATGGAGCCGAGTGTTTCGAGGACCGGCCGGACCGCCGTGAAAGAGGCGGCATTCGGCCGGTAGGGCGCGAAACCCTGATGCGCTTCGACCACCCATCCGACTATTTCCAGCGAATGCGCGTGGACGGCGTACCAGTCGAGGGGCTGCGTATGGCGGCCGAACTTCCGGTCGGCCGCCAGCTGAGCCAGGAGGAAGGAGTGGACCACGTCCACCCTGCGCTGTGCCGAAATGGCAGACGTGAAGGAAATGACGCTGCCACTGTCGACCACGGCTCCTCCCGGCTCAACCCGCCCCCCACCGGGGAGAGAGTCCGGCGGAGGCACGACCCCGGCCTCAGATGTCGAGGTCGTCGATGAACTTGGTCGCCCGGTCGCCCAGTTTCTTGATGACGGAGTCACGGACCTGCCGGTAGACGTCCTCGTTGAGCGTCAGCGTCTCCCGGGACTGCTGCAGCGTCGTCCCGGACCGCGGGAAGCTGAAGAACAGCACCCGGGTGACCCGTTCCGTGGTGGAGAAGAAGAAGGCGCCGATCTTCATCACGACCGTGTCGTTCTGGGAGACGCCGCACGTCGCGATCTGGAAGTTCCCCAGGGTCTCGGTGTGCGAGCTGCTCTCGAAGAGCACCACACGGTGGTCCTTGTCCTGCAGGCCCCGGAGCGCGTTGATGGCCGCTTGCACGACCGAGATCTCCGCCGGCGACGCGATGGCCTGCAGCAGCGTGATGGCCGCACGGTCGACGGTGAAGCGGGATCCTGCCGCCTGCAGCCTGGCGAACTGGAAGGACGGCACGACCCAGCCGACCTGCTCCAGGACCGAGCTGTAGAACTTGTACCAGTTGAGCGTGTTCTGCTCACGGTCGAACTTCTTGTTCGCCGCCAGTTGCGCCAGGAGCGTCGAGTTGAGGACGTCGGATTTCTGCTGTCCGTTCAGGGTGTCGGTGAAGGCGACGACGCTTCCCGCGTCGACCGCGGCCGAGGCCCCCTCCTGCAGAGCCATCCCGCCCTGCGAGTAGAGCAGTTCCGGAATGGATATTTCCAGATTGTCGATGAACTGCAGAGAGTTTTCGACACGCTCTTTGAGTTCGAGCTCATGGTCCGATGACACGCCATCCCCCTCTTGTCCGGGTGCGCAGCCGGACACCATACGCCCGGCTGACGGGCCCCGCCACTCCCGCGGACATTTCGATGCCTGTGCTCCGCCTCCTTTCTCCTACCGCATCCGGGAAGCAGCGCCGACTGCGCATGCTGGGGAACTTTGCACCGCATCCGGCGGCCGTCAAGGGAAAACCCGGAATTCGGCCGCGCAGCGCCGCAGTACCGAATTGCTGACTCACGCGCGCCATCCGTGACCGTCTCCCTCATTGCCCCCAGCCCGTACCGGATCGGGCCGCCGTGCGTGACAGACCGCTCCGGGAGGAGCAGGCTGTCCGCGGGCGGTCCGGGGCGCTTCGCGGCCGTACGGCTCCGGGCCCCGCCTGCCGAGCCCCGCAACGGCGAACGGCCCCCGCTCCGGGGACCGTTCGCACCATCCGCACCGTCCGCGCCGCACCGCGCCGCGGACCCGCTCCTACCTCTCCGCGATCACCACCGCGGAAGCGACCCCCGCGTCATGGCTCAGCGAGACGTGCCAGGACGTCACGCCGAGCTCCTCCGCGCGCGCCGCGACCGTCCCGCGGACCACCAGCCGCGGCTGCCCGCTGCTCTCGCTCGTGACCTCGGCGTCCGTCCACAGCAGATTGCCCGGCGCGCCCAACGCCTTGGCCACGGCTTCCTTGGCGGCGAAGCGGGCCGCGAGGGAGGCGATGCCGCGCCGCTCGCCGCTCGGCAGGAACAGCTCCCGGTCCACGAACAACCGCGTGGCCAGCGCCGGCGTGCGCCGCAGCGCGGCGTCGAAGCGGTCGATCTCGGCGACGTCGATGCCGACTCCCACGATCATTCGACGGTCACCGACTTGGCCAGGTTGCGCGGCTGGTCGACCTCGTTGCCGCGGGCCGTCGCCAGCTCGCAGGCGAAGACCTGCAGGGGCACCGTGGCCACGAGGGGCTGCAGCAGCACCGGCGTCTGCGGGATCTCGATCAGGTGGTCCGCGTACGGCCGCACGGCCTCGTCGCCGCGCTCGGCGATGACGATCGTGCGGGCGCCCCTGGCCCGGATCTCCTGGATGTTGGAGACGATCTTGTCGTGCAGCACCGAACGCCCGCGCGGCGACGGCACGACGACGACCACCGGCAGATCCTTCTCGATCAGCGCGATCGGCCCGTGCTTGAGCTCGCCCGCCGCGAAGCCCTCCGCGTGCATGTACGCGAGCTCCTTGAGCTTCAGCGCGCCCTCCAGGGCCACCGGATAGCCCACGTGACGGCCGAGGAACAGCACCGTGTTCTTGCCGGCCAGGGAGCGCGCGAGCTCGCGCACGGGCTCCATGGTCTCCAGGACCTTCTCCACCTCGCCCGCGATCTGCGACAGCTCGCGGATCACGGAGACGATCTCGTCGCCCCACTTGGTGCCCCGCACCTGCCCCAGGTACAGCGCCACGAGGTAGCAGGCCACCAGCTGCGTCAGGAACGCCTTCGTCGAGGCGACCGCGACCTCCGGGCCGGCGTGCGTGTAGAGCACCGCGTCCGACTCGCGCGGGATCGTCGAGCCGTTCGTGTTGCAGATGGCGAGGACCTTCGCGCCCTGCTCCCGGGCGTGCCGCAGCGCCATCAGCGTGTCCATGGTCTCGCCGGACTGGCTGATCGCGATCACCAGCGTCCGCTGGTCGAGGATCGGGTCCCGGTAGCGGAACTCGCTGGCCAGCTCGGTCTCGCACGGGATGCGGGTCCAGTGCTCGATCGCGTACTTGGCGATCATCCCCGCGTGGTACGCCGTGCCGCACGCCACGATGACGACCTTGTCGACCTCGCGCAGCACGGACGCCGGGATCCGCACCTCGTCCAGCGACAGCGTCCCCGCGGCGTCGATCCGGCCCAGGAGGGTGTCGGCGACCGCCTTCGGCTGCTCGGCGATCTCCTTGAGCATGAAGTAGTCGTAGCCGCCCTTCTCGGCGGCGGAGGCGTCCCAGCCGACGTGGTACGGGCGGACCTCCGCGGGCGCCCCGTCGAAGCCGGTGACGGTCACGCCGTCCCGGCGCAGCTCCACGACCTGGTCCTGGCCCAGCTCGACGGCCTCGCGGGTGTGGGCGATGAAGGCGGCGACGTCGGAGGCGAGGAAGGACTCGCCGTCGCCGAGGCCGACGACGAGCGGGGAGTTGCGGCGCGCGCCGACGACCACGTCGGGCTCGTCCGCGTGCACCGCGACCAGCGTGAACGCGCCCTCCAGGCGGCGGCAGACCTGGCGCATCGACTCGGCGAGGTCGCCGCAGGAGGAGAAGGACTCGGAGAGCAGGTGGGCGACGACCTCGGTGTCGGTCTCCGACTCCAGCGCGTGGCCGCGCTCGGCCAGCTCGGCCCGGAGCGCGGCGAAGTTCTCGATGATGCCGTTGTGGACGACGGCGACGCGTCCGGGGTTGTCGAGGTGGGGGTGGGCGTTGGCGTCGTTGGGCGCGCCGTGCGTGGCCCAGCGCGTGTGGCCGATGCCGGTCGGGCCGGACGGCAGCGGCCGGCCGGCCAGCTCCTTCTCCAGGTTGGCGAGCTTGCCCGCCTTCTTCGCGGCGGCGAGGCCGCCGTCGGCCAGGACCGCGACCCCGGCCGAGTCATAGCCGCGGTACTCCAGCCGCCGCAGCCCCGCCAATACGACGTCGAGGGCGGACTGCCCTCCCACATAGCCAACGATTCCGCACATGCGGAGCAGGGTACGGCCCGGGCGGCCCCGCTCGTGGCGGCAACGGCACAACCGTCACCGCGGACGGCGGCGGATCAGCAGCCCCGCTCGATCCTGTCGATCGCCTCCTGGACGAGCTCCAGGTACTCGACCTCCTCGCAGCGCGGCTTGCTGCCGAGCTCGTAGCGGTCGAGGCAGTCGTCCAGGTCCTGGGCGAGGTCCTCGTCGGGGAGGTCGTCGGCCAGCTCGGCGCAGACCCGGGCGGCGAAGGCCTCCCGCTCGGTCTCGGCGGTCCTGCGGCGGGGCCGACGGGGGTTTCGGAGAGCGAACACGGCAGGCCGTCCCTAGCGTGATGCGGCCGCGTGGGGGGCAGGTGCACGTGCGGCCCGCGAGCGGAACGTAGTGCCTGACCGGTCAGTAGGTACAGCGGTCGGTGAAAGTTCACCCATCGTCGTCCGGGTCATCGCAGCCGGTTACCGCGCGTAGGAGCCTCCCAAACCCCATGAGAACACCCGCTCCCGCCACCCGGAAGTGAGCGGCGCGCGCGGGCCGCGCACAATGGGCCCGTGCCGACCACCACAGAGCAGCAGCGCCGCCGCGCCGACTCGTCCCCCTATGTGGACCTGACCCGCGCCGAGTGGAGCGCCCTGCGCGAGGACACCCCGCTGCCGCTGACCGCCGAGGAGGTCGAGCGGCTGCGCGGCCTGGGGGACGTCGTCGACCTGGACGAGGTCCGCGAGGTCTACCTGCCGCTGTCCCGGCTGCTGCACCTCTACGTGGAGGCCACCAGTCAGCTGCGGGCCACGCTCAACACCTTCCTGGGCGACGTGGGCGACGGCCACGGCTCCCAGCCCGGCACGCCCTTCGTCATAGGCGTCGCGGGCAGCGTGGCGGTCGGCAAGTCGACCACCGCCCGCCTGCTGCAGGCGCTGCTCGCCCGCTGGCCCGAGCACCCGCGCGTCGAGCTGGTCACCACGGACGGCTTCCTGCTGCCCAACGCCGAGCTGCACGCCCGCGGCCTGATGTCGCGGAAAGGTTTCCCCGAGTCGTACGACCGGCGCGCCCTGACCCGCTTCGTCGCCGACGTGAAGGCCGGCAAGGACGAGGTCTCGGCCCCCGTCTACTCCCACCTGATCTACGACATCGTGCCCGGCGAGCGGCTGACCGTGCACCGCCCCGACATCCTCATCATCGAAGGCCTCAACGTCCTCCAGCCGGCCCTGCCCGGCAAGGACGGCCGCACGCGCGTCGGGCTCGCCGACTTCTTCGACTTCAGCGTGTACGTGGACGCGCGCGCCGAGGACATCGAGCGCTGGTACTACGAGCGCTTCAAGAAGCTCCGCGCCACGGCCTTCACCGACCCCGACTCCTACTTCCGCCGCTACACCCAGGTCTCCGAGGAGGAGGCCCTGGACTACGCGCGCCGCAACTGGCGCACCATCAACAAGCCCAATCTGCTGGAGAATGTGGCTCCCACGCGCGGCCGGTCGAACCTGATCCTGCGCAAGGGCCCGGACCACAAGGTGCAGCGGCTGTCGCTGCGCAAGCTCTGACCACAGCTTCTGACCACCAGGACGCCCATGCTCCACCTGAGGATGATCAGCCCGCCCGCCCGTACCGACGACGTCGTGGCCCTCGTCGAGCGCACCGTGGGCGCCACCCACCTGGCCGTCATCCCCGGGGCGGCCCGCAACCCGCACGGCGACATCGTGCTGTGCGACGTGGCCCGCGAGGCGGCCGACGAACTGCTGGGCGCGCTCCGCGCGAGCGGGCTGCCGGAGGTCGGGGCGGTCTCGGTCGAGGACGTCGGCCTGGTGCTCTCCCGGCGCGCGGAACACGCCGAGCTCGCGGCGCCGGGCGACGGCGCGGACGCGATCGTGTGGGAGTCGCTGGTCGAGGAGACGCACGAGGAGTCGACGCTCAACGTCACCTTCCTCGCGTTCCTCACCGTGGCGACGATGCTGGCCGCCTGCGGCGTGATCATGGACAGTGCGATCCTGATCGTGGGCGCGATGGCGGTGGGCCCGGAGTTCGGCCCGCTGGCCGGGCTGTGCACGGGCATCGTGCGGCGGGCGCCGCGGCTGGTCTGGCGGTCGATGGCCGCGCTGCTCGTGGGCTTCCCCGTGGCGATGGCGCTGACCGGCGGCTTCAGCCTCCTCATGGACGCGCTCGGGCTCTTCCACGAGGCGAAGTTCCTCGCGCCGCGGCCCCAGACGTCCTTCATCTGGCAGCCGGACGCGTTCTCCTTCGTGGTGGCGTTCCTCGCCGGCATCGCGGGGATCCTGTCCCTCACGTCGGCGAAGTCGGGCGCGCTGATCGGTGTGGCGATCTCGGTGACGACGGTGCCGGCGGCGGCGAACGCGGCGGTCGCCCTGTCCTACGGGGACTGGTCGGAGACCCGCGGCTCGGCGGTGCAGCTGGCGCTGAACCTGCTGGGGATCGTGGTGGCGGGGACGCTCACGCTGCTCGCTCAGAGGTGGTTCTGGTCCCGCCGGCGGGGACGCCCCGCCGAGGCGAGCGACATCCCGAAACGCTGAGGGAAGCGGGCCCCCGCCGGGCCCCGGCCGTCGCGGCCGGGGCCCGGCGGACAGGAGCTATCCCAGCGCCGACTTCACCACGTCGGCGAGGCGCTGCGCGACCGCCCGCGCCTGCTCGATGTCGGCGGCCTCCACCATCACGCGGACGAGCGGCTCCGTGCCGGACGAGCGGAGCAGCACGCGGCCCGTGGAGCCCAGCTGGCGCTCCGCGTCGACGACGGCCGCGGCGAGCTCCTCCGAGGAGTTCACGCGGGTCTTGTCGACGTCGCGGACGTTGATGAGGATCTGCGGCAGGCGCTCCATGACGCCGGCGAGGTCGGCCAGGGAACGGCCGGTCGCGGCGACGCGGGCGGCCAGCATCAGACCGGTCAGCGTGCCGTCGCCCGTCGTGGCGTGGTCGAGGACGATGACGTGCCCGGACTGCTCGCCGCCGAGGGCAAAGCCGTGCGCCTTCATCTCCTCCAGGACGTAGCGGTCGCCGACGGCGGTCTGGACGAGCTCGACGCCCTCGCGCTCCATGGCCAGCTTGAAGCCCAGGTTGGACATGACGGTCGCGACGACGGTGTTCTTGCGCAGCGAGCCCGCCTCGCGCATCGCGAGGGCGAGGACGGCGAGGATCTGGTCGCCGTCGACCTCGTTGCCCTTGTGGTCCACGGCCAGGCAGCGGTCGGCGTCGCCGTCGTGCGCCACGCCGAGGTCGGCGCCGTGCTCGACGACGGCGGCCCGCAGCTTGTCCAGGTGGGTGGAGCCGCACTCGTGGTTGATGTTGAGGCCGTCGGGCTCGGTGCCGATGGTGATGACCTCGGCGCCGGCGCGGGCGAAGGCCTCCGGGGAGACGCGGGCCGCGGCGCCGTGGGCGCCGTCGATGACGACCTTCAGGCCGTCCATGCGGTTGGGGAGGACACCGATGAGGTGGGCGACGTAGTTGTCGAAGCCCTGGTCGTACTCGCGGACGCGGCCGACGCCGGCACCGGTGGGCCGGTCCCAGGGCTCGCCGGAGGCGTGCGCCCGGTAGGTCTGCTCGATGCGGTCCTCAAGCTCGTCGGCGAGCTTGTGGCCGCCGCGGGCGAAGAACTTGATGCCGTTGTCGGGCATGGCGTTGTGGCTCGCGGAGAGCATCACGCCGAGGTCGGCGCCGAGCGCGCCGGTGAGGTAGGCGACGGCGGGCGTGGGCAGCACGCCCACCCGCAGCACGTCGACGCCGGCGCTGGCCAGGCCGGCCACGACGGCGGCCTCCAGGAACTCCCCGGACGCGCGCGGGTCACGGCCCACGACGGCCACCGGGCGGTGGCCCTCGAACGTCCCCGCCTCGGCGAGCACGTGCGCCGCAGCGACCGACAGGCCGAGCGCGAGCTCCGCCGTCAGATCGGCGTTGGCGACGCCGCGCACACCGTCCGTACCGAAGAGTCGTCCCACTGGTGTCCTCCGAAAAACGCGCGGATACGGGGCTGTCTGTGAACGGGCCCCGCAAACAAAAGTGTCGGGTCCGGAACCGGAACGTTGACTTCAGGTATACGCCGATACGTCCCGGGTGACCGATAGCCGAAACGCCCCGGCGGGCACGGAGCGTGCCGCCGGGGCGTTCGAGCAGAAGCAGCGAACCGCGTGATTAGCGCTTGCTGTACTGCGGGGCCTTGCGGGCCTTCTTCAGACCGGCCTTCTTGCGCTCGACCGCACGGTCGTCGCGGCTCAGGAAGCCGGCCTTCTTCAGCGGGCCGCGGTTGTTGTCCACGTCCGCCTCGTTCAGCGCGCGGGCCACGCCGAGGCGCAGGGCGCCGGCCTGGCCGGAAACGCCGCCACCCGAGATGCGGGCGATGACGTCGTAGCGGTCGTCGAGCTCGAGCACCTTGAAGGGCTCGTTGACTTCCTGCTGGTGCACCTTGTTGGGGAAGTAGTCCTCAAGGGTGCGACCGTTGATCTTCCACTTGCCGGAGCCCGGAACGATCCGGACACGGGCAATGGCGTTCTTGCGACGGCCCAGGCCGGCGGCCGGCTGCGGGTCGCCGAAACGGGACGCGAGGGACTCGGAGGTGTACTCCGACTCAACGACCTCGGTCTCGGTGGTGTACTCCTCGACGCCCTCGACCGGCATCTCGGCAGTGGTCTCAGCCACGATTCTCCTCAGACTTTCTGGTTCGGCGGTGGCCGGGACTTAGCCCTGCTTGACCTGGGTGATCTCGAACGGCTGCGGCTGCTGGGCGGCGTGCGGGTGCTCGGAGCCCGAGTAGACCTTCAGCTTCGAGAGCATCTGACGGCCGAGGGAGTTCTTGGGCAGCATGCCCTTGATCGCCTTCTCGACGGCCTTCTCGGGGTTCTTGTCGAGCAGCTCGTCGTAACGGACGGAGCGCAGACCACCCGGGAAGCCAGAGTGGCGGTACGCCATCTTCTGGGTCTTCTTGTTGCCGGACAGGTGAACCTTGTCGGCGTTGATGATGACGACGAAGTCACCCATGTCCATGTGCGGGGCGTACACGGGCTTGTGCTTGCCGCGCAGCAGGGAGGCGGCCTGAGAGGCCAGACGGCCCAGGACGACGTCCTGCGCGTCGATGATGTGCCACTGGCGCTGGACATCGCCGGGCTTGGGGCTGAACGTACGCACGGTCGTAGCCTTCGCTTCTTCAGTGAGTGTGGGTCCTGACACGTCTCTCCGGGCGGTCAACCAGCACGAGCGGCGATCCGGGGACGCAACCCGAACGCACGCCGGCGGCCATCGGCCCGGTGAGCAAGCGTAAGGGCCCCTCGCGTGAGAACGACCAAGCCAATACGCATAACGAACTCGTAGAGTACCCGCCGTCGCCCGGCGGGGTCAAAACAGATGGTCGCACCACACGCCGGAGCGGCCCGGCGGCCGGCCCCGGATCAGCGCTCCCGCGCCACGCGGCCCTCGTCCCAGACGGGCTCGGACACCTCGCGAACGCGCCCGTCGGCCCCGAAGACCAGGAAGCGGTCGAACGAACGCGCGAACCAGCGGTCGTGCGTGACGCAGAGCACCGTCCCCTCGTACGCCTCCAGCCCCTCCTGCAGCGCCTCCGCGCTCTCCAGGTCCAGGTTGTCCGTGGGCTCGTCCAGCAGCAGGGCCGTCGTGCCCGCCAGCTCCAGGAGAAGAATCTGGAAGCGGGCCTGCTGGCCGCCCGACAGCTTCTCGAAGGGCTGGTCGCCCTGCTTCTCCAGCTCGTAGCGGCGCAGCGCGGACATCGCGCCGCCGCGGTCCTTGGCGTGCTCCGTCCACAGGATGTCGACGAGCGTGCGCCCCAGCAGCTCGGGGTGGGCGTGCGTCTGCGCGAAGTGCCCCGGGACGACGCGGGCGCCCAGCTTCCAGGAGCCCGTGTGCGCCACGGGATGCTCGGTGTCCCCGGCCAGGAGCCGCAGGAAGTGGGACTTGCCCGAGCCGTTCGACCCCAGGACGGCGACCCGCTCCCCGTAGAAGACCTCCAGGTCGAAGGGCTTCATCAGACCCGTGAGCTCCAGCTTCTCGCAGGTCACGGCCCTGACGCCGGTGCGCCCGCCGCGCAGCCGCATACGGATGTCCTGCTCGCGCGGCGGCTCCGGCGGCGGACCCGCCTCCTCGAACTTCCGCAGCCGGGTCTGGGCGGCGGCGTAGCGGGAGGCCATCTCGTGGCTGACGGCCGCGGCCTGCCTCAGCGTGATCACCAGCTTCTTCAGCTGGGCGTGCTTCTCGTCCCAGCGGCGGCGCAGCTCCTCGAAGCGGGCGAAGCGCTCGCGGCGCGCCTCGTGGTAGGTGGCGAAGCCGCCGCCGTGCACCCAGACGTCGCTGCCCGCCGGGCCCGGCTCCACGCTGATGATCTTGTCGGCGGCGCGGGCCAGCAGCTCGCGGTCGTGGGAGACGAAGAGGACGGTCTTCTTCGTCTCGCGCAGCCGCTCCTCCAGCCAGCGCTTGCCGGGGACGTCCAGGTAGTTGTCCGGCTCGTCCAGGAGCAGGACCTCGTCGGTGCCGCGCAGCAGGGACTCCAGGACCAGGCGCTTCTGCTCGCCGCCGGAGAGCGTGCGGACCTGGCGCCACTGGGCCTGCTCGTAGGGGACGCCGAGGGCGGCCATGGTGCACATGTCCCAGGTCGTCTCGGCCTCGTAGCCGTGCGCCTCGGCCCAGTCGCTGAGGGCCTGGGCGTACGCCATCTGCGCGGCCTCGTCGTCCACCGTCATGATCGCGTGCTCGGCCTCGTCGACGGCCTTCGCCGCCGCGCGCAGGCGGGGCTGGGCGACGGAGACCAGCAGGTCACGGACCGTACGGTCGTCCCGTACGGAGCCGACGAACTGCGGCATCACGCCGAGGCCGCCGCTGACCGAGACCGTGCCGCCGTGCGGCTGCACCTCGCCGGCGATCAGGCGCAGCAGCGTGGTCTTGCCCGCGCCGTTGGCACCGACGAGGGCCACCGCGGCCCCCTCCCCGACGCGGAAGGAGACATCGCCGAGGAGCACCCTCCCGTCCGGGAGGTAGTACTCCAGATGGCCCGCTTCGACATGTCCCATGGGCGGGATTCTCCCTGGTCCACAGGGAGGCGACCAACGAGTTTCCGCGGTTTACGATGCACGCCATGAGCTTTGGGCAGGGAGGGCCGCACGGGGCCCCGGGGGATCCGCAGCAGCCGCACCAGCAGCCGGGTCCGCCGCCGGGGGTCGCGCCGGTGCCGCCGCCCGTGCCGCCGGCGGGGCAGTTCGGGCCGCCGCCGGACCTGTCGGCGGGACCGCAGCCGGGGCCGCAACCGGGGCCGCCTCCGCAGGCGCAGCCGGTGCCCCAGCCCGTGCCTCAGCCCGTGCCCCAGCCGGCGTCCCCGTGGGGCCCCGGAGCGGGCCAGGGGCCGGGCCGGCCCGCGCAGACCCCCGACTGGGACGCCCTCGCCGACAGCTCCGCCGCCCGCGGCCGCCGCCGCAAGTGGCTGCTGATCGGCGGCGGCGCGCTGGCCACGGTCGCCGTCGCCGGCACCGTGGCGGCCCTCGTCGTCGGCTCGCACAAGAGCGGCGGCGCCTCCGGCCTGCCCTCGCCGCAGAAGCTCCCGAGCTCCCCGGGCTCGCCCGAGCCGTCGTTCTCGCAGGTCGCGCCCCCGCCCCCGCCGAACCCGCGGGACTTCATAGCCAGCGCCGACAAGGACAAGGCCCCGCTGAGCACGAAGACGCTCTTCCCGCACAGCAAGCCCTCCCTCGACAAGCGCAAGTACGAGCGCACCGCCACGGGCACCACCGAGGACTGCGCGTCCGCGACCCAGGGCGGCCTCGGCTCCGTCCTCACCGACAACGGGTGCCGCAAGGTGCTGCGGGCGACGTACGTGCGGGACGGGGTGGCGGTGACGGTCGGCGTCGCCGTCTTCGATACGAAGGCCGCGGCGGACAAGGCCAAGGACCAGTCCACGGGGAACATCGAGTCCCTCGCGGGCGACGGCCCGTCCTTCTGCCGGGCCACCGCCTGCCGTCTGACCGCCAATGCGGAGGGGCGCTACGCGTACTTCACCGTCGCGGGCTACACGAACGGCAAGGCCGTCCCCGACGACGACAAGCAGGCCCTCCAGGCGGGCCGCGACGTGGCGGGCTACACCTTCCGCCGCATCATGGCCCGCGCCAACGAACAAGCGGCAGCGTCAGTAGCCACGCCGTCCCCGGCCCCCAAGAAACAGGCGTAACCCCCGTCACCCCGAGTCGCCGCCGTCCCCCGCCTCCCCCTCGTCCCCGGCTGCCACCGGGGACGACGGCGGGGGCGCCGTGGGGGCCTTTCGTTCGGCTCGTTCGAGCTTTTTCACCTGGGCTTCCACCAGCTCGGGCGGGATGGCCACGTCCTCCGGGTCGGACAGGCTCGTCGCGAAGAACATGGCGAGCGTCGTGCCGGAGCGGACGACCGTGATCAGGCTCGGGGCGCGTTCCGCCGCGTTCTCCAGGCGGTACGCGACGGCCTCGTCACCCAGCCGCGGCGCCGCCAGCGTCCGTACGGCGCGGAACTCCTGCTGCTCGCCCTCGCCCGTGCGCATCCGGAAGCCGCCCGCGCAGTCGTCCGCCGCGGACCGCAGCCCGCGCAGCGTCGCCGCCGCGCCGTCGCCGCGGTACGCGGAGACGCGGATCATGCCCAGGAGCCCCTGGAAGCCGAGGTCCTCGCCGGACTTGGCGAAGGTGTTGACGACGGTCGCCGCCGGCTCGGGCCGCGGCCGGGAGCCGAGGGCGTCGACCAGGGGCCGGCAGGCGGCGTCGTCCGTACGGGGCCGGCCGCCGCCCGCCGCACCGCTTCCCGCGTGTTCGATCTGGAAGCCGGGGACCTCGCGGGCCCCGAGCTCCACGTGCCGCAGCTGCGCGGGGCTGAGTATCCGCACGGCGGTGCCCGCGCCCTTCGCCTCGCCCCGGCCGCCGCCGCGCCCCGCTCCGCCGCCGGGACCACCGCTCGCACCGGATCCGCCGTCACCGCCACTGCCGCCGCATCCGGCCGTCAGCCCGAGGGCCACGACCGCGGAGACCGCCACCATCGCCTTCACGGGCCCAGCCTCCCAGCGCCCGCGGGGTCCGTCCCCGCGCCACGCCCGGCCACCCGGTTACCCTCTGGACTGTCGTTCGACGCCCCGCCTTGACAGAGGCTTCGCGGCTACCCCTACAGTTCGCTCGCCCGAACAAACGGACGCACCAGGCCCCGGAGGGAGGACCGCCCGCACGCCCATGAAGATCGCGTTCCTCATCCACAACGCCTACGGCATCGGCGGCACCATCCGCGCGACCGGCAACCTCGCGAGCGCCCTCGCCGCCCGCCACGACGTCGAGCTCGTCTCCGTCTACCGCAGCGCGGACACCCCCAAGCTGCCCGTCAGCCGCCGCGTCCGCGTCACCTCGCTGATCGACGTCCGCAAGGACGCCCCCGGCTCCGAGACGGACAACGAGCTGCAGCAGCAGCCCAGCGCGCTCCTCCCGGCCCGCGAGCGCGACGTGAAGGCCTTCACCCGCCTCGCCGACCTGCGCGTCGCCCAGTACCTGGAGGCCACGGACGCCGACGTCGTCGTCGCCACCCGCCCCGGCCTCCTCGTCCACCTCACCCGCCTGGCCACCGAGCGCACCTACGTGCGCATCGGCCAGGAACACCTCATCTACGACGGCCACCACCCGGAGGTCCGCGCCGCCCAGGACGCCGCGATCCCGCTCCTGGACGCCCTCACCACCGTCTCCGAGGCCGACGCCGCCACCCACCGCGAGATGCTGCCGGAGGCCCGTACGCACATCGCGGCGCTGCCCAACGGCGTCTCCGCCGCCGGCGTCGAGCCCTCCGACGGCACCGCCAAGCTCGTCGTCGCCGCCGGCCGCCTCATCCCCGTCAAGCGCTACGGGCTGCTGGTCGACGCCTTCGCCAAGGTCGTCGCCGAACGCCCCGACTGGCAGCTGCGCATCTACGGCCGCGGCCCCGAGCGGACCGCCCTGCGCGCCCGCATCGACGCGCTCGGCCTCAACGAGAACATCGCCCTCATGGGCCCGCACTCGCCCATCGAGACCGAGTGGGCCAAGGGCTCCGTCGCCGCCGTGACCTCCGACTTCGAGTCCTTCGGGATGACCATCGTCGAGGCCATGCACTGCGGCGTGCCGGTCGTCGCCACCGACTGCCCGCAGGGCCCGCGCGAGATCATCGAGGACGGCGTGGACGGCCTGCTCGTCCGCCCCGGCGACGCGGACGCCGTCGCCGAGGGCCTCCTCAAGCTCATCGGCGACGAGGAGCTGCGCCGCTCCATGGGCAGCGCCGCCCGCGCCTCCGCCCGGCGCTACGCCCCCGCGCAGATCGCCGAGCGCTTCGAGCAGATCGTGCGCGCGGTAAGGCCGGAGCTCCTGCCCCAGGCCCCCGCGGCACCCGCCGCACGCCCCACGGCCGCCCCCGCCGCCCTGCGCCGTACCGCGGCCCGCCTCGTACGGCCGCTGCGCCGCAAGGCCGCCGAGGCCGCCGAAGCCCTCCGGCCGGCCCGCACCCCGGCCGCAGCCGCACCGGAAGAGCCCGCACCCCTCAAGCCGCTGCGCCCCCGCGCCTCCGCCCGCGCCACCGCCGACGGCGGACTGTCCGTCCGGCTGCCCCGCGCGGGCGTCACGGGCGAACGGCTGACGCTCACGGCCCGCCTGCGCGGCACCGACGGCACCGGCGACGGCGAGCACCTCGCCGTCCCCCTCACCCGCCCCGCGACCGGCAAGGGCCCGCTCACCGCCGTCCTCGACCGGGCCGGCACCCCGCTCGCCGAGGGCCGCTGGGACTTCTTCGTGGAGCGCGCCGACGACGGCAAGCGCGCCCGCGTCGCCGCCGACCTCGTCGAACAAGCCCGCCTGCTGACCCTGCCGCTCGGCCGCGACAGCGGCGGCCACGTCACCGCCTGGGTGCCCTACGCCACCGCCGCCGGCTCCCTGACCCTGCGCACCTGGCGCCGCCGCGCCCACGCCGAGCTGGACCGCATCGCGGTCGGCGAGGACTCCCTCACCGTGACCGCCACCGTCCACGGCGACGCACCGCCCCTCACCCCCGCGGCGCGCCTCGTCCTCGTCTCACCCGCGGACAGCTCCTACGACGTGGACGTGCCGCTGACCGCCCACGGCGACCGGCAGCTGCACGCCACCGTCCCCTACGAGCTGCTGTTCGCCCGTCGCGGCACCGCCCGCGACACCTGGCGGCTCGCCCTGCGCCCGGCACCCTCGGAACCGCACATTCCGCTCGGGCGTCTCACAGGCGACGGCGTCGACCGCAAACGCACCGACGTCCATCCGGCGCGCACGCTGGAACACCCCGTGCGCGGCACCGTCGCCGTGCGCCCCGTCTTCGACCCGGAGAACGATCTCACCCTTGACGTAAGCGACGTGACTCAAGCCACAATGTAGCCTGCACAGGCAACCGAAATCCCTCCCAACGGTCTTAACCGACGGATCGGACCGGGCCGGCGAGGCGTCCGGCCGACAGGGGAGACCCACACCCAGGCCAGGGGGAAGGACGGACGCGCCGCCCGTAACGCCGCGCACACACCGCCATGAAGATCTCTTTCCTTTTGCAGAACGCCTACGGCATCGGCGGCACGATCCGCTCCACCTTCAACGTCGCCGGCGCGCTCGCCGCGCGGCACGACGTGGAGATCGTGTCGATCCACCGGACCGGCGGCACGCCCAAGCTCCCCCTGCACCGCAAGGTGAAGCTGGTCCACCTCATCGACACCCGCGCCGACACCGGCGCCGACCGGGACAACCCCCTGCTGGAGCAGGACAGCGCCCACATCCCGCCCGTCGAGGCCAAGGGCGCCCACTTCAGCGCCCTGACCGACAAGCGCGTCGCCGAGCACCTCGCCCGCACCGACGCCGACGTCGTCATCGCCACCCGCCCCGGCCTGGTCATGTACCTGGCCGAGTTCGGGCAGGACCGCTACCTGCGCATCGGCCAGGAGCACCGGATCTACGGCACCCACGAGCCGAACATCCGCGCCGCCCAGGACCGCGCCATCCCGCACCTGGACGCCCACACCGCCGTCTCCGACGCCGACGCCGCGACCCACCGCGAGCACTTCCCCGGCATCAGGACGAAGCTGATCGCGCTGCCCAACGGCGTCCCCGCCTCCGAGGTCGAGCCCTCCGACGGCACCGCCAAGCTCGTCGTCGCCGCCGGCCGCCTCATCCCCGTCAAGCGCTACGACCTCCTCGTCAAGGCCTGGGCCACCGTCGCCGCCGCCCGCCCCGACTGGAAGCTGCGCATCTACGGCCGCGGCCCCCAGCAGCCGAAGCTGCGCGAGCAGATCGACCAGCTCGGCCTCACCGAGCACATCACCCTCATGGGCGCCCACTCCCCCATCGAGACCGAGTGGGCCAAGGGCTCCATCGCCGCCGTGACCTCCCGCGAGGAGTCCTTCGGCATGACGATCGTGGAGGCCATGAACTGCGGCGTCCCCGTCGTCGCCACGGACTGCCCGCACGGCCCCGGCGAGATCATCAAGGACGGCCACGACGGCCTCCTCGTCACCAACCTCGACAGCGACGCCATCGCCAAGGGCCTCCTCAAGCTCATCGAGGACGACGAGCTGCGGAAGACCATGGGCAAGAACGCCCTCGTCTCCGCCGAGCGCTACCACCCCGACGCCATCGCCCGCCGCTACGAGGAGCTCATCGAGAGCCTCGGCGGCGCGCGCGACGGTTCCGCCCCGGCGGCGGCCCCCGCGGCCACCGGCACCGCCGAGCGCAAGCCCGCGCCCGTCCCGCTCTCCAAGGTGCTGCGCCGCACCGCCGGCAAGCTGCTGCGCCCGCTGCGCCGCGGCGTCGCCAAGCCGGCCACCCCGCCGGTCAAGGCGGCGCTCAAGGAGATCGTCCGCAAGCCGCTGCGCTGCACCGCCTCCTGCCGCATCGACGCCGACGGCAACATCCTCGTCTCGGTCGACCGCAAGGGCCTCTCCGGCGAGAAGCTCTCCCTCACGGTCACCCGCCGCAAGGAGGGCAAGCCCGTCAGCGTGCCCCTCAAGGCCCCGGCCGGCCCCCAGGCCCCCTACACCGCCGTCCTCGACCGCACGCAGCTGCGCCTGGGCGAGGGCCGCTGGGACCTGCACGTCGTCCGCGGCGACGACGGCGCCCGCCGCCGCGTCGTCTCCCACCTCGCCGAAGGCCGCGGCCTCGTCGAGCTGGAGCCGCTGCCCGGCGCCCCCTTCACCTGGTGGGTGCCCTACCCGACCGTCGACGGCTTCCTCGCCCTGCGCGCCTGGAACCGCCCCGTCCACGCCGAGGCCCGCACCGTCCGCCAGGACGAGACGGCCCTCACCGTCGAAGGCACCCTCCACGGCGCCGCCTTCACCGACGGCACCACGCCGGTCCTCGTCGCCACCCCGCGCGTGGACACCGCGGACCGGGTCACCGCCGACGTCACCGTCATCGACAGCACGACCTACCGCGTGACCGTCCCCTACGCCGACCTGCGGCACGCCCGCGGCACCGGCGAGGAGAACACCATCTGGGACCTGACCCTGCGCCTGACCCCGGACGGCGAGCCGGTCAAGGTGGCCCGCCTCATCGGCGACATCGTGGACCGCAACAAGACGGACCTGTACCCGAAGATCGACGGCATCAAGCCGTACTTCACGGTCAACAGCGACCTGGCGGTCAGCTGCCCCGGGTAACTCCCGCACATGGTGAAGGGGCCCGGCTTCAGCCGGGCCCCTTCATGTGCTTCAGCAGCAACCCGCGCCGGGCAGCGACCTCTTGTTACGCGCCGCCAGGTTCCGCGCGGCAAGCTCGGAGTCAGCGGGGTACCCGACCTCCTCCAAGGTCAACCCGTGCGGACGCACCACATGCACGGCGGAATCCCGCACGCCCGCGGCCAGCACCTTCCCCGGCCACTCCACCGGCCGGTGCCCGTCCCCGACGAACAGCAGCGCGCCCACCAGCGAGCGCACCATGTTGTGGCAGAACGCATCCGCCCGCACGGTCGCCGTGATGACGCCGGACGCGTCCCGCTCCCAGCTCAGCTGCTGCAGCGTACGGATGGTCGTCGCGCCCTCGCGCCGCTTGCAGTACGCGGCGAAGTCGTGCTCGCCGAGCAGCGGCTGCGACGCCGCGTTCATGGCCGCCACGTCCAACGGCCAGTCGTGCCACAGCACATGGCCCCGCAGCAGCGGGTCGACACCGCCGTGGTGGTCGGTCACCCGGTAGGCGTAGCGCCGCCAGATCGCGGAGAAGCGCGCGTTGAACCCGGACGGCGCCTCGGCGATCTTCCACACCCGTACGTCGTGGGGCAGCCGGCCGGCGAGCCGCCGCAGCAGCTTCTCCTCGTGCTCGGCCCACACCTCGGCCGGCAGATCGACGTGCGCGACCTGGCCCCGCGCGTGCACCCCGGCGTCGGTACGGCCCGCGACCGTCAGCTCGTACGTCTGCTTGGACCGCGTCACGGTCCGGATCGCGTCCTCCAGCTCACCCTGCACCGTGCGCTGGCCCTCGCGCTGCTTGGCCCAGCCGGAGAAGTCCTTGCCGTCGTACGACAGGTCCAGCCGCACCCGGACGAAACCGGGCTCCACCTCGTCACTCACCGGAGGTTCCTCTCAGAAATGCGGGACGGGCCCGCCCCCGGAAAGGGGCGGGCCCGTCCTGACACGTCAGACGCGTCAGGCGTCCTTCGACTCCTCGGCCGGAGCCTCGGCAGCAGCCTCGGACTCCTTGACCGCACGCTTGGTGGCGGCCTCGGCCTCGGCGACGGTCGCCTTCTTGGCGATCTCACCCTCGACCAGCTCGATCACAGCCATCGGGGCGTTGTCGCCACGACGGTTGCCGATCTTGGTGATACGGGTGTAGCCACCCGGACGCTCGGCGAAGCGCGGAGCGATCTCGGTGAAGAGCACGTGCACGATGCCCTTGTCCGTGATCGTCTGCAGCACCTGGCGACGGTTGTGGATGTCGCCCTTCTTCGCCTTGGTGATCAGGCGCTCGGCGACCGGACGCAGGCGGCGGGCCTTGGCCTCGGTCGTCGTGATGCGGCCGTGCTCGAAGAGCGACTTGGCGAGGTTCGCCAGCATCAGCTTCTCGTGCGCGGCACCGCCGCCCAGACGGGCACCCTTGGTGGGACGCGGCATGGTGTTTCTCCTAGGTGTCTGCCCCGGCCGTATGAGGTACCGAGGTCAGTATCCGAGCGGGCGGTCGCCCGTCGGAGATCCGGGGGCGCGCCCCGGAAGGGCCGCGCCCCCGAAGGGGCGCGGGGAACTGCGCGACCAGCCGAAGCGGATCCGCAGCCAAGAACAATCCTGCCGGACGGCTCTTAGTACTGCTCGGTCTCGACGAAGCCGGCATCGGCGTCGTCGTCCGCGCCGAACGCGTCGGCGGCGGCGGTCGGGTCGAATCCGGGCGGGCTGTCCTTGAGGGCCAGGCCCATGCCGGCCAGCTTCGCCTTGACCTCGTCGATCGACTTCGCACCGAAGTTGCGGATGTCGAGCAGGTCGGCCTCGGAGCGGGCGACGAGCTCACCCACGGAGTGGATGCCCTCGCGCTTGAGGCAGTTGTACGAGCGGACCGTGAGCTCGAGCTCCTCGATCGGCAGCGCCAGGTCGGCGGCCAGGGCGGCGTCCGTCGGGGACGGGCCCATGTCGATGCCCTCGGCGTCGATGTTGAGCTCGCGGGCCAGACCGAACAGCTCGACCAGGGTCTTACCGGCGGACGCCATGGCGTCGCGCGGGCGCATGGCCTGCTTGGTCTCGACGTCGACGATCAGCTTGTCGAAGTCGGTGCGCTGCTCGACTCGGGTCGCCTCGACCTTGTAGGTGACCTTGAGGACCGGCGAGTAGATGGAGTCGACCGGGATGCGGCCGATCTC
This sequence comes from Streptomyces sp. NPDC008001, assembly GCF_042958085.1. NCBI lineage: Bacteria > Bacillati > Actinomycetota > Actinomycetes > Kitasatosporales > Streptomycetaceae > Streptomyces > Streptomyces sp. NPDC008001. The sequence goes on along the minus strand of NZ_JBIBIZ010000011.1, from coordinate 40,419 downwards.
CTGGCCCACCTGCTTGTTCTGGACGGCGGAGACGTAGCCGCGACCGCGCTCGACGGTCAGCTCCATCTCCAGCTTGCCCTTGGCGTTCAGGGTCGCCAGGACCAGGTCGGGGTTGTGCACCTCGACGCCGGCCGGCGGGGCGATGTCGGCGGCGGTGACCAGACCCGGACCCTGCTTGCGCAGGTACATCACGACCGGCTCGTCGTGCTCCGAGGAGACGACCAGCTGCTTGATGTTCAGGATGAGGTCGGTGACGTCCTCCTTGACGCCCGGCACGGTGGTGAACTCGTGCAGGACACCGTCGATGCGGATGGACGTGACCGCCGCACCCGGGATCGAGGAGAGGAGCGTACGACGCAGGGAGTTGCCGAGGGTGTAGCCGAAGCCCGGCTCGAGCGGCTCGATCACGAACCGCGAGCGGAACTCGTCGACGACCTCTTCGGTCAGCGAGGGGCGCTGAGCGATCAGCATGCGATGAATCCTTCAGTCATGGACACCCACTATTTGATGTCCTGAGGTACTACAAGGGTACGGGCGGCACGGCCCCCGTGAAGGGAAGCCGTACCGCCCACACTCTCAAGGCAGCAGCCGAGCGTCAGACGCGGCGGCGCTTCGGGGGGCGGCAGCCGTTGTGCGGGGTCGGGGTGACGTCCTGGATGGAGCCGACCTCGAGACCCGTCGCCTGGAGCGAACGGATGGCGGTCTCACGACCGGAACCCGGGCCCTTGACGAAGACGTCAACCTTGCGCATGCCGTGCTCCTGCGCGCGGCGGGCGGCCGACTCGGCGGCCATCTGCGCGGCGAACGGGGTGGACTTGCGCGAGCCCTTGAAGCCGACGTGGCCGGCGGAGGCCCAGGAGATCACGTTGCCCGTGGGGTCGGTGATCGAAACGATGGTGTTGTTGAACGTGCTCTTGATGTGCGCGTGGCCGTGAGCGACGTTCTTCTTTTCCTTGCGGCGCACCTTCTTGGCAGCGCCCTGACGACCCTTGGGGGGCATGTCTTACTCCTGATGGAGGGAGGTGGTCGGTCCTACAGCGAAGACCGCTGGAATGCGGGGGTCCCGGGAGTCGCCCCCCGGAGAACCGCAGTGTCCGCTGCGGACTACTTCTTGCCCGGCTTCTTCTTGCCGGCGATGGCGCGACGCGGGCCCTTGCGGGTACGAGCGTTCGTGCTGGTGCGCTGACCGTGCACGGGCAGGCCACGGCGGTGACGCAGACCCTGGTAGCAGCCGATCTCGACCTTGCGGCGGATGTCGGCCTGGATCTCGCGACGGAGGTCACCCTCGGTCTTGAGGTTGGCGTCCACGTACTCGCGGATCTTGACCAGGTCCTCCTCGACCAGGTCACGAACGCGGGTGTTCGGGTTCACACCGGTCGCGGCGAGAATCGTCTGCGACTGGGTACGGCCGATACCGAAGACGTAGGTGAGTGCGATCTCCACACGCTTTTCGCGCGGGATGTCAACACCGGAAACGCGTGCCATTCAATGGCTCCAGATGTTCTCGGGGGTCTGACACAGAGCCGCTCCCGGTCGCCGTACTAGGTACGTCCCGGGTCCCCGGCCCCCGCCGGAGGTGTCGCCAGCGATCGCTGGACGGGCTCTGCGTATGTACGTTTTTGCTCGCGTCGCGCGAAGAAACTGCGGAGTGCAGGTTCTGCGTCAGCCCTGGCGCTGCTTGTGGCGCAGGTTGTCGCAGATGACCATGACCCGGCCGTGGCGGCGGATCACCTTGCACTTGTCGCAGATCTTCTTGACGCTCGGCTTGACCTTCATGGGTGTGAGGTTCTCCGGGTCAGTGCCGCCACCCCACGAGCGCGGGGCGTCGACAAGATCTACTTGTACCGGTAGACGATCCGGCCACGCGTCAGGTCGTAGGGAGAGAGCTCCACGACGACCCGGTCATCCGGAAGGATGCGGATGTAGTGCATCCGCATCTTGCCGCTGATGTGCGCGAGGACCTTGTGACCGTTCTGGAGCTCCACCTTGAACATTGCGTTCGGCAGAGACTCGATCACGGTGCCCTCGATCTCGATGGCACCTTGCTTCTTGGCCACGCTTCGCCTTTCGAATCGGCTACCTTGATCAACTCTCGTATGTGCGTGCCATCGGTACGAAGGCATGCGGATACACGAGAGCCGACGCGTCAGTCTACGTCAGGGCAACCCGAAAGACTAATCCAGGGGTGACTGCCCCGCCGCAGTGATCCTTAAGCGGCGCTCAAGCCAGCGGGCTGCTCCTCCCGACGCCGCCCTCGCGGGCTCGGCGCCGGGGCGCCTCACAAGCTTCGGCCGGCTGCGCCGGACTCCGTCCGGCGGATCGGTGGCCGAGGCCAGGGCCCGGGGCTCAGGCCAGCGGATCCGGAGCGGCAGCGATCCCGTACTCCGCCAGCTTCGCCTTGCCGCCGTCGACCGCCGTCAGGACCAGCGGTCCTTCCTCCGTCAGGGCGACGGAGTGCTCCCAGTGGGAGGACCAGGACATGTCGTCCGTGAGGACCGTCCAGTCGTCCTCCAGGACGTGCGTACGGGCCGTGCCGAGGCTCACCATGGGCTCGATGGCGATGCAGAAGCCCGGGACGAGCTTGGGGCCCTTGCCGCGCTTGCGGGAGACGTAGTTCAGCAGGTGCGGGTCCATGTGCATCTCGGAGCCGATGCCGTGGCCGCCGTAGTCCTCGATGATCCCGTACTTGCCGGAGGCCGGGCGGGGCTGGCGGCGGATGTAGCCCTCGATGGCCTTGGAGATGTCCACCAGGCGGTTGCCGTTCTTCACGGCGGCGATGCCGGCCCACATGGACTCCTCGGTCACCCGGGAGAGCTCCAGCAGCTCCGGAGCGTGACCGGTGCCCACGAAGGCCGTGAAGGCCGCGTCGCCGTGCCAGCCGTCCACGATCGCGCCGGCGTCGATCGAGATGATGTCGCCGTCCTTGAGGACCGTCTTCTCGTCCGGGATGCCGTGGACGACGACCTCGTTCACCGAGGTGCAGATGGTGGCGGGGAAGCCGCCGTACCCGAGGAAGTTCGACTTCGCACCGTGCTCGGCGATCACCTTGCGGGCGACCTGGTCCAGGTCCTTGGTCGTGGCACCCGGCACGGCCGCCTCCCGGGTGGCCGCGTGGATGGCGGCGACGACCAGCCCCGCCTCGCGCATCTTCGCGATCTGCTCGGCGGTCTTGATCTCGACCATGGGTTGCCTTTCCTGCGTCTTACGTCTTGCGTCCGGTTGCTCAAACAAGCTCGGTGCTCAAACAAACACTACGGCCGCGGTGCCCCGAGGGGCCCCGCGGCCGTAGCAGAAGAAGCTCAGGCGGCGTCGCGGTCCAGAGCGGTCATCGCCCGCTCCGTCACCTCGGCGACCTTGCCGAGCGCCGAGATCGTCACCACGAGGCCCTGGGCCTTGTAGTAATCGATGATCGGCTCGGTCTCGCTGTGGTAGACCTCCAGCCGGCGGCGGACGGTCTCCTCGCTGTCGTCCTCACGCTGGTACAGCTCGCCGCCGCAGGTGTCGCAGACACCCTTCGCGGCCGGCGGGTTGTAGATCTCGTGGAAGATGTGCGAGCTGTCCTTGCGGCACATCCGGCGACCGGCGATCCGCTTGACGACCTCGTCCTCCGGGACCTCCAGGTCCAGGACGGCGTCCAGCTTGAGGCCGTCGGCCTTGAGGATCTCGTCCAGCGCCTCGGCCTGGGCGAGGTTCCGCGGGAAGCCGTCCAGCAGGAAGCCGTCCGCGGCGTCCTCCTGCTGCATGCGGTCCTTGGCCATCCCGATGGTGACCTCGTCCGGCACGAGCTGGCCGGCCCGCATGTACTCCTGGGCCTTCTGGCCCAGGGGCGTGCCCTGGCTGATGTTCGCCCGGAAGAGGTCGCCCGTCGAGATGTGCGGGATCGCGAGGTTCTTGGCGAGGTACGCGGCCTGCGTACCCTTGCCGGCGCCGGGCGGCCCGACGAGGACGATTCGCATCAGCGGAGGAACCCTTCGTAGTTGCGCTGCTGAAGCTGGCTCTCGATCTGCTTCACAGTCTCCAGACCGACACCCACGATGATCAGGATGCTGGTTCCCCCGAACGGGAAGTTCTGGTTCGCGTTGAGTGTGACCAGTGCCACCGTGGGCACCAGGGCGATCAGGCCCAGGTAGAGAGAGCCCGGCCACGTGATGCGGTTCAGCACGTAGCTCAGGTACTCCGCGGTGGGACGACCGGCCCGGATGCCCGGGATGAACCCACCATACTTCTTCATGTTGTCGGCAACTTCTTCGGGGTTGAAGGAGATGGCGACGTAGAAGAAGGCGAAGAAAACGATCAGCAGGAAGTAGGTGACCATGTAGACGGGATGGTCACCCTTGACCAGGTTGCGCTGGATCCATTCCGCCCAGTCCGCCTTCGATCCGGTGAACTGCACGAGCAGCGCCGGAATGTAGAGCAGCGACGAGGCGAAGATGACGGGAATCACACCCGCCTGGTTCACCTTGAGCGGGATGTAGGTGGACGTGCCGCCGTAGGAACGACGGCCGATCATGCGCTTGGCGTACTGCACGGGGATCCGGCGCTGGGCCTGCTCGACGAAGACGACGAGCGCGACCATGGCCAGGCCGCAGAGGATGACCAGCGAGAACTCCAGCCAGCCGCCCATCAGCGTGCCCTGCAGCTTGATCGCCCAGAGGGCGCTCGGGAAGCCGGCGGCGATGGAGGTGAACATCAGGATCGACATGCCGTTGCCGATGCCGCGGTCGGTGATGAGCTCACCGAGCCACATGATCAGCGAGGTGCCGGCGGTCATGGTGATGACCATGACGACGGTGGTGAAGATCGACTGGTTGGGAACGATCTGGTTCCCGACGGTGCAGCCCCCGAACAAGGCACCGCTGCGGGCCGTGGCGACCAGGCCGGTGCCCTGAAGGATCGCAAGAGCCACGGTCAGATAGCGCGTGTACTGCGTGATCTTTCCCTGACCCGACTGCCCCTCCTTCTTGAGGGCTTCCAGCCGCGGAATGACGACGGTCAGGAGCTGCAGGATGATGCTCGCCGTGATGTACGGCATGATCCCGAGCGCAAAGATCGTGATCTGCAGCAGCGCGCCACCACTGAACATGTTCACGAGGCCGAAGAGGCCCTGACCGCTCTTGGTCTGGTCCATGCACATCTGGACATTGCGGTAGTCGACTCCCGGCACCGGTACATGAGCACCCAGCCGGAAGAGCACCATGATGCCCAGCGTGAACAGCAGCTTCTTGCGCAGGTCGGGCGTCTTGAACGCCCGGGCGAACGCGGTGAGCACGGTGCCTCCTGCGCCTCTCACGTTGCCACGCGAGAGGTGACGGTCTTGAGGATCGACGAATACTTGTCAGTCAAAATCCGCGCGGGCACAGGCCGCGCGGAGGTTAACAGTGCACGCCACCTTACCGGCGACCGTGCCCCCCTTGGAACGACCAACCGGGGATGCCCCTTTTGGGACATCCCCGGTTGTCAGTTCAACGAGCTCAGACGAGCTCGGTGACGGTGCCGCCGGCAGCGGCAATCTTCTCCTTGGCGGAGCCGGAGACGGCGTCGACCGTCACCTGCAGCGCCACGGAGATCTCGCCCTGGCCCAGGACCTTGACGAGCTGGTTCTTGCGAACCGCACCCTTGGCGACCAGGTCGGCCACCGTGACCTCGCCACCCTGCGGGTAGAGCGCGGCCAGCTTGTCCAGGTTCACGACCTGGAACTCGGTGCGGAACGGGTTCTTGAAGCCCTTGAGCTTCGGCAGGCGCATGTGGAGGGGCATCTGCCCACCCTCGAAGCGCTGCGGAACCTGGTAACGGGCCTTCGTGCCCTTGGTACCACGACCGGCCGTCTTACCCTTCGACGCCTCACCACGACCCACACGGGTCTTGGCGGTCTTGGCGCCCGGGGCGGGACGGAGGTTGTGGACCTTCAGCGGGTTCTGCTCCGCCATGTCAGTCGACCTCCTCGACCGTCACGAGGTGGCGGACGGTCTGCACCATGCCGCGGATCTCGGGGCGGTCCTCCTTGACAACCACATCGTTCATGCGCTTGAGACCAAGCGAACGAAGGGTGTCGCGGTGGTTCTGCTTGCTGCCGATGTAGGACTTGACCTGCGTGACCTTGAGGCGAGCCATTACGCACCCACCCCTGCACGCGCCCGCAGCAGAGCGGCGGGAGCCACGTCCTCCAGCGGCAGGCCACGACGGGCGGCGATCTCCTCGGGACGGGAGAGTCCCTGGAGGGCCGTCACCGTGGCGTGCACGATGTTGATCGGGTTCGACGAACCGAGCGACTTCGACAGGATGTCGTGGACGCCGGCGCACTCGAGCACCGCACGCACCGGGCCACCGGCGATAACACCGGTACCGGGGGAAGCAGGCTTGAGCAGGACGACGCCCGCGGCCTTCTCGCCCTGGATCGGGTGCGGGATGGTGCCCTGGATACGGGGGACCTTGAAGAAGTTCTTCTTGGCCTCTTCCACGCCCTTGGCGATGGCAGCCGGAACTTCCTTGGCCTTGCCGTAACCGACACCCACGGTGCCGTCACCGTCACCCACCACGACGAGCGCGGTGAAGCTGAAGCGACGACCACCCTTGACAACCTTGGCGACGCGGTTGATCGCGACTACGCGCTCAACGTACGCGGTCTTCTCGGCGGCAGCGCCACCGTCGCGACCCTTCCGGTCCCGCCGCTCGCCGCCACCGGCACCGCTTCCGCGGCGCTGGGGTCCAGCCATTGGATTTACCTCTCTCTGTTACGTCCGCTAGCTCCGGAACCGGGGCTTAGAACTTCAGCCCGGCTTCGCGGGCGGCGTCAGCCAGAGCGGCAATGCGCCCGGCGTACTGGTTGCCACCGCGGTCGAACACGACAGCCTCGACGCCGGCGGCCTTGGCACGCTCGGCCACCAGGGCACCGACCTTCTTGGCCTGGGCGCTCTTGTCGCCCTCGCCACCGCGGATCGACGCGTCCAGGTGCGACGCCGACGCAAGGGTGTGGCCCTTGAGGTCGTCGATGACCTGAGCGGTGATGCCGCGGTTCGAGCGCGTCACGACGAGACGCGGGCGCTCGGCCGTACCCGACATGTTCTTGCGGATGCGGATGTGGCGGCGCTGCTTGGCGGCGCGCTTGTAAGCATCGCCCTTGGCGATCTTCACACCGTATGCCATGGCTTACTTACCAGCCTTTCCGACCTTGCGGCGGATGACCTCACCCGCATACTTCACGCCCTTGGCCTTGTAGGGGTCGGGCTTGCGAAGCTTGCGGATGTTGGCGGCGACCTCGCCGACCTTCTGCTTGTCGATGCCCTCGACGCTGAGCTTGGTGGGGGACTCGACCTTGAAGGTGATGCCCTCGGGGGCCTCGATCAGGATCGGGTGGCTGTAGCCCAGGGAGAACTCCAGGTTGGAGCCCTTCGCCTGGACGCGGTAACCGACACCACTGATCTCGAGAGCCTTGCTGTAGCCCGCGGTCACGCCGGTGATCATGTTCGCCACCAGCGTGCGGGACAGGCCGTGCAGGGCCTTGTTCTGACGCTCGTCGTTCGGACGCGAGACGACAAGGGTGCCGTCCTCGGCCTTAGCGATCTCGATGGGCGCGGCAACGGCGTGCGTGAGGGAACCCTTGGGGCCCTTCACGTGCACCGTACGGCCATCGATGGTGACGTCCACACCAGCGGGAACCTGGATGGGCAGCCGTCCAATACGCGACATTGGCTATTCCTCCGTTCCCTGGTTACCAGACGTAGGCGAGGACTTCCCCACCCACGCCCTTCTTGCTGGCCTGCTGGCCGGTCAGGAGACCGTGGGACGTGGAGATGATCGCCACGCCCAGGCCGCCGAGGACCTTCGGCAGGTTGGTGGACTTTGCGTAGACCCGCAGGCCCGGCTTCGAGATCCGCTTGATCCCGGCGATGGAGCGCTCGCGGTTCGGACCGAACTTCAGGTCGATGACGAGGCTCTTGCCAACCTCGGCGTCCTCGACCTTCCAGCCGGCGATGTAGCCCTCCTGCTGCAGGATCTCGGCGATGTGCGCCTTGATCTTGCTGTGGGGCATGGCCACGGAGTCGTGGTAAGCCGAGTTCGCGTTCCGCAGACGGGTCAGCATGTCTGCGATCGGATCGGTCATGGTCATGTTTGGCCTTCGGCCTCTCTCGCCGGGGTTTCCTATGTGCGCCATCCCTCTCCCCGAACTGGGTCGGGGCGGGTGCGGCGCGGGGACCTACGGCGTAGTAAGACGGTCATGGGCGGCGGGCACCCAACCCTTCAACTCTACGCGAGCGCGAAGCTCGCCGGAGGTGATCAGGTCGGGCGACCGCCGTCCTTGATGCTTACCGAGAGCCCTGGTCAACCCAAGTGGGTTGTTACCAGGAGCTCTTGGTCACGCCCGGCAGCTCGCCACGGTGAGCCATCTCACGAAGGCACACGCGGCAGAGGCCGAACTTGCGGTACACGGAGTGCGGGCGGCCGCAGCGCTGGCAGCGGGTGTACGCGCGCACACCGAACTTGGGCTTGCGAGCAGCCTTGGCAATAAGAGACTTCTTCGCCATCTCGCTTACGCCTCCTTGAACGGGAAGCCGAGGTGACGAAGGAGGGCGCGGCCCTCGTCGTCGTTGGTCGCCGTGGTCACCACGGTGATGTCCATACCCCGGACGCGGTCGATCTTGTCCTGGTCGATCTCGTGGAACATGACCTGCTCCGTGAGACCGAAGGTGTAGTTGCCCCGACCGTCGAACTGCTTCGGGGACAGACCACGGAAGTCGCGGATGCGCGGCAGCGCGAGCGACAGGGTGCGGTCCAGGAACTCCCACATGCGGTCACCACGGAGGGTGACGTGGGCGCCGATCGGCTGGCCCTCACGCAGCTTGAACTGCGCGATGGACTTGCGAGCCTTGGTGACGGCGGGCTTCTGGCCCGTGATCGTGGTGAGGTCGCGGATGGCGCCCTCGATCAGCTTGGAGTCGCGGGCGGCGTCGCCCACACCCATGTTGACCACGATCTTGGTGAGGCCGGGAACCTGCATGACGTTCTCGTACGAGAACTCCTCACGCAGCTTGCCGACGATCTCTTCGCGGTAGCGCAGCTTGAGACGCGGCGCGTTGGTGGTGGCAGTCATCAGATGTCCTCACCGGTGCGCTTGGCAACGCGGATCTTGTTGCCGTTGTCGTCGAAGCGGTAACCGACGCGGGTGACGACCTTCTTGCCGTCCTTCTCCACGATGAGCTGAACGTTGCTCACGTGGATCGGGGCCTCGGTCGTGACGATGCCACCGGTCTTGGAACCGCGGGCGGTCTGGCCGGCCTTGGTGTGCTTCTTGACCCGGTTGACACCCTCGACGAGAACACGGTCCTCAGCCGGGAAGGCCTGGATGACCTTGCCCTGCTTGCCCTTGTCCTTACCGGTGATGACCTGGACCAGGTCGCCCTTCTTGATCTTCATCGGTTACAGCACCTCCGGCGCGAGCGAGACGATCTTCATGAACTTCTTCTCGCGCAGCTCTCGGCCCACGGGGCCGAAGATACGGGTGCCGCGGGGGTCACCGTCGTTCTTGAGAACGACAGCGGCGTTCTCGTCGAAACGGATGTACGAGCCGTCCGGACGGCGGCGCTCCTTGACGGTGCGAACGATGACGGCCTTGACGACGTCACCCTTCTTCACGTTGCCACCGGGGATCGCGTCCTTGACGGTGGCGACGATGACGTCACCGATGCCCGCGTAGCGGCGACCCGAGCCACCGAGAACACGGATGCAAAGGATCTCCTTGGCACCAGTGTTGTCGGCGACCCGAAGTCGCGACTCCTGCTGGATCACGTCTATCTCCTGATCGTCTGCCGGTTCCCGGCGGGGGCTCCGAAGAGCCCCCGCCGAGCCTGGCGGAACTTATCCGAGGGAAACCCCTCGGACAGATTGCATTTGGAATTCCCTTGCGGGAATTACCTACTTGGCCTTCTCGAGGATCTCGACGACGCGCCAGCGCTTGGTGGCGGACAGCGGCCGGGTCTCCATCAGGAGGACGCGGTCGCCGACACCGGCAGCGTTCTGCTCGTCGTGCGCCTTGAGCTTGTTCGTACGGCGGATGACCTTGCCGTACAGCGCGTGCTTGACACGGTCCTCGACGGCGACGACGACGGTCTTGTCCATCTTGTCGCTGACGACGAGACCCTCACGGGTCTTGCGGAAACCGCGCTCGTTCGTCTCAGTCACATTCTTCTCGCTCATCAGGCGCTCTCCACCGTCTCGATGCCCAGCTCGCGCTCGCGCATCAGGGTGTAGATCCGGGCGATGTCCTTACGGACGGACTTGAGCCGACCGTGGTTCTCAAGCTGCCCGGTCGCCGCCTGGAAGCGGAGGTTGAACAGCTCTTCCTTGGCCTCACGGAGCTTCGCGACGAGGTCCTCGTCGTTCAGCTCACGCAGCTCGGTCGCCTTGATACCAGCGGCCATCACGACTCACCTGCCTCGCGCCGAACAATGCGGCACTTCATCGGAAGCTTGTGAGCGGCGCGGGTCAGCGCCTCACGAGCAACCTTTTCGTTCGGGAAAGACAGCTCGAACATCACCCGACCGGGCTTGACGTTCGCGATCCACCACTCCGGGGAACCCTTACCGGAACCCATGCGGGTCTCGGCCGGCTTCTTGGTCAGCGGACGGTCCGGGTAGATGTTGATCCACACCTTGCCGCCACGCTTGATGTGACGCGTCATGGCGATACGAGCGGACTCGATCTGACGGTTCGTCACGTAGGCCGGGGTCAGGGCCTGGATGCCGTACTCACCGAACGCGAGCTCGGTGCCACCCTTGGCCATGCCGTTCCGCTTGGGGTGGTGCTGCTTGCGGTGCTTGACCCTGCGAGGGATCAGCATGTCGGTCAGGCCTCCGTTCCGGTGGACTCAGCCGGAGCAGCGGCAGCGGCCTCGGCCTTGGGGGCCTCGGCAGCGGCGTTCTGCTGCGGCTTGCGGCCGCGGCCGCCACGCTCGCCGCCACGGCCACCACGGGCCGGACGGTCGCCGGCGCCGCGCGACGGGCGGTTGCCCGCACGAGCGGCAGCGTTCTCGGCGCGGACCTCGGCGATGTTCTTGACGTCGCCCTTGTAGATCCAGACCTTCACGCCGATGCGGCCGAAGGTGGTCTTGGCCTCGAAGAAGCCGTAGTCGACGTTCGCGCGGAGCGTGTGCAGGGGCACACGGCCCTCGCGGTAGAACTCCGAGCGGGACATCTCGGCGCCGCCGAGACGGCCACCGCACTGGATCTTGATGCCCTTGGCGCCGGCCTTCATCGTCGACTGCATGCTCTTGCGCATGGCGCGACGGAAGGAGACGCGGGAGGACAGCTGCTCGGCGACGGCCTGGGCCACCAGCTGAGCGTCGACCTCGGGGTTCTTGACCTCGAGGATGTTCAGCTGGACCTGCTTGCCGGTCAGCTTCTCCAGCTCGCCACGGATGCGGTCGGCCTCGGCGCCGCGGCGGCCGATGACGATGCCCGGGCGGGCGGTGTGGATGTCAACGCGGACGCGGTCGCGGGTGCGCTCGATCTCAACCTTCGAGATACCGGCGCGCTCCATGCCCTTCGTCATCATGCGACGAATGGCAACGTCTTCCTTGACGTAGTCCTTGTACAGCTTGTCGGCGTACCAGCGGGACTTGAAGTCCGTGGTGATGCCGAGCCGGAACCCGTGCGGGTTAACCTTCTGGCCCATTACCGGGTTCCTTCCTTGCTGCTGACGACCACGGTGATGTGGCTGGTCCGCTTGCGGATCCGGTAGGCACGGCCCTGGGCACGCGGACGGAACCGCTTCAGGGTCGGGCCCTCGTCCACGAACGCCTCGCTGATGTACAGCGACGAAGCGTCCGTGTGGTCGTAGTTGTGCGCGGCGTTGGCAATGGCGCTGTCCAGCACCTTGCCCACCGGCACGCTCGCGGCCTGCGGGGCGAAACGCAGGACCGCCTGAGCCTCCGTGGCGTCCATGCCACGGATGAGGTCCACCACGCGGCGGGCCTTCATGGGCGTGACGCGGATGTACCGCGCCTGGGCCCTGGCTTCCATGGTTGTCCCTTCGGTGTCAGTCATAGTCGTTCACACCCCGCCTTAGCGGCGCTTCGACTTGCGGTCGTCCTTGACGTGGCCGCGGAAGGTGCGGGTCGGCGAGAACTCGCCGAGCTTGTGGCCGACCATCGACTCGGTGACGAACACCGGGACGTGCGTCTTGCCGTTGTGCACCGCGAGCGTGTGGCCGAGCATGGCCGGCACGATCATGGAGCGACGGGACCAGGTCTTGATGACGTTCTTGGTACCAGCCTCGTTCTGAGCGTCCACCTTCTTGATGAGGTGTCCGTCGACGAAGGGTCCCTTCTTGAGACTACGCGGCATCTAAACCCGCTCCTAGCGCTTCTTGTTCGTCTTGCGGCGGCGGACGATGTACTTGTTGCTCGCCTTCTTGGGAGAACGAGTACGACCCTCCTTCTGACCCCACGGGGAGACCGGGTGGCGACCACCGGAGGTCTTGCCCTCACCACCACCGTGCGGGTGGTCAACCGGGTTCATCGCGACACCGCGGACGGTCGGGCGAACGCCCTTCCAGCGCATGCGGCCGGCCTTGCCCCAGTTGATGTTCGACTGCTCGGCGTTGCCGACCTCGCCGACCGTGGCGCGGCAGCGGACGTCGACCAGGCGGACCTCGCCGGACGGCATACGCAGGTGGGCGTACTGGCCCTCCTTCGCCAGCAGCTGCACGGAGGAACCGGCAGAGCGGGCGAACTTGGCGCCACCACCGGGACGGAGCTCGATCGCGTGGATCGTGGTACCGACCGGGATGTTGCGGAGCGGGAGGTTGTTGCCCGGCTTGATGTCGGCGCCAGGGCCGTTCTCAATCCGGTCGCCCTGGCTCAGCTTGGCCGGGGCGATGATGTAGCGCTTCTCGCCGTCTGCGTAGTGCAGCAGCGCGATGCGCGCAGTGCGGTTCGGGTCGTACTCAATGTGAGCGACCTTGGCCGGCACGCCGTCCTTGTCGTGACGACGGAAGTCGATCACACGGTAGGCGCGCTTGTGGCCACCGCCCTGGTGGCGGACGGTCACACGACCGGCGTTGTTACGGCCGCCCTTGCTGTGCAGCGGGCGGACCAGCGACTTCTCCGGCGTGGACCGCGTGATCTCGACAAAGTCGGCGACGCTGGAGCCACGACGGCCCGGGGTCGTCGGCTTGTACTTGCGGATACCCATTTCTCAGTCCTCGTCCGATTCCGGACGACTCGGACTCCGTTAGGAGACCGGGCCGCCGAAGATGTCGATACGGTCGCCCTCGGCGAGGGTCACGATGGCGCGCTTGGTGTTGGCGCGCTTGCCGAAACCGGTCTTGGTGCGCTTGCGCTTACCCTGACGGTTGATCGTGTTGACCCCGGTGACCTTGACCGAGAAGACCGCCTCGACGGCCTGCTTGATCTGGGTCTTGTTGGCGCGCGGGTCGACGATGAACGTGTACTTGTTCTCGTCCAGCAGCGCGTAGCTCTTCTCGGAGACAACCGGCTTGACCAGGAGGTCACGCGGGTCCGAGAACGTCTTGCTGGTGACGACGGCCTCAGTCATCAGGCCTCGCTCCCTTCGGTCTCAACGGCCTTGGGGCCAGACACGAAGGACTCGAAGGCGGCCTGGGTGAAGACCACGTCGTCGGAGACGAGCACGTCGTACGTGTTCAGCTGGCCCGGCTCCAGGATGTGAACCTGGGGCAGGTTGCGGGCGGAGAGCCACGCGGCCTCGTTGGAGCGCTCGACGACCAGGAGCAGGTTCTTCCGCTCGCTGATCTTGCCGAACAGGCTCTTGGCGGCCTTCGTGGACGCCGCACCCTCGACCACGTCGGAGACGACGTGGATGCGGGAGTGACGCGCGCGGTCCGAGAGGGCACCGCGCAGGGCGGCGGCCTTCATCTTCTTCGGGGTCCGCTGGGAGTAGTCACGCGGCACGGGACCGTGCACGACGCCACCACCGGCGAACTGCGGCGCGCGGGTCGAGCCCTGACGGGCGCGACCGGTGCCCTTCTGGCGGTACGGCTTCTTGCCACCGCCGCGGACCTCGCCACGGGTCTTGGTCTTGTGCGTGCCCTGACGGGCAGCGGCCAGCTGTGCGACGACGACCTGGTGGATCAGCGGAACGCTGACCTTCGCGTCGAAGATCTCCGCGGGGAGCTCGACGGTCCCGGCCTTGTCGCCTGCCGGCGAAAGGATGTCAATGGTGCTCATCGGTTACCTCAGGCCCCCTTGGCCGCGGTACGGACCAGGACGAGGCCGCCGTTCGGACCAGGAACCGCGCCCTTGATCAGGAGCAGGCCCTTCTCCGCGTCAACGGCGTGGACGGTCAGGTTCTGGGTGGTGACCCGCTCGTTGCCCATGCGGCCCGCCATGCGGAGGCCCTTGAACACACGGCCCGGGGTGGCGCAGCCACCGATGGAACCGGGGGAGCGGTGCTTGCGCTGGGTGCCGTGCCCGGCGCCGAGGCCACGGAAGTTGTGACGCTTCATGACACCGGCGAAGCCCTTGCCCTTGCTCTTGCCGGTGACGTCGACCTTGACGCCCGACTCGAACACGGCAGCGGTGATCTCCTGGCCGAGCGTGTACTCGCTGGCGTCAGCGGTACGCAGCTCCACCAGGTGGCGGCGCGGGGTGACGTCGGCCTTGGCGAAGTGACCCTTGAGGGGCTTGTTCACCTTGCGCGGGTCGATCTCGCCGAAGGCGATCTGGACCGACTCGTAGCCGTCGCTGTCGTTGGTGCGGACCTGGGTGACGACGCAGGGCCCGGCCTTGACGACGGTCACCGGGACAACCCGGTTGTTCTCGTCCCAGACCTGGGTCATGCCGAGCTTCTCGCCCAGGACGCCCTTAATGTTCTTAGCCATCTCGCGCGTCACCTCAGAGCTTGATCTCGATGTCGACGCCCGCCGGCAGGTCGAGACGCATGAGCGAGTCAACCGTCTTCGGCGTGGGGTCGAGGATGTCGATGAGGCGCTTGTGCGTGCGCATCTCGAAGTGCTCGCGCGAGTCCTTGTACTTGTGCGGCGACTTGATGACGCAGTACACGTTCTTCTCAGTGGGCAGCGGCACCGGGCCCGCGACCGACGCACCAGTGCGGGTCACCGTCTCGACGATCTTCTTCGCCGAGGAGTCGATGACCTCGTGGTCGTAGGCCTTGAGCCGGATGCGGATCTTCTGTCCCGCCATGGCTACTCAGTAGTCCTGTCTCTCGTAACGCTCTGGGACTCGGCCGGCTGCGCCCAGAAGAGGCTTCAACTTCTTCCGAACACCGTCTCTCCCCGCTCCACCTCCGACCCACGCGGTCGGGCGTGTCGCGCCCCTTCCAGCAGCTTTCCCGAAGGAAAATCCCTGGTGAAGGGGGTTGTGGGGGAAAGACACCCACCGAGTGCCTGGCTGGGGCCCCGCTGACACTTCCCGGAAGATTCCCGTACTTCCGCCCCTCATAAGGGACGACGAGTACTGCGGGACTCGCTTCCAGTCCTCCCGGCGGGAGGCGCGCAGCATCGGCACTCAACCGAGCAACCTGAACAGTGTGCCATATGCGGCCGAGGGGACGCCAATCGAAGCCTAAGACCGTACCCCGGGCGGCTCAGTTGTCAAACCACCCCGCCGACATACGGGACACTATGGCTCTTACACCTCGGCCGCCGCTCCGGTCCCCCCGGCCACTGGGCCTCCACCGGCCCGGGCGCCGGGAAACCCGCGCTTTGCCGGGGCTTGCCGAGGCGCCGGGCAACCGCCGCACCCCCTCGATCGTCCCCTATCACGCTGGGGCAGCAAGGGGCAGGGAACTGCGTGCTGCACAACGGGACGGAGTCATGTAGTTGAACATCTCACAGCACATGGTGATATCCCGCCGGACGGCCCTCGCCGGCCTGGCCGCCACCACCGCGGCCCTCGCGGCGGGGTGCAGCGGGGAGGACGGGAAGAAGAAGCCCAAGGCCTCTCCCCACCCCATAAGAGCCGTGGACCCCAGCGCCACGCAGCCCTTCGGCAGCGCCGGGAAATCCCTGCTCCTGCAGGTCATGGCGCACCCCGACGACGATCTCTACTTCATGAACCCGGACGCCGAGCACATCGTGCGCGCCGGGGTCCCCGTCGTGTCCGTCTACGTGACGGCCGGCGAGGCCGTGGGGCAGAACTGGATCGAGGGCATGCCCAAGGCCAAGCCCGACAAGCCCGGCTACTCCTCGGCGCGCCATCAGGGCCTGCGCCAGGCGTACGCGGAGATGATCGGCCTGGACAAGTTCACGGGCTGGCAGAAGTCCGTCCTGGACCTGGGCAACGGCGTCAAGGCCGAGACCAACGAGCTCACCAACGGCAACCGCAGGGCCCAGCTGATCTTCCTCAACATCGCCATGCTCTCGGCCGGCGACATGCGGCTGCCGCTGCTGTGGGAGCGGCCGGACGGCGAGATGCAGTCGCTCGTCGCCACCGGCTCGCCGTGCACCACCTCCAGCACCTACCGGCACGGCACGCTGGTGGACACCCTCGCCACGATCATGGACCGGTTCCGGCCCACGGTGATCCACACCATGGACCCGGACCCCGACTACCAGGTCCACGACGCCACCCACCCCAAGGACAACGACTACGGGGCCTGCTCCGACCACCGCGACCACACCCCGACCGCGCTCTTCACCTGGAAGGCGCTCTCGCAGTGGGTGGCCGACACCACCAAGCGGGACGGCCACCCGCCGCGCTTCGTGACCACGGCCTTCCGCGGCTACTACAACCAGCGCTGGCCGCACAACCTGCCGCCCGAGGTGATCGAGCAGAAGCACCGGCTGGTCGAGGCGTACGGCGGCGACCCGTCCTGGGACTGCGGCAACCCCGGCGGCTGCGGCGACTACGGCCAGGGCGGCGACCGCCCGATGAAGAACCGCAAGGGCTGGATCCGCTCCACCCACTACCGCTACGAGGGCCCCACCGCGGCCCCCGGCACCGACCGGTCCGGCCGCCTGGAGGCCTTCGGCGTGCTGGGCACCCAGGCCGTGCGCTGGCAGGAGACGACGCCCGGCAGCGGCCGCTGGAGCGACCCGCAGAACCTCGGCGGCGGCCCGCTCGCGCCCGCCCTGGCGGCCGTCCAGGACTCCGAGGGCCGCCGGCTGCTGTTCGCCCTGCGGTTCTCCGCCCTCGCCGGCCAGGGCCGCCCCGACACCCGCGAGATCGTCGTCCTGGAGCAGCGCTCCCCCGGCGGCCCCTTCAAGGCCTGGCAGGGCCTCGGCAACCCCGAGCACCGGCCCGACCGCGGCCGCCGCGTCGGCATGCCCGCCGCGGTCGCCGCCCCCGACGGGCGCGTCCACCTCTTCGTCCGCAACGCGGGCAAGGGCGTCTCCAGCCGGGTGCGCGAGGCCGACGGCACGTGGGGGAAGTGGCAGAGCCTGCACGGCCAGGAGATCCAGGACGGTCTGGTCGCCCTCCTCGACAAGGACAAGCGCGTCCACGTCTTCGGCACCGGCCGCGACACCGTCCACCACTGGACGCAGGAGGAGCCCGGCAAGCCGGTCCGTTACGCGGCCCTGAAGGGCCTGCCGCAGCCCGGCGGGCTCCCCGGTGCGGCACTCGACCCGGAGGGCGCCCTGACCCTCGTCTACCGCTCCCCCGCGGCCGTCCAGCCGGCGGTGCACGCCTTCACGCCGGACGCCCAGGGCCTGGGTGACGTCCACAGCACCGACCTGCAGGACTTCGCGGGCTACGGGCCGCTCGCCGCGCAGACCCTCGCCGTCCGGGGCGGCAAGGACACCGTGCTGGTGCTCGGGCGGGCGATCAGCGGCGAAGTGCAGCTCACCGCCGCCTCCGGCGACTCCGAGCCGGTGCGGTCCGACGCCGGCCTCGTGCCCGTGGGCACCTCCGCGATGACCACCGACGCCGGCCACCAGCTGTGCGTCACCGGCATGGGCCCGGACGCGACGCCGTGGATCTGGCGCCCGGAACTCCCCCACACCTGAGGTACTCCCCCGTACGCCCTTCACCCGTCCGGGTGAAACCTGAGAAGGCTCACCCACGCGAGAAGCCCCGGGAACGCGAGAAGGCCCGCACATCCGAAGATGTGCGGGCCTTCTCAGGTCTTTCGGACCTTCAAGCAAGCCGGGACTTACTTGTTGATCTTGGTGACCTGGCCGGCGCCGACGGTGCGGCCACCCTCACGGATGGTGAAGCGCAGGCCCTCCTCCATCGCGACGGGCTGGATGAGGGAAACGGACATCTCGGCGTTGTCGCCGGGCATGACCATCTCCGTGCCCTCCTTGAGGGTCACAACACCGGTCACGTCAGTCGTACGGAAGTAGAACTGCGGACGGTAGTTGTTGAAGAACGGGGTGTGACGGCCACCCTCGTCCTTCGACAGGATGTAGGCCGTGGCCTCGAACTCGGTGTGCGGGGTGACCGAACCCGGCTTGATGATGCACTGGCCGCGCTCGACGTCCTCGCGCTTGATGCCACGGAGGAGCAGACCGACGTTCTCACCGGCCTGGCCCTCGTCGAGCAGCTTGCGGAACATCTCGATACCGGTGACCGTGGTGGTGGTCTTCTCGGTCTTGATGCCGATGATGTCGACGGTCTCGTTGACCTTCAGGACACCGCGCTCGATACGACCGGTGACGACGGTGCCACGACCGGTGATCGTGAAGACGTCCTCGATCGGCATCAGGAACGGCTTGTCGACGTCACGCTCGGGCTGCGGGATGTTCTCGTCGACGGCCTTCATCAGGCCGAGGAGCTTCTCGCCCCACTCCTTGTCGCCCTCCAGCGCCTTCAGCGCGGAGACGCGGACGACCGGAGCGTCGTCGCCGTTGAACTCGTACTCGTTGAGGAGCTCACGAACCTCGAGCTCGACGAGCTCCAGGATCTCCTCGTCGTCCACCATGTCGGCCTTGTTCAGGGCGACGACGATGTACGGAACGCCGGACTGGCGGGCCAGGAGCACGTGCTCCTTGGTCTGCGGCATCGGACCGTCGGTCGCGGCGACCACGAGGATCGCGCCGTCCATCTGGGCGGCACCGGTGATCATGTTCTTGATGTAGTCCGCGTGACCCGGGCAGTCGACGTGGGCGTAGTGACGCGACTCGGTCTGGTACTCAACGTGAGCGATCGAGATCGTGATACCGCGCTGACGCTCTTCCGGCGCCTTGTCGATCTCGTCGAACGGCGTGAAGGGGTTCAGCTCCGGGTACGCGTCGTGCAGCACCTTGGTGATCGCCGCGGTAAGAGTGGTCTTACCGTGGTCGACGTGACCGATGGTGCCGATGTTGACGTGCGGCTTAGTCCGCTCGAACTTCGCCTTCGCCACTGGGGTCCTCCTGGGAGTGGTTCTGTACGCCTGGATTCGGTCGGCGCCAGGGATCTTTGCTGGGGAGCCGCCCGCCGGGGCACACCATCACGGTTTGCGGTGGTATGCCCCGACAGCCGGTGTCAAGCCTAAGGCGTGAGCCTCGTCTGTGGAGACGGAGCTCGTTACTCGCCCTTGGCCTTCGCGATGATCTCCTCGGCGACGTTCCGCGGAACCTCGGCGTAGGAGTCGAACTGCATCGAGTAGCTTGCGCGACCCGAAGTCTTGCTGCGGAGGTCTCCGACGTAGCCGAACATCTCCGACAGCGGGACCAGGCCCTTGACGAGCTTGGCGCCGTGACGGTCCTCCATGGCCTGGATCTGGCCACGGCGGGAGTTGATGTCACCGATGACATCACCCATGTAGTCCTCGGGGGTGGTGACCTCGACGGACATCATCGGCTCGAGCAGAGCCGGGGACGCCTTGCGAGCACCCTCCTTGAACGCCATGGAACCGGCGATCTTGAACGCGAGCTCGGAGGAGTCGACGTCGTGGAAGGCACCGTCGAGCAGCGTCACCTTGACGCCGGTCAGCGGGTAGCCGGCCAGCACGCCGAACTCCATGGCCTCCTGGCAGCCGGCGTCCACGGACGGGATGTACTCCCGCGGGATGCGGCCACCGGTGACCTTGTTCTCGAACTCGTAACCGTCGCCCTCGAGGGGCTCGATCGCGATCTGCACCTTGGCGAACTGGCCGGAACCACCAGTCTGCTTCTTGTGCGTGTAGTCGATACGCTCGACGGCCTTGCGGATCGTCTCGCGGTACGCGACCTGCGGCTTGCCGACGTTGGCCTCGACCTTGAACTCACGGCGCATACGGTCGACCAGCACGTCGAGGTGCAGCTCGCCCATACCCGCGATGATGGTCTGGCCCGTCTCCTCGTCCGTGTGGACCTGGAAGGACGGGTCCTCCTCGGCGAGGCGCTGGATGGCGACACCCAGCTTCTCCTGGTCGCCCTTGGACTTGGGCTCAATGGCGACCTGGATGACCGGAGCCGGGAAGTCCATCGACTCGAGGATCACCGGGTTGCCCGCGTCGCAGAGGGTCTCACCGGTGGTGGTCTGCTTCAGACCCATGACGGCGACGATGTCACCGGCACCCACCGACTCGATCTCCTCACGCTTGTTCGCGTGCATCCGGTAGATCTTGCCGATGCGCTCCTTCTTGCCCTTGACGGAGTTCTGCACCTGGGTGCCCGCCGTCATGCGGCCCGAGTAAACCCGGACGAAGGTGAGCTTGCCGAGGTGCGGGTCGCTCATGATCTTGAAGGCAAGGCCGGCGAACGGCTCGTCGTCGGACGGCTTGCGCTTGACGACCTCGTCGGCGTTGTTGACCGCGTGGCCCTCAACGGCCTCGATGTCCAGCGGCGACGGCAGGTAGCGGACCACGGCGTCGAGCAGGGGCTGCACGCCCTTGTTCTTGAACGCGGTACCACAGAACACCGGGGTGACGGTCGGCGAGTCGCTGCCGCCCTTCGACGCGAGCGTGATGCGGCGGATGGCCGCCATCAGCTGCTCCTGGGTGGGCTCCTGGCCCTCCAGGAAGAGCTCCATCATCTCTTCGTCGTTCTCGGCAACGCCCTCGAGGAGCTTGCCGCGCCATTCCTCGGCAGCCTCGATGTGGGTGTCCGGGATGTCGACGACGTCGTACATCTCGCCCTTGGCGGCCTCGGCGGACCAGACCAGCGCCTTCATCTGGACGAGGTCGACCACGCCCTTGAAGTCGGCCTCGGTGCCGATCGGCAGCTGCATGACCAGCGGAACCGCGCCCAGGCGGTCGACGATCATGTCGACGCAACGGTGGAACTCGGCACCCGTACGGTCCAGCTTGTTGACGAAGCAGATGCGCGGCACGCCGTAGCGGTCCGCCTGACGCCAAACGGTCTCGGACTGGGGCTCAACACCGGCGACGCCGTCGAACACCGTCACGGCACCGTCGAGCACGCGCAGCGAACGCTCCACCTCGACGGTGAAGTCGACGTGGCCCGGGGTGTCGATGATGTTGATGGTGTGGTCAACGTTGTCCAGCGGCCAGTGGCAGGTCGTCGCGGCAGACGTGATGGTGATGCCGCGCTCCTGCTCCTGCTCCATCCAGTCCATCGTGGCAGCGCCGTCGTGGACCTCACCGATCTTGTACGAAACGCCGGTGTAGAACAGGATCCGCTCGGTGGTGGTCGTCTTGCCCGCGTCGATGTGGGCCATGATCCCGATGTTGCGGACCTTGGCCAGGTCAAGCGAAGTGGTGGCCATATGGCTCAGTCTTCTCTCGGTTCTCGATGGGGGTAGCGACTACCAGCGGTAGTGCGCGAAGGCCTTGTTGGACTCGGCCATCTTGTGCGTGTCCTCACGCTTCTTGACCGAGGCGCCGAGACCGTTCGAGGCGTCCAGCAGCTCGTTCATGAGGCGCTCGGTCATGGTCTTCTCGCGACGGGCGCGGGAGTAACCGACCAGCCAGCGCAGCGCCAGGGTGGAGGCGCGGCCCGGACGGACCTCGACCGGCACCTGGTAGGTGGCGCCACCGACACGGCGGGACTTGACCTCGAGAGCCGGCTTCACGTTCTCGAGAGCGCGCTTGAGGGTGATGACCGGGTCGTTGCCGGTCTTCTCGCGCAGACCCTCCATGGCGCCGTACACGATGCGCTCGGCGGTGGAGCGCTTGCCGTGCAGGAGGATCTTGTTGATCAGCGACGTCACCAGAGGGGAGCCGTAAACCGGGTCGATGATGACCGGGCGCTTCGGGGCGGGGCCCTTACGAGGCATTCTTACTTCTCCTTCTTGGCGCCGTAGCGGCTGCGAGCCTGCTTACGGTTCTTGACGCCCTGCGTGTCGAGGGAACCGCGGATGATCTTGTAGCGAACACCCGGCAGGTCCTTCACACGGCCACCGCGGACGAGCACGATGGAGTGCTCCTGCAGGTTGTGGCCCTCACCCGGAATGTAAGCGGTGACCTCGATGCCGGAGGTCAGACGCACACGCGCGACCTTACGGAGCGCCGAGTTCGGCTTCTTCGGGGTGGTGGTGAAAACACGCGTGCAGACGCCACGGCGCTGGGGCGAACCCTCGAGCGCGGGCGTCTTGTTCTTCTCGACCTTGTCCTGCCGGCCCTTTCGGACCAGCTGCTGGATCGTAGGCACCGTTTCTCCGGTTTCTGTGATCTCGATAAAACTAACCTGAAACCCGCCGACCCACGCGGTCGGGCGTGTCGAAGGCTGCAGACCCCTGCCGATGCTGGAAAGGGCGCAGAATTCGGTGTCTTCGACCGCTTCGGACCGAGAAGATCCGAGCGGCCCGGTCTCTCGCGCGGACTGTGGGCACACACGAGAGCCCAGGGACACCCCAGGCACAAGGTCAGAGCCTACCTAGCGCATGGGCTGCGGTCAAAACAAATGCACACGCGGAGGACACCCCGATGTGCTGCATATGTGGTGGTTTCCCGGATCTGCGGGAGGTCGGCATCGCGCGTATGGGTGAAATCACGCTGCCCACGCCCCGCCCGGCCCCGCCCCGGGTACGCCGCAGGGCGGCCACCCCGGTGGGGTGACCGCCCTGCGGTCGTGCGACGTGCGACTTACTGGTTGTACGGACCGTAGTCGTAGTCCTCCAGCGGGACCGCCTGGCCGGAGCCGGTGCCGAAGGGCGAGTAGTCGATGTCGTCGTAGCCGACGGCCGAGTACATCGCGGCCTTGGCCTCCTCGGTGGGCTCCACCCGGATGTTGCGGTAGCGGGACAGGCCCGTACCGGCCGGGATGAGCTTACCGATGATGACGTTCTCCTTGAGGCCGATGAGCGAGTCGGACTTGGCGTTGATCGCCGCGTCCGTCAGCACTCGGGTCGTCTCCTGGAAGGAGGCGGCCGACAGCCAGGACTCCGTCGCCAGCGAGGCCTTGGTGATACCCATCAGCTGCGGACGGCCGGAGGCGGGGTGACCGCCCTCGGTGACCACACGACGGTTCTCGGACTCGAAGCGCGTGCGCTCCACGAGCTCGCCCGGCAGCAGCTCCGCGTCGCCGGACTCGATGATCGTCACGCGGCGCAGCATCTGCCGGATGATGATCTCGATGTGCTTGTCGTGGATCGACACACCCTGCGAGTTGTAGACCTTCTGGACCTCGCCGACCAGGTGGACCTGGACGGCGCGCTGACCCAGGATGCGCAGCACGTCGTGCGGGTTGGTGGCACCCACGGTGAGCTTCTGGCCCACCTCGACGTGCTCGCCCTCGCTGACCAGCAGACGGGCACGCTTGGAGATCGCGTAGGCGGTCTCCTCGGAGCCGTCGTCCGGAGTGACGACGATCTTCTTGGTCTTCTCGGTCTCCTCGATCCGCACGCGGCCGGCGGCCTCGGAGATCGGGGCGACACCCTTGGGCGTACGGGCCTCGAAGAGCTCGACGACACGGGGCAGACCCTGGGTGATGTCGTCACCGGCCACACCACCGGTGTGGAAGGTACGCATCGTCAGCTGGGTACCGGGCTCACCGATGGACTGGGCGGCGATGATGCCGACCGCCTCACCGATGTCCACCAGCTTGCCGGTCGCCAGCGAGCGGCCGTAGCAGAAGGCACAGGTGCCGACCGCGGACTCACAGGTGAGGACCGAACGGGTCTTGACCGTCTCGACGCCGTTGGCGACGAGCTGGTCGATGAGCACGTCACCGAGGTCGACGTTGGCCGGCGCGATGACCTTGCCGTCGATGACGACGTCCTCGGCCAGCATGCGGGCGTAGACGCTGGTCTCGACGTCCTCGGCCTTGCGCAGCACGCCGTCGGCGCCGCGGGAGGCGATCTGCAGCTTGAGGCCGCGCTCGGTGCCGCAGTCCTCCTCGCGGATGATCACGTCCTGCGAGACGTCCACGAGACGACGGGTCAGGTAACCCGAGTCGGCGGTACGCAGGGCGGTGTCCGCGAGACCCTTACGGGCACCGTGGGTGGAGATGAAGTACTCCAGCACGGAGAGACCCTCACGGAACGACGCCTTGATGGGTCGCGGGATGGTCTCGTTCTTCGCGTTCGACACCAGACCACGCATACCGGCGATCTGCCGCATCTGCATCATGTTTCCTCGGGCACCCGAGTCAACCATCATGAAGATGGGGTTCGTCTTGGGGAAGTTCGCGTTCATCGCCTCGGCAACCTCGTTGGTCGCCTTGGTCCAGATCGCGATGAGCTCCTGCGTGCGCTCGTCCTTGGTGATCAGACCGCGCTCGTACTGCTTCTGGACCTTCTCGTCCTGGGCCTCGTAGCCCTTGACGATCGCCTTCTTGGCCTCCGGCACGACGATGTCGGAGACGGCGACGGTGACGCCGGAACGGGTGGCCCAGTGGAAGCCGGCCGCCTTCAGGTTGTCGAGCGTCGCCGCCACGATGACCTTGGGGTAGCGCTCGGCCAGGTCGTTGACGATCTCGGAGAGCTGCTTCTTGCCCACCGAGTAGTCCACGAACGGGTAGTCCTCGGGCAGCAGCTCGTTGAAGAGCGCGCGGCCCAGGGTGGTGCGCAGGCGGAAGCTGTCGCCCTGCTGCCACTCCGGCTCGCCCTCCTCGGCGACCGGGGGAACCCAGCCGCGCGGGGGAACGGTGCCGATCGGGAAGCGGATGTCGACCTTCGCCTGGAGCGAGAGCTCCCGGGCGTCGAACGCCATGATCGCCTCGGCGACCGAGCCGAAGGACCGGCCCTCGCCGA
Source organism: Streptomyces sp. NPDC008001 (assembly GCF_042958085.1). NCBI lineage: Bacteria > Bacillati > Actinomycetota > Actinomycetes > Kitasatosporales > Streptomycetaceae > Streptomyces > Streptomyces sp. NPDC008001. The sequence goes on along the minus strand of NZ_JBIBIZ010000011.1, from coordinate 15,425 downwards.
TGACCTTGCGCTCCTCCTCGTCGGTGGTGAGGAAGAACAGACCGAGCACCATGTCCTGGGTCGGCATGGTGACCGGACGGCCGTCGGCCGGCTTGAGGATGTTGTTCGAGGACAGCATCAGGATGCGGGCCTCGGCCTGCGCCTCCGCGGAGAGCGGCAGGTGGACGGCCATCTGGTCACCGTCGAAGTCCGCGTTGAACGCGGTGCAGACGAGCGGGTGGATCTGGATGGCCTTGCCCTCGACCAGCTGCGGCTCGAAGGCCTGGATGCCGAGGCGGTGCAGCGTGGGCGCACGGTTCAGCAGCACCGGGTGCTCGGCGATGACCTCTTCGAGGACGTCGTACACCACGGTGCGGCCGCGCTCGACCATGCGCTTGGCCGACTTGATGTTCTGCGCGTGGTTCAGGTCGACCAGGCGCTTCATCACGAACGGCTTGAAGAGCTCCAGCGCCATGGCCTTGGGCAGACCGCACTGGTGCAGCTTCAGCTGCGGACCGACGACGATGACGGAACGGGCCGAGTAGTCGACTCGCTTACCGAGCAGGTTCTGACGGAAACGACCCTGCTTGCCCTTCAGCATGTCGCTGAGGGACTTCAGCGGGCGGTTACCGGGACCGGTGACCGGGCGACCGCGGCGGCCGTTGTCGAACAGGGCGTCGACGGCCTCCTGCAGCATCCGCTTCTCGTTGTTCACGATGATCTCGGGGGCACCGAGGTCAAGGAGACGCTTGAGGCGGTTGTTGCGGTTGATCACACGGCGGTACAGGTCGTTCAGGTCGGAGGTCGCGAAGCGGCCACCGTCCAGCTGCACCATCGGACGCAGGTCCGGCGGGATCACGGGGATGCAGTCCAGCACCATGCCGCTGGGGCTGTTGCGGGTCTGCAGGAAGGCGGAGACGACCTTGAGGCGCTTGAGCGCACGGGTCTTCTTCTGGCCCTTGCCGGTCCGGATGATCTCGCGGAGGCGCTCGGCCTCCTCGTCGAGGTCGAAGGACTCCAGGCGCTTCTGCAGCGCGGCGGCGCCCATCGCACCCGAGAAGTAGGTGCCGAAGCGGTCGCGCAGCTCGCGGTAGAGCAGCTCGTCGCCCTCGAGGTCCTGGACCTTGAGGTTCTTGAAGCGGTTCCAGACCTCGTCGAGACGGTCGATCTCGCGCTGCGCACGGTCGCGCAGCTGCTTCATCTCACGCTCGGCACCCTCGCGCACCTTGCGGCGCACGTCGGCCTTGGCACCCTCGGCCTCCAGCTCGGCCAGGTCGGCCTCGAGCTTCTTGGCGCGGGCCTCCAGGTCGGCGTCGCGGCGCTGCTCGATCTGCTGGCGCTCGACGGAGACGTGGGCCTCCAGCGAGGGCAGGTCGCGCGTGCGGCGCTCCTCGTCCACCCACGTGATCATGTAGGCGGCGAAGTAGATGACCTTCTCGAGGTCCTTCGGGGCGAGGTCGAGCAGGTAGCCCAGCCGCGACGGAACGCCCTTGAAGTACCAGATGTGGGTGACGGGAGCGGCCAGCTCGATGTGGCCCATCCGCTCACGGCGCACCTTGGCGCGAGTGACCTCGACGCCACAGCGCTCACAGATGATGCCCTTGAAGCGGACACGCTTGTACTTGCCGCAGTAGCACTCCCAGTCCCGGGTCGGACCGAAGATCTTCTCGCAGAAGAGTCCGTCCTTTTCGGGCTTGAGGGTGCGGTAGTTGATGGTCTCCGGCTTCTTGACCTCGCCGTGGGACCAGGTTCGGATGTCGTCCGCGGTCGCCAGGCCGATCCGCAGCTCGTCGAAGAAGTTGACGTCGAGCACTGTTCGTCAATCCCTCTTTCAGGGTCGTGCCCCTCGCGTCAGCGAGATATCGGGCTCTACATCAGTGGTCTGAAGGGTCCGGGGACGACCGGGGCCTCACGAGGAGGCCCCGGTCAGACCCCTCAGACCTCTTCGACGCTGCTCGGCTCGCGCCGGGACAGGTCGATACCGAGCTCTTCCGCAGCGCGGAAGACGTCCTCGTCCGTGTCGCGCATCTCGATGGACATGCCGTCCGAGGACAGCACCTCCACGTTGAGGCAGAGGGACTGCATTTCCTTGATGAGCACCTTGAAGGACTCGGGAATGCCGGGCTCGGGGATGTTCTCGCCCTTGACGATGGCCTCGTAGACCTTCACGCGGCCGGTGACGTCGTCGGACTTGATGGTCAGCAGCTCCTGGAGGGCGTACGCGGCGCCGTATGCCTCCAGCGCCCACACCTCCATCTCACCGAAGCGCTGGCCACCGAACTGAGCCTTACCACCCAGCGGCTGCTGGGTGATCATGGAGTACGGGCCGGTCGAACGCGCGTGCAGCTTGTCGTCGACCAGGTGGTGCAGCTTGAGGATGTACATGTACCCGACGGAGATCGGGTCCGGGAACGGCTCGCCGGAGCGGCCGTCGAACATCCGGGCCTTGCCGGAGGGGAGCACCATGCGCTCGCCGTCGCGGTTCGGGATCGTGGACTCGAAGAGACCGGCGATCTCGTCCTCGCGGGCGCCGTCGAAGACCGGGGTCGCGACGTTGGTGCCCGGGGCGACCTCGTCGGCGCCGATGGCCTGCAGGCGCTTCATCCAGTCCTCGTCGCCCTCGACCTTCCAGCCGCGGCTGGCGAGCCAGCCGAGGTGGATCTCGAGGACCTGTCCCGGGTTCATTCGGGACGGGACACCGAGCGGGTTGAGGATGATGTCGACCGGGGTGCCGTCCTCGAGGAACGGCATGTCCTCGACCGGAAGGATCTTGGAGATGACACCCTTGTTGCCGTGACGGCCGGCGAGCTTGTCACCGTCGGTGATCTTGCGCTTCTGGGCGACGTAGACGCGGACCAGCTGGTTCACGCCCGGGGGAAGCTCGTCGCCCTCCTCGCGGTCGAAGACGCGGACGCCGATGACCTTGCCGATCTCGCCGTGCGGGACCTTCAGCGAGGTGTCACGGACCTCACGGGCCTTCTCACCGAAGATCGCGCGGAGCAGGCGCTCCTCCGGGGTCAGCTCGGTCTCACCCTTCGGGGTGACCTTGCCGACCAGGATGTCGCCGGCGACGACCTCGGCACCGATGCGGATGATGCCGCGCTCGTCGAGGTCGGCGAGGACCTCCTCGGAGACGTTCGGGATGTCCCGGGTGATCTCCTCCGGGCCGAGCTTGGTGTCACGGGCGTCGACCTCGTGCTCCTCGATGTGGATCGAGGAGAGGACGTCGTCCTGGACGAGGCGCTGCGACAGGATGATCGCGTCCTCGTAGTTGTGACCCTCCCACGGCATGAACGCCACGAGCAGGTTCTTGCCGAGCGCCATCTCACCGTTCTCGGTGGACGGGCCGTCGGCGAGCACCTGGCCGGCGACGACGCGGGCGCCCTCGTCGACGACGACCTTCTGGTTGAAGGACGTGCCCTGGTTGGAGCGCGAGAACTTCGCGACCCGGTAGGTGTTGTACGTGCCGTCGTCGTTGGCCACCGTCACGTAGTCGGCGGAGACCTCCTGGACGACACCGTCCTTCTCGGCCTTGATGACGTCACCGGCGTCGACCGCACAGCGGTACTCCATGCCGGTGCCGACCAGCGGCGCCTCGGCCTTGATCAGCGGAACGGCCTGGCGCATCATGTTCGATCCCATGAGCGCGCGGTTGGCGTCGTCGTGCTCGAGGAACGGGATCATGGCGGTCGCGACCGACACCATCTGGCGCGGCGAGACGTCCATGTAGTCGACCTCGTCGGGCGCGATGTAGTCGATCTCGCCGCCACGGCGGCGGACCAGCACACGGGCCTCGGCGAAGCGCATGTCCTCGGCCAGGGCGGCGTTCGCCTGGGCGATGACGAAGCGGTCCTCCTCGTCGGCAGTCAGGTAGTGCACCTCATCGGTGACCTGGCCCTCGACGACCTTGCGGTACGGGGTCTCCACGAAGCCGAACGCGTTGACGCGGCCGTAGGAGGCGAGCGAGCCGATCAGACCGATGTTCGGGCCTTCGGGCGTCTCGATCGGGCACATGCGGCCGTAGTGCGACGGGTGAACGTCACGGACCTCGAAGCCGGCCCGCTCACGGGAGAGACCGCCCGGACCCAGCGCCGACAGACGGCGCTTGTGGGTCAGACCCGACAGCGGGTTGGTCTGGTCCATGAACTGGGACAGCTGGCTGGTGCCGAAGAACTCCTTGATGGAGGCGACGACCGGCCGGATGTTGATCAGGGTCTGCGGCGTGATCGCCTCGACGTCCTGGGTGGTCATCCGCTCGCGGACGACGCGCTCCATACGAGCCAGACCCGTGCGGACCTGGTTCTGGATGAGCTCGCCGACGTTGCGCAGACGACGGTTGCCGAAGTGGTCGATGTCGTCGGTCTCGACGACGATCGAGGTGCCGTTCTCGCCGACCGTCTCCTGCTCACCGGCGTGCAGCTTGACCAGGTACTTGATCGTCGCGATGACGTCGTCCACGGTCAGCACACCGGCGTCGAGGGGGGCCTCCGCGCCGAGCTTCTTGTTCACCTTGTAGCGGCCGACCTTCGCGAGGTCGTAGCGCTTCGGGTTGAAGTAGAGGTTCTCGAGCAGCGTCTGCGCGGCCTCACGCGTCGGGGGCTCGCCCGGGCGCAGCTTGCGGTAGATGTCGAGCAGCGCGTCGTCCTGACCCTGGGTGTGGTCCTTCTCCAGGGTGGCGCGCATGGACTCGTACTCGCCGAACTCCTCGAGGATCTGCTCGGTGGTCCAGCCGAGAGCCTTCAGGAGGACGGTGACGGACTGCTTGCGCTTGCGGTCGATGCGGACACCGACCATGTCGCGCTTGTCGACCTCCATCTCCAGCCAGGCACCCCGGGACGGGATGATCTTGGCCGTGAAGATGTCCTTGTCGGACGTCTTGTCGATGGCGGAGTCGAAGTAGACGCCGGGCGAGCGGACCAGCTGCGAGACGACGACACGCTCGGTGCCGTTGATGCAGAAGGTGCCCTTGTTGGTCATGAGCGGGAAGTCGCCCATGAAGACCGTCTGAGACTTGATCTCACCGGTCTCGTTGTTGGTGAACTCGGCCGTGACGAAGAGCGGGGCCGCGTACGTGAAGTCGCGCTCCTTGCACTCGTCGATCGAGTTCTTCGGGGGCTCGAAACGGTGGTCGCGGAAAGTCAGCGACATCGACCCGGAGAAGTCCTCGATCGGGGAGATCTCCTCGAAGATCTCCTCCAGACCGGACTTCGTGGGGACGTCCTGACCGGACTCCAGCGCAGCCTCGACGCGAGCCTTCCAGGCGGCATTGCCGAGCAGCCAGTCGAAGCTCTCGGTCTGCAGCGCAAGGAGGTTCGGAACCTCGAGGGGCTCCTTGATCTTCGCAAAAGAGATGCGCAGCGGGGCGGTGCTGGCGCCGTTGTTCGTATTGGCAGTCGAGGCGTTGCGCGAGGCGGCCAAGAGGGGGTCCTTCCGAGGGCTCGGACTCACTACGCGCGTACCGGCCCCACTCCGTGCAAACGAGAGAAAGCCCAGGTCAGCGGGTTTCCCTCAGCAGTGCTCGATAGTGGGCATGCCCCTGGTGACGGGCAGGGAGCAGCTAACAGGCAGCGCAAAGGGTCAGTGTAGCCACTTGGCCCACTGATGTCCAGAGCGGATGTGCGGAGACCGGTGCGATACCAATCTCTCCCTCCGGGATCCTGTTGTCCCTCGCTGTGCGACGCCACTGCCGTGCTGCTGTCGTGCGCTTCAGGACGCCCTGCACCCACCGGTGCCGATGACGCCTGCCGGCATCGCCTGACGCAAGACTTCCCAGTTCGCCTTCGATCCATGCCTCGGACGGTGGACCGATGTGGCGACGCGTCCTGAGAATTGCGCGCCCCGTCGCGTTCGTCAAGGCCCACGACCCGTCCGGGAGGGCAACGAAGATCACCATACTCGCCCCCGGGACCCCCTCCGCGCAGCCGTCCCGGGAAACGCCGAAGGGCGACCACCCGCATGGGTGATCGCCCTTGGCGGCCGGCTACCGCCGGCGAAGAGAGTCAGACGACTCGTGAGGTCACTTGACCTCGACGGAGGCGCCGGCGCCCTTGAGGGCCTCGGCGGCCTTCTCCGCGGCGTCCTTGGCGACCTTCTCGAGGACCGGCTTCGGGGTGCCGTCGACGAGGTCCTTGGCCTCCTTCAGGCCCAGGGAGGTCAGCTCACGCACGACCTTGATGACCTGGATCTTCTTGTCACCGGCGGCGGTGAGGATGACGTCGAACTCGTCCTTCTCCTCGACGGCCTCGGCGGCAGCGCCACCGGCGGCACCGGCGACCATGACCGGCGCGGCGGCGGCGGCGGTGACGTCGAACTTCTCCTCGAACGCGGCCACGAAGCCCGCGAGCTCGATGAGGGTCATCTCCTCGAACTGCGCGAGCAGCTCGTCCTGGGTGAGCTTCGCCATGATGGCGGTCCTTCCACTAAATCGGCAGGTGCCGGATGTACATGTCGGCGGGCGTACGGCCCGCTACGACCGGTGCCGGGTGGCGCCGGTCAATGCGCGAGCCGAATTACTCGGCACCGCCCTGCTCGGCGAGCTTGGCGCGCAGCGCGTCCGCAGTGCGGACGAGCTTCGTCGGCAGCGCCTGGAAGAGCGAGGCAGCCTGGGACTGCTTGCCCTTCATGGCACCGGCCAGCTTGCTGAGCAGAACCTCGCGGGACTCGAGGTCCGCAAGCTTCTTGATCTCATCGGCGGACAGCGCCTTGCCATCAAGGACACCGCCCTTGATGATCAGGTTGGGGTTCTCCTTGGCGAAGTCACGAAGACCCTTCGCCGACGCCACCGGGTCACCGGTGACGAAGGCAACGGCCGTCGGGCCAGCGAAGAGCTGGTCCTCCAGCGTGATCCCGGCCTCACGAGCCGCGATCTGGGTCAGCGTGTTCTTCACCACGGCGTACTGGGCGTTCTCACCGAGCGAACGGCGCAGCGTCTTGAGCTGCGCCACGGTGAGACCGCGGTACTCAGTCAGCACAGCGGCATTCGAGCTACGGAACTTGTCCGTCAGCTCGGCAACCGCAGCAGCCTTGGCGGACGTCGCCATGAGCCTCGGCCTCCTTCCGGGTGATTCGGACCGCTACGCGAAGGGACCTGGGCAAAACGAAACGCCCCGGCACAGGTGCTCGGGGCGTAACTCGACCGCTTCGACCCGAAGTCGTTGCGGGAGTGCTTCCTCAAATCACCTGCGCAGGTCGCCCGCAGCTAGCGGATCCTTCGGCCACCACACCTCCGGAGCGGAGGCACAGCAACGACCAGCGGTCTTTGGCTTCTGGAAGAAGGTACGTGAACGGGGCGCCCGGAAGCAAATCGACCCCCGGGCGAATGCGTCCCCGCAGGTCAGGAGGTCAGCGACGGGGTGCCGCCGGTCTTCTTCAGCTCCTTGAGCCGCTCCAGCAGATCAGTGGTCTGGTCCGCCGGCGGCGCCTGGACGTCGGCCTTGGTGCCGTAGTCGGAGAGCGTCTGGGTGAGCTCCATCCGCCCGCCGGCCATGTCCGTGTTCACGACGAGCTTCGCGGGGAGGTCGTCGGCGCCCACCCAGACGTCCATGTCGTACTGCGTGATCCCGGCCTGCTTGATGGTGTCGAGCAGCTGCTGCCGGTCCTGCTCGCCGAGCCCTTCGAGGCTCTTGTTGGACCTCACCGCCTCGTCCGCGGTGAGCGTGCCCTTGTAGTGCTGGGTCTTCTTGCCGTCGACCGTCTCCTCGCCGACCAGCTTGACGTTCGGCGACGACTTCAGGAGGGCCATCTGCTTGGCCGGGTCCTGGTTCTGGCCCTGGCCGCCGCCCATGAGCTGCTGGAGGGCCTTGGAGTCGCCGCCGGCCTCCTTGGCCGCGGCGCCGAGGTCGACCTTGAGCCAGCGCTTGCCGTCGTTCTTGGCGGCGCCCTCGGGGCCCACGTCCGTGTACGTCACGGTGCCGATCGTGATGACGTGGCTCTCGGCGGAGGCGCCGTCCTTGCCGGGCAGCCCGGTCATGCGCTGGTCCACGACGGCGGGGTCCCAGCCGACGACGCCGGAGGACTGCAGGGTCACCGGCTGATCGCCGAGCCCCGGCACCTTCATGGTCATCCGGAACTTGGCCGACTTCGCCGACTGCGTCTTCTTGAACGCCGCGTCGAGGGCCTCCGTGGGCGCTCCGGCCGCCGTCGTCGCCCCCGCCTTGCCGGAGGCCCCCGAGGAGGCCTTGTCGTCCTTCTTGTCACCGCCGCAGGCCGCGACGCCCGCCAGCAGGGCCACGGCGGTCACCGATACGCTCAGGCGCTTCCAGGTGGACTTCTGCATGTCCGCTCCCCCTCTACTCAAAAGCGATCAATGTGAACGTTAGTTCACCACGGGGGCAGAGGGTGCGTCGATGCGTATACGTGCCGTTAAGAACCGGCCAGGCGCCCGGGACGCGAACAGGCCCCGCATCTCGCCGGAAGTCCGGGAGGTGCGGGGCCTGCTCGTTCGCTTACGCGCCGAGGCGTCGTGATCCGGTCAGGATCAGACGGTCTCGTCCTCCACCAGGAGGTTGCGGGTGCGGTTGGGGTCCAGCGGGATGCCGGCGCCCATGGTGGTGGTCAGGGTCGCCTTCTTGATGTAGCGGCCCTTCGCGGCGGACGGCTTGAGGCGGGTGATCTCCTCGAGCGCCGCGGCGTAGTTCTCCACCAGCTTGGCCTCGTCGAAGGAGACCTTGCCGATGATGAAGTGCAGGTTCGAGTGCTTGTCGACGCGGAACTCGATCTTGCCGCCCTTGATCTCGGTCACGGCCTTGGCCGTGTCCGGGGTGACGGTGCCGGTCTTCGGGTTCGGCATCAGACCACGGGGACCGAGCACGCGGCCGAGGCGGCCGACCTTGCCCATGAGGTCCGGGGTGGCGACGACGGCGTCGAAGTCCAGACGGCCCTTCGCGACCTCGTCGATGAGCTCGTCGGCGCCGACGATGTCGGCACCCGCGGCACGCGCGGCCTCGGCACGGTCGCCGGTCGCGAAGACCAGGACCCGGGCGGTCTTACCGGTGCCGTGCGGAAGGTTCACGGTGCCGCGGACCATCTGGTCGGCCTTGCGCGGGTCGACACCCAGACGCATGGCAACCTCGACGGTCGCGTCGAACTTCACGGAGGACGTGTCCTTCGCCAGGCGGACGGCCTCGAGCGGGGCGTACAGACGCTCCCGGTCGATCTTCGCGTCCACGTTGCGAAGAGTCTTGCTGCGCTTCACTGCTTCTCCTCAGGATTGGAGTCGTGGTGCGGACCAGCGCTGGTCCTTCCACGGGGTACTGCCAGGGGCGGCTGAATCAGCCCTCGACCGTGATGCCCATGGAGCGGGCGGTGCCGGCGATGATCTTCGCGGCGGCGTCCAGGTCGTTGGCGTTCAGGTCGGGCATCTTGGTGGTGGCGATCTCGCGGACCTGCGCCTCGGTGATCTTGGCGACCTTGGTCTTGTGCGGCTCGCCGGAGCCCTTGTCCACGCCCGCGGCCTTGAGGATCAGCTTCGCGGCCGGCGGAGTCTTGGTGACGAAGGTGAAGGAACGGTCCTCGTAGACCGTGATCTCCACCGGCACGACCATGCCACGCTGCGACTCGGTCGCGGCGTTGTAGGCCTTGCAGAACTCCATGATGTTGACGCCGTGCTGACCCAGCGCGGGGCCGACCGGCGGAGCCGGGTTCGCGGCACCGGCCTGGATCTGGAGCTTGATAAGCCCCGTGACCTTCTTCTTCTTGGGAGGCATTGCTCTCTCCGGGTCCTAGTGAGAGTTTTTTTGCCGGCGCACACTGCGCGCAGGCATACCGCACCACGATAACGGGTAACGTGGCCGGGCCAAAAACCGACAGGTCAGACGAGCTCTACGAGCCGGTCTGACCTGTTCGGAGGCGTATGTGCCAGAAGGGGTTAGTTCTTCTGGATCTGGTCGAAGCTGAGCTCGACCGGGGTCTCGCGACCGAAGATCTCGACGAGGCCCTTGACCTTCTTCGAGTCGGCGTTGATCTCGTTGATCGTGGCCTGCAGGGTCGCGAACGGGCCGTCGGTGACGGTGACCGAGTCGCCGACCTCGAAGTCCAGCACCTGGACCTCGACCTTGCGCTGCGGCGCCGGCTTGCCCTCGGCCTCGGCGGCCTCGCGGGCGGCCTTCTCCTCGGCCTCCGGGGCGAGCATCTTGACGATCTCGTCCAGCGTCAGCGGGTACGGGTCGTAGGCGTTGCCGACGAAGCCGGTGACGCCCGGGGTGTTGCGGACGACGCCCCAGGACTCGTTCGTCAGGTCCATGCGCACCAGGACGTAGCCCGGGAGCTTGTTCTGGCGGACGGTGCGGCGGTCGCCGTTCTTGATCTGGACGACCTCCTCCTGCGGCACCTCGGCCTGGAAGATGTAGTCCTCGACGTTGAGCGAGACGGCGCGCTGCTCGAGGTTGGTCTTCACGCGGTTCTCGTAACCGGCGTAGGTGTGGATGACGTACCACTCGCCGGGCAGGCCGCGGAGCTCCTCGCGGAGGGCGGCGACCGGGTCCACGGCAGGCTCCTCGGCGGCGGCCTCCTCGGCCTCCTCCTCGGCCTCGTCGCCGGACTCCTGCGCGGCGTCCTCGGCGGCGGCGTCCTCGTCGGACTCGACGCGGAGGGCGGCCTCCTCGGCGGGCTCGCCGGCGGCGGCTTCCTCGGCGTCGAACTCGTCGGCGGCGTCGGCGCCCTCGACGATCTCCTGCGCGGTGTCGTCGCCCTCGACCTCGGCCGAGACAGTGGCATCCACGTCGGCCTCTGCCGCCTCAGCGGCCTTCTCGGCGGCGTCGTTCAGGTTCGGGTCAGACACGTGGCTGCTTCTTCCTGGCTACAAGGGGTGGAACGTGCGAAAGGGGCGGCTCGCCTCACGGCAGCCGCCCTACCCGCGGATTCAGCCGAAGACGTACTTGACGGCGTTGGTGAACCCATAGTCAATCACGGTGACCAGGCCAATGACGATGACGACAAAGACGATCACCACGGTGGTGTACGTCGACAGCTGGCCCCGGGTGGGCCAGACGACCTTGCGGAGCTCTGCGACGATCTGTCGGTAGAAGAGCGCGAGGCGGCCGAAGGGGCCCTTCTTCCCGCGCTTCCCGCCACGGCGGCCCTTCCTGGCGGCCACCTCGTCCTCGGGACGACCGCTCTCAGGCGTCGCGGTGGAGCCAAGGGCTTCCGTCACTACGTCCTCACCTGAATCCGGGTCGTGAGCCGTGCCGCGCCCGGTTGAGCCGCACGGCGGTGCATTTCTCTACGTACGCACGCACGCACCCTGGTGACGATGCGTGTAGCAGGGCCGAAGGGACTTGAACCCCCAACCGCTGGTTTTGGAGACCAGTGCTCTACCAATTGAGCTACGACCCTTTGTGGTTCCCCAACGTACCGCATCCGAGCGTGCGCACGGTGTGTGCGGAGCCGGATCGCGGCCGGTGAGGGCCAACGGTGGATGAGTGTACGTGGTCCGGGGGCGTGCGTCGAACAGCTTGTGTCGCGACGGGTCCGGGGCGGGTCCGGAAGTCGCCTTCGGGGGGCTTCGTCAGGGCTTCGCCGGCGCTTCCCCGGAGGTCCCGTGAGCCGTCCGTGAAACGGGTGTGCCCGCTTCGTCCCCCGTCTGCAACGATGCCCCCATGACCGCTGCGACTCCTTCCGAGCCCCCCGTCCAGTCCCCCACCGAGCGCCGGGTGTCGACCCGGATCGGATCGATCTCCGAGTCCGCGACCCTCGCCGTCGACGCCAAGGCCAAGGCCCTCAAGGCCGCCGGGCGCCCGGTGATCGGCTTCGGCGCCGGCGAGCCCGACTTCCCCACCCCCGGCTACATCGTCGAGGCCGCGGTGGAGGCCTGCCGCGACCCGAAGAACCACCGCTACACGCCCGCCGGCGGCCTCCCGGAGCTGAAGGCCGCGATCGCCGCCAAGACCCTGCGCGACTCCGGCTACCAGGTCGAGGCCTCGCAGGTGCTCGTCACCAACGGCGGCAAGCAGGCCATCTACGAGGCCTTCGCCGCCATCCTCGACCCGGGCGACGAGGTCATCGTCCCGGCCCCGTACTGGACCACCTACCCCGAGTCCATCCGGCTGGCCGGCGGCGTCCCGGTCGAGGTCGTGGCCGACGAGACCACCGGATACCGGGTGTCGGTCGAGCAGCTGGAGGCCGCCCGCACGGAGCGCACGAAGGTGCTGCTCTTCGTCTCGCCGTCGAACCCGACCGGTGCCGTCTACTCGCGCGAGCAGGTCGAGGCCGTCGGCCGCTGGGCCGCGGAGCACGGGCTGTGGGTGCTGACCGACGAGATCTACGAGCACCTCGTGTACGGCGACGCCGAGTTCTCCTCGCTGCCGGTGGTCGTGCCGGAGCTGCGCGACAAGTGCATCGTCGTCAACGGCGTCGCCAAGACGTACGCCATGACCGGCTGGCGCGTCGGGTGGGTCATCGCCCCGCAGGACGTCATCAAGGCCGCGACCAACCTGCAGTCGCACGCCACGTCGAATGTGTCCAACGTCGCACAGCGGGCGGCCCTCGCCGCCGTCTCCGGCGACCTGACCGCCGTCGACGAGATGAAGGTCGCCTTCGACCGGCGCCGCCGCACGATCGTGCGCATGCTCAACGAGATCGACGGCGTCCTCTGCCCCGAGCCGGAGGGCGCGTTCTACGTGTACCCGTCGGTCAAGGAGCTCCTGGGCAAGGACATCCGCGGCAAGCGGCCGGCCACGTCCGTCGAGCTCGCCGCGCTGATCCTCGAGGAGGTCGAGGTGGCGGTGGTGCCGGGTGAGGCCTTCGGCACTCCGGGGTACCTGCGGCTGTCCTACGCGCTGGGCGACGAGGACCTGGTCGAGGGCGTGTCGCGGATGCAGAAGCTGCTGGGTGAGGCGAAGGCCTAGTCACCCGCGGCGCGCCGCGTACGGGCTCCCGGCCGAGTGCCGGGGGCCCGTATTCGTTTTCGGGGCGGCGCTCGTTGGCGTCCCTTGAGCGAAAGTCCCTTCCGGTTGGTGCGGTGGTTGCGGCAGGATCTGCGAATGGAGAGTGTTCGTAACGTCCGATTGCTGCCCAAGGCCCATCTGCACCTGCACTTCACCGGGTCGATGCGGCCTTCCACCCTGCTGGAGCTCGCCGACAAGTACGGGGTGCACCTCCCGGAAGCGCTGAGCAGCGGAGAGCCGCCGAAGTTGCGGGCGACGGACGAGCGCGGCTGGTTCCGGTTCCAGCGGCTGTACGACATCGCGCGGTCCTGCCTCCGGTCGCCGGAGGACATTCAGCGGCTCGTGCGGGAGGCCGCGGAGGAGGACGTCCGGGACGGGTGCCAGTGGCTGGAGATTCAGGTCGACCCGACGTCCTACGCGCCCCGGCTGGGCGGGCTGATCCCCGCGCTGGAGATCATCCTCGATGCGGTCGAGAGCGCGTCGCGGGAGACCGGGCTGGGGATGCGGGTGCTCGTCGCCGCGAACCGCATGAAGCACCCGCTGGACGCGCGGACGCTGGCGCGGCTGGCCGTGCGGTACGCCGACCGGGGCGTGGTGGGGTTCGGGCTCTCCAACGACGAGCGGCGCGGGCTCGCCCGTGACTTCGACCGGGCCTTCGAGATCGCGCGGGAGGGCGGCCTGCTGGCCGCGCCGCACGGCGGCGAGCTGGCCGGGCCCAGCAGCGTCCGGGACTGCCTGGACGACCTGCACGCGTCGCGCGTCGGGCACGGGGTGCGGGCCGCGGAGGACCCGCGCCTGCTGCGGAAGCTCGCGGAGCGGGGGGTGACGTGCGAGGTCTGCCCGTCGTCGAACGTCGCCCTGGGCGTCTACGAGAAGCCGGGCGACGTGCCGCTGCGGACGCTGTGGGACGCCGGCGTGCCGATAGCTCTCGGCGCGGACGATCCGCTGCTCTTCGGCTCGCGGCTCGCCGCGCAGTACGAGCTGGTGCGGGAGCACCACGGCTTCACGGACGAGGAGCTGGCCGAGCTGGCGCGGCAGTCGGTGCGGGGGTCGGCGGCGCCGGCCGGGGTGCGGGAGCGGCTGCTGGCCGGGGTGGACGCCTGGCTGGCCGCCTGAGGCGGCTCCGGCTCCCGTCCCCGTCCCCGGCTCCGGGGACGGGCGGGGCCGGGCAACGGCTCCCTACAGCGCCACCCCGACGGTGACCGGCTCGTTGACCAGGGTCACGCCGAACGCCGCGTGGACGCCGGCCCGGACCTCGCGGGCCAGGGCCAGGAGGTCCTCCGTGGTCGCCTCCCCGCGGTTGGTGAGGGCGAGCGTGTGCTTGGTGGAGATGCGGGCCGGGCCCGCCCCGTAGCCCTTCGTGAAGCCCGCCTTGTCGATCAGCCAGGCAGCGGACGTCTTCATGAGGCCGTCCCCCGCCGGGTAGGCGGGCGGCGCCACGTCCGGGCCGAGCCGCTCCGCCACCCGGGCCAGGAACGCCGCGTGCTCGGCCTCGGTCAGGACCGGGTTGCAGAAGAACGAGCCCGCCGACCACGTGTCGTGGTCCTCGGGGTCGAGCACCATGCCCTTGCCCGCGCGCAGCTTGAGGACCGTCTCGCGGGCCCGGGCCGCGGGGACGCGGTCGCCGGCCTCGACGCCGAGGGCGCGGGCGGTCTCGGGGTAGCGGATGGGGGCGGAGAGCCCGTCCGCGTCCTCCAGCTCGAAGCGGACGCGGAGGACGACGTAGCGGCCCGGGTCCTGCTTGAAGCGGCTGTGGCGGTAGGAGAAGGCGCAGTCGGCGTTGGTGAGGGTCACCGTGTCGCCGGTGCGGCGGTCGTAGGCGACCACTTCGGTGATCGTCTGGGCGACGTCCTGGCCGTAGGCGCCGACGTTCTGGATGGGGGTGGCGCCGGCGGAGCCGGGGATGCCGGCGAGGCACTCGATGCCGGCGAGGCCGGCATCGACGGTGCGGGCGACGGCGTCGGACCAGTTCTCGCCGGCGGCCAGTTCGAGGCGGGTGCCGTCGAGGGTGAAGCCGCTGGTGGCGATGCGCAGGGCGGTGCCGTCGAAGCCCTTGTCGGAGATGACGAGGTTGCTGCCGCCGCCGATGATCAGCAGCGGGGTGGCGGTCTCGTCGGCCTCGCGGACGGCGGCGATCACCTCGGCGTCGGTGACGGCCGTGATCAGGCGGGTGGCGGGGCCGCCGAGCCTGAAGGTGGTCAGGGGGGCGAGGGGGGCGTCGTGTCGTTCCTGCACCCGACCAGGGTACGGGTGACCCGGAACGGGGTGCGGGGCGCGTGCGGGGCCGGGGGCCGTTGCCGGGTGCGTGCGGGGCCGGGGGGGGGGGGGGGGGGGGGGGGGGGGGGGGGGGGGGGGGGGGGGGGGGGGGGGGGCGGGGGGCGGGGGGGGGGGGGGGGGGGGGGGGGGGGGCCCGCCCCCCCCCGGGGGGGGGGGGCCCCGGGGGGGGGGGGGGGGGGGGGGGGGGGGGGGGGGGCGGTGGTGGGGGGGGGGGGGGGGGGGGGGCGGGGGGCCCGGGGGGGGGGGTCCGGGGCCGTATATTTACGGGCCCGTGCCCGGCGCCGCGGT
>NZ_JBIBIZ010000010.1:444335-486108 GCF_042958085.1 Streptomyces sp. NPDC008001 | reverse complement strand
CAGGTGTGGAAGACCGGTAACGGTTGGAGCTGACTGGTACTAATAGGCCGAGGGCTTGTCCTCAGTTGCTCGCGTCCACTGTGTTAGTTCTGAAGCAACGAACAGTTGCTGGTTTGAGCAGAACCACCTTAATTGAAAAGTGTGCTTGTTCGCTCGAAACCGATAGGGTTTCGGTGGTCATAGCGTTAGGGAAACGCCCGGTAACATTTCGAACCCGGAAGCTAAGCCTTTCAGCGCCGATGGTACTGCATGGGGGACCGTGTGGGAGAGTAGGACGCCGCCGAACAATATTTCAAGGACCCTTGGTCCCAGCGTTCACGCTGGGACCAAGGGTCCTTTTTTGTATTTCTGCCGAAGCGCGCCGGAGGCCCGGTTGCGCGAGAATGACTGCGGTACCTGAAGACAGGAGTCACGTCGATGCCCACCAACTACCCCGACGATCGTTCGGGTGGCGACCGCGGCGGTTCCCGCCGCGACGACCGGCCCGCGTACCGGCGTGACGACCGTGGCGACGACCGACGGGGCTCCGCCCCTCGCCGTGACGACCGCGGCGGCCGCCCCGCCGGCGGCGGTTTCGGCCGTCGCGACGACCGTCCGTCCTTCCGTCGTGACGACGACCGTGGCGGCTTCCGTCGCGATGACCGTCGTGACGACCGCGGCCCGCGTCGTGATGACGACCGTGGTGGCCGTCCGGCCGGCGGTGGCTTCGGCCCGCGCCGCGACGACCGCCCCTCCTTCCGCCGTGACGACCGTCGCGACGACCGCGGCCCCCGTCGTGACGACGACCGCGGTGGCTTCCGCGGCGGCCGTGACGAGCGTCGCGACGACCGCCCCTCCTTCCGCCGCGACGAGCGCCGTGATGACCGTGGCCCGCGTCGTGACGATGACCGTGGTGGCCGTCCGGCTGGTGGCGGCTTCGGCCCGCGTCGCGACGACCGCCCCTCCTTCCGCCGCGACGACCGCGGCCCGCGTCGCGATGACGACCGCGGTGGCTACGACCGTCCCCGTGGCGGCTTCCGTGGCGGTCGTGACGACCGTCCCTCGTTCCCGCGTGACGACCGTGCCCCGCGTCGCGATGACGACCGCGGTGGTTTCCGCGGTGGCCGTGACGAGCGTCGCGATGACCGTCCGGCCTTCCGTCGTGACGACCGTGCTCCGCGTCGTGATGACGACCGTGGTGGCCGTCCGGCCGGCGGTGGCTTCGGCCCGCGCCGCGACGACCGCCCCTCCTTCCGCCGTGACGACCGTCGCGACGACCGCGGCCCCCGTCGTGACGACGACCGCGGTGGTTTCCGCGGTGGCCGTGACGAGCGTCGCGACGACCGCCCGTCCTTCCGCCGTGACGAGCGCCGTGATGACCGCGGCCCGCGCCGTGACGACGACCGCGGTGGTTTCCGCGGTGGCCGTGACGAGCGTCGCGACGACCGCCCGTCCTTCCGCCGTGACGACCGTCGCGACGACCGCGGCCCGCGCCGTGACGACGACCGTGGCGGCTTCCGTCGCGATGACCGCCGTGATGATCGCCGTGATGACCGCGGCCCCCGTCGCGATGACGACCGCGGTGGTTACCGCGGTGGCCGCGACGACCGTGGCGGCCCCCGCCGTTCGTTCCGCGACGACCGGCAGGGCGGCGGCTACCGCGGCGGGCGGGACGAGCGTTCCGGCGGCTACGGGCGCCGTGACGACCGTGACCGCGACCGCGGCGACCGCGAGCCGGTGAAGCGCCTGCCGATCCCCGACGACGTCACCGGCGAGGAGATCGACAAGGACGTGCGGCAGGAGCTCATGAGCCTGCCGAAGGGCCTTGCCGAGGAGGTCGCCCGCAACCTCGTCATGGTCGCCAACCTGCTCGACGAGGACCCGGAGCAGGCCTACGCCTACTCCCGGATCGCGCTGCGTCTCGCCTCGCGCGTCGCCGCGGTGCGCGAGGCCGCCGGCTTCGCCTCGTACGCGACGGGCAAGTACTCCGAGGCGCTCGCCGAGTTCCGTGCGGCCCGCCGGATGACCGGTTCCGTCGAGCTCTGGCCCGTGATGGCCGACTGCGAGCGCGGCATGGGCCGTCCCGAGCGCGCGCTGGCCATGGCCGGTGAGCCCGAGGTCAACAAGCTGGACAAGGCCGGCCAGGTCGAGATGCGCCTCGTCGCCGCCGGTGCCCGCAAGGACATGGGCCAGGCCGACGCCGCCGTCGTGACGCTGCAGAGCCCCGAGCTCGCCTCCAACTCGGTTCAGCCGTGGACCGCGCGCCTGCGCTACGCGTACGCCGACGCGCTGCTGGAGGTCGGCCGCGAGGCCGAGGCCCGCGAGTGGTTCGCCAAGGCCCTCGAAGCGGACCAGGGCGGCCAGACGGACGCCTCGGACCGCCTCGCGGAGCTGGACGGCATCGAGTTCACGGACGCCCTGGTGGAGTCCGACGACGAGACGGCCGGGGACGCCGCGATCGAGGCCGTCGAGGCCGTCGAGCCCGCCGAGGCTGCCGATGTCGCCGAGGTCATCGAGACCGCCGAGGACGTCGAGGCCAACGAGGCCGCGTTCGACGCGGAGGTCACCGAGCCGGCCGCGGAGTCCGCCGAGGACGAGAAGCCCGCCGAGTCCGGCAAGGCTGACGACGACAAGAGCTGACCCCCCGGGGCAGCGATGAGGCAGTGACGAAGAGGGTGGCACCCGTTCCCGGGTGCCACCCTCTTCGTTCGTCCGGGGTGGTTCAGTTCAGGGCCAGGCTCCGCAGCACCAGACCCGTCGCCGGCTTGGGGCCGAACGAGGTGGACTTGCGCGGCATGGTGACGCCCTGTTCGGCCAGTTCCCGTACGACGTCCTCCGTGACCGGGTGCATCAGCACCGCCGTGCCGCCGTGCCGCTCGGCCTGCTTCACCGCCGCGGCCGTCTCGTGGATGTAGCCGATGTGCTCGGGGTCGTCCGGCACCCGCCAGACGTGCTCCAGCAGGACGGAGTGCAGGACCGTGGCGTCCAGGGTGCGCCACGCCACCGGGCGGTCCGCGGGCACCACGCGGGCCAGCAGCTCCGGGTCCGGGCGGTCGAGGAGGTGGAAGCGGCCGTCGCCGGCCAGGACGAAGGCGTTGCCCGGCTCCTCGGACGCCTCCGCCAGCGCGTCGAGCGCCTCCGGCAGCGGGCCGTCGATGGCGCGGACCCGGAAGACGCCCTCGACGGCGGCCAGCGCGCGGGCGACCGGCAGCCGGTGCAGCAGGCGGTGGATGGCCCGTACGCGCAGCGGGTAGCGGGCGGTGTCCACGAGCAGGACGAGGCCGAAGTCCCAGGGGCCCGGGGCGGGCTGCTCGGCGCGCAGCCGCAGGTACGTGGCCCAGCGGTGGTGGCCGTCGGCGATGAGCGCGTGCTGTCCGGAGAGGTCCTTGCCGATCAGGTCGAGGTCGGCCGGGTCGGTGACGGACCACAGGCGGTGCGCGTAGCCGTCGTCGGTCGTGGTGGAGAGCAGCGGTTCGGTGGCGGTGACGCGGTCGATGACGGCCGCCGCGCCCGTCGTGCTGCCGTTGCCCCGGTAGGAGAACAGCAGCGGTTCGAGGTTGGCTCCCGTGTCCCGCATGAGGGCCGCGCGGTCCTCGACGATGTGCGGCATGACGTCCTCGTGCGGGAGGACGACGCCCTCCTCGCGGGGGCTGAGGCGGAGGGCGCCGATGAGGCCGCGCTGCAGTATGCCGCCGCCGCGCTGCTCGTAGACGTAGAGCGCGGGTTCCGGGTCGGGGGCGAGGACCCGCTCGTCCTGCCAGCGGCGCAGCGTCTCCGCGGCCAGCCGGTGCCGGTCGGCGGCGCCGGCGGCCTGCGGGAGGATCAGCCGGACGATGTTGTGCGGGTCGGCGGTCTCCAGGTGACGCAACCCGTCGGGCCGTACGACGACGTCGTACGGTGGCGAGGTGACGGCGGCGAGGCTGCCGACCCGCTCCGGGACATAGCGCAGCCCTCGGAAGGGGGCGAGTTGAAGTCCTTGCCCTGCTTTCCCTGCTCGGCCTGGAGTGCTCATTGGGAAATGTTATGTCTCATGGCCCTCTGAGCAATGATCGTGGAAGAGACGTACAGCACAAGGAGCGAGTACAGGATGAATCAGACCGCCCGGACGCGGCCCGACGGCAGCGAGCGGCCCCTCAGCGCCGCGTACGACACGGCGCTGCTCGACCTCGACGGCGTGGTGTACGCGGGCGGCGAGGCCATTGCGCACGCCGTCGAGTCGCTGGAGACGGCGCGCGAGGGCGGGATGCACCTCGCGTACGTGACGAACAACGCCGCGCGCACCCCGGAGACGGTGGCCGGTCACCTGACGCGGCTGGGCGTGCCCGCCGAGCCCTCCGACGTGATCACCTCTGCGCAGGCGGTGGCGCGGCTGATCTCCGAGCAGGTGCCGGCCGGTTCGCGGGTGCTGGTGATCGGTGCCGAGGGGCTGCGGGTGGCCCTGCGGGAGCGCGGGCTGGTGCCGGTGGACTCGGCGGACGACGACCCGGCGGCGGTCGCGCAGGGCTACGGCGGGCCGGACATGCCGTGGTCACGGCTGATGGAGGCGTCGTACGCGGTGGCGCGGGGCGTGCCGTGGTTCGCGTCCAACACGGACCTGACGATTCCCAGCGGGCGCGGTATCGCCCCCGGCAACGGCTCGGCCGTGGAGGTCGTACGGATCACCACGGGGGCGTCGCCGCAGGTGGCGGGCAAGCCGCTGCCGCCGATGCACCGGGAGACGGTGTTGCGGACGGGTGCGGAGCGGCCGCTGGTCGTCGGTGACCGGCTCGACACGGACATCGAGGGGGCGCATGCGGGCGGGGTGGACTCGCTGCTGGTGCTGACCGGTGTGACGACGGCCGCGCAGCTGGTTGCGGCGCGGCCGGAGCACCGGCCCACGTATGTGGCGGCGGATCTGCGGGGGCTGCTCGTGCCGCAGCCGGAGGTCGTGTCCGGGGAGGGCGGGTTCCGGTGCGGGGGGTGGACGGCCGGTGCCGACGGTGACGGGCTCGCTCTTGAGGGCGAGGGGGATCCGTTGGACGGGCTCCGGGCCTTGTGCGCTGCGGCGTGGACGGCTGCGGGGGACGGGGTGTGCGAGCTTGACTCCGCCAAGGCGGTGGGCCGGCTGGGGCTGTGACGGTGGATGGGGCGGGTGGGATTTCCCCTGACCCTCCCCCAGAGGGGGCACCCCCACTTCCCGTGACCGGGGCTCCGCCCCGGGCCCCGTATCGCGCTGAACGCGCTCGTCCTCAAACGCCGGACGGGCTGGTAGATGCCTGGGCTCCGAAGGATTAGGCGAGCTCCGCCAGGAGGTCTTCCTCCGTGGCTCCGCGGCGCCAGTAGCCCGTGAACGTCACCGTCCGGCGGTCGTAGCCGCGGTCGTTGACCAGGTGGCGGCGGAGGGCGCGGACCGTGCCGGATTCGCCGGCGAGCCAGGCGTAGGGCTTGCCGGCGGGGAGGGCGGCGGTGCGGACGGCGCTCAGGACGGGTTCGGCCGCGCCCCGTACGAGCCAGGTGATCTCGGCGGCGGCGTCGGTGGGGAGGTCCTGGACGTCGTCCGCGTGGGGGACCTCGATCCAGACCTTGGCCGGTGTGCCGGCCGGGAGCCAGGCGAGAATGCCGGCCACGGCCGGCAGGGCGGTCTCGTCGGCGGCGACCAGGACCCAGTCCGTGTCCGCGGGGGGCCGGAAGTCGACGCCGCCGTTGTCCTCGACGACGGGGGCGAGGACGGTGGCGCGGTCGCCGGGGCGGGCGGCCTGGGCCCAGTTGGTGGCCGGGCCGCCGTGCCCGTTCGCGTCGCCGTGGACGGCGAAGTCGACGTCCATCTCATCCGTAGCGTCCGTTGCGTCCGTCGCGTCAGGCCCGTGGCGCAGGTCCCGCACGGTGTAGGTGCGCATGACGGCCCGTACGGCCGGGTCCTGGGCCCGCCATTCGGTGAACCAGGTCTCGTCGCGGCTCGCGGGCAGCACCGGTGCGTCCTGGCCGGGCTGCGGGAGGAACAGCTTGAAGCGCTGGTCGCGGCCGCCGGTGACGACGTCGCGGAGCTCGTCGCCGCCGAAGGTGACCCGCATCATGGCGGGACTGATCCGCTCGGTGCGGAGCACCTTCACGTCGAAGAAGCGGTAGGGGAGGGTGGTGCTGCCGGCCATGCGAGTGCTTCCTTTTCGTCGGTTTCGCTGGTCAGGCGACCTTCTTGGCCTTCTGAACGGCTTCGGCGAGGGCCTCGACGAGCGGTGCGCACCCGGCGTACGAGTAGCGCGGCTCGCTGAGCCAGGGGGCGACCTGGCCGGCCTTGACGGCGGGCAGCTCGGCCCAGGTGGGCTTGGCGGCGAGGTCCTTGGGCTGGAGGGCGGCGGTGCGGTTGTCGAGGAGGATCAGGTCCGCGGGGTACTTGCCGGCGTTCTCCCAGCCGAGGCTCTCGAAGAAGCCGCCGGTGACCGTGCCGGGGACGACGAAGTCGACGCCGAGGGACTTGAAGTAGGCCAGGTCGGCGTAGACGCCGGGGTCGGAGACGTAGAGCAGGTCGGCGGAGCCGGAGGCGGCGAGGACCTTGAGGCCCTTGTTGGCCCGCGCGGCCCGGCGGAGGGTCTCGGAGGCCTTCTCGAAGCGGGCCTTGGCGTCGGTGACCCGCTTCGCCTGGAGGTCGGCGCCGAGGGAGGCGGCGAGTTCGGCGTAGCGGGCGATGACCCGGGTCAGGGTCACCTTGGTGACGTTGATGCCGACGCCGGGCGCGAAGCTGAGGATCTTCTTCTTGCTCTCGTCGGGCACGTACCACAGCTCGGTGCCCTGGAGCATGTTGGTGACGAGGAGCTCGGGGGAGAGGGCCGCGTACTTCTCGACGTTGAACTCGCCCCAGGCGTTGCCGAGGACGGTCAGCTTGCCGATGTCGAGGTCGCCGGCCTGGGGGTCGGGCTTGCCGTCCTTGAGGCGGGTGGGGCCGAAGACGGCGGTGCACTCGACGCCGAAGTCGTGGAGGGCCGCGGCGGTTCCGGTGAAGGCGACGACCTTCTTGGGGGTGCGGGGGGCCTTGGCGGTCTCGCCGCGGTCGTCCTTGAATGTCCAGGGGCCGGAACCGGAAGCGGAACCTGAGTCTCCGTCCGAGGCTCCCTCCGAGCCGCCGCCGCAGGCCGTCAGGAGGGCGCCGGCGCCGAGGGCGCCGCCTGCGGCCAGCAGTCCGCGGCGGGACAGGAAGGAGGTGCTCAGGGAAGAGGGGGTGCTCATGGGGGTGCGCTTCTCTCAAGAACGAGGCAAGAACCAAGGGAGTTAAGGGTAGGCTAACCTAAGGCTCGTGTTGGTTGACAGTCCCCCCGAGCCCCCCGCGGACACCGGTCCGCCGCCCCCGCAGACACCCCCGGCAAGCCGTAAGCGGAATGCCGCGCGGGCGGCCGGTCTGCTCGCGGCGGCCGGCCTGCTGCTGCTCGTCGCGGTCGCGAGCATCGCCGTCGGCGCCAAACCGCTGCCGCTGGACCAGGTCTGGCACGGGCTGTTCCACACGGCGCACGGCGAGGCCGACGTCATCGTGCGCGACGTGCGTCTGCCCCGTACGCTGCTCGGCCTGCTCGCCGGCGCCGCCCTCGGGCTCTCCGGCGCCGTGATGCAGGCCCTCACCCGCAACCCGCTCGCCGAACCGGGCATCCTCGGCGTCAACGCGGGGGCCGCGGCCGCCGTCGTGTCCGCCATCAGCTTCCTCGGCGTCAGCTCGGCCGGCGGCTACGTGTGGTTCGCCCTCCTCGGCGCCGCGGTCGTCACCGTCGTCGTCCACGTGCTCGGCGGCAGCCGGGGCGCCACGCCCGTCCGGCTCGCGCTCGCCGGCACCGCCGTCACCTACGCGCTCTACGGCTACGTCAACTCCGTCCAGCTGATGGATTCCGCCGCGCTCGACCGGATGCGGTTCTGGACCGTCGGCTCGCTCGCCTCCGCCGACACCGGCGTCATCCGGCAGGTCCTGCCCTTCATCGCCGCCGGCACCCTGCTCGCCCTCGCGCTCGCCCGGCCCCTGAACGCCATGGCCCTCGGCGACGACGGCGCCCGCGCGCTCGGCACCCGGCCCGCCAGGACCCGCGCCCTCGCCATGACCGCCGTCACCCTGCTGTGCGGCGCCGCGACCGCCGCCTGCGGGCCCATCGTCTTCATCGGCCTGATCGTGCCGCATCTCGTACGCGCCCTCACCGGCCCCGACCAGCGGTGGATCCTGCCGTACGCGGCCGTCCTGTCACCCGTGCTGCTGCTCGGCGCGGACGTCATCGGACGGGTCGTCACCCGGCCCGGAGAGCTCCAGGCCGGCATCGTGACCGCCGTCATCGGCGGACCCGTCTTCATCCACCTCGTACGGCGCCGGAGGGTGGCCCAGCAGTGAGCCTCTCCACACGAACCGTCCGCACCGGCGGCGGGCTCTCCCTGCGCGTGGACGCGCGCGCCGCCCTGGTCGTCCTGCTGCTCCTGGCCGTCGCCGCGACCGCGGCCGTGGCCCTCATCGGCACCGGCGACTTCCCGATCGCACCCGCCGACGTCGTCCGCACGCTCGCCGGCGGCGGCACCCCCGCCCAGGATGTCGTCGTCCACGACCTGCGGCTGCCGCGCGTCCTCGTGGGCCTGCTCGCCGGCGGCTGCCTCGGCCTGGCCGGAGCGGTCTTCCAGTCCGTCTCCCGCAACCCGCTGGGCAGCCCCGACGTCATCGGCTTCGGCCAGGGCTCCGCGGCCGGCGCCCTCGTCGTCATCGTCCTCTTCCACGGCGACCCGTTCGCGGTCGCCGCCGGGGCCGTAGCGGGCGGTGTCGTCACCGGCGTCGCCGTGTACCTGCTGGCCTGGAAGAAGGGCATCAACGGCTACCGGCTCGTCCTCGTCGGCATCGGCGCCGCCGCCGTCCTCACCGGCCTGCGCGACTACCTGATGACCAAGGCCGACCTCGTCGACGCCACCCGCTCCATGATCTGGATGGTCGGCTCCCTCAATGGCCGCGACTGGGCCCAGGTGTGGCCCCTGCTGTGCGCGGCCGCCGTGCTGTTCCCCCTCGTCCTCGGGCACGGGCGGGCGCTGCGCATGCTGGAGATGGGCGACGACGCCGCGTACGCCCTCGGGGTCCGCCCCGAGCGGACCCGGCTCGTCGTGACGGCCGCCGCCGTGCTGCTCACCGCCGCCGCCACGGCCGCGGCCGGGCCCGTCGGCTTCGTGGCCCTGGCCGCGCCGCAGCTCGCCCGCCGGCTGACCCGCGCCGCCGGCCCCAACCTCTTCGCCGCGGCGGCCATGGGCGCGGCCCTGCTCGTCGGCGCCGACTGGGCCTCGCAGCGGCTCTTCGGGGCCGACAAGCTGCCCGTCGGGGCGCTCACGGGGATGCTCGGCGGCTGCTATCTGCTGTGGCTGCTGTTCACGGAGCGCAAGGCGGGGCGGGTATGAGCCGCGCAGCGGATGCGGCGGGCATGGCGGACGCAACCGGCGCGACTGACACGACCGGCACGACGGATACGAACCCTCAGCAAGGAGACCGCACCATGAGCCGACTGTCGGCCGAATCCGTCACGCTCGCCTACGACCAGCGCGTCATCGCCGAGAACCTCTCGGTCGCGATCCCCGACCGGTCCTTCACCGTCATCGTCGGACCCAACGCCTGCGGCAAGTCCACCCTGCTGCGCGCCCTCGCCCGGATGCTCAAGCCCGCCGCCGGATCCGTCCTGCTGGACGGCGCCGCCATCGGCTCGTACCCGGCCAAGCAGGTCGCCCGCACGCTCGGCCTGCTCCCGCAGTCCTCCATAGCGCCCGACGGCATCACCGTCGCCGACCTCGTCGCCCGCGGCCGCTACCCGCACCAGGGCCTGCTGCGGCAGTGGTCGCGCGAGGACGAGCGCATCGTCCACGAGTCCATGGCCGCGACCGGCGTCGACGCCCTCGCCGGACGGCACGTCGACGAGCTCTCCGGCGGCCAGCGCCAGCGGGTCTGGATCGCCATGGCCCTCGCCCAGCAGACCCCGCTGCTCCTGCTGGACGAGCCCACCACGTACCTGGACATCCAGCACCAGATCGAGGTCCTCGACCTGTGCGCCCGGCTCCACGAGGAACAGGGACGCACCCTCGTCGCCGTCCTCCACGACCTCAACCACGCCGCGCGCTACGCCACCCACCTGATCGCCATGCGCGACGGCGAGGTCGTCGCCGAGGGGGCGCCGGGGGACGTCGTGACCGCCGGGCTCGTCGAGCGCGTCTTCGGGCTGCGCTGCCAGGTCATCGACGACCCGGAGACGGGGACGCCGCTGGTCGTGCCGGCGGCGCGCCGGTCCAGGGCCGGCGCGGTGCCGGCCGCGACCGCGCTACAGAAGTGACCGCAGCCGCAGGACGTCGCGCAGGCTCGCCTGGACCCTGACCCGGCCCGCGGCCCACGCCTTCGCGAAGTTCAGCCGCCCGTCCACCAGGGACACCAGGTCGTCGCCCGACATCGTCAGGGCGATCTCGGCCCGCCGCTCGGGCGTGCCCGGCTGCGTCTCCACGTCCTGGATGCGGCCGCCCATGAGATGGCCGGTGAAGGTCACGTCGAGATCGGTGATGTGGCAGCTGAGCGAGCGGTCGGGCGCGGCGGCGTCACGGAGCTCGCCCTTCGCTCCCGCGAGGCTCTCCGCCAGTCTGTCGAGTGCGGCGCGGCACTCCTCGATCGTCGCCATCACCAGGGACGGTACCGCAGCCGACCGCGTACGCCGCACAGGCGCCGTTCCGGGGTAGCGTCGGAGCCATGAGCGATGCGATGAGTCCTGCGCAGCCGGAGCCGGAGCCGCAGCCGCAGCCGGAACCTGAGCCCGGGTCCGCGGCGGGCGAGGCCGGGGCCGGGACCGCGGGAACGGGCGCGCCCGGCCCGCTGCCGCTCGGCGTCGCCCGCACCCCGGTCGGCGACCCCGCCGTCGACGCGCAGCTCGTCCGGCTGGCGGACGCCGACGACCTCGCCGTGAGCGGCCACCTGGAGGTGTACGAGGATGTACACCGGGGCCTGCGGGACGCGCTGAGCGCGCTCGACCGGAGCCCCGGCCCGTCCGGGGCACCCGCCGCCCCGGGCGCCCCCGCTTCGTACGACAACAGGAGCTGAACCACCCGTGGCAGTGACCCGCCCGCGACGCAGCCGACTCGACGCCGAGCTCGTGCGCCGTAAACTCGCCCGCTCCCGCGAGCACGCGAGCCAGCTCATCGCGGCGGGCCGGGTGACCGTCGGCGGCGCCGTCGCGACCAAGGCGGCGACCCAGGTCGAGCTCAGCGCGGCGATCGTCGTCACGCAGGACGAGAACGACCCCGACTACGTCTCCCGCGGCGGCCACAAGCTCGCCGGGGCGCTCGCCGCCTTCGTGCCGCGCGGCCTGGAGGTCGAGGGCCGCCGCGCCCTCGACGCCGGGGCGTCCACCGGCGGGTTCACCGACGTGCTGCTGCGCGCCGGCGCCGCGCACGTCGTCGCCGTCGACGTCGGCTACGGGCAGCTCGCGTGGTCGCTGCAGAGCGACGAGCGGGTCACCGTGAAGGACCGTACGAACGTCCGCGAACTGACGCTGGAGCAGATCGACGACGTCCCCGTCGACCTGATCGTCGGCGACCTGTCGTTCATCCCGCTCGGCCTCGTGCTGCCCGCGCTCGTGCGCTGCGCCGCGCCCGGCGCGGACCTGGTGCTCATGGTCAAGCCGCAGTTCGAGGTCGGCAAGGAGCGGCTCGGCAGCGGCGGGGTCGTGCGCAGCACGCAGCTGCGGGCCGAGGCGGTGCGCGCGGTCGCCGCCCGCGCCGCGGAGCTGGGGCTGGGCGTACTCGGGGTCACGGCCAGCCCGCTGCCCGGACCCTCGGGCAACGTCGAGTACTTTCTGTGGCTGCGCGCCGGAGCGCCCGAACTGGACCCGGCGGACGTTGACCGTGCAGTGGCGGAGGGGCCGCGTTGACGACTTCAGAAGCAGCATCAGAGACAGCAGGAGCAGCAGGCGCGGGGGAGCGGGAGCAGGCTGCCGAGGGCAGACGCACCGTCTTCCTGCTCGCGCACACGGGCCGCCCGGCGGCCATCCGCAGTGCCGAACTCGTGGTCCAGGGGCTGCTGCGCTGCGGGATCGGCGTGCGGGTCCTCGCCGAGGAGGCGGCCGACCTGCCGCTGCCGGCCGAGGTCGAGCTGACCGGGGCCGGCCCGGACCGGCCGGACGTCCTGGAGGGCTGCGAACTCCTCGTCGTCCTCGGCGGTGACGGCACGCTGCTGCGCGGCGCCGAGTTCGCGCGCGCCTCCGGGGTGCCGATGCTCGGCGTCAACCTCGGCCGCGTCGGCTTCCTGGCCGAGGCCGAGCGGGACGACCTCGACAAGGTCGTGGACCGGGTGGTGACCCGGGCCTACGAGGTCGAGGAGCGGATGACGCTCGACGTCTCCGTGCTGACCGACGGGCACGTGGTGCACACCGACTGGGCGCTCAACGAGGCGTCCGTGGAGAAGGCGGCGCGGGAGCGGCTGCTGGAGGTCGTCACCGAGGTCGACGGCCGGCCGGTGTCCCGCTTCGGCGGCGACGGCGTCGTGTGCGCCACCCCGACCGGCTCCACGGCCTACGCCTTCTCGGCGGGCGGGCCGGTGGTGTGGCCGGAGGTGGAGGCGCTGCTGATGGTGCCGATCAGTGCGCACGCGCTGTTCGCCAAGCCGCTCGTCACCGCCCCGGACTCGGTCCTCGCGGTCGAGGTGCAGCCGCAGACCCCGAACGGGGTGCTGTGGTGCGACGGCCGCCGGACGGTGGAGCTGCCGGCGGGCGCGCGGGTGGAGGTGCGGCGGGGGGCGGTCCCGGTGCGGCTGGCCCGGCTGCACCACGCGTCCTTCACGGACCGGCTGGTGGCGAAGTTCGCCCTGCCGGTGGCGGGGTGGCGCGGGGCGCCCCACTGATTTTCGCGGCCGTTTTCGGCCAAGGGCGGCCCGGCACCGCCGATCACCGTGACGGGGGTTGCTCGCCGTTGCGGCGGAAACAAGGGTCCGCTGCAACGGCGAGCAGCCACGACGTGGCCGACCGGTGGCCCCGTGAGGCTCAGTGCTTCCCCACGAGGCTCAGCGCTTGGCGCTCCGCAGCAGCTCCAGGGCCTTCGTCAGGGCCGGGTCCTTTCCGGTCGTCAGGTCCTCCTCGGCGAAGACGGGTACGCGGACGTCCGGGGCGATGCCCGTCCCGTCGTACGTCGTCCGGCCGTCCTTCGCGCTCAGGAACTCCTCGTTCGGGAGCCAGAACTGCCATCCGTTCGGGAGCGTGCGCTCGAGGCGGTCGGAGAAGAGCCCCTGCGTGTTCTCGCCGATGAGCGTGGGCTTCGGGCCGCGCTGCATGAGCGCCTGCGTGAACGTCTCGCCCGCGCTCATGGTGAGCCGGCCGGTGAGGACCGCCAGCGGGCCGGTGTAGACCGGGCCGTGGTGCGGGGTGACCCGGACCGGCTCGGCCGGGGTGAACCGGCGGGGGTCACGGGCGTCGTTGCGCGCGTGCTTGAGATAGGCCGTGCAGGGGCAGGCGGTCAGCCGCTCGGTCACGTCCAGGGCGAGGCGGTCCGAGCCGCCGCCGTTGAGGCGCAGGTCCAGGACGAGGCCGCGGAGGGCGTCCGGGCCGCTCGTGCGGGCGGCGGTGAAGACCTCGTCGAGGGCGGCGCGCAGCGCGGCTTTGTCGGCCTCATAGTCGTTGCCCTTTCCGTAGTGCAGGAACGAGGTGATGCGGAGGAAGCCCGTCCGGTCGGGGAGCTCCGCGTACGTGATCTGCCCGCCGGCCCAGGAGCGCTGCACGCCGGTGCTCCCGGCGCCCGCCTCGGCGACGCTGCCGGCGACGGCCTTGTCGATGCGGGCCCGTGCCGTCGCGTCGGGGAGGACGGTGTCCTGGCGGTGCCCGGCGAAGTAGCCGGCGGGGTCGGCCGGGTCGACCAGGCCGGTGTGCCCGTCGTGCAGCGGCTCGATCATCTCCGACAGGATGCGGAACAGCTCGGCCTTGCCGGTGGCGGCGGTCACGCGGGGCCGGTAGCGGTCGCGGACGGCGTTCCAGTCGATGTGCCGGGCGGCGAAGAAGGGGTAGTTCTCGGCGTAGGTCTGCCAGAAGGTGTCGAAGACCTTCCGCGGGTCCGCGGCCGGGCCGGGGGCGGGCGCGTTCCGGCAGCCGGACGGCAGGGCCGGCAGGCGGTGGAGCGTGCGGTGGCCCACGTTGTCGGCGAACGCCAGCCGGGCCGCGTCGTGCCCCTGCGGCGTCACGGTGAGGTCGGCCTCGCCCTCCTGCCGGAAGGGGCCGGAGGGGCCCGTGCGGGTGGCGGTGAGAGCGCCGGGCAGGCAGCTGACCCCCGTGGTCTCGTACGTGTGCAGGCGGCGGCCGCCGTCCTCGACGACGGCGACCGTGCCGTAGCCGTCCATGCGCCACACGCCGTCGAGCGCGGCGGGCGCTGCGGCGCGGGGGGTTCCGGCCAGGGCGGTCGCGCTGCCGGCCGCGGTGGTCACGGCGACCGCGGCGGCGAGGAGGAATGCGGCGGCGCGGGGTGAACGGGGACGAACGGGCATACCGACCTCATGGGGCAGGAAGGGGTTTTGCGGTCGCCGCCAGCCTCCCGTTCCGGGGCCTTCCGGAGCCATGGAGTGGTCACCCGGAACGGTGGTGGGGTTTCCCTCAGGGGGGTTGGTGGGGGTGGCCGTCGCGAGGGGGCCCCGGAACCTCGTATGGTCGTATCCGTGTTGGAGGAGATGCGGATCCGGTCCTTGGGCGTCATTGATGACGCGGTGGTCGAGCTGTCGCCCGGTTTCACCGCGGTGACGGGCGAGACCGGCGCGGGCAAGACCATGGTCGTCACCAGCCTCGGACTGCTGCTGGGCGGCCGCGCCGACCCCGCGCTGGTGCGGATGGGAGCCCGGTCCGCGGTGGTCGAGGGGCGGATCGCCGTCGACCCCCGGTCGTCCGTGGCGCTGCGGGCGGAGGAGGCGGGCGCCGAGCTGGACGACGGCACGCTGCTCATCAGCCGCACCCTCTCCGCCGAGGGGCGGTCCCGGGCGCACGTGGGCGGGCGCAGCGTGCCCGTCGGGCTGCTCGGGGAGCTCGCGGACGACCTCGTGGCCGTCCACGGGCAGACCGACCAGCAGGGGCTGCTGCGGCCGGCCCGGCAGCGGCTCGCCCTCGACCGGTACGCGGGGGACGCGGTGGCCGTGCCCCTCGGCAAGTACGCCGACGCCTACCGCCGGCTGCGCGCCGTCACCGCCGAGCTCGCCGAGCTGACGACCCGGGCCCGCGAGCGCGCCCAGGAAGCCGATCTGCTGCGCTTCGGGCTGGACGAGGTCGCCGCCGTCGAGCCGCTGCCCGGGGAGGACGCCGAGCTCGCCGCCGAGGCGGAGCGGCTCGGGCACGCCGAGGCCCTCGCCTCGGCCGCCACCGCCGCGCACGCCGCGCTCGCGGGCAACCCCGAGGACCCCGAGGGCATCGACGCCGCGACGCTCGTCGCCGGCGCGCACCGGGCGGTCGAGGCCGTACGGGCGCACGACCCGGCGCTCGCCGCCCTGGCCGACCGCATCGGCGAGATCGGCATCCTGCTGTCCGACGTCGCCGGGGAGCTCGCCGGATACGCCTCCGACCTCGACGCCGACCCGTTGCGGCTGGCGGCCGTCGAGGAGCGGCGCGCCGCGCTCACGCAGCTCACGCGCAAGTACGGGCCGGACATCGCCGAGGTGCTCGCCTGGGCCGAGCGCGGGGCCGCGCGGCTCGGCGAGCTCGACGGCGACGACGAGCGGATCGAGGAGCTGACCGCCGAACGGGACGCGCTCCGCGCCGAGCTGGGCGGGCTCGCCCAGGCGGTGAGCGACGCGCGGGCGGAGGCGGCGGAGCGGTTCGCCGACGCGGTCACCGCCGAACTCGCGGAGCTGGCCATGCCGCACGCCCGCGTCACCTTCTCGGTCCGCCAGAACGAGGTCGCGGACGCGGAGTCCGGCATCGAGGTCGGCGGGCGGGCGGTCGCGTACGGGCCGCACGGCGCGGACGAGGTCGAGCTGCTCCTCGCCTCCCATCCCGGGGCGCTGCCCCGGCCCATCGCCAAGGGCGCGTCCGGCGGCGAGCTCTCGCGCGTCATGCTCGCCGT
Source organism: Streptomyces sp. NPDC008001 (assembly GCF_042958085.1). Classification (NCBI taxonomy): domain Bacteria; kingdom Bacillati; phylum Actinomycetota; class Actinomycetes; order Kitasatosporales; family Streptomycetaceae; genus Streptomyces; species Streptomyces sp. NPDC008001. Next base: position 470,103 of record NZ_JBIBIZ010000010.1, on the reverse strand, counting down.
CGAGGTCGTCTTCGCGGGCACCGCGCCCGTCCCGACGTACCTCTTCGACGAGGTCGACGCGGGCGTCGGCGGCAAGGCGGCCGTCGAGATCGGCCGCCGCCTCGCGCGGCTCGCCCGCACGGCCCAGGTCGTGGTGGTCACCCACCTTCCGCAGGTGGCGGCCTTCGCGGACCGGCACCTGGTGGTGGAGAAGACCCACGAGGGGTCGGTGACGCGCAGCGGCGTCCAGGCCATGGAGGGCGAGGACCGCATCCGCGAACTCTCCCGCATGCTGGCGGGCCAGGAGGACTCGGAACTGGCCCGCGCCCACGCGGAGGAACTCCTCGCCACGGCCCGCGGGGGCGTGTAGGCGCCTCCGGCGGGTGGACGCGTCCCCGAGCGCGGGCCGGTCCGGCATCGCCGGGCCGAGCTGCCGGGGGCCTCAGCGAGTGGCTCCGCGCGGCGTCGTAGGGTCTGAGCATGATCATGCCGAGGGTCGTGGGGAAGGTGGCGCTCTGCGGGGCTGCCGTGGCTCGGGGGGTTTACGAGGGGCGGCGGCGGGCCGTCCGCACCGCCGTCTGGGAGCGGACCAATCACGCCGGCCGCACCGTCGACCTCCACGCCGGCCCCGCCGCAGCCGCCGGCGCCGCCCTCGCCCTGGCCGCCGCCCCCGGGCTGCCGCCCCGGGTCCGGGCGGCCGGAGCGCTGGCCGTGCTCGCGGCAGGGGCCTGCGGCGCCTATGACGACTTCGCCGGGGCGGGCGACCCGCGACGCGGGTTCCGGGCGCATCTGGGAGCGCTGCGCCGCGGCGAAGTGACCAGCGGCGCCGTGAAGCTCATCGGCATAGGCGCGGCCGCCTGCGCCGCCGGGGCGGTCGTCAAGGAGCGGCCGTTCGACAAGGCACTGGCCGCCGTCGTGATCGCCGGCTCCGCACACCTCGTCAACCTGCTGGACGTGCGGCCGGGAAGGGCCGCCGGGGCCGTGCTCGTCATGGCCGCGGCCGGCACGGCACACCGCCCGGCCGCGGCCGTCGCGGCCGCCCCGTTGGGCACCGCCGCCGCGCTGATCGCGGACGATCTGGCCGAGCGGACCATGCTCGGCGACACCGGCGCCCACGCGCTCGGCGCGGGCCTCGGGCTCGCCGCCGTGACGGGGAGCGGACGGGCCGCCCTCGCCGCGCACGCTGCCGCGCTCGTGGCCGTGGCCCTCGCCATGGACGCGAGAAATCACCTATGTGAGTGAATCCGCGGATGTGCGGGCGAGGTAGGGCGCTCAACCCGCGAGACGGTGGTCCCGTGATGCCGGTGGACGCTGGCATCCTGGGCGGCAGCACTGCGCCGTACGCCTCTCCGATGCCGACGCCGAATCAGGAGTTCTCCCCGCGTGAGCAGTACACCCGCACCCCACGGGCGGCCGCCCCTGCACGCGGTGCAAGTGCTGGGCAGCGGGGGAGCCGGCAGCGGCGCGCACGTGCGGTCGCTGGCGGCGGGGCTGGTGGCGCGCGGGGTGCGGGTGACGGTGTGCGCGCCGCAGCGGACGGGCGAAGGATACGGATTCACGGCCGCGGGCGCGGCGTTCGCCCCCTTGTGGTCCGGGCCGGACGCCCTGGCCGTGGCCGGCATCCGCGCGGCGAGCGCCGGCGCCGACGTCGTCCACGCGCACGGCCTCCGCTCCGCCGTCCTCGCCGCCCTGGCGCTGCGCGGCCGCCGCACCCCCCTGGTGGTCACCTGGCACACGACACGGTCCGCGGCAGGCCCCCGCGGCCGGTTCGTACGGCTGATGGAGCGGCGCGCGGCCCGCGCCGCCGCCGTCGTCCTCGGCGTGACGGCGGAGCTGGTCGACCGGGCCCGGATGCGCGGCGCGCGGGACGCCCGGCTGGCCCCCGCGGCCGTGCCCGCCCCGCGCCCGGCCTCCGAGGACGACGAGCCGAAGGACAAGACCCGCGCCGAACTGGGCGCGGTCGCCCGCCCGTTGCTCGTCACCGTCGGCCGTCTGGAGCCCGGCCAGGGGCACGGCCCGCTGCTGGACGCGGCCCGCGCCTGGCGCGAGCTGGACCCCGAGCCGCTGCTGATCATCGCGGGCGAGGGGCCCGAACGCCCGCTGCTGCAGCGCCGCATCGAGGACGAAGGCCTGCCGGTCCGCCTGGTCGGCCGCCGGGACGACGTCCCCGAGCTCCTCGCCACCGCCGACGTCGCGATCCTGCCGAGCCGCTGGGAGGCCCGCTCCCTGCTCGCCCAGGAGGCGCTGCACGCGGGAGTCCCCCTGGTCGCGACGGCGGTCGGCGGCGTCCCGGACCTCGTCGGCGACGCGGCCGAGCTCGTTCCGTACGGGGATTCCACCGCCCTCGCCGGAGCGGTGACCCGCCTGCTGGCGGACCCGGCCCGCCGCGCCGAGCTCACCGCCGCCGGCCGCGCCCAGGCGGCCACCTGGCCCACGGAGGACGACACGGTCGCCCACGTCCTGAGCGTGTACGACGAGCTCGCCCCGGGCGGTTAGCGGCGGCCGGGCGGTCTTCTTCCGCGGGCCGGCGCGCCGCTCAGGCCGCCGGACCCCAGTGCGCCGGCCGGCTCAGCCCCGCCGGCAGCTTCGTCCGCGCATCGCCCCGCGCCGCGTTGAGCTGGGCCTGGGTGAGGAAGACGCTGCCGGTGAGGTCGGCGCCGCCCAGGTCCGCGTCGCGCAGATCGGTCCCCAGGAGGTCGGCGGTGCGCAGGTCCGCGCCGTTCAGGTCGGCGGCGATCAGGTACGCCCCGCGCAGATTGGCGCCCCGCAGGTTCGCCCCGCGGAGCCGGGCTCCCATGAGGTCGGCACCGCGCCGGTTCTTCTTCTTGCCCGGGACCTGCGCCCGGACGAGCTCGCTGGCCCGCAGCAGCAGTTCGCCGACCTCCTGCCGGCGCGCCGGCACGTCCACCGCGAGAAGCGTCTCGGGGCTCTCGTGGGTCACCCGCTCGACGTCGTCGTGCACGCGGCGGATCTCGGCGTGCAGCTGCCGGGCCGCCGGCAGGGTGAGGGCCTCGGCCAGGTACCAGAGCAGCTCGTGCAGCTGCCGCACGACCGGGTAGACCGCGAACATCTGCCGGGCCGCCCCCGGATCCTGCCGCCAGTCGCGGCCGCCGAAGGTGATCTGGGAGACCTTCTGCCCAGCGCCCTGGCAGTCGTAGACGGTGCAGCCCGAGAAGCCCTTCTTCCGCAGGCTCGTGTGGATGCCGCAGCGGAAGTCCTGCTGCAGATTGCCGCACGGCTTCCCGGCGTCCTTGCTCACGGCGAAGTCCGCCGATGCCACGAACGGCAGCGCCACGCAGCACAGCGCGAAGCAGCTGCCGCAGTCCGCCCGCAGATCCTCGCGGTCCGCAACGGCGGCGCCCGCCGCTGCCTCGTTCTTCTTCGTCCCCGTCACCGTTCGAGTAGAGCCCGGGGCATCTGCGCAGGTCAAATCCATTCGGTGTGACGTCGGGCGCGCAGCGCCAGGCCCAGCGCCAGGACCGTCTCCGGGTCTTCCAGGTCCACGCCCAGCAGCCGTCCGATCCTGGCCAGCCGGTCGTAGAGCGTCTGGCGGTTGAGGTGGAGCTCGCGCGCGGTCTCCGCCTTGCGGCCCGCGTGGGAGAGGTACGCGGCGAGCGTGGGCAGCAGCGCGGGCCGCGCGGCGGCGTCGTGCGCGATCAGCGGGCCCAGCACCCGGTCGACGAACGCCGCCAGATCCCCCTGGGAACGCAGCCGCCACAGCAGGACGTCGACGTCGAGCCGCCGCACGTCGTGCCAGGGCCGGTCCGGCAGCCCCTGGGCCGCCGTCGCCGCCTCGGCCGCGTGCCGCAGCTCCGCCCCGGCCGTCTCCCACGTCGCCGCCGCCCCGGCCACCACGACCGGCGCCGGGAACCCCGCCCGCAGCGCGCCCGCCCGCAGCGCCCCCGCCACCCGGTCGGCCACCGCGGCCCGCTCCGCCGCGTCCCGCAGGCCCACCAGCAGCGGAACCCGCCCCTCCGGCAGCCGGACGCCCAGCAGCACGGGCACCCCCGCACCGGCCAGCTCCTCCTGCACCGCACAGGCCAGCGCCGCCCGGGCGTCCGGCGGAGCCAGATCCGTGGCCGGCCGCATCACCAGCGGCAGCAGCGGACCGGGACCCGGCCGGAAACCCAGCACCCGCGCCTGCGCCGCCGCCTCGCCCGCCGGCACCCGGCCCTCGGCGAGGCCGGCCAGGAAGTCACCGCGCCCGCGCGCCGCCAGCTCCTCCTCCTGACGGGCCTGCAGCAGCACGATCGCCAGCAGCCCCGCCGCCCGCTCCGCCGCGATTCGGTGCACGGGCGCCAGCGGCGCGTCCACCGGCAGGACGGCCAGCCGGGCCCGTACGGCACCGGGCCCCGGGCCGTTCCCGGGGATGTCCGTGACGACCGCCCCCGCCAGGCCAGCCGACCGCAGCCCCTCCCACACCTGCAGCGGATCCGTCCCTCCCGCCGCGTCCTCCGGCCCCGCCGCGTACAGCAGCCGGCCGTCCGGGGTCTCCAGGAACACCGGATTGCCCGCGAAGCCCGCGAACAGCCGCAGCACCTCCGGCACCCCGCCGCCGCCCAGCAGCACCTCCGTGCAGCGCCGGTGCACCTCCTCCGCGCGCCGCAGCAAGGCGTAGTGCTCGTTGACGAGCTCGGTGTGGATCTCCTCCGTCACCGCGACGAACGGCACCTCCCGGTGCAGCTGCACGAGCGGCAGCCCGTACGAGCGCGCCGTGTCCACCACCGCCGCGGGCAGCGTCGAGAACCGCGCACCCAGCTCGACCACCAGCGCCGCGATGCCCCGCTCGGCGAGCCCGCGCACGAAGCCGCGCTGCTCCGCCGGGCGGCTGCCGAGGCCCAGACCGGTCGTCAGCAGCAGCTCGCCGCCCTTCAGCAGGGCGGCGATGTTCGGCGCCTCGCCCGCGTGCACCCACCGTACGGACCGGCCGAGCCGGTCGCCTGCGGCGAGCACTTCGGGAAGGCCCTTGCGCAGAGTGGGCAGTTCCAGGGCCTGGGCCACGGTAATGCCCTGGGGGATGTGCGGTTCCATGAGGCGGAACCTACCCGGCTGCCCAGCCGGGTCGTCAGGTACGGCCTTGAGGCCGGTTCGGCACCGCCGGTCACGTGGTGGGGGCTTCTCGCCGTTGCGGCGGGAGGGCTGCCCCGGCAGGCCCCCGTCACGGCCCGGCGCTCCGCGGCAAACGCCTTATACACGGCCCGGCGCCGCCCCTACCCTGACCCCCATGACTGCAGCCCCCGAGTCCGTCCCCTCCGGCATATCCCGTGCCCCGGGCCCCGCCCTGCCCGACCGCGCCGCCGTCCAGCGCCGTACGGTCAGGGTCCTCATGTCCGCCCAGGTCGTCATCGGCATCGGCATGGGGGCAGTGCTCTCCTCCGGCGGTCTGCTCATCGAGCACCTCACCGGCTCCGAGGCCGCCGCCGGCTTCGCCACCACCCTCATCACCCTCGGCGCCGCCCTGCTGTCCGTACCGCTCGCCGCCCTCTCCCGCTCCCGCGGCCGCCGCGCCGGGCTCGGCACGGGCTGGCTGGTCGCCTCCGCGGGAGCGCTGACCGTGCTCGCCGGCGCCGCCCTCCGCTGGGCCCCCCTCGCCCTGGCCGGCATGCTCCTCCTCGGCTCCGGCACCGCCGCCAACCTGCAGTCGCGCTACGCCGCCACCGACCTCGCCGAGAAGGAGGGCCGGGCCCGCGCGCTCTCCCTCGTGGTCTGGGCGGCGACGGCCGGCGCCGTCCTCGGGCCCAACCTCAGCGGGCCCGGAGCGGCCGTCGCCCGCCCGCTCGGGCTGCCCGACGAGGCGGGCACCTTCGTCTTCTCCGCCGTCGCCTTCCTCGCCGGCGCGGCCGTGATCCGGGCCCGCCTGCGGCCCGATCCGCTGCTGCTGGCCGCCCGCCTGGAGACCGCCGCGGAGCCGGCCCGGCGGGCCCCCTTCCTTACCCGAATGAGCGGCGCCCTGCGACACGTGGCCGCATCACCCTCCGCGCTGACCGGGCTGACCGCGCTGGTCCTCGGGCATGCCGTGATGGTGTCGGTGATGACGATGACGCCCGTCCACCTCGCCCACCACGGGGCCTCGCTCAGCGTCGTCGGCCTCACCATCAGCCTGCACATCGCAGGCATGTACGCGCTCTCGCCCCTCGTGGGCAAGGCCGCGGACCGGATCGGGCGGGTACCGGTGATCCTGGCCGGTCAGGTGCTCTTCGTCGCCGCGACGCTGCTCGCGGGCACGGCGGGCAGCCGGCAGTGGGCCGTCGCGGCCGGTCTGTTCCTGCTGGGTGTCGCGTGGTCGTGCGCGACGGTCGCCGGCTCGACGCTGCTGAGTGAATCGGTCGACGCCCGGCACCGGCCCGAGGTGCAGGGCGCCTCGGACACGCTGATGAACCTCGTCGGGGCGGCGGGCGGGGCGCTCTCCGGAGCGTTCGTCGCTTTCAGCGGGTACGGGGGCCTGAACGCTGCGGCGGCGGTTCTCGTACTGCCGGTCAGCGGCTGTGCGCTCTACTTCGCCTTGCGGCGCCGGTAGCCGGGCCCCGGCGTGCTCGGCACCGCCGGACCGCGCCGTCGTGATTGCTCGCCGTCGCGGCGGAGAAGAAAGGGGCAAGGCCCCTTCCGGCTCCGGCGGAGCGCCGCCCGGCAGAGCAGGCGCCCGGCCTCTTTCGGCCCGCGTTCCCGCGGCGGGGAAATGGCCCGCCGCGGCGCAGGAAGACTGATCCCGCCGCGACGGCGCTCAGCCCCCGCGGCGAGAGTCCGGCGGAATCGCAGGCCACCGGAACCCGTACGTACCGCTATCCCCCGAACGCGCTGGACGCCGTCAGACGGAGCGCCGTGTCGATCAGCGGCACGTGGCTGAACGCCTGCGGGAAGTTGCCCACCTGCCGCTGCAGCCGCGGATCCCACTCCTCCGCCAGCAGCCCCAGGTCGTTCCGCAGCCCCAGCAGCTTCTCGAACAGCTGCCGCGCCTCGTCGACCCGGCCGATCATCGCCAGGTCGTCCGCGAGCCAGAAGGAGCAGGCCAGGAACGCGCCCTCGTCGCCCTCCAGGCCGTCCACCCCGGCCTCCTCGCCCGCCGTCGGGTAGCGCAGGACGAAGCCGTCCGGCGTGGAGAGCTCGCGCTGGATGGCCTCGATCGTGCCGATGACGCGCTTGTCGTCGGGCGGCAGGAAGCCCATCTGCGGGATCAGCAGCAGGGAGGCGTCCAGCTCCTTCGACCCGTAGGACTGGGTGAAGGTGTTGCGCTCCTTGTCGTAGCCCTTCTCGCAGACGTCCCGGTGGATGTCGTCGCGCAGCTCGCGCCACCGCTCCAGGGGCCCGTCCACGTCACCGGACTCGATGAGCTTGATGGTGCGGTCGACGGCCACCCAGGCCATCACCTTGGAGTGCACGAAGTGGCGGCGCGGGCCGCGCACCTCCCAGATGCCCTCGTCGGGCTCGTTCCAGTGGTCTTCCAGGTAGGTGATGAGGCGCAGCTGCAGCACCGACGCGTAGTCGTTGCGGGCGAGGCCCGTCATGTGGGCCAGGTGCAGGGCCTCGGTGACCTCGCCGTAGACGTCCAGCTGGAGCTGGTCGGCCGCGCCGTTGCCGACCCGGACCGGCGAGGAGTTCTCGTAGCCGGGCAGCCAGGGCAGCTCGGCCTCGCCCAGCTCGCGCTCGCCGGCGATGCCGTACATGATCTGCAGGTTCTCGGGGTCGCCGGCGACCGCGCGCAGCAGCCACTCGCGCCAGGCGCGGGCCTCCTCGCGGTAGCCGGTGCGCAGCAGCGAGGAGAGGGTGATGGCGGCGTCGCGCAGCCATGTGTAGCGGTAGTCCCAGTTGCGGACGCCGCCGATCTCCTCGGGCAGGGAGGTGGTGGGGGCGGCCACGATGCCGCCGGTCGGGGCGTAGGTGAGCGCCTTGAGCGTGATCAGCGAGCGGATCACGGCGTCCCGGTAGGGCCCGTGGTACGTGCAGTGCTCGACCCACTCCCGCCAGAAGTCCTCCGTGGCCGCCAGCGAGCCCTCCGGGTCCGGCAGGGCGGGCGGTTCCCGGTGCGAGGGCTGCCAGCTGATGGCGAAGGCGACGCGCTCGCCGGGGGAGACGGTGAAGTCGGAGTAGGTGGTGAGGTCCTTGCCGAAGGTGTCGACGGAGGTGTCGAGCCACACCGAGTCCGGGCCGGCCACGGCCACCGTGCGGTCGCCGACCTTGTGCACCCAGGGCACGACCCGGCCGTAGGAGAAGCGCATCCGCAGCGCGGAGCGCATCTGCACCCGCCCGCTGACGCCCTCCACGATGCGGATCAGCTGGGGGGCGCCGTCGCGCGGCGGCATGAAGTCGATGACGCGGACGGTGCCGCGCGGGGTGTCCCACTCGGACTCGAGCACGAGGGAGTCCCCCCGGTACCGGCGGCGGTCCGCGGTCGGCGGCGCCGCCCCCGAGGGGTGCGCGGGGCCGACCCGCCAGAAGCCGTGTTCCTCCGTGCCGAGCAGACCGGCGAACGCGGCATGCGAATCGAATCGGGGCAGGCACAGCCAGTCGGCCGTGCCGTCCCGGCAGACAAGGGCGGCGGTCTGCATATCACCGATGAGTGCGTAATCCTCGATACGCCCGGCCACGTCATCTCCAGTCGAACGGCGCCACATGACCCCGTGCGGGGTCCCTCTTGCGGTCAAGCGATCTTTAGACGAGCTCTGTTCCGGAAGCTGCTTCTCCCTGCGGGTACCGGTACCCCCTGCGGTGGCTGGGGGAGGTGGCTGGGGGAGGGCGGGATGATGCCGTGCCGGCCGGCTCGCTGCATGTGTCCGAGCAGGATACGACGCCGAGTTGGTGCGACGCGCGACGGTTGGAGGACGAATCTGAGCCGAATGGGTGGCCTGTGACGCAGCCGCCACGCACGGCCACACAGGGTGCCGGGACGCGTCGGCGGAAGCGGCCGGGCCGGGGCGCTGATACCCTGGTACCCCGTGGACCGGTGGGCGCAAGACCCCCCAACCGCAGCGACGGCACCCCCGAAAACTCCGGGCGGGCGCCGGTACGCACCCTCCACTCGCGACCACGGGAGCCCCCCTTTGGCCATTGCCGCAAAGCCCACGACGACCAAGCACCTCTTCGTCACGGGGGGTGTCGCCTCCTCTCTCGGGAAGGGTCTGACCGCCTCCAGCCTGGGCGCGCTGCTCAAGGCGCGGGGTCTGCGGGTCACGATGCAGAAGCTCGACCCCTACCTCAACGTAGACCCGGGCACCATGAACCCGTTCCAGCACGGTGAAGTGTTCGTCACCAACGACGGCGCCGAGACCGACCTGGACATCGGCCACTACGAGCGCTTCCTGGACGTCGACCTCGACGGCTCGGCCAACGTCACCACCGGCCAGGTGTACTCCTCGGTGATCGCCAAGGAGCGGCGCGGCGAGTACCTGGGCGACACCGTGCAGGTCATCCCGCACATCACCAACGAGATCAAGCACCGCATCCGCCGCATGGCCACCGACGACGTCGACGTCGTCATCACCGAGGTCGGCGGCACGGTCGGCGACATCGAGTCGCTGCCGTTCCTGGAGACCGTCCGCCAGGTCCGCCACGAGGTCGGCCGCGACAACGTCTTCGTGGTGCACATCTCGCTGCTGCCCTACATCGGTCCCTCGGGCGAGCTGAAGACCAAGCCCACCCAGCACTCGGTCGCGGCCCTGCGCAACATCGGCATCCAGCCCGACGCGATCGTGCTGCGCGCCGACCGCGAGGTCCCCACCGCCATCAAGCGCAAGATCTCCCTGATGTGCGACGTCGACGAGGCCGCGGTCGTGGCCGCGATCGACGCCCCGTCGATCTACGACATCCCGAAGGTGCTGCACACCGAGGGCCTGGACGCCTACGTCGTCCGCAAGCTCGACCTGCCCTTCCGCGACGTGAACTGGACCCAGTGGGAGGACCTGCTGGACCGCGTCCACAACCCCTCGCACGAGGTCACCGTCGCCCTGGTCGGCAAGTACATCGACCTGCCCGACGCCTACCTCTCGGTCACCGAGGCGATCCGCGCCGGCGGCTTCGCCAACCGTGCCAAGGTCAAGGTCAAGTGGGTCGCCTCCGACGAGTGCAAGACCCCGGCCGGCGCCGCCGCCCAGCTCGGTGACGTCGACGCCATCTGCGTCCCCGGCGGCTTCGGCGACCGCGGCGTGAACGGCAAGGTGGGCGCGATCACCTACGCCCGCGAGAACAAGGTGCCGCTGCTGGGCCTGTGCCTGGGCCTGCAGTGCGTGGTCATCGAGGCCGCCCGCAACCTGGCCGGCATCGAGGGCGCCAACTCCACCGAGTTCGACCCCGCCACCGCCAACCCGGTCGTCTCCACCATGGCCGAGCAGCTGGACATCGTCGCCGGCGAGGGCGACATGGGCGGCACGATGCGCCTGGGCATGTACCCGGCCAAGCTCGCCGAGGGCTCCATCGTCCGTGAGGTCTACGGCAACGAGCAGTACGTGGAGGAGCGCCACCGTCACCGCTACGAGGTGAACAACTCCTACCGCGCCGAGCTGGAGAAGGCCGGCCTGGTCTTCTCGGGCACCTCCCCGGACAACAAGCTCGTGGAGTACGTGGAGTACCCGCGCGAGGTGCACCCCTACCTGGTGGCCACCCAGGCCCACCCGGAGCTGCGCTCCCGCCCGACCCGCCCGCACCCGCTCTTCGCGGGCCTGGTCAAGGCTGCCGTCGAGCGTCAGCAGGGCTGACCGATACGGTTGACCGGGGTGAAGGTTTCCGCACGGAGGCCTTCACCCCGGTTTCCGCTTTTCTGGAGGAACGTAGATGGGCATCAAGGACACCGCCGCCGAGTGGCAGGTCAACGCGAGCACGACCCCGTTCGTCGGCAACAAGACCAGCGTCCGCACGGACGAGGTGGTGATGCCCGACGGAACGGTCGTCACGCGCGACTACCAGGTGCACCCCGGCTCGGTCGCCGTCCTCGCCCTGGACGCCGAGGGCCGCGTCCTGGTCATCAACCAGTACCGCCACCCGGTCCGGCAGCGGCTGTGGGAGATCCCCGCCGGCCTCCTCGACGTCCCCGGCGAGAACCCGCTGCACGCCGCGCAGCGCGAGCTGTACGAGGAGGCCCACGTCAAGGCCGAGGACTGGCGGGTGCTGACCGACGTCTACACCACGCCCGGCGGCTGCGACGAGGCCGTGCGGATCTTCCTGGCCCGGGAGATCTCCGACGTCGAGGGCGACCGCTTCGAGGTGGAGCACGAGGAGCTCGACATGGAGCTCGCCCGGGTGCCGCTCCAGGAGCTGGTGCGGGGCGCCCTCGCGGGCGAGCTGCACAACAACTGCCTGGTCGTCGGCGTCCTCTCGCTCGCCGCGGCGCTGGCCGGCGATGGCGTGGACGCCCTCCGCCCGGCGGACGCGGAATGGCCCGCGCGGCCCTTCGAGGCGTGACGCCCTTCCGGCGGATCCGTAGGCGGCCCCCGGCCGTCGCGGATTCCGCCGGACCCTCGCCGCCGTGGTTGCTCCCCCAGCTACCGCTGGGAGGTGCCCCCAGCCGTTGCGGCGGGAGGTTTTCTGCCGGGGTCCGGCGCACTCGGTCGTCCTACCATCACGAGAACCGAATAGGTGATCTTCTACGGCGGCGGCCGGGACTCACCGGGGCACGCCGGGCCGTGAACTAGGCTCGACGCGTGCTCGACCGCGGCCGCGGCGGGCTCGTGCGTGGCAGGTGGACGGGAGTGTGCCCCGTGGCGGAGCAGGCGGTGGAGACCGGCGACGGGATGGCGGCGGCGCCGCCGGGGCGGCGGCTGTCCGCCCCGGTCGCGGGCGTGCCGGCCCGCCCGGCGGCCCCGGTGCTGCCCGGCTTCGTCGGCCGCCGCCGGGAGCTGGAGGAGCTGCGCGCCGACATCGTCCGCGCGGGCCTCGACACCCTCGCCGGCCGCAAGAGCGGGCGCGGCCGGGTCCTGCTCATCGCCGGGCGGCCCGGGTCCGGCCGGACCGCCCTGGCCGAGGAGCTCGCCGGTCAGCTCGCGGGCCAGTACCCCGACGGCGTGCTGCGCGCCCGGCTCACCGAGGCCGGCGGCGAGCCCGTCCCCACCGAGCGGACGGCCCGCGCCCTGCTCACCGCCCTCGGCGAGCCCGTCCCCGCGGGCGCCGGGGAGGACGAGCTGACGCAGGCGGTGCGCACCGCCCTCAAGGGCCGCCGGGCGCTGCTGCTGCTCGACGACGCGGCGGGCGCCGAGCAGGTGGACCCCTTCCTCCCGGACAAGTCCGAGTGCCTGGTGGTGGCCGTCTCGCGCGGCCCGCTGACCGGCGTGCCCGACGTGCGGCCCTGCACCCTGGGCGGCCTCGACACCGCGTCCGGCATCGAGCTCCTGGAGCGCTACGCCGGCCCCACCCGCATCACCTGCGACCCGGCCGCGGCGACCGCCGTGGTGGAGGAGTGCGGCGGCCAGCCCGCGGCGCTGGTCCTGGTCGGCGGCTGGCTCGCGGCCCTGTCCAAGCTGTCCGTGGTGGACGCGGTCACCCGGCTGCGGGAGCTGCCGCCCGGCGACGGCCACGACATCGCGGCCCGCCCCCTGGCCCGTGCCTTCCGGCTCGCCTACGAAGCGCTGCCGGCACCCTCCGCCCGCATCCTGCGGCTCCTCGCCCTGGCCCCGGCGGGTGCCGCCGACGCCCACACCACCTCCGCGCTGGCGGGCTGCTCGGTGTCCGCCGCGCAGACCGCCCTGGAGGACTTCGAGGGCCGCGGCCTGCTGCGGGCCGAGCCCGCCGTGGGCTCGCTGCCGCCGCAGTACCTGGTGCCCGGCTGTCTCCTGGGCATGCTGAAGGAGCTGATGCGGACTCAGGAGCGGCCGGCCGAGGTCGAACTCGCGCGGGCGCGGATGCTGGAGCGCACCGTCCGCCAGCTGCACTCGTGCCGGGCCGCCACCCGCACCGGCGACCCGCTGACCCGCAAGCGCCTCGCGGAGCTGCCCAGACCCCTGCGGTTCTCCTCGCCGCAGGCCGCGGGGGAGTGGCTGACCCACCGGCTCCCGGCCCTGCTGGCGGCCGCGCGGCTGGCCGTGCAGGACGGCCGTCTGGACACCCTGGCCCGGCGCCTGATGTCCGCCCTGACCCGTGCCCTGACGGCGCACTTCGGCGCCGAGGAGGCCGGCCCGGAGCTCTACGGGCTCCACCAGCTCGTCCTGGACGTGGCCCGGCGCTGCGAGATGCCGCTGGAGAAGGCCGCGGCCCTGCTCAACCTGGGCGACCTGGACGCCCGGGCCGGCCGCACCGCCGCCGCCCTCGGCCGCTACCGGGAGGCGCTCGACGCCTCCCGCGGGGCGGCCGACCCGTACGCGATCAGCCGCTCCCTGGAGTCCATCGCCGCCTCGTACCACGAGCTCGGCGACTGGGAGCGGGCCGTCGACTGGTACGGGCGCGCCCTGGAGCTGCGCCTGACGCGCGGTGAACTCGCCGACGAGGCGCGGCTGTACGGCCGCCTGGGCGCCGTACGCAGCTACGCCGGGCAGTGGAACGAAGCCCTCCGGGCCTGGCGGGCGGCGGCCGCCGCGTGCCGCCGGCTGCGGGACCTGCCCGGCCACGCACGGGCCCTCGGCGAGATCGCCCGCGTGCACGAGCACGCGGGCCGGCCGCAGGACGCCGTGCGGACCTGCCGGGAGGCCGTGGAGTGCGCGCGGCAGGCGGGCGACGACCGGCTCCGGGCCGCGATGCTGCTGCGCCTCGCCGACACCCTGGAGCGGCTCGGCGACCCCGCGGGGGCGGCCGGGCACCGGTCCGAGGCCGGGGAGCTGCTGACGGCACCGCCCGGCGGCCCCATAGCGGCCCCGCCCGTGCCCCTGCCCTCGCCGGGGCCCCCGCCCGGCCCCGCGTTCGCCGAGACCGAGGTGCCCTGGAACCGGACGGACTGAGGACCGGCCGGGCCCGGACTGAACCCCGACTGAGTCCGGACTGAGCGTGGACCGAGCACAGACCGACTGTTACCTGCGAAAGCGGTAGTGGTCTTCCAAAAAATAGGCTCTTTGCAAGGCTAGACAGCGCAGGATCCTTCATTAGACTGGTTGGGCCGCGATCGCCGCGGTCTGCTCTGGTGTGCCCCCGCATTTCCGGAATAGCCTGTATTTCTCTGATTCAAGGACCGTGATCGACGTGAAGGTCGGCATCCCCCGCGAGGTCAAGAACAACGAGTTCCGCGTGGCCATCACGCCCGCCGGCGTGCATGAGCTCGTGCGCAACGGCCACCAGGTCTTCGTCGAGAAGAACGCCGGTGTCGGCTCGTCCATCACCGACGCCGAGTACGTCGCGGCCGGTGCCGCGATCCTGGACACGGCCGACGAGGTCTGGTCCACCGCCGACCTGCTGCTGAAGGTCAAGGAGCCCATCGCGGAGGAGTACCACCGCCTGCGCAAGGGGCAGACCCTCTTCACCTACCTGCACCTCGCCGCCTCCCGCGAGTGCACCGACGCCCTGCTGCAGTCCGGCACCACGGCGATCGCGTACGAGACGGTCGAGCTCGCCAACCGCGCCCTGCCGCTGCTCGCCCCGATGTCCGAGGTCGCGGGCCGGCTGGCCCCGCAGGTCGGCGCGTACCACCTGATGCGCTCGGCCGGCGGCCGCGGCGTCCTGCCGGGCGGCGTCCCGGGCACGGCGGCCGGCAAGGCCGTCGTCATCGGCGGCGGCGTCTCCGGCTGGAACGCCGCGCAGATCGCCGTCGGCATGGGCTTCCACGTCACCCTGCTCGACAAGGACATCAACAAGCTCCGCGAGGCCGACAAGGTCTTCGGCACCAAGGTGCAGACGATCGTCTCCAACGCCTTCGAGCTGGAGAAGGCCGTCGTCGAGGCCGACCTCGTCATCGGTGCCGTCCTCATCCCGGGCGCCAAGGCCCCGAAGCTGGTCACCAACGAGCTCGTCGCCAAGATGAAGCCCGGAAGTGTACTTGTCGACATTGCGATCGACCAGGGCGGCTGCTTCGAGGACTCCCGTCCGACCACCCACGCCGAGCCGACCTTCCAGGTCCACAACTCGGTGTTCTACTGCGTCGCCAACATGCCGGGCGCGGTGCCGAACACCTCCACCTACGCGCTGACCAACGCCACGCTGCCGTACATCGTGGAGCTGGCCAACCGCGGCTGGCAGGAGGCGCTCAGCCGTGACGCCGCCCTCGCCAAGGGCCTCAACACCCACGAGGGACAGGTGGTTTACGGTCCCGTCGCCGAGGCGCACGGCCTGCCGTTCGTCGAACTGAGCACCCTGCTCGGCTGAGTCGTCAACACGACACGCCAAGAGCGCACACCCGGCCGGGCCTTGTTGAGCAAGGTCCGGCCGGTGATGTTTTTGCCCAGTTCGTGCCCGCTTTGCGAGCGGTTTCGACGCCTGGTCACCCACCCGCGAAACTTCCGGGTTGTGGGCCGCAGACCCTTGACAGAAGCCCGTTCGATTGCCGACACATCGTGCCGTCTCCGGCGGATTGTGTTGCTGCGAACCGCCGACACGCCATAGAGTCGCCAACCGTCGGCATGGTGCAACGCTGACCTATCTAGATGTTTCCTGGTCACCAAGGAGGTAGGACGACTTGTGAATGAGTCGACATTTGCTCCCGGGGGTGGTCACCCAGGAATGTCTGCGCAGGGCCAGAGTCCCACGGGGCTCCAAGCTGTCGGCTCCGTCGCTGTCCACACCTTCGCGGCACACCAGAACATCCAGAGCACACCGACAGCCCACCAGAGCATGGACGGCCATCACGTGAACGCCATGGCCGGCGACCGGGGCGGGGTCGATCCCGCGCGGCTCGCCGACTACGAGGACGTGCCCGACGGGCACTTCTACGACCCTGACGCGGAGTACGAGCCCGACCCCGAGTACGCGGCCACCCTCGCGCCCGACGCTGCCCGGCAGCGCCGCGAGCGCATCGGCCCGACCGGGCGTCCCCTGCCGTACTTCCCCATCCCCGGACCGCTGACCGACCACGGCCCCGCGAAGATCATCGCGATGTGCAACCAGAAGGGCGGGGTCGGCAAGACCACCTCGACCATCAATCTGGGTGCCGCCCTGGCCGAGTACGGGCGCCGGGTGCTGCTCGTCGACTTCGACCCGCAGGGCGCGCTCTCCGTCGGCCTCGGCGTCAATCCGATGGAGCTGGACCTGACGGTCTACAACCTCCTGATGGAGCGGGGCATGTCGGCCGACGAGGTCCTCCTCAAGACGGCCGTGCCCAACATGGACCTGCTGCCCAGCAATATCGATTTGTCAGCCGCCGAGGTCCAGCTCGTCAGCGAGGTGGCCCGCGAATCGACGCTGCAGCGCGCCCTCAAGCCGCTGCTCGCCGACTACGACTACATCGTCATCGACTGCCAGCCCTCGCTCGGCCTGCTCACCGTCAACGCCCTGACGGCCGCTCACAAGGTGATCGTCCCGCTGGAGTGCGAGTTCTTCGCGCTGCGCGGCGTGGCGCTGCTCACCGAGACGATCGAGAAGGTCCAGGAGCGGCTCAACCCCGACCTGGAGCTCGACGGCATCCTCGCCACCATGTACGACTCGCGGACCGTGCACAGCCGTGAGGTCCTCGCACGGGTGGTCGAGGCCTTCGACGACCACGTCTACCACACGGTCATCGGCCGTACGGTCCGCTTCCCCGAGACCACGGTCGCGGGCGAGCCCATCACCACGTACGCGTCCAACTCCGTCGGCGCCGCCGCCTACCGACAGCTGGCCAGGGAGGTGCTCGCCCGGTGTCACGCCGAGTGAGTCTGCCCGGCGCCGACGAACTGTTCCGTACGACCGGGGGGTCCGGGCTGCAGTCCTCCTCCCCCCGCCGGCAGGCGAACGGGGAGGGCGGCCCGCGGGTGCCCGGCCCGGCCGGTGACTCCGACACCACGCCCGAGGGCGGCGCGGGCGCCGCCGGCGAGCGGGGCGAGCACGGCGGCCGCGGGGCGGCTGCGGCCGGGACCACGGCCGACCAGGGCACCGCCGAGCGCCGCTCCGGGGCCGCGCAGGAGCGCCCCGCGGGCGCCGGCCGGGCCGCGGGCCAGGGCGAGGCCGCCCCGCCCGTCCAGGGCCGCCGCCGCGGGCGCGGAGCGGGCCGCAGGCCCAGCGGCCGGGAGCGCCACGACGAGAAGATCACGGTCTACGTCTCCGCCGAGGAGCTCATGGACCTCGAGCACGCCCGGCTGGTGCTGCGCGGCGAGCACGGCCTCGCGGTCGACCGCGGCAGGATCGTGCGGGAGGCCGTCGCGGTCGTCCTCGCCGACCTGGAGTCGCGGGGCGACGCGAGCATCCTCGTACGGCGCCTGCGCGGCCGCTGAGCGGTTCCGCTGCGCTAGCCTCGCTAGCCCCTGCCGTGACCACGCCCCGAGCGCCGTCGTACGGCCCGTTCCGCCCCCACCTGGATCACCGATGCCCGCAGCCGCCTCCTCTCCGGCCCGCCGTCCCCTCGGCCGTGGCCCGGCCGGCCGGGCGCATCCGCAGCCGCCCGTGGAGGGCGAGGCCGGGGCCGCCGGGAGCACGGAGCCCGGGTCGCCGGCTCCCGGGGCGGAGCCTTCCGGGGCCGGAGCCCCGGTCGCGGAGCCGGCCCCCGGGCCGGGCGCCGCCGCGCCGGAGACCACCGCCCCCGCCCACGCCGGAGACGACTCGCGGTTCACCGTCCGGCTCGCCAACTTCGAAGGGCCCTTCGACCTCCTCCTGCAGCTGATCGCCAAGCACAAGCTGGACGTCACCGAGGTCGCCCTCTCCCGGGTCACGGACGAGTTCATGGCGCACATCCGCGCCATGGGCCCCGATTTCGACCTCGACCAGACGACCGAGTTCCTCGTCGTCGCCGCGACCCTGCTCGACCTCAAGGCGGCCCGGCTGCTGCCGGCCGCCGAGGTCGAGGACGAGGCCGACCTCGCCCTCCTGGAGGCCCGTGACCTGCTGTTCGCCCGGCTGCTGCAGTACCGGGCCTACAAGCGGGTCGCGGAGATCTTCAGCGGGCGGCTGGACGACGAGGCGCGCCGCTTCCCCCGTACGGTCGGCCTGGAGCCGCACCACGCGGAGCTGCTGCCCGAGGTCGTCCTCGGTATCGGTGCCGCACGCCTCGCCGAGCTGGCCGTCAAGGCCATGCGGCCCAGGCCGGCGCCGCAGGTCTACGTCGACCACATCCACGCACCGCTCGTCAGCGTCCGCGAGCAGGCCGAGGTCGTGGTGGCCCGGCTGCGCGAGGGGGGCCGGGCGACCTTCGGGGAGCTGACCGGCGACGCCGCCGACACCCTGACCGTCGTCGCCCGCTTCCTGGCCCTGCTGGAGCTCTACCGCGAGCGCGTGGTCGCCCTGGACCAGGACGAGGCCCTGGGGGAGCTGACGGTGTGCTGGACGGGCGGGGACGAGGCGAGCCCGCGGGTGACGGACGAGTTCGACCGCGCGCCGGAGACCGAGCCGGAGGAGAGTGCACAGTGAGCGCAGAGACGTACGAGGGCGAAGAGGCGCCGGCCGGGGCCTCCGCCGTGGCCCGGCTCGACCTCGGGCCCGCGCTGGAAGCCGTCCTCATGGTCGTCGACGAGCCCGCCACCGAGGAGCACCTCGCCAGGGTCCTGGAGCGCCCCCGCCGCGCGATCGCCGAAGCCCTCGCCGGGCTGGCCGCGGAGTACACCGCCCAGGGGCGCGGCTTCGAGCTGCGGCAGGTCGCCGGGGGCTGGCGCTTCTTCACCCGCCCGGCCTACGCGGACGCCGTCGAGGCGTTCGTCCTCGACGGCCAGCAGGCGCGGCTCACGCAGGCCGCACTGGAGACGCTGGCCGTCGTCGCGTACCGTCAACCGGTCAGCCGTTCGAAGGTCTCCGCGGTGCGCGGCGTGAACTGCGACGGCGTGATGCGCACCCTCCTCCAGCGGGGTCTGGTGGAGGAGGCGGGGACGGAACCCGAAACAGGTGCGATCCTGTACAGGACGACGAACTACTTTCTGGAGCGCATGGGCCTGCGCGGCCTGGACGAGCTCCCGGAGCTCGCGCCCTTCCTCCCCGAGGCGGAGGCGATCGAGGGCGACACTCAGGAAGGTGTGCCGTCGTTCGATCCGGACGCACCGGACACCGAAGCGGACGACAAGACGGAACTTTGATGCGAAGCAGCGGCAGGAACAGCGGAAGCGGCAACCGGGACGACCGGGGCGGTCGAGGACGTCCGGCGTCCGGGGGCGGGCGCGCGGGCGGCGGCCGTTCCGGCGGTGCGCGTTCGGGCGGCGGGCGTTCGGGCGGACGGCCCGAGGGCGGCCGCTCGGGAGCCCCGCGCGACGACCGGCAGCAGGAGCGCCCGCGCCGTCCGCGCCCGGAGGAGCGCCGTTACGACGTCGGCCCCGACGCCGAGCGCACCCGTGGCGGTGCCACCAGCGGCCGTGCCACCGGCCCCACCAGCGGCCGGGGCGAGGCGGCCCGCGGCGGCGCCAAGGGCGGCCCCCGGCGTAGCAGCGCGGCCGGCGGCCGCGGCGGTGCGCCCGGCCGCGGGCAGCGGTCCGTGCCGGCCCGTCCGCGCGAGCTCGACGCCAAGATCGAGGAGCGGAACCGCGAGCGGCACAACAAGCCGCAGGTGAAGACCCCCAAGACCTTCCCCGGCGCCGAGCAGGAGGGCGAGCGCCTGCAGAAGGTGCTGGCCCGGGCCGGCATGGGCTCCCGCCGCGCCTGCGAGGAGCTG
Source organism: Streptomyces sp. NPDC008001 (assembly GCF_042958085.1). Lineage (NCBI taxonomy): Bacteria > Bacillati > Actinomycetota > Actinomycetes > Kitasatosporales > Streptomycetaceae > Streptomyces > Streptomyces sp. NPDC008001. The sequence continues at coordinate 450,527 of NZ_JBIBIZ010000010.1, read as the reverse complement.
ATCGAGCAGGCCCGCGTCGAGGTCAACGGGCAGATCGTCACCGAGCAGGGCCTGCGGGTCGACCCGGAGAAGGACGAGATCAAGGTCGACGGCCTGACCGTCGCCACCCAGTCCTACCTCTTCTTCGCCCTCAACAAGCCGGCCGGCGTCGTCTCCACCATGGAGGACCCCGACGGCCGCCAGTGCCTCGGCGACTACGTCACCAACCGCGAGACCCGGCTCTTCCACGTCGGCCGCCTCGACACGGAGACCGAGGGCATCATCCTGCTCACCAACCACGGCGAGCTGGCCCACCGGCTGACGCACCCGCGGTACGGCGTGCAGAAGACGTACCTCGCCGCGATCACCGGGCCGCTGCCGCGCGACATCGGCAAGCAGCTGAAGAACGGCATCGAGCTGGAGGACGGGTACGCCCGCGCGGACAACTTCCGCGTCATCCAGCAGACCGGCAAGAACTACCTGGTCGAGGTCACCCTCCACGAGGGCCGCAAGCACATCGTGCGGCGCATGCTGGCCGAGGCGGGCTTCCCCGTCGAGAAGCTCGTCCGCACGGCCTTCGGCCCGATCGCCCTGGGCGACCAGAAGTCGGGCTGGCTGCGCCGCCTGACGAACACCGAGGTCGGCATGCTGATGCGCGAGGTCGACCTCTAAGCGGCGGGAGTGCCGGCCGCGCGGCGCCCGCGCGGCCGGTACCCGGCCTGCGCCTCAGCCCGCCCGGAGCGCCGAAGCGCGGCGCACGCGTATGAGGAAGTCCTCGACGCGGGCGTGGTCCGGTTCTGCGGGCAGGGGGCTGGTGCGGGCCGCTTCGGCGGCCTCTTCGGCGAGGCGGTTCAGCCAGGCCTCGGCCTCGGGCCAGGGCACCTCGCCCCGCCGCACGGCCAGCAGCGGCTCGCGCAGGTCGCCGACGTCGAGCACGAGCGACCCCGTGCGCAGCAGGTCGCGGCCGCACATCAGCAGCCGCAGCGCGTGCATCACGGGCTTCCAGCGCCGTGGCGTGCCGTGCGCCCGCACGTCCGCCTCGAACTTCTTGCGCTGGTCCGCCGCGTAACCCGCGTACGTCTTGTGGACCCTGCGGGAGAGGAACGCCTCCCGCAGGGCCAGCAGCTCGCGCCCGGTGTCGTCGGCGTGCTCGACCAGCGGGGAGTGCAGGCACTCCAGAATGTTCGGGTTGCCGCGGAGCGCGAGCTCGCAGAACCGCTCCAGCTCCCAGGAGAACTGCTCCTCGGCCGGCCCCTCCACGTGCGGCGGCGGCTTGTCGAAGCCCCAGAACAGGGGCGTCGGCGCCACGTACACGCCGCGCCGGTCCGTGTCGCTCGCCTCCGTCGCCAGCCCGAAGGCCCGCGAGCCCATCACGCACGCGTAGACGGTGTGCCCGGCGACCAGCGCGCCCGGGTTCACGACCACACCGCCAGGCCCGTGGCGCGGCCGTCCTCGTCGCGCTGGATCTCCATCATTCCCTCGACCGCGTCGCGGTTGATGCGCCCGAAGACGTGCGGGAAGCGCGTGCCCGGGTCGACGCCCGGCGGCGGCGCCGGGTCGGCGGCCTCCCAGCGGACCAGGACGTCCAGCTTGTGCTCGTCGATCAGGAGGACCATCAGCGGGCCGCGCACGTCCTTGTAGAAGGCCGTGGCCACGGCGAGCGTCGTCTCCTCGTCGGGCGAGCAGTGGACGAAGCCGTCCTCGGAGAGGGAGGCGGGGGAGTACGGGCGGTCGGGCACGGCCAGCCAGTCGTCCAGGGGCACCACGTGGTAGATCATGTGCACGGTTGTACCGGACGCGGGCCCGGCAGTCCCGCAGGGCGCCCGCCCCGCACGGCCGGCGGAGCGGCTGGATAGGCTGGCCGGGCCCGCTCTCCGTCACGCTCCACGCACCTCGCAAGGACTCCCAGTGAGAACCGCCCTCGTCATCGGCACCGGACTGATCGGCACCTCGGCCGCGCTCGCCCTCGCGGGCCGCGGAGTCCACGTCCACCTCAGGGACCACGACCCGGACGCGGCGCGGACGGCCGCGGCACGGGGCGCCGGCACCGATCAGGCGCCGGAGGGCCCCGTCGACCTGGTGATCGTCGCGGTGCCGCCGGCACACGTCGCGGCCACGCTCGCCGGGGCGATCCGGGACGGCCTCGGCCGGGGCTACGTCGACGTCGCGAGCGTCAAGGGCGGCCCGCGCCGCGAGCTGGAGGCGCTCGGCGCCGACCTCTCCTGCTACCTCGGCACGCATCCCATGGCCGGCCGCGAGCGCTCCGGCCCCATGGCCGCCACCGCCGACCTCTTCGAGGGCCGCCCGTGGGTGCTCACCCCCACCCGCGACACCGACACCGAGGTCCTCAACCTCGCCCTGGAGGTCGTCGCCCTGTGCCGCGCGGTCCCCGTGGTGATGGGCGCCGACGACCACGACCGGGCCGTCGCCCTCGTCTCGCACACCCCGCACCTGCTCTCCAGCATGGTCGCCGCCCGCCTGCAGGACGCGGACGAGACGGCCGTGCGGCTGTGCGGGCAGGGCATCCGCGACGTGACCCGGATCGCCGCCTCCGACCCGCGGCTGTGGGTGGAGATCCTCTCCGCCAACCCCGGACCCGTCGCCGACATCCTCGCCGCGGTCGCCTCCGACCTGGACGAGACGGTACGGGCCCTGCGCGCGCTGGAGGCCGCCGACGACGACAAGCGGGGCGAGGGCGCCGCCGGCCTGGAGGACGTCCTGCGGCGCGGCAACGCGGGCCGCAGCCGGGTGCCGGGCAAGCACGGGGCGGCCCCGGCCGCGTACGAGACGGTCACCGTCCTCATCGGCGACCAGCCGGGCGAGCTCGCCCGGATCTTCGCCGACGCGGGCCGGGCCGGCGTGAACATCGAGGACGTCCGCATCGAGCACGCGACGGGCCAGCAGGCGGGCCTGATCCAGCTCATGGTCGAACCGGGCGCGGTGGGGTCCCTGACCGCGGCCCTCCGCGAGCAGGGCTGGTCGCTGAGGCAGTAGCGCGGCGGAGACCCGTCGGGAGCGGCCGCCGCCCCGGGCGTGCCCGGGGCGCTCCCGCGAGCCAGTAACCTTGTCGGAGGCTGGTAAGAGCCGCCCGTATTCCCCTCCCGTGCTCAAGGAAGGTGTCTGACACCGTGGAAACCGCCGCCCGGACCGCTCCGGCAGCAGTCATCGTCGGCATCGACGGCCCCTCCGGCACGGGCAAGTCCAGCACGTCCAAGGCCGTCGCGGCCAAGCTCGGCCTGCGCTACCTGGACACCGGCGCGCAGTACCGCGCGATCACGTGGTGGATGCTGAGCAACGGCATCGACGTCAACGACGCCGACGCGGTCGCCGCCGCCGCGGGCAAGCCCGAGATCATCTCGGGCACCGACCCGTCCGCGCCGACCATCACGGTCGACGGCGCCGACGCCGCGGGCCCCATCCGCACCCAGGAGGTCACCTCCGCGGTCAGCGCCGTCAGCGCCGTCCCGGAGGTGCGCACGCGCCTGACCGAGCTGCAGCGGACGATCGCCGCCGAGGCACCGGCCGGCATCGTCGTCGAGGGCCGTGACATCGGCACGACCGTGCTGCCCGACGCCGACCTCAAGATCTTCCTGACGGCCTCCGCCGAGGCCCGTGCCGCCCGCCGCAGCGGCGAGCTGAAGGGCAAGGAGGCCACCGACCTGGCCGCCACCCAGGCCGCCCTGATCAAGCGGGACGCCGCCGACTCCGGCCGCAAGACCTCGCCGCTGGCCAAGGCCGGCGACGCGGTCGAGGTGGACACCACGGAGCTCACCTTGGATCAGGTGATCGAGTGCGTGGTGACCCTCGTCGAGGAGCGGCGCAGCCGAGGCGCAGCGCAGGTTGAGGGTTCCGAGTGAGGAACGAGCGAGGGGCACTCGGCCGGAGCGGAGCCGAGGCGGAGCGCGACCAAGAGCACGGGAAGCGGTCGGCGTGACCGCTTCCCCGGGGGGTGCCGCCGTCGGCCGGCGGATCGGCATAGGCCTGATGTACGGGCTGTGGAAGCCGCGCGTGCTGGGCGCCTGGCGGGTGCCCGCCGCGGGGCCGGTCATCCTGGCCGTCAACCACTCCCACAACATCGACGGCCCGATGCTCATGGGCACCGCGCCCCGGCCGGTGCACTTCCTGATCAAGAAGGAGGCGTTCGTAGGCCCCCTCGGCCCGTTCCTGGAAGGGATCGGACAGCTGAAGGTGGACCGGGCGAGCGCCGACCGCGCCGCGATCACCGAGGCGCTGGGCGTGCTGGAGCACGGCGGGGTGCTGGGGATCTTCCCCGAGGGCACCCGCGGCGAGGGCGACTTCGCCTCGCTGCGCGCCGGCCTCGCCTACTTCGCGGTGCGGGCCGGGGCGCCGATCGTGCCGGTGGCGGTGCTCGGCAGCACCGAGCGCAAGGGCCGCCTCGTGCGCGGTCTGCCGCCGCTGCGCAGCCGCGTCGACGTCGTCTTCGGGGACGCCTTCGAGGCCGGTGACGGCAGCGGCCGGCGCACGCGGAAGGCGCTGGACGAGGCGACCGTCCGCATCCAGCAGCGGCTGGGCGCGCACCTGGCGGACGCCAAGCGGCTGACCGGCCGCTGAACGAGACTTAGTAGCGGGCCCGCGGGTCCGCCGACCATACGAACGAGGAACGGACTTCATGAACGACCAGATCCACGGCGACGAGCACGGTGAGCTTGGCGACGCCGAGTACGCGGAGTTCATGGAGCTCGCGGCGCAGGAGGGCTTCGAGGCCGAGGAGATCGAGGGCGCCCTCGGCGAGGCCGGTCACGGCCCGCTGCCGGTGCTCGCCGTCGTCGGCCGCCCGAACGTCGGCAAGTCGACGCTCGTGAACCGCATCATCGGCCGCCGCGAGGCGGTCGTCGAGGACCGTCCGGGCGTCACCCGCGACCGCGTCACCTACGAGGCCGAGTGGGCCGGCCGCCGCTTCAAGGTCGTCGACACCGGCGGCTGGGAGCAGGACGTCCTGGGCATCGACGCCTCCGTCGCGGCCCAGGCCGAGTACGCGATCGAGGCGGCCGACGCGGTCGTCTTCGTCGTGGACGCCACCGTCGGCGCCACCGACACCGACGAGGCCGTCGTCAAGCTGCTGCGCCGGGCCGGCAAGCCCGTCGTGCTGTGCGCCAACAAGGTCGACGGCCCCTCCGCCGAGGCCGACGCCGCCATGCTGTGGTCGCTGGGCCTGGGCGAGCCGATGCCGGTCTCCGCCCTGCACGGCCGCGGCACCGGCGACATGCTGGACGAGGTCCTCAAGGCCCTGCCCGAGGCCCCGGCCCAGCGCTTCGGCACCGCCCTCGGCGGGCCGCGCCGCATCGCCCTGATCGGCCGCCCGAACGTCGGCAAGTCCTCCCTGCTGAACAAGGTGGCCGGCGAGGAGCGCGTCGTCGTCAACGAGATGGCCGGCACCACGCGTGACCCGGTCGACGAGCTGATCGAGCTCGGCGGGGTGACCTGGAAGTTCGTGGACACCGCGGGCATCCGCAAGCGCGTCCACCTCCAGGAGGGCGCCGACTACTACGCCTCCCTGCGCACCGCCGCCGCGGTCGAGAAGGCGGAGGTCGCGGTCATCCTGATCGACGCGAGCGAGTCGATCTCGGTCCAGGACCAGCGCATCATCACCATGGCCGTCGAGGCCGGCCGCGCGATCGTCATCGCGTACAACAAGTGGGACAACCTCGACGAGGAGCGCCGCTACTACCTGGAGCGGGAGATCGAGACCGAGCTCCAGCAGATCGCCTGGGCCCCGCGGGTGAACGTCTCGGCGCGCACCGGCCGGCACATGGAGAAGCTCGTTCCGGCGATCGAGACGGCCCTGGAGGGCTGGGAGACGCGCGTGCCGACCGGTCGGCTGAACGCCTTCCTCGGCGAGCTCGTCGCGGCCCACCCGCACCCGATCCGCGGCGGCAAGCAGCCCCGCATCCTCTTCGGCACCCAGGCGGGCACGAAGCCCCCGCGCTTCGTCCTCTTCGCCTCCGGCTTCATCGAGGCCGGCTACCGGCGGTTCGTCGAGCGCCGTCTGCGCGAGGAGTTCGGTTTCGAGGGGACGCCGATCCACATCTCGGTGCGGGTGCGGGAGAAGCGCGGCAAGAAGAAGTAGGCGAAACGAGCCGTGGGGGGGGGGCGGGGGGGGGCCCCCCCCCCCCCCCCCCGCGGGGGGGGGCCCCCCCCGCCGGCCGCGCGGGGGGGGGGGGGGGGGGGCGGGGGGGCGGCGGCCCCCCCCGG